>CAJINA010000122.1 GCA_905176665.1 Olavius algarvensis Delta 4 endosymbiont | reverse complement strand
GACGACCGCGCGCCATACCCTGGTCTTCTTTTGGGGCCAGGGATGGCGCTTATCGTCTATCTCAAACTGTTTGGGAAGATCTTAACTTTTTCAATTAAATATCTACCCTGTCAGAAGCCGCCGTAATTTCGAAATGTCCGAACTTAGGCATATCTTGCCACTAAGCCAATATATTAAATTTCACAATTTTCGGGTGATATAAAATGGATATCTCAGGTATCAGCCGCACTCAGTTTTGAGCATACCACAATATTTTCAACACCTTTGATACATAGCAGATACCTGCATGATTTGAACCATTGTTGTGCTTGGGTATTCCCGGTAATATTTTTCCTATGACATGTGCTTGACGAGGTCTCCAAGGCTCAAGTTGCTTTCACGCCGATTTATGTCCTTTTATTCTTGCTTTAAGGCTGCATCAACTAAGGCCTTAACGGCCCATCTTGTTATGTCGCGGCCTTTTTCCGGATCGATTTGGCAGACGTCAGTTAATACTATGAATGGTTCAATCCCGACCACTGTACTCAATGCATACAACAATTTATCATAGGTTTTACTGTCCATACTTTTTTTATATGGTGCGAGGGCGAGTTCAAGTATTGGAATCCTACGAGCACCACGGATAGGTGCTGCGGGGGTTCCTTCAGACTGCAGCCATTGCTCCATGGATGCGCGGAAGAACAGCCTAAACGGTTGTTCATTTTGAACGACCAATTGGTGTAAAAAATCATGAACTTTTGCAACCCGTTCTTCTAAATTCAATTCATCAACATTACGGAGAATATGTTCTGGCGCTTCAACCTTCTGATCTAAGGAAACTTCCAAGAGTAATGCATCCAGACTCGGGAAGTAACGATATGCAGTAGCTTTAGAGACCAGTGCTTCTTCAGCCACGTCTGCAAGTGTCGGATTGATCCCCTTTTTTACTAAGAGACTTGCAGCCTCAAGCAGGGCTTTGCGGGTCCTTAGTTTTTGATTGGTACGGCCTTTTTTTAAGCTCATTCTTGACATCATGGTTTCATGATATTACTTTTATCTCATAAAGTCAACATTGACTCATAAATGAAAAATTCTGTTCTTTTTATGGATATGCTGGAGGCTAACATGAATGCAAATAAACACCTCTGGGTACTTGGACATAAAGTAACATATGTTGAAACAATAGGAGAATATTCACTACTGGAGGTGTCTGCCACTCCGAATGTACCTGGCCCCCCACCTCATTATCACAAAGATGCTCCAGAGTTGTTTCATATTATAAGCGGACAATTAGACATACTACATGACGGGATATGGCATACGTTGGACAAAGGTGAAAGTCTCATTATTCCTACTAATGGGGTCCATACCTTTAGAAACAATACATCTGAAGAGAGCAGATTCATCACTACTTGGTCTCCGAGGGGTTTCGAGGGTTTCTTTCTTGAATTTGGTGTTCCTGCGGATGAGAAAGACGCGTTCAACAAATCTGTATCTAATGAATTGATACAACGTGTTACTGCTGAATGTGGCAAAGATGGAATGATCTTGGTAGAATCTGCCTAATAGAGTACCTACTGTGGATTATTGCCAAGATTCCTTGGCCGACGTCAACTGATGCAGACCGAGGATTAGTGCTCGTATTCCTTGGTCTATTTCAAAGGCCATCTGTATCACCGGCTTTTAGGGCAGGCCGTCGACATAACACCGCAACGGCAGGCCGTTGAAAACTGCGGCAAAGCATTTGTTGCAGGAAATGCAGGTAGCTTCTTTGGTTTTACCCTGTTGCATGCGTTTGGCCAGAAACGGCTCTCGGATAAAGGGGCGGCTCATGGATAGAAAATCCGCTTTTGATGCTGACAAAACCTTATCCATTTCGCTGAGCGTTCTCACCCCTCCCACCAGAATCAGAGACATATCGCCGACCACCGGTTTAATTTTTTCCGCCGCCGGAAGATGATACAGCTTCTGGAACCGGCAGGGAAAAACCTGCTTTTTGAAAATCACCGTGGCCAGGGGCCGCATCCACCAGGGCAGGGCCCAGGCCAGGTCGTCGATGGGAACTTCGCCACGCACCGTATGAAAGGTGTAATAGGTCCCGCTGGACACCTCCAGGGCCGCTACGCCCAGATCTGCCAGCCAGGCTGCGTATTGGGTCGCCAAGTCCGGGGTGATGCCCTTTTTGGGGGTAAAATCATCTGTATTCATTTTGACTATAACCACCCTGTCTTGCCCCGCCGTTTGTTGAATGGCCAGGATGATATGCTTGAGCAGACGGAAGTTGTTCTCCGGTGAGCCCCCCCATTGATCATGCCTTCGGTTAAAAAAGGGGGAGAGGAACTCATTGAGCAAATACCCATGGGCGCAATGGATTTGGATGGCATCCGCCCCGGCATCAAAGGCCCTTTGGGCGGCCTTTGCAAATGAAGCGATCACCTCCTGGATATCGGCATCGGTGGCAGCCGCCGGTTTGTTCAGGCTAGCGGGATCCCGGCCGAACCCATGGGGCGCCAAAGGAGCTTTTTCAATGACTTTCTTAGGACACTGCCTCCCGCCGTGGGCCAGCTGAAAGGCGATAAGCCCGCCGGCAGCATGCACCGCGTCGACCAGGCGGGATAACCCGGGAATCAACCGGTCATCATGAATACCCGTCTGCCCGGCATACGCTTTTCCCCTGGGATGCACATACAGATGGCCGGGGATGATCAGACCCACTTCTCCTTTGGCCAGGTTGACATAGCGTTTTACCAAATGATCGGTTACCGCGCCGTTTTCATCAGCCATGCATTCGAAAGTGGCGGAATGGATGAGCCGGTTTTGCAGTTCCAGGGAACCAAGAACCGCGGGCTGAAACACTTGGGTCATAACAGTTCTCCCTTAGGGTTGAATGAAAATGGAGATCATGCCAGAATCTGAAGCGCCGCTAATCAGCCGCATTGATTGTTACGTCGGTTGCATTCGTTTTGTTATGCTTTTTTGTTTTTAGTGGTTTAAAAGTAGGTTCGTGATATATGTTTTTACCTTTGATACTGCCTGTTCCTTTTTGAAAAATTGCTTGTTGCGGACAATAATTTACACAACGCATGCATTGTTCGCAGGTCTTAAACCATTGAGGCCTGGTATTTACGATTTGGATGCTACTTGTTGGGCAGATTTTTTCACACAATGCACACGAATCACACGTTTCATCTGTCCTGAAATCCCTCCACAAATTACTGACGCCCAACCATTTGAACATATAATAATCTTTATAGAAACCAAATTTGCTATATCTTGATGGATAATTGAAGGTGTGCTGGCGACGCACACCATCCAGAATGTCTGGGACTATTTCCTTTGCCCTATTTACGCCGGTGTTGATTATCAATTGAGCTTCTTTTTTGGGTGGCGGGTTCATTGATACTGTCCAATTCGCAGGCATGTGAATAACTGCACTATAAGTTACATCAAGTCCTTTCTTTCCCAAAATTGTAGTGCTTTCTTTTACAGAAAACCCGGCTTCCTCCGGGTCACCGGCCGTAATCAAAATAAACGTATTTATGGGGTTTTTAAAATTTGGCAAATTCAATAAATACTGTCCGCATATTCGCGGAATTCCGAACGCATAAACTGGAAAGTAAAAACCTATTATATCGGCTTCTTCGTTTATATTGGCGATGTCGGTAATAGAAAAAAGGGAAACTTCACAGTCGCTTTGAATGAACACTTCTTTACACGTATCTATGATTTTATATGAGTTGCCTGTACCTGAAAAATACCTTAACTCTACATTCATAATATATTTTGTCTTTTCGTTGAAAGGAGAACCATCAAAATCACCGGCGCGCAACCGGTGTATTTTACTTGTTTGAATTAAGTATCATATCCTCATGGTCGGTCTTGATTATATCTTTCTTTTTCTGCCTTTTCACCAGAGATTTAACCCGGGTTTCCGGATCATGAAACCGTTTGAAATAATGGGTCAGCGTCGTAAAACTGAATATCGTATTAACCGCCGGAATCCGGATTGACATCCAGAATACCCAGTAGGATAAAAAAAGAGCCGGTATATAATATAGCGCTTCCACCAATACCATGAGCCAGTCGTTATTAATCCCCAAAATATCTCCAATGGCGTTGGTCCACCCCGTCGTGATATTTGCAACCACCGGGACAGCCATAATAAAGGTGTGCAAGAGAATATAGGAGTGCCCGGCCTCAACCGCCTTCTTTCTACAATAGCCCATGCAGCGCATGCAGTTCTCGCAGTGATAGGTCCAGAACGGTCGCTTCTTCCCAAAGAAGCTTTTCATTTCAATCGCCTGGTTTGGGCAGATTTTGGTACACATCCCACAGGACACGCAATTGTTGTTGGCAAACATGATTTTCGCCATGCTTGCTTTAGCAAAAATCAGATAGAGAATCGGAAATATCGGAATCAACCAGAATATCAGGCATGTCACAATGCCTTCATACAGGTTGTTCAGGGTAAACAACAGTCGCTTGCCTGCCATCACTCGAGACATGCAAAACTCAATTTTTCGTTTCGCTTTTTTACAAATACCGTTCACGGCCGGCAGCGTAAGGCTGGGATGGAGATTATTCATGTTGGCGGCCATATCCAGACTGAAAAATCCCCGGATATCATACCCCTTGAACAAGAGGACCAACGCGGTAAAGAAGTTTGCAAAACCGGCTGCGCCCGGTATCTTTAAAGGTCCAATCCATATGGCACCGCGGGTGGCAATGCTCAGAGCCTTTGCTTTTTTTTGCCGGGGCATTTTGAACAGAAATTTGATCATGGACCAGGGCGGCATGAATCCGTGCGTGGGAAACATTAGCGTGGTCAATTGACGGTCGGCATGTTTAAAGTCTTCTGGCAAGTCAGCATTTTCGATAAATTTAAGATCTGTTTTGATTCCGTTTTGTTCAAAAAGGCTTTCTATCCAGCGCGCCACCCGAAAGGTGTTGCCGGTACCGCTTAAAACATAAAGCAATGCAGTGTCGAATGATTTCATGCCATATCCAATTGCATCCACTCAAAACAGACAACGACCACAAGTGGATCAGACCGTATTACACGATACGTCTTCCCAGAGGCGCCTCAGGACCGTCCTGTGCTTTCAGCTATTCGACTGCATAAATACGCTATCGGGGCAGAGCCTTCATATAACGTTACCGTGGTTACGAGAGGGAGAATTAGATTTGCGACCTCCCATTCAGTCAATCTCAGAATTTCTTTTTCCTCAAACCCCATCCGAAGATTCCTTTACTACGATTCGCGGGTATGGATATGAATGATAGATTTCCAAAGTGGTCAGGTTAAAAATCGTGCAGTGAGATTAGCCTCACAACTTGGCCACCACGCTGGTGGGTAGCAGTTTCAGCATCCGTCCCAGGATACACCAGGGCCAAACCGGCACCGTGGAAGACTTCACTTTGCGTTCGATCAGGTCGGCTATGATCGTGGCCCCTTTCTCAACGGTGATGAGAAACGGCCGGCTGGGCAGCATATCGTTGAGGGGGGTATCGATATAGCCGGGATACAACACGGTGACATGGATGTTTTTACGAAACACCTCCGCTCGCAGGGACTCCAGGTATATGGCGAAACCAGCCTTGGAGGCGCTATAGGACGAACTGCGCGGCAGCCCCCTGAAGGCCGCCACCGAAGCGACACCCACGATGTGCCCCTGGCCCTTTTCGAGGAAGTGTTCGACGGCCGTATCCACAGAGGCCATAGCACCTAAAAGGTTGGTTTCAATGGTCTGGCGGGCTTCGCTGAAACGCCCTTTTCCCACCTTTTCACCCAGTCCGATACCGGCGTTGGCGAACAGGATGTCCAGGCCGCCCAGTTTGGCCACACAGGTGGAGATTACCTCAGGAACTGAATCATAGGCAGCCACATCCAATGAATGTACCACCACCGTGGCAGCCGGATGTTTTGCTTTTAAATCATCCCGGATATCTTCCAGGGTTTCCAGCCGCCGGGCCGTCAGAGCCAGAGAGTATCCACGGTCCGCCAATTCATAGGCCAGCGCCCGACCAATGCCGGACGATGCGCCGGTAATCAGAATTTTTTGGGTCATGCGGTATTCTCCTCTAAATCACATCTTGCTCTGCAAGTTGCCGGATCTGTTCATCCGTGTAGCCGTGCTCTTTGAGGATGGCGTCGGTATTGGCTCCGAATCCTATTGATGCGTTACGGACCGTACCGGGAGTTTGGCTGAGTTTTACCGGGACCCCCAGGGCTTTTTCCGGTGGACCGTTGGCGCCGGGTAGTTCCACCACCATCTCCCGCTCCTGGAACAGAGGATCAGTCAACACTTCTTCCAGGTTGCTGATGCCGCTGACGCAGACATCCATCTGGCTGAATTCCGCATCCCACTGGGCCATGGTTTTCTGCCGGAAAGTGTCGCGCAAAGCCGCAATGATTTCTTCCTTTTTTTCCTCATCGTACTGCAGGTGGATATATTGGGACAGTCCCAGGTGTTCACACAGGGTTTTCCAGAACTGACTCTCGACGGCACCCACGGCGATATAACGGCCGTCGGCGGTTTCGTAGGTATTGTAGCAGGCATAGCGATGCGAAAGCATGGCATTGCCGCGCTCGGGAAACTGCCCGGAAAACTGCTGCCAGATCAGGGCGACGGGAAGCAGGCTGACCATGGCGTCCGTCATGGAGATGTCGATGTGCTGGCCCTGCCCGGTTTTCTCGCGGGCAAACAAGGCGAGCAGGATGCCGATGGCAGCATTCATCCCGCCGCCGGCCATATCAGCAAATTGCACCCCCGGAATGGCGGGCGGGCGGTTCGCTTCACCCAGGATGTCCAGGATGCCGGCATAGCCCAGGTAATTGACATCGTGCCCGGCTTTCTCGGAAAACGGCCCTGTCTGTCCGTATCCGGTTACCGAGCAATAGATGATGGCCGGGTTTATCCGGCGCATCGCTTCGTAATCGACACCCAGTCGCTTAACTACACCAGGCCGAAAACCTTCCAGGACCACATCCGCATTCTTGACCAGGCGTGCAAATATTTCCTGTCCGGGCTCTGACTTCAGGTCCAGGGTCATGTGCTCCTTGTTCCGGCATACATTGGGCAGGAAAAGGCCGTCTTTGGCGTACTGCTTTTTATCTTCGATGGCAATGACCCGGGCGCCGTGATCGGCCAGGATCATAGAGCAATAGGGGCCGGGCAGCAGCCGGGAGAGGTCGAGGACAGTAACGCCGGATAAGGCTCCTTGATTGGTCATAATTAGATTCCTTATATATTGGAATAGAAGATATCTCAATAAAGGATTTTGGTTCAAGATCAAGGCGGAGGCAAAGTTTAAACCGGAGGCATACACCGAGTATTTCGAGGATTTGAACTTCGCGCCCAACGCCGAGATTGGGCCAGAAGGCACTGTTTGAAGCAGCTTCGGGCTATAATCCCATGAATTTAGCCGCGATACTCTTCATAATCTCATTCGTGCCCGCAAATATCGACATTACCCGTACATCCCGGAACGCCCTGACAATGGGACTTTGTTCCAGAATACCGTATTCGCCCATCAAATCCAGGGCGCGGTCGGCCACCCGCCGGGCCATTTCGGTGGTCCAGTATTTGGCCATGGAGGTTTCCACGATGATCTCCAGGCCCTCGACATGATCGGCGACCAGTTTGTCCAGGAACGTCCGGCCGATCTTGACTTCGGTGGTCATTTCCACCAGGGCGAATTGGGCGGCCTGGTATTTGGAGATGGGCTTGCCGCCTCTCTCGGTATTTTTGCAGTGGTCGGTGATCCACTCCAGAATACGTTCGGCGGTTACCACACCGCCAATGGCAGTGGCCAGGCGTTCCTGCTGCAGCTTTTGCATAAGCATTAAAAAACCGTCACCTTTGTTTCCAATGCGGTTTTCAACCGGAATGCGGCAACCGGAAAAGAACAACTCCGCGGTATCCTGGCTCCACCAGCCCATTTTGTCCAGGTGCCGTCCCCGGGTAAATCCCGGGGTGCCGTCTTCGACAATATAAAGTGACAGGGCCTGGTAGGGATTTTCCTCCTCCGGGTCGCGAGCCGCGACGATCACCAGATCGCAGTTGATCCCATTGGAGATAAACGTCTTCGAGCCGTTCAGGTTGACTGTATCGCCCTCTTCTACGGCCGTGGTCCCCATCGAAGCCAGATCACTGCCGGCATCCGGTTCCGTCATGGCAATGGCGGTAATGATATCGCCGTTGACACATCCTGGCAGGTATTTTTGTTTCATCTTTTCCGACCCAAAAGAACTGATATAGGGTACGACCACATCGCTGTGCAGGGCCGTGGCCAGGCCGGTGTGTCGGGTGCGCGACATCTCCTCGGCAATGATCAGGGCGTATAGAAAATTTCCACCCCGCCCACCATATGCAGGGGCCACCTCAGGGCATAAGAAACCGGCCTGGCCGACCTTGCGCCAGATCTCCTTGGGGACAATGTGGTCGGCTTCCCACTGGTCTGTGAAAGGCGCCGCCTCTTTTTCACAGAAAGCCCGCGAGTCTTTACGAAACTGTTTGTGATCTTCGGAGTATTGGATGATGTCCATTATGAGAGCCTCCCGAGCAGAGATTTTGATATGACCTTCTTGCGATGAGAGCCTCCGCTACCGAACAGTTCCAGCGCCTTGGCATCGCGGTAAAAGCGCTCGACCTCCTGTTCGGTCATGTAACCGTATCCTCCGAAGAGCTGAATGGCTTCATCCGTAACGGCAAAGGCGGCCCGCCCAGTGGCCACCCGCGCCATGGCCGGCAGGGCGGCATCTTTGCCGCTGCTGTCGTATTCAGCCGCTGCCCGGTAGGTAATCGACCGGGCCAGTTCGATTTGCACGGCCATGTCGGCCAGCTTGTGCTGGGTGACCTCGAACTGAGCGATTTTGCGGTCGAACTGTTCGCGTTGCTTCACATAGGCCAGGGCCCGGTCAAAGGCGCCTTGGGCTATGCCGAGGGCCTGGGCAGAAGCTGTGATACGCTTGGCGTTGAGATACCTCTCATAGAGCGTAAAGCCCTTGCCGCGTTTGCCGACAAGGTTGGTCCGCGGTACCGTGACATCCTGAAATCGAACCATTGCCAGTGAGCTCATCCCCATGCCAAGGGTTCTTCCCTGGGATTCGATCATAAGGCCGGGGCTGCCGCTTTCCACGAGCAGCAGGCTCAAGCTCTTTGCCGGCCTGGCAGCGGGGTCCGTCTGACAAAGAACGATGAAAAAGCCGGCTGTTACACCATTGATGACGTAGCATTTTTCACCCGTCAAAACGAAGTCGGTGCCCGCTTCAATGGCCAGGGTGTCCGTATTCGGCCAGGCCGCATGGGCACCCGGATCACAAAATGCACCGGCGCAGAGAATTTCACCTTCGGCGACCGGCGGCAGGTATTTTTCTCCCAGTTCTCCAGAGCCGAAATCCGCAAGGCACTCTCCTCCCAGGGCGGCGTTGGTCAGGGCCAGGCCGGTGGTGGAATCTTTGCGGCAGAATTCTTCTGCGACCAGGCAATTTTCCACCAGCCCCAATCCACCGCCCGAAAATTCTTCCGGGAAGTGAATCCCGATAAAGCCCAGATCGGCAGCTTTTTTCCAGATCTTTGCGGGGAACTGGTTTGTTTTTTCCAGTTCGATGGCCTGGTCTTTGTCGAATTCGCCCTTCGCGAATTCACGGGCGGCCTTCTGGACCTCTTTTTGCGACCGAGTCAATTCAAACATGATGCGTCTCCACTTAAAATCGTATGATAGAATCTGTCACTCTGAGCGTAGCGAAGAGTCTCTCCCAGGTAATGAAAGTGCTCAATGGGAGGGGATGCTTCGTCGCTCCGCTCATCAGGATGACGCCGCCCACAACCGCTTATCGTCGCGGTAGCAGGTTTGTTTTCTAACCATCATACTTGCCTATAATCGAAATACTGCAGATGTTCTGGAACGGAAACCCGCCCAGGTTATGGGTCAGACCGTAGCGCGGATTTTCGATTTGCCGCTCCCCGGCCCGGCCGTACAGCTGCAGGTACATTTCATAGAGCATTCGCAAGCCGGATGCTCCGATGGGGTGTCCGAAGCATTTGAGGCCGCCATCCACCTGGCACGGTACGGTGCCGTCCAGGTCGTAGAAGCCGTCCAGGATGTCGCGGACCGCTTTGCCTCTTTCGGAAATGTGCAGGTCTTCCATGGTCACCAGCTCCGTAATGGAGAAACAGTCGTGAACCTCCATCATGCTGATTTCTTCTTTGGGATCCGTGATGCCGGCCTCTTCATAGGCTGTGCGGCTGCATTTGGTGGTGGTCATGAAATGATCGCCGTCCCAGTCGTTGTACCCGACTTCTTCGCCGCTGCTCAAGGCCAACTGGAGGGCTTTGACCGACACAAAGTCCTTTTTGCCCAATTTTTTGGCAATTTCAGGCGTGGTCACGATGGCGCACGCGGCACCGTCCGACACGCCGCAGCAGTCAAACAGGCCAAGCGGGTGGGCGATAATGGGTGACGCCATGACCTGGTCGATGGTCACTTTTTTGCGCAGGTGCGCCTTGGGGTTCAAGAGACCATTGTCGTGGCTTTTGGCCGAGACGTGGGCCATGGCCCTTTTGAGGTCCTTGTCCGGGACTTTATACTTGGCGGCGTAGGCGGAGGCCAATTGGGCGAAGGAACCGGGTGCGGTCAGATTGGGCCACCACTGCCAGGAGAGGCTGCCATGACCGGATCCCGGGTTGGGCAGGCCTCCGTAGCCCGTATCTTTTAGTTTTTCTACCCCCAGGGCCAGGCAGATATCATAGGCTCCGGAGGCTACCCCGTAGCAGGCGCCCCGAAAAGCCTCCGTTCCGGTAGCACAGTAGTTTTCCACCCGGGTGACCGGAATCATCGGCAGACGCAGGGTGGTGGCCAGCGGCATACCGGTTTTACCGACATTGATTTCTTCCATGCAGGTTCCCAGCCAGGCGGCCCCGATATCCTGCTTCTCGATGCCGGCATCACCCAGGCACTCTTCAAAGGCCTCCACCATCAGTTCTTCGGCCCCTGCGTCCCAGCGTTCGCCGAAACGGGTGCAGCCCATCCCGATGATTGCCACTTTATCTCGTATTCCTGTTGCCATAATTTTCTCCCTCGTGCCACCCCAAACGGCATCTTTTGGCCCAGGGCGGCGTTTTCGCTCTTTTTAGATCCTCGAAATAGTTGATTAGGCCTGCGGTCTCAAAATTGCTCAAGCCTGGCCCTGAACCAAAATCTACCATTTGTGGCTGGGCACTATATCGAGAATAGTTTTTCAATTAGTTGAGATTTCATCACATCGCCCTCGATGATCAGCTTGCCGGATGTATACGCCTGCATGGCCGGCAGTTTGCCGGTCATCATGTCTCCAAAGTCGGCATCTGCCATTTTTAGGGTGCAGCCCGGTTTGGCGTGGGTGCCCTTGGCTATGGTGCAGGCCTGGTCCTTAATGACGCAATGCCATTCGCCGCCCCCTTTGCCGGAGATGATGAACTGGAAGACGACGTTTACCCCGGCGGCGGCGTCTGCCTTGAACGTCCCGGCCAGGTTGTCGAAAATGGCCTGGATATCCGGTCCGGCCGAGGCGGGCGCCGCTTCTTTTTCGGCGGATTCCTCCGGGGCGGGTGTAATCAGGTCCATGAAGGCGGCGTTGACATCGGTCAGTTCCTTAGTGCCGGAGATGGCGTTGATGGTGCTCCAGTTGGCCTCGATGTCTTCTACCGAGGGCGGATTTTCGGCATCGCCGATCTGGGCCCCGGCCCCGGTCAGAATAGCGGCCCGGTTGAAGTACCCCATGCCGGCGTTGAAGATTGCACCGGACTCGGTACATTCATCGCTGCACAGGTAGGCCACCATGGGAACCACGAACTCCGGTTTGGCCTTGTTGAAAATATCCGGTGGCATGATGTCCTCCGTCAACCGGGAAGCTGCCAGCGGGGCGATGGTATTGACGTTGATGTTGTACTTTTTGCCTTCCAGCTTCAGTGTGTTCATCAGGCCGACCAGGGCCATCTTGGCGGCCGAGTAGTTGGTCTGGCCGAAGTTGCCGTAGAGGCCGGCCGCCGAAGTGGTCATCACAATCCGGCCGAAACCATTTTCCTTCATAACGGCGAATGCCGGGCGGGTGACGTGATAGGCGCCGTGCAAGTGCACGTCCATGACCGCCTGCCAGTTTTCCGGTTCCATCTTTAAAAAGCTCTTGTCCCGGAGAATGCCGGCATTGTTGATCACGATGTCCACCCGGCCGAAGGTGTCCAGGGCACATTTGATGATATTTTCTCCGCCCTCAGCCGTGGCGACGTTGTCGTAGTTGGCCACGGCTTGTCCGCCGAGGGCCTCTAGTTCGCGGACCACTTGATCGGCCGGTGCGGCACTGCCGTCACCGCTGCCGTCCGGCGCGCCTCCCAGGTCATTGACGACAATCCGGGCGCCCCGGGCGGCAAGTTCCAGAGCATAGGCTCGACCCAGGCCGGCCCCGGCCCCGGTGATGACGGCCACCCGGCCGTCATACCGTATCTTGTCCATCTCCTCGACGGCACCCGGTACCGGGACTGCTTTCCAGAAATAGTTGACGAAGCCCCGCTCCTTGTCGGCCACCCGCTTGCGAAATACCATCTGCATGGGCAGGCCCACTTGGAGGTCATCGAAGGCGCAATCGGTAAAATCGGCCATCACCCGGCCACCGCCTTCGAACTGGACCATACCGTACTTGTGCGGAGGGTCCACGGAGACGGCTAAAAGATCCCCGGTAAAGGTTTTAATCCTGGCCGGCACATCGGCAAACTCGTAATCGTCCTGGCTGTGGTGGGCACCGCAGTCAGGGTTTACGCAGATGTCCATCCTGGGAAATTGAGGCGTTTCGCATTCACGGCAACGGCCGCCCACCAGTCCGAGAATCATGTCCCGTTTACGCCACAGGGTCGTCATGGCGGTCTGGGTGGGGGCTTCTGCGCGGATCCCCATTTCCGGGTCGATCAGTTCCCTGAACTTGAGCCACTTGGCGTAATTGTCGGTGGTCTCCTTGTTGGATAGGGATCCGGATACGCCGGTACGCGGGGCCAGATTTTCAATTGCATCGGTAACGACGAAATAGAGGGCACTGCAGCCCTGGCCGAACCCAGCCACCACGATCCGATCGCCGGGGCGGGCCTCTTCCAGGGCCCGGGCCAACATCAGCAGGGGGTGGGCAACCCCGGTTTCCCCGCACTTTTCGTGCATATTGTCCATGACCGTTTCCGGATCCGCATCGAGCTTGCGGGCAATGTTCTTGTGCTCGGCCTTGAAAAAGCAGGGGTATACCAGGCGGTCCACGTCCGCAATGGTTAGATCCAGTTTGTCCAAAAGGCCATTGACGGCTTCGGGGATGATCTTGGCATAGCCCTCATCCCGGGTCCAGCGCTCTTCCCAAATGTAGTCATATTGTTTGCCACTGCCCCGGTAGTGGGGCACGAAGTCGTAGGATACACTGTGGGATCCTTTGTATTCGGCGATTACATCCTCACTGCCCACCAGTATGGATGCTGCCCCATCACCGAACCACATCTCGTAAAAGTAGCCGGGCTTGGTTTCACGTTTGTCGGTCGCCGCTACCAGAATATTGCGGCGCTCCCCGCTCTTTACCGATTCGAGCGCAGCCAGCAAGGCGTTGGTGCCCGCCTTCTGGGATGCGGTGAAATCTGCGGCCAGGATGCTGCTGGGCAGGTTCAAGGCGGTGGCCGCGATGCCGGCGTTCTGGCGGTCGGTAAACGGGAGGGTGGTCGAGGCCAGATAGAGACCGTCCAGGGCGGATTTGTCCCGGCCCACCAGGCAATCGCGTGATGCGGCCACGGCCATGGTGAGAGCATCCTCGTCCCAGTTGCACATGGACCGTTCGCCCTGGGCCACCATAACGATGGCGGGGGCAAACCAGCCCATGTTCTGGAAAATGGCCATGCGATCAAGGCGCAGCCGGGGTATATAGGCACCGAAAGAAGTAATTCCGATCATTTTTTTCTCCTGTTAAGGTGTTCAGGTTAAACCTTCAGTCTTCAGCCTTCCACCTTCAGTCTTAAAATTTAAATAGCTTTTCAATCAGCTGTGACTTCATGATGTCGCCTTCGATCTTGAGCTTGCCCGAGGTATAGGCCTGCATGGCCGGCAAGGTGCCGTTCATCATGGTCAGAAAGTCGCCCGCTTCCATTTTAAGGGTGCACACCGGGGATTCGTGCTGCCCCGGCGCCACCGTGCAGGCGCCGTCTTTAATGGTACAACTCCAATCTCCGCCCAGATCGCCGGCGATGTTGTATTGAAAGACCACATCCACACCCGCGGCGGCACCGGCATCAAAAGCGCCCGCCATGGCGTCGAATACTGCGGCCGCGTTGGCAAAACCCTTGGCGGCATCACTGGAGGCAGGCGGTGGGGCCGTGAAGGCGGTCAGCACATCACCGACCTGTTCATTGAGTTGAAAATATTCCCTCGCACCGTCCACCGTGGCGACGTTTTTGAGGGCTTTTTGAATGTTTTCAACGCTGGGTGGGGCGTCATCCTGGGTTAAAACGGCGCCTGGCCCGGTGAACACCGCGGCGCGGTTGTAAAACCCCATGCCCGCATTGTAGATGTTTCCGGTGACCGGGCAGCCCTCACTGCAAAGATAGAGGGCCATGGGTACCACGAACTCCGGTTTCAGCTTGTCGAAGAAATCCGGAGGGAGGACATCTTCAGTCAGGCGCGAGGCGGCAATGGGTGCGATGGTGTTGACCTTGACATCGTACTTCTGCCCCTCGAGCTTCAGGGTGTTCATCAGGCCCACCAGCCCCATTTTGGCGGCCGAATAGTTGGTCTGCCCGAAATTGCCGTAAAGACCGGCGGCGGAGGTGGTCATGATGATCCGGCCGTACCCGTTGGCCTTCATAATTTCGAAGGCCGGTTTGGTCACATGGTAGGCGCCGTTGAGATGCACATCCAGGACAGCCTGCCAGTTGCCAGGATCCATTTTGACGAAACTCTTGTCGCGCAGGATACCGGCGTTGTTGATGAGGATGTCCACGCGGCCGAAAGCATCCAGGGCGGACTTGACGATGTTTTCACCGCCGGCTGCGGTGGCCACATTGTCGTAGTTGGCCACTGCGCTGCCGCCCAGGTTCTCAATTTCCGCCACGACTTCGTCCGCCGGGCTGCTCGAGCCCTCCCCGGAGCCGTCCCGGGCGCCGCCCAGATCGTTGACGACGACTTTGGCGCCGCGGCGGCCCAGCTCCAGGGCGTAAGCCCGGCCAAGCCCCGCACCCGCGCCGGTGACGATGGCCACCCGGTCGTCAAACCGGATCTGCATCACCGGGATTTCCCCGTATTCAAAAATACCGTTGTCGATGACGATATCGCCGGTCTCTCCATTGACGGTCCGCCAGAGGGCCTGGCCGTCCCCGGTTTTCCAGATCTGGGTCTGGATGGGGACCCCCGGATAGAGGGTCTTCGTAAAACGGCAGACCATACGGCGCGCTTTTTCCGGCTGGCCGGGAATGAGCTTGTCGATCAGCACCCGGCAGGCAAACCCATGGGTGCACAACCCGTGCATGATCGGTTTTTCAAATCCGGATGCTTTGGCAAATTGAGGATCGACATGCAGGCTGAAGATATCGCCGGACAGGCGGTAGATCAGGGGCTGGTCTTCGGAAGGCTGTTCATCCACGATATAATCGGGATCGCGGTCCGGAAAGGTCACCGTGGTCCTGGGGGCATTCTCGCCGCCGAAACCGCCGTCCAAGCGGCTGAAAATGGTACAGATGCTGGTAAACAGCTTCTGGCCGTTGGAATGCCAGGTGTCGCTTTCGCCAATCACCAGGGCGCCCTTGTCCTGGCCCTTGTCATAGTAATGGGCGATTTTGCCCTCGGTGGTCAGGGTCCCTTCGGGTGGAATCGGGTTGTGAAAGATCAACTCCTGCTCACCGTGGAGAATCCCGGCCAGGTTTACTTCCGATTTCAGCCCAATCTGGGCGAGGATGTCAAATATCGCGGCGATCGAAAAACTGGGAATCACCTTTAATTTATTTTCATAGCAATAGTCGAGATCGGAAAATCCGGCCCCCACCCCCAGGGCATAAAGGACCACATCCTTCCAGGAATACTCCTTGGCCAAGGGTCCGACCTTCTGGCCCAGGGCACTTAGGTTTAACGCCATATTTCAATCCTCCTGTTTTTTAGTGTCCGTCCCCAAAAAATGCCGCTTGTGGATGGGCACTAGTTAGCCGTTGTTCCCTGATTCCGCGTAAAGGCCGGAATCAGGATGAACTTGAGTGATTCTTTGACAACCGAGGCATACTCGGCCTGGTCGAGTTTCAGTAATGATTTAAAAAAGTCGTTGCCGGCCGTGAAGTTGATCACCGAATTCCAGACCGCCAGGACCCGGGCATTGGCCTCGGGGGAGACATGCTCCTTGTCAAGGGCCAGGCCCATGGCAATGGCGATATTGGCAATATGTTCGGTCATGCGGGCATCGAGGACCGTGTCCGTGCGGGTCTTGCCGAAGTAGCTGAACAAGATCAGACGCGAGGCCTCGGGGCGGGTGAACAGGTAATCGCACATGATGTCGATGGCCTTCGCCAGACGATAGTCCAGCGGACGGCCCCGCACCAGGCGTTCGATATCGCCGAGTTGCTGCCGGATTTCGTCGTTGAGGTCGGTCAGCACGGCTTCGTACAGATCCTGCTTTTCACCCCAGTGGTAGTAAAGGGTGGAAACATCGATCCCGACTTCCTTGGCAATCATGCGGGTTGTGACCCCATGGTATCCGTATTCCCCGAACAGGGTGCGGGCGGTCGCCAGGATCCTGGCTTTCATGGAATCCGGATCACGGCGGGCTTTTTCAAGTGGTGAGGGCATGCAGCCATCCTTCCATCAATTATGTACTACTATATGTTTCCAACAAATGATGGAGAAATGTTGACCAAAAAACCAACAGCTTGTCAAGGGTAAATCATGTTCGGGGGCACGGTTTGGCCCAGTCTTGCCGGGCACCACCCGCGGCACCCGCGCAAGTCGACCGGCGGGTGGGACTTTCAAGTGCCAGGCCTGGACGGAAGCCCGTTTTCCTGATTGACCGGCCCCAGGCGGTCATATCAGGTGCCCGCGGCTTCCGTTTTTTCTCGATATGCCTTTGAATGGCGGTCAAAGCTGGCCTCCACTTTATCCGGCCGGTTGACACTGGCGACCGGGCAGGCCGAACGCAAGACAACCTGCTCAACAGTGCTGCCGAGCAGGGCCTTCTCCGGATCGACCTCCCGGGTATGGTGTGACATGACGATCAGATCGACACTCTTTTTGCGGGCGTACTTGAGAATCTCGACGTGCGGGATGCCCTCCCAGATCTCAATCGCATAGTTGTCAAAGCCCTCCATGCGCGTGACGTACATATCTTCCATTTTCTTCCGGGCCGCAAGGACCTGAGATTCGATTTCTTCCTGTCCGGCGATTTTTCCGAACTGCATATCGCTAATATCGATGGCATTGAAAAGATACAGTTTGCAGCCAATGGCTTTAGCGGTGTTGTAGGCAAACAGAAATGCGGATATGGAGGCCTTGGAGAAATCAGCACCGAATAGTATGTTACTGAAATACCAAAAGCAGGTATTGCAGGGGCGGCTGACGATCAGGACCGGACAGCGTACCCGCCGGGCAACCATCTGCATGGTACTGCCGACAATATAGCGATAGCGCGCAGCGCCCACATCTTCCTGGCGCGTATGGGCCCCCATAACGATTAAATCCACGTTTTCCTCACGCGCTTTGCGCAATATCTCCCAGTGGGGTGGGCCGACCGTGCAGTCGATGACGCAATTATCCATCTCCTGGAGTTGTTTGGCATAGGTGTTTTTCATCTCTTCTTTCACCCAGGCCGTATAGTCCTCGTCATAGGTTTCCTCTTCACCGCTCTTCAGATCCACCACAAACGGACTGGCACCCCGGGTAGGTATGCCGAACACATGAAAGGTGAACAGCGTCGAGTTATATTTCCTGGCCAGGTCAAAGGCCACTTTGGCAGCATCATCACACGTAGGGGATGCAGTCGTTGCGAAAAGAATTTTTTTAAACATCGGATTCACCTCCTTATTGGGATGGCCACGCTCTTTGGCTTTGTTCCGATGGCCGTATACTTAGATATGGAGCAAGGGCGATGCCAAACTATTGATTCGGATCTCCTATATCGGTATATGTCTGTAAATATAAATAAATTTATATTTTAAGGCGCGCAGGCGGTTGCCTCGGGATGATTTAAATAGAAACAAAACGCATCCTCGTGATATGGTGACAGGGAACCAAACGCACCCGGGATATAGGAGGAATGCGCATGCAATCCGTCTTGAAAAACTATCAGGTGATTTTGGAAAGCATCGAAGATGGGGTGTTTACCGTGAACATGGACTGGAAGATCATGTCTTTCAATCGGGCCGCCGAAAAGATCACCGGCTTCAGCCGCCGGGACGCCATCGGTCAACGCTGCGCGGATATCTTTCGTGCCAATATGTGCGGCAGCGGCTGTGTGTTGCGCCAGACCATGCAGTCCGGGAAGCCCATTTCCAATCGGCCGATTGTTATTACCCGGGCAGACGGTAAACGTATTCCAATCAGCGTCAATACGGCTATTTTGCGTGCATCCGATGATGCCATCATCGGAGGGGTGGAGACGTTTCGGGATTTGTCTGCCATCAGCGAACTAAAAAAGGCCTATCTGAGAACACACTCATTTGAGGATATTGTCAGCAAGAACAAGAAGATGCTGCGCTATTTTGAGATTCTGCCGCAGATCGCCGAGAGCGACAGTACCATTCTCATCGACGGGGCGACGGGCACCGGCAAGGAGTTTCTGGCCCGGGCTATACACAATCACAGTTCCCGTAAAAACGGCCCCTTTGTTGCCGTGAACTGTGGAGCTTTACCCGACACCCTGATCGAGTCTGAGTTGTTTGGTTACAAAGCGGGCGCCTTTACTGACGCCTTGAAGGACAAGGCGGGACGATTTGCCCGGGCCCGGAACGGGACCATATTTTTAGATGAAATCGGTGATGTATCACCGGCCGTGCAGGTGCGGCTGCTGCGCGTTTTACAGGAGCATGCCTATGAGCCGCTTGGTGCGACCCAATCGGTGAAAACCGACGCGCGCGTGATTGCCGCCACGCATCGCGATCTGGATGAAATGGTCAAGCAAAACCTGTTTCGGGATGATCTTTACTACCGGATCAATGTCATGAAAATCTCTTTACCGCTCTTATCGGAGCGCAAGGAAGATATTCCCCTTATGGTGGACCATTTTGTACACTACTTTAACAGCATTAAGGGAAAAAGCCTGCTTGGATTGGATCAAAGCGCCATGGCGGCCCTGCTCTTTTACGAATGGCCGGGCAATATCCGAGAACTGGAAAATGTCCTGGAGCACGCGTTTGTTCTCTGCCCCAGTGGACTGATCGGGCTGCAGCATCTGCCCGAACAGGTCCAACCGGCCACCGCCGCGCAGATGCCGGGCGGTATGACCTTGAAGGCTATCGAAAAATTGGCCATTATCCAGGCACTCAAGCGCAACGACTGGAAAAGAGTGGCCACCGCGCGCGAATTGAACATTGATAAAAACACTCTGCGGCGCAAGATAAACCGCTTGGGAATCGAGATACCCTGAGCGTGAGCAGAGTCTTTGCGTTGCGCTGCGCCTGCCCGGGCGTGCTCCGGTCTGCAGTGTGCATTGCCCTTCCGTAAAAAACCGCCGCGTAGTGCCCGGGTTTGCGCACCGGCCCACTTTACATCTTTTTTACAATCGTTTTACCCTGCGGTTACGACACCCGGCTGTGAATATGATGGGATACGGCCAGGTGGGACACACTGCGGATACCGCCCCGGTGCCAGGCCAACGAACCGGGGAGGCCGAATTCAATGGTCAGTTGCCGTACAGTTCGATAACTGGTATCCGTTATTCAGCCGCCAATCGATTGTACGGCACTGCCCTGGGAACCATGCGGGGGGGTAAACATGGGGAATTCAATTAAGCAGGCGTCTGTTAAAAAGTGGTTGATTAACTTCGGCGTGGTCGTATGTTTCAGTCTGGCCGGGAGTGTGGCCGGGCCGGGTGTTTCCCTGGCCGCTGCCGAGAAGGTGAAAACCCGGGTCGAAATCGACCGCGGAACCCTTCCGGCCGACCGGGTCCAGACGGCCATCGTCAAGGTGACCCTGGACGCGCCGGCCCCGGTACTGAAGGCGCGACGACCGGCAGTGAACCTGTGTATCGTACTCGACCGTTCCGGCTCCATGGCCGGGTCCAAGCTGGCCAAGGCCAAGGAGGCGGCCATCGAAGCCCTGCGGCGTCTCGATCAAGACGATATGTTCTCGGTGGTGGTCTATGATCACAACGTCCAAACCGTGGTCCAGGCCCAGAGAGCCCGCCACGTGGAAAGAATCGAGGCCATGATCCGGTCGATTCGTTCCGGCGGCAACACGGCCCTGTTTGGCGGGGTCAGCCAGGGTGCCGCCCAGGTCCGCCGCAACCTGAGCGGAGACTACGTTCACCGGATCATTCTGCTGTCGGACGGGATTGCCAATACCGGGCCGAGTTCGCCAGCCGATCTAGGCCGGCTGGGGGCATCCCTGCTCAAGGAGAATATTTCCGTCACCACCGTCGGCGTGGGCATGGACTACAATGAAGACCTGATGACGCAACTTTCGGAGCGTAGCGACGGCAATACCTATTTCGTGGAGTCCAGCCAGGACCTGCCCCGAATTTTCGCAGCCGAACTGGGCGATGTATTGAACGTGGTGGCTCGCAAAGTCAAAGTCATCATCGAGTGCCCCGGAGAGGTAAAACCGCTGCGCATTATCGGGCGGGATGGCCGCATCAGAGGAAAACAGGTGGAACTGGGGCTCAACCAGTTATACGGTAACCAGGAAAAATATGTTCTGGTCGAGTTGGAGCTGCCCCCGGGGAAAGAGGGCCGCCAAATGGAGGTTGCCCGTGTGAACGTCACCTATGAAGACCCGGTAACCAAACGCTTCGAGACTGCCAGTGCGCGGGGGGTGGCCGGTTTCAGCCGTGATCGTCAGAAGGTGGTCCGCTCTACCAATGTGGGTGTGCAGAAAGAAGTACAGCTAAACTACAGCGCCATTGCCCAGGAACAGGCCATCGATTTTGCCGACGAGGGCCGCACCGAAGCCGCTGTCCAGGAATTGAAAAAGTCCGCTCTTAAGCTCAAGGCCTTCGGTACCCGTCACCGGGACGCGGAAATGCTGGAAAAAGCCGAGGAGATGGAAAGCCGGGCCGCAACCATAAAATCTCAGGGCATGACACCCAAGGCCCGCAAAACCCTGCGAACCGATTCATATCAAATGAAGCATCAGCAGAAGAGCAAGTGATAAAAGAAGCGATTGGCTATTAGCTGTTAGCCGTTAGAAAGATCGTTTCGAGGCTTTCGGGTTTCAGCTGAAATCGACTATTTCCGCGCGAAACCCGAAAGCTGAGCCAATGGTGGCTAAACCTGGCAGGTGCAAAGGTTGCAAGATGATACCCGGTCTTAGATAGATAGCTAACAGCTAAATGCTAAAACCTAATTGCGCAACTCGGATTACATAATTACCAACACGGGAATACAGGGATAAATTGGGTAAACGCGCGATCATATTTTTCTGGCTGCTCCTACTGATTCCAACCCTGCTCATTGCCGCGGGAGCCACCCGGCTGATGCGGCACGAGCAGGCCCGCATAGACGCCATACGGGTGACCATGGCCCGGGAGATGGGCGGAACGCTGGCTGATTCACTCCAGATCACGATCGCGGAAATCAAGGCAGAGCTTTTAACGTCCCTGCGGGCAGTGGCCCCGGGACAGCTTGTCGAGACCCTGAGATCCTGGGAAGCTGAGAACTACCTGGTGCGGAACGTGTTTATCTGGGAGCCGCGTCGCGGTCTGCGGCTGCCGGACCCGCGAGCCGGCACCACCAACGAGGAGAAAAGTTTTATAAATCGCTATGAGGCCTTATTCTCCGGTCGGTACGGCTGGTTCGAGGCGGCCACCGGTGATACCGCGCCCTCACCGGCGATGAGTTCCGCCGCTGCTGGCAAACCGACGGCAACCGGGGAAAACGAGCAGATGCGTTCTGCGCTGGTTGAAAGCATCGCCGAAATGCAGGCCAGCCGCCGCAGAATGGTTGCGGCCGCCAAAAGGGCACCGCCTGCCGAGTCGACCACCCTGGCTGCCCGGGTGGCAGAGCCCTCACAGGCGGGCTGGATTCCCTGGTTCGAGGAAAACCGACTGCATATTCTGGGGTGGGTGCGCCCTTCTTCAGAAGAGTTGGTCTACGGGTTGGAGCTCGAACTCATGGCGCTGCTGTCGCGCCTGGTTCCCGAGTTTGCTTCCCGCTCGCAAGCCGGGACGGTCTATGCACTCATCGACGGGGCCGGCCGGATTCTCTCCCAGAGCGGCGGGACACCGTTGAATCCCGGGGACAAGCCGCAAGTCTCAATATCCCTCGCTCCCCAGCTCCCGCATTGGCAGGTGGCCGTTTTCTTTAACGGTGGGGCCGGGGCGGATGCTTCCAGCCGGGGTCTGCTTGTGCTATCCGGACTCCTTTTGGGGATTTTCATCGTGGCCATTCTTTCCGGGGGCGGTTTGCTGACCTGGCAGGCATTGCGGAATTTGAAGGACGCCCGCCAGAAGACCTCTTTTGTCTCCAACGTGTCCCATGAGTTGAAAACGCCACTGACCAGCATCATGATGTACGCCGAGCTGCTGATGGCAGGGCGGGTCCGCGATCGTGAGAAAAGAGAGCACTACCTGAATGTTATTGTAGACGAAAGCCGCCGTCTGACCCGGCTGGTGAATAACGTGCTCGACTTCAGTCGGCTGGAGCAGGGTCGCAAGACCTATAACCGCCGGCGTCTGGATATCGGGCGCTATCTGGGCGAGACTGTCGAACTGCACCGGGTACGGTTGCGGGCGGCGGCTATGGAGATCGATCTGCAGGCCCCGGCCGAACGTCATTATGCCGACATCGACCGGGACGCCTTGGATCAGGTGATGCTGAACCTGATTGATAATGCCATCAAGTATGCCGGCGAGGGACATTATCTGGGTATCGGCCTGAGCTCTGAAAAAGGGCAACATACCATTCGGGTGACCGACCATGGTTCCGGCGTCCCGGCGGATTTTAAAACGCAGCTGTTCGAAAAATTTCAACGCGCGGACGACTCTCTGACGACCAGTAAGCCCGGTTCGGGTCTGGGGCTGAGTATTGCCCGGCAGCTGATCCGTGACCATGGCGGCGATATTCACTACCAATCAGACCCGGGTAAGGGCAGCTGTTTCGTGATTACCATACCGGCGAAGGAGATATCCGATGACAAATGATGGGCAACCTCTGATCCTGGTCGCCGAAGACGATACCCGCATACGGGAAGGCCTGGTGGATCTGCTGGCGAGCGAAGGCTACCGGGTGACGGCCGCGAGCGACGGGAGCGAAGCCGAACAACGCCTGGCTGAAGAATCATTCAGCCTGGCCATCCTGGACATCATGATGCCCGGCAAAAGCGGCTATGACCTCTGCCGCGATATCCGGGCCGGCGGATCACAGATGCCCATCATCATGCTGACGGCCAAGGGTGAGGAGATCGATAAGGTGGTTGGTCTCAAGATGGGGGCCGATGACTATGTCACCAAGCCTTTTGGCGTGCACGAATTGCTGGCCCGGGTAGATGCGGTCCTGCGGCGGGTACAACGGGCTGGTGCGGACTCTAAAACGGACATGTCCTCCCAGGAGCCTTTTGACTTCGGGGAGGCCCGCATTTATCCGGATCGCTACCGCTTGGAGCTAAACGGTGAGACGACTGACCTTTCCGCTAAAGAGTTGGAACTGATCATCTTCTTCCATAACCATGCCGGGCGCGTTGTGAACCGGGATGAAGCCCTGGACGCCGTCTGGGGGGTCAATTACTTCGGTACCACCCGGACCCTGGACCAGCATGTGGCCCGGGTACGCAAGAAAATCGAGCAGGATCCGGCCCACCCGCGTTTTATCAAGACCGTCCATGGGGTCGGTTACCGGTATGAAGTGCCGGATAAGGAGTGAGCCGGGGAACGGACCTATGATAAGCGGCTGACTGAAAATCAAAAAACAGAAAAACCGGTCCCCCTATTGGAGACCGGTTTTATTATTTGGTGCGCTGTATTGGAACTATTTATGCTGGCTGCTTCTATCTCCTCCATAAAATCCTGTACCAGGGTGTCGACATATTCATAATCGAGATCGCCCTGCTTTTCAAAAGCGATTTCCTGGTTGGCATTGGAGAGCTTGCTGAGCAGGCTGAAGACGATGACCAGCAGGATTTTGACCCCCGCGCCGGAATTGGCTTTAAAAAAGTTCATTAGGTTCTTGCGGGCGATACACATCATGATCGCGTCCTGGGTGGCCGTGACGCTGGCGGTGCGCTCTTCCTTTAAAAACATGGCCGCCTCTCCAAATATGTCACCTTCCCCGATGGAACTGATGACAATGTCCTTGTCCTGCAATTCGCTCACGGACACCTCGGCAGCACCCTGAATAACGGCATAAAAGTGACTGCCGGTCTTGCCCTGGGTCACTATCTTGGCACCCTTTTCGTAGGCGACGACTTCAGCGATGGCCAGCAGCGCGCGGAGTTCCATATCGTCCAGGTACCGGAACGCTTTGATTCTCCGAATCTGCGGCATGTACTCTCTGACTTCTTCAGGCGTGGCCATGTGGGTTCCTCCTGTGTGGATGATTTGCGGTCCGCAAAAGCCATATGACGATCTGGATACCGGGATGGTACTGAAATTATGAACTAAAAAATATATGAAGGCTGCGGTAATGTCAAGCTGGATTAGGGGATGCCAATCAGACGGGCATCAGGGTAGAATTTGATTTGAGATGGGTTCCAAGTAAGTCACCTGCTGCAAGCGTGCCAGACGAGTGACTTTCAGTTTTTAGGTTAGGGCTGAAGCTATAGCGCTTGCCGCTATGCGGTGGTGACTATCCTGCGTACATTGGGATTGTAAATTGGCGGCACCTCAATTGGAAAAGGGGCCAGCATTTTCAAGACCGGTTCCCAGGCGTTCGGGGCTTGTCAGGTATGCGGATACGAAAACAACTGCCCCGTCCAGGTTGCGATTCTACTTCTATATGCCCGTTATGCTGTGCAATAATTCGATCGGCGATATATAGGCCCAGCCCGGTGCCCTTTCGATCTTTGGAAGAAAAAAACAGGGTGAAAATCTTTTCTCGTGTTTCCCGATCCATACCGATACCGTTGTCCCGGATGTTGAAAACCACCGTGTTGATATTTTTTTCTATAATAAAATCAATTCGGTGTTTATCTTTTTGCGTGTCCTTTAAGCAGGCGTCGATAGCATTGTCCAGGATGCTGACCAGGGCGGAGTGTAAACTCTCCGAATCGATAACCATTTGGTCGGGCGCGTTTGCCAGATCGTATTGCAGCGCTAACGGCTTACCGTCTGTCCGCAGCTGGACGGTGGCGATTACCTCTCGGGCGAATTCGGCCGTATCGACTGTTTCGGGCTGCAGGGCGCGTTCCTTGGCATAGAAGAGAATGTCTTGCACCATCTTTTTGATCCGGGCGGCTGTTTGCCGCAGAGCGTCGCGCCCGGCGGCAATCTGGGCGGTGTCCCCTTTGTGGATCCCTGAATCGAGGAGGTAAAGGCCACCGTCGAGGCGGGTGACAAGCCCCTTGATGCCATGGGAAACCGAACTGATCAGCAGCCCCAGCGACGACAAGTGATCCTGGAGTTCGGTCTTTTCCTGGAGCAACTTTTCAAGGTTGCGCGTGTGTTCGCGCAACTGGCAACGGGTGCTGATCCTTTCTTCCGCCCGCCCCAAAGCGATTGCCAGACCATCCACGTTGATCGGTTTGATGATAAAATCGGTAGCCTCGTATTTGAGACTTTTTATAGCCAGGTTCATGTCGCCATGCCCGGTGATCATGATGACTTCTGTTTCGGGACACTCGTGTTTAATCTTTTGAAGCAATTCGATCCCGTCCATCCCCGGCATTTTGATGTCGGTCAATACCACGGCTGGTTTTTCCTGGTTGAAAACGGACAAGGCTGTCCCGGCATTGTCAGCGGTCAAGACACGATAACCAAGATCCTCGAGCGGGAGTCGGAGCACATCGCGGATATCCTCCTCGTCATCGACCAGTAAAAGAGAATGTTGGGAGTTTGCTTGAATGTTCATTGCCAGCCCCGCGAATGATGATTGTGCCGCGGCATCGGAAATCCCAGCACAAAACAGGTTCCCCGGGGTGAGTTGGGCCGGGCTTCGATGGTGCCGCCGCAGTCCTGTACGATACCGTAACTGATGGAAAGGCCCAGACCGGTTCCCTTGCCAACCTCCTTGGTCGTAAAGAAGGGTTCGAAGATCTTGTCGGCGACACCCGGCCTCAGGCCCGTGCCGGTATCACAAACGGTACAGATGACCACCCCGTCCTTTTCTACCGTGGTTAGGGTAATCACAGCAGCCACCTGATCCTCCGGTTGTAGCAAGCGATATTCCTCGATCGCGTCCCGGGCGTTTAAAAGCAGATTGATAAAAACCTGCTCCAGGCGACTTGGGTCGGCCTCAATAGCCGGCAGGTCGGTACCAATTTTCCAGTCCACATCGATGCCTCTGACCTTGAGCTGCTGGCTGAAAATCTCGAAAGCGTTGCGGAGCACTTCATTGATCTGGACTTTTTCCAGCTTGGTGTCCGACTTGCGCGCAAAGAGCCGCATGTGATTGATGATATTAGCCGCCCGGTCCACATTGCCGTCGACTTTCAGCAGCATATTGTGAACAACATCTTCGGCAAGCGCTTCCTGCTGGTCGAGCTTTTTCAAAAAAAAGCTGCTGACGGTTTTTATGACGGACAAAGGCTGGTTGAGCTCATGGGCAATACCGGTGGCCATTTCACCGAGGGTGGCCATCTTACTGGCCTGGATCAGCTGTTGTTCGGTCTCCAGGCGCTTGGTGATGTCACTGGTCGTAACCAGGTAGACTTTGCGGCCGGAATACTCGGAAGGTGAAATCCGAATGTTGACATAGCGCAAGTTGCCATCCTTGCCGCGTTGTTTGGCCTGATTTATTACCGTGGTGGTGGTGATGCGGCGGCGGTAGTCGTTGGCTTCATTTTCGAAAAACAGGTCCAGGAAACAGCAGCCGTTAAGTTCATCGATCCGGAAACCATATATGGGCAGTACGCTTTCGTTACAGTCCAGGATCTCGAGGGATTCAACATCCAGCACGAATACCGGATTGGGAATGTTATTGAAAATGGCGTGGTATTTCTCCTCTGATTTTTCCAGTTCGTTTTCAAGGTTCTTGCGATGGGTAATGTCCAGGGAGATTTCCATGGCAGCCGCGATGTTGCCGTCCGCGTCTCTGATCGGCGAGGTTCTCACAATCCAGTGCTTGGCGGTACCGTCTTCATAGCGACCGGATTCTTCCGCGTAGTGTGACTGGCCGTCTTGAAACGTCCTTTCAACCGGGCAGACCGGACACTTTTCATCAAGCCCTTTGTAGGCTTTGTAGCAGTAGTCTCCAGGCGTCGGCTGGAACTTTTCCGCGAAGAGCCCATTGTAGCGGATGAGCTGGTAATTGCGATCCTGAACCGTAATCAGGCAGGGGACCTGTTCAAACAGGTTCTGATATTCGTCTCTTTGCTTGTTCAACTCGGCCTGGCTCGCTGCAATTTCATTGCCCATATAATTGATGGCATCGGCCAATTGACCCATTTCGTCTATCTGGCGAACATTCACGTTGGCCAGGTAATTCCCGCGGGCAATCAACTGGGTCCCTTCGATTAGCTTTTTGATGGGGTGGTTGACAAACCGCAGCACAAACAAAAGGATAATGGCCGAGGTAACGAAAAAGGTAAAGGCCGCGAATCCAATGATGCCCCGCTGTGCCCCGGTAATTTCGGTATCCGTCTTTTGCAGGGAAACCACGACATCCATGGCACCCAATATTTTCTTATCTTCCGGATGGACATGGCAGTCACCGGTGGCGCAACCCGGTTCGTTGCATATAGGACTGAGAATACCCAGAAGCCGATAGCCTTGGGCGGATTGAAAAATACGGGTGCGCTGGTGCAATTCGAGATCTGAAAGGGGTGGGTCGGTGCGGTGGCACACATCACACGCCTCGGCTTTAATATTGGTGGTCATGTCGACTTCGGACAGACGGTTGGAAAACTTTATCTGCCCCGCTTTGTTGTATATGCGGATATTTTCGATTTCCGGCTGTTTACCGATGTTCTGGATGATCTGGTTGATGTCGTCCCGGGAGTTGAGCATCATGGCATAGTGGGTCCCCAGGCGGATGGTCGTAGTCAGGCGGTCAGTGCCGGCCACGATGTTGCTCATCAGCTTTTCCTTCTGGTGGCTGACATTGAAATAGGCCCAGGTAGTGATGGAGAGCAGGAACACAATCCCGACCGTGATGATCAGTTTGGACACCAGGCTCCGGCGAATTTTGTCTATCAGGGGTTGCATATCCGAGCCTTTTTCCTGGGTTAAATCAATGGCCGGCCCCTTCCAGGGCCGCGCTGATGACACTGAATACTTGTTGTCCCTCGAACCCGTGAACCACTGCGGCGCCGTTCGGGCAGGTAGCGGCACATTCTCCGCAGCCCTGACACATGGCCGGGTTCACCGCCACCTGTTCGCGATCGGGGTCAATCGTCCGGGCCTGATAGGGGCAGGCGTCCAGACAACGTTCACAGAGGCTGCACAGGGCGTGGCGGACGGAGGCGACCACCCGACCGGACGGCAGCCGGTCGTGGGCCAGAATGCGCAAAGCACGTTGGGCGGCTGCCCCGGCAGATGTTACCGTTTCGGGAATTGCTCCCGGTGCGAGGGCCAGGCCGCAGGCAAACACCCCCTCCTTGAGTCCGTCCACCGGTCGCCATTTCGATTCGGCCGCCTTGAAAAATCCATCCGTATCCATATCCGCACCGAAGGCTTCTGCCAGGGCCGTCGGCAGTTCAGGAGCAACCCCAGTGGCCAGTATCAGCAGATCCGCTTCAATCTCTACCGGGCGATCCAAAAGTGGGTCGACAGTTGCAATCGTCAGTGGGCCGGAGCCCACGTCGGGCACGGCAACCTGGGGCGGGGAGGACGGGTCATAACGGATAAAAAGAATCCCTGCTTTACGGGCTGCGGTATAATAACTTTCGGTGAAACCGGGGGTCATGATGTCACGGTAGAGGATGTAAACCGCGGTATCGGGATACCGATTTTTTATCTGCAGGGCATGTTTCAGCGCGGTCGGGCAGCAGACCCGGCTGCAATAGTTGCGGGGCTCCTGGCGGGAATCAACGCATTGAATCATGACGACCGATTCAGGCGGTCTGCCCGCAAAGGCATCCTGTGCCAGGCGAACTTCCATCTCCTGCTGGGTGATAATGGCTTCGCTCCGGCCATAACCGTATGATTCCGTGGCCGCTTCGCGGCCGCCGGTGGCCAGGATCACGATGCCATGTTCTACGGTAGTGACTACCTTGGCGCGGGTTTCAAGGGTTGTAAAGAGACTGCCCACTTCGCCGAACGATGACGTAATGGCGGTTTCCAGATGGATCGTAATCTGGGGATGCTTTTCCACCCGTTCTACCATATCCGCCAGAAGGTCAGCCGGCGCGTCTTCCGTCAGGGTGCTGCACAGCCATTGCAGATTGCCGCCCAGGGTATCGCCGTGCTCCACCAGGTCTACCGGGTAGCCGTGATCGGCAATCGCCAGAGCGGCTTGCATACCGGCCGGCCCCCCGCCTACCACCAGCGCCTGCCGGCAGACCGGCACCGTAACGACCGGCCGGGATTCGCTATGTTTCAGCCGGGCCAGGGCCATGTTCAGCTTGGTTAAAACAGCCGGTTGCCGACCGTCGGAGGATTCCGTCCGGTTGGCAATGATGGGCGACATGATATCCACGACATCCATGCAGGCCGGGTCGAGGTCGATGCGGCGCGCCAGCTCACGCAGCTTGCGGATGTATAGATACGGGTGGCAGGCTCCGATGAGGATGCGGTTGGGGGCGCATTCCTGCGCGGCGGACGCCAATTGCTCCCAGCCTGACACGGTACAGCTTTGTTCAATCAGGAACACCCGGGATATGCCGGAATAGCTTTCCAGGGCACGCTGCAGCTCGAGCGGGTCAAGCCGATCTGCATAGGTACCGTTGCAGGTACAGATTGCGGCCATAATCCGGGGATCTTCCCGGGATACATCACGGCCGGGTTGTGGCGCGGGTGTTTTGGCAACCAGACTGCCTCCGGCGGTATGGAGCACGCGGGAGGCTTCAACCGCAGCAGCAGACGCAAGGGTCACCGATTCGCCAATATCCTTCAGGCCGGTAAACGAGCCGCCGACCAGGATGCCCGGTTTGTTCGTCACGGCGGGCGCGAATGGATCGGCCTGCACAAAGCCCCAGGAATTCAGAGGCAATCCGATTTGTTCGGCCAACGTCTCCGTTTGCGCTGCGGGACGTTGCCCTACCGCCAGCACTACCAGGTCGAAGGCTTCCTTGGCACAGGCGCCGTCCGTTTGCACCCAGCGGAGGAGGGGTGCCCCGGTTTCGGCGGACGGGGTGATCGAATGCACGCGTGCCCTTTCAAAATGGACACCGTGGTCGTTTTCCGCGCGCTGCCGATAGCGCTCGAAGGACTTGCCGAATGCGCGCATATCCATATAAAAAATCGTCGCCGCCAGTTCCGGGCCCAGACGTTCTTTGGCCAGCAGGGCCTCCTTGATGGCATACATGCAGCAGATGGAGGAGCAAAAATCCGCTTTGGTCTGCAAATCGCGGGAACCCACGCATTGCAACCAGGCGATTTTTTCTACCGGCCGCCGATCGTGAGGCCGGATCAATTTGCCGCCGCTCGGGCCGGTACCGCTCAACAGGCGTTCGAACTGCAGACTGGTCATGACACCGGGGTTGATTCCGAAACTGTAGATGTTTTTTTCATCTGCGGGTTCGAAGAAATCCGTACCACCGCACAGTACAATCGAACCGACTCCCAGGGTCCGGGGCTGGCCGGCTTCCAGGTCCGCGTAAACCGAGACGACTTTGGGAATCAACTTTTCCGGGTCAAAGGGTTTCACCAGGTAATCAAGAGCCCCGATTTTCATCGCGGCGACCGCTGTTTCCACTGTGGCGTAAGCCGTCATCATGATCACGGTGAGATCCGGCCGTATTTCTCGGGCCTTTTGGAGGACTTCAACCCCATCCATACCCGGCATCTTGATATCCGTGAGCATGAGATGGTAGGTCTCGTGCTGCAACATATCCAGGGCAACCGGCCCGGACTCGGCGGTTTCAACCACAAAGTTTTCATCAACTAGCCACTCTTTGAGGGAATCGCGAACGATCAGTTCATCATCCACCACCAGGATGCGAAATTCCCGGCGCTTGTCTCGGGCCAGCTTAATGGCCGCGGTGGGGCATATCCGCACGCATTCCTTACAGTCGGTGCAGGCGGCCAGATCGATGATATAAGGATTGGGGATGGTATGGGGGACCGGCAGATAGATGGCCTTGCGGGTGCCCAGGCCGGCATTGAAGGCATCCGGGACTTCGACCGGGCAGGCCTCGGCACAGATACCGCACCCCACACACAGTTCCGGATCGACCCAGGTGGGCTTCGCGCGTAAAGCTACGCTGAAGTTTCCCGGTTCACCGTCCACTCCGGAGATTTCCGTGTTTAGGAGGATTTCGATGTTTTCGTGAAAGAGGCCTTTGCGCAGGCAAAACTGCGCCGCGGCATCCCGCTGAACCAGGGGCAGCATTTTACACATGCCGCAGTGGTTACTGGGGAACTGGTAATCCAGTTGGCTCAAGATCCCGCCAATGTGCGGGGCCCGGTCGATCAGGGTCACCCCGTATCCTGATTCAGCCAGGTCCAAGGCCGACCGGATGCCACTGATGCCGGCTCCGACCACTAGCGCCTTGCCGATTTTTTTATTCATCTTCCCTCCTCATCAGGGTCAATTGAGTCCTACCACCTCTGGAAATTCATCTTCACGAAACTCTGCGAGCGGCGGCTTCGCATCGATGTCCGCACCGGCCGTGTAGTCAAAGGCCTCCTGGGTTTTCCGGGCAACGGTCTTGAACAACTCCATGACCGGGATATCGTTGGGGCAGGCGTTCGAACATTGTCCACAGCCCACACAGGCCGTACTCATGTGGGCCAGGCGGGTGAGGTGATAAAAGAGTGTGTCGGTCGGCATCTTGACGGCACCTTTCGTCCTGGCCCAATTGAGATATTGCCCCGGGTCATGGTCAAAAACATCGGTGACGAACACGCACTCCCGGCAATAACAGACCGGACACGCCACCCGGCAGTTATAGCAGTTGACGCAATCCGCCAGGTAGGCGGACAATTTTTCCAAGCTGTCCGTGTTTGCCTGGGTAGCGGTAAACATTTCGTCTTGGGCGGCGGTTCTGTCTGCCATCATTTTTTCAATGGCCTTTTGGCGGGCTGGGGGCGGCGCACCCCCGGTCGACGCCGAGGTGTTGATATACGCAGCCCCTTTTTCTGTCTGGGCCTGGACGAGTATCTGGCGGTCGGTATCCATGCCGAGCAGGCCGATGGCCAGGTCGGCGCCGACCGGCAGGGACTGGTCGCAAGTCCGGCAGGCCGGCGCTGGTTCAATGCCGTCCGGGGCGGCGCCCCCGCCGGCCAGAACAGCCGTGTAATAGTCTTTTGACGCAGCACTGAGATCTTCACCGGCCCAACGCGAGAAGTCAGTGTTGCGGCAGGCGCCCAGGCAGTCCGTCCCGATGATCAACAGGTCTTCGAGATGGCCCTGGTTGAGTTTCACCAGTTCAACGAAAGCTCTGATTTCACAAGGACGCATGACGGCCGCTACCTGTTGGCCGGCCGCCTTGCGGGTCAGCCGGGAGACGACTTTGGCGTTGTTCATGGGAAAAGCCGGCGCGAGTGGGTCAACCCGGTCTACCTGGTCCGGATCCGTGAGCAGGGCTGGCATGATCCTGTTTTTCATGGGCAGGCGCCAGGGCGCCAGCAGGGCCCCAATCTCTTCCCGCTGCAAAATGGACTTCAAGAATCCCTGGAGCGCCCCCAGAAGATCCCGGTCCTTTACGTCGATGATGGCTGTCTTCACCATGGCTGGCCTCCTTAACGAATCCCCGTTCACAGATTAAATCCTTCGGCCTTCTGCCTGATTAAATTACCATTTTCAGATTTGCCTCACTGGGCCCCAGGGCTCTGATCTGCTCAGTCAGTTCCTGCATGACCTCAGCCAGCAAAACACCGTCGCTGGCGGCGATCCAGGTCAGGCGCAGCCGCTCGGGTTCAAAACCGAACTGCGGCAATATCGTCTTGAGCAACTTGATCCGCCGTCGAGCCTTGAAATTTCCATTGATATAATGGCAATCCCCGGGATTGCAGCCGCTGACCAGCACGCCGTCCGCACCTTCCAGCAGTGCCTTGATCACGTACTGCGGATCAACCATGCCGCTGCACATCATCCGGATGATCTTGATGTTGGGTGGGTACGCCAGGCGCGAGGTGCCGGCAAGATCAGCCGCTGTGTACGTGCACCAGTTGCAGAAGAAGGCTACGATGGTCGGTTCGAAATCTTGCATTGCTAAACTCCTTTCCCTCAGCCGGTTAAAATCCCTTCAATCTCAGCGAAAACCTGCCGGCTGGTAAAATGTCGCACCCGGGCCGCCCCGCTTGGGCAGTGCCCGGCACAACTGCCGCAGCCCTTGCAAACGGCTTCGTTGACTTCACTGACGTTTTTCAAGTCATTGAACTCGATTGCGGAGTAGGGGCACAATTCCATGCACATGCGGCAGCCGATACAAATATCATGATCGATGGATGAAATCAGCGGCGACACCGCGACTTCACCGGAAGCACTGAGCACCAAGGCCTCGGCGGCCGCCCCCTTGGCCTGCGCGACCGTGTCGGGTATGTCTTTGGGGCCCTGGCAGGCACCGGCCAGAAAAATTCCGCTGGAAGCCGTAGACACCGGTTCCAATTTGGGATGCTCTTCCTGGAAAAACCCGTCACTGCCGGTGGTAATACCGAAAATGCGGGTCACTTCGTTGGCATCCGGACGCGGCTCCATGGCCGTGCACAGGATGACCATATCCACCGGCACCTGGACGATGCGTGCCGAGAGGGAGTCTTCCGCAGTTACCACCAGTGACCCGTTTTGTTCCTCCACCCGCGCCGCTTTGCCCCGGACCATGCGCACACCTTCGCTCTGGACCCGTTTGTAGAATTCCTCGTAGCCTTTGCCGAAACAACGCATGTCGATGTAGAAGTTATAAATTTCTGTGTCATGGCCGCATTTGTCCTTGAGCAGGTGGGCATATTTAAGGGCATACATACAGCACGTGCGGGAACAGTATTCGTGGTGGTTGATATCACGGCTGCCGATACAGTGCAGGATGGCGGCACTTTTGGGCGGGTCGGTGTACTTGAGACGGTTGTCGGGGTCGCGTTTCAACAGCCGGCCGGCGGTCGGTCCGGTGGCGTTCGACAACCGCTCGAACTCCAGGTTGGTAAACACGTTGGCATACCGCCCATACCCGTATTGTGTCATCGGAGTGGGATCGAGCGGGTCGAAGCCGGTGGCGACGATGATGGACCCCACCTCGATCTCGGTTGCCCGATCTGTCATGGCGTGATTGACGGACCCGGCTTCACAGGCCGTCTCGCAGAGCCGGCATTCACAGCAGCCGCCGCAATCCACGCAACGGTCCGCTTCGCGGCGCGCCGCTTCGGTGTCGAAACTTAAATCCACTTCGTCAAATGTCAGGTCCCGCGTCTTTGGATCGAGCTGCGTGGCCGAAACCCGGGAGACGCTTACAATGTTATCAGCGATCGGCTGCCAGTCTTTACCCAGCGGCGATTCTTCTGCGGCCGGCCGGGTCGCTTCTGGCTGCAAATCGTAATTGTTCAAATAACGGTCCATGGCGGCCACGGCCTTATGGCCGGCAGAAATTGCCTCAACGACGGTCGCCGGACCGGTGACCGCGTCGCCAGCGGCGAAAACATCGGGGACGCTGGTCTGCAGGGTCTCGTGATTTACCTGGAATGTGCCTCGGGTGGTAAGCTCCAGGTCGGGTTCGGCGGAGGACCAGGCGATGTTGATGCTCTGGCCGATGGCCGGGATGACGGTGTCACAGTCAATTACGAACTCAGAACCCGGCACTGGTACGGGGCGCCTGCGTCCGCTGGCATCCGGCGGACCCAGCTCCGTGCGCTGGCACTCGAAGCCGGTGACCCGGCCATCCCGGCTTTGGATGCTGACCGGTGCCGTCAGGTAGGAAAACGCGATGCCTTCCTCGCGGGCACCTTCAATTTCTTCCGGGTAAGCCGGCATCTCTCTTTCCGACCGGCGGTAGACGACCGTGACGTCTATGGCCCCCAAACGCTTGGCAACCCGGGCGGCGTCAATGGCCACATTCCCGCCACCGATAACGACAACCCGCCGGCCGGGGGACTGGTCATGGCCGAGGTTGACATCTCGCAAGAAGCTGATGGCATCGACAACATTTTTAGATGCCTCTTCGCCCGGTATCCGCATCACGATGGACTCATGAGCGCCGATGCCTAAGAAGATGGCTTGAAAGCCCTCCGTCCGCAGGTCGGTAAGTGAGAAATCCTTGCCGAAACACATCCTGGTCCGGACTTCGATACCGTGCCTGAGCAGGTAGTCGATTTCACTGTCCAGAACCTTGGCCGGTAGGCGGTAGTCGGGTATGCCGACCCGGAGCATGCCGCCCAGCTGGGTGAACATTTCAATAAGCGTTACCTGGTAACCTTTCAGGCGCAGGTAGTAGGCCACAGTGAGACCGGCCGGCCCCGAACCGACCACGGCCACCTTTTCCGGCCGATTTTCAATCTCGGGCAGGGGCAGCTTGCCCAGATCCACCTGGTCGGCGGCAAACCGCTTCAACGCGCGAATCGCCAGGGGGGCGTCCACCTCGGCCCGGCGGCAGGCTTTTTCACAGGGCGCCGGACAAACCCGGCCCAAGGTACCCGGCAGCGGTATTTTCTGCCGGATCAAATCGACCGCTTCCCGATAGCGTTCCTGGCGGATCAACGCCACGTATCCCTGCACGTTTGTCCCGGCCGGACAGGTTTGGACGCAGGGGGTCCGGTCGTACTTGGTGATACAGTAGGTAATCGGCACGGCCTGGGGGAAGGGGCGGTAAATGGCTTTGCGGGTCTTGGTGCCCACGTCCCACTCGTTGGGAAACTCGATGGGACACACCTTTTCGCATTCTCCACAGCCGGTGCAGGTCTCTTCCACGTACCGGCTTTTTTGACGCACGGTTACCTTGAAGTTGCCGACAAACCCGTCGACCTTTTCCACTTCGCTATAGGAGAGCAGCTCGACGTTGGGTGCCTGGCCGACAGAGACCATTTTAGGCGTGCCGATACAGGCCGCGCAGTCTAGGGTGGGAAAGGTCTTATCGTACTGCAGCATGTGTCCTCCCACTGTGGGCTGGCGTTCTACCAGGTACGCTTTAAATCCGGCCCGGCCGATATCCAGCGCGGCCTGCATCCCGGCGATTCCGCCGCCCACCACCAGAGTGTTCGTGCAAACCGGGAACGTCGCCGGGGTCAGATCGGCCTGGCGGGTTACCCGCATGATGCCGGCCCCCACCAGTAGTCTGGCCTTCGCGGTGGCCTGGTCTTCATCTTCCGTCACCCACGACACGTGCTCCCGAACGCAGACCATGTGGAAGGCCCGATAGGGATTGAGTCCAGCCCGCTGGCAGGCGGCCCGAAAGGTCTTTTCATGCATGCGCGGCGAGCACGAGGCGACCACCACCCGGGTGAGCTTGTGGGTCCGGATGTCTGTTTCGATGAGTTCCTGTCCCGGATCCGAACACATAAACAGATAATCGCGCGAGATGGCCACGTTCGGTAAGGTGGCCACATAGGCGGCCACGTCCGCGACCCTGACCCGGTTCGCAATGTTGATACCGCAATGACAGATATAAAACCCGATTCTCTCAGACATGACAGGCCTCCTGACCCGATTGCACATGCTCCGGTAGAGTTGTCTCTGCAGCCACTTTCACTTCCACGGATTGCAATAGGATGTCCGCGATGTCCCGGACCGCGATGCGGTCTTGAGCGCCGATCTCCCGAACCGCGTTGCTCAGCATACGTAAGCAGTAGGGGCAGGCGGTGACCAAACAATCAGCCCGCGTGGCGAGTGCTTCCCGGATGCGCTGCACACCCGGACTCCCCACGGCCGGCCGGCCGGTGTACCAGGCTCCGCCCCCACCCCCGCCGCAGCAAAGGCTGTCGGCCCGGTTGTGGGCCATTTCCACCAGTTGCAGCCCGGGAATGCTTTCCAGCACCCGGCGCGGCGGAGTGTAGATGCCGCTATGCCGCCCCAGGTAGCACGGATCATGGTAGGTAGCGGTAAGCGGCAACTTAAGGGCGGGAATCAGCCCGCCGCTGGTAATGAACTGGTCGAGAAGCGCCGTGTAATGGGTAACGGCAATCCGGTCACCCAGGCCGGTGTAGTAATTCAGAAAGGTATGCAAGCAGTGCGGGGAGGTGACCAGCAACTCTTTGATGCCTCTGGTTTTAAATACTTCCTGATTGGTACGCTCCAGGTCCCAGTAGACCTGGTGGGCGCCCGTCTGAAATGCCGGGGCACCACAGCAGTTTTCCTGGAGGCCGAGGGAGCCGAAGGATACACCGGCCCGGGTCAGCAGCCGGGGCAGGGCCTGGCCGGCCGCCGGGTTGTGGAGGGTGTAGGCCGTGGTACAACACGTGAACAGGCAATAGTCATCCTCGGGTTTGAATTCCGGGATGGATATTTCTCCGGCCCACTGCATGCGCCGGTCACGCCGGCCGCCCCACGGATTGCCGTTTTCTTCGAGGCTGGTCAGGGCCGGCTGCAGGCTGGCCGGTATTCGGTGCTGGCCGACATTGATCTGGCGCACCCGGCGCATCACCTCGAGAAGGTCGATGGCTCGGGGGCAGTTTTCCTCACAGGCCTTGCAGGTGAGGCAGTCCCACACGGCCTGGTCGAGGGATTGGGCTTCGGCCGGCTTCAAAGACAACTGCCGCAAAACCTGACGGGGACTGAACGCGGTTGGCTCGACCGCAGGGCATACGCTGCTACAGGTACCGCATTGCAGGCAGCTCATAAATGTTTCCCCGACGGCGATCAGTACATCTTCCACGTCCACCTGAGAGTCACGGGCCGCCCGCTCTTTGACGGCCACCAGGAAAAGCGCCAGCGGCCGGTAGAAAAGGTGCGACCATTTACCGAACGGCACCTCGATGACCAGCATGGGAACCGCAATGGCCAAATGGATGACATACATCACATAGGTTCCCATGGGCCAGCCGGCCAGACGTACCGCGTGCATGAGAATGCCGCTGAGTGTGGTGAGAAACAGCAGGATCAGAAACAACCAGTCCGACATTTCCGAATAGCGATGGACCGCGTCTTCCTTATTCAAACGGCTGCGGAACATCTCCACCGTTATCACCAGGAGCACGGCCGTCGCGTAGTAACCGAAGATACTGGTAAAGTGCCAGCTGCTGTCGTCGACCTGAAACCAGCGGATGAAGACGATGACCAGCGTCATCATGGTCAGGTAGCCGCTCACCAGGATAAGGTGCTTTAGCCAGCGGCTGCGATCTTCTCCGCATTTGCGCCAGCGCTTCTGGGTCAGAAAATGCAGAATAAAGGTGCGGGCTTCCCGCAGGTAGACGGTTGGCGGAATCTTCGTGCCGGCCATGGTGTAACGGTACATGCGAAACGCGTTCGACATGAGAAACAAAGTCAGGATTACCGCTATCGCCAGATCTCCGATTTCGATCCACATCACCGGGGCAAAGGTGTTGACGGCCACTCGGTCGGTGATGATCGGTCCGTGCCCCACCATAAAAAGGACAATGACGGCCAGTGCCACCACGAGCAGGGCCCCGATTTCCCAGGCATCCGAGAGATAAAACCGCCGGGCCAGGCCGGTCCAGTCATACCGGGTAGTCAACCACCGGCGCACAGCCATCATGGTTTCCGCCGGTTCGGCGCCCCGGGGACAATCTATATTGCACTCGCCGCAGTAGTAGCACAACCAGGGTTCCGGTGCGGCCAACAGCTTATCTTCCAGCCCCAGTTGCAGATAGCGGTAGATCTTGCGCGGAAATGTCTGGGAGTCGCTGGACAGGGGACAGGTTGCGCTGCAGGTAGCACACTGCATGCAAAGCTCCATGTCCCGGGCGCCAAACTGGGCCACATCCCGGTGGAGGTTCGGATCGACGCTTTTTATGTTGGGTATTGGTTTCACGTTTTTACTTTCTCATTGCATGGCGGCAAACCGTTTATGTTAACGCCGGCGATCGGTCCCGGGATTCTGATTTCGAAAGCTTATCGACAACCAGCAGGAGTTCATCGGCCTCAGGGGGGAGTCCCAAATATATATCCGCTCCGGATGGGGGTCCGCCCGCGCCGGAACTGCGCGCTTTTTGCCATTTGAAGAATGTCTTGCGCGCGATAGTGGACAGCATGATGACGGGGATCCGGTCCAACTTCGGGTTGCGCTTGAGATCGCGATAAAGTCGGATGCCGCCATCATTGGGCATCATCATGTCGATGATGACCACCGTCGGCTCTTCAGCGAGGGCCCGGCGAAGTCCCTCTGTTCCGGTTTCAGCCAAAACGATGTTGTAGCCATGCGTGGAGAGTAGATTAGAGATAAAAAGACGTGTATCCGGTTCATCTTCGACGATAAGAATCTTTTGCTTAGTTATTGAGGCCATGCATCACCTCCTGGCGGTCCAAAGATCTTCTATCGACTGGTTGGTTTCCTGTTCTTTGCCAAAGCACAGGGCGTGCCATGATGGCCATAATTATTATATGCTTTTATTTTAAATAGTTACGACAAAGAACTGGCTGTGAAGGGGCGGCCGCCAAAACCAACAGCGTTGCACACATTAGTTGAGCTTTTTGGAAGTCTATAAATAACAAGTAGTTAAAAGATAAACCGTGTTGCGAAACATTAATGCAACGTCTTTTGCAACATATATAGCAGTCATGCTCATTCAATCCGGGAAGGCGTATATACAGGATGGCAACACTCCCTTGTAGCCAAACGCTACAATTAAGATCTTTATTAATTACAAAAGGTTAAAGAAAAAGATCCTTCCTTCGGCGCCACACCCTGTAACCGAATTCATCAGTTCTAGGGCGAAACTTTTGACCACCTGCCGGCCATAACCGCCATTTGAAAATAGAAAGCTTTGTATTTTCAATAAGTTATTGGGGAGGTCACTTTTCTCGCGGGCAGGGCATCGTTGTTGCAGTGCATATAGAAAACAAGGGGCCCGAAAAATGGGTAGGCGGGACCCGATCAGCAGCAGACCAAAAGGAGGTGACCATCATGCAGCCCGACAGATTGCATCCCGTTGATTCAAAGGCGAGCGGTCATCGCGGCCGGCGGCCCGAAAGTAGCTATACGCCCGAGACCGACCACTATGGCAGCCGCGGGCAGTTGTGCGTGCATGTGCGCAGCGGCCGGATCGAGGTCCCCAGATTTTGTACCCTGCGGTTTGAGTGCTACCACTGCGGGTATGACCAGATACTCGATGAGTTGGATCTTACCGCAACCCCACTCGTGAAACCGACGGGTGGATTCCCGCGTTGAACTGGCGGACACTAGGAGGTCAACATGAAACGCACCAAGAAAAAGAAAAAAGTTCAGGGATTTCAGGTGCTGACGGATGAGTGCATCTGGATGAAAGGCGGCGTTGTCAATTTTCGGGAGTGCGACAATGACTTCGATTGCAGCAGCTGCCCCTTTGATAAAGGTATGCGCAAGGCCATGGGGATCGATAAGACCATAACCACCGAGTCCGCGGCGCCCAAATGGGTTACGCATCTGCAATTGCGATACACCGGATCCGAGCGCCCCTGCCGGCACACGTTGACGGGCCGTATTGACGCTCCCAAAATTTGTCCCCTGAATTACGAGTGCTACCACTGTGCTTTCGACCAGATGCTGGACGACATGGACCTGGTACAGGAGACGACTGCGCCGGCGTATAGCCTGGCATCCGGTTATAGACTGGCGGAAGGATACTATTACCACCTGGGACATAGCTGGACCCGCTTCGAACACGGCGGCCGGGTCAGGGTCGGCTTCGACGATTTTTCGGTAAAGGTGTTCGGGGCAGCGCGGCAGCTGGATCTGCCTCCCCTCGGTGAGCATGTTAAGCAGGGGCAGGTGGGGTGGACCTTTACCCGCAATGGTCACCAAGCCGCTGTTCTATCACCTGTCACCGGTACGGTTCTGGCGATCAACCAGGATGTCCGGAAACACCCTGAAATTATCCATGCCGATCCCTATCATACCGGCTGGTTGTTTATCCTGGAACCTGATATGCCGAAGCGAAACCTGAAAGGTCTTTATTTCGGGAAGGAGAGCCACGTCTGGATGGACAGAGAGGTCGCCGAACTTCAAAAGATGATGGGCCGTGAATACGAACGTTTGGCGGCAACCGGTAGCGAACCGCTCAACGACCTGTTCGGGCTGTATCCGGAAGTTGGCTGGGATAAGCTGGTGAAGCAGTTCTTGAGGTCCGAACCAGTATAACGGTCTGGCGAAACCGTTCGGATGCTTCAGTTGCCGGCTGGCTTTGAAGCAAGGGTCTTCAGGGCATCTTGCAGATACGCCTTGCAGTAGCGACAGAGGGTGAAAGAGAGCGTATCAAGCTCGTCCAGGGCTCCGGAGAAATGCATCAGGCAGTTTCCATTGTCGCAATGATGTAGATTGAACAGGTGTCCCAATTCGTGCAGGGCAACCTTGGCAGCCCGCGAGTACAGGTCCGACCGGGATACCGCGGACCCATTTTGATGCTGCCCCAGTCGGTAAAGCGAGATGATCGCAATACGACCGCCCTGACGAGCTTCGCCGAATACATGCTTGAAAATGGGTATAAAGATATCGACGTTCAACACTCCCAAAACTTTTTTACACCCCTTGAACGAAACGGCATTGAGGGTATCTAAAATAATACCGGCATTGTACTGCAGGCGTCGCTCATCAAATGCGTACGCCGGTTGTTTTCGGGGCACTAGTACCCGTGCCGTGAGGTCGTAATAGCCCGAGATATGAGCAGCAATCACTTTCGGTACCGTGGATGGTATCTTGCCGAGTGTTGCTACACCGATAGTTATGGAATTTGGATCCATTGTCCGCTCTACGGTCATGGGATGCCGGGTTGCCAAACCGGATCAGTGCTTTAGTTCATATCGCTTAATTTTCTTGTGCAAGGTGACCCGATTAATTCCCAGGATTTTGGCGGCGCGGGTTACATTTCCCTCAGATTCGGTCAGAATTTTAGAGATATGGTCCTTCTCTATTTCCAGCAGAGATCTGCCCTCCGGTTCGCGGTAGTCGCTATGCGCAGGTTTTAAAAAGGCAAAGTCCTGAATATCCAGGGTGCGGGATTTTGATAGAACCACCGCTCTCTCTATGGCGTTTTCAAGCTCCCTGACATTCCCCGGCCAATCATAGTGTATCAATTGTTCGCGGGCATAGCCGCTTATGCTGTCGACCTGCTTGTTGGTTTCCTGGCTGTACTTGTCGAGGAAATGTTCAACCAGAAGCGGAATATCTTCCTTCCTGTCTCTGAGCGGGGGCACCTTGATTTCAATGACATTGACGCGGTAGAAAAAATCTTGACGAAAATTCCCGGCGGAGGTCTCTTCTACCAGATTCCGGCGGGTTGCCGAAATAAGTCGGAAATCGACATCAATGGTTTGACTGCTGCCAACCCGGCTAATTTTCTTTTCCTCCAGCACGCGCAACAGGTCGATCTGCATCTTTGGACTAATCTCCCCGATTTCATCGAGAAAAAGGGTGCCCCCGGATACTACTTCCAAAAAACCCTTGCGAGTCTGGGTAGCCCCTGTGAAGGCTCCTTTCTGGTGCCCGAAGAGTTCACTGCTTAACAGCGTATCCGGGATAGCGCCGCAGTTTATGGCGATAAATGGATGGTGGGCGCGTGAACTCTTGGCGTGAATGGCTTTGGCGACCAGCTCCTTGCCGGTACCGGTCTCGCCCAGCAGTAGTACGGCCGAGTCGCTTTGGGCAACTTCCAGGATGAGGCCGAAGACCTCTTCCATGGCACCCGAACGGCCGATAATATTGTCAAATCGAGTCATTTTTTCCAAGCGGCCCTTTAGATACTGATATTCCCTGCTCATATGCTTCTGCTGGCAGATTTTTTCCAGTACCAGGGTTAATTGTTCCGGCTTGAATGGCTTGAGCAGGTAATCAGCCGCGCCGATCTGCATGGCCTTAATGGCGGGTTCAATAGAGCCGTACGCAGTAATGATCACAACGGCGGTGTCGGGATAGTCGGACTTAATCTTTTCCAGTAGTTCGATGCCGTCCATTTCAGGCATTTTGATATCGACGAACATCAGATCGAAGGGGGCCCGTGTCAGCCGAGACAACGCCTCGGTACCGGACGCGGCCGCTTCTACGTGGTGACCGATTTTCCGGAACCAGTGCAGGAATGATTCCCGGACGATCTTCTCATCGTCGACAACCATAATATTCATTGTAGACTTCATATAGCGCCTCCCTGTCCGTGTCGTTTATCCCGTCCTCATATCAAGGGTAAGCGAAGGTGAAAAACGGTACCGGTGTTTGCACTGCTTTTAACTTTGACCCGCCCGCCGTGGTTTTTAACTATGCCATACGCAATCGAGAGCCCCAGCCCTGTTCCCTCGCCAGGGGCCTTGGTTGTAAAAAAAGGGTCATAGATATGGTCCAGGTTTTCGGGCGGAATACCGTACCCGGTGTCCTGGACCGAAACGATGACCTGGTGATCCGCTGGATCGGTTTGCGTGCCGATGGTAAGGTCGCCACCCGCCGGCATGGCTTCGATAGCGTTGAATACCAAGTTGAGCATGCCTTGCTGCAGTTGATTGGTGTCGCCCCGGACCATTATGAGCCCGGGTGCCAGCTCCAGGGTCAGGCGAATATTCTGGAGTTCCATCTTGTGACGGGTCAACGCCGCCACCGCCTGGAGGACATCGTTAAGATCCACATCAATATAGCCGCCGGATGTCTCCCGGCTGAAAGAGAGCAACCCGGAGATGATATCCCCGCAACGTAACAGTTCATCCGACACGATGGACAGGTAACTGTTCAACAGATTCCAGTTCTCTTGAGAAGGTTGATCGTCGGCTGTAATCTTGTGCATCAGATCACTGTAGGTTAACAACCCCTGTATCGGGTTGTTGATTTCATGAACGCAGCTGGCCACGAGTTTGCCCAGGGATATCATGCGATCTTCTTGGACCATTCTCTTTAAATCGTTTTTGAGATCCTCGGCGCGTTTATCCCAGCGAGTCGCAATGTCGGCCGTGATGTCGCGCCAAATTTCTATGACCCCGGTGATCTCGCCGTGCTCATCTTTTAAAGGGTAGGTGACAATGTTGCCGTAGGTCGTATGGCCGGCAGCCGTTTGGTGCTCATGAATGACGTGCGCGGTCTGACCCGTCTTCAAGGTTTCCAGCATCGGGCATTTCAACACGGGTGGGGAACTGGCACAGGGTGCGTTGCGGTTGTAGTAGACCTGGTGGCAATACCCTCCAATGACTTCCGTTTGCGGTTTGCCCACGACTTTCAGGTAAGCTTCATTGGCGGCGGCAATGGAAAAATCCGTATTTAAAACCACGATAGCGGCGTTGCTGTGCTGCATGATGAAATCTGAAACTGTCCTCGCCAGGGCGGCCTGATGTTCCGCCGATTGCAGCCGCTGACTCATCAAAAAGTAGTTGTGAAAAAAACGACCGATATTGTGCTCCAGGACACCAACCCGTTGGGGACGCAGTTTAATGAGTTCTAACAGCACGTCTTTATTGTTGGTTAATTCGAGGATGCTGTCGAGATTGTCGAATGCAAAAAAATCCCTGAAATTATCGGTCGTGTAGATACCCATTTCACGGGCTGTTCGCAGACCAGCCGCCTCCGGGTTGATATCGCAAACACCGACAATGTTGACCTTTAAAAAGGGGAAGGAGTTGGACTGTAGAAGCTTTAGAAAAAAATTACAGGCCCGACCGCCGCCCACGATGGCGATATTGACGGTCAGCGTATCGCCCGCGTCCTGGTTGGTTTTGGCACCCATAGCCAGATTGTGTCCTTCCGGTGATTCATTGTTTCCAGGTCATTGAGCCTTTTGACCTTCAGCCAATCGATGCAGTTTGCGATTGGGCTAGTATCGTATCCCGTAACGTTTCATCTTGCGCCACAGGGTTGTACGATCGATTCCCAAGGCCCGGGCTGTTTTGTTCCGGTTGCCGTTGTTCGCTTGCAGGAAATGCAGAATCCGTTGGCGGTCATCCGTATCTTTGTGCCGTGCGTCAGCCGCTGATAAGGGTCTGTAGGTGTTTGCCGATGCGATGCGGTTGTGCAGGTAATCCGGCAGATGTGAGCGATGAATGACATCATCCGTGCAGATTATAAGCGCGTGCTCCAGAATATTTTCAAGTTCACGCACATTGCCTGGGTAATGATAGTTGAGCAAAAGCTCCATGGCATCTTCAGATAATCCTACCCGGCGTTTATCTCGAGTGACACTTAGACGCCTGAGAATATGGGCTATCAATAGGGGCATATCCTCACGGCGATCTTTGATCTCGGGAATTTCTATGCGAAAGACGTTTAAGCGGTAATAGAGATCTTCGCGAAACAGTCGTTTGGCGACCAGCTGCTCAAGCCCGCGGTTTGTGGCTGAAATGATGCGAACATCCACTTTCTCCGTATGGCGGCTACCTAAAGGGTAAAACTCTCTATCTTCAAGCACACGGAGGAGCTTGGCTTGCAGGGATAGCGGCAGGTCGCCGATTTCATCAAGAAATATGGTGCCGCCATCCGCTTCGTTGAAGCGGCCGGGTTTGTCACGGTCTGCACCGGTAAATGCGCCTTTGACGTATCCGAACATTTCCGATTCCAGCAAATTGTCGGGCAAGGCCGCACAATTAACCTTTACAAAGGGGTGGTAGGAACGCCGGCTTGCGGAGTGCAGGACTTTGGCCAGGAGATCTTTTCCGGTGCCGGTCGCACCTTCGATCAGCACGGTTGCATCCGTTCGGGCCACGACGGATACCATCTCGAAGATTTTTTGCATCTCAGGACTTTTGCCAATCATATCATGGAACGTGTAGCGCTCGCGCATGGCCTTCGATAGTTGGCGAACCAGGGTCAGATCGTGAAACGTTGCTAGGCCGCCAATGACGGTTCCCTTTTCGTTCTTCAGGGCCATGTAATTGGCCCTGACCGGGAGGGTTTCGCCTTCCCTGGTTATCATTTTACCAGGGCGGCTTCTGCGTGCGCTGCCGTCGGCGATGGATTCTTTCAGAAGGCACAGATCGTGAGCTGCTTCTCCGCCGAATATCTCGGCGCAGGGTTTGCCAACCACCTGCCGCCGATCGAATCCGGAGATTTTTTCTGCTTCGTTATTGAAAAACGTTATATAGCCACCACGATTAACGGTAAAAATACCAACATCGAGATTGTTCAAGATGATTTTGAGACTGCGTTCTTCATAGTGGATGCGATCGATCAGGTCTGCTATGGGAGAGTGATCCTGGAGAATCGTCAGGCATCCGGCAACCTGGCCGAGGCTGTCATAGACCGGGGTTGCCAGGCGGGTCAGCAGGTGTTTGTCTTCATCTTCGTCCAGAATTCCTACGTCAGGCTCTGCAGTGGTCTGGTCATCGGGATGACGCAGCTTGCAACTGACCATACAGGGCACGCCGGTAAAAATTTCGCGGCAATCCTCGCCGACGACGTCGGTTTCTTTTAATCCCATAAGGGCCTGGGCACTGTAGTTGATGGCATTGATCCGGCGGTTGAAATCAACGACGAAAGCGCCGATATTCAATTCATCCAGAAGGTTTAGCCATTCGTTGCAGTCCAGAGTCTGCTGCAATCGAGGGTTGGGTGTCGCCATGTATCTGTCCCCCTGCCTTTGCTATTCCGGCCGCGGCGATTACAGGTGCCGGCGAACGATCTCTGACACTTCGGTTTGGGGTGCTGCTGCCGACGGTAAATGGAGTGTGAAGGTGGCACCTTGATGGGGTGCACTATCGACCTGAATCGTACCGTTATGACTTTCCATGATGCCGTACACCGTCGAAAGCCCCAATCCGACACCGAAGCCCTCGTCCTTGGTTGTATAAAAAGGTTCGAATATATGGCTCTGGTCATCCGGCGCAATACCTGTTCCGGAATCCTTAACGGCTACACTTACGCCCTGGTTTCCCTGGCGGGCCCGGACGCTTAGATCAAGGGTACCGCCCTGCGGCATGGCATCGATGGCGTTGAAAATAAGATTGATCAGGCACTGCTGCAGCTGGTTGAAATCAGCTTCTACCGGCGGCAGGTTCGGATTGACTTGCTGGCTGACCGTAATATCGCTCAGCGTGAGCTTGTGCTGGCTAAGCACCATGGTACGTTCGATGAGTTCGGTGAAGTCGATGGGTTCGAAGGCGGGCGTCGATTTGCGGGAGAAGGTCAACAGGCTGGAAACGATTCGGGAGCAGCGGCCCGTTTCACTTTCCACCAGTTCCAGGTACGTTTCAAATTTCGCCTGGTGTTCGGCATCCAGGGGGCCACGGTTTAAAACCCGCGCCATCAGCCGCAAGTAATTCAAGATCCCGGACAGGGGGTTGTTGATTTCGTGCACGACGCTGGCGGCCAGGCGTCCCAGGGACATCATCTTGTCCCGGTGTAAAATCCGGGCCTGATCGGCATTGCGTTTCTCCAAAAGGGCGGTATAGTCCCGGGCCTGTTTGCGGGCGGTATAGCGTTCCCGGACTCTTCGCAACGCCAGGTGAAGGGATTCATCGTTTATGGGTTTGGTAATGAAATCAGAGGCGTCCAGCTGCAGGGCCCGGATGGCCAGATCCATTTCGCCGAAAGCGGTCACCACGATCACTTCCGTATCCTGGTCGGACTGCTTGATGCTTTCCAGGACCGCGAGCCCGTCCATGCGCGGCATGCGGATGTCGGTGATGACAATCTGGGGGGCACACTCCGCAAACAGGGTCAACCCGGCCTGACCATCAGCGGCGGTTGCGACCCGGTAGCCGGCATCCTGGAGGGTGATCGCGGTAACCTCGCGAATGTCCGCCTCGTCATCGATCAGGACAATCTGCCATTCTTCAGGCTGGGATGTCTCCATAGCTGCAAACCCCCTGGTGCGGCAGCATGCTATTGGGCCGATGCATAAAACCTATGGAGACTATATAAGTATAGTCGCGATCCGTCAAACGTAACCGGCTGTTGGGGCGGGAATAGGGATGTCGGGTCGTGCTTGCGGGGTCAGGGTGCCAGACCCTGGGCCGAGATCAGGTCGCCCACGAAACTGCCGACAACTACCTTGCTTTTGAGGCGCACTGGGATACGGCGATGGTCGGCGGTGACCCATATCTGTATCTTGGCGTCTTTACTTTTTTCGAAGATACCGCCGACATCCTTCAATTCAGGTTCCACGAGGAAGGTATCGTATTTCTGGCCTTTCACTTTGATGGTTTCCCGTTTCACCACCGTGGCCCGGCCGATGACGTTTTTGTTGCCGTCGGTAATGGGGCTGGTAATAACGCTGCCTACCTTTACATTGTCGGCGCCGCGAATAAAGTAAAAAGCCGACAGCGGATCAAATGAGTTCGGCATAACCGGGGTCAGTTTGTCTTCCCCGCCGCCCTTCTCCGTTTTTATATAGCGCGTCTTCAGGTTGTCCCAGTCAAAGCGGACTTCGATATCGCGGATGGTCGGCCCCTCGTGCTGCTTTTTGAGATAGTGGAGCGACCGGGTCAGGGCGGCATCCGTATAGGCATCGATCCGGTCCCTGACTTTGTAGAGCGAATCCACAAAGGCATTTGATTTGGCGGCCAGGGCGAAGTGGTAGGCCGGTTGATCCTTGACGGTCGTCATGGGGAGGACTTCCAAGGTGGCTGTACCGGCTTTAATGAACGTCCACCTGAGTTCATAGACGAGCTTTTCGCCTGGTCCGAAGGCTCTTTGCGCCGGCGTAACGGCCGGTCCCCCCAGTGCCTGAATGGGAAAGACCAGGCCCAAGAGGACCATCAACGGGAAACAGCGCCGCAGCGCTAACTTGCCAGTGAATTTAGATCTTGAGGTTACCATGGTGTATATATTCCAGTAAGTGGCGGCCGATTTTGAGCCCCTGGTCGATGAATTCGGGGCCGTATTTTTTCCCGGTATCCGTCCGGAAGGTATCCGTAATGCCGGCCAGGCGCTTCATTGCTTCCGGGTATTTTTGCATGAAGACGTCGATGGAAATGTTGGCGAACGCGACCATCTCCCAGACGGTATGGGTGAAGTTGTCCGGCCCCCAGCGAAATTTGTCGGCATCATACAGGCACCCGGATATCAGGGTGGTCTCCCGGTCCGGGCACGCAATGACCGGTTGAAAGGCTTCGTGATTTTTGATCGCCAGGCAGATGGCGGCGGCGCTATCCTGTGATAGCTCGTAATCCTTTAGAATTTCCTGCGCCTTTTCGGCACCGCAGGCCGCATGATTTTTGCGGCGGCGCTTGATATCGTGCAGCAACCCGGCGCACTGAACCATGGTCAAAAGTCCGTCCGTTTTTGCCTGCGGCTCCCCGAGTTTGCCGCATTCCACCAGCATGAGGGTGCCGGCATCCAAGGTTACTTTTTCAGCATGCGCAAACCCGTGGCCAAAGGTATTATCCGCTGTTTCGGATACGTGCCAGCGCAGTTTCGAGACCGTCGGATGATGTTCCATGAAATGGCGGGACTGTTCCGCCTCGTCGGTGAAATCCCTGTAAAAGGCCGGTTGCGGCAGGTTGGCCGCCAGCCGGCGGGCATACTCGCGGATACTCTGATATTGCGGATCCATGGCAACCAATCAGGCGGTGCGGTGAATTCCCTGCCAAAACCGCCCGGACGTTCCTTTAAATAAAAACGCCGATGCCCCCGATAGCGGGAGAATCGGCGTCAATTGCAATTGGCCGGAAATTAAACTGCGTCAGCCAGATCAAAGGGCTGGCCGGTGACTTTCCATTTGCCCTTCTCATTCACCAGGTTGATGGTCTCCTCGACATCCATGGGGCTGGTAATGAAAAAGATCTTTGCAACAAAGCCGAATACCGGGTTGATGGATATCCGTGTTGTGCCGCTGATATGAACGGTCGCTGATTTCTCATCGCGGGCAATCGTCTTGGTACGAATATGGGTAAACGATTTTCGCAGTCGTTTGATCTCGTAACCCCGGGCAGAGGCCTCTAAATACTTGCTGTGCAGGTAGGCGTCGGCCACATCGATTTCATCTTCATTGACGCCATTATTCGCCATGGTCTGGGCCAATTCCGGGCAGAGGCTGAAATAGGCTTTTGAAAATGCAATGGCCGCATCGTGAGGTGTGTCCCTGGTGTCAGCCCCCACCAGAATGAGCTGGAGCAGGACGCCTACCAAGAGCACGGCGCCGAGAGCAAGCTTGCTATCCTGTGACATCGAGTATCCTCCTTGTTACATGATCGGGTGTTCATTCATCAGCCGCACCAAATAGCATGGAATCGGCTGCGACACAAGTTTTTTTAGCCGGGAAACGGGGCTATATGGCTGTTGGGTGTTTGGGCTGCGACCGCGGCCGGCAACCTCACCGGTTGACCGGCAGTCCAATTTAGGGTATCTTCCAATTGTCGGAAAATGCAGGTAATTACCGTCTTACCCACCACCATGCTGAACCCGGCAAAGGAGGTGCCGCCCGTCCCATGGTAGAATTCCTGACCAAGCTGAAGCACAGCGTGATGGCTAAATTGATTGTCACGGTGGGGTTGATCCTGCTGGTTTCGATAGCGACCTGGGCCGTGATCAATATGCAGTCCCAGCGTGAGAAGATGGAGTCTCAACTTGTGGCCGGTGCCGATCGTCTGGGCAGCACCATTGTGCAGGGCACCCGTTACGCCATGATGTTGAATTCCCGGGATGACATCAACCAGATTATCAATAATATCGGCAAACAGCGTGAAATAGAAGCAATCCGCATCTACAACAAGGAAGGCACCATCAAGTTTTCCAAGGAGATGCGCGAGATGGATACCAGTACCAACATCAAAGCCGAAGCCTGCGACATCTGCCACCGCACCGACCCGCCCATTGTCGACCTTACTTTAGACCAGCGTGTCCGCATTATCAAATCCGATGTGGGTCATCGCCAGCTCGGCATCATCCAGCCCATTTTCAATGACCCCAGCTGCGCCACCGGTGATTGCCATTTTCACCCGGCGGATAAAAAAGTGCTCGGTGCCCTCGATGTGGTGGTATCCCTGGAGAAAACGGATCGTGAAATTTTCCAATTCGAGAAAGAGGTGATCGGCCTGGCACTTTTCGTTTTCGTGCTGACGGGCGGCACGATATTTATCCTGTTCATCAAGTTCGTCAACCGTCCCATTAGTTTGCTGATTGCGGGGACGGACCGGATTGCCCGGGGACAATACAACGATCAGATTCAGATGGACGCCAACGGCGAATTCGGTTTGCTGGCCGATTCCATCAACGCCATGGGTAGCTCCATTGATGCCAAGCAGGTCGAGCTGAACCGACAGAAAGATGAATACCAGCGCCTGTTCGACCACGTACCGTGCCTGATTACCGTTCAGGATCGGGATTACAAGCTGATCGGCTACAACAAGGAATTCGCCGAAAGCTTCCACCCCGAACCGGGCGACTATTGCTACCACGCTTATAAAGGCCTGCAGGGCAAGTGTGAAAAGTGCCCGGTGGAAAAGACCTTCAACGACGGTCAGTCACACTACAGTGAAGAGTCTGGTACCGGCAAGGACGGCAAGCCTACCCACTGGATCGTAAAGACGTCCCCGGTCACCGACGATGCCGGGGAGGTCGTGGCGGCCATGGAGATCAGTCTCGACATCACGGAACGCAAGAACCTGGAGAACGAGCTGATAAAATCAGAGGAGAAATATCGGGCGATTTTCGATAACATACCCAACCCGGTGCTGGTCATGGATCGGGATACATTCGAGATCCTGGATTGTAACGACAACGTCTTTCCGGTCTACGGGTATCTGCGCGAAGAAGTGGTCGGGCGTTCCTTTCTCGATTTCTTCCGGCCGGAAGAACGCGAGTCCTATAGGCGTAAACTCCAGAGCACCGCACTGCTGGACCAGGTCCGGCACCTGAGCAAACAGGGCAAAAGCCTGTTTGTGACCATCCGCAGTTCCGCGTCCGACTATTCGGGGGGCAAGGTCCTGCTGGTGACCATCAGCGACATCACCAAGCGGCTGGAGGCCGAACAGCAGTTGATCCAGGCCAGCAAGATGGCCACCCTGGGCGAGATGGCCACCGGTGTGGCTCACGAGTTGAACCAGCCCCTGTCGGTGATCAAAACCGCCAGCAGCTTTTTCATGAAAAAGATCGCCCAAAACGAGCCGATCCGGGAAGAGATTCTGAATGATCTGTCCGGTGAAATCGACAGTCATGTCGACCGCGCCACGAAGATTATCAACCACATGCGGCAATTCGGCCGCAAGTCGGATGTCACCCTGGAACCGGTATCCGTCAACGCGGCCCTCAAGAAGGCCTTCGAGATATTCAGTCAGCAGCTGAAGGTCCGGGGTATAACGGTCGAATGGGACATTGCCGATCAACTGCCCCAGGTTCTGGCGGATGCGGGCCGTCTTGAACAGGTGTTTATCAACCTGTTGATCAACGCCCGGGACTCCATTGAAGAAAAGTGGGAACAGTCGGCGGTGGCATCCGGAACGGGCACCATTACATTAAAGTCCCGCCAGGCTGATGGTTTCGTGCGGGTGAGCGTCTGCGATACCGGCAAGGGGATCCCGCCTGAAATTATGGATAAGGTGTTTGAACCCTTCTTCACCACCAAAAAGGTGGGCAAAGGGACCGGGTTGGGATTGTCTATCAGTTATGGGATCATCAAAGAGTGCGGGGGCATCATAAAGGTACGGGGCGGTGATCCGGACGGGGCCTGTTTTATACTTGTTTTTCCAACTATTGAAGCCTAGGCTGTAAAGATCTTGAATCGCCTCCCGGCGATGTCGGGGCATGGCCGCCAAAACCCATCAGGCGGGTGAATATCTATGATTGCCGATCTTAAAAAAGAAGTGCTGCTGGTGGATGATGAGGCCGGAATCCGCAAAGTACTGCGGATCTCCCTGGAAGACGGCGGATATCGGGTACACACCGCGCAGGATGCGGTCAAGGCACTGGAAATATACAAAAAACATTCTCCTCCCGTTGTCATGACCGACATCAAGATGCCCGGCATGAACGGGATAGATCTGCTGAAAGCCCTGAAAGAGCTGAATCCCGACGTGGAAGTGATCATGATTACCGGGCACGGGGACATCAACCTGGCAATCAAGAGCCTGAAGTTCGAAGCCACTGATTTTATAACCAAACCAATTCATGATGAGGCCCTGGATATCGCCATGCGAAGGGCCTGGGAACGTCTCACGCTGAAACGGCAGCTGCAAGCCTATACGGAAAATCTCGAACAACTTGTGGCGGAGAAGACCCGGCGCCTGGTGGCAGCCGAACGGCTGGCCGCCGTAGGGGAGACCGTAGCCGGGTTGAGCCATGCCATCAAGAACATTTCCGGTGGGCTCTCCGGGGGCTCTTTTGTGCTTGAACAGGGTCTGGAACTCGACAACCGGGAATACCTGTTCGATGGCTGGAAGATGCTCAAAAAGAACATCGACAAGATCACCGCGCTTTCCATAGACCTGCTCGATTACGCCAAGGCGGATCGTTTGCACTACCGTGCTTGTGACCCCAATGGGCCATTGATCGAAGTTGCTGAATTGATGAAGGAAAAAGCTGCGGGTCTAAACGTTGCGCTGGATACCGAACGGGACGAATCACTATCATCGATTGTCTGCGACCCGGATGCCGTTCACCGTTGCCTGCTGAACCTGGTCACCAATGCGCTGGAAGCCTGCAGTGCCGAACCTGAGTGTCAGGAGGCCAGCGTCGTCCGGCTCCAGTCTCGGGCAACCGCCGGCTGGGGCGTGGAATACCGGGTGACCGACAACTGCGGCGGGATCGACTCCCAGTTTCTCGATAAGCTTTTTAATCCCTTCTTCAGTACCAAAGGACGGTCGGGAACCGGCATTGGATTGATGCTCACCAAGAAAATCGTAGATACACATGGCGGGGAAATTGGTGTCCAATCGACTGCCGGCAAGACCGATTTTACCATCAGGCTTCCGGTGCGTGCCGAAGGTGCGGACACTCTCGCAGTTTAACTATATGATATCAATGTTTCTGTACCCATATGAATATATAACATTCTGGTATTATATGAAAAATACTTACCATTTAGACTGAGCATTCCGCCTACTCCCACCTTGTGGTACTCCCCTGGCAAAGGGTGAATCCAGTCCGAAAAATGATTGACAACCAGTCCTTTCCTGACTTATAAAGTCGAGATCTTTTTTGACCTTTTTTGTCGGAAAGGGTTTGGTTGTGCAGTATCAGAACAGGATGAATTTTACCGATCAACACAGGATAATATTTTTTAATATCGGTCTCTTATGCTGATTGCACCCAAAAAACAACAGTATGCCATCCGGGCAATGCTGGAACTTGCCCGGAACCACGGCGAAGGCCCCATCAAGATATCCGACATTGCCGAAGCGCAGGCCATTCCACGTCGATTTCTCGAAGTCATTCTCAACCAGTTGAAAAGCAGTGGATTCGTAGGCTCCAAGCGTGGCTATTTTGGTGGGTATAAGTTGGTCACGCCGGCCCGTGACATTCGGGTAGGGGACATCATTCGCCATATCCAGGGTGAAAAGGATTTGATCGAATGCGTGGCCTGTGTGACCAAGGAAGAGTGTCCCTTCGAGGGCCGGTGCACCCTGTTTCACATGTGGAATGATGTGAAGGATGCCATTTTCAATGTGTATGACGCGACAACCCTGCAGGACCTGCTTGAGGGTGGAACCTTCAGTGGTGGGGGGAAATGCGATTCATGATACATACCCAACCACAAACGGCATCTTTTGGCCCGGAGCGGTGTTGTCACAATTTTGATATCCGCAACATAGTTTCTCCTATGCCTGCGGTATCAATATTGTTCCAGCCTTGCTCCGAACCAAAATCTACCGTTTGTGATCGGGTACATAAAAATATTTTTAATACAGGCAATTTCAATCAAGGACTTGAACTATGAAGAAGGGAAGTTCGCTTTTACGGTGGGGTGGTTTGCTGCTGGCGGTGGCCGCGGTGCTGATTTTCGGCACCCACGGATTGGCCTCGCTGACCGGTAAAGACCAGGCCCAAAGGCCGGATGTAATCAAGATTGATGTGCTGAAAAAGTACGGTGATCTTGAACGGCCGGAGGTCACGTTTTTCCATGACAAACACTCCGAAGCCGTCCAGGAAATGGGCAAAGACTGCACGGCCTGCCATGAGAAGAAGGATGGGCAGCTGGTCCTGCTGTACAAGCGGGACGCCGATGTATCCCGGGAGGCGGTGATGGATGTCTACCATGACAATTGTATCGCCTGCCATAAGGAGGCCACCGGTAAAAATATCAAGTCCGGTCCCGTGACCTGCAACGGATGCCATGACAAGAAGAACATGGTCGTGTCGTCCCGCGCCCCGGTGGGGTTGGATAAAGGCCTGCACTATAAGCACGACAAGGCGTTTGAGGGCAAGTGCGAGACCTGTCACCACGCCTACGATGAGAAGAAGAAGGCGCTTTTCTACGATAAGGGGCAAGAGGGCAGCTGCCGTTACTGCCACGGCGAGAAGACCGTGGAAAACAAAGTGTCCTACCGGATTGCGGCCCACACGGATTGTGTCGGGTGCCACCTCAAGCAGAGTTCCAAGAATAAACCGGCCGGTCCGCTGCAGTGCGCCGGTTGCCATGATAAGGCCATGCAGGCCCAATACAAGGTGCCCGGCGACATTCCCCGATTGAAACGCAACCAGCCCGATGTCGCCCTGATTAAGAAGGGTAAAAGCGGCAAGATGAGCCGGGTCGCCTTTGCCCATCAGGCCCATGAAGGGTATGCGGATAACTGCCGGGTTTGCCATCACAAGGAGATGACCGCCTGTAACGACTGCCACACCGTGGCCGGTAAGAAAAAGGGCGGGTTTGTGACTCTTGAGACCGCCATGCACCAGTTGGACAGCGACACCAGTTGCTTCGGATGCCACACGACTCAGAAACAGTCGAAAAACTGCGCGGGTTGCCACGCCTTGATGGAAACCCGGAAAAGAAAAGACAACGCCACTTGCCTGAGCTGTCATTCGACCCCGGCCAATCTGATAGCCGTGGATGCCGGGGAAGATGAACGTGCGGCGGTGGCCGCCATCGAGCTGCAGAGCCGCAGTCTTGAATCCCCGCGTTTCAATAAAGAAGATATCCCCAAGGAAGTCGAGATCAAGCAGATTGCCGATCAGTACGAAGCGGTGAAATTTCCCCATGGCAAGATCGTGGATGCCCTGATGCGCAACATGCAGGGCAACAAGCTGGCCGGTTATTTTCACGCCGAGCCGGGGACCATGTGTCAGGGTTGCCATCACAACAGCCCGGCAGCGGCCAAACCGCCGAAATGCGCCAGCTGTCACATGACGCCGCTCGACCATAAAGATATCTACCGCCCGGGGCTGATGGCAGCTTATCATCGCCAGTGCATGGGGTGCCATACCCAAATGGGAATAGAGAAACCTTCTAATGTCGATTGTACCGGTTGCCACCTGGAGAAGAAATAGCAGCGGCAGCAGGACCGTAAATCATTATTCGAGGTGCTTTAAATGTCCATATCAAGAAGAAAGTTTTTAGGATGGATCGGCGCAGCCGGACTGGCCACTACCGTGGGATGTCGCGCCGAAGCCGCCGGCAAGCATTTCACCGGATACCCGGGCAGCGGCGGTGTTCTGCATGACGCGACGCTGTGCATCGGCTGCCGGGTCTGTGAAGCCGCCTGCAATGAAGTCAACAATCTGCCGGAACCTGAAAAACCGTTCAAAGACCAGGCCGTGCTCGAAAACAGGCGCCGCACGGACGCCAAGGCCTATACCATTGTCAACAAATATGAGGCAGGGCGGGATGCGGGCAAACCGTTATTTCGCAAGAACCAGTGCAACCATTGCCTGGAACCGGCCTGTGCCTCGGCCTGTTTTGTTGAAGCTTTTACAAAGACGCCATCCGGGGCGGTTGTCTATGACCCCAGCGTTTGCGTCGGCTGCCGGTACTGCATGATTGCCTGTCCGTTCGAAATTCCAGCCTACGAATACGACAACGCCACCACACCGGTGGTCCAGAAGTGCACCATGTGCCACCCCCGGCTCCAAAAGGGTAAATTGCCCGGATGCGTGGAAAAGTGCCCCACGGAATCCCTGGCCTACGGTGAGCGCAAGGACCTCATCCGGATAGCGCGGGAACGTATCCGCAAACATCCGGAGCGTTACGTGGATCATATTTACGGGGAGCACGAAATGGGTGGAACCAGTTGGCTCTATCTCTCCGGCGTACCGTTCACCCAGGTGGGGCTGCGGGAAGATCTGGGCGTGACACCGGCCCCGCAGCTAACCAAGGGAGCGCTGGGGGCGGTGCCCATGGTAGTCGGTCTGTGGCCGGTCTTCCTCACCGGGGTGTGGGCCATGAGCAAACGCAAAGAGAAAATTGCGTCCGAAGAGCAGCAGGATGCCGTTACCGCCGCCATTGAGCTGGCGAACGGCGAGGCGGCTGAAAAGCTGGCCGCTGCCATGGAAAAAGCGGAAAAAGACAAGGAAACCGCCATAGAAAAAGAAGTCAAAAAGGCGGTCGAAGAGGCCGAAAAGGCCTGGGAAGAAAAAGCTGCGTCCGCAGGTGAAGAACCCGACGCCGGGGCACAAGATGAGGAGGAGGAATCCTGATGTCTGATCACGCTGCTACTGACAGCAAATCATATCTGACGACGTTCAATGTCATAGCCGGAATCATCGTGATTTTCGGCTTGATAGCTACCATCATGCGGTTTACCGGAGGTCTCGGGGCGGTAACCAACCTGTCGGATTACAATCCCTGGGGAATCTGGATCGGGTTCGACCTGCTCTGTGGTGTCGCCCTGGCCGCGGGCGGGTACGTGACCTCGGCGGCCTGTTACATCTTCGGCATGAAGCGCTTTCACTCGGCGGTACGCCCGGCCATCCTGACCGGGTTTCTCGGCTACTCACTGGTCTTTCTGGCGCTCTTATATGACGTGGGGCGCCCGTTTCGTCTGGTGCTGGCCTACCCTTTCGTCGTCCAGCAGGGGACCTCTTCGCTGCTGTTCGAAGTAGGTTTGTGTGTGGCCCTGTATCTCAATGTGCTGTTTCTGGAGTTCTGCCCGGCTGCCCTGGAGTGGCTGGGGATCAGAAAGCTGCGGGACATCCTCGTGAAGATCACCATGGTGTTGACGATATTCGGGGTTGTGCTCAGTACCCTGCACCAGTCTTCCCTGGGGGCGCTGTACCTCATTGCCCCGGCCAAACTACACCCGCTGTGGTATTCCCAGTATATTCCGGTCTACTTCTTTGTTTCCAGCGTGATTGCCGGACTTTCCATGGTCCTGTTTGAGAGCACCCTGGCCCACAAGTACTTTCACCACAAAATGGATGAAACCCACCTGGGTGAAAGCGATGGTCTGACCATGGGCTTTGGAAAAGCAGCTGCGATAGTGCTGGCCGGTTACTTTACCATCAAAGTGATCGGGATTGCCGCCGACAACAACTGGCACCATCTGGCCACCGGTTGGGGCGCCTGGTACCTGGTCGAACTGATCGGGTTCATAGCGCTGCCCTGCTTTCTCTTCGCCATGGGGGTTCGCGACGGCAACTTGAAGCTAATCCGCTACACGGCGGCCTGGACCGTATTGGGCATCATCGTCAACCGGCTGAACGTTTCAGTCATTGCCTTCAATTACCATCTGCCGGCGGCTGATCGTTATTTCCCCCACTTCTGGGAAATCGTTACCTCTGTTTTCATCGTGACGGTGGGTATTCTTGCATATCGGTTTATCGTGAACAACATGCCGGTGCTCTACGAGCATCCGGAGTATAAAGAAGAACATTGATTATTACCTAAAAGGATACAACCAATGGAACAGGTTTTTTATACCCTGCAGGATTTTATGGTGCACACCAAGGCCGTGGTCTATGTGCTGATGGGACTCTGGTTGATCGCTGTGATCGGTTTCTGGCGTTTTCTGACCAGTCGCGACGACGACTGATACGGGTCCCGACAATCAAGATTACTTATCACGGCAGCATCTTGTGGATGTAAGGAGAATAAAATGTACGAATTTGTAACCGGGCCGTTGGCATGGATTGCGTTTCTAATCTTTTTCATCGGTGTTATCGTCAGGGCGGTGCTCTACATCAAGGGCCTCGCCTGGAATCTGGACCGCGTGGCCTACCGGGACTTTCCGGCGGCCGGGGCCAAGGGCGCCATCCGCTCCATTGTCGCCTGGCTGATCCCTTTTGGCACTTACAGCTGGCGGCAGAACGCGGCGTTTACCGTCATGGTGTTCGTCTTTCATATCGGCCTGCTGGTGACACCGGTGTTTTTACTGGCGCACAACCTGATCCTGAAAGAACGCTGGGGCTTCAGTTTGCCGACCTTGCCGGAACCGGTCACCGATGTCATGACCATCTTGATGTTGCTGGCAGCCCTGCTTATCCTCCTGCGGCGTTTTGCGCTGCCGGAGGTCAGGATCCTGACGACCGGGTATGACCTGCTGGTGCTGGCCATCGCCGTGGCGCCCTTTATAACCGGTCTATTGGCCTACCACCACATCGGTAACTACCAGTTCTGGCTGATTTCGCACATTTTGAGCGGCGAGGTTTTCCTGATCGCTATTCCGTTCACCAAGCTGTCCCATTTCGTCCTGTTTTTTATGTCCCGGGCCCAGCTCGGCATGGATTTCGGCATCAAGCGCGGTGGCATGAAGGGCCGTGGAATGGTATGGTAACATATGGGTATGCGCCGCCAACCAGCGAATGGCGCGCGCATACGTTAACAACTATAACAAGTGGGAACGAATCAAATGGGTGAAGGCACACTTTGTAACAAAAAGACGGTAAATACCAAAGAGGAACTCCAGGCGCTTTTGAACGACAAGAGCGGCAAGCTCTACTACGAGGAGATGAAACATCTGGACATAGATCACGCCAAGATCCAGACCGCCCTCAAAAATACGTTCAAATCCCGGATGAAGACCTGGCTGGAGATCTGCGCCCACTGCGGGATGTGTGCGGACAGCTGCTACCTCTACACCGTAAACGGTAAAGACCCCAAGCAGGTGCCCTCGTACAAGATCCAGAGCACCCTGGGGGAAATCGTCAAACGTCAGGGCAAGGTCAGCAACGAGTTCATGCATTACTGCATGGACACGGCCTGGTCGAAATGCTCCTGCTGTAACCGCTGCGGGACATACTGCCCCTTCGGGATCGATATGGGGATCATGTTCGGTTACCTGCGTGGCCTTTTATATGGCCAGGGTTTCGTGCCCTGGGAGCTCAAGATCGGGGCCGGCATGCACCGCATCTACCGCGCCCAGATGGACGTGACCACCGAAGACTGGGTCGAAACCTGCGAGTGGATGGCAGAGGAGTACGAAGACGACTACCCGGGGTTGGAAATTCCGGTGGATAAGCCGAATGCGGACATCATGTACACGGTCAATGCCCGGGAACCCAAGCATTATCCGGAAGATCTAGCCGAGGCCGCGATCCTGTTCCACATGGCCGGAGAGAACTGGACGGTTCCGTCAGAGGGCTGGGAGGAGACCAGTCTGGCTATGTTCGCCGGAGACTGGGAAGCCTGCAAAATGCAGGTGGAATCGGTCTACGATGCCATGAACCGGCTCAAGCCCAAGCGGATGGTGGTCACCGAATGCGGCCACGCTTACCGCGCGACGGTTATTGAAGGCCCCTACTGGGCCGGCATCAAGTCGGGGCAGACGCCGGTACCCAGTTTCCATTATGTGGAGTGGGTGGCGGAAGCCCTGCGGGAAGGCAAAATCAAGATCGATCCCGCCAAAAAGATCAAGGAACCGGTGACCTACCAGGATTCCTGTAACTATATCCGGAATGCAGGCCTGAAAGATGCCGCCCGGGAGATCATGAGTTATATTGCCGAAGACTTCGTGGAAATGAAGCCCTGCAAAGAGCACAATTACTGCTGCGGCGGCGGTGGCGGCATGAACGGTATCGGGCGTTATCGCCCGGAGCGTAATATCGGGTTGAAGATGAAACGGGACCAGATCCTGGAAACGGGCTGCAAACTGGTCGTGGCACCCTGCCACAACTGCTGGGACGCCATCCGTGACCTGGAGGAGGTATACGAAATCGGCATCCGCTGGTCATTTTTGAAACCGCTGTTGATCAAAATGATGATTGTCCCGGAGCATTTAAAGCCGCCCGAGGAGTAGACCGTTTTTACCCGTGGGGAACCGGCGGCAAACCCATATCGTGGTTGCCGCCGGATCGGGTAGCCGGTCTTGATACTGGCTTTTTCCAGGGCATTGGGGTATCATGAACACTATACTGCTCAAGGCAGACGGCTCCCTGGAGGACAACCACAAGACGGTTGTCAAGGATCCTCTCAAGTATCTCAACGCAGGGGTTACCCTGGCGGATGATTATACACTCAGAAGCTTTTTTCGGATGTTGGAGACGCATCCGGCATATGCCGAGCTGAATGAGTTCAGTGCCAACCTTATTGATCAGTTCAACCAGTGCCCACCCGACGGATGCGCCTATCCCGGCATCGACTGTCTGGAGATGGGAAAAACTGTTGAAATGATAGGTTTCCCGGGTGAACCGCGCCTTGAAATCTACAATGCCTTTCAGGGGCGCAGTGGTGGTGAAGCCCAGGATATCCGATCGATTCAAGTCGCGCATCTGCTCGATATCCCTGTGTACCTGGGACGCTTACGGCACGTGATATTCGGGGATAAGATGGATGTGTTCGAATTTGAAACGGTCTACAACCTGTTCGAATACATGGAAGCTATTATCTGGGAATTGAGCTTTCACAGTCTGCCGGAGCAATGCAACATTTAGTCGAGCTAACAGTTCTTCAGGAGGTCAGTCATGTTTAAAAAGTTATTGTTTGCCACCACCGGCTCCCCGACGTGTGACAACGCCGCCAAGGTTGCGTTTGATCTCGAACTGAAGTGGGATGCTAAACTCCACATTTTCCATGTGCTGGGGTTGCCGAGCCACGGGTTCAGTCCCTATGTAAAAGACATGCGGACCGGTGAAACCGAACATGCCGACCCGGATTATGTCGCCTGGGTAGAAGAAGAACTGAAAAATACCTACAACGGCCTGCTGGAAGACAGCGAAAATGCGGTCATTGAAACTGCCATCGGGACCCCCGCCCGGGAAATCCTGCGCAAGGCGCGCCAGGAAAATATCGATATGATCATTATGGGGGCGCACACCCGCCAGGAGGATGTGGGCGCCAGCCGTTACCGGGACGTGGTTGGCAGCACCATGCAGAAAGTCGCCAAGGCCGCCCGCTGCCCCGTAGTGATCATCAGCCGTCCCTGCACAACCTGCTGGAAGCTGTTTTCAAGCATTGTGATTGGAACCGATTTCTCCAAAGCCTCTGAATCGGCGTTTCTCTGGGCTGCTAAGCTGGCCAGGACCGTGGGAGCCAAGCTGCACGTGTTTCATGCCGCGGATATCACCGCCGGCAGTGCCGGCCAGATGAAAAGCCAGGCGGAGATCGAATCGCAGGTGGCCGCCGCCCGGGAAAAGATAGAAAAAAAGTATATGCCCAAACTGGAAGGGTACGACAACGTTGACATCGAGATCTGGGAGGGTACGCCCTACGTTGAAATTCTTAAGTTTGCGCGTGACAAACAGGCCGACCTCGTCGTGATGGCCCACCATACCCGGGAAGTTGATCTGGAAGATGCGGAACTCGGCAGCACCGTGGAACAGGTGGTGCTGCGGGCCGCCTGTCCCGTTGCCAGCGTAAACCACCCCGATAAAGTAGCCTAAGCTTTAACTTCCCAAGGCCGGCCCGTTGGTTTTCTGAAACGCGGGGCGGCCTTGCCTTTTAAGGGGGAGCAAACCGTGGAAAAAGGAAAGGTTCTCATCGTTGATGACGAAATGGATATGAGAATTTTTCTGAAAACGTTGCTGGAAACCAGTGGTTATCAACCCCATGTGACGCGCGACGGCCGTGAAGGGTTGCGCAAGGCTCGTGAGATCACGCCCGACCTGATCATCCTGGATGTGATGATGCCCGGGGAAGGCGGCCCACAGACCTACCGGCAGCTGCGGATGGACCCCGGGCTGGCCTCCATTCCGGTCATCATGCTTTCCGGGGTGAAACAGGCCTCTTTTTATCATTATCTAAAGATGCTCAATGCGGGTACGAGCGGACGGGTTCCCCTGCCGGCGGCTTATTTCGAAAAACCGGTCAACCATAAAGACCTGCTCAAAGCGATCCGGACGATATTGGAGCCGGGCGCCTGATGTTTTGAACGGAGCGCAATCCCAAATGGACAACACTATCCTGCTCGTGGACGATGAAGAAGGCATCCGGAAGGTTCTCGGGATTTCCCTTGAAGACATCGGTTACACGGTGTTCAAGGCGGAAAACGGTAATCGCGCTCTGGCTTTGTTCGAACAGCATCGTCCCTCCATCGTCCTGACCGATATAAAAATGCCAGGCATGGATGGGATTGCCCTGCTAAAGGCCATCAAGGCCCAGGACCCGGAAACGGAAGTGATCATGATCACCGGGCATGGGGATATGGAGCTGGCCATTCAGAGTCTTAAACTGGAAGCAACCGATTTCGTCACCAAGCCCATCAATGACGATGTGTTGGAAATTGCGCTCAAAAGGGCCAACGACCGCCTGGGTATGCGCCGGCAACTCAAGGCATATACGGAAAATCTCGAAAATCTGGTGGCGGAAAAGTCGGCCCGCTTGGTGGAACTAGAACGCCTTGCGGCCCTGGGACAGGCGGTAGACGGCCTGTCTGCGGCTATTTTGGATATCGCCGGCGATCTCGAAGGCGGCATTCGCTATTTTAATGAAATGCCTTGTTTCGTCTCCATCCACAACCGGCATTTGAAAGTCCTGGCAGCCAACGAGCTGTATAAAACCCGATTGGGCGATAAAACCGGAAAGGACAGCTGGGCGATTTACAGTTCGGTGGCAGCGGACGGGACCGACTGCCCGGTGGCCAAAACGTTTGCATCCGGACAGGGACAGCGGCAGAAAGAAACCATCCAATATGCCGACGGCAGCCAATTCCCGGTGATCGTACACACCGCCCCAATAAAAAGCACGTCCGGCGAATTGGAACTGGTTCTGGAGATATCCACGGATATTTCCGAAGTGCAGCGACTGCAGGAAGAACTGCGCAGCAGTCGCCAGCGCTACCAGCAGCTATTTGACGAAGTGCCCTGCTATATCACCGTCCAGGATCGAGATTTCCATCTGACCGCTGTCAACCGCCAGTTCAAGGAAACCTTCGGGCAGCGCCCCGGCGAACATTGTTTCCAGGTCTATCGCAGCCGGGAGGCGGTCTGCGAAGATTGCCCGGTGGCCCAGACGTTTCAGGATGGCCAGTCGCATCAGGCTGAAATGGTGGTAACCGCCAACTCCGGCCGGCAGATCAATGTCCTGGTCTCCACGGCTCCGATTTTCGACGGGGCCGGCAACATCGCCCAGGTTATGGAGATGGCCACCGATATTACCCAGATTCGTAAACTGCAGGACCATCTGGCTTCGCTCGGCATGATGATCGGTTCCATTTCGCACGGCATCAAAGGCATCCTGACCGGTCTGGATGCCGGCGTGTACCTGCTGACATCCGGTTTAAACCAGCAGGATGAGGAGAAGGTGTCTTCCGGGGTAGAGGCCGTCCAGACCATGGCGGAGCGGATTCAGAAACTGTTTCTCGATATCTTGTACTATGCCAAGGATCGCCCGCTGCGCACCGCGCAGATACCGGTCGAGGGGTTTGTGGCCGAACTGGCTGAACTGGTTGCACCGCAGTTCGTCAATACCGGGGTGACCTTCATTAAGGAGCTCCCGGCCGCGGCCGGTGAATTCCAGGTAGATGCGTTGGCTTTGCAGTCCGCCCTGATCAGCATTATTGAAAATGCCCTGGACGCCTGCCGGGATGATCTTACCAAACAGGCCCATGTCGTCCGGATTGAAATCGAGACCGAACCTGGGGATGTGGTTCTGCGGGTTGTCGACAACGGAACCGGCATCGAACCGGAAACCCGGGAGAAGATGTTCACGCTCTTTTTCTCATCAAAGGGCCCCCGGGGAACCGGGTTCGGCCTGTACCTTGCCCGGGAAATCATCGCCCAGCACGGCGGTTCCATCAACGTCGAATCCAGCCCCGGCGAACAGACTACCTTTACCGTGCGCATTCCGCGGGTTTACAAGGCCCCAGTGGCAGATTGAGCCCGATTCACTTTTTAGCGCGACCGACCGGGATTGGTCTTCGCAATTAACCTGCTGAAAACCTACTGTATCCAACTCACCATCTTAGCGGACCTATGTCCGGGCAGTCCCAAAAGGAAGCGGAACGGCCACTTTTCACTTGACGATTTCCTGCTCCGTGATGTAATTGGACCATAAGTTCGTTGCAAAACCGAAGCTTGACAATTTCTAATAGTCAAAAAGTCGATTTGCCAATTTAAAATGGACTGTTTGTGGTAAATCAACAACACATACTGACTGTTGCCCAGGTGGCCGCAATCTGCGGGGTGAATCGCAACACCGTCGGGTTATGGATACGGTCTCGGAAGCTGCTCGCTCAACGAACAGGCCGCAATTACTCTATTGCGGCCCCGGATCTGATCTTCTTCCTCAAAACCAGCGGTCGGGACATCCCCGCAGAACTGGCCGAATTAACCACCCTGGCGCCCCATTTTCGTACCATCCAGCGTTGCTGGGATTACTTTCAAAGCATCAATCACCTCAACGGCTGCCGTGATTGCGCGGTATATAAAAACAAACTGGACGTCTGTTTTGTGGGCCGCGATTCCGCGTCCACTTACTGCCGCGGACAATGCGGGGATTGCCGCTATTTCCAGGAGACCTTTCTGCCCCGGCTGCAACTGGTCCACCAGCTGGCGGTGCCGGCGGCGGTCTACAAGGACTTTTACATCTGGGGCGGCAACCGGAAATGGGCCCAGATGGTAGGGTCCGCCGAACGAGATCTCATTGGGCAGGGGATCGAACAGGTATTCCACCCGGTTTCGCTGCGGGTGGTGATGGCCAGTTTTAAAAAACGCGCCCTCGGGGACCCTGCGGTGCCGAGGGCGGATGATGTCTATTTAACCAATGACCGTAATGAAAAAATCGCTCTGACCATATCGGTTTATCCACTGGATGAACCGGCCGGGGCCTGGTTGCTGCTGGGTGAAACACGGCTGAAGTGATGGTGGCACCAAACTGAAACAACAGCACGCTTGCTGACTGCTTTAAACCAGACCCTGAGGAGGGGCCATGACTGCTACAGACAGCTGGGATTGGGAACCGGGTGAAAAAAAGATTGCCATGGGGCCCTGGCAGACGCAATTCACCTGGGTTGAAGAACCCCAGGCCAGCCCTGATGGTGAAAGGGTTGCGGCTATTGTCAATATAGATGAAGGTGAGTTCCAGGTTTGTGAAAACGGCAACACCTGGGAAGATACCTATGAGAAGATCTGGTATCTGCGGTATTCACCGGACGGCCGCCTGACGGCCATCGTGGCGGACATGGGAGAGTGGACCCTGGCCATCGACGGCAGTCCCTGGGAAAACCAGTACGATTACCTCTGGAATACCCAGTTCAGTGACGACGGCAAACACATCTGTGCCTGCATACAGTCAGAGATGGCTTATTGCATGTCTATCGATGATACGCCCTGGGATGAACAATTCGCTAATATGAACACGTTTGTCTTCAATCCGGCCGGCACGGCGACGGCGGCTGCCGTGCAAGTTGCGGATATCGGTGAAGCGGATATTCTCAAGTTCCAGGAGGGCGCCTTTACCGCGGCCCTCAACGGAAGGGCCTGGGACAGCCGCTTTGTAAACGTATGGGGGCTGGCTCTCAGCGCCGACGGCCAGCAGCTGGCCGCGGAAGTACGCCGCAGCCTGTATGACTATACCATCGCAGTAAACGGGAAAGCCTGGGACCAGTCGTATCCCGCCGTCTGGGAACCGGTATTCAATCCGGCGACCGGTGCCGTCGTGGCGCCGGTGCGGGTGGCCGGTAAATGGATCCTGGCTGCGGACGGCCAACCTCTGTGGAACCGCAAGTTCGTCCAGTTGTGGAAACAGCAGTTCAGCCCGGACGGGCAGAAATTGGCTGCCATCGTAGCCCCGGCTTTCGGGAAATGGACGGTCGCCGTCGACCAGGTCCCCTGGTCCGCCACCTTTACCGAGATGGTGACCGATATGGTGTTCAGCCCGGATGGTCAGCGGGTGGCGGTGTTGGGTAAAAACGGTTCCAACTGGCATGTGGCGGTGGATGGAACCGTCTGGCGGACCACGGCTGATATGGCCTGGCAGCCGGTGTTCAGCCCGGATGGACGGGATGTGGCCGCCCGGGTCGAGAGAAACGGCAAATATACCATCCTGGTCAATGACCGGTTGTGGGCGCAGGCTTGCGACACCATGTGGGACCCGGTTTTCAGCCCGGACGGCAGCAAACTGCTGCTACGGTCCGTGGAAGGGGACCACTATATCCGGCGGGTTGTGCCCGTTGCCGAAATTGCCAGCTAAGCGAGGAGGACGACATGCATCAGGTTTACAATTTTGTGAGCGGACCCCTGGTGTGGGTGGCATTTTGCATATTCATCTTTGGCTCTTTGTACCGCCTGGTCAACATGATCCGGCTGGTCAACGAAAAGGAGAAGTGGATCTTCAGCTACATGAGCTGGAAATACAGCCTGCGCTCGATTCTGCACTGGCTGACGCCTTTTGCCACTTTGAACATGCGCAAACACCCCGTGATGACCCTGGTGACTTTTGTCTTTCACTTGTGCCTCCTGATCACGCCGCTGTTTCTGATGGCTCATATCATTCTGTGGGAAGAGGCCTGGAGTATCAGCTGGCTGGCGCTGCCCAACGGCCTGGCGGATGTCATGGCCTTTCTGGTGGTGGGCGGCTGCATTTTCTTCCTGGTCCGGCGATTGAAGAATCCGGAAGTCCAGTATGTCACTTCAGCCTCCGATTTCATCATTCTGGCAATCGTGGCGGCGCCCTTTCTAACCGGCATTTGTGCGTATCACCAGTGGTTCAACTACCAGGTGATGACGATTCTGCACATTGTGTCCGGTGAGATCATGCTGGTGGCCATCCCCTTTACCCGTTTGAGCCACATGGTGTTTTCACCGTTTACCCGGGCGTATATGGGATCTGAATTCGGTGGCATCCGCCATGCCCGGGACTGGTAATAAGGGGCCAGCTGCGTATGCACACGACCAATACAATAGGAGACTTTACCAATGGCTGAACCGGCAACCTCGAAAGTAAAACCGGCTGCAGACGAATACATCCAGTCTGCAGTTGACCGGTTGACCGCCGAGAAAATCGCGGCGGTCGTCAACCAGGTGCTAAAGGGTGAGACCGGCGCACGGTTGAAGGCTTACGTCCAGACCTGCGTCCACTGCGGCTTGTGCTCCGAAGCCTGTCACTACTACCTATCGCACGACAATGATCCGGCCTTCTCACCGGTGGGCAAGGTGAAGCAAACCCTGTGGGAACTGCTGAAAAGAAAAGGGCGGGTGGATCAGGCCTTTGTGCTCTCCATGATCAGGATTGCGCATACCGAATGTAATTTGTGTAAACGCTGCGCCATGTTTTGCCCCTTCGGGATCGACATTGCCTACATGATGCTGGTGATACGCCGGATGGTGCACCTGCTCGGGGTTACCCCGCGGTACATCCAGGATACCGCCCACAGCCATTCGGTGACCATGAACCAGATGTGGGTGAAGCCGGACGAATGGCCGGATACCCTGCAGTGGCAGGAAGAGGAAGCCCAGGCCGAAATTCCCACCCTCCGCATACCCCTCGAAAAGGAAGGGGCGGATATCATGTATTCCGTCATCGGCCCGGAACCGAAGTTCCAGGCCCAGTTGATTTACCAGGCGGCCGTGATTCTGGATGTGGCCGGCGTGAACTGGACCATGCCGGCTTCCTCGGGCTGGGATAACAGCGACATGGCCATGTTTACCGGCGACAATGAGTTGATGGGGCGTCTCAAGCGGCACCATTTTGAAACTGCGGCCCGGCTGAAGGTAAAGAAGATCGTGATGGGTGAGTGCGGGCATGCCTTCCGCTCGGTCTATGACGTGGGCAATCGCTGGCTGGGGTGGAAAATGCCGCCGATACCGATTGTGCACGCCATCGATTTTTTTTACGACATCATCAAATCCGGTAAAATCAAGATCGCTAAAAAATTCGACACCCCGGTGACCCTCCATGATCCCTGCAACGTGGCCCGGGGCGGAGGACTTTACGAAAAAGCGCGCTATGTAGTGAAAGCGATGTGCTCCGAACTTATCGAGATGGAGCCCAACCGGGAGCACAACATCTGCTGCTGTGCCGGCGGCGGTGTCATCAATTGCGGCCCGCCGTACAAAATGACCCGGGTGAACGGCAACCGGGTCAAAGCGGAACAGTTGTTCGCGGCCAAAGCCCGGGGCGCCAAGGTGTTGATCGCACCCTGTCACAACTGTCACAGCGGTCTTGAAGATATCAACCACTACTATGGTGTCGGACAGGAAATTAAATTTCTGGGGGACATTCTTTACGAGGTCATGGAGAAACCAGACGTATAAAGGGAGGCCAGAATGAAGTGCCTGATAAAAATCCTATTGACCGTATGCCTGGTTTCGGCAGGGCTGCTATCGGCCGTTTATTCCCAGGAAGACATGGTCCAGGTCGACAACAGTGGGTTTGAAAGGATTCGCCGGCCACCGTCCGTTTTCAAGCACGACGATCACAATGAAAAGGCAGAACTGGAAGAGTGCAGCGAATGCCACCATCTTTACGAAGATGGCCAACTGCTGGAAGGGGAGTCCTCCGAGGATCAACGCTGCGGGGATTGTCACGGGCTCGAAGCGGAAGGGAAACAGCCCGGCCTGATGAAGGCGTTTCACATGAATTGCAAGGGCTGTCACATCAAGCAGCACGCCGGTCCGGTTATGTGCGGAGAGTGTCACAGAAAGAGGGGGTAGCCGCCTTTTAAGAGCTTTCAAATGTAAAGCGGGAGATGTCATGGCCAAGAAAATACTGATCATCGATGATGACCCGGTCATTGTGAAGTACCTGGAAGCGGTCTTTAGCGACAACGGGTACGCTACCTGTGCCGCGTCGAGCAGCATGGAGGGCTTGGAAACGGTTCGGCAGGAGAAACCGGACTTGATTACCCTCGACCTGGAGATGCCCCAGGAGTGGGGATCCCGTTTCTATCGCAAATTGCGCAAGGATAAGCAGTTGCGCGATATTCCGATTATCGTTATCAGCGGCATAGACGGGGACCATGCCGTAAAGGATGCGATCGCATTTATCAAAAAACCGTTCGATCCCGAACGGCTGATCGGCATTGTTCGCAATACAATCGGAGCGTAGCAGGCCGGTATCGGCGATGCGGCCCTCCGGTTGATCCACCCGCTATTATTCGCCGGCCAACCGGTCTGCGAAAAAATAGGACGCGTAACCTCCTGATATGCAAATGCCGGTGGTTCCAAATGGAACCACCGGCATTTGTTTTGGTTCATTTTTGCAGATTTAAGGCTCTAATCTTTTCTGGCACCGGCGTAGCCGATACCCTCCAGGGCCTCTTCCATTTCACCCAGAATGGTTGGATCGTCAATCGTAGCCGGGACCTTGTATTCCTTGTTGTCGGCGATCTTCTGGATGGTGCCGCGCAGAATCTTGCCGGACCTGGTCTTGGGCAGCCGTTTGACGACGGTCGCGGTTTTAAAAGCGGCGACCGGACCTATGCGTTCGCGGACCATTTGAATAACTTCTTTGATGATGTCGTCGTTGTTGCGCTCAACACCGGCATTCAGGACCATAAAGCCTACCGGGATCTGCCCCTTAAGCTTGTCATCCACGCCCAGGACGGCACATTCGGCAACGTCGGGATGGTCGGCCAGGACTTCCTCCATGGCGCCGGTGGAGAGCCGGTGCCCGGCCACGTTGATGATGTCGTCGGTCCGGGACATGACGAACACATAGCCTTCGTCATCGATAAATCCGGCATCCGCGGTTTTATAGTAACCCGGGAACTCATCCAGATAGGATTCCAGGTAACGCTTGTCATTCTGCCAGAGGGTCGGCAGGGTGCCGGGAGGCAGCGGCAGCTTGACCACCAGAGCCCCGATGTCACCAGCGGCCACCTGCTTGCAGTCGGCATCGACGACCTGGACATTCCAGCCGGGTGCCGCCTTGGTCGGGGAGCCTTCCTTGACCTCAAACTGGTGGATACCAATGCAATTCGCACAGATGGCCCAACCGGTTTCCGTCTGCCACCAGTGGTCGATGACCGGAACCCCCAGACTGTCTTCAGCCCAGTGCAGGGTATCCGGATCCGTCCGCTCGCCGGCTAAAAACAGGGCCTCGAAATTGGACAGGTCGTACTGCTTGATCAGTTCAGCCTTGGGGTCTTCCCGCTTGATGGCCCGGAAAGCGGTCGGGGCGGTAAACATGGCCTTGACCTTGTGGTCGGAGATAACACGCCAGAAGACACCGGCATCGGGGGTTCCCACCGGTTTGCCTTCAAAGACGATCGTGGTGCTACCGTTGAACAGCGGAGCGTAGACGATATAGGAGTGGCCGACGACCCAGCCGACGTCCGACGCCGCCCAGTATACGTCTCCGGCCTGTATGTTGTAGATGTTTTTCATGGTCCACTTCAGGGCGACCACGTGGCCGCCGTTGTCCCGGACCACACCCTTGGGTTGGCCGGTGGTGCCGGACGTGTAGAGAATGTAAAGCGGGTCGGTTGCGGCGACCGGCACGCAGTCAGCCGGTGTGGCCTTGGCGACCTCGTCCACCCAATCCAGGTCGCGGCCGTCGATCATGCTGGCCTGGGCCATGGGGCGCTGGAAAATCAGGCACTTTTCCGGTTTGTGATCGGAGAGGTTGATGGCTTCATCCAGCAGGGGTTTGTACGCGATCACTTTGGCAACTTCGATGCCGCAGGAGGCGGACATGATCACCTTGGGTTTGGCGTCATTGATGCGGGTGGCCAGTTCGGCCGCGGCAAAGCCACCGAAAACCACTGAGTGGACCGCGCCAATGCGGGCACACGCCAGCATGGCCATGACCGCCTCGGCGATCATCGGCATGTATATCAGGACCCGATCGCCCTTGGTTACCCCCTGGCTGGCCAGGACACCGGCAACCTTGGCAACTTCATCACGAAGCTCGCTAAACGTATATTTTTTGATCGTATCCGTAACCGGGCTGTCGTAGATCAGGGCATCCTGGTCCCCGCGGCCGTTTTCGATATGAAAATCCAGGGCATTGTAGCAGGAGTTGATCTGGCCTCCGGTAAACCAGCGGTAAAAGGGTTTGTTGGAATCATCAAGAACCTTGTCCCATTTCTTGTACCAGTGGCAGTCCTCTGCAGCCGCCGCCCAGAATTCATCCGGATTGTTAATGCTCTGTGCGTGGGCCTCATCATACGGATTGGTCATAATGTCTCCTCCCTGTGGTTGAAGTGCCTCCACCTAGATAAAGTAGGTAAAAGTGGTAAACGGTGTTTTTTATGAAACCTATCAGCTTTGCCGGTAGGCAAAGCCACCTGTTGTTGGATGGTCTAAGAAAATGCCTGGCGGAATCAATCCAGGGGCCGCCTTGTCGACGCTGCCGGCTCTCTTAAAAAAGTAAACTTCACCCTATGAATAGCAAGCCGGGGTGTCAAGCAAAAATCGAATGCCTTACAGTCTTTGAATGGCGTGTAGAATCTACGGATTCATGCTGTTTCCACAGGGAACAAATACAGGGCTGTCAACTGCCGGACAGACGGTTCGGATAGCTGGTTCCAACTGTTTCAGCGAATCACGCATTCACCAAACAACGGCTCGATTTTTTTACGAAAAGATTCTATCTGGGCCCTGTCCGGCTGGTGCTGGTAGGCGTTGCAGAAGGCCGGGTCCAGTACGACGAGCGGGTTGAACGGCTGGAGGACATACCGACGGGCACCCCGGATGGTTGCGGCGATCTCTCCGATGGTTTCCGGCCCGGCAAAGGGCTCGGCGCAGGTGGTCCTGAATTCGTAGTCCCGGCCGGAGGACATGATCAACCGGATGCTGTCTTGTAGCTGCGCTTGAATGTGTTTTGATGTAATATCAGGGTAATACCCAGAAAGGGGCGCCTTGAGGTCCATGGCCACATAATCGATGCAGTTCTCCTCGAAAAGTCGGGCGAGAACGTCCGGCCGACTCCCGTTGGTGTCGAGTTTAACCGGGTATCCCAGGTCTTTTATGCGTTTGCAGATCCGGGGCAAGTTTTTTTCAAGGGCAGGTTCACCGCCGGACAGGACCACGCCTTCCAGCAAGCCCCGGCGGCTTTCCAGAAATTCCAGGGCCGCATCCAGGGAGATGCGGTTGGCCCGGGGAACAGCCCCCCGGGCGAGTTCGGGATTGTGGCAATAGGGGCAATGGAAATTGCAGCCCGCCAGAAACAGAACACAACTCATTTTCCCGGGGTAGTCGATCAGGGAATTTTTCTGAAGTCCACCGAAATACATGCTGGGCGCCGGTCATCGACAGGTTTTAAACTGATGCTACTCGTTGGCGGTAATTTTCATGGGCTCCAACTGTTCATCGGGACCAGCGTCCGGTGCATAGGGTTTGCGCTGGCTGTATTCGGCCTGCTTCCCGTTGTTCCATTGCTTGACAGGGCGCAGGTAGCCGACGACCCGGGGATAGATTTCGGTCTCCTGGCTGCAGTCCCGGCATTGGTGCTGTTCACCGGACAGGTAGCCATGGGTGGGACAGACGCTGAACGTCGGGGTGATGGTAAAGTAGGGCAGGCGGTAGTTGGTGGCGACTTTCTTGATGAGCGATTTTAAAACAGTTGTATCGGAAACTTTTTCACCGAGGAAAATATGCAAAACCGTGCCGCCGGTGTATTTGGCCTGCAAATTGTCCTGGAGCGCCAGGGTCTCGAATATGTCGTCGGTATAATTGACCGGCAACTGGGTCGAATTGGTATAGTAGGGTGCGGCGCCCTTTTGATAATCGCGCTCGTTGGCGCACTTGATGCCCGGATGGCGCTTTTTATCCAGCATGCAAAGCCGGTAGGAAGTGCCTTCGGCCGGAGTGGCTTCCAGGTTGAAGATATCACCGGTGCGGTCTTGGATATCTGCAATGATATCGCGCATGAAATCCATGGTTTCGGATGCAAAGGCCTGGCCGTTGGGGCTGGCGATGTCCTGTCCCAGGAAATTGAGGCAGGCCTCGTTCATGCCGATGATGCCAATGGTCGAAAAATGGTTTTTCCAGAAGAGGTCCCCGTTTTTCTTGATTTCCCGCAGGTAGAATTTTGAGTAGGGGTACAGGTTCTTGTCCGTGAAATTTTCCAGGATCTTACGCTTGATGGTCAAGCTTTCCACCGCCAGGTTGATCTGTTTTTCAAGCATGAACAGGAATTCTGCCCGATCGTTGGCCAGATACCCGATGCGGGGCAGGTTAAGGGTAACCACCCCGATGGAGCCGGTCAGCGGATTGGCGCCAAAGAGCCCGCCGCCCCGCTTTAGGAGTTCGCGGTTGTCCAGCCGCAGCCGGCAGCACATGGAGCGGGCATCGTCCGGTTTCATGTCGGAATTGACAAAATTGGAGAAGTACGGGATGCCGTATTTTCCGGTCATCTCCCACAGCGATTCCAGGTTGGGATTGTCCCAGTCGAAGTCCGGGGTAATGTTGTAGGTGGGGATGGGAAAGGTGAACACCCGGCCCTTGGCATCGCCGGCCATCATAACCTCGGCAAAGGCCCGGTTGATCATGTTCATCTCCTTTTGGAATTCGGCGTAAGTCGCATACTGATTCCGTCCGCCGATTATGACCGGTACATCTTTTAATATTTCGGGTACATATAGATCCATGGTGATGTTGGTAAAAGGCGTCTGAAACCCAACCCGGGTGGGTATGTTGATATTGAACACGAATTCCTGCAGCGCCTGCTTGACATCATCCTGGTGCAGGTTGTCATAGCGCACAAAAGGTGCCAGCAACGTATCGAAATTCGAAACCGCCTGGGCGCCGGCGGCCTCCCCCTGGAGCGTATAAAAGAAGTTGACGATCTGACCCAGGGCGGACCGCAGGTGCTTGGGCGGCGCGCTCTCCACCTTGCCTTCGACCCCTTTGAAGCCGTTGCGCAGCAGGTCCTGGAGATCCCAGCCCACGCAGTAGACCGACAACAGGCTCAAGTCATGGATATGCAGGTCTCCCTCTTTATGGGCCTGGCGAATCTCCGGGGGGTAGATGCTGTTGAGCCAATATTCGGAGGTCACATCCGAGGAGATATAGTTGTTCAGTCCCTGGAGGGAGTAGCACATGTTACTGTTTTCTTTTATCTTCCAATCCAATTTCTGGATATAGTGATCCACCAGGTCTACATTGGCCCGGGTGGCCATCTGCCGGATACGGGCATGCTGTTCCCGGTAGAGGATGTAGGCTTTGGCCGCTTTGTAAAAGGGGGAATCGAGCAAGACCCGTTCGACGATATCCTGGATTTCCTCCACTTCCGGTAAGGGGCCCAGGCGCAGTTCATGGGCGAGGGTCAAAACCCGTAGGGTGAGCTTGCGGGCTTCGCGCTCTTCGAAGGTGCCCGTAGCTTTTCCGGCTTCGGCTATGGCGAAGGTAATTTTGGATGAATCAAATTCCACAACGCTGCCATTACGTTTTTTAATCTGTTCGAACAAAGGTCACCTCGCCAAAAATCGTTGCAGTTTCAAAGGTCTGTTTACTTATGAATGAATAGCTGGTAATTCAGCCTGGAAATCGTCGTGTAAGATGTTCGGGGTCCAGATATATACCTGCGCAAGGCAGATTGTTCCGGAAAAACGGTATTTAGGCCGACAGACGCAATATCCTGAAACACCGCTGCGTCTTTCCGGATTATTCTTCACGGACGTCTTAACTTGACGCAGATCCCATGCGTTTTGCGCAGGATCAATCCATTTTTTAGAGAGCTTCCAATGAAGTTTGCCACACGCAGGTAAGTACCTTGTTATTACAATATATTGTTGTGTGTCAATAAAAAAGTCTACATATTGTGTTGTTTGGCGGCAACCCGGCAATAGCGGAGGGCCCGTGCGACTCGACTCAAAACCTGTTTACCGCAAAGTGATTTCACCCTGGTACGATTCCGAGCCCTTGTGTGTTTCGATTATCGTATTGATGGCGGGCGTGTTCCTGTTCGCCTGTGCGGGAATATCGGTGGCGGGTGATCATCCGGTTTGGAGCGCCTACCTATGGGTGCCGATCATATTGGCGATCCTCAGTGCCTGGGTCCTGTTTACCACATCCCTGCGGCTGTTCAGAAGAATGATGGATAAACGCTCCGACGAGTCCCGTCTTTAAATTTCCTGCCCGAATGGTCTTTTAAAAAATAGAAGCTATCTCAAAAAGGAATTTTGGTTCAAGGTCAAGGCAGCCGTGAATATCAGACCGGAGGAATACACTGAGTATTTCGAGGACCTGATGTGAGCACAAAGGCCAAGATTGAGCCAAAAGGCTTTTTTGAGATAGCTTCTAATCTTCTTATTTCCGTCATCCGATGTGTTTGCCGGAGCAGGCATCTATCGCGGTAGGCGCTTGAATATCTTTAACAATAACTCGGCGGGTATGTATCCGGGACGGTTGCCGAAAGGTTGACCGTCCGGCTTGATGAACCAGGTCGTCGGCAGGTAATACACCTTGTACAGGCTGGCAATCTGCCGGTGTTTATTCACATCGACTTTGACCGGGGTATAGCGGTTATTCAGGGCATCGATGATCCGGGCGTCCTGCCAGGTGGTTTTCTCCATTTCGCTGCAGCTGGGGCAATTGTCCGAAAAAAAATAGATGACCATGATCTTGCCGGTCTGCCGGCTCTGGGCCTGGGCCTGTTTGAAATCCACCCAGCGGATTTTACCTTGCGGGGCAGCGCCTGAAGCTGCGGTCGTCGCGAGCACGAAGACCAGGAGCGCATAGAAAAGAATCTTGTTGGTCAATTGGCTATACCGTCACGACCAGTAAGGTCAATTTGTCGGTCAATAGAAGAATGCCCATGGCAATCAACAGGATACCGGCAGTTACATTCACGAAACGGACCGCTTTTTTCGCCCGTTGCAGGAATTGTACAAGATAATTGATGCAGAAGGAAAGGATTAAAAAGGGAATGGCCAGGCCTGCAGAGTAGATTCCCAATAATGCCGTACCCTGCCAGATAGTTTCCCGGCTGCCGGCCATGATCAAGATCGATCCCAGCTGCGGTCCCATGCAGGGGCTCCAGCCGGCGGCAAAGGCCATCCCGATCAGGAAGGCGCCCAGCACGTGCAGGGGCTTTTTTTGCATGTGCAGACGGCCCTCCATATTGAGCAGACGGAAATTGTACAGGCCGCTCATGTGGATCCCAAACAAGATAATGAGGATGCCGCCGGCAATCCGGATGATATGACGATAGTCGTGGGCCAGGTTGCCGATCAGGGAGGCGGTCATGCCCAGCGCGATGAAAATGGTTGAGAAACCCAGCACGAAGGTGGCTGTGGATAGGACTACCTTTTTCCGGATGCCGGCATCGCTGCCGTCCACGAGTTCTTCCAGGGAATAGCCGGAAATGAAACTGAAGTAGGCCGGCAGGAGCGGCAGGATGCACGGTGAGAAAAATGAGAGCAGGCCAAATAGAAAAGCAGCCGGATATGGGACTGTTTCAACCAACATCGTCGCTCACCTTGCTCCCCGTGTAGATACGTCCGTGGACCGGTCTGCCCGCAAGTGGCCGGCGGCATAGAAAAACAGCCAGATGCCGGCGGCCAGCAGCAACCCGTTGCGTACCAGGTTCAGAATGGTTTTGCCACCGGTGCCGGGCGCTACCGAAAAGCAGCCGCAGTCTACATCCAGACCCCGATAGAGGTTGAAGCTGGTAGCCAGGATGAAAACAACCAGCAGGGTGTTCAAGACCAGGACGGCCCCGGGAATCAGGCGCCCGACCAGTAATAAAACGCCGCAAATCATCTCGATCCACGGCAGTACCAGGGCGGCCAGGTTGATGGTCGCGGCCGGCAGGATGTCATAGTTGGCGATGATGGCCGCAAACTTATCCGGATACAGGATCTTGTCCCAGCTGGCCCACAGGAACACGAGGCCCAGGCTGGTGCGGACCAGCAGGTAGAGAATTGACCAGGCCTTGGCAGAATCCGTTTTCAACGGCCCTCTTTCCCATTTTCACCGAAGTGTTTAATCATTATTTCACCAAGCTCCACGGATCGCTGGGTAGCCGCTTCCACGGCATTGATCAAGGTGGTGCGCAGCCCGCCCTTCTCCAGGGTGTGCAGGCCGGCGATGGCGGTCCCCCCCGGAGAGGTGACGGAATCCTTCAGCTGCCCGGGATGCTCTTTGGTTTCGATCAACATCTTGGCGGCCCCCAGGATGGTCTGGGAGGCCAGCAGCAGGGCGTCCGGTCGCGAAAGGCCTACCTTGACACCGGCGTCCGCCAGGGCATCCACCACCATAAATATATAGGCCGGACCACTACCGCTCAAACCGGTAACAGCATCCATCAAATTGTTTTCTTTTAGAAAAATGCTCTTGCCCACTGAGTTGAAGATCTCCATGGCCAGGTCGATATCCTCTGGCAGGGTATGGGCCCCGGCGGCGACGGCAGCCGCACCCTCGCGTACCGCCACCGCCACGTTCGGCATTACGCGGATGAGCCGCAGATCTTTGTTCAGGCAGGCTTCGATAGCAGCCAGGGGAACCCCGGCGGCAATGGAGACGATGATTTTGGAAAGGTCGAGGCAGTCCTTGATTTCCTGCAGGACCGGGACCATGATCTGGGGCTTGATGGCGAGTATGATGATGTCCGCCTCAGTTGCCACCGCGATATTGCTGGTGGAAGTGGAGATGGCGAATTTGGCTTCCAGATCCTGGAGAGCCTCCTCGCGCACATCCGAGCACATGATGTTGTCCGCCTGGGAAGCGCCCGAGTCGATCAGGCCGCTGATCATCGCGGCGCCCATGTTGCCCGAGCCGATGAAACCGATTTTCTTGTTGTTTAGCATTATTACAGTCTCCTTAGGCCTGCCTGCTTAATATCCGCTTGCTTGATATCATGCCAATAATTCCAAATAGTTAAATTAAGAAGACATCGTCTTTAAGTCAAGTAAATAATGCACGGGACGGCTTTAAAAAGCTTCTTAACAGGCCAATCAAAATGAGTTTTATAATGGTTAAACCATTATAAAGGGCCTGGGCAATATTTTCCGAACCGGCGGACGCCCGAAAACTGATAGGTAATGTATTGGAACGGATAAGATAGTTATGGAAACCAAACGGATTGAGCAGCATCCAGTGCTGGCTGTGCCGGCCAGGCAAGCAGTCCAGTTTTATTGGAACGGGCAGGCGTTCTCCGGTTTCGAAGGTGAAATGATATCGGCCGCCCTGTTCGCCGGCGGCCACCAGATTTTTGGCCACCATCACAAGGATGGCAGCCCCCAGGGGATGTTTTGTGCCAATGGCCAATGCTCCCAATGCTTGGTGCTGGCTGACGGTATGCCCGTGAAGGCCTGCATGCCCCCCCTGGCCGCGGGAATGCAGGTCGAGAGTGTCGCAGGCTTGCCGCAGATCCCCGCCGCCGATCAACAGGTGACGACTGGCGATGTCCCCATCCAGGAGACGGAGGTTCTGATCATCGGAGGCGGGCCGGCTGGATTATCCGCTGCAGTAGAGTTGGGCAAATTGGGAATCGATTCGCTGCTGGTGGACGACAAGGACCGTCTGGGTGGTAAACTGGTGCTGCAAACCCATAAATTTTTCGGTTCAGTTGCCGATTCCTATGCCGGCACCCGCGGTTATGAGATTGCCCGGCTGCTCGAAGACGAACTCCAGACCTATCCCAGTGTGCAGGTGTGGCTTGAAGCCACCGCCGTGGGCGTTTTTTCCGACCGGATAATCGGGATCGTCCAGGGCAACCGCTACCGACTGATCAAGGCCGCAAAAATGCTGGTGGCCACCGGGGCCCGGGAGAAGATGCTGTCCTTTCCCGGCAACACCCTGCCGGGGGTCTATGGTGCCGGGGCGTTTCAGACCCTGGTGAATCGCGACCTCGTGAAATGTTCGGAACGGGTGCTCATCGTCGGCGGCGGCAATGTCGGCCTGGTCGCCGGCTATCATGCTATCCAGGCCGGCATCGAGGTGGCGGCCCTGATCGAAGCCCTCCCGGAAGTAGGCGGGTACAAGGTGCACGCCGACAAACTGCAGCGGCTGGGGGTACCTATCTATACCGGGCACACCGTGGTGTCGGCCAACGGTGAAGACCGGGTCCGCTCCGTGACCATCGCTCAGCTGGACAGCAACTGGCAGGTGGTCCCCGGGACCGACCGCACGTTTGCGGTGGATACGGTTCTCATTGCCGTGGGGTTGTCCAAGGTCGATGAGTTTTACCTGAAAGCCAAACAGTGGGGCATGGATGTATATGCCGCCGGCGACGCCCAGGAGATCGCCGAGGCCTCCGCCGCCATGTTTACCGGTAAGATCGAGGGCCTCAAAATTGCCCGGGCCCTGGGCCGGCACGACGGTGATATCCCGGCGGCATGGGATGAAAAAGCCCGGGTATTGAAGTCGAAACCGGGACCGGTCGTCTGTCGCGAACCCGCCGCCGGCACAGAAGGGGTCCTGCCGGTTTTCCACTGTTTTCAGGAGGTACCCTGCAACCCCTGTACCTCCGTGTGCCCGGAAAAAATTATCCGGACCGAAAGAGACGACATTACCGGGTTGCCCTATTGTACCACTGAAGGGGCCTGCCAGGGATGCCTGGGTTGTGTGGCCATTTGCCCGGGTCTGGCGGTCACCGTGGTCGATTACCGAGAAGACCCCGAACAACCGGTGGTCACACTGCCTTATGAGATCTGGCGCGATCGCGTCGGCAAGGGACAGACCATTGCGATTACCGACGACGATGGTCGGATACTGGGGGAGTTTCCGGTGAAGCGGGTGGTGGCCAATCGCAAGAAATACCCCGGGACCTTGATGGTCCAGGTCCAACTGCCGCGGGCCATCGCCAAGCAGGCGATCGGCATCCGGATTCAACCTGATCTGGACCTGGATCCCGATGAACTCTATTCCAGTGCCCCGCTGCCGGATGAAGCCGTGATCTGCCGGTGTGAACGCATTACGGCCGGAGAAATCCGGGACGCCATCCAGAGCGGCGTGCGGGATATGAACCAGCTCAAAGCCTTGAATCGAGCAGGCATGGGGGCCTGCGGCTCGAAAACGTGCCGATCCATGATCTGGCGGATTTTCCAGGAGGAGGGTGTGGATCTTGGCGAGGTAACGGACCGGGTTGACCGGCCGCTTTTCGTGGAAGCTCCCATGGGGGTGCTGGCCGGGGTACCGGGAGGTATTGGCGATGCGTAATTACGATGTGATTATAATCGGGGCAGGTTCCGTGGGGATTCCCACGGCCCTGGCCCTGGGAGACGCCGGCGCTAAAGTGCTGGTGATCGATGCAAAGCCTTCCCCTGGTCAAGGCGAGAACAAACATGCCATCGGGGGTATCCGGGCGACCCATTCCACACGGGGCAAGATTCTCTGTGGTCTGCGGTCATTGGAAATTTTTTCCACCTGGCAGACTTTATATGGGGACGATATCGAATGGCTGCAGGGGGGGTATCTGTTTCCGGTCTATCGGGAGATAGAAGAAACCGCCCTGAAAAGTATTCTGCCGATCCAGAAAAAACACGGTCTTGAAATCGAATTCGTCGGCCCGGATGCCGTGGCGGCGCAGATGCCGGGCATTGTAACCCGCGGCCTGAAAGGCGGGACGTTCTCGCCCAAGGACGGTTCGGCTTCGCCCCTGCTGGCTATCAACGCGTTTTACCGGCAGGCTTTGGCCAGGGGCGCTGTTTTCCGGTTCAAGGAAAAGATTCAAAAAATCCTGACCAACGGCGGCCGGGTCACCGGGGTGGTGACGGATCGCGGGGACTATACAGCCCCGGTGGTGGTCGATGCGGCCGGGGCCTATTCCCAGCCCCTGGGCCAGACTGCCGGCATCGACATTCCGGTCATTCCGGATTCCCACGAAGGCGCGATCACCGAACCGGTGCAGCCTTTTTTCAAATGCATGGTTGTGGACCTGCGGCCCGGGACCGGCCCCCAAAACTATTATTTCTACCAGAACCGGCACGGGCAAGTGGTGTTCTGCATCACGCCGGATCCGCCCATCATCGGGACCGATCACCGGGAGACATCCATTTTCCTGCCGCAGGTATGCAAACGCATGGTCAGCCTCGTACCGCGGCTGCAGAATGTCCGGGTACGCCGCGTCTGGCGCGGCCTGTACCCCATGTCGCCGGACGGTGCCCCTTTGGTAGGCTGGAACAGCAGCGTGGAAGGGTTCTTCCATGTGACCGGGATGTGCGGACAGGGCTATATGCTCGGCCCGGGTATCGGCGAAGTGGCCGCCCGGGCCATCACCGGAACCGGCCGGGCTGACGACGACGTGATTTTGAAAGAGTTTTCCCTGGAGAGGCAGTTCGGCGGTGGTGAAGAAGCCCTGAAGTAATTACAAGGCCACCCATCACAAACGGGCCGGTAGTTTAGACGCTTTTTCAAAAAAGGGATTTTGATTCAAGCTGCGGCGGGCACTACATTCGAACCGGAGGAATACTCCAGTATTTCGAGGGTTTGGTCCGCTCTACAATAAGCAGTATTCCTTACGGAGGCGATTTACTCGCCAATTTAGCGCCCAACGCCGAGATTGGGGCAAAAGACTTTTTTGAGACAGCTTCCAGCCTGAAGCCCGCAGACAGATTTCTGTATCGACCGGCGGGCGTTCATGATATACGGATTCAATCAGCAAGTTACCCAAAGATACGCATTCAAGGAGTTGCCAGAAATGACTCAATTAAAGGTAAACACAATCAAGACATTGGCCTATGAACGACCGGTCATAGAAAAAGGCTATGCGAACCAGACGCTCGGGATCGATCTGTCGGGAGGCACGATCAGCATCAACCCCGTGTCCCAGCAGATGAAAGACATTTTCGTTGGGGGCAAGGGATTCGATCTCTGGCTGCTGTGGAATGCGGTGAGCGGTGAAACCCGCTGGAACGACCCCGCAAACGCCATCTGTATCGCCAGCGGTCCCATGGGTGGGACGCCGGCCTACCCCGGTTCGGGCAAAAGCATCGTCACATCCCTGTCGCCGCTGACCGGTTCGGTCGTCGATTCCAATGTCGGCGGCTATTTCGGGCCTTATCTGAAGTTTTCCGGCTTCGATGCCCTCGAGGTCCGCGGCCAGGCCGGCGGCGACGCCGTCATCCTGATAGACGGGATCGATCAGAAAGTCGAAATTCTGGATATGCCAGGCCTCACCGACGACTCCTATGCCCTGTCCGCCGCCCTGACCGATTATTTCGGGCAGGGTAAAAAAAGTCACATCTCAGTCGTATCCTCGGGGACGGGTGCTAAAAACACCTTTTTCGGCTGCCTGAATTTTACCTGGTACGACGGCCAGCGCAAGATGACCCGCTACAAACAGGCCGGCCGCGGCGGTATCGGCACCGTGTTTGCCGACAAGGGGATAAAAGCCATCGTGGCCCGCTGGAACACGGTTTCGCTGAAATCCAACAACCCGGATGACCTGGATGCCCTCAAAACAGTCGCCAAGCTGCACTCCAAGGAGATTGTCAGCCTGGATCCCAAGCAGAACAAGATGGCTTCGCTGGGGACCTCCCACCTGGTGCCCATCATGAATGACTTTGATCTGTTGCCCACCCATAATTTTAAGTTTGGCTCCCATACCGGCGGTAACCTCATAGGCAGCGAAGTCTTTGAACATATTTTCGATAAGGGCTTCGACGGCTGCTGGCGCGGCTGCACCGTCGCCTGTTCCCATGGGGTTCGTGATTTCGTACCGTTTACCGGCCCCTACAAAGGCCAGAAGGTGTTTGTGGACGGGCCGGAGTACGAGACCATTGCCGGATGCGGCTCGAACCTGGGTATTTTCGACCCCTCCACGATCCTGGAAATGAATTTCTACTGTGATACGTATGGCCTCGATACCATCTCGGTCGGTACGTCCATTGCCTTTGTCATGGAGTGCTTCGAGATGAACCAGATTACCAGCGAGCACACCGGCGGGATGCAGCTGTTCTTCGGCAACCGTTTAGATGCGCTCGAACTGGTCCACCAGATGGCCCGCGGGGAAGGGTTCGGGACCGTGATCGGACAAGGGATCCGGCGCATGAAGGAGATTTTCGCCCGGGATTTTGGTGCGGATGCCGCCATTTTGCAGGACATCGGCATGGAGTCCAAGGGGCTCGAGTTCTCGGAGTATATGACCAAGGAATCCCTGGCCCAGCAGGGCGGCTACGGCATGGCCCTCAAAGGTGCCCAGCACGACGAGGCCTGGTTGATTTTCCTGGACATGGTTCACAATTTCATGCCGACGTTCGAAGAGAAGGCCGAAGCCCTGCACTGGTTCCCGATGCTCCGCACCTGGTTCGGCCTCTGCGGTCTTTGTAAGCTGCCCTGGAACGACATCGTTCCCGAGGATAATAAGGATACCCCCGAACCGGCCAAAGTGATGAAGCACGTGAACTGGTACGCCGACTATTTTTCCTCGGTGACCGGGCGCCAGGCAGCCCCGGATGACCTGATTGTGATGAGCGAGGCGGTTTACAATTTTCAGCGGGTGTTCAACCTGAAAATGGGCTACGGCCGGCGGGAGCAGGATACAATTCCCTACCGGGCGGTGGGGCCGGTGACGGTAGAAGAGTACGAATCCCGGCAGGAGCGCTATGACCAGCAGCTGGTTGAAAAGTATGCCGTGACCGTTGAGGGACTGTCCTCGGAAGAAAAAGTAGCCGTATTGCGCAAGCACCGCGAAGCCCAGTATGAGAAACTGCAGGACGCGGTCTACAAGCGCCGCGGCTGGACGGCGGACGGCATCCCCACGGTGGCGACGGTCAAGCGGCTGGGCATCGATTTTCCGGAGGTGCTCGAAGTCTTGCAGGCCAACGGAGTGACCGCATGATAACGATGGACGGTAAGCAGTATCCCTGGCAGCCGGGCATGGACGTTGAACAGCTGTTGCATTACGTTGAGAAACCCGAGCAGTACGCTGTGATTCGCCTGAACGGCAAACCGGTCTCCCGGCCGAAATTCAAGGATACCCTGGTTCCGGACAACGCCGAAGTCGTGTTGATTCCCATGATCGCCGGCGGGTGATGCCCCGGTCCTGCGATGGCAGCCCGTCATCCCAATGAAGCCATCCAAAGCCTCTTTGGTGACTTGATTGTCACCAAAGAGGCTTTATGGTTAGAGCTGATAGTATTCATGAAACCCGTTTTCAGGCAGCCGGGTGCGGTCTATACAACCGGTTGCTACGGGTGCAACTGTCGCCTAACCGGCGAAAATTCTTGACTTACCTGCCAGAATATATTTAATTTTTTTAACTAAGGTTCAAATTTTAAAGGTACATAGATGCTCGTTTTCGGTAACTTTCTGTTCGCGCTGGCTGTAGTTGTTGATTACGCTGTGACAATCTATCTCTGGGTGATTATTGCGCGCGCTGTTCTATCCTGGGTAAGCCCGGATCCTTACAATCCGATTGTACGGTTTATTCACAATGCCACAGAGCCCGTGCTGCATCGTGTTCGCCGAGCCCTGCCGCTGGATCTGGGCGGACTCGATATTTCTCCGATAATTGTCATTATGGCTTTAATCTTTCTGCAAAAATTTCTGGTGGGCAGCCTGGTGGGTCTATCCAGATCAATGATGTGACAACCGGCCCTTCCGGGAGGTGAATAGCATGGATATTACCCCGCTCGACATTCAGAATCGACAGTTCCGGGTCAAGTTTCGGGGTTTCGACGTCAAAGAGGTCGATGCCTTCCTGGAGCAGGTGGCCGAGGCTCTGCAGGCCCAGGCTGAACGGATGGAGCGCTTGGAAAGAGCCCTCGAACGCAGCAAACGAGAGGTGGCGGCGTACCGTGAGCGCGAAGAAACTTTCAAAAGCGCTCTGGTAAACTCGCAAACGGTCATGGAGCAGATGAAAAGCAACGCCAAGAAATCGGCCGATCTGATCATTGCCGATGCCGAAGTTAAGGCTGAAAAACTGCTGCAACGGGCACACAAACGTCTTTCCCAGCTGCATGAAGACATTGCCGAACTCAAACGGCAGCGCCAGCAGATTGAATCGCAAATCCAGTCTATCATCGAAATCCATACAAAGATCCTGGAAACGGGCAAGGAAGAAATGAAAGCCCACGACGAACAGGACGATAGACTGCAGTTGTTGAATTTTCCTAGAAAAAACCCCGCATGACCCCCGGGATTCGCCGCTGCCGGCCGTAATGCCGGGTCATCTTTATCGCTAAAACGAGTTACCTACAAACCGATCGGTTCAACATGGGGGAACTTAAATGGCTAAAATAGACGCATTCTTCAAGCTGATGAACGAACAGGGGGCCTCCGATCTCCATATGGTTTCGGGCCAGCCACCGGCGCTCAGGCTGATGGGCGAGATAGAACGGATTAAATACAAGGTCCTGGATAACGACGAACTCAAGGCCATGCTCTATGAGATCGCGCCTGAAGACAAGGTCAAGGTGTTTGAGGAAACCGGCGATGTGGATTTCGGCTATGAAATTCCCGGGCTGGCCAGGTACCGGGCCAACTTCTTCATGCAAAAATATGGTGTGGCCGCTGTTTTCCGGGAAATTCCCAGTGATATCCTCACGGCCGAACAGCTCGGCCTGCCGCCCGTCATCTCCAAGCTGGCAACTCTGCCCCGGGGGCTTTGCGTGGTGACCGGGCCGACGGGCAGCGGCAAATCGACCACCCTGGCTGCTATTATCGACGTGGCCAACAAAGCGCGTAAAGACCACATCATCACCGTTGAAGACCCGGTTGAGTTTGTACATAAGAGTCAGAGTTGCATCATTAACCACCGGGAAGTGGGGATGCACACGAAAAGCTTCCACGCAGCCCTGAAGGGAGCCCTGCGTGAAGATCCTGATGTGATTCTGGTGGGCGAAATGCGTGATCTGGAGACGATTTCTCTGGCCATTGAAGCCGCTTCAACCGGGCATTTGGTTTTCGGTACCTTGCATACTTCCAGCGCCATGAAGACCGTAGACCGGATTATCGAGGTGTTTCCCTCCAGTGAACAGGCCCAGATCCGGAGTACCCTTTCAGATGGCATTCGGGCGGTGATCGCCCAGGTGCTGTTTAAACGGATCGACAAAAAAGGCCGCTGCGCGGCCATGGAGATCATGATCGCCACCTCCGCCGTCCGGAATCTGATTCGGGAGGGCAAGACCCACCAGATATCTTCATCCATCCAGACCGGGAAAAAGTACGGCATGCAGCTGCTCGACGATGCCATCATGGATCATTTGAATGCCAACCGGATCAGTCCGGATGAGGCCTATATGAAATCCAACGAGAAAGGGCGCTTCCGGCCGTTTCTGAAAAACCCGCCCACGGATTTTACGGATGCTTAAGTTGCCGGGCGCGGTTGGTTGGTCGTATATCAGTACAAAGGGGGACCAATATGAAAAAACAGGAAGTTGACCATATACTGGCCCGGATGCTGGATTCATTCGACAACGTGTCGGACCTGAATATCACCGTGGGCAAGGCCTTCCAGGTGGAAAGTTCAGGTCAACTGACGCCGGTTGAGATGCAGCCGGCGTTTATGGAGCTAACCCCGTTTCAGACGGAAATATTCGCGTTGAACCTGGTCAACCAGGATCGCCGGCTCACCGAAACATTGTTGATCGAAGGCTCCTGCGACTGCTCCTATGACCTGCCGGGCAAGGCCCGCTTCCGGGTCAATATCTTCTCCCAGCTGAGTAATTACTCCATTGTCTTGCGGAAACTCGAAAGCAAGATCCCCACGGTGCAAGACATGAACCTGCCCTCGCCATTTTTGAAAATGGCCGAGGAGAAAAACGGGATCATCTTCATTACGGGCGCTACCGGCAGCGGTAAAACCACCTCGCTGGCTGCGGTTCTAAATGAAGTCAACGAGGAAAAGTCGGTCCACATCGTAACCCTGGAAGATCCAGTGGAGTATCAGCATCCCCACAAGAAATCCACCTTCAACCAGAGGGAGATGGGCAACGACTTCGACACCTTTGCCAGCGGCCTGCGGGCAGCTTTGCGTCAGGCGCCCAAAGTAATTCTGGTGGGTGAGATGCGCGACCGGGAAACGGTTGAGATCGGCCTCAGTGCGGCCGAGACCGGCCATTTGGTCTTAAGCACCCTGCATACCGTGGACGCCGGCCAGACCATTAACCGTATCCTGGGTATGTTCCCCACCGACGAAGAGAACCAGATCCGGATCCGGCTGGCGGATACGGTGCGCTGGATCGTCTGTCAGCGCCTGCTGCCCAAAGTAGGCGGCGGCCGGGTGGCCGCATTTGAAATCATGGGCAGCAATCTACGGGTCAAGGATACGATTCTCCAGGGTGAATCCGAAGGCAAGACGTTTTATGAAATTATCGATGCCGGTGAAGCCTTCGGTATGACGACCTTTGATAAGTTTATCGTCGGACTTTACGAGAAGGGCCAGATTACCGAGGAGACAGCCATGGCCTATGCTTCCCGTAAAGGGATCGTGGGGCGTGGCCTTGATATGGTCAAGGCCGGCCGTGGGGAGGCGACCACTGATATTGAAGATCTGCAGGTGGATCGCAGCTATGGCAGGAAAAAACATTAGAAACCATCTAGTAAACGTCATTGGGTTTTGTGCGGCATTGAGCGCTCATATTAAATCTTCGTCATACATGCGGGTTTTACCACGCAAGACCCTGGCTTCACTGGTGCCTCCTGGTAGGCTATTTGCGACTGCCCGGTTTTGCAGGCATATCCCGTAGAGCACAGACTAGACCTTGAGCCCAAATTTCATGCTTAGATGACTTCCAAAGAGAGGAGCGGGTGATGGACGTTTCTTGCGAAAAGTGCCAGGCAAATTTCAAAATTCCGGACGAAAAAGTTCCCCAGGGCAAGGCTTTTGCTATTAAGTGCCCTAAATGCAAAGAAAAGATAACGGTTTCGCCCCAGGCCGAGGAACCACCGGCCGAAGCCGCTCCGCCGGCTGAAGACCAGGCGTCCGTCCCGACTTTTGACGAAGCCGATTCCGATGCCGGTTACGATTCCGCCGATCGTCCTTTTGATTTTCTGGAGGAGGGGGTGGAAACCGCGCTGATCTGTGAGGGTGATCCGGTTTACCGCGGCAAAATCAAGGCCGCCCTGGAATCCCTGGGATACCAGGTAACCCATCCGGCCAATTCACGCGAGGCCCTCAAACAGATGCGCTTTCACGTTTTCGACATGATCGTGGTGAATGAAAAATTCGATACGCCCGACCCCGATCACAACAATGTGCTGCGCTACCTGGCCACCCTGACGATGGGCGTCCGCCGTAATATTTTCGTCGCCCTGATCTCCGATCGTTTTCGAACGAACGACAATATGGCGGCGTTTCATAAAAGTGTGAACATGATCATCGGTGTTTCCCATATGGATGACATCGAGAAGGTTCTTAAACACGGTATCATCGAGAATGATATTTTTTACCGGGTATACAAGGAGTCGCTGGTCAAAACAGGCCGCGCCTAAAAGCTACCTCAAACAACGGCTTTTGGCTCAATCTCTGTGTTGGGCGCGAATATCAGATCCTCGCAATACTCGATGTATTCACCACGCAAGGCATTGGCTTCGCTGGCACCTCCGGTCTGATCTTCGCGGCCGCCTTGACCTTGAACCAAAATCCGTTGTTTGAGGTAGCTTTGTCAATTAGTGGACCGAAATCCACTATTTGAAATAGCTTTTAAACTATTTGAAACGATAGACAATGGCATCGGATACGAATAAACAGAGCAATTATACCTGTGCGGAATACCGCAGCGAAATGATTCTGCTGGGCCTTATCCGTCGGCTGCAGGCGGCAACTCCCGGCAGTCGCCAGGCCGAAGACCTCCGCCGGCAAATCAAAACCCTGAAAGCTGAAATGGGGATGGATTGATACGGCCCCCGGTTGAAAATTTCGGTGAACAGCTCACCCTAATCCCGCTCCCCCAGAACTTGCCCGGTTTCGATCGGTTTATCAATGCCTGGCTGGTCAGGGGCGACCGTACTTACCTGATCGACCCCGGTCCAACGGTTACCATCCCGGTGCTGACCGCCGCCCTCAGAGATCTTGGCGTTTTCCGCTTAGATGCCATCTTGCTGACCCATATCCACATCGATCACTCCGGCGGCGTTGGTGATCTGGCGAAACACTTCCCCGATACAAAGGTTGTCTGCCATGCCAGGGCGGTTGAACATCTGGTTGATCCTGCCCGGTTGTGGGCGGGCAGTGTCGCCACCCTGGGTGATACGGCCCGGGCATATGGTCCCATTGCCCCCGTGCCGGCCGAACAGGTGGTAGCGGTAGAGGATATGAGGACCCCCGGATTTGAGGTCATCCTGACCCCCGGGCATGCGGTTCACCATGTGAGCTACCTGATCAATGGCACCCTCTTCGCGGGAGAAGCCAGCGGCGTATACCGGGAATTGGCCGGCAGCTATTATCTAAGACCGGCTACCCCACCGAAATTTTATCTCGAGACCAGCCTGGAGAGTATCCAGGCGCTTGCGCAGGTCTCCTGCCAGCGTATGTGCTTCGGCCATTTTGGTCTGACGCGGCAGCCGGCTGAGTTGCTCAGGGCGCACCGCCGGCAGCTGCAGTTCTGGGCCGCGGAACTCAGCCGGCTCTTGACGGAGACTGGCGGGGGCGATCAGGTAGCAGCGGGCCGGGCGGTCCTCCTTGAGCGAGATCCCCTGCTCAACGGTTTCAACCGGTTTTCCGATGCAGACCAGCAGCGGGAACTCGGGTTCATGGCCAACAGTGTGCGCGGTTTTTTAGGGTATCTGCAAAAAAGTAGCGGCCGCGCCTGACCATCCTATCTTTTTCTCAGACAATTCCACTTTAAATCCAAAAAGTTGCCACTCCCTATGCAAATCAGCCGGCGGGCCTAAAGTTCGCCCGGAGAATGCCGATATAACGGATAATAGGGAGGATCGGTGAGCGGCGACCCGCTATCCGTGTATCTGTCGCAGCATCTACAAAACCCACTACCCCCAAAAAGACGGATATTCACTATGGGACTCGTACACGTAGACAAATTAACTGAAGGCCTCGTATTGTGCGAGGATGTCCGGGATGTCTCCTCGCGTCTGTTGCTTTCCAAGGGGATGCAGGTGAAAGCTGAACACCAGAGGATTTTCAAGATCTGGGGGGTTACCGAGGTGATGGTTGAAGGCGACCAGGATAAGGATGAGGGGCTGGATATTGATGTCGACCCCGAGGTAGTCAAACGGGTCACCGCTCTGATGGAGCAGCAGTATCAGCATGTGAATCGCGATCACCCGGCCCTGAAGGAGCTGTTCTGGCTTTCCATTGAGCATCGCAGTCGGCGAGACCTTTTGGAAATCACGCCACGGGAGGTAGCCGGGGATGCGGAAGCCAGCCTGAAAATGAAAAAGGCGGATGTGCGCAAGACCATTGATCTGACCGATATCAAGCTGCCTGAAATTCCGTCCATTATTTATGAGTTGAACGAGGTCATCGCCGCGCCGCTGGCATCGGCGCAGGACATTGCCCGCATCGTAAATAAAAGCCCCAGTATTGCAGCCTTGTTGCTGAGGGTGGTGAATTCGGCTTTCTATGGATTTCCTTCGCGCATTGACAGCATTACCCGGGCCGTGACCCTGATCGGTTCAAAAGAGATTACCAGCCTGGCCCTGGGGATCAGCACCATGCAGATATTCAAGAGTATCCCGAAAGGGATCATCAGTATGAATGCGTTTATTCGGCACAGCCTGGCCTGCGGGATTCTTTCCCGGGTCATGGCGGCGCATAAAAATATCCAGCAAACCGAACAACTGTTCATTTCAGGGCTGTTGCACGACATTGGCCGGCTGATCATTTATAAATATTTCCCGGACCGGGCCAGGGTTATCCTGAACCTGAACCGTACCCAGAACCGTCTCCTGCTGGAGGCGGAAAAAGAAATTCTGGGCTGGGACCATGCCCGCATCGGTAAGTACCTGCTGGAAAAATGGAAATTGCCCTTGTCCCTGGAGAGCAATATCTATTTTCATCACCGTCCGCTGCGGGCCAAAGACCCGGTAAAGGCCACCATTGTACATATGGCGGATATCATGGCCAACAGCCTGGCGTTGGGCAGCAGCGGAGAGTGCCGAATCGCCGGCTTTGATGAGGAGGCCTGGGAGCAGTATGGGTTGCCGTCGGCCAGTTTTAAGGGGGTCATTGAGCAGGCCCTGCACCAGTTTGCGCCACTGGAATCATTGTTTGTCGAGACCACTTGATCTGTCCGGCAGTCGGTCGGTAGATCGTTTTAAATATGATGGATTGGTTATGACCAGCGATAATAAAATCAACAGATACGAAGCCCGGGTGGATTACCTGGAAAAGAACCGGCGTTATATCCAAAATGCCCTCGAAATGGCGCTGTCCATCGGGGACTTCCAGGAACAGATCAACCAGGTGGCCAACCCGGCTCAGGTTTTACAGGAAGCAGAGAAAAGGATCCGCCATCTGATGAAGTTCAAAGCACGGGCTTTTTACCTGGTGGATCCGGAGAGTTCCGATTTTAAACTTGCCCACTGCAACCCGGTTGACAAGGTCGCCTGGGTTGAGCGTGAAATGGGGTTCATGATCGATAAGGGCCTTGTGGCCTGGGCCATTCGGGAAAAGAAAGGCGTGGTCATCCCCTCGCAGGACTATTCCGAACAGCTGCTTTTACATATTGTCGCCACCAGTTCCAGGGTGCGGGGTATGTTTGTGGGGCTCTTTTCGGATCGGGCGAACTCCGTCCCCGATGTGTCCCGGGACCTGCTCTCCATTGTCATGCGCAATACGGCCAATGCCCTGGAGAGCATTGAACACTACGAGCGGATCAAAACCGAGAAACTGCTGCGCGAGAGCAAAGCGCGTATCGAAGCCATTTTGTTTTCCATCCCCACCGGGATCGTCATCCTGGATGCCGGGTCGCACCGGATAGTCGATGCCAATGCCAAAGCACTGGACATCATCGGCTGTTCGCGCGCGGACCTGTTGGGAACCGATTACCATAAATACATCTGTCCCCTACAGCCCGAACACGGCCCGCTTATGCATGGCTGGCAGCCGCGAGAGAATTTCGAAGGGGCTTTGATTACGGCCAGTGGTGAAGAGATTCCGGTATTGAAATCGGTGATTCCGGTGACCATCGGGGAGCAGGCCTGTCTAATTGAAAGTTTTATCGATATGCGGGATCAGAAACACTCGGAGTTCGAGCGTATGCAGCGCGAAAAGCTGCAGGGCGTCATTGAACTGGCCGGGGCAGTCTGCCATGAAATGAATCAGCCCATGCAGGCGGTATCGGGCCATGCCGATCTGTTGATGCTGGAGGCCGACGCGAACAACCCGCTCAGTAAAAGGGTGGCGGCTATCGTCGACCAGGTTACCCGGATGAGCGAAATCACCAAGAAACTGATGTCCATCACCCGCTACAAGACCAAAGATTATCTCTCCGGGCAGATTTTCGATATCGATCAGGCGACCGCCGATAAAGCGCGGTCCCGCCATGAACCGAAAGCCGCCCACCTTTAGCCCGCCGGCGATAGAACCCCTCTTGAAAAAGTCTTTTGGCCCAAACGCGGCGTTGGGCGCTCATATCAAGCCTTCGAAATACTGGCGTATTTACCACGCAAGGCATTGGCTTCACTGGCACCTCCGGTTTGATGTGCGCGGCCGCCTATATTTTAAAACAAAATCCGTTTTTTAAGATAGGTCCTAATGCTGCCTAAGCTTTGGATTTTGCATGGATGAGGCGTAGTCCCTCGAGGGTCAGCAGTGGTTCTACCGACGCGATGTTACGGGTGACATCCTGCATCAAGGGGGCTAGTCCACCGGTGGCAATCACTGTGGGTGAATCGCCCATTTCAGCTGCCATGCGGTCTACCATGCCGTCCACCAAACCAGCATAACCGAAGATCATACCTGATTTGATGCTACCGGCCGTGTCCTTGCCGATTACGGTTTCCGGTGCGGCGTAGATTTCCACCCTGGGAAGCTTGGAGGCTTTTCGAAACAGGGCCTCGGCCGCGATATGGATGCCGGGGCTGATGGCCCCGCCCAGGTATTCACCCCGGGTCGAGATGGCATCAAAGGTCGTGGCCGTCCCAAAATCGATGATGATCAAACTGTGCTTGTATTTTTCATAGGCGGCGACAGCATTCACGATGCGATCCGCGCCCACTTCCATGGGATTGCTGTACAGGATCGGCATGATTCCGGAACTTCGGGCGTCTACCCATTGCGGCCGATGACCTAGGTAGCGGGTGCAAAATGAATCCAGGATAGTGATCATGGGCGGTACGACGCTGGAGATGATGGTTTCGTCGATATCTCCGCGGACGATTTTTCCATCGGCAAAAAGACTGGTTATCAAGATATTGAATTCATCCTCTGTTGTGTTGTGCTCTGTGCGCACGCGCCAGTCTTGTATGAGATCGCCGTCTTGGAATATTCCCAGCACAATATTGGTATTGCCGACATCTATTACCAGCAGCATGTTTCAGGTTCCTCCTCTCATAGTCAGTGCCCCTCCACAAAAGGCATCTTTTAGCCCAGAGCGGCGTTTTCGCTCTTATGAGCACGCAGTGTAGCCATAGCGCTATCCTCAAAATAGCGTCCCATGCCTCCGGTTTCAGAATCGCGCGAGCCTCCCGTCTTTGCCCCCGGGGCTTCGCCGGACCCGTGCTGAGAAATAAAACCTACCATTTGTGGACGGGCACCGGTTAGGCACAAACGGTGCGCGCTTGGCCCGGGTTTCATTGCGGTGCCCCGGCACCTGCCGAAGTGTGCGCCGGGGTAGCTTTCTTGCTGACCGACACCGTGAACAGCTCCGGTTCGGCCTTTACCAGCGTGATACTCAGCGGTAAGGAGATTGAGGCCCGTTTGACATACGCGCCCGGTTTGATGCCTTGCAGATCCACAGAGGCGGTTATGTCAGCGGTTTGGTTCAACTGGGCCAGGGTATTGGCCGGGCCCTCCACCTCCAGCGTAATGTCAGGCGGTGAAAACACGGCCGTATATCCGGTGCCTCTGGCGATTATGCGGATGTTGGTAAAGGTGCGGCGGTCGGTCTTTTCGCCAATGCGAATGTCGGCCACCAGGGCCTTGTCCAAACCGATGACACGCACACCGGGGGGCAGGTCCAGGGCCGTCTCCCGTTTAGCGGAGTCGGCAATGCCCTCGATAAATATCGGTTTGGTCATGACCCGTTCCATGCCGCTGAGCTGCTTTTCAGGTCCGGATACGGTAACCTTACCGGGTACCGCAAAGGTATCAATGACCGTGTAACCGGCGGCCGGCTTGCCGGCAATGGCTATGTACACCGGGAGTGTTTTCTGGTCGGCGGCTTTTATCCGGAGGGTAACCGATGTCGGTGTGATTGCCGTAACCTGCAGTTGCGGGGACAGTCCGAAGTGCTCAGCTGCAATGGGCAGCGACGTCATTCCCGGGGCCATCCCGGCCAGGTTCAGGGTGCAGGTTACCTGTTTTTCGGCGAGCCCGGCTAACAGGGCGGCTGGTCCCTTCACCCGGGCCCCGATGACCTTTACAGGTGGGTGCATGCTGATAAGGCCTTCCGGCAACCCGGTCAAAACAAGTTCAGCCGCAATCTCTTTTTCCCCGGTTCGAATACCGGGCAAAACTTGCAGCGTTCCCAGAATCACACCGACAGCACCGATGCCTAGAAAAAGCCAGAGCAGATACTTGCGAGTATTTGTAGACGGCCTGTCTTGTCTCGGCATGGTTGTATTGGTGTGTGTGTGGTTAAGGCGCTGCTTTTAGACCCGCCGGAGAGCATCGGCCAGGGTGACGGTCGCCCGGGTGGCCGCCACATCATGAACCCTTACGATATGGGCACCGCTTAATACGGCGGCTGCTACGGCGGCCTGGGTGCCGACTGCCACCTCCGGTAGATCAGGGGTCACTTCCCGTTCCGAATCTCCCTTGAGTATGGTCCTGATAAACGCCTTGCGGGACGGCCCGATCAGCAAAGGCACATCCAGGCTTGCAAATACGTCCATGTGCTTAACCAGCAGCAGATTATGCTCCACGGTCTTGCCGAAGCCGATACCTGGATCGGCGATGAGCAGTTTCCGATCAATGCCGTTGATCACGGCCTTTTTAATGGCCCCGGCTAGAAAATCGCCTATCTCCCCGAAAAGATCGCCATAGGCCGGGTCAACCTGCATGGTGCGTGGTGTGCCGAGCATATGCATCAGGATAAGCGGCACCCCGCAGGCAGCGGCTACAGGCGCCATGGCGGGATCCTGTCGCATGGCGCTGATATCGTTTATGATGGCAGCTCCCGCATCGACAGCCCTTTTGGCTACGGCTGCTTTGGTGGTATCGATGGAGATGGGAACCGGTATGCGGGGAGCCAGTGTTTCAATGACCGGCAGAACCCGGCGGATTTCCTCTTCCTCGGATACGCCTGCGGAGAAGGGCCGCGTCGATTCGCCGCCAATGTCCAAAATGTCGGCCCCGGCTGCCACCAGTTCCTCTCCCTGGACCAACGCATCTTCCCGGTTGAAAAACCGGCCACCGTCGGAAAAGGAGTCCGGGGTGGTGTTCAGAATTCCCATGACACAGGTACGCTTACCGAGCGCCAGGCAGTGTCCCTGCCATTTTAGTGTATAGGACTTCATGGCGGACTACTCTTTGGGCTCGTCGTCAGTGCTGTCATCGGCAGCAGGCGTATCGGCCGGCTGTTCTGCCTCCGGGGTTTTGTTCGGGCTGTCCGCGTCCGTCGCCGCGCTTTCCTCTTTTGCCGCAGGTTCCGTCTTCTGCTTCTTTTTATCCGGGATAAGATCGTCGTCGAGCTTTGAGGTGAATTCGAATTCCGGCCGTTTTTTAAGGATCAGGGCATCCAGCTCGTTGCCTAAAACGGTTTCCTTTTCGAGCAGCAGGTCCGCCAGCTGGTGCAGCAGGTCCATATTTTCGTCCAGGACCTGCCTGGCCCGATCATAGGCGGTGTGGATCAGCTTGGTGATTTCGGTATCGATTTTCAGGGCTGTTTCATCCGAATAATCCCGATGCTGGGCTATCTCACGCCCCAGGAAAACCTGTTCCTCCCCTTTGGCGTAGGACATGGGGCCCAGTTCCGCACTCATACCCCAGGTGCGCACCATCTTCTGGGCGAGATCGGTAGCCTGCTTGATGTCATTGGAAGCTCCGGTGCTTATCCGGTCGAACACAACCTCTTCGGCCACCCGTCCGCCAAAGGCAACCGCCAATTCGCTTTCCAACTGGTCTTTATACTTGAAATCTCTTTCTTCCGGGAGAAACCAGGTGATGCCGGCGGCCCGGCCGCGCGGGATGATTGTGATTTTATTGACCGGGTCGGTGTTGGGCAGAAAACGAGCCACCAGGGCGTGCCCCGCTTCATGGTAGGCTGTGGTTTTGCGATCTTCTTCCTTGATTACCTTGGATTTGCGCTCCAAGCCCATGTAGACTTTGTCCTTGGCATCCTCAAGGTCTTCCATGCCCACTTTTTCCTTGCTGCGCTTGGCCGCCAGCAGGGCGGCTTCATTGACCAGGTTCTCAAGGTCGGCCCCGGAGAAGCCGGGTGTGCCCTTGGCCAGGATAACCGGTTTTACGTCTTCTCCGACCGGGGTTTTTTTCATGTGGACCTTCAGGATTTTCTCCCGCCCTTTGATGTCCGGCAGGGGGACGACGACCTGGCGGTCGAATCGGCCGGGACGCAGCAGGGCCGGATCGAGGACGTCCGGACGGTTGGTTGCCGAAATGAGGATGACGCCCTCGTTGGACTCGAAACCGTCCATTTCCACGAGCAACTGGTTGAGGGTCTGCTCACGTTCATCATGTCCGCCGCCCAACCCGGCGCCCCGATGACGTCCCACGGCATCGATTTCATCGATGAAAATAATACAGGGCGCGTTTTTCTTACCCTGGACGAAGAGATCCCGTACCCGCGAAGCACCTACCCCCACAAACATCTCCACGAAATCGGAACCGCTGATACTGAAGAACGGTACGTCCGCCTCACCGGCAATGGCCCGGGCCAGCAAGGTTTTACCGGTACCGGGCGAGCCCATGAGCAGAACACCCTTGGGAATACGGCCGCCCAGACGGGTAAACTTTTTGGGTTCGCTGAGGAATTCCACGATCTCGCCGAGTTCTTCCTTGGCTTCGTCAATTCCGGCTACGTCCTCAAAAGTCACCTTGGCCAGCTGGTCCGAAAGCAGACGAGCGCGGCTCTTGCCGAATGACATGGCTTTACCGCCGCCGGACTGCATCTGGCGCATGAAAAAGACCCACACACCGATGAGAATAAGGATCGGAAACCAGGAAATCAGCATGGACATGTACCAGGGGTTTTCCCGGGGAGGTTTCGCGTTGATCACAACGCCTTTTTGCCGGAGATTAGCGATCAGGTTGCTGTCCTGGGGCGTATAGACCTTGTAGTGCTTTTTATTGATGTCCGTTACATAGAGCTCCTGGCCCTGCATAACGACGTCCGTAACCCGTTCATCTTCTACCATGGCCAGAAAATCGGTGTAGCTGATACTGGTTTCGGCAATGTTCTGGGGATTGAACAAGCTGTAAAGCATGAGCATCATCAGGATGATAACGATCCACAAGGCCATGTTTTTATAGAAAGGATTCAAAAGTCGTTTCCTCCTCGAGGTTTAGATCATGTTTCAAACTTTGTCCGCGGCATCCCAGCTGCCCCGGCACCATTGTTACAAACCCTAAAATAAGCACTATTTCGGGTCTGGCAAAACATATTTTACTTCCAGGACCTCCCGGGTTTGCCGGGTCAAGGTGCCGGTCTGCGACCGCTGGTGGCCCAGCACCCAGAGTATTTCCGGTCCACTGGTCAACACCGGCCAGCGGTCCCGATCGGGCAAAGGGACCTTACGTTCATTGAACAATTTTTTCAATTTTTTGGTACCACGCATGCCCAGGGGATTAAAACGATCACCCGGGCGATAGTTTCTGATCAGAAGCGGGAAACTGAGCTGATCTATATCAAATAAGACCGTATACTGTCCAGGTGTGCTCATTTCCGATGTGTGCGGTCCGGTGTGCCGCGTGAAGGTTACTTTTCCGCCGGTAGCAGCGATAACTTGATTGCAGCCGGCTGAAGCCGAAAGCTGATCCAGTTCGATGACATATTCGTAGGGCTCGGTTGGGTGCTCCGCCGGCAGCGGCTGGCGGGGGGCGTCCATAACGTGCAGAACCAGACGGTCGGCCCGTTTGACTGCGGATATCAGGCCCGGCAAATCCACGCGCGTGCCGTCGTCGTCGGTCGCCAACTCATCCAGCCGGTCCACATGGGCGAGTGTGATCCGCCGCAGATTGCCGGCCAACTGAAAAATGGCTCGACGCAGCAGGCGCCGGATAGCCGCCCGCGGCATCCCGGCCAGGGCCTCTATATCGAGGCTTAATTGTCGGCTGTCGGCGGCGAGCAGGACGCGGTCCCATAACGGATCCGCCTGCGACTCGATCCAGTCATTTTCATCCGCCAGTATGGTCGCGGTGCGGTGCAGCGTCGCTAAAATGTTGGGATTGAATTCCTTGCGGATCAGCGGCAGGAGAACATGCCTGACCCGGTTACGGGTGAAAAGAAGGTCGGCGTTGGAGACATCGGTCACATATTCCAGCTGCCGCTGCTGCAGGTAAGCCATGATCTGCGCCCTGCTGAGGTTTATCAGCGGCCGTACGATCAGATGGCCTCTGACTGGCGGAATTCCGGAAAGGCCCAGGGGACCCGATCCGCGCAGCAGGTTCATCAGGACCATTTCGGCATTGTCGTCCCGGTGATGTCCGAGGGCCACTTTGTGGTAACCTTCGGCGGCGGCTACCCGTTTATAAAAGGCGTACCGAACTTCCCGGGCCGCTTCCTCGAGTGAGAGCCCGTGTCGTTCCTGGTAAGCGGCGACATCCTGTGCGTCGGTGTGGCAGGGCAGACCCAGGCCCCGGGCAAGGGTGTTTACAAAATCGGCTTCACTTTCGGCTTCCGGTCGCAGGCCATGATTCAGATGGGCTACCCCCAGGGTAAAAGCCATGCGCGGGGCCAGTTCGCAGAGCAGATGCAGGAGAGCGACGGAATCCGGTCCGCCGGACACAGCGGCCAGCACCTGGTCACCGGGCTGGAACATGGCGTGTTCGGCCGCGGCTTTGGCAACCGACTCTGTGAGCGGTTTCGAATCAGCTTTTTTTGAGCAGCCGTTTTGCGATGTGGGCATGGATGAGCTCGGATACTTTTTTATCCCAAAGTCCGACGACGCCGGTGCGTACCGCCACTTCGGTCAGGTTGGTTCCCAGGATGGCGATGCTGACCGTGACGGGGGTTTTATCTGACTTTTCGGCGTCGATGGTGGTGGTAATGCCGCTGGAAGTCTTATGCCGCACGGCAATTTTCAGATCCTGTAGGGCAGCCAGACTTCCTGCCACGGCCTTGTCGAACGGAACGTTATAGGTCCGTTTCAATTCACCGGACACATAGCTATATACTCCGGCACCGGCCCCGGCACCGGCCACCATTGCCGCGCACCCAGCACAAACGAGCAGATTGAGGATTAAGGCGGCGGCCGCCAGTCTATTGGGCATCTTGTGACCTCCGGGTTTGCGGGGTGGGCCTGACCATTCGGAAAGACGGCCATAGCGGCCCAGACAGTATGGATTTTGGCTTAAATTCACTATAGCCTATCTCAAAAACGGATTTTGGTTCAAAATCCAGTCTTCGCTCTGCGTGCTGCGCCCGACAAGAAAACTCTTTTGTGAGATGGGTTATAAAAACAATCGCTTGCGACGGTATGACAGCGATTACCAGAAGTCAACAGAAATTAAGCCTGCTAAAATGTCGGGAGCTGGCATCTTTTTCACTTGAAAAAATGGTTCTTTGACGTATATTCTCTGCCGGTTGCGCTAGGCGGGGCGTTAGCGGTGCCCTTTGCCCGAAATCCGCTTATGCGGGGCTGAATTCCTCCCTGAGGATCACCTCCCCGAGCCCATGCAATAGCTGACCGGCCGCCACGCAACAGACGGTTACGAACCTCGTCAGGTCCGGAAGGAAGCAGCGATAAGTAATGCGGTCTGCGTCGTGGTCAGGTCCCGGTTATGTGATGCGTGGGTTTGGTGGAATCGATTCGAGGGGGGGTGCGCAACCATCTTGATTGAAAGTGTCTCAAATACCCTCTGGTGAGACATTCGGCGGCTCCCGCAAGCCCCGTCTTTAATGTGTCAAATCCTGTGTTTATCTTCTTGACAACCGGTCATCTCGTCTTATTTTCTGTCAAAACTTTTGCGTACGGATTCTAAACAGATACGGGAGATTGAACTGGCGTATGAGCGACGAGCGTGAATCAAGGCAGGAGGGTGATGCCGTAAAAATCAAAACCTACGAGGACCATTCTAAAGACGCCGATTCGGGAAAAGAGGTGGCCGCCGGGGCCGAAGAGAACTCCGCAAAAAAGACCGGGAAAAAAGCCGATCGCAAGGACGAACGGGACATGGCGGCCAAGTTGGAGGCTGCCGAGAAGGAAGCCGGAGAGAACTATGATCGGTTTCTACGTATTTCAGCGGAGTTTGAAAACTATAAGAAGCGCAAGGATCGTGAGGCCACGGATTTCAGAAAGTATGCCAACGAAACCCTGGTCAAAGAGCTTCTTCCGGTGGTTGACAATCTTGAGCGCGCTGTCGAGACTTCTGCGGATCATGAAGATGCCGTCAATTGTATTCTCGAAGGGGTCGACATGACCCTCAAGGAGATCCTCAAGGTACTCGAAAAGTTTGCCGTCAAGGCGGTGGATGCCGTGGGGAATCCCTTTGACCCAACCTTTCACCAGGCCGTTATGCAGGAAACGTCAGAGGATCATCCCGACAATACCGTTATAAAAGAACTTCAAAAAGGCTACACAATCCATGAAAGGCTGCTGCGCCCTTCCATGGTGGTGGTCGCCAAGACCGCTTCCGAGTAGAGGCGGCCAGACATAAACCGATTATACTATAGTATACGCATACACATTATACCGAAAGGCAAGGAGGACAGAAGATGGGTAAAATCATCGGAATAGATCTCGGCACCACCAACTCATGCGTGGCGGTGATGGAGGGCGGTGATGCCAACGTGATCACCAACCCGGAAGGCGGCCGGACCACCCCTTCAATCGTGGCCGTATCCGACAGTGACGAAAGGCTGGTCGGCCAAATCGCCAAACGGCAGGCCATTACCAATCCGGAAAATACCGTGTTTGGCGTAAAGCGGCTGATCGGCCGCAAGTTTGGCTCAGCTGAAGTCCAGTCGGACACCAAGATATTGCCATATAAGATTGAGCAAGCAAAGAATGGGGACACCCGGATCAACTTGCGGGGTAAACAGTACAGCCCGGCTGAGATTTCTTCCTTTATTTTGTCCAATATCAAAAAGACTGCGGAAGAGTATCTGGGTGAGAAAATTACTGATGCCGTCGTCACGGTTCCGGCTTATTTCAACGATAGCCAGCGCCAGGCCACCAAGGATGCCGGGAAGATTGCCGGGCTGAATGTGCTCCGTATTATCAATGAGCCGACGGCCGCCTCTCTGGCCTATGGCCTGGACAAGAAAACTGAAGAGAAGATTGCGGTCTTTGACCTGGGTGGCGGTACCTTTGATGTCTCCGTCTTGGAGATCGGTGAAGGTGTATTTGAAGTAAAATCCACCAATGGGGATACCCACCTGGGTGGCGAAGATTTCGATCTGCGTCTGATCGACTACCTGGCCGATGAGTTTACCAAGGACCAGGGCATCGACCTGCGCGGAGACAAGATGGCCCTGCAGCGCCTGAAAGAGGCTGCTGAAAAGGCCAAGATGGAACTTTCCACCTCCATGGAAACCGAGGTTAATCTGCCGTTTATTACCGCCGACGCCAGTGGTCCCAAACATTTGAACATCAAGATTACCCGGGCCAAACTCGAAGCCCTGATTGATGACCTGCTGGCCAAACTGGAGGGGCCCTGCCGCACGGCGCTCAAGGATGCCGGTTTCAATCCCGGTGAAATCAATGAAGTGATTCTGGTCGGCGGCATGACCCGGATGCCGGCAGTCCAGGATGTGGTTAAACGGATATTCGGCAAGGAACCCAACAAGGGCGTCAACCCCGACGAAGTGGTTGCGCTCGGCGCTGCCATCCAGGGCGGTGTATTGGGCGGCGACGTCAAGGATGTCCTTCTTCTGGACGTTACCCCGCTTTCGCTGGGGATCGAGACCCTGGGTGGCGTTTCGACCCGGCTGATAGAGAAGAACACCACGATCCCCACCAAGAAGAGTCAGATTTTTTCTACGGCGGCTGACAATCAGCCCGCGGTCTCCATCCATGTCCTCCAGGGCGAACGCGAGATGGCGGCCGGCAATAAAACCCTGGGGCGCTTTGAACTGGTCGGTATTCCACCGGCTCCCCGGGGCGTTCCCCAAATCGAGGTTGCTTTCGATATCGATGCCAACGGGATCGTCAATGTGTCGGCTAAAGACCAGGCCACCGGGAAAGAGCAGTCCATCCAGATCACGGCTTCATCCGGCCTGACCAAGGAAGAAATTGAAGCCGCTGAAAAAGAAGCCGAAATGCACGCCGAAGACGACCGTATGAAAAAAGAACTGGTGGAAGCCCGCAATATGGCCGACAGTCTGATCTACTCTACTGAAAAGTCGATCAAGGACCTGGGCGAAAAGGTGGACGAGGAGACCAAAAACAAGGTCGCCGCCGCCATCGAACCCCTGAAAAAAGCCATGGAGGGTGAAGATCCTGAAGAGATCAAGCGTCTCTCCGAGGAACTGACCCAGGCTTCCCACAAGCTGGCCGAGGCCATGTATCAGCAGGCGGCCGCCGAAGGCGAACCCCAGCCTGGTGCGGAAGGCGCCGGCCCGGGTGATCCCGGACAGGCTGCGGGGGCTGCACCGGATGACGATGTGGTCGATGCGGATTTTGAAGAGGTAAAGGACGACAAGAAGTAAAAGCCATCTCAAATTTTTGAGTTGGTTTCAAGAACCTGCTCATAGTATGTGATATAGCTTCTTGACACCTAAGCCCGCGGTGTAACGCCGCGGGCTTTTTCATTGCTTTTCTGCCCCGAGCCAGTTTGGCTGGGCGGACGCTTTTAGACGCTATCTCAAAAAGGATTTTGGTCCAAGTTCAAGGCGGGGGCGACATTCGAACCGGAGACATACTCCAGTATTTCGAGGATTTGGTCCGCTCTACAATAAGCAGTATTCCTTACGGGGGCGATTTACTCGCCAATGTCGCACCCAACGCAGAGATTGGGCCAAAAGGCTTTTCTGAGATGGCTTCTTGGGAGATGGTTGTGACCGGAACGATCGTAAATGCAATTGCTATTATAGCCGGCAGCCTGGCCGGGCTGGTTTTCAGAAAGGGTATCCCCGCCAGATACAATGCTACGAGCATGCAGGCAATCGGTCTGGCGGTGATTCTCATCGGCCTGCGTAGTGCTTTCAAATCAGACGATTTGCTGCTGATCATTGTATGCCTGGCCATCGGCAGCCTGTTGGGGGAATGGGCGGCCATTGAAGCCCGGCTTGAAGCCGCCGGCCGCTGGTTCGAATCCCGGTTTGCCGGGACGGGCAGCGGATTCGCCCGGGGGTTCGTAACGGCCACCTTGGTATACTGTGTCGGTTCCATGGCCATAGTGGGGGCTATGGAGAGCGGTCTGACCGGCAATCATCAGACCCTGTATGCTAAATCCATGCTTGACGGGATCACGGCCGTAGTGTTTACCGCGGCGATGGGGGTGGGGGTCATGCTTTCCGCGATCTCCGTGTTCATTTACCAGGGATTGATTACAGGGGGGGCTTTGATGCTGAAACCGCTGCTGGTGCCGGTGGTCGTCAACCAGATGTCAGCGGTAGGCGGGTTGCTTATCCTGGGTTTGGGTATCAATCTGCTGGAAATTCGTAAGATCAGCGTCGGAAATATGCTCCCCGCCATTTTTTTGCCGCTAGTTTACTACATTATCAGGGGGTGGGTCTGGTAATCCGCAAGGGTGGGGCGTGAAGCGGCGAACCATCTTCCCCGGTGGGGGCGCCTGGCTCCACGGCATATCATCTTACGCATTTTCTTTGAGCAGTTTGCTGACTGCCGGGCCGCGCCACTTGCCCCGACCGGAGATGGTCGCCACCTGGCGCTGTTCCAGTTCACCGGCTATCTTTTCGAAAGAAGCACCCTCAGCGCGCATTTCATTAATCATGGCGAGCAGGACCTCTTTGGAAGGTACGGTGGCCGCCGTGTCCCGGTCATCCGGCTTAGTTGCGGATTCGGTTGCCGACTGCGACTGTACCGCCGAAGTGGCTGTGGCCGCCACGACGGAATTGATACCGGTAGAGGCCTCGAGGGCCGTAGCGATGCGCTCCAGAGCGGCGGCAGCTTTCTCCTGGACCTTGAAGTTTGCTTCAACGGTTTTAGCCATGCCTTCGATGTATTTTTTTATTTCCTGAAGTTGTTCGCCGGTATGGGCTTTTTTCTGATAGTTGCCTTTACGGTCCTTGTGGTGCTGCCGGTCATGCGGGTGGCGGTATTGCGGGTTGTCATAATTCTTGCGCGGCCGGTCAAACCGTTTGATATTACCGGTGCGCAGATTGTGCAGAAAATCACTCATCGAGTTACTCCTTCTTTTTGTAAATCCAATGGCTAATGAAAACCGTAGTTTATGTTATATTTCCGATGTGCCCGTTTTATTGTCTGTCAGTGCGTCCTGCGGGTCGCTGACCCGGTTGCCTGTTATTCTGCGGCTTTTGACTCAGGATGTCCGGGATCCCGGCGGGGGGTGTCTACAGTTTCTTCTACATCCAGAATTACTTACAATTAGACACGGCGTGTGAGAGAATTTATCGTGCAAATCGTCAACTGAAGGTTAAAGACAGCCTATAATATTTCCCAATGGGCGTTTGTCAAGCGGAATATTCGATATAAGATCGGGTGGGTATAAAAAACCCCCATTATTTTTTTGAGATATCGGCGGGTATGTGGTAGGAAGCTCAATTTTCAGGCGTGAATCTGGTAAACCTGCAAACCGGCAGCTGCGCCGGGCCGGCTGCGGATGACATACAGGAGCCAATGACGGACTCGGAAACAATTGGTATCATGGCCGACAGCCATGGAAACCCGGACATGATCGCGGCTGCCCTGCGCCTTTTTCAAGTACGCGGTTGCAGCCGCATGGTCCACTTGGGGGACATCTGTGATTCGGTCGTCTATCAGCAGACTGACGCATGTGTTGAGTTGCTGCTTACCCACCGCGTCCTGGCTGTCAAGGGGAACAATGATCATGCAATTGTACGTGATGGGCGGGCGCGACAATCCAGAGCCATCTCCGAGGAAACCATTGCTTATCTGGAGGCGTTGCCGCTCCAGATTGAATTAGCCGCAGCACTTTTTGTGCACAGCCGGCCGTTTGCGGATATCCTGGGGATGGCGGCTATGACCGGGGATATCGATCAGGATGAAGTTGCCCGGCTGCGGGCGCAATGTCCGCGAAAAATCCTTTTTCGCGGGCATGGCCATTCACCCCGGGTTTCTCGGTTGAACGGCAGCCCAGTCCGGCCGGCCAGCTCTGATGAAGACTGTCGCTGGCAAATCGATCGCCGGCAGGGCTGGATCGTGACCTGCGGTGCGTTGTTCAACAGGGTGTGCATGACCTGGACACCGGCCACCGGTAGTCTCATCAGCCACCGACTGGCTGTTTGAGGCGACGGCATGATTTAGAATGAATAGCGAGCATGAGGGAAATTACCGATGAAAGATGACAAGGGACTTTACTATTATCCGTACCCGCAAAACAAGCAGATCCGGATGTATGTGCTCAAAATGGGGGACGATATCTGCTTTCGGATGTGGGACTCCGGTCAACCGGAACTGTGGGAAAAGCACGGTTGGGTGCCCTATGACGCCATTAAACAGGCCACCGGCATGTACACCGGAAAGGGATTTGACCCGGCCCAAGCCTATGATCTGGATGCAGCCCGGGATCTTCTTGATGAACGGTAGCAGCAAGTAAACAGCCTAATCCTGAAAAACCTAATTTAAATTTATATATCAGATGCTTGCCTCCACCCGGCCCCGACCATCCGCGGGCTGGTTCGAATGGTCACAAGTACCTGTTGCCACCACGTTTGTAACCCCCCGTTGGTCCGGTCCAAAAAGAATTTGGCCTGGCTGATCGCCATGTCCCTGCCGTAGTCGGAGATGAGCTGCCGGGCTTTTTTTTCCACGGATGTCATTTGCCCCCCTTTTATGATTTGGTGAAACAAGCCGGGAAACTTCATTCAATCTTAGTTCAGGAATATCACGTGGGTGTGACAGATACGGTCACAGAGCAGGGGACGAATCTTCGTTTTACGAATAACCGCAACTTTTTTGGGATAAATTCTTGACAAACGAAACGTTTATTTAATAAAATCAGCGATGTTGAAAAACAATGGGCCTTTCATCCAAAGGAGTGCATGAGCAATGACACTTACAAAAGCACAGATCATTGAGTCCTTTCAAAACAACCTTGGATTTACCAAAAACCAATCTTCAGAGATCATCGAGTCTATCCTGTCAATCATTAAAGGTGCCCTGGCGGACAGCGAGGATGTATTGATCAGCGGGTTCGGAAAGTTCTGTGTGAACCAGAAGAAGGAAAGGCGTGGCAGAAACCCGGCTACCGGTGACGATATGATGCTGGCTCCCCGTAAAGTGGTTACCTTCAAATGTTCAGGAAAGCTCAGGGAAAAACTCAACGGTTCTTAGAAATCGTGACGGGCTAGAATGCCGCCCGCAACCCAGGCGATTCCCTGATTATAACGGTTGGCGCGGGTGTACTGAAATACCGGCGCATGCCTCAAGATTGTAAAAAGATGGTCGCTGTGCACGCACAGCGGCCTTTTTGTTTCATTGGTTCCCAAACAACCCTTATGCCGCCAGTCCGCAGCCTTCTACCTTAAACCTTCAGCCTCTAAAACCCATGGAACTGATTTACGAGACTAAAGGAAAAGCCGGTGAGTACGCTCCATTAGGGGTGGATCTATATACCGGATGTGTCCACCGGTGTGCCTATTGTTATGTGCCGGAGGCCGCGAATGTGGCCGCGTATCAGTTCCACCGGCAGTGCCGGCCACGGCCCGACGCTCTGCGCAGGTTCTGCGCGGATCTCGATGAACTGGATGCCCGCCGGGACAAGCGTTTGATACTGCTGAGTTTTGGATGCGACCCCTATCCGCCTGCGCCCCATGACAGTACTCTGACCCGGGCGGTTCTGGAACAACTGCAAACGCGTCGCCGACCGTATACCGTTTTGAGCAAGGGCGGTACCCGGGCCATACGCGATTTTGACATTTTGGAGAGTTCGGTGCAGGCTTCCTTCGGGACCACCCTCGTGTTTACGGATCAGTCGACAGCCGATGCCTGGGAACCGGGAGCGGCCAGTCTCACGGATCGGATTGCCGCCATTGAAACGGCCCACCAGCGCGGCATTGCCACCTGGATCAGTATGGAACCAGTGGTTGTGCCGGACCAGGCAATTGCCCTTGTGCGCCAATATCATGGCCTTGTGGATCATTGGAAGGTCGGTAAACTAAATTACTGCCCGGCGATTGAAGCTGAGGTCGACTGGCGCCGTTTCCGAAAAGACATCACCCGCGCATTTCACGCTGTGGGGGCCGACTTTTACCTGAAAAAAAGCCTGACCGAACTATAGCAAGTGTTCCATTATTAGATTTCGAGGCCGCTATTAGCGGCCAATTCAAAATTGGATTTTGGTGCAAGGTCAAGGCGGCCGCGAGGTTTAAACCGGAGGAATACATCAGGTATTTTGAGGATTTGAACCGAGCGCCCAACGCCGAGATCGGGCCAAAAGACTTTTTTGAATTGGCCGCTAAAAAAAGCCCCGGAGCTGCACAACTCCGGGGCCAAAGGAGGTACAAATGCCCTTTGGGATGGGGATCTTAGGGGCATATATCCTTTACATCGGGCATTCTGGGGTAACCTTTAATGATTATTGTGCCGATGATGTGATCGTTCAAGGGGGTATTTGCTCGATTAACTACAATCTGATACTAGAATAGGCAACTTCCGGCCGTCGACACTTTCCGGTAGCCGTGGTCCGGCCGGTCTACCCGCAATTTCCAGGACAATACCATGAATGATGAAAAGCACATCATCACCATGCTGGTGGAAAACGAGCCGGGCGTAACTGCCCGGGTTTCTGGGCTTTTCGCGAGTCGTGGATACAATATTGAAACGATTTGCGGCGCACCGACCGCTAACCCGGAAATGTCCCGCATTACCATTACCACCAAAACAAATCCTGAGAAGTTCGAACAGATCCTCAAGCATGTCCGCCGTTTGATCAATGTCATCAAGGTGCGCGACATGACGGGTGAAGATGCTGTCAAACGTGAATGCGCCTTGATATGCGTGAAGGCCGAACCGGAAAATCGCAGTGAAATCAGTCGTATCGCCGATTCGTTTCGCGCCCGGATTGTAGACACGGGCCTCACCCATTATATCCTTGAAGTGACCGGCCGCCAGGCGAAAGTTGATGCGTTTATACGGATGCTGGAGCCTATGGGTATAAAAAAGGTGGCGCGGTCGGGGATACTGGCGCTCTACCGGGAACCCGAATAAAAGTGGTTTCAAAAATTCCCATCGCGCACAATCTCTGCGTTGGACACAATGCCCCAATCCTCGAAATACTCAATGTATTCACCCGGTTGGAGCCTCGTGTCCGCCTTGACCTTGAACGCGATGGGAATTTTTGAAACCACTTTTCCAGCTTATTAGAAAGATATTAGAATATAGGTTATGAACAACGAGCTTGTGTAGTTTCGGATCTTTAAGGGGATAAAAATGATACGCCATTCCGATAGGTTGCAGATTTCAATGGTATGTTTAGCAGTGGGTTTAATGATATTGTCGGGTGGTTGTTCGAAGGCATATTACGGGGCGATGGAGAAGGTCGGCATCCATAAACGTGATATTCTGGTTGATCGGGTTGAGAACGCCCGTGACGCCCAGAGCGAGGCTCAGCACCAGTTCAAAAGCGCCCTGGACCAGTTTGGGGCGGTAATCAATATTGAAAACAGTGACCTCAAGCAAGCCTACGAAAAATTAAAAACGGAATATGAAGACAGCCGGGAAGCGGCTGAAAAGGTTTCCGACCGTATTGAGAAGGTTGAAGATGTGGCCGCGGCCCTCTTCAAGGAGTGGTCTGATGAACTCAAATTATACAAGAGTGCCGAATTGCGACGGTCCAGCCAGCGCAAGCTCAAGGAGACGCGCAGCCGTTACCGCCGGATGCTGGCCAGTATGCACCGGGCTGAAAAAAGCATGGAGCCGGTGCTGCGCTCCTTTCAGGACAATGTCCTCTTCCTCAAACATAACCTCAACGCCCAGGCCATTGGGTCTCTGCGGACGGAATTTTCCACCTTGAAAGGCGAAATCGACGGTCTCATCAAGCGTATGAATGAATCGATTCAGACTTCGAATCAGTTTATAGCCGAAATAAAACCATAGAAGCTGTTTCAGAGAAGTCTTTTTGCACAATCTCGGCGTTGGGCGCTCGGCTTAAATCCTCGAAATACGCCACGTATTCCTCCGGTTTAAGCCTCCCGGCCGCCTTGATCTTGAGCAAAAATCCATCTCTGAAACAGCTTCTATCCTTTTAGCTGTCATTTAGTGTTTCTGAGAGGCTGATGGGTGAACCCGAAAATAGTGAATACTTAGCGCTTGACTCCCCATTGTCGATTCCTTATGTTCCGCATGTAAATATAGCTATAAAGTAACTACAATCGCCGGTTGCGATCTGAATGGTTCCGGTTGAATCGATCGTTTTCAGAAAGACAGGGCATGGAAATAAACGAAATAGAATTATTGAGCGTGGGCGTGGATATCGGCAGCTCGACCAGTCACCTGGCATTTTCAAATCTGCGGTTGCAAAGAGACGAACGTTCCGCCTCTCGCCGGTTCCTGATCAAGGACCGCGCGGTGATCTATGAAGGGCGCATCATCGATACCCCGTTGCTGGACGATCGCACCATTGATATTGACCGGTTGACGGACTTTTTGAAATCTGAATATGACCACGCGGGAATTGACCCGGAGGATATTCAGACGGGAGCGGTCATTATAACCGGGGAAACCGCCCGTAAGCAGAATGCCCAGCAGATTGTCGAGGTGTTATCCAAAGATGCGGGTAAATTTGTCGCAGCCACGGCCGGACCGAATTTCGAAAGTGTGATCGCCGCCCTGGGCTCGGCCGCCACGCGCCACTCCCGGGAGACGGGACAAACCATATTGTCCTGCGACATCGGCGGGGGAACGGCCAACAGTGCCATCTCGGTAAATGGTCAGATCGTTTCCACAAGTTGCGTCTCGGTCGGCGGTCGGCTGCTGGCGGTGACGGACGCGGGCAAGATCTGGCGACTGGCGGACCCGGTCAGGAAGGTCCTTGCGCACCTTGGCCAGGCCTATGAAGTCGGCGACCGGATTTCCAAGCGGGCGATCGATACCATCGCGACCAAACTTGCCGAGGTGCTGGTAGAAGTCATTACCCAACCGGCGGAGTCCGAGTTGGCCCGGATGCTGATGGTGACCGCAGACCTGGATTTCAAAAGAGAGATCGATGCCTACTCTTTCTCCGGTGGGGTCGCGGAGTTGATGTATGGTGGCAACGGCCGACACCAGGATATAGGGCCTTTGCTGGCCCACAAGATCAAGGCATTGATGAAACGCCGCTCACTGCCGGTCGTAGAACCTGAAAATAAGATTCGGGCGACGGTCATCGGGGCTGGTGCCCACACCGTGTCTATTTCCGGGTCTTCCGGTTTTTCGGATGAAGACTTGACGTTCCCCATGAAGAACATTCCGGTGCTGCGTGTGGATGTCGAGCAGTCCAAGTTGAGCGAGCCCCACGTGGTCATCGAAATCAATAGGGCGTTTAAGCGCTTCGACCTGAAAGAGGGTGACCGCGTTGTGGCCTTCTACTTCAAAGATCCGGTCCGGAACCACTATCCCCGGCTGGAATTGTTTGCCAAGTCGATCGAAGCGGCCCTTCCCAATTCGATTGCGAACAACATACCGATCATTTTAATCTTCGAAGGCGATATCGCTTGCAGCGTTGGGAATGTCATGCGCCGGGAAACCGGCCTCAAGACAAATTTACTGACCCTGGACGAATTGGAACTCCGGGAAGGCGACTGGATCGATATCGGCAAGCCCCTGGTGGCCGACCAGGTATTTCCGGTGACGGTTAAATCCCTCGTCTTTCACAATTAGACCCCATCGCGACCCTATCTTGCGAGATGGCTTCTATCTAACTTATTCCGCGGCCTTGTAACCAATACTAATTTGGGGTGACCACCCCCCAACCCTTTATGCCATTTTGCTCAATGGCATACTCATGGCCGGTAATAATTTTGAGGGTCTCCTTAATTGTGATGGCCTGGATGTAATTGTCACATAGGTAATCTTTTTTTAAGGCCTTCATCTTCCCGTCTTCGCAAAAATGCTCGGATTTGAAGACTTCATCGGCTGACAATCTATTTTTTGGCATTTTAGACACAGTCCTTCTCCTCTTTTGAATTGGGTGGGCCAGGCTAGGATTTGGGTTTGTATTTCTCAAGATTCTCGGTCAGGATCAGCCGGATCATGTCACTCACACTGCGCATATGCTGCCTGGCGATGTTTTCCAATTTCGCATAAAGATCTTTCCTCATCCGCAAGGTCGTCTGCTTTCCGTACATCTTTCCTCCCAGTTTAATCCCTCTATCTACGTTCTCCGGGCTCTTGGTTGGCCTTCTACCTTCAGCCTGCAACCTTTTACCGGTCAATTTGTGTCCCAACGTAATGCATTTACTCCACCGGCGCTTGACCTTGGCCGCCAACATTTCGACCGATTACGCCAAGGCCGGTTGGACTTCCCCTGCCAGGTTTGGTAAAGTAGGTCGCAATCCTTTTGGAAACAGAGAGCAGCGGCCACGCCTTACAGTCATCTTGCAACGGCGACCAACATCCTGTGGAAATTGCTGGAATCCTACGGGCACACCCCCGGGGATGTCTTCCTGGGGGCCGGTATCGATCCGGACCTCTTGAAGCAACCTGGAGTCCGGATTCGGTATGCTGCGGTAAACCGCGCCTGGCGGCGGGCCGCGGAACTGATCGAAGATGATTGTTTCGGCCTGCAAGGACCCAAGTTCTGGCACCCATCCTACCTCTATGGCCTCGGGTATGCCTGGCTGGCCAGCCATTCGTTGCGTGAATCCCTGCAGCGGTTTGTGCTTTACCTGGATATTGTTTCGGAAGGTAAAAGCATCAGTCTGGAAGAAGACCTGGCCGGTTTCAGGATCTGTTTCGATTTGAAATCCGAGGGTATGCAGGTGCCGGCCCAGGTGGACTGCCTGATCGCCGTGATATACCATATGTGTCGCCTGAATTACGGTGAGGAACTACAACCCATGTCGGTCAGTTTTCAGCACCCGGCCCCGGTGTGTGCTGCAGAATATCAGTGCTATTTCGAAGCCCCGGTACGCTTTTCCGCGCCTGCCGATTGTATCCTGTTTCCACTGGATGCGGTCGAAAAGGCGTTGCCGGGCACCAACCCGCAGTTTGCCCGGATGCATGATCAACTGAACGTGGATTACCTGGCCCAACTCAGGAAAGGCGACCTGGTGCACCGGGTAAAGGCCGGCATCATCGATGCCCTGCCATCCGGGCCGGTGGCCAATGAGAAAGTCGCCCGGGACCTGGGGATGAGTGTGCGCAGCCTGCAGCGTCGCCTGGCCGAGGCCGGCACCTCTTTTCGAGACCTGCTCGATGCCTCCCGGCAGGAGATGGCGCGCAACTATATCCGCGAGACGGACATAGAGCTGGCCGAAATCGCTTTTCTGCTGGGTTTCTCCGACCAGAGTGCTTTTTCACGCGCTTTTAAACGGTGGACAGGAAATACGCCCAACGCGGTTCGGAAAGCACATTTTGGGTAAATCACTGGCATTGTTCAGAATTAGCGGATATTAGAATGCGCCGTAGTTAACTTTAAGGTCGAGGAATCGCTATGCCGAGTAGTATCAACAAGACCCTATCGTATCTTTTTACATCCGCCACCGTGGCCGGAATCCGCAACCGCCTGCATGCAGCCAAAGCCGCACGGGCCGAGCAGCCGGCCTTGGTGCGGTTGCTCACAGCCCTGGAATCTTCCGAGTCCGCCCACGTCCGGCGGTTTTCGATGTACCTTCGCGGGAAGACCAGCGACAGCGACACGTTCCTGGCCGCCTACCGGGACAGCAAGGAGAATGAGCTCGCTCGGCTTTATACGGATTTGGCAGCCCAGTATGCCCAGGCGGGTGAAGCAGGCAAAGCTGAAAACCTGCGCCAGTTCAAGCAGGTCCTGGCGGCGCAGGCCGACCTGATCGCCCACTACCAATCAGAATCCGAAGCGATGACAACGGATGTCTATGTCTGCCAGATCTGCGGGTTCGTGGCCACAGAGCTGCCGCCTGGCAATTGCCCGGTGTGCAACGCGGTCCCCAAGAAGTTTACCCGGTTTGATCTTGAGTAGATCGACATGCGGCGGGCCTGAAGCCGTGACCTTTTAAGCCAGGTCTAACCGCTCGTTTCTACGTTTCAACACTTCCTCTTGAAAGGCGCGGTTCAACTTCAGTTGCGCAGCCAGTTCCTGCTGCTTTTTCCTGATGCGTTTTTTGGCGCGGGAGTCAGATTTGAAGCTGCCAGCGACCACCAATCGGATTTTTCTTAGCATGTCAAATTCCTAACTTCGCCCATTTGACGCTAATTCGTTCTCATTCGCCCGATTGCTGATCTTGTCTGGCTGCATGGGTGGCATGCAGTTGGTAGGTCCGCAGAGATCGACTGGAGATTCGATCCACGAAAATTATCTATATCACAGAATAGCTACAGTGAAAAGCCGATTCTTCACGGTTACTCTAAACAGAAAGGGCTTGCGGAACGATTGTAAGCCCTTTGAACTACTTGATTTTTTATATAAATCAGTCTTCCTGACACCTCTTCACGCGCTCTTTGCTTAGCGCAATAGCGGATTCATAGCACGACTCGCGTACTTCCCCTTTTTCAAACTGGGCATCACATTTGGCCAGTTCAACATTTAACTGGGTTCTTTCCTGCACGGCACAATGGTGGTCATCTGTGATTCCGATATCTTTTCCCATGTTTGCGGCTCCTTCCTATAGCTGCGGTCATTTTCAGGTAAGATTTTTCAGGGCATCAGCTTGGTCATTTCCAAATCGCCCCCTCTGTAAAATAGGTTAATTACGCTGGAATCGTTGTCAATATGATGATTGATAAAAAAGAATGCGCTCACAAGGATCAATGGCATCGGCGGCAGGCATCCATGCGGCCTGGGCCAAAAGGCTTATTGGGTATGGCCGCTAGGCGGCTGCCAGAACCAGGGCGCAACGGTTGGGGAGATAAAGCTGAACCTGGCGGCGGTCTGTCGGGCCTCCGGGCACGGCCGTGCTTGCGTGGCGCTGGTGCGGGACCAGACGGCTGTGTCCGCCGAAAAGGTGGTCGTCGGTATTGAGCACCAAGCGGTAGGGTCCTTTCGCCGCCACTGGCAGGGCGTAGTCCGTAAATGAGCTGGCCGGGTGAAAATTAAATACGAACAGCAGATCGCCACGACGGAAAGCCAGGACTTTGTCGTCCTGATGAACATGGACGCATTCTGGCGTATTGGTATCGAAGAGGCCATGACGGCGCGCAAAAGTCATCATGGCGCGATCGAAGCGGGCCAGGCTGCCATACTTGAGCCCGGCGTCGTCGACCAGGTGCCACTGCCGCCGGGCGTAGCGGTAGGACCACCCGTTGCCCTCGCGAGGGAAATCAATCCACTCCGGGTGGCCGAACTCATTCCCCATGAAATTGAGATAGCCGCTGCCGGCCGTGGCCAGGGTGATCAGCCGGATCATTTTGTGCAGGGCCACCCCGCGAGCGACCCCCTGGTGGGAGTCATCGATCTGCATGTGTGCGTAAATGGCATCCCCGAGTAGCCGGAAGATCAGGGTCTGGTCACCTACCAGCGCCTGGTCGTGACTTTCGGCATAGCTGATGGTCTGCTCTTCATCCCTGCGGTTGGTCAGTTCATGCCACAGGTGTTCAAGCGGCCAATCTTCATCCGGGATCTCTTTCGTGAGCCGGATCCAGTAATCCGGGACACCCATGGCAAAACGGTAGTTGAACCCGATACCGCCGGCGTCTTGCGGGGCGGCCAGGCCCGGCATGCCGCTGACGTCTTCGGCAATGGTCACCAGCCCGACGTCGAGTTCATGGAGCATGCGGTTGGCCAGAGCCAGATACACCAGGGCCTCCTCATCCACCTCACTACTGTAGTAATCGTCGTAGGAGGTAAAAGCCTTTTCAAGGCCGTGGTGCCGGTACAGCATACTGGTCACCCCGTCGAAACGAAAGCCGTCCACCCTATACTCATCGACCCAAAAGCGGCAGTTTGAGAGCAGATAGTGCAGCACCTGGGGCCGGGCATAGTCAAAGCACCGTGAATCCCAGGCCGGATGCCGCCCCCTTTCGCCGTCATGGAAATACTGGTAGGGCGTGCCGTCAAAATGGCTGAGCCCCTCGACCACATTGGCCACGGCGTGAGAATGGATCAGGTCCATCAGGACCCGCAATCCCAGACCGTGGGCCGTGTCGATCAATTCCTTCAGTTCTTCCGGTGTCCCGAAGCGGGAGGTGGCTGCGAAAAAACTGGATACCTGGTATCCGAAAGAAGCGTAGTAGGGGTGCTCCGGCAGGGCCATCAACTGCAGGGTGTCATAGCCGGCCTCTGCAATGCGCGGCAGGACCTCACGGGTAAATTCACGGTAGGTGCTAACCTTTTCGGCATCCTGGGCCATTCCCACGTGGGCCTCGTAAATGAGCAGCGGCGGGGTGGCCGTGCGCACCAGGCGGTGTTTCCAATGAAATCTCTCGGGCGGCGTCCAGACCTGGGCGGAAAAAATGCCGTTGTCCGGGTCCTGCACCACCCGGCGGGCATAAGACGGGATACGCTCACCCTGGCCGTCAGGCCACTGCAGGTGCAACCGGTAGTGCATGCCGTGCTGCAATTGGTCAGTGGGCAGACGGATTTCCCAATCGCCGTTGGGATTGATTCGCTGGAGCCTATAAGGCTCAGCGACCTGCCAGGCCGACATGTCGCCGATTAGGTAAACTGCCACCGCATTCGGGGCCCATTCGCGAAAAACCCAACCTGTCTCAGAGCGGTGTAGGCCGTAGTAGGTGTGACCGGTGGCGAAATCAGACAGTGAGGCAGCGTTGTCCGACAGCAGTCGGGCAGCCATGTCGTCGATTGCCTGTAACCTGCGTTGGATAGTGCCCTGGTAGGGGCCCAGGTAAGGGTCAGCCGTCACCAGGCGAGATGCTTTCTGCCCAACATCATCGGAGTAGGTGGTCATAAGCGCATCGTATCGATTCAAGCCCTCCGCATCTGGCAGAGAACCCGGAGTGATTCCGCCAATCCGGCGTGAATTCGAGTATCTGTTTGTTGAATCTTTTAAAACCTGGTCCTCAGGGCCAAGCCTGTCCCGTTTCACGGGGGTCAGCGATATTAGGCTGTGCCGTAAGAGCATTATTCTCGCGCAGAGACGCAGAGGCGCAGAGGCAGCACAATTATTGCCGGCTACGCCGGCTTTAACCCAAAGGGCCTTGAAATGGCTTTTTCGCACGATAGTGCGACCAAATTCTGGTTTTGATGTTCTCTGCGCCTCTGCGTCTTTGCGCGATGCATGGTTTTGCCTTTGTGTTTTTACGCTTTCATATAGCGCTGCCCTTCGGGCTGAGCGGTACTTTTTGGAAAGGGCGGGCTCAGCACAACTTGCTTCCTTCAAACAAGCACTCCGCACGCGGGATCAAAGGGCGCTGCAGCATTTTTTCATATAGGTCCATGTAGTGCCGGGCGGTGACGGCGTGGTTGAAGGTTTCGGCCGCATCGCGCATCACCCGGGCGATCTGGGGTGTTTTGATATCTTCCGGCAGCCGGTAGAACTCCAGAGCCTGCTCGATAGCCCAGAACAATCCCTGGCCGTCCCAGATATCAAAAAGAAAGCCATTTCCACTTTTTGCCGCGATATTCATGGGAACCACCGTATCATGAATACCACCGGTATTGTGGGCAACCGGCAGGGCCCCGTAAAGCGGCCCGATCATCTGGGGCAGGCCGCAGGGCTCGAAGCGAGACGGCATTAGGATGAAATCGGCGGCAGCATAGGCCCGCCGGGCCAGTTCCTCGCTAAAATCACAGATGGCGACTCTTTGGGAAAAACCGTGAAAGTGGACAATGTCGGCAAAGTGCGGTTTGTATTCACCGTTGGCGACAAAGATGATTTCCAGGTTTTCATCCCAGTGCGTATGGATGATTCGATAAAGAATCTGCGCCAGCAGCTGGCAGCCTTTCTGGATGCTGTCCAGCCGATGCGGCCAGAACAGCAAGGGGGCGCCGGCATCCCGAATCAGCCCGACCTCGGTCTGCAGGGCGAGCTTATTGTTTGCCTTGGCGGCCGTATGATCCTCAGGGCCATAATTGACATCCAGCACAGGGTCGCTGCGGGGTGTAAAGGTTGGATCCGGTGCGTTGAGAATGCCCGTGGCGCACTGGGCATGATATTTGTTGGTCAATTCGCTGCGAATCGGCCGGCTGACGAAGTCGTGCTGCCCATGGACAATTTCATGTAGAAAGGTCGGACTGACCGTATTGACAAAGTGGGCGGCAAAAATGCCGCTGGCCAGCATGTCCACCGGGTTGGTATCCCGGGTGGTTTCATAGTTATGGGCCATGTGGACGTAGTAGAGGTGCTGCCAGAAAGCGGCCGCATCTATGCCGCGGTCCTCGATTTCGGTCAGTAGCAGCTTGTTGGTGTGGATGTTGTGGACAGTAAGGAGGCAGGGGATCCCCAGCCGACGTGCCATGGCCGGGATCAAGCCGGTCATCCAGTCATTGCAGTGAATCAGATCCGGTCGGACCCTGGGGATGATGTTGTTGATGACCTCGCGCTGAAAAGCCAGGGCGATACGCGTGTTCTCGGCGGCATAGTTGGAGTAGACATTGTCCATGTAGAAAAAGGCGCGATCTTCGGCCAGGTGGATGCGGTCATCCGGCATTGTGGCCTGGATGAGATCGAGTGTGGCACCCAACACAGGTTTGCGCTGGGCATTGAACATCGCCCGGTAGTCCGGCAGGGCCACATGTACATCGGCGCTATGCTCGAACAACGCCTTGATTAAGGCGGCGGACACATCGGCCAAACCACCGGCCTTGGCAGACAGGTAGTTGGCCATGTTGCCCATATTGTCAGGCAGATACGTCACCTCCGGGGTGACGACCAGAACCCGGGGATTTTTTGATTTTATCATCCCGTGTCTCCCTGGCGACAGGCAGCGTCATCGCGCTGCTGAAAGAAGAGGTGCATCCATAATGCAGCCGGCATCATACAATCAGGCCCAGATCACCAGGCCCGGCGTGGTCCGGATCCAGTCGTCTCCGGCCGGTAAAATCCGGCTGGTAAAAGCATAGCGCCCCGAATCCTGGCACTGGACGGTGCACCGGTATACAAAATTACCCTCCCCGCGTTCTTCGGACAGGGTCATGGGTAGGGCCTGGCTGCGGGTCACCGCGTCGAGGGTTGCGCTGCTACCAAAATAGAGCTCCACGGACACCTCTTCCGGCCGCAGATCACCCAGGTAGGCCACGGTGGAGACCTCGAACGCATCACCTACCCGAAAGGGCCCCGACAGTTCCCGTACCGGCTTCTCAACTTTTAGTTTCGGCCAGTGCTGTCGCAGGCGTTCGTGATTCTCGGCCAGTTCCCGGGCCTGCCGGGCATCATTCTCCAGCATGCCCGTCATGGCCAGCGCCGCCGGGATATAAAACCGATCATCATATTCCCCCACCATGCGCAGACTGCAGAATCGACTAATAGCCAGCTTCATCGAGGCTTTCATCATCGCCACCCATTCAGCCGGGTGGTCGCCGTTTTTACGGTAGTAAAATTTCGGGATCACATCGTTTTCCAACAGGTTGAACAGAGCCTGGGATTCGACAGCGTCCAGATAGGCCGGGTCGCCGCTTTCATTGCCCTGTCCAATTGCCCAGCCGACCCCTTCCGTGTAGCCTTCGGCCCACCAGCCATCCAGGATACTCAGGTTGAGGACGCCGTTCAAGGCCGCCTTCATCCCGGAGGTGCCGCAGGCTTCGTAAGGCCGCCGCGGGGTGTTCAGCCAAACGTCGCAACCTTGCACCAGATAGCGGCCGGTTTGCATGTCGTAATCTTCCAGGAAGACCACCCGCCGTCGAATACGGTCCCGACGGCAGAACTCGACCAGCTGTCGAATCAATTGTTTGCCCTGATCATCCTGGGGGTGGGCCTTGCCGGCGAAGATGAACTGGACCGGCCTTTTTTCGTTCGTCAGCAGGGCTTCGAGGCGCTCCGGTTCGAGCAATAGCAGACCGGCACGCTTGTAGGTGGCAAAGCGCCTGGCAAAACCAATGGTCAGCGTGTCCTGGTCCAACACCCTTTCGGCATCCTCCATAAGAGAGGCCGGCGCATTGCGGCGGGAATACTGGCGGACCATACGATCACGGCAGGCTCGCAGGAGGCGGGCCCGGCTCATGTCGTGCGCCCGCCACAATTCTTCGTCGTACACGTCGTCTATTTTCTTGAGGTTCTCCGGTTTGAGCGAAGACAGATACCACTCGGGGCCAATGTAGCGCTCGCAGACCGCGGCCACTTCCGGTGACATCCAGGTGGGTACATGGACGCCGTTGGTGATATGGGAGATGGGGATTTCATCCTTGGGCCGATCCGGCCAGACATACGACCACATTTTGCGGGCCACCTTGCCGTGCAGTTCGCTGACCCCGTTGCAGTACTGGGCCATGCGCAGTCCGAAGATGAACATCGACATGGGGCTGGTTTCCGGGGCCCCGGCCGGTTGCCCCCACGAGAGGATCTTATCGACGGTTACCCCCAGGCGGTCGGTGAAGGCCTGCAGAACCGGCTTGACCATGTCGGGCGTAAATTCATCATGCCCGGCGGCCACCGGTGTGTGGGTGGTGAAGACGGTACTGCGGGCCACAATCTCGTGTGCAGTTTTCAAGTCCACCTGGTGTCGGGACATGGTCTGGGCCAGCCGCTCCAGTCCGGAAAAGGCGGCGTGCCCCTCGTTCATGTGGCTCACTTTCACCTTCAGGCCCATGGCTTCGAGGGCCTTTATGCCGCCGATACCCAGCAGCGCCTCCTGTGCCAGGCGAACACGTGAACCGCCGGCATAGAGCCGGTCGGTGATAGCCTGGATCGATTTTGGATTACTATCCAGGTAAGTGTCCAGCAGTAATAGGGAGATACGCCCGACCCGGACCTTCCAGACGGTCGCCTGCATGGGGCCGTCCGGACCGGTTACCTCGATGACCACTTCCCGGCCGTCGGGATCGGTGGCGCGTACCAAAGGCAGTGAAAAGATATCCGTGTCGGGATACTCTTCCTGCTGCCAGCCATTGGGATCCAGGTATTGGTGAAAATACCCCTGGCGGTACAACAGGCCGATGCCCACCAGCGGAAGATCCATGGCGGAAGCTGCTTTAAGGTGGTCCCCGGCCAGGATGCCCAATCCGCCTGCATATATAGGCAGGCTTTCGTGGATGCCGAACTCCATGGAAAGATAGGCAATAACCTCGTCGTTTCCAAAAGCCGGATCAGCCGGCGCCTTGGCGGTCAGGACCTTTTTCTTGAAATCTGCGCGCACCCGGTCAAGATGCGCGAGAAAACTCGTATCGTTGCTCAGATGATTCAGGCGCCGCTGGGAAACAAGGGTACCAAATATGATCGGGTTGCCCTGGGCCTCTTTCCACAGGCTCCTGTCGATACGTTTAAACAGATCGACAGCATCGTATGACCAGGACCACCAGTAGTTGCGCGACAGCGTCTCCAGGAATTTCAGGGATTCCGGAAGGCTGGGATAGGCTTGGTAGGTTTGCAGGTTTTTCATGATTGTCCTCAGTAGCCGGATCGGGAAGCTGGGTCGGTTGGAAATCCGCCGATATTTTCAAATCGGGTTGTGCACACAATTCAGGAAAACAAAGTCTAGTATGATTCTTTTTATTCCGAATGCAAGTTTTATTGCCAAATATTGTATCGCCCGGGCGGTTGCATAAACAATCGGGGCAACAATTCACCCGGACAACTTGCACCAGACACGTAAAAGTTCACTGACACTCCAGGCCTGGGCATCACAGCCACGGGCAGTGTGGGGGGCGTCGCCGTCCAGAATTTCCGGTAAATGCTCCACGCATCCGGCTTGCAGCATCCGCAGGCTGTGGGCCAGATAGGCGCGCGCTGCTTCCCGGCCGGTTTGAGGATATGCCAGAGCCAGGGCTTCGCAAAACAGGGGCAGCTGCCAGCCCCAGGCGGTTCCATTGTGGTAGGCCGGTTTGCGGGACGTGTCTTCATCACCGGCGTACTGTCCGCGATAGGGGTACCGGGGGTCGCCGAGACGGCGGCCGTCTTTCTCGATGACAAGTGGTCGCTGGACCGGCCGGTCGGCCAGGCTGCGCAAACCGCCCGGGATCAATAGTTCCCGACAGGCAGTGACAACCTTGCGGCGTAGTTGCGTGCCCGTCAGAGTGCCCAGAGTGACAGCCAGCAACTGGTTCGGGCGCAGGGCATCGTCGGCTTCCGCTGCAGCGGCCGGTGTTCCCGGCCGGGCGTGCAGACAATCGGACAGGTAGCCTTTCTCCGGAAGATAAAACCAACGTTCCACGGCGGCGCGCACCTTTTCGGCCCGGGCATGCCAATCGGCGCTGTGGCCCGGATCGATGTCTGACAGAAATTCCAGGGCGGCCTGCCAGAGGGCCTGGATTTCGATAGGGAAACCTTCGCGGGGCGTTCCCGGCGGGTGGTTGGTGTCCATCCAGGTGAAATGGGTCGGGCTGAAGAGCAGCCCGGACGCCGGGTCCGTCCGGATTCCGTTGGGGGTACCGCGTTCCAGGGCCGCGGCAATATCGATCAGTACCCGGCGCAGGCTACGCTGTCCGCAGCGGGTATCGAGAAAGGTCCGGTCGGTGGTTTGCATATACAAGTCCCGGCAGACCGTAAAAAGCCACAGGGCCGCGTCGGATGTATTGCGATTGCTGCTGTCCGCGCCGCGAATCATGTTGGGCAGGGTTCCGTCTTCCTCCAGGTTGGCAAACGCGCACAGGATTTCCAAGACATCCTGGATCTCCCCGGCGGCGATCAATCCCCGGGCGACGATCAGGGTATCGCGACCCCAGTCCAGAAACCAGGGATACCCGGCTATCACGGTTTTGCCGCTGCCGCGTTTTACGACAAACTGGCGTAGCGAATCTGCGAGCATGGATTCCACGGAATGTTTCTCTATGCCTGCCTCAGCCGGGAATTCCGGTGTCGATTCCACCCCTACGGCCACCGTCAAGCAGGTGGATTCACCGCCGGCCAAATAAAGCGATAAATACCCCGGGCTGAACAGGTCCGAGTGTGGATCAAGTCCGCGCTGGTCCTCTATCTCGTGATACACCATGTATTGCCACTCGGGTTCCATGGTGTAGCCCGCTCCGACCATCTGCACACTGACCGCTGTGCCGCCCGGCGGCTGAAATACAAACCCGTCCGGCGCCGGGGTGACTGCATCCGGCCAGGTATGCTCCGGCCCGGTGAAGGCCTTGGTGGTATCGTGAAAGCGCCGGTATTCCAGGTCCGGGCGCACGATGAGCCGCACCGGTTCGTCATCCGGCATCTGGGCCTTCGTTTTCGCAGCTGAGTGTCGCCGGAAGGAGAGATCGATCCCGTTTTCTCCGGGGCGCATGCTTGCCCGGACATCCAGCCGAATATACTGGCCCTGACCGGTGGGGACTTCAAAGCGCCATTCGCCGAAACGAGCCGGCGACACGACAAAGGCCTCCTGACAGTCGCTGGCCAGTTCGCGAGAGTAGCCCTGGTAAACCACCCAGGCCCGGCAGCGTGCCAAAATCACCAGGCGGTCTTCGGGATGGTCGGCACTTAGATTGGCGGCCAGGAGCGCATCATAGCGGCTGTTCAAGGTTGCCCAGCGCCCGTGGGCACGCAGCATCCCGCCGCAGCCGTTGGTGCCCAGGAAGGTTAGCGCTTGTTCCAGAAACCTCTCGCGGCCGAATTCAAGTACGGGTTCCGTCCCTACATTCTGCGGCGGCGGCAGCAACCGTATTGTCGCCTGTTCACGGCGGTTGCCTTCCGGCGTATGGCTCCAGAGCATCAATTGTAAATCACGGTCTGCCTCCGGGTCGGGCAGCGGTAAAAAGAGGGCAAACTGTTCTCCGGTGTCTGTCGGCAGGCTGTCGTGCACAGCCTGCACGTTGCCGTCCCACTCAAGGCGGGCACGAAAGGCATGCGGTGAGCGTAACAACAGGAAATGATGCGGCGGTACCATAACGATCCGATGCAAATCCTGCGGATATCGCCAGGCGATAACCTGGGCCGCACCTTCCGGGGACAAATGCCGGTCGCAAAAGCCGACGGGGTCGCCAAGCAGCTCCCGCGCAGCGCCGGTGGAATCGGTAGAACCCAGATCCAGGGTATCCCGGGCCTGCTGCAACACGCTAAGGGCTACTGCCTTTGCTCGCTGCAAACGGTTTTTGGCTGGTAACCCGGCCGGGTTGGTCAGGGTTTGCGCCAGTTGTTCGACGGCCCCCGGATCGGGCGTCAGGCAGAGGACTTCCGCAGGCGCCAGTCGGTGGTGATACCTGTTTTTTCGATTTTCCAGGGTCACCCTCTGGCCAGTCATAAGATCATGCAGAGAACCGGACGCAACAAGATCTGCCGGAACAGACCATTGTGCTTCTACGGGGTGCTCCGGATCGAGATTGATGAGAACCAATAGTTTCTGGTCCGTACCGGGGTGTCGGCGCTGCAGCACCAGGTAGTTGCCCGGATCGGCCGGTAAGATATGCAATTCGCTGGATTTGTCGAAGCAGGGATGATCTCTGAGCAGAAAATTCAATCGCCGGATCCAGTCCACCAGGTTGGGGCTCTGGCCCCAGTTCAGCGGCGGGCTGTCATGTACGTTGATCTTGGCGGTAGCCAGCCATTCGACCCCGTTGGCGAAGCCAAACCCGCCGGTATGGCTGCCAAAGGCTGCCAAAGCCGTTCGCAGCCTCGCCCAGCCCGGAGATGTTGCGGCCAGGCGGTCGTTGTCGTGGGTTTCCGCGAAGTGGATGGCCCCGCCCAGCCGGGCCGATATATCCTGGACCGCTGGCAGGTAATGCTCAATGGCCGACCGGTCGTAGTTCTGAAACAGCTCCGAATAGACCCAGTCGAATCCGCCGGTATCGAGCAGTTCCCGGGTCACTGAAACCTTACTGCCCAAACCTTCCAGGAAAAAGATGGTCTCGGGGAACTGCTGCCGGACCGTGGCGATGATGAACCGCCAGGCCGGCAGGGGGATCATGTAGCCGGCATCACAGCGAAATCCGTCGACTCCCCGGCGGCACCAAATTAAGAAAATTTCCGCCATGGTCTGCCACAGGCCCTGATGGCGGTAATCCAGTCGGGTGAGGTCTTCCCAGACGATGCCCCAGGCGCCGGGATTTTCGATACGGCCGTCCTCATCCCGGGCCAGCCATTCCGGGTGGGTTTCATGCATCCGGGCGGCCCAGCCGGTGTGATTGATGGCCAGGTCCAGGATGATGCGGGCCGAACGCTGGTGGACGGCATCCACCAATTCCTGGAACTGTTCCAGCGGTGTGGCGGTCGGGTCAAATTCGGCCTGGGCCGGATCGATGGCGGTAAATCCCAGAGCGGCATAGGGGCTCCCGAAGCGCCCCATGCGGGCATATGTGGTAGGGGTCGGGTGGATCGGCAACAACTGGAGGTAGCGGCATCCCAGGTGGTAAACGATAAAATCGAGTTCCGCGATCAGATCGCGAAAGGTCCCGGACGGTGGGATGACCGCATAACCGGACTGGTCCAGTTCGTCGATTTTATATCGCTGATCGTCGGTCAACGGCAGGCCGTGTTCCTTGCCGGGGCCGAATTGGCGCACAAAGGCGTTATAAATGATGTTGGCGCTGCATGTATCGGCCGGCGATACGTTTAAAACGACGTTGCCCCCCGGGGGCCATTGCGGGTGTGATGAGTGCTCCGGCAGAAAAAAGCACTTTGCTTCGAAATGGCCGGTTTCTAAAAGGGGGATTCGGATTTCATAAGTGCCCAATTCCGTTGGTCGCATGGGGATATCATACCAGTCACGGTTCAGGGGCGGGCGCTGGAATAAAACGGCGTCCATGATTTCCTGCCGCGTTGTCGCGGCATGGCCGACATTGGTGCGCAAGAAAGCCGATCCGGTTCGGTCTGAGGGAACCTTGATCGTAAAGGTAAACGTGTCACCCCGGTAACAATGGAAGGATTGCCCGGGGTCGGGTTCTTGTAGCATCGATGCCACGGCACTCTCGGGGGTTGTTGGTTTCATATTCGGTCAATGTCAGAAATACATACCAATCATAATATCATTTGGAATTGAATCAAGAAAATGAATACATAACGCACGCAATCTGGCAACTTTTAAGGTTTATCAGGCGAAACCTTGGGAAACCTGCTTTAAAGGAAATTGCAGGTTAAAACCACCGCCCCAACCAGCTTGGCAGTTGGGTTGCCAAGTAGCTCGGTACCATATTTAATTGGCAGGCAAACTGGTAGGCTTCCAACAGGTAACCCGCCCCTTTTTAAAAGGGATGCTTGACAATCGTTATTTTGACCTAAATCTCAATTATAACGTGTTCATAAATAGTACGCTCTGAAAGCTGATTACCAATTCGCCAACCTGGTATTGGTTGAAGGGGCGTCCCCGGGTAGCTTTAGACCGAGTATTGCGGTCGAGGGGGTCAGGTGAGTAGATTAACACAACTGAGTGTATACGACGACCACCGGGCACTATCGGGTGGCTTAACGGCCTATATAACTCAATTGGCGGCGCTTTCCGTAAATTCACGGGCGCAATTTTGCATGGCACTATCGGGTGGCTCACTTATCGACATCATGGCCCGCGCACTCGACCAAGCGCTTACGAACGGCGATGTCGATTGGTCGCGGTGGCATCTCTTTTGGGCTGATGAACGGTGGGTACCGCAAAGCAGCAATGAATCCAACTATGGCGAGGCAATGAAACGCTTTTTAGGCCGCGTTCCCATTCCCGAAAACCAGGTCCATGCCATGGATACAGCGCAACCTTTAGACAAGACAGCTCAAAATTATGAGACCGCCCTTGAAGCGGTACTCAATCCGGGTTTCGACCAGTACCCACGCTTCGATCTCATCCTGCTCGGCATCGGCCCCGACGGCCACACGGCTTCTTTGTTTCCAGGCCATCCGGTTTTACGCGAAACGCGGGCTTGGGTCGCGCCTGTTACGAACGCCCCTAAACCACCACCGAACCGAATTGCCCTGACCCTGCCGGTGATCAACCAGGCGCGCAATATCGCCTGGGTGGCCACCGGGCCGGGCAAAGCAGACATCGTTGCGCAGATCCTACATCCATCGCCGGATTCGAAGACCCTGCCCGCCGGGTGGGTGAAACCCTCCAATGGGAACATGCGGTGGTTTATTGACCGTGCTGCGGCTGCAGGTGTTCAGCCCGTTCAATAACCAGTTCAGCTTCGGACACATAGTCCGCTTATACATGCGAAGCCGGTTGGGTCCCGTAATATGAGGCTCTCAGCCGGGCCGGATCTCATTTGGCGGCAAACACGGCTTTATGGTGTGGCCGCAAATACGCATGGTCCGGCGCTGCCGGTACCTACCTGCGCAAGGAACTTCTACCTATCCCGGTTTTTTGTGTAAGGCGTTGCCTGTTTCTGCGACAGATGTTCATCTGATTTGCTTTAGGGGGCCTGTCTTCGATTCTCACGAAGAAGCTTCGTTCCTTTATAAAAGCCCCGGAAGAGGATCTTCGCTATTGAGATAATCTCTAAATTACACCAGCCCTATTCAACCCTAATTGAACTAGCCGCAAGGACAAGAAACATGAATTCAGATAAAGCCTGCACAATCGTGATCTTCGGCGCTTCCGGAGACCTGACACGCCGCAAGCTCATACCGGCCCTATACAACAACTTCCGGAAACGCCGGCTCGATAATGGTGTGCGTATCGTTGGCTTTGCCCGTCGGGATTGGAGTGACGACACCTTCAGGGATCACTTGGCCGGCGGCGTTGCGCAATTCGGTGCAGGATCCGATGCCGACCTCTGGCGCGATTTTGCCCAGCGCATCAGCTACCTCAAAGGGAACCTGGATGCGCCCGCGGATTACACCGAGCTCGATGCGCACTTGCGCGAGATGGAGAATGGCGCGGCCGACCGCCTTTACTACCTGGCGACGGCGCCTGACTTTTACGGGCCCGTCTGTGACCACCTGGGCGCAGCCGGGATGGCCGGTGAAGCGTCCGGTCAGCGCCGGATTATCATCGAAAAGCCCTTCGGTCGGAACCTTGATTCGGCCATGACTTTGAACCAGCGGGTGCATGCAGCGTTTGCCGAGCACCAGGTCTTCCGTATCGACCACTATCTTGGCAAAGAGACTGCCCAAAATATTCTTTTCCTGCGCTTTGCCAATACTTTTTTCGAGCCGGTCTGGAATCGGCGCTACGTGGCCAATGTCCAGATCACCGTTGCCGAGAGCGTGGATGTAGGCCGTCGCGGCGGCTATTACGACAAGGCCGGGGTGCTGCGTGACATGTTCCAGAATCATTTGATGCAGCTGCTGGCCCTGGTGACCATGGAACCACCGGCGTCCCTGGACGCCGATGCCATCCGCAACGAAAAGGTCAAGGTGCTTGGGACGGTACGCCCTATCTCCCTGGAGGACAGCGTACGCGGTCAGCACGCCGGCTATCGCGAGAGCAGCGGCGTGGCGGCAGACTCGCAGACGGCCACGTATGCCGCCCTGCGACTATTTATCGACAATTGGCGCTGGCAAGGGGTTCCCTTCTACCTGCGTTCCGGCAAGGCCATGCCCGCCAAGGGCAGTACCATCATTGTCGAGTTTCAGCCGCCGCCGGATGTGATCTTCCAGCTGGGCCGCCAAGCGTGCTTTACGCCCAACTTTCTCTCCATCTGCATCCAGCCGGACGAAGGCCTCCAGCTGCGTTTCGAGACCAAGGTGCCGGATACGGTGGCCGAATCCCGCTCGGCCAACATGAGCCATTCCTATCACGATGCCTTTCCAGACATCGTACTGCCGGACGCGTATGAACGGCTCCTCCTGGATGCCCTGAAAGGCGATGCCGCCCTGTTTGCCCGCAATGACGGTATTGAGACATCCTGGCGATTGGTCGATCCGATTATGTCCGGCTGGCCCACTGATCCCGAAGCCTCACCGTTGCACGTCTATCCCCGGGGCAGTTGGGGGCCGGAGGCGGCTGATGACTTATTGGCCAAGGATGATCATGCCTGGCGGATGGGCTGTTGCGGGCTGCCCTGTGATTAAAACATAAAAAGCGCCCGGATTCCCTGGCGACTGGGAAACGAAAGGAAACACCATGAACAAGCAAGCTGATATTGGCCTTGTTGGGCTGGCCGTCATGGGTGAGAACCTGATTTTGAATATCGAGAGCAAAGGCTTTACCGTGGCCTGCTTCAACCGTACCACCAGCAAAGTAGATGATTTTCTTAATGGTCGTGCCACCGGGAAAAACATTATGGGCAGTTACACGGTTGCTGAGCTCGTCGGTCATTTGAAGCGGCCGCGCAAGGTCATGTGCATGATCAAGGCCGGTGCGGCCGTGGATGCCTTCGTTGATGCGGTGGTGCCTTATCTCGAGCCGGGGGATATCATCATCGATGGTGGCAATTCGAATTACTTCGACACCAATCGGCGTGTGGAAGCCGCAGAGCGCGAGGGACTGCTCTACATCGGGACCGGCATATCCGGCGGTGAAGAGGGCGCCCTATTGGGGCCATCCATCATGCCGGGGGGGTCAGTTGCGGCCTGGGAGTCCATCCGGCCGATTTTCCAGAAGATCTGTGCATATACGGAGAATGGGGAGCCCTGTTGCGACTGGGTCGGCGAGCGCGGTGCGGGCCATTTTGTAAAAATGGTGCACAATGGCATCGAGTACGGCGACATGCAACTCATCGGCGAGACCTATCAATTGATGGAAGTGGGTTTGGGGCTTACCAATGACGAAATGGCGGCTGTTTTCGCTGCCTGGAATCAAGGTCCGCTCGATTCCTACCTGATTGAGATCGCCCGCGACACCCTTGCCTTCCGGGATGAGAATAATGACGCCGTGCTGGATCAGATCCTTGACACGGCGGGCCAGAAAGGCACCGGCAAGTTGACGGTTGGGTATGCCATCGGCGCCTGCCAGCCTTTGACCCTCATCGGAGAAGCAGTCTTTGCCCGCTGCCTGTCGGCCCTCAAGGATGAACGCGTGGCCGCCGCCCAAGTACTGAAGGGCCCGCAAATCTCCTTTACCGGCGATCGTGATGAGCTGGTAGCAGCTTTGGAACAGGCGTTGTATGCCTCAAAGATCGTGTCCTATGCCCAGGGGTATCAGGTCATGCGGGCTGTGACAGCCGAGCAGGGCTGGAACCTCAACTACGGCGGGATCGCCCAGATGTGGCGGGGGGGCTGTATCATTCGCTCGGCGTTTCTCGACAACATCAAGGCGGCTTTCGACACCGACCCGGGACTGCCCAATTTGCTCCTGGATCCGTTTTTCAGTCAGGCCCTGGCAAATGCCCAGGACAGCTGGCGGCGGGTGGTTGCCACGGCGGTGCAACTGGGCATTCCTCTGCCGGCGATCAGTTCGGCCCTGGCCTACTATGACGGCTATCGTTCACAACGACTTCCGGCCAACCTGTTGCAGGCGCAGCGCGATTATTTCGGGGCCCATACATATGAACGGATCGACCAGCCCAGGGGCATGTTTTTCCATACCAATTGGACCGGCCGTGGGGGTACCACCGCATCAACAACCTACAACATTTGAACACCCGCGGCCGAGCCTCGATTTGTTCACGCCAGCCAGCGTCCTCTGGCAGCAGGCGTTAGCGAGGCGACCAACGGCAAGGGAGACAGGCGATGAACACCAGCAGTGAACACAGACGGCTTCAAGACCATCGCCGGCGAAAAGCCAACTGGAAAAAATGGGGACCTTACCTGAGTGACCGCGCCTGGGGAACCGTGCGCGAAGACTATAGTGCCGACGGCAGTGCCTGGGACTATTTTCCCCACGACCACGCCCGCAGTCGGGCCTACCGCTGGGGCGAGGACGGTATCGGGGGACTGTCGGACCGTTATCAGTATATCTGTTTCGCCCTGGCGCTCTGGAACGGAAAGGATCCGATCCTGAAAGAGCGCCTGTTCGGCCTGAGCGGTTCCGAAGGCAACCATGGCGAGGATGTTAAGGAATACTATTTCTATTTGGATAGTACACCTACTCACAGCTACATGAAGATGTTGTATAAATACCCCCAGGCTGAGTACCCCTATGCCGATCTCGTGTCTGAGAACCAGCGTCGGGGATTTTCTGATTACGAGTTTGAGTTGCTGGATACGGACGTTTTCGAAGGCAATCGCTATTTTGATGTCCTGATTGAATACGCCAAGGCAGACCAGGACGACATCCTGGGAAAAATTACCTTGGTCAACCAGGGGCCGGAGATGGCCCGGTGTGTGGCGCTGCCCAGCCTCTGGTTTCGCAACACCTGGTCCTGGGGCTACGATAAAGGCCCGATGAACGATGTTGCCCACAAACCGCATCTGAAAGAGATTCCGGACCCCGCCAACCATGACCTGGTGGCCATTAAACATCCCACAGCCGGCAACTATTATCTCTATACTGATAACGCCGATGACCTGCTTTTTACCAACAACGAAACCAATTTCGCGCGCTTTGACAAATCCCACGACGATAATTCTTTTGTCAAAGATGCCTTTCATCGCTACCTGGTGAACGGGGAGCAAGAGTCCGTCAACCCGGCTAAAGAAGGCACCAAGGTCGCGGCGCTTTTTGATAGTGATATCGACCCGGGCAAGTCGCGGATTATTCGATTGCGGCTGGCCAATACCCAAATAGATGCGCCCTTTGCCGACTTCGATGCGATTTTTGCCCAACGCCAAGGCGAGGCGGATGAATTCTATAAAGCCATCCAGAAGCCGGGCCTGAGTGAAGATGAACAGCGCGTCCAGCGCCAGGCCCTGGCCGGCATGCTGTGGACGAAACAATTTTTTTACTACAATATTGAGCAGTGGCTCCAGGGCGACCCCGGCATGCCGCCGGTTCCCCAGAAACGCCGACACGGGCGCAACAGCGAATGGGAGCATCTGAACAACTTTGACATCATCTCCATGCCCGACAAGTGGGAGTATCCGTGGTATGCCGCCTGGGACCTGGCTTTTCACTGCCTGCCCCTGGCCATTGTGGATGCGGACTTCGCCAAACGACAACTCGAACTGATGGCCCGTGAATGGTACATGCACCCGAATGGCGCCCTGCCGGCCTATGAATGGAAATTTGGGGACGTCAACCCGCCGGTGCATGCCTGGGCGGCCTGGCGCGTCTATAAAATCGATGCCAAGCAGCAAGGGACGGCCGACCGGGCATTCCTGGAAGGCATATTTCACAAACTGCTCTTGAATTTTACCTGGTGGGTCAACAAAAAGGATACCGAGGGTAACAACGTGTTCCAGGGTGGGTTTCTGGGCCTGGACAACATCAGTGTGTTTGACCGCAGCGCGCCGCTGCCCACCGGCGGCCATATCGATCAGTCTGACGGAACTTCCTGGATGGGTTTCTATTGCCTGATCATGTTGAAAATTGCCCTGGAGCTGTCCAAAAAAAACCCGATTTACCAGGACACCGCGAGTAAATTCTTTGAGCACTTTCTGCGCATCGCCCGCGCCATGACCGATGCATGCCGTGGCGGCAATAGCCTGTGGAACGAAGATGACAGTTTTTTCTATGACGTCTTGCATCTGCCGGACGGCAGCGTCGTGCCTCTGAAAGTCCGGTCGCTGGTCGGCCTGATGCCGCTGCTGGCGGTTGAAACCCTGGAACATGATCTGGTTGCAAGCCTACCCGCCTTCCAGCGGCGCTTGAACTGGTTTTTTGAGAATCGGGTCTACCTGCGGGATAGCGGCAATCTGGCCTGCGTGAAAGCGCCGGGAGAACATTCCCGGCGGTTGCTGTCAATTGTCAATCGCGAGCGCTTGATCAAAACCTTGCAGCCCATGCTGGATGAAAATGAATTTTTATCCCCCTACGGCATCCGCTCGGTATCCAAATTTCACAAGGAAAATCCTTACAGTTTCTACGCGGACGGACAGACGCACACCATCAACTATCAGCCGGCCGAGTCCGAAAGCGGGCTGTTTGGCGGCAACTCCAACTGGCGCGGGCCAATCTGGTTTCCAATCAACTACCTATTGATCGAATCCTTGCAGAAATTCAATCACTATTACGGGGATACGCTTAAAGTAGAATGTCCTACCGGATCGGGTCGCATGTTGAACCTGGGTGAAGTGGCCGCGGAACTATCCCGGCGCCTGATTAAATTATTCCTGCGCAACGGCGACGGCGAGCGTCCTATTTACGGCGGGGTGCGTGTTTTTCAGGATAAGCCGCACTGGCGAGACCACCTTTTGTTTCACGAGTACTTTCATGGAGACAACGGGGCCGGGCTGGGCGCCTCCCATCAGACCGGCTGGACGGGTCTGGTAGCCAAGCTTATCCAGCAGTCGGGAGGATGGACTAATAGGAAACCGAAATAGAAAAGGCAGAATAATCGCCATAGGTGGATGGACGCAGTGCCGCCCCCAATGAATAAATCATGGTCGTGATGAATAGCCTTACCCTGGAGAGTGCTGGCGTACCGATTAACACCGCTGCCCGAAGAAGGGTAAAGCTATTAGTGTCGCTGCCGATCAGGAGACGAAACCATGCCGAAAGAACCCAAACAGGTTCCCGAAAGAGACATCGTAATTCTTGCCGGCGATATCGGCGGAACCAAGACCAACCTGGGGCTCTTCCAACCGCAAGACGGCGGTCTCAATAAAATTGATAGCGCCACCTATTCCAGCCGGGAGGCGAGTGGATTGGGAGAGATGATTGCCCATTTGCTGGCGCAGCAAGCTGTTTCGGTATCGGCGGCCTGTTTCGGTGTCGCCGGTTCGGTAGTCGCCGGTGCCGCCAACCTACCGAATCTTGATTGGTCCGTATCCGAAGCGAGCTTACGCCGGGCGTTCGGCTGGCAGCATGTTCAGCTCGTCAACGATCTGGTGGCGACTGCCATCGCCGCCCCACGCTTGAATCCATCTGTACTGACCAGCCTGAATCAGGGTGATCCCAAACTTGGTGGCAACCTGGCCGTAATCGCGCCGGGAACCGGCCTGGGCCTGGCGCTGATGATCGCTGAGCGCGGCCGCTACCAACCGGTGGCGTCCGAGGGTGGGCATGCCGACTTCGCCCCGAACGATGAAGCCGAAGCCGATCTTTGGCGCTTTTGCCATCAGCGGTTTGGGCATGTCAGCGTAGAGCGCGTCCTCTCCGGCCAGGGACTGGTCAATATCTTCGAATGGCTGCGGGCCAGAGATACGCGCGAACCGATACCGGCGGTTCGGCAGGCCATGGTTACTCAGGACCCGGCCGCGGTCATCACGCGCTATGCGCTCGCTGATGATGATGCGCTTTGCCGGGAGGCGCTGCAGTTTTTTTGCCGCATCTTCGGTGCGGTGGCGGGCAACCTGGCGCTCACCGGCATGGCTACCGGGGGTGTCTTTTTGGGAGGCGGCATCCCGCCCAAGATTTTACCGGCCCTGCGGACGGCTGCCTTCATGGAGGGATTCATATCAAAGGGGCGTTTCAGCGACTTCATGCAGGCCATTCCCGTCCAAGTCATTTGCGAAGATAGAGCAGCGCTTTTCGGAGCGGCCCAGCGGGCCTATGAATTGGCAGCGATAAACGGAGATAGTCATGACAGCGGATAACCACGAAGAAATGAGGGCCCGTTTTAACGGAGAGCGTCGCGAGGATCTCACCCGGCGGATAAAAGAACTATTCGACATCCAGGATCGCACCTACGGGATTCCACCCAAAAAATACGAAACCTGTTTTGTCGGAGAGGAGGCCGTTGCGGCCCTGGTTGAAGAGGGTATCGCCAGTAACGCCGCCGATGCGATCCGGATCGGCAATCTGCTTCTCGACGCAGGGGTTTTTCACCACGTCCATCAGGCCCACTCCTTCGAGAACAAATACCTCTTCTACCGCTTCGCTGAGGACGAAGACCACGGCCAGGTGGCCCGCCGGCCCGATGGAACCATGGTGCGCTGGGCGGATTTCATCGCACCGCTTACCCAGCGGGACGAATCGCAACTATCGCTCCAGCCCGCCGTACCCGAACGCGACCCCCAACTGGCCGACTTTGCCCAGGAAGATCTGGAAGCCTGTGGCGTCTCGCCGCTGGATGAACACAACATCCGCTTTTTAGATCACCTGCACCCCAAGGCGTGGATCGATCCGACCCCCAAGAAGGTCTATAACCTGGTTGTCATCGGTGCCGGGGCCGGTGGCCTGGTGTCTTCGGCCGGCGCGGCCGGTGTGGGTGCCCGGGTGGCTCTCATCGAAGCACATCTTATGGGCGGTGATTGCCTGACCGTGGGCTGTGTGCCCTCCAAGGCCCTGCTGCGCTGTGCCAAAGCGGCTGCCGCTGTTCGCCGGGCAGACAGATTCGGGGTACGCATCGAAGGCGAGGTCTCGGTGGATTTTCCCTTCGTAATGGAGCGGATGCGCCGTTTGCGGGCGCAGATTGCTCCGGTAGATTCAGCCGAACGTTTTGCCCACAAGTTGGGTGTTGATGTCTTTATCGGCAAGGGACGCTTCATCGGCAAGAACCAGATCGAGGTGAACGGGAAAACCCTCAACTTTAAAAAGGCGGTCGTGGCGACCGGTGGTACGGCGGCCATCCCGTCGATTCCCGGTCTGCAAGCGGCCCCCTATCTCACCAATGCCAGTATCTTCAATATGGCCGAACTGCCCAAACGCCTGGCGGTCATTGGCGCCGGCCCCATCGGGCTGGAGCTGGCTCAGGCGTTTCAACGTTTTGGGTCACAGGTGACGGTGTTTTCGCGCAGCGCCAAGATCCTGCCCAAGGAGGACCCCGAGGCGGCCAAGCTTGTCGGTGAAGCCCTTCAAGCAGACGGTGTCCAATTTGTCCACCACGCACGCTACAATCGGGTGGAACGCCGGGAGGTGAACGGAAGCCGGGCCGTGACCATGGTGCTGGACGCAGAGGGTACCGAACGCCGTATGGAATTCGACGCCCTTCTGGTTGCCGCGGGTCGTAAGCCGACAGTTGCCGGCCTGGGGCTCGACACGGCCGGAATAGATTATGATGCCCGCATGGGCATCGCGGTCAATGCGAAAATGCAAACCAGCAATCCCAATGTATTCGCCGTAGGCGATGTGGCCAGCAAATACCAGTTCACCCATATGGCCGACTTCGGCGCCCGCCTGGTGATCCGCAACGCCCTATTTTTCGGACGCGACAAGTTTTCCGATCTTCTCATTCCGTGGGCTACCTACACGGATCCCGAGGTGGCCCATGTGGGGCTATATGAAAACGATCTGGAAGAAAAAGAGATCGCCTATACAACCGTCAGCCGGTCCTTCGACGAAGTGGACCGGGCCATTGTCGACGGTGAGACCGCCGGTTTTGTTAAGATCCATGTCAAGCAGGGCAGTGACCAGATCCTGGGGGCCACCATCGTCGGCAGCCATGCCGGCGATATGATCAGCGAGATCACCGTGGCCATGCAGGCCGGCATGGGACTGGGCAAACTGGCCAATGTGATTCATCCTTACCCCACTGCGGCCGAAGCGATTCGCCAATGTGGAGATGCCTACAACCGCGGGCGCTTGACGCCGACCATTAAGAGCATATTCAGTGGTCTCATGGCCATTAGACGATGAGGTAAGCAAAATGGACAGCAAAGCACACACAGTTATCTTGGTAACCGCCACAGTTATGCTTATCGGCCTGGTGGTCCCCGCGACGGTCCAGGCAAAAAATGAAGTCTATACAGACCAGGCGGGACTTGCCATTCGGGGCTACGATCCGGTTGCCTATCACGAAAAAGGGCGACCCCTTGAGGGGTCAAGTAATTTTGAATTCGTTTGGAAGGGTGCCAGGTGGCGCTTTGCCAATGCAACCCATCGGGACCTCTTCAAGGCCGACCCGGAACGATATGCCCCCCGCTACGGCGGGTATTGTGCCTGGGCCGTTTCACAGGGATACACGGCCAGTGTCGATCCCGAAAACGCCTGGCGGATTGTAGCCGGTAAGCTCTATCTCAACTATAGCGTTGCGGTCAAAAAAAGATGGGAAACGGATATACCGGGGTACATCCAAAAAGCCAACGTAAACTGGCCGGATGTGTTGAAGTGAAGACGGTCTGCAGCCTTAGTGAAAACCATGAGACCCGGCAGTTGGATAAGTGGGCCCCACCGGTTGAGGCAACCTTTTACGACTATAGTAGAATGCCGTTTTTTGTTGGGGTTTGTATCTATCAGCGTTGTTTTTTTACATTGCCTGGATAGTCAAAGGGCAGATTGAACCAGCTGGCACTTTATGCATAGAGGGTGGTAAAAAGATCTATGCCTTCATTTTAGATAGTGAGGAACAGGGAGAACGCCACAAATGCAAAATGAAATGTCGCAGCTACGGCTACTCGGCGAAACATTGACCCAATATGGCACTTCAATTGTACTTGCTTTGACCATCATGATCTGTGGTCTTTTGGTCGCCAGGTGGATTCATAACATTCTAGACCGCAGAATGAAAAGACTTCACCCGGACAGCAAGGCTTTCCCGCTTATGTGCCGGTCGATCTATATCGTTATTGTGGCCTTCACCATTATGGGCACTGCAGTCGAAATGGGCGCCCCACCCGAGAATGTAGTACGTCTTACAGCCATTGTTGTCCTCGTTGTCATTGGGGTCATGGTTTTTTTACGGCCGCTGATTCCGACTTTGCCCTTTCGGGTTGGAAATACCGTCAAAGCGGGCGAACTGCTGGGCAAGGTGGAAGCCATCTCCTTTCTCAATACCCGTCTGAAGACATTCGACGGCAAGACTTTCTTTGTGCCCAACCGGCAAATCCTGGATGACATCGTCATCAATTACCATTTCACCAAGACCCGTCGCGTTAAGATCGATCTGAGTGTCCGCTACGATCAGAATCTGCTGAAAGCAAAGCGGACCCTGGAAAGGATCATGGTCCAGGATCCCAGAGTAAAAAGTAAGCCGGCCCCGGTTGTATATGTCATGAATCTGGGCGCTAGCGGTGTGGATCTGGGGGGCCGCTGCTGGGTGGATAACAAAGAGTACTGGACGGCGCGTTGCGAACTGATTGAAAAAACCAAGCTGATTTTCGACAACGAAGGGATTCAATTTGCCTTCCCCCATTTAGACCTGCGCATCGAATCAAACGATATACAAAGGGGCGCTACGGGCGAATCATCCGGTAAGGAACTACGCTCTCAAAGTAAAGATCCGCAACCTGGTTATAGCTGGGACATATGAATACACTTATCGCCGGGAGGCATCATGAAAATTACTGACGGGTTGAAAATCATTGAAAACGGATGGGTTCGCAAGCCTCGCGGATTTCGTGTAAAATTTCAGAAGAAGACGAAAAACGGGATAGAGGTCCGCTATTCCCCTCCACTGGAAGAGGCTCCACTGAACTCCGATGTTACCGCCTGGCGATATGCCTGGAAACTCTGGCAGGCAACCGTACCTGCGTTCGAAGCCGGGGCACCCGACGCACTCTACAATATTACGGTAGTTGACGACCAGGACAATCCCTGCCGCTTTTATGAGACCGGCGACTTTGAGACTTACAATCCAGAAGATCTCCCCTGAATTTTTTTCAATCTATTGAAAGCGATAGGTTCGAAATCGTTTGGAAAATAAGATCGGTTAAGCAAAATGGTTTGTCAAAATCACACAAGCATATGAATTCAATACTTTTTATACCAGAATAGGAAATGGGTCGAACCCCACTAAATGATCACATTGCATAAACCCATGCAGGCCCTCTCAGTGGCTCGTCGACGAAGTGATTGAGCGTGTCATCCCAGCGAAGCAGGTTACTTTTGAAATTTTGAAATAACACCACATAGCCTGTCGCTGGAAATCGACGCGTACAAACCGCGCGCGTCTCAGCTTGAACCTTAGCCGGCTGAACAGATGCGCTGCCCTTACACCTGCTGCTGGCGATGCCAGCATTCCATCAAGTACTGACTGACTGGAGGTAGATATGACCGGCAAGAAAAGTGTCCTGGTGATTGGCTTGCAACCAACCCTCATCGATTTTTCATCCCCCGACTACGCCGCTTACCTTGACATGGACGCAGCAAAGGTGTCAGCAGGCCTCAAAGCCGCAGAAGACAGTTTGACTCAACTCGGTTACGACGTGCAGATGTGCTTAACCGATTTTGGCGAAACTGCTGAGGCAGTTGTTCAAGATCGCCTCAAGCGGAAGCAGTTTGATTGCATCCTCATCGGTGCAGGTATACGGGCGATCGCAGGAAACTTCATACTCTTTGAGAAGCTGATTAACGTCGTTCATGCGAACGCTCCGCAAGCCAAGCTATGCTTCAACACGAAGCCTACTGACACAGCTGATGCCGTTTTGCGGTGGATTTGAGTTTCACGAGGAATTTGGGTTTACGCGTCGCCTAACCCGTCAGTCCAAGTGATATTCAGGGCTGTGCCGTTTTTAAAGTTTGTTTAAAATTGAAATTTATCATTTCTAAGAGGTAACTGGAGGCCCTGGCTGCTCCTGGCTTCTTCCTTGGGCATTGTAGATGTGAATAATGGAGCGACCTAAAAGCGCCTATCTGGTCAGCCCTGCGCCATAAAGTATAGTAGGAGATTCAACGTGTCCCTAAACAAAACTGGCGATGTCCAGGGGAGTGTTGCAAAGGTGTTTCGTATGCGCCAAGAAGGGGAAAAATGTTATCGGGAACGTGCTCTGAAACTTTTTTCAAAAATTTGTGCGCATTGTGGGAGAGAGTTCAGTGGAAAGCGGCTCCGGGAACTCACAGTACACCATAAAGATCACAATCGTGACAATAACCCACCCGATGGAAGTAACTGGGAATTATTGTGCATTTATTGTCACGAAAATGAACATACCCGTGACCAAGTAGCCGATGCTTATGCTACCGGGTCTGACGATGAAAGCCCGGAAAATAGCTTTGGTCATAATCTATTTGTGGAATTAGCAGACTTAATGAAGAAAAAGAAAAAACTTGATGAGTAATGAATGCAATTTCATAAATGAGTTTAGACCCAACCACTAGTTGCACCGGATCGTGGATAACCCGCTGCTCCTGGTGAAAGGGAACGTTATAAGGAAAATTAAGTGAAATACCCCTACCTCACACCCCAAATAGAAAAGGGGCCAGCCACATGATGGCCAACCCCCTGTATTTACTTGGTGATCCCACGGGGAATCGAACCCCGGTTATCCCGCTTGAAAAGCGGGACGTCCCAACCCTATCCAAATAACAAAGGGCCTGCGGTTGTACGCAGGCCCTGTTGTTTTTTATGGTGATCCCACGGGGAATCGAACCCCGGTTACCGGCGTGAGAGGCCGGCGTCCTAACCGCTAGACGATGGGACCATTTTTATGTGCAATCTGAAATATATAACCAGCGAAAATTTGTCAACAGCTATCCGTGCGACTCAACTTGGAGGCATCCTCCCCTTTCGCATACCGAAAATGAGATAAATAATAAACCCTACGAAGGGAATGGCGGCAACAAAGAGCCACATGGCCTTTTTCCCCAGTGTGCCGAAATCTCTCTGGGCTGCGTTGACCGTTCCCCAGATAGTGCCGAAAAAGAAAGGCGCCACCAAGGCCAAAACGATTGCAACTGTTTGTAAATCCATTATTTTCTGTCTAACTTTAATTAAGCCTTGGCCACATTGGAGGTGCGGCATCAATTGGCTGGTTTGCCTGAGCGCTTCAGGTGTTTAGGCTGTTAGGTAATTCGTGATTCGGTTGAGATCCGGACTTACCTAAAGCCTAAAGGCCTATAGCCTAATAGTCTATTTAAGCTTCTTCGCAATCTTCAGTACGGTATTAGCATAGACATCGCTGTTGTTGTAGTGCAGAACCATGCGGTGCTGCTTTTTAGAGCTGATGCCGGGCTTCCAGCCATGGTACTTCAGGTAATAGGCAACGCTGGCAATGGCATCGGCATGTTCGTATAGGTTCCTGCGGCCGTCGCCATTGCCGTCTTTCGCCATTTTGTAAGCGTTGGTGGGCATAAACTGAGCAATCCCGATGGCGCCGGCATAAGACCCTTTTAAGCGGGTCGTATCCAGATCTTCACGGGCAGTGTAATGGATGAAGGCCACCAGCTCCTTAAATGCCCATTTGGTTCGCCAGTCAGCTTTTTTTTCAAATTTAGCCCGCGAATAGCGCCGCTTGGGTGGTAATTCTTTATACAAAACATTGCGGGCTTCCGGATCATTCAGGGCGGCCATGGTGGAGAGAACGTTGAATACCCGGCTGCGGCCCATATAGGTGCCCAACTGGGTTTCCACCAGGATGATGGCCGTAATGACCTCCGGGTCGACCCTGTATGTTGCTTTCGCGGATTGCAGCTCTTTATCGTGGCCCTTAATATACTTGCGGGCTTTGCGAATGGCTTTCCAGGTGGTGAACTGCTCGTAGTCTACCCGGGCTTCGCTGTGTACGAAAAAAAGTGAAACGGTTCCGGCATCGAAGCGGACCTCCGGTTTTCCATAAAGACTGTCGATCATGCTCTGGTTAAAGCCCTCTTTAAGCAGGCGTGTCTGGACGTCCTTGAAAAAGATTGCATGGGGGTCGCTGTGGTCGGTGGACCAGCCTTGATTTGGAGTGATGGCCAAACAGAGAAAAACCAGGAAAACCTGCAGAAAACCCAAAGCCCGAAAACGCATAAACTCCCTTCCAGTATCGTAGTCTGGCCTGTAGGCTTTGTCGGCTACCTGCAGGCCATTGATCCATTGTGTGCTACATGTTATGACCACCTATACACTATTTTAAACTGGATTTTGGTTTCAAGATCAAGGCGGGCGTAAAAGTCAAACCGGAGGAATACTATAGTATTTCGAGGATTTGATTTTTGCGACCAACGCTGAGATTGGGCCAAAAGACTTTTTTAAAATAGTTTCTATTTGATGCCAGAAATCAATAGATATATCAAGTCTAAGAACCCGGGGGATGTTTCTTGAAAAAGAACACCAAGACCATATTTACCTGCCAAACCTGCGGGTACCAGAGTCCCAAATGGATGGGCAAGTGTCCGGACTGCAACGAATGGGATTCCCTGGTGGAAGAGGTGGTGGCCCGTAAACCGGCCAAAAGCCAGAGGGGGGCCGGCCCGGCCAGTCCGAGCAAACCGGTGCCGATCGACAGTGTGGCCGTCGCAGACGAATTCCGCCTGGAGACCGGCATTGCCGAATTCGACCGGGTGTTGGGCGGTGGGCTGGTCCCGGGTAGCCTGGTCTTGATCGGGGGTGATCCGGGTATCGGCAAGTCCACCCTGATGCTCCAGGCCTTGCACGGATTTGCGATTGCCGGGCGGAAGGTCCTATATGTGTCCGGTGAGGAATCCATCCAACAGATTCGAATTCGGAGCCAGCGCCTGGCGACAGTATCCCATGATCTCTTAGTGGTGTCGGAGATCGATATCGACGCCATTCTCAATATGATTGCCAATCTCAAGCCGGATGTCCTGGTGGTGGATTCCATTCAAACCATGTTCAACGCCGAGTTGACGTCGGCCCCGGGCAGTGTCAGCCAGGTGCGCGAATCAACCGTGCAGTTGATGTTGGTGGCCAAAAAAACCGGCATCCCCATCTTTCTGGTCGGACACGTCACCAAAGATGGCGCTATTGCCGGTCCCCGCATGCTGGAACACATGGTGGATACCGTTCTTTATTTCGAGGGCGACGGCGGTCACGCGTTCCGGGTGCTGCGGGCGGTTAAGAATCGATTTGGCTCCACCAATGAAATCGGGGTCTTCGAGATGAACGACTCCGGGCTGGGCGAAGTGCTGAATCCGTCCGCGGTGTTTTTAAGCGAGCGGGCGGCCAGTGCCCCGGGTTCCGTGGTGACGTCCAGCATGGAGGGAACCCGCCCCATCCTGGTAGAGCTCCAGGCGCTGGCCAGTTCCACGAGCTTCGGCAACCCCCGCCGGACAATTCTCGGCCTGGACCGCAACCGGGTGTCCCTGCTGGTGGCGGTGATGGAAAAGAAATTGGGCATGCAATTAATGGGGCACGATGTGTTCATGAACGTGGCCGGTGGGGTCAAGGTCAGCGAACCCGCAGTGGATATGGGTATCGTCAGCGCTGTGGCCTCCAGTTTTTTGGACCGGCCGATTGCAGAAGGGACCATCGTACTCGGCGAAGTGGGGCTTACCGGAGAAGTCCGGGCCATCGGCCAGGTGGAAACCCGGTTGGCCGAGGCCAAGAAAATGGGATTCACCCGCTGCCTGCTGCCCGAATCGAATTTAAAGCGCCTCAACGGTACGCCGGGGTTGGAATTGTTGGGTGTCCGGAATATAGATCAGGCGGTTGAGGGGTTGTTCTAGTGCTTTGTGCCAAATTGTGTATTATGGTCTAAGGCACAATTATTAAAGAAGATCGTGATCAACCTGATCCGCTTGACTTGATGTGAAACACTTTATATGAAGCTATCTCAAAAAACGGATTTTGGTTCAAGGTCAAGGCGGGTGCTACATTCGAACCAGAGGTGCCAGCGAAGCCAATGCCCATCGTGGTGAATACTCCAGTATTTCGAGGATTTGAATTTAGCGCCCAACGCCGAGATTGGGCCAAAAGACTTATTTGAGATAGCTTCATATGAAACGTTCAAAATCCGGCAATAGATGGCAGGATCACTATACGCGGCAGGCCAAGAAGGATAAGTACCCGGCTCGTTCGGTATATAAGCTCAAGGAGATCCAGCAGAAAAACCGGATCATTAAAAAAGGCGACGCGGTCCTGGATTTGGGGTGCGCCCCGGGGTCCTGGTTGAAATATGCCGCCGATCTGGCCGGGCCGTCCGGCCGGGTAGTGGGCGTCGACCTGAAACCGGTGACCATTGCGCTGCCCGACCAGGTTGAAGTCTTGACCGGCGACATCTATGAAATGCTTGCGGAGTTGAAACAGGGCGCCGGGGCCGGGTATAACGTGGTGCTCAGTGACATGGCGCCGGCCACGACCGGCAACAAGCACGTGGATGCGGCCCGCAGCATGGGTCTTTGCGAGGCCGCCCTTTATGTGGCCAAAGATGTACTGAGACCGGGCGGCCGGTTTGTCTGTAAAATTTTTCAGGGACCGGATTTTCAGGCCTTCCTGGCGGAAGTTCGCCAGAGTTTTAAAAAACAGAAAATATTCAAACCCCAGAGCAGTCGTAAAGCGAGCCGGGAGATTTTCATCATCGGTCTGGGCAAGCAATAGGAGGACATAATCGATGTCAGGACACAGCAAATGGTCAACCATTAAGCATAAGAAGGCGGCCACCGACGCAAAGCGGGGGAAGATATTTACAAAATTGATCAAGGAAATCACCATTGCAGCTCGGATGGGCGGCGGCGATCCGGACGCCAACCCGCGGCTGCGCACTGCCCTGATCGCGGCCCGGGCGGAGAACATGCCCAAAGACAACATGGAACGGGCCGTTAAAAAGGGCACCGGCGAGCTCGAAGGGGTGAGCTACGAGGAGGCGACCTACGAAGGGTACGGCGCCGGCGGGGCGGCGGTTTTTGTCGAATCCTTGACCGATAACAAGAATCGGACTGTGGCCGATATTCGCTACATATTCAGCAAGGCCGGCGGCAACCTGGGCGAAAACGGGTGCGTGGCCTACATGTTTGATAAAAAAGGATACCTGGTAATTGAGCAGAGCGTCACGGACGAAGATGCCCTGATGGAAGTTGCCCTGGATGCGGGGGCTGAAGATGTCCGCGAAGACGGTGAGAATTTCGAGGTGATCACTGAACCCACCGATTTCGAGGATGTGCGGTCTGCCATCGAAGAGGCCGGCATCACCACGATTGCCGCAGAGGTTGCCATGCTGCCCCAGACCGTCACTCCGGTAGCCGGCAAGGAAGCCGAGCAGATGGTACGCCTTATGGATGCATTGGAAGATTGCGACGACGTCCAGAAGGTCTATACGAATGCGGATCTTCCGGACGATCTAGAAATATAGAACTGTATTCTGGATGAGCATTCAGTTCTATTATCTTTGGGGTTTTAACCAACTACTTAAAAGCGTAAACTTTAGAAGCTATCTGAGAAAAGGGATTTTGGTCCAAGGTTAAGGCGGACGTAAATTTTTAACCGGAGGAATACTATAGTATTTTGAGGCTTAGAATTTTTCGACCAACGAAGAGATTGGGCCAAAAGACTTTTGTGAGATAGCTTCTAATGGGCTGCATCCAGGACTGAACGCAGCTTCTCGGTCGTTTCCAGGGTTGCCTGGGTGATGGCCTCAATCTTGTTGTCACCCATGCTGCCGGCAAATCCCACCACCCAGATGGCCAGGGGCAGGCCGTGCAGGTTGCCCAGGCTGGCGGCTACTGCCCGAACCCCCGGAATATATTCCTCATCATCCATCGCCCAGCAGCGCTCGCGGACCCGGGCCAGTTCCGCCATCAATTCATTCTCGCTGACAATTGAATTTTCGGTGAAGCGCGGCAAGCCATTCTCGCGGATCAGTTCAAGGGCCCGGGTATCGTCCATGCCGGATAAGAAGACTTTGCCCACGGCCCCGGCAAAAAGGGGTATGGTCGTTCCCGGTGGGGAGGAGATTTTCAGCGGTTTGGTTGCCTCGGAAGTTGCCATGATGATGGCGCGGGCATTGCTGCGGTTGAATACCCCGAGAAACACCGACTCGCCGATATCTTCACGGAGCTCGTCGAGGATGGGCTGTGCCTCCCGGTTGATGATCAGATAGTTCCAGCTTTGAAAAGCCAGTTCCACGACCGTCGATCCCAGCAGCAGTTTCTTGCCGCCGTTGGCCTGGACCAGGGCGCCTTCATGGATGAGGGCGTGCACCAGGCCGTGAGTGGTGCTTTTGCTGTAGCCGAGCTCGGATGCGAGTTCGCTCAAACCCAGGCCTTGACGCGAGCGGGCCACGGTTCGGAGAAGTTCAAACGCTTTGCCGACAGCAGGCGCTTTATACCCACCTGGGCTGGATTTAGATACATTTAGGTTGGGCATTATGTCAGCAAGCCTTCCTGTTAACCGCGTTGATCATCATGATTTCTCGGTAGGACATGATGGTTCAATATAGTGAACTTTCTATTGGGGGCAGTATAGCAGAGGATTGTCCAATGTCAAGTAGATTGTAGTTTGGATATAAAGCCTTGATATTTAATTAAATTAATTTGTTAATTGACCTGTTGCCAGGTGGTCGTATTCTTCCATTGACAATTTGCTTGGGGCTGATACTATCAAGATAAACATTCATTCTGGTGAACGAATACGTGCAGTTCATTCTTGTTACCATGGTCGTTGAGAATATTGAAAAGATGGCTTAGTGGGGATCGTCCCACCAGGCTATTATCGAGCCGATGCGGTTGAACCTGAGGTTTTCCCTGCTTTCAATAGCCCTTATCCAGGCCGCCAGGCCGGACGCATGGTGGATAATCAGGGGGGTGCTGTGATCCGGCAGGATATCCCGGGCGAGGTCGTGTTTGGCAATGACGTGCCCCACCTCGGATTCGGTGGCACGTGTATCCCAGGGAGTAGGGTGGATGAATCCGTGGTTACCGCCCTCACTGCGGAGGTAGCCCATTTCATGTGGGAAGGCGGTTTTCATCCGCCGGATCAGGTCCACGGCCGCCAGGTTGGTGTCGACCGACAATCCCTTGTTGAGGTTGTCCAGCAGGATAGCACTGAACGACTCGAACCCGATCGAGGCGAACACGATGCGGATGTGCATGTCCCGGGCCATCTCCAGGGCGGTTTGCAGATGGCGTTCGGCCTTCAAGAGCCAGTCCGCGCGCAAGGTCAGGCTGATCCGGGAAATTTCCAAACCCCGGTCCCGGATCCGCTCCAGCAGGCGCGGCAGTCCGGGCAGTGGGTTTTCGTTGATCAATTCAAACGGGATTTTACGACCGTCTGCGGTTTCGGGAAGGGACGCCACCTGGTCCAGAACAGCATCGGTGGGCAGGCCGGTAACCAGGCCCTTGTCGCTAGCCACATCACAGAAACTGCAGCCGGCCAGGTCGAGGTGGACTTTCTTCACATCCGGTTGGGCCAGGAAAGCGGGGTAGTCGATGTCCGCCGGTTTGGAGCGGGCCGCCCAGGGGCAGCCGATCTGTTGTAACACCTGGGCTGCGCTGATGTCGATGGGCACTAGGCGGGACTCGACGATGCCGTAAATATTCGACCAGTCGATGTTGTTGAAGATCGCGGGGTTCCAGTCAATTTCGGGATTTTCGACCTGCGCGCCTTTCTCATCCAGGTAGAGCGCGCCGGCAATATCTGCCAGGACGGCCGGGGATTCATTCTGGAGGAGAGGTACGAGCTGCTCGGCCGGGCCGTGCAGCGCGAAATTAAAATAGTCACCAAGGCCCTGGAAGCGGTGGGGATGGCGCTCGCAGCCGGTTTCACCGGTGAAATCGACATTGGATTGCGGGCCGGCCAGCAGGGTTGTCGCTCCTTCCGCTTTCAGTTCCGCGGCCAGGGCCAGAAGATCGGGGCGGCCGCTGAGATAGGAAAAGCCGACCAACGGTGTTTGGGATCCAAAATAGTCATAGAGGACTTTTTTGACCGTCCGGGGGGCATCCTCATTGTTCACGGTGACCACCAGACACTCGTAGGGTGTCTGCCTGGTAATGATTGTGGCGGCAGCCTGGGGTCCCAATAGGCCGTAGGATTCACCCGCAAAATAGCCGGTGATAATGACCATTTTGCCGGGCCGGTCATCGCCGGCGCTGAAGGGAAGTGTTGTCATGTGCTGCCTGCTTATCCCAGCCGTACCGCCAAGTCAAGTTTGTGCCGGCGTTCAATGTAGTGACGTTTTTTTAAATATCTACTTATGTTAGTCTTTAAAAACCTGTTCCTCAGTACCAGGTAAGGATCCTTGGCTGCGCCGTAAAAGCATATTCTCGCGCGGAGACGCGGAGGCGCAGAGAAAACCATGAATTGTTTCCCGCTGCGCGGGATTAAACCTAAAAGGCATTGGATGCCTTGAGGTGAAAAAGGTATTTCGCACGATAGTGCGACGAAATCCTGGTTTTGCTTTTCTCTGCGTCTCTGCGCCTCTGCGCGATGAATGGTTTTTCCATGGCGTTATATGACAAAAAAGTCCCTTTCAGGGGCAATCCAAGGCCTGGAACTTTGGACCAAGGTTCTTTACGAAAAGTGTAGCACAGGATCCGTTTCGAACGCTGAACCCTAATATGGAGCCGGAATATGCTGACCGAATATGACCGGGAACGTTACGATCGTCAGATCATGATCCCTGAAATCGGAGAAGCGGGGCAGGCGCGACTGCAAAAAGCCGTAGTCTTTATCGCCGGTGCCGGCGGTCTCGGTTCGCCGGTGGCACTCTATCTGGCTGCGGCCGGCGTAGGGACCCTGCGCATTGTCGACAACGACACCGTAACCCTGAGCAATCTGAATCGGCAGATTCTGCACGGTGACCGGGATGTCGGCCGGGACAAGGCCGCGTCGGCGGAGGCAACCCTGGCGCGCTTGAATCCCGAGGTACAACTCCAGTGTTCGGCCGAGACGATTACTGCGGCCAACGTGGTCGATCTGGTTCGCGGCAGTGATCTGATCGTGGATGCCCTGGACAATATCGAGACCCGTCTGATGCTGAACCAGGCTGCCCTAAACCTCCAGATCCCCATGATTCATGGGGCGGTAGACGGCTTCGATGGCCGGGTCATGGTGGTCCTCCCCGGGAAAACCGCCTGCCTGGGTTGCCTCGTGCGGGGAAAACCCCAGGCGGGGAAGTTCCCGGTATTGGGCGCTACCCCGGCAGTCATCGGTGCGATCCAGGCCACGGAAACCGTCAAAGCCATTACCGGAGCCGGCCGCTTGCTGGCCGGCCGTCTGCTGCGCTATGACGGGCTGGCCCTGGAATTCAGCGAATTCAAAATCAATCGACATCCGCAGTGCCCTGACTGCGGTAGGGAGTGAGACTCATGGCCGTCAACATAAACCTCCATAAAACCCACCGCGAATACGCCGGCGGCCGTGAGGCCGTTGCTGTTACCGGGACCACCGTCGGGGCGTGTATCGACGACCTGCTGCGACAATATCCCGGCTTGCGGGAACGTCTGTTTGATAAAAAAGGCACGCTGCGGAACTTTATTGAAATCTATCTCAACAATGAAAGCGCCTATCCGGACGAATTGAAAAAAGTCACGCAGGATGGTGATGAAATTCATATCGTCATTTTACTGGCCGGCGGTTAGAAGCTGCTTTGAGATGACTTCTATTTTTACTTGAGTTTTCAGAGCCTGACCCTCAAGCCGACCCTCCCTCGGGCTGGTCTTGGAACCAGCCGTATATCAATCCACTTTAAATCAGGATAGTTAAGGCTGGTGCAGGTTCCGTCCCGCCTTCCAAATTGAACCAGACTCCACATTCTGATATATAGATTGAAATCTACGGGAAGAAGTCCTGGTGCGACAACCTATGAAAGTTACAAACACATCGGTTTAGAAAGGTGCAGGTATGAACAATCGACTGGCTCGGCGACCCTCCCTGCGATCGTTATGGGTAGATATTTGTCCCTCCGGATCTTCCCTTGTTTTACTATTGGCCATCCTATTGGTCGGCAGCGGCTGTGTCGAAAAGAAGATGACGGTAGCGGATGCCCGCAAGGTCACTGTGGACATGGCTGCCAAGTCTTTTGATATGCCGCCTCGCCGGGTGAGTGACGTCCTGGAATTACTGGACCAGCCGAGCAAATACGATCAAAAAATCATAGCTGACTTGTATGCCAAAGCGGATTCTGCCCCGCCTGACACGAAAGATCCGGATAGACTGGCCTGGTTTTACTTTTCCAGGGGCCAGGCGGCCCGTGAACTGGGGCGCTATCGCCAGGGCCTGGAAGATTTCAGGCTGTCCAACCAGTATCGCGAAACGTCCGCGACACTCAGGCTGCTCAGTACCTCCGAAGCGATGGCCGGAAACTTTCGCAATGCCATCGCCTACGTGAAACGCAGCCTGGAGACCACCCCCCATAGTTCGAGCTATTTCTTGCTGGCACTTTACTATACATGGGTGGGTGACCTGGTGGCCTGTGAACGGACGGTCACCGAAGGCCTCGCTTTCGTCGAGAGAAAGAGATTGCGGGAGGCCAGTCGCAATCGCCAGGCTTGGCTGCGGATCGACAAGCACCGGATCCAGGCAACCCTTTACAATGCCCGCGGCCAGTTCGCCCAGGCGGAACCCCACCGGAGAGAGGCCGCCCGGTTGCTGAAATTGAAGGTTAAAAAACATCCGTTGGTGTATCTGCACAACAAGGGGCGCCTGGATATGAACCTGGCGTTTCAGGGCCGTTTGATCGAGGCGGAGATGGGGGCCCGGGTTACACTGAATGAATCTATCGGTTTGACTGGAAAAATATCGGGTACCACCGCGGACAGCATAGTGAACCTGGGTGAGATCCTTGCCATGCAAGGCCGCCTGGAAGACGCTGAGCAGCTGATCCGGAAGGGGTTGGACCTGTTTGAGCAGGCCGGGATGCCGCAAGAAGCCGCCTGGGTCGGAGCGGCCCGGAGCAACCTGGTCAAGATCCTGGTCGCCCGGCAGCAATATCCGGCCGCCGCACGCCAACTCGACGGCATCAAGGTGGACATGGCCGATAACGCCTATGATTACAACAAGTACATCGCCCGTGATCCCGACATGATGATTCCCCTGGTGATGACCGGTCGGGCCCGGGAGGCGATGGAGACAATCGCCGCCGCCTATCGCGATCTGCAGGCCTATCTGGGCGATGAACAGTACCAGACTGCCGAAATGTTGGGACTTAGAGGCATGGCCCACACTGCGCTTAACAATCAAGAACAGGCCCGCAAAGACTTTTCCAAGGCCTTGCCGGTGCTTTTCAAAGAGCGGAGTGCCAGCCAGGATCATCTCAAAAACAAGCGTATCAAGGTAATCGCGGAAGCCTATATCGATCTGTTGGCCGCGGTGTACGCCCATTCTTCCGGTAAGCCTTCCGGAGTCGATATACCGGAGGAGATATTCCAGCTGTGCGAATCCATCAACGGCAGTCTGGTAAAGCAGGCGCTCGGCGCCAGCGGTGCCCGGGCGGCCGCCGTAACCCCGGAACTGGCCGATCTGGTACGCCGGGAACAGGACGCCTCCAAACAGATCGAGTCACTCAAGTTGATTCTGGCCAACCTTCTGGCGGCACCACCCGACCAGGTTGAGCGCAATGTGGTCACTGATCTGCAGGCCTCCATTGCCACGCTGGGGCAGGCCCGTAGAGCGATTCTGGTTGAAATTCAAAATCGATTCCCCCGTTATGAGGAATTTGTAAATCCTCAGGTTCCCGGGTTTGATTCGCTGCGTCAGCATTTGAAATCCAGCGAGGCGCTGGTGGTCATCTATCCGGCTGCCGCCCGAACCTATATCTGGGGTATGTCGCCAAAGTGGCCAACCGCCTTTGCAATTGCCCCCCTGGGCAGGACGGCCCTCGAGGATATAACCCGGCGCTTGCGCCAGACCCTGTCGCCGGTACCGGGGACTCTGGGTGACATTCCGGATTATGATTTGAAACTGGCCCATGAATTGTTCACCACCATCCTCAAACCGGTGGCACCCGCCTGGCAGAAAGCCGGTGATCTGATCATTGTCGCGGCGGCACCGTTAGGGACCATTCCCTTTGCGGTATTACCCACGGCCCCGGTCCGTCCGGCAAAGCACGAGACAACCCTCTTTGCCGCTTACCGGAAAGTGCCCTGGCTGATCCGCCAACACTCGCTGACGCGGTTGCCCTCGGTTTCTTCTCTGGTGACGCTGCGTTCATTGCCGCCCGGGAATCCGGAGCGGCGGACCTTTACCGGTTTTGGCGACCCTTACTTCAACGTCATGCAAATGCGGCAGGCGGCTCAGGAACAGCCGTTGGAAAACGCCCGACTGGTCAGTCGCGGCGGGCGCCTGAAGGTGCGCGGCATCCGCGTGACGCAAAGTGATACCCTGGATAGTACGACCATGGCGTCCAGTCATATCGGCATGCTCAGCCGGCTGCCCGACACGGCTGAAGAGATCAACGGCATTGGAGCCACGCTTGGTGCGGATCCGAGCCAGGATATTTACCTGGGGGCCCGCGCCGCAGAAAACCGGGTGAAGACAATGGACCTTTCCAATCGGAAGGTCATTGCGTTTGCCACCCACGGTCTGGTGGCTGGTGATCTGGATGGACTGGATCAGCCGGCGCTGGCCCTCAGCGGACCGGATGTAACCCGGGACGCTGAAGACGGCCTGCTGACAGCCGAAGAGATCCTCGGGCTGAAGTTGAATGCCGACTGGATCGTGCTGTCCGCCTGCAATACAGGCGCGGCCCAGGGCGCCGGCGCCGAGGCGGTATCCGGCCTGGGGCGGTCGTTTTTTTATGCTGGCTCGCGGGCATTGCTGGTCAGCATGTGGCCCGTGGAGACAACCTCCGCCAAAATGCTGACCACGGGGCTGTTTCGATTTCAGGAACAGGGTCCCGGCCTGTCACGGGCCAAATCACTGCAGAAATCCATCCTGCACCTGCTGGACCGCAAAACCCTTGAGGATGCATCATCCGGCAAAACCATAGCGGCCTACGCACACCCATTTTTTTGGGCGCCTTTTATCGTGGTAGGCGATGGGGGTTGAATAAGGGGTGCTCCAATCAAAAAATGCTGCTAATTTTGTAACTTGTTCATATCATATTAGATTCAGGCGATTCCGGGCGTAGCGGCCATTGATTGTGTCCGGAATTTCAGTCCCTGCAGGACGCTTGACGAAATAGAGGACACCCGATGAACATCTATGCAAAATTCCTGATGTCTACCCTGGCGCTGGTGCTTGTTTTCACCCTCGCGACAGTTGCCACCACCCACTACTTTTCACGTATGGCCCTGACTCATTTGGCCGATACCTGGCTGGAGACCCGCCTGGTGGAAGCCATGCGCGTTGCCCGGGAGCAAGTCGCCGTTCTCCATAATTATGGACTGGCTGAAATCCCGGCCAGTATCACCAAGGCCAAGCTGGATGCAGGATCGGGCATGGCGAATATCGAAGTCGGCCGTGAGGGCTATATATTCGCGGTGACCGCTGACGGCAAAATCGCCGTGCATCCCGATCCCGGATTGATCGGGCACGATATGCCCAGCCAGCCCTGGCTTCGAGAGTTGCAAAATGGACAAGGACGGCTTGTCTAATCATCCGCGATGGCTTCGAACTTGTCATTACGGATTTGACCATATCCAACATGACCGGCATTCAACTGGCCCAGGAGATAAAAAAGATCCGTCCGGATCTGCCGGTGATCCTCTGCACCGGTTTCAGCGACCGGATGAATGCCGAGCAGAGCGAGGCCATGGGGCTCCAGGGGTTCGTGATGAAGCCGGTCATCAAGACTGAGATTGCCAGGAAGATCAGGTGGGTTCTGGATAAATCGGCACACGCGGAGTCAACCGCGAGCCAACCACCCGGGGCGGGAGATCAGGATGCATGACCCCAGTCAGAAACCTGGGGCCATGCTATCGATAGCCGTTCAAATGGAGGTTAGGAATTGGCCTGCAGCGAGTCCGCTTTCTTGGAGGCCTCTTTCAACCGCAGGGCGGCGTCGCGCTTCTTGACGATACTGACATCCGTGGCCGGAACATATTCCACGGCCTTGACATCACAGAAACGAACACACTGCGGATCGCCGTCGCACAGGTCGCACTTGATCACCTTGCGGTCAATGGCATTGAAGGTCATGGCCCCAAACGGGCACACCGATACACAGGTACGGCAGCCGATGCAGATTTCCTGATCCACTTCTACGCGGTTCAGGGTTTCATTGCGGGAGATGGCACCCACCGGGCAGCCGTTTTCACAGGGCGCATCCTGACACTGCTGGCAGGACATGGGAATGTACAGGCCTTCCATTTCCCACTTCATGACCTTGATCCGGCTGCGGGTCGGATTGGATATCCCATCGTGTTTGACCGCGCAGACCAGCTCGCACAACCGGCAGCCCGTGCATTTTTCGTGATTTATCATTAACGCTTTATCCATTGCTTCTCTCCTTTAGCATAGATCACAGTACATGGGACGGTTCGGCAGCGAGCCCTTGTTTCTTGAGGGTGGCCGGTTTGATGTTGCCCTTTTTATCCAGGCCTTTGTAACCGTAGAACTCGTCGATCATGGCGTCGAACTTCTTGCGATCGATCTTTTTGCCGATAACGTCCAGGGCACCGCGGCGACAGGGTTCGTCAAAATAGCGGTGGTTGAGCAGGTCGCCTTTTTTCAGGTCGGTACGTTTCAGTCCCTCCCGGAGATTGAACATCCTTTCCAGCGTGTTGCACCGGACCGCAATTTCCCAGATATCCGTAGGCGTCAATTCCAGCCCGGTATTGTAGTAGATCACTTTGGGCCAGTCTTCGAAATTGGGCAGGGTCGCGCCCAAAAAGGTCGTGTGATACTTGCAGATCCCCAGGCAGTCCACCGCCATGTAGCAGTTCTCCTGCCAGAATACCTGCCACGGTTTGCCGATGTATTCGGTGTGTTCGGAGCTTAGCGGCCCGTCATAGGGAATCGGATTGCTGTAGATTTTGCGCAGCACCTTTTCCGGCAGGTGATACAGGTCGATGGCCGGCCGGCTGCGCAGGTGGTCGCTGCCCCTCGAAGCAGTGGCGATGTTCAGCGCCAGGGCCGGCGTGGCCCGCTCATCCGAATGCAGGTTGCTCATGCCCTTGACCTGGATCAGGTAGTCAAACGAATCCTTGCCGATCTTTTCGGAGGCGGGTATGCCGCCGTCGGCCAGGGTGTTGCCCAGCCAGCCCTTGCGGTAGCAGATGTTCTCAATCATTTCGATCAAAGCTTCGTCGTTGCCCCACCGCAGGTCGAGCCCCTCGGTTTCCTTGGTGGAGATGATGCCCAGTTCATACAACTCCATGGCCCAGGCGATGATGCTGCCGGTCTCCAGGTTGTCCATGCCGAACTGGTCCACCAGGTGGTTGCCCACCAGAACGGTTTCAGCACTCTTGCAGTCCGGCTCACCGCCAAAAGCCCCCTGGGAAGTATATTCCGGGCCTTCTTCATAACGGCCCTTGTAGGGGCCACTGGGGATCTTGTGCTGGGCCCGGCAGTGCACCTGGCAGCCGAAGCAGCCGGCCATGTGGTAGGGTCCCATGGTCTCTTCACAGATTTCATCGATGCGTTCAGGTTCGATGTCGTCGGCGTTTTCACACTGATTGTATTGGAAATTACGGGTGCGCACGCCGCCCCAGGAGTTCGTGGCCCCCCAGATGAACGGTGTTCCCAGGGTTCCCTGGGTCTGATTGACCTTGGCGCTGGTAATCTGTTCGATGAACCGTTTGTTGAATTCGAACGCCTCCACCGGGTGGGCGATCTTGATGTCCAGGGTACCGCGCACGGCCACGGCCTTGAGATTTTTACTGCCCATGACGCAGCCCATGCCGGTGCGGCCGCCGGCGTTTTTGATACCGGTCATGACGTTGGCCCAGCGAACCAGGTGTTCGCCGGCCGGACCGATCACGAGGCTCTTCACTTCCTGGTCGTCCAGTTCATCCCGGATAGCCCACTGTGTATCAGTGGTCGTTTTGCCCCAGAGTGCGGTGGCATCGCGGATCTCGATGTCGCCATTGTTAATGTAAAGATAGACCGGCTTTTTGGCCTGTCCTTTGATCACCAGGTGATGAAATCCCGCCCAGGCCAGCTCGGGGGCGAAAAAACCGCCCATGTTGCAGCTGCCCAGCAGGCCGGTCAGCGGCGATTTGGCCATGACGTGGGTACGGGCGGTGGCCGAAGCGCAGGTGGCGGTCAACAAGCCGCCCGAGATGATCAAGGCATTGTCGGGACCCATTGGATCGCAGCCCTTTTTCGTGTGGTTGTACAGCAAATAGGCGTCCATTCCGCGGCCGCCCAGAAACTTCTTACGCAGTTCCAGCGGGATGGGTTTGGTTTCGATCTCTCCCGTGGAAAGATTGATATAGGCGATTTTCCTGTCCAGTGCCATGTTACTTGCCTCCTTTTTTGGCTTTCTTGGCAGCTTCTGCTTTTTCCAGTGCGGCAAGCCTTTCTTGAGCCAGTTTACGATTCACATCCCATACCGGACCCCGGATGCGGGGCAGCGAGGGGTTGATCCAGAACAGGCGAAACTCCATACCGCAGGTAGGGCATTTAACGTGCTCGTCACCCGGCTCCGGCACGAGCCTTTCCATGCAGCTGGGGTTGTGACACCTGACCTTGCCGAAGGTTCTGGTTTTACGCAGGTCTTCGGCCGCTGACGTTTTACCTGAGTCGATAGCCATGTTGGGTCTCCTTTTTGCAGAAGCGTCGATTTGTTCAATATGATGAACTGGACGATGCCCTGTTCAACCTGATGAACGAATAAAGTAACCCATAGCTACCATACCCAACAGGCATGTCAAGAGAAAAAGTGCGAACTATAACACTAATTATATTAATTTGCCGCCATTTTCCTGTTGACAGCACCAGATTGGGACTATAGGATGGCGCTATATCAAAAGTTCAGCATAATGAACGTTTCTGGGTTGCCCATTCATGTATTCAAAGGGGTGAAAATGACCGTTAGACGCAGCATCGCAGCCATCGATCTCGACACCCGCACAATCGCCGTCACGCCGATACAGGCTGGGTGGCGCCGGAAGTTTGTCGGCGGACGGGGACTGGGGACCTACCTTGCATGCCGGTATGGCGCCGCCGGTAGTGATGCCCTTGACGCCGACAATGCGGTCGTGGTCAGTGCCGGGCTGTTGGCTGGCACCCTGTCAAGTCCCGAACCGGTGACGTACATCACCACCAAATCTCCCTTGACCGGTTTTCTGGAAACCGCCCTTTTGCCGGGGCTGTTTGCCGCTGAAATGCGCTGGGCCGGATTCGATCATCTGGTCATTACGGGCCGCTCCCGGCGGTGGGTGTCCCTGTGTCTGCATAACGGCGACATCGAGATCCTGAACTCAGGACACCTGAAAGGCGAGGGGGTTGTTGCCACCAGCGAAAAGTTAAGGCAGGCACACGGGGATGAGGACCTGAAAACGATTGCCATCGGGCCGGCCGGTGAGAATCGCGTGCGATTTGCGACCCTTGTGGATGGGGCCGGGAACAGCACCGGCCGAACCGGAATGGGCGCTGTTCTGGGGTTCAAGCGCGTAAAGGCCCTGACCTGCCGGGGTAACCTGGATCTCGAGATTCAATTCCCGGAAGAAACCATCCGGCTGCGCCAGACGACTATAGCCACGGCACGTCCTGTCGAGGTCGCGCGGCCTGGTGAGGTTACGACTCGAGCGGGTGTTATGGCCGGAGACTCACTGGCGAAATTGAATGTAGAGAGATTGGGTCGCATGGCAAACAACCTGGGGATGGATGGTGAGGCGGCTATCCTGATGGCCGCGCTGGCGGCTAAGGATCCATCAGATGAAATTGAGCCGCTGATGGAACGCATTGCCCTGCGAAAAGGGGCTGCGGGCAAGCTGGCCGAAGGGCCTTTAAAATCGGAATCCGGGACAGTCCCGGCCCTGAGTCAGATCTGCCTATGCCAGGAGACCGCCCCCGAAAGTGATTCCAACAACCGTGCCCCAACGTTTACAGCGCCCCCAAGAAGCTCAAGGCAATACCGGGGAAATCCCGGCACTGTCGCCCACCGGGAGTTGAGTCGCCGATTGCTGGACAGCCTGGGCGATCGGACCTGCGCCGGTATTTGCTTGAAAACAGGTCGCCTGGACCTGGTGAACGTGGCCGAGCTGATGCGGCTCAATACCGGTGAAGCCGTTCTACCCCGTTCCTTGCAGACCGCTGCCTATCGCTGCTATGCACTGGAACGATTGTTTAACCTCAAGGCCGCTCGGGCCGCCCGGCAGGCCGGTACTTTGGGCATGTGCCTGGAAGCTCCCGGCGGGCTTGAGATGAGTATATCTGCGTGGGAAAGTATTGATCTGGCAACCTTCCGAAAAATGGTCGCCCAACACTATCGGCGCAACGGCTGGGACCGTAAAAACCTCGTGAAAAAGAAAGTTTTTGAACAGCTAGAGGTTGCCGAACTGTGGAATATATTGAAATGAGGGAGTCATCATGATGCCAGCCAAGGTCCTGACGGTCGACCCTAAAAAGTGCACCGGCTGTCGTACCTGTGAAGTCGCCTGTTCCGTAAAACACGCCCAGGTGAGCAATCCGGCCCGGGCACGGATCCGGGTAGTGAACTGGGAAGTCACGGAGCAATTTCTGCCAGTCAGCTGCCAACACTGCGAAGATGCGCCCTGCCAGGAGGCCTGTCCCCGCGAGGCCATCAGCCGGGAGCCGGAGTTGGAACGGGTTGTCATCGACTACAGCAAATGCGTGGGCTGCCGAACCTGTTTTTACGCCTGTCCCTTCGGTGCCATGCGATTCGACCCGGATCGGGGGCGGCCGTTCAAGTGCAACCTGTGCGACGGGCGACCCCTGTGCGTTGAACTTTGCGAGGACAAGGCCTTGGCGTACACAAACCCGACAGCCGTTCCCTATCCACGGGCCAGGGAGATGGCGCGGGTTTATAAAAGTTCCATTAAGCGGAAGCCTTAATTATGAGATATTTTCAAGTAAACGAGAAATGCAACGGCTGCATGGCTTGTGTCGAGAATTGTCCGGCGACTGCCCTGCGAGCCACCGACAAGGACGGCCGGCGGACCCTCGCACACAGCATGACCCGCTGTGCCCGCTGCGGAAACTGCAAGCGGGTATGTCCCAATGATGCGGTGGAGTTTCAACACCTGATCGAAGGCGTCCACTGGGATGATTTTCAAACCCTGGAACTGGTCTGCTGCCAGGTTTGCGGAGAGCCGCTTTACACCGTTGAGTTCCAGCGAGACCTCAAGGCGAGTCTATCCAAAGAGGCCGAACCGTTCTGCCCTCGCCATCGTGAGGAGATTGCATCGGTGGCCGGGGCGCATTTCGTGGCCGGTCGGAGTGGTACCGACAAGGGAGGTGCCCAATGATAACCGGTGATTTGAAACCTGTGGCCGAGATTGTGCCGACAATTGCGGAGTTTAAGAAAGTGCTCATCGTGGGCTGTGGCGGATGTGTTTCGGTCTGCCTGACCGGGGGAGATCGGGAGGCCCGGCAGCTGGCCCCCGAACTAGCTGCCGAGCGCCACTACACCGACCACCCTCCAGAGTTTATGGTCCAGACCATAGAAAGACAGTGTGAAACCGATTGGCTGGAAACCTATTTCCAGATTCCCGAAGGTGTGGATGCGGTGCTTTCCCTGGCCTGCGGTGCAGGCGTGCAGACCATGGCCGCCGTCTACGACCCCCTGCCGGTGATTCCGGCCCTGAACACCACCTTTTTAGGGGCCAACATCAAGCAGGGTGTTTTCCAGGAAATGTGCCGCGGGTGCGGTGATTGCGTACTGGCCTATACCGGCGGCATCTGCCCGGTGGCCCGCTGCGCCAAGGGCCTGTACAACGGCCCCTGTGGGGGGACCAGCAACGGCAGTTGTGAAATCAGGACCGATGTGCCCTGTGCCTGGGCCATGATCTTCTATCGGTTGAAGCGAATGGAACGACTCGATCTGATGCTGGAAGTGCGCACCCCCCCGGATTGGCGGCCGGGAGGCGGCGCGGGGCCTAGAGAACTAAAGGCACATATAAAGGAGCCCTGATTCTTGTCGCCGTAGGTGTGGCTATCCTGTGGCTTTGTGGGGGCGGCATCTTGCCGCTTCCGCATCATTTAGAATGGGCAGGCAGGGATATAGAGGATAGATCTAAATCCTGATCATACTATCTACCGACCAGGGACGGGCGCGGTTCTCTTCTGGTATCCGGACACCCGATTTACCCGCCCGCCGGAGCGGGAGGATAAACAGGAAAAACCAAATCAGCATTCACATCCGGAAGAACAGTTTCCGCCGCAACCGGCCGGTTGTTGCGTGGGCGTATCGCTGATGCCGGCAATTTCAATTTCGAAGGTTAAGGACTGTCCGGCCAGCGGGTGGTTGAGATCGAACGTTACTTTTTCTTCATCAACGTCAACGACATGGGCCGGGATATGCTGGCCTTCAGGTGAGGTCAGGGTCAGTACCTGACCCACTTCCGGAGAAATTTCGGGCGGCAGTTCATTGCGCGGAAATTCGTGCCGGAGGTCTTCATTCCTTTCGCCGTAAGCTTCTTCAGGCGCCAGGGTAAACACCTTTTTCTCATTTAACGACATGCCCCTTACTGCCGTCTCGAACCCTGGAATCATCTGGCCACCCCCCACCTTGAATTCCAAGGGCGGGCGCCCTTCGCTCGAGCCGAACTGCTTTCCGCTATCCAGGGTGCCGGTGTAGTTCACGCTGACATACACGCCGTCTTTAATTTCCTGCATAAGTCCTCCTTTCAAGGATTAGAAGCTATCCCAAAAAAGTCTTTTGGCCCAAACTCGGCGTTGGGCGCTCGGTTCAAGTCCTCGAAATACTCCAGTATTCCTCCGGGTTGAATCTCGCGGCCGCCTTGATTTTGAACCAAAATCCGTTTTTTGAGATAGCTTCTATATTCAGCGCAATGTAGGAACGAACGCCAATAAGTCAAGCGCCGCGTAAACCAAGTCCCGCTGCCTGGCGTGCCGGCGCGCTACACATATTGCACGTTTTCGCATTATCAGCGCAGCTGAGAATTGTGGGTTTTAGCGTTGTCGGTGCATTGGCGCGTGGAACAGGTTTTGGAAGGATTGCCTAAGTGGCAATCATTCTCTCTACGGCTGCCAGGGCCGGTACCCGGATCTCTTCCGGCACCGTTACTTCTCACATAAGATTCTACAGGCAAACGACGACGGGTTGGCCCGCGGCGGCGTATTCGTACTTACCCCCCCTTATGCCCGTGAGGACTCAAGGGTTTCCCATTTCCTTTTGTAACCATTGATGCATAATCTGTCGCACCGCCCGGGGACGGTCTGTCATGATGCCATCGACGCCACGCGATAAAAGCTCAATGATGCCTGCCTCCTCGATATTGCAGTCCAAGGCTTCGATGGGGCCGAAGCCGGTAATGAACACATAGGTGGCACTGTTGGAACGGTGCATCTTTTGGATGATCTTTTGCCCGGACAGGATCTTCCAATAGCTGGTTTCCAAGACGCGTCGCTTAGGTACGGTTTTTGAGACCTTCAGTTTGATCTGCTCCCAAAAGGTAAAGTTGGTGGGAAAATGATCCCCATCGATGGTACGAAAAGCCGATAGTATTTCCTTGCTGACGCTGGCAATGATAATCGTGGGACGGTGGGACGCGTCCAGGAGAATTTTCCTGAAGGCGGCCACGTTATCCTGCAACCCTTCACGCCCGCCCAGGGCCATCTTGAAGGTTCCTTTCATTTCGATATTGAGTGGTGCGTCCTTAAATAATCTTAAAAAGTCCGACAAGAGAAGGAGGCGGCGATCCCGCTGCCGGGGTACATCGGAAAGATCCTTTGAACACGGATTGGCCACCCAGGCCCGTCCGTCCAGTTCGCGCCAGTCGAAGTCATAGATATGTCTGCGCCCTGGCGGCCGCTTTTCGGAGTCTGAATCAACGCCCAGAATAAACACATTGTCCAACCTGGGGCCGTGCCAAACCACGAAACGGCCGTCGCGTGTAATCTGAACATCAAGTTCCAACACATCGGCCCCGCCCACCTCAAGGGCGTATCGAAAGCCTCGTTCTGTACTCTCCACTGTCTCCAACCCACCGCCACGATGGGCAAACAGCAAAGGGGTGTACATATCCGGTCCGGAAAATACCGGATCTTTTCGACCCCGCTCACGGCGCAAGGCGCGCCAGGCGTTTAAGGCGCTCTGATTTTCATACCGCGCGACCGCCGCGGTGGTCTGGGGCGGCAAATTTGCACAACATCGGTCGTCAACAGCCCCTGCTGTATCGATTAACCCGAAGGACAACAGAAGCCAGGTCAAGCTGGCAATTGCCTTCATCGCAATACCTCCGTTAAGGGGGGTGAAAAAATCGGCAAGCAGCCCTTGCGAAACGTATCGCTACTCGTTTTATCCCTATCTTTATAGTTGAACCGGGTCAGAGAACACATTCCCGCCGCTTGTTGAAACACAAAGAAGATTCCGTCAAAGCGGGGCTGCGAGGAGCGTTCAATCAATGCGTATGCTATTGAATCGGTAGATGGACGTCAATCCTCTGGGTTTTTTATCGATAAAATGATAAATATGCAGAATCATCTCGTCGGTAAGATACCCAACGCTATCGAATGAACCTGTCATTTAGACGGATAACCACACCATGGATGGAACCAAACAACTGCTGATATCCCTGCTGCTATCCATTGCCCTGATTGCTTTTGGTTGTCTGGGATATATTGTCATCGAGGGCTGGGATTTCCTGGATGCGCTGTATATGACCATCATTACCCTCGCCACGGTGGGGTACAGTGAAGTGCATTCGATCAGCAGTTCGGGAAGAATCTTCACCCTGATTCTGATTATCCTGGGGGTAGGGTACTTTCTATATGTGGTTGGCAATATTATCCAATTCCTTGTCGAAGGCCGGATTCGAGCCGTATTAGGGAGGCGCAAATTGGACACTCAAATAAACAGGCTCAAGGGGCATTACATCATCTGTGGCTACGGGCGGATCGGCAGGGTCCTCACCCGCTATCTTACCCAAAAATATATCGATGTGGTAGCAATCGATCGCAACCCAAAACGCGTGGAGACCATGGACAATGACGGTATCTTGTACTTGGTGGGCGAAGCCACCGATGAGGGCCTCCTGGAAAAAGCCGGCATCCAGAAGGCGAAGGGGCTTGTGACGGCCGTTGCGACGGATGCAGACAATGTCTTTTTGGTGCTTACCGCCAAGCAGTTGAATCCCGACATCTTTATCGTCGCCAGGGCTGAACTGAACTCGACTAAAAAAACATTGCTGGCCGCCGGCGCGGACAAAGTGATTTCACCTTACGATATCGGCGCACGACGCATGGCCCACGCCGTTTTACGCCCGGCCGTGATCGAGTTTCTCGAGATGGCCTTTGCCGACGACAGCACGGATATACAGCTGGAGGAGATACGGATAAGTCCCCAATCAAAATTTATCGGTGAAACGTTGTCGGATTCCGGCATCCAGGAGGAAATGGACGTGAACATCATTGCCTTGCGAAAAGCCGACGGCAGGATGCTCTTTAATCCGAAAAATGACGATCGGCTCGAGTCCGGTGACACCCTGATTGCGGTGGGCAGCGCCCGAAGCATCATACATGTCGATCGCATGCTCTCGTAATAACCTGGAGCGATCAGCTAAGCATCGGATCAGCCGTGATGGATGACCGTCTGGCCGTTTTTAAGCCGTTAGATTTTTAGCTTAGAAACAGCCCCTAAATGGAGATCATTCGTTTAACTGCGGCCAGCGCCGGCACCCGGATCTCTTCCGGCACTTTTACTTCCCCTGAAAGATTCTCAAGACAATTTGCCACGTTCGCCAGGGTGATTTTTTTCATGTCCGGGCAGAGCAGTTCTTCCGAGGCGGGGTAGAATTTCTTTTCCGGGTTCTGTTTATTTAGGGTGTGCAGCAGGCCGACCTCGGTCCCGACGATAAATTCCTTATCCGCTGCGGCCTGGGCATGCTGGATCATACCGGAGGTGCTGGCGACCACATCGGCCAGGGCAATAATCTCCGGCCGGCATTCGGGGTGGGCCATGAACACCGCCCCCGGATGTTTCGCGCGGGCTGCAACGACATGAGCTGGCGTAAGCCGGTCATGGTAGGGACAGCAGCCGTCCCAGATGTGAATTTTTTTGCCGGTCTGTGATTCGGCATATTTGGCCAGGTTGCGGTCCGGGGTCATCAGGATTTCATCTGCGTCGAGACTCTCCGTGATCTTCACCACGTTGGCCGACGTGCAGCAGATGGTCGAAAGGGCCTTGACGACCGCGGTCGAGTTGACATAGGTGACCACCGGCATGGGGGGCAGGGATTCAATTTTTTTCTGAAGACTTTCAGCGGTAATCATATCGGCCATTTCGCAGCCCGCGTCTTCCCGAGGCAACAGTACGGTCTTGTCCGGCGAAAGAATCGAGGCAGTCTCGGCCATGAAATGGACCCCGCAAAAGACGATGATATCCGCATCGGTTTTGGCGGCCTGACGGCTGAGCTCCAGGGAGTCGCCGCACATATCGGCCGTGTCCTGGATCTCAGGAAGCTGGTAATTGTGGGCCAGCATGATCGCATTCTTCTCTTTAAGCAGTTTTCTAACTTTTGCCTTCATTCTTTCTATGCCTCTCTAAATTTTTATTTATACAGAAGCTATTTCAAAAACGGATTTTGGTTCAAGGTCAAGGCGGCCGCAAATATCAAACCGGAGGTGCCAGCGAAGCCAATGCCCATCGGGGTAAATACATTTAGTAATTCGAGGCTTTGAAATTTGCGCACAACGCAGAGATTGGACCAAAAGGCGCTTTTGAAATAGCTTCTGTCAGCGACCGAGCTCAACCACATCCGTCCCCTCCGGGATGGTGAACATAAATAACGGGTCCGGCAGATCGTCGATGAATTCGATGTTGCTGAATTCCAGCCGGGTTTCATCCCCATAAGTGTTGTAGGTGGCTACCTCTGACACCTCCCAGGTTTGGGGAGAAATCCAGACGTAGATATGGGTCACATCAACCGTTTTCTCCTTGGGGACCAGTTTCAACTTTAGGCGGTTGGGCACCCGTGCTTTCACCAAGCTGATATCGAAGGTTTCCTGCATTAAGCGAATGTCCGTCAGAAAACTGGCCCCTTTGCCGGCACCGAAATAGGAGGGCGCCACCCCCAGCATGACCTGGTTGTCATCCGGGCGGTAGATCCACAGGCGCACTCCGTCGGTAATAATCGATTGTCTATCCGGCGCTTCGTAAATCCAGCGCATCTTGCCCGGCCTTTTTATGGAGATCTTACCGACAGCGGTGTCAGTGATGTTGAGGGCCTTGAGGGTGGAAGACTGGAAAAAGCCGGCCGTGAAACCGGAAAGGGCATACCGTTTTTCGACCTTTTCCAGGATGTCATCTACGGACAGCTTGTTTTTGGCGCCCTCTGATTGTTCATCAGCCGCAGCCATACTGCTGCACAGCAGAATAGTGACTAGCATGATCAAGGGAAGCAGATTTTGTCGCATTGCAGATTTGTCCTTTGTCTGTCAGCCAGTGTTTAGCCGGTACCGCCGATTTTAAAGTTGCCGGATGATAATGCACAGAAAAGAGGTTGTAAACCCATTTTAGCCGCTGCTGCAAGGGGCGCGTTTTTCGTTGCTCGCAGGGTCGAACATGGTACCATCAGTTCAAAGGAGAACCTTCGCAATGAGTCCTTGGTATGTGTACATTGTGCGGTGTGCGGACGATAGCCTTTATACTGGAATCGCAACGGACGTTGCACGGCGGGTCGCGGAGCACAGCGCCGGTCTGGGGGCCCGGTATACCCGCGGCCGGGGACCGGTAACCCTGGTTTACCAGGAGCAGGTTCGGGATCGCCCGGCCGCACTCAAGCGTGAATACGCCATTAAAAAGATGCGTGCCGATCAAAAACGCATTATGATCGATCGTGCCTCAATCTGAATAACCTCACCGGTTCTTTTTTACCCAACCCGAACCTGTTTTTTGCATGAGCGGATACTTTTTACCCACTGCAACTTTCTTCGCATTTCTTTCTTAAGCCGAAATTCTATTATAAAGTTATATAAATCAAGTAAATAGATGACGGTTGCGGACTCTGGCATAGCCCTTGCTCTTAATCAAGTCAGCGTGTGTAAACCATCGTGAATCAATCACCGGGAAAGGAAACATCAACGTGAAAAAATCAAACGTGTTCATAGCGCTTTTGGTTGGCGGGGTGGTATTGGCGGCGGCATACATTTTATATCAGCAATATCCGCTGTTCGGCTGGGGCGGGTATGGCGGTTACCACATGGGGCGCGGCATGCCGGGACACTGGGGCATGGGGTTGCTGATGCCGCTGTTCTGGATCGTCATCATTGTCTGGGTTTTCTCTCTGTTTGGTCGCAGATCATCCGGCCCGCTCCTGCGCGAACCGGATGCGTTGGAAATTTTAAGACAGCGTTATGCCCGGGGTGAAATCGACAAAACCAAGTTCAGGACAAAACTGGCGGACCTGGAAAGTTAGTAGTGCTGATCGCAGACCGCTATGCAGGCGTTTGGCGCAAACGTCGCCCTATACTGGCATTTTCCCATTCACTGCTTATCATCATTACAGGTCAAATCATTGAGGCCTGTTATTCAACAGACCTGGTGACCGATCTGATCCATACTTTAAGCAAAGCTCAGCCCCGATCAATGATGCATACCAGGGCTTGATGCTATCAATAAGGGAGTGCTCATGTTCAAAAGGCTACTCATAATTCTCTTGCTTCTGTGTTCCCCAATCAGTGCCCTGGCCGGGGCCGATAACAAGACACAGCTAACTCCCAAGGAGGGGGCGCATCAATTTCCCTTCTTCGATTACCTGACACCGGTGTGGAGCTACAACGGCCAGGTGCCCGGTCCGACCCTGAGAGCCAGAGCTGGAACTACCCTGGTGGTGGATGTAAACAACCAGCTGAAAGAAGCCACCAGCGTCCACTGGCACGGCCTGCGGATCGACAATGCCATGGATGGTGTGCCGGGTGTGACGCAAGAGCCCATCAAACCGGGGGAGCGTTTTACCTATCGCTTAAGATTGGAAGAGGCCGGCACTTTCTGGTACCACCCCCACCTGAACGCCGGCGAACAGCTGGAGCGGGGCCTGAAAGGCGTCCTGATCGTGGAAGAGCAGGAGAAACTACCCTTCTCGCAGGATGTCGTCTGGCTGCTGGATGACTGGCGTCTTAGAAAGGACGGGACCATCTATCCTTACTTCAATACCCGTCACGATTTGATGCATGACGGGCGCTGGGGCAATGCCATCACCATAAACGGCAAGGTGAAACCAACCTTAACTGTGACACCGGGGGAACGTATTCGCCTGCGGATCATTAACGGGGCCAATGCTCGTATTTTCGCAGGTTCCCTGGCCGGGTTGCCCATGCAGGTTATTGCCGTTGACGGGCGTCCCGTATCGACCTTTTTCCCATTCGATCATTTTATTCTATCGCCGGGCAACCGGGTGGATCTTGATATCACGATTCCCGACGATGCCGGTGGCAGGATATTCCAGTTCGAAGATCGCTTTACAAGGCGGCCACATGTCCTGGGCAAGATCAAAGTCAGGGATGAAAAACCGCACAAAACGCCGCAGTTCGCACCCCCCAAAGCCAAGGGATTTATACCGGCTGAAATCTTTGAAGAACTGCCGGTGACCAAAACCTGGGATTTGAATGCAGTCCGCGGCGGCCGCTTCGGCATTGGCTGGGCCATGAATCGCCGCTTGTGGCCGACTGCGGACAAAGCCGATTTCAAACTGGGCAAACCGGTGAAGATTCGATTTATAAACAGTAGTTCCCGTCTGCACCCCATGCATATTCACGGGGCCTTTTTTCGGGTTCTGGAAGTCAATGGCCAGCCGGATGTAGAATTGTTTACCCGGGATACCGTCCTGGTTGGACCCCGTGAGTCCATCGTGATAGGCCTGATCCCGGAACACGAGGGGATCTGGGTAGCCCACTGCCATATCCAATCCCACGCCGATGCGGGTATGATGACATCCATCAAGGTCGACAAAAAATAAGTTGGGCCGGTGAAAGGAAAATGGCGCCTCAGGGCGCTGCCCCAATCCTGCTCAGCCGGCTTCCAGGGCCCACCTGTCGAGGATATGTCTATCCTTTGGGTTGATGGACGTGATCTGTAGTTGGTGAGAACCGTTTCGGGCTTCATCCCCACTTGAGATGACTTTTGCATATATATCGCCAAAGCAGTGGGCTTCAACGCAGAATTCGAAGGAGATTTTAAGGTCTGTCAAAGGTGTCACGGTTTCCTGTAAATCCGCTGTGATGACGTTGGTATCCAACCGCAAGGTCTCCCCGGACAGCGGGGCGCCAATAACATTTTTGTCTTCAACCTTCCAGCACCTGAACGCCAGCTTGATCGGGATTCCATTGCGGTTGTCCGAAGTGGGACCCAATTGAAGATTATAGGGAGGGCCGATCGATGATACGGTGTATATCACCAGCGGAGTCTTGATACCCTTCACCATGAACGACTGCGGCGTCTCACAGGTAACTAAGCCCTTGATAAGGTTGTACGTGGATTCACCGATAATAACCTGACCGCCAACAGTATTCGCTTCGATACGAGAGGCAATATTGACGGCGGTTCCCACCACGCCGTATTTCATCCGCATTTCAGAACCGATATTACCAACGATCACCTTGCCGGTATTGATGCCAACACCCATTTCAAGGGGCGGGTATCCATCCACCGAAAATTCTCGATTGAGTTCTGCAAGCGTAATTTGCATGGCCAGCGCGCAAGCCACCGCCCGCTCGGCGTCCGTGTCTCGACCTTCTGGAACACCAAAAACGGCCATGATCGAATCACCGACAATCTCATCGATAACACCATCGTAATGCATAATAATTTTGGTCATTTTTTCAAGGTACCGATTTAATACGAGGACCATATTTTGGGGATCCAAGGTTTCGGAAAGACCAGTGAAGCCGCGGATGTCTGAAAGCAAGATTGTTACGGTTTTCCGGTGCCCGCCGATCTTGTGGCCTTCCGGCGACTCGAGAATATTATCGACGATTTTCTCAGAGAGGTAGCGACCGAACATTTCCCGGATGAAATTGTTTAGCCGCAAACGGTCGTCTGAAACTTTTAGAATGGTTGACAAGAGATCGGCGCGGGTCGTGATGATCTCCTTGATCTCGTTTGGGGTGTCCTCCGGGATACTCAGGTCCCCGCTGGCGGCATCGCTGGATTGCAGTTGCCGATTCGATGCGGCGATGGCTTCCAGGGGCTTGATGATTTTCCGGTTTAGAAAACGCTGAAAGGTAATCGTGATGAAGAGAATGATGACCGCGGTAAGCAACGTCAAACGGACCGCATACCAGAACAGATCAATGGGCGCGGCATGATGGTCCGTCAAAACCCTGAAAAAAAGAGACCACACTAATAGGATGCCCTCGATAATCAGGATGCGCCAGAAGATCCCTTTTAACAGGACTCTCCGGATGCTGGCGCTGTTGTTTCCGGCCGCAGGCTCTGCAGGTGATATGTCTTTTTTTTCATCCATTGTATATCTGAGCCCAACTTGCGGTTGCTATTCCGACGATTGCGAAGAGCCTTAAAAACGAACCTGCAAACCACCCCCCCCATTGAAATTCCGAATGCCAGCGGGCGGTAAGCGATACATTCCTGGTGACCATGTATTCCAGTCCGGAGGCTCCCTCCCAGAAGTCATGGGTGTCGTACTTGACCTCTCCAAAGAGCATGAGGCGGGGCGTCAATTCAAATTCTTTGTCCAGGTAGAACCGTGCCCCACTGTCCGTGTCGACCCAGGCCCGTGACTCGATATTCAGCGGCAGCAGATAGTGGATCCCCAATATGCCGCGGGTCTTGTCGAGGTTGTCTTTTTCGCCCATGGAGTTGGCGCCGACAAATACAGATGCAAACCTGTTGATATAGCGGCTATAGGTAAAGATGCCTTCCAGTTCGGTTTCATCCACGTTCTGCCAACCCACTTCCCATTCCGCGGTCAGGATGTTGCGGGTATTGGAGGTTGTCAGGTATCCCTCGGTCATGTTGCTGAGAATGTCCGCCTGCCCCCAGAAATACCAGGGGTCCTTGTAAAGGTTGGGCCGTACCGCGTTCACTGCCGGCCCGGGGTCGAAGTTCTCGTAATGCACCATGCGGGCCATGCCGCTCTTCATGTGGTAGAGCAGGTGGCAGTGGAAGAACCAGTCGCCGACCTCATTGGCATCGAACTCTATGACCGTCGTGCTCATGGGGGCGACATCCACGGTATGCTTCAACGGCGCGTAGTCGCCCTGGCCGTTGATCACCCTGAAAAAATGGCCGTGCAGGTGCATCGGGTGGTGCATCATGGTCCGATTGATCATGATGAAGCGGGCCACTTCGCCTTCCCGGATGCGAATAGAATCGCTGGCGGACAGCGGTTTGTTGTTCAGCAGCCAGACATACCGCTCCATGTCCCCGTCGAGGGTCAGGCGAATCTCCCGTACGGGTTTGCCCTTGGCAAAGGCAGTGGGCGCTTTGGCCCGCAGGCGGTCGTAGGGCGGCCAGGGGCGGTCACCCTCAGATCCATCAACAGCCACGGATGGAGAAGATGCCACGTCAGCGGCCAGCAGTCCAAAATTGGTACCGAAGGTTTTTCCGGATGACGGCGAACCCGCGGACATCTGCATGGATTGGTGGCCGTGTTGCGTCTCTGCCGGCATACCACCGGATGACATCGTCATGGAACCATGCTCCCCAGGTTGCATGCCCGCTGAATGATCTTCGGCAGCGCTTTTCATCGTATGCGCGGGGGCAGCATGCGTCATGTCCATTTTCGACTTGGACGCATCACCGGGTCCATGCGACATCCCCGGCATGTCGTGCATAGTTCCCATGTCCATCATACCCGGCTTATCGAACATACCGGCATTGACCTTGCTGTCGGGCATCCCCATGGCACCGGCCGGCGTGGCCGCAAGGATATTGCGCGGATTGAAGTGCCCCATGGAGTGATAAAGGTTCGGGCGCGGAACGTCTCGGGCCGGTGTTCTCTGTCCGGTGCCCATCCAGACGCTGGCACGGCCGGAGCCGTCGTGGGCGGTGGCCCGGAATTCATAGGACCCGGTGGTCGGTATCCGCACCAGGACGTCATAGGTCTCGGCCACGCCGATGAGAAAACGCTGTTCTTCGATCGGCTCGACATCCAAACCGTCGGCACTGATGATCTGCATGGGACTGCCGGAGAATTCCAGGTGGAAATAGGTGGTTGCCGAGCCGTTGATGATTCGCAGACGCACAGTTTCACCGGGCCGGGCAACCAGAGATGTCTCCGTTTTACCGTTGGCCAGGAAACGGTCATAAGCGACGTCGGCAATGTCCATGGGTGGCATGCGCTGCAATTCGCGCTTGTAGTAATCGCCCAGCAGGCCCATATGGGCGGCACCGATGATGCTCTGGCCGCTGCCTTTTTCAAGAGAGTACCACTCACTGCCGCGCTTGAGGGTCCTGAGGACCGCGTGCGGGTCTTCATCGGTCCAGTCGGAAAGGGGGACCACATGGTCGCGGTCTGCGTGAATCTTCTTTTGCCGGGGCTCGATGACGATAGAGCCATATATGCCGCGCTATTCTTGCAAGCTGGTGTGGGAGTGGTACCAGTAGGTGCCGCTTTGACGGATAGGAAATTCATATGTGAATGTAGTTCCGGCGGCGATGGGCGGAAAACTGATGTTTGGGACACCATCCATGCCGGGTGGCACCAGCAAGCCATGCCAGTGAATGGACGTCTCCACGCTCATTTTGTTGTGAACCTGGATACGGGCAAGGTCGCCCTCCGTGAATCTCAGCGTCGGGCCGGGGATGCCCCCGTTAATGGTCATGCCGCGGGCAGGCTTGCCGGTGAAATTCAGTGTTTGTTCGGCAATTGTAAGTTCGAACTCAATTGTGCTGGCAAATATTGGCAATGGATAGGAAATAATTGCGAACATCAAGGCAACTATACCAAATCCTTTAAAAATTGGTGGCATTTGCAATCTCCTGGGTTAGGCAGGAAAATAGTATAAACAATAATAATCAGCGAAGAGCTTTACGGCAGGTAGTCTTTTTCGATTTTCTATTACTTTAACCAAGCAAGGAACGTTCCAGAAAACGCTTCAACGCTTGCGCCTCTCGCTTCCCATCAAAAAAACTCCTTTTTAGCAAGATGGTCTATGTCCAAAACCCGCATTAACAGGTTGCCAGCATAGCATCGGATGGTTGGTTGTACTTTTCGATCAATTTTACAGCAAATTGGCAATTGCCGCAGGACTGACTGGAGGTTGTGTCGGGAGATTCTGTGGTTTGAATTATTGGTAAACAGCAACCGTTGGATATTTATTACCCGGTAATAGTTCTGTTTTGAGGTGGCCGGGTAGTTTTTACCCGGTAGGCTCTTAATACATGTCGTTCGATAAAAATGTTTCGGGGCCCTTCATGAGTAGAGCTTTCGAGAACCCATGACTTTTATACTCTCACCCAAGATACGGTATGCTGTTTGCAGTAGTTATTTAGTTAGGCAGGATCTACTGGTCTTTTGGGGTAAAATGGTCCCCAAAGGCCACGCACCAAATTGAATCTCCGCGAACCGCTTCTTACACTTAAAGTAAATCTCGCTGAATACTTGGACACCAATCAAGATTATACTTAAATAACCATTTTTACAATAAATCCTTGGCATTGGCAGATTGAGTATTATCATAGAGCAAGGCAACTGTTATAAATATGAATACTCCACGAGGGGGGATTGGCATAACTCTTCCAGATATCAAAACAAGACTGGCTAAGCGAGAACTCTTAGCACTTTCAATGTTTTTTTGCATAATTTTACTAATGGCAACCGTTTCATTTGCGCATGGCCCCAAAGGCCACACAGAAGGCTTTACTGCCCTGGCGGCGGCTAAAAAGGCCACCCTGATGTACGACAAATTGGTCGCCACCGGCAAACTCGATGAGTCCTGGGAAACGAAGTTGGAAACCATCGCGGTGTACGAACGCAATACCGGGCAGCAGGAAATCGTTGTAAAATTTAGCCGGACAAGTGGTGAACCTCGCGCAGTTTACATCTTCTTTACTGAACAAGGAAAATACAACGGGTCGAATTTCACCGGAAAATGAGGTGGAGTAATGCAAGCTTCCGAATCAAAAAATACAACGGCTAAATTCGCATTCCCCCATCCGGGTAGATGGCCGCTGCCGGCCAAAGCCCTGGTCACCATGATTGTGGTGATGATGTCCCTGGGTCTTCTTTTTGCCGGCGGGCAGATCATCGTACATGACATCATCCCGACATTTTTCAGTGGAAAGTCTATGGCGTCGAATAGCCACGAGAAAATGGCACCCGCAGCATCCGAAAGGGGCGACCTGTTTAGCGGCTCAATGGCCAAGGTGGAAAAAAAGCCCTTCTATAAGAGCGATGAGTTCATTTTTGCTCTGAAATTTACCCATATTCACATTTTCGGCATGAGCGCGATTTTTATCCTCATGGGCGTGATTGTATTTTTTCTGCATTTAAGCCCACGAGCCCGTACATGGCTTATCGTACTGCCTTTTCTCGGTGTGATCGTGGACCTCCTTGCTGTCTGGCTGAAAGTCTTCATCCATCCGGTCTTTTTCTGGTTGCATATCCCCGGAGGTGTTCTGTTCGGGATCGTATTTGCCGTGGATGCCTATTTTATTCTTACTCAGATGTGGCACGGAGCATCTGCAGAATAAAAATTCCAGAATGAGAATCCATGCAGACCCGACTTTTATCTCGGGACAGCCTCATATTGCCGCACTTTAAATTGGTGTCAGGCAGAGTGTAGGTTTAATCCTGGGGCAGGATATAGCCTGATGCCCGGGTATTTTGTACCCGTCCACTCATGCTGCCTGAAAGAGAAACGTGTAATTTTTACCCGCTTCTTTCCAATCATTCTTGACTAAAAGCAGTCAAAACTATTTATCGCGTGCAATTCTAATGGCTTGTAAGGGGTACCACAATGTGGCACACGCCTTGCTTCGTCTAATAAGTACCAACAACCGCCGCGAGGGAGGTTTCGTCATGCAAAACAAGGATCATTCCAACCAGATATTTGTCGATCCGGTTTGTGCCATGGAAGTGCGTGCCGGCACTGCCGATATCACTTCCACCTACAAGTCAACCATCTACTATTTTTGCGCAGAGGGGTGCAAAAAAGCCTTTGAATCCAACCCGGCTAAATTTCTTTCTCAAAAACCAGGCAAAAAGAAAGGCCTATGGGGCCGGTACCTCGACCGTCTTGATAAAGCTACCGGTGGTAAATCCATGAAGTGCCACTGATATCGAAAACAGAAAACGGCGGTGACATTAAAACGAGCTGATCCGGCATGGTGCAACCGTTCTTTCCCACCAGACCGGAAACTGTAAATCAGCGGATGTTTGATCATAAAGTCCCGGAGAATCAACTGGGAGCGATATTGCTGATTCGATAAAACATAGCGGTGCAAAACCAAACAGGTGAATTGATCAAGAAGGCAGTAACATTTAAATCAATCTGGAATCACCAATTGGGGATGGCCCTTTGCTGCATTCTACCTATGGTACTGGTCATGGGGCTCTTGTGGTCGGGAATAATCGGGACGTGGGGGTATTATCTCATTTTTCTGCTGTGCCCTTTGATGCACCTTTTAATGCCGTACCAGAATCATGGAAATCGTCCCCACGGCAATGAATCAGATAGTAGCAGGAAGTACCACTAGGCACTGAGCTACGGGAGGGACGGGATGCATCCAATCCTTTTTGAAATTGGTCCCTTCACGGTAAGGTGGTATGGGGCCATGATTGCAACGGCATGCCTGGTTGGATACTGGGTCGCCAAAGGTGAAGCGCAACGCAACAGCATAGCGATTGAGAAGATAGAAGAATTTCTCCTGTACGCCATCACTGCAGCGGTACTCGGCGCCAGGCTCTATTACGTTACGTTCACCGAACCGGAAATTTTTTGGAACGACCCCCTATCCGTGTTGGCGATTTGGAGAGGCGGACTGGCTATTCATGGGGCTATCTTGGGCGGGCTGCTGGTCAGTATCATTTTTACCCGCATACATAACCTCTCTTTTTGGAAGTTTGCAGATACACTTGCGCCAGCACTGATTCTGGGCCAGGCCATCGGTCGGGTCGGCTGCCTCTTCAATGGGGATGCTCACGGCTATCCGACCGACATGCCCTGGGGAATGATCTATGCAACGGACAGCCCGGCGGGACAAATGTTTCCAGACCAGCCGCTGCATCCCACCCAATTGTATGAGATGGTGTTCAATCTAATTATTTTTGGGATTCTCTGGAAAACCCGCACCAAATTGAAAACAAATGGGCATCTGTTTCTGCTCTACGTCATTCTGTATTCGGTTGGCAGAATTATTGTGGAAAACTTCCGCGCAGATAGATTGACGTATTTGGGGAACATTTCTGCAGCCCAATCAATTGGTGTGGCGGGAATTTTTCTTGCACTCATCTTCATAGTTGTTCTGAAAAGAAAGTCAGCAGTTGTTGCTTAATTCGGCCCGAATCCATGTTACCAATTGAATTATTAGACTCCCCAATGGAAGATAAGTCCGATGCTTCTGATAGGCGCTTGATATGTCTCATCTTTAACATTGTGGAAGAATTTCCGAGAACGTTGGGACACTATCGTTCACTATTCAGTCCCTGGCTAGCCCTTTAGCTGGATAGTAAATACCCAGCTGCGCGCTTAAAGAACAGTTTCTAAATCATCTCGCCTTGATTTTTTCCGATAAGTTGCCACTGTATTGGTATGTACCACAATGTGGCACATGATTTGCTTCTTCAAATTGGCAAAGTCAACCCTTGTGATGGAGGTGCCGCTATGCAAAAACAACATTCCTTACCCGATGTCCATATAGATCCAGTCTGCGCCATGGAAGTCAACCCTGATAGTGCCGATTATAAATCCACCTATAAGTCTCATACCTATTATTTCTGTGCGGAGGGGTGCAAAAAAACGTTTGAAGCCTCACCCGCGAAATTTGCGGGAGCCACCAAATCAGGCAAAAAGAAAGGCTGGTGGGGGCGGCATGTAGACCGATTGAAAGATATCAAATGTGACCGTTCAATGGAGTGTCACCACTGATCCGTCGGGCCATCTTGTAATACATTTACCGCACAACTCCAACCGGGAAATCATTCCCATGGAGGAGTATCTGCGGGACCTGTTCGTAGCCCCATTCCTGATAGGTTACCTCGGGAACCCGCTCGCCTACGTACGCGGCAATTTCCGTGGTGCTGGTCAAACCGTCGCGGTTGCCGTTTTTCGAATCGGCTTCAACCAGCGATTTTAAAAGGGTGTACGTAAACACGCCGTGCCCTTGATATCCCTCCAACGCTACCTGTGAATCGCTGGAGGCGGCGATAATGGCCCTTCCGGTGGCCCGATTCAGTTTTTCAATGGCCGTTTTCTCGGCTATCCCCCTGGTAGCCATGTGGGACTGGATAAAGGCGCCGCTGTTGCACGTGTCCAAAAGGACCAGGTTCTTTTCTGCCGCAATCTTTCCCAGCCAGCGTTGGAGCATGTCCTGGTTGATGGCTTTATCCCGGATGGAGTCCTCGTTGTGATACCTGAAATCCGCCGGCAGGAAATGATACTGGCCTTCCAGGGTAACCCCATGCCCGGACAGGTAAAAAATAAAAATATCATTACTGCTGACCCGTTTCTCGAGGTCTTTGAACACATCCGCTATCCGATCAACACGCGCATCTTGATCCAAAACTTCGGTCACATGGACCGATTTGAAAATGTTACCGGCTGTTTCATTCAGTCGCTGCGCCATGCCTTTGGCATCCGGGACCGCAAAATTGAGCCACAAAGACCGGTCCCGGTAGCGGTTGATTCCAACCGTCAGGAGGTGCAGGTTCGGTTGTGCTTTAGATTCATCTTTGAAAACAAGTTCCAGCACTTCCGGCACAGCCGCAATGCGACCATCCCGATTGTAGGCGATGCATTCTATGCGATTGACACCGGGAGACAGGGTCAGGCGCTTGCTCAGCACGCGCTCCTGCCGGGAATCAAGGTTCTTTTCTGCGGGGCTGACCTCGATCCCGCGTCCGGCTTTCGCTACACCGCGTGTAATCCCGTTGAGTTTCCAGACCACTTTGCCGAAACCGCCGCCGCGGTCCGTCAATTTGACTTCCAGCGCGACATCCCGGCTATCCACCTCTCCGGATTTGGGGGAGAGATACGTAACCCGCGGGGCAGCACCCCTGGAGAGAATCGCTGCCAGGTCATGTTTGGCAATGGCCTTGGCAAAGAGGCCTTGGGGATCGCCCTGCAAGCGAGCTTCGATCAGGTCCGGTCTATAGAGGATGTCATGAAACTGGTCGATGCTGTAAACCTGCATGCCGATAGAGACATTGATGTATTTGGCTCCCTTTTTAGAGGCGTTGAAAAAACCAGCCGGTGTCATGACGAGCCACTCGCCGTCAGCAAAAGAATAGAACCGGCAAATTTCTTCTCCGGTTTTAGAGTCCCACAGACGCATGGTTTTATCGTAGCTGACGGACAGCAACCGTCCCGTATTCGGTAGAGGTTCCGCATCCGTGACCCAACCGTCATGTCTTTCAAATTTCCTGATTGTTTTACCGGAAAAATCTACAAGGGCGACAGAGTCTTGATTGCCGGCGAACTCATCAAATCGATTGTATGCAAGGCTGTATCTGAAAAGCATCCGGTCGGTGACAGCCGGATACCAATGATGCATCGGGTAGATTCCTCTATCCAAGGCCGCAGTGTTCACAATTTCCGAGGTAGCCAGGTCGAGAATTTTTAATTTGGCTGATTTTTTTCCCGAGAATATCAAAAGGAACTTTTTGTCGATCGTAAAAACGGGCTTATAACGAAGGTCAATTGGGGTGATTGTTTTCACCAATGTGTTGGTACGTAAATCCCAGAGTTTGAGGTAGTGCGCCCTTTTCTGGTCAGTTTTTTTGGGGCCGGTAGCGGCGATAAATCTTGAATCAGAACTAATGGCGAGCTGTCCGGGGCCTCCGGGGATACCGCCATATGAATGGATCACAGACCCGGTGTGGACAGACCTGGTCTCGAATCCATCATCGGTGGCGGCCACAAAAAAGGAGCCGTCATGACTTACAACAATCCGCCTGTATTTCTTGTCAGAATAGATTTTTTTGGCGCGCTTGAGGTTCCATATAAATGTGTAATATTCGTAATTATCAGACAGCTTTTTTTCTTTTTTGCGGCGCTTCTTTTTGCCCTTTCTTTTTGTAGCAGCTATGGTTTTCGACTTTTTTCGGGGGGGGATCTTTTTATCAAGTTCCTTCCGTGACCGTACCACCAAATAGAGATCCCCCGGGGCCGCTTCTATCCGTACGATTTTACCCGGGTAATCGAAGAGGGTGTTGATTAAGTCCCCGGTCTGAAGGTTTTTCATCAAGACCTTGCCGCCAGTACCGACGTAGTAATGGAGACCGTCACTGCTGACCGCGATTCCCCGCAGATCATCAGCCACTGTATTGCGTGAGAAAAGCCGCTTCCCGGTCTGAAGATCCCAGGCCGCCAAATTAGGATCTTTGAAAGATTGTCCCCGATCAGATTTAATGAAGGCGCTGTTTTTTTCTTTATTAACCGACACCCGCAGGGGACGCAGGTCCGCACTACCCTTTACCGTCCACCGTTTGCGGCCGCTTTCCAGATCAAAAAGAACGAGTTGCTGCCCGCCGGTCAAAAGATATCGGTTGTCGGGGCTGACGGCCTTTGCCTGGGATTCTTGTATCTGACCCACCAGAACACTCTCCAGATTTCCGGTTTCCGCATTCAGAACGTGAACCCGCTTCTCCCTGGTAAACACGATCCTGGTACCGTCCTTGTCCGTTCGGCGTACGGTTTGCCTGATAGCCTTTTCCAGATTTATCGCCTGCAAAGTTTTACCGGTAACGGGGTTGCCAATTTCTATGACGGTCTTGCTGAATTTCCGATAGCGGCTGCCATTCGCATATATCCGCCCCGGTGATGGTTTCGATATCAGCATCTGGCCGGTTATCTTGTCCCAAACGATAAATTGTTTGCCAACCGAGAAAATACGTTTGCCGTCTTCCATGAAGCCGACCTGTTTTACCCATTTTTTATGGCCCTGAAAGGTCTGCAACTTTTCGCCGGTAGTCAGGTCCCACAATATGACGGCCTTATCAGCACCACCGGAGAGGGCCTGTCTACCATCTGGGCTAACAGCAAGTGAGATGATTTCCGCATGGTGACCAAAAAACCGGCGAACTTCGCGTCCAGTGGAAAGTCTCCACAGGCGTAGGGTTTTATCAATGCTGCCGGATAATATGTATTTGCCGCCCGGGACAAAACGTGCCGTAAGCACATAACTCGTATGTCCCCGGAACGTCCGGACTTCCCTTCCGGACGAGACGTCCCACAATTTCAAGTAGTTATCCCAACCGGCGGTAACCGCATATTTGCTGTCCGGGCTGAAGCTTACACTGGCGATTTCGTCGGTGTGGCCGGTTTGTACGAAGATAGTGGGTGACAGCCGAGAAGCGGTCACAGGGATGGATTTTGTGGTTTCTTGCTCGATTAAAGTAGCAAGCGCATTGAGTTTTTCTTTCTTTTCATACGTCTTTGCATGCTTGGGGCCCAACCTTTTTTCAGTGATCCTCACCGAACGTTGCAGGTATGTTTTCGCAGTTGGGTAATTCAGGCGCTCCAGATTGATTTCCACCAGAGCATCCAACTGGGGTATCAGGGATTTGTGGATGGGACCGCGCGCCTTTTCAGTCTCGCGCAGGCTTTCCAGGTACATTTTTTCGGCCCGGTCATAAAGCTTCATTTTCCGATAAATATCGGCAAACATTTTCAAACCATCACAATTGCAATATTCCTCGCCCTCCTTCTCAGCAGTTTGTCTGATATGCATAATGGTTTTTTCGAAATAGTTGTCCATGCCTGCATAGTCGCCCAATGCATAATATGAAAAAGCGATGCCGAAGTAGACGTCGGTGAGTTTTTCCCAGTCGACACCTTCCGTATTTTCGATCTCCTTGAGCAGCTCTTTCCCCAGCTCGAGCGCAACCTTATAGCGCTTCTTTTTATAATGCCGGTTCATTTCTTTGATGAGGGCATCAAGCTCAGAACCTCCCGATTTCTCGTCGTCGGTTTTTTCGATTGAAGTTGTCTCAGCGGAATGAATATTGCCGGGTTCGGTGAGTATGATGCCCAGGCTGGTTAGAAAGAGAGTGATTGCATACAGGTAACGTAGGCAGTGATTCCAAATCATCAGCGTCTCCCGAGACTAAGGCGTTTACATGCGGGCAGATGGTTAAGTTGGAACGAGCATGAGTTGAAATACCAGATTTCTTTTTAACACGTTAAAGCAGGTTAAACAAATAAGTATATTACGAAACCAGGCCAAACGCTGATTACGGGAATCGACCGAATTTCAAGCCAAAGGTGCGGTTGGGCAAGGGTTAATTGGGGTGGGCCAACAGTAGCCGGTTTTTAGGCGTGATCTCTGCGGGGATAATCCGGGTGATGATGGCATAGCCCCGGGCTTCCAAGCGCGCTGCCCGGGTCACATCGATGGCCAGGGGGCCATCCAGCCATCCGTCCATCCCACCCAGGTCACCGGTTTTGGTGTCGTGACAGCAGGGCAGCACCGCAAGACGGGCACCGGCTTTGACGGCCTGGTCGATAACCGTATCGGTCAAGTCACCGCAGGCATGGACCGAAACAACCAGGTCCTCCGGACCAAGGGCGACATCATCGATCTTGGCTTTGGTGAAGTGAATACGGTTTTTCAGGCGCGGCCAACGGTCGATGATGGCCTGGGAAAGGTTTCGTGTGTTGCTGTTGAATTCAAGGTCTACTGCCAGGGCTTCCGGGCTGCTGTCGTCCAGCAGCAGCATGATGTGGGCCAGCAATGCATGCCCGCAGGCCAGGTCCACCAACCGACCGCCCCGAAAGATACGGCGCACCCGGCGGGCCACTTCCCAGGCTTCAAACAACTCTTTTCCGGGCAGCGTGCCAGCGCGGCAAACCGCTCGGCCCAGACGGTCGAACAGGGTTTCGCCCGGGAAAGCATACAGTTGTTTTTCCGTCAGCCGGCTCTTGGTGGATTTGTTCACATAGCACCGCGAGTAAATATATACAGGCTTTTCCGTCCCCGATCCTCGGAAAACATACCCTAAAGAAAGATCCTATTCAAATGGTAGTATTCTGTCACTCTGAGGGCAGCGAAGAGTCCCTTACGTTCAAAGGGCGTGGCTCATCTGGAGGGATTCTTCGTCGCTACATTCCTCAGCATGACAGAATGCTGCAGTTTCATTGTTCAGGCAGAAACCGCACTTTAAGCTGCACATTAATCAGATCATACACCACCTGCATGCCCAGGTGTTTGAAGAACCGGCTCGATCCATAGATGATGCCCCAGCGGGTGCGGTCAAAGTCAAAGTGCGCATCCGCTGTGATGCTGCCGTCCTCCAATTGGAACATGCTGGCGGGAAAAGCCAGCGGGGCGGTCACGCCGCGCAGTTCCAGATCTCCGCCAACCTGGTAGTTGGGCAGCGTGTAGGTCGGGTCTTCGACCGGATGAGCGATTTTAAGGTGAAACTTTGCCCAGGGAAATAATTTGACGAAGAAAAAGTCGTCCGATTTCAAGTGGGCTTCCAGAACAGGCTGCAACTCATCGCCTTCCAGATTCAGGTTGCGGATCGAGTTCATGTCGATCTTGAATTTTCCGGTGATGTGGCCGCCGTCAACTGCCAGACTGCCTTCCGACAGACTCAAGATTCCGTGATGCTTGGTGTTGGGATTTCTACCAGTCCATTCGATGCTGGATTCATCCGCGTCCAGGGTGTAGGTGCCGTTTTGCAAGTCGGCCGGATGGCCACTATCCTTCGGCAGGACTGATTCGCTGCCTTCCAGTTCAAATCCCTGCGCGTGCCAGGCCTCCAGGCCGCCGGCAAGCATGTGCACGCTGGCAAATCCGGCGCGCTGCAGCTTTCCAGCGGCCATGGCAGCCGCCATGGTGGCGTCACTGTCGCCGTACACCACCACCGGGACGGTTTTGTCCCGGATGGCGGCGTACACCTGGTCCATGAAGGTGACTTCGTAGACACAGGCCTGGACAGCGCCGGGGATATGGGCGCACTGGTAATGATCAGCAGGCAGGGTGTGGATCAGGTGGAACGCCTTATCCGTTGATATCCATTCGTTCAAGGTTTCCGGTTGGATGGTGTAGGGTTCCGATGTTGTCATGATACACCTCGCTTACTTTTTACGGGTCATCTCGGTTGAGATGACGACATCGACATCTTTACCCACCACCCCCATCTTCAGGAACTTGCCATTGCCCACGTTGTAAGCCAGTCGATCGATGGTGAACCGGGCTTCGAAGCCGGCAACGGATTCCTTGGGATTGAACGGGTTGTCCTGGGTACCGAAAAAGGTAAACGGGATCGTCACGGATTTGGTCACATCCTTGACGGTCATCTTGCCCTCCATGACATACTGGTTGCCCTGTTTATGCGTGATACGGGTGCTCTTGAAGGTCATTACAGGATATTCTTTGGCACTGAAGAAGTCACCGGATCTCAGATGGCCGTCCCGTTTGCGGTTATTGGTGTTCACACTTTTCACCTGTACGGTGAAATGAAAGCTGCTGCCGCCGAGATTATCCGGATCGAAATAGGTCGTACCTTCGAAGTCCCCGAAAAACCCATGCGTTTTAGATAAGATATGTTGGACGCTGAAATGAATGCCGGAGTGCGCCGGGTCTATTTTCCATTGGGGCGCCATGGCGTAAATCTGTCCGGCCGCAAAGAGCAGGACAAACGACAGGACCGCTGTTTTTATATATTTATTCATAATGCCACCTCCCTTACGGATTCTTGTTTGGTCTTTTTGTTGTTGGGTGCGTTTACAGTTTTACACGCTGAAACGCTCGGTATGGATTGAACGGCGCTGAAAACCTATAGCCCGCGTATCGCGGGCCACCTGCGCCATCATTTGGGGCGGGCCGCAGATGAATACCGCTGCCGAGCGGTCGACGTCGCTGAGAAGGGCTTGCAGTCTGGGTCGGTCCAGGCGGCCGAATTCCGCTCCTTCGATTTTTTCTGAAGTAAAGGTATGAACCATAGTCAAGCCTGTCAAATCCCTGGAGATGCTTTCCAATTCTTCCCGACAGACCCGATCATCCCCGAGCCGGTTGCTCCACAGCAGCCACACCCGTCGATTTTCTCCGGCGGTCCGCATATAGCGCAGCATACTCAGCATGGGGGTAATGCCGATCCCCCCGGCAATCATTACCAGCGGTTGCTGCGGGGGGCAGATAAGATGGCTGAAAAGGCCGAAGGGGCCGTTCAGAGAAACGCGATCTCCGCGGCGAATACGTTTTACCTGTGACGTCCAATCACCGCTATTTTTGATGGTGAATGTCAGGCGGTTCGTGCGGGTGGGGGACGAACTGATGGTAAACGGATGTGCTTCACGCGAAATGTGGTCCGAGGTCGGCGTCACAAAAGCGAACTGCCCGGGCAGAAAAGGAAAACCGTTTTTATTCCCAAGGTCCAGTTCCAGGGTGGTAACGGTTTCATTTTCCGGGTGAACCGCAGCAACGACATACTGTCTTTTTTTCTCACGCCACCGGTGTACCTTCGCAGCAGTCATAACCAGCAGGCACAGGCCGGTCGCCGCAAGCAAAGCATATCGCGGTAGGCCTTCTTCAAACGTTTCGCTGACAAAAAGGATGTGTATAACAAGGAGGAGGATGACCAGGCCACCCACGTAACCGTGTATTTGCCGCCAGCGCTGAAAAACTATGCCCAGCTTTGGGCGCCATCGGGAGACTGCCACCTGGCAGCAGATCAGAATGAGCAGCAGCAGGCCGACTGCCTGGGGCCAGTATTCGAGCTCCAGGGGAGGCAGGGTAAAATCTTCCGGCCACATGATGAAAACCGGGTGCAGTAACGCCAGCAATGCAATGAGGTACCCGTTTATACGATGCCAGGCCCAAATCCGGGGTAGGGCAAATAGACGGTCCAGTACTTTCAACCGTGCCCCGAGCAGCAATTGCAGCAAGAGCAGGGTGGCGGCAACCAAACCGATAAGTTTACCCGTACGTAAAAGGGTTTTGTCAAAACCGATTTTGTACTTGATGGACGGTGATTCGAACAGAAAGGGGATGCTCAGGGCACCGGTCAGCAATAGCAATAGAGCGACCCCAAATATCCCGGCTTTCAGCATGCGTGCCCGGCGTGAGGGTATGGCGGGTAGTTGCGTCTTCATAGGTTTTAGCCGGGTGCTTTTATCCCTGCTGGTAAAAATCAGGATTTATCCGGATCCCAGCGCCAGTTGTCGTAGTACTCCCAGCCGATCATGTCGTTGAGTTTTTCCAGTTCAGCATTTTTGGCACTGATGGCCGCCTTCATAACGTCACCGGACGAGAGCAGGCCGATAAAGCGGCCTTCCTCTTTAATTGGCAGGTGGCGAATGCGGAGCCCCAGGAATTTATCCATGAGCTTGTAGATGGTTTCATCATGCTGGGCATAGACCAGGTTTGCGGTCATGTAGTCTTCGATGGGGGCTGTTTTAGGGTCGAAATCGGCTTCTACTATATGGATGAGTAGATCCCGCTCCGTCCAGATACCGGCCACTGCATCATCGCGAAGGACCAAAATGGCCCCAACTTTGTGGCGGCACATCTTCTGCAATGCTTCGAATACTGTCGTTCCGACCGGTACGCAGACAATGTCGCCGCCTTTTTCCTGAACCATTTCTTTAGCAGTTTTCATGGTGCCCCCCATGTAGAACGCGTGTAGTTGTTGGCAGACCTATGCATTGAATTTAGGACCTTTCCGGCAAGCTGTCAATTCATCGCTGCCGTTGGCATGGCACCTTTAGCTGGCAGCGCGCTGATTCGGATGGGAAAGTGGCTGAAAAAGATCAACATCCGCTTGAATTGATCTGGAAAGGCATTAGGTTGTTTGCAGACAACCTTTCACCAGATATCAATCCATCCAATAAAGGAGCGCACTATGATTCCCGAAAGATTGAACCAGGCGATCAACAATCAGATTAAATACGAACTTGAATCGTCCTACCTGTACCTTTCAATGGCCGCCTATTTCCATACCATCAACCTGGACGGTATGGCCCACTGGATGCGCTGTCAGGCGCACGAGGAGACCATCCATGGCATGAAATTCGTGGATCATATCCTGGATCGCGGGGGCGAGGTCACGCTCGTTGACCTGGAACAGATCAAAACGCGCTGGTCCTCCCCCCTGGAAGCCTGGCAGGACGCCTATGCCCACGAACAGCTCATTACCTCCCGCATCAATGATTTGACCACTATTGCCCGTGAGGAGAAGGACTACCAGTCAGAGCCGATCCTCGCCTGGTTTACCGAGGAGCAGATCGAGGAGGAAGCCACCAGCAGTAAAATCGCCGAAGAAGTTGAAATGGTGGGTGATGCCAAAGCGGCTTTGCTGATGTTGGACCGTGAATTGGGGGGGCGGGCCTACCCGGCCGGATCTCCGCTTGATCCGGCGGCCTACAGCTCCGCCGACTAGAGGCCATCTCTAAAATTCCTTTTGTCAGGACAGAACGTGGAAATTTAAAATATATGTTGCATTTTATAAACATGATGTTTATAAAAGACATAAGTATTGTCTCACTGCCATCAGGCATCAATAAAGTGGGGGGCTATGCCGCTGCATTTTGACGATTTTCTAAAGAGGGTATTTACCGCCACCGGAATCGAATCCCAGATCGAACTGGCGGCCGCATTGGGGATCAATCGCTCGGCCATCACCCAGGCCCGTAAAAAGGGCGCGGTGCCGGACAGGTGGATTCTGGGACTGTACCGAAAATTCGGTTTGAATCCGGATTGGCTGGAAAATGGACTCGGGGTTATTTTCTTAAAGAACGGCGGTGATGACGGCGAAACATTCACGTATGTCCCCAAAGTCCAGGCCCGGCTCTGCGCTGGCGGCGGGTCTTTTGAGGTCGATGACGGGGTAAAAGGCTATTACTCCTTTCGGCAAGCCTGGTTGGCAGGTAAGGGCAGTGCGGACAAGATGGTGCTGCTGGACGTGTTCGGCAACAGTATGGAACCGGAATTGAAAGATGGCGATACGGTGTTGATCGACCAATCCCGTACGGATATTATTGCCGGCGCGGTTTATGCCGTGGGCATCGATGACACCATCATGGTCAAAAGAATCGAAAAGCACCCGAACAATCTGGTTTTGCTCAGTGACAATACCCGGTATGCGCCGATCAGCCTGGAGCGGGAGGAGATGGACAGTGTGCGGGTGCTGGGCAAGGTTATCTGGGCCTGCAGAGAACTCCACTGAGGAACTGTTTCAAGGGTGTTCAGAGGCTCAATCTCTGCGTTGGCTCGTCTGGTTAAATCCTCGAAATACAAATCGTATTCCTCCGGTTTAACCAGACGATCCGCCTTGACCTTGTGCCTCTGAACACCCCTGAAACAGTTCCTCGAATTGCCATACAACCACTTTTCTAAAGGCGTGGTGATCTCGAAGAAACAGTAGTCACACATCCTTGTACGGAGATTTTTTTGATCGGGGTGTTCATAAATATAAACAATTATGTTAATTAAATACAAAATAAGGAGATGATCATGCAGAAGAGATTTTGTGTTTGCGGATGTTCCATCTGGGTGGAGTACAACCTGGGTCCCCAGGATTGCCAGACGATTTTCTGGACCAGGGAGGATCGCTATGGCCGGCATATCAGACGCTGCTTTGGCTGTGGCAGACAAATCAACATCGATACGCTTAGATAAGGAGGCGCTATGCAGTTGCTAAAACGACATGTCGCGGTCGTGCTGCTCGATTCAGCCGTGCTGGTTGCGGTGACGTGTTCAGTGGCCTTCTTTATCGTGGCCACCGGTTTGTAACTAGAGCCGTTCAGGACATCCAATACTACCCGACCTGCCCCAAATGTGCACGTCGATACGGCCAAAACTATGTCGTCGTCCTGCTGGTCCAGGTCACTTGATACAGGGAAATATCGTTGCGCCCGCCTACGACAGGATTCTAAACGCCTTATCCAGGTCGTCGCGATTGCTAAAGTTGCCGAGGTTTACATCCGTAGGGATTTGCAGCTGGGCGTCCGTCACTTCGAAAACGGTCAGACAGATGTCATCGATACGGGCGATTGACCGGCGAGCCTCCTCCTTGTCTATGTGCGGCATCCGGACACCTTTCAGCATCAGGGTCTCCATATTATCCGCGGCCAGCTGTTTTTCAAATCTGGCCGCCTGTTGGAGTTGCTGCAGCAAGCGGCGTTTTTTAGCCATAAAAAGGTCAAACAAGTCCTCGGTCGCCGGCTGTTCCGCAAAAATGGCCAGGCACAACGCTATGTCTGGCTGGATGTACTTGCCGGATCGTTCCGCGTGTTCCACCAGCCTGACAAAAAAAGAACAGATTGGCTCGGCCAGTTTCACCGGCGCATGCCGCAGGACAGCTTTGATCCGGGCACCATCCCGGCGAGCCATATTCCGGTCGATGGCCTCTAGCAGAGGGGCTGGCAATCGCAGGGTGATGTTCAAGCCAAGTACATAGGTTGTCAGAAGATCTTTTGGGGGGTTAATGGTCAGGTTGCCTGCTTGTGCTGGAAAATTGATGGGAACGGCCAGGTCCTTCCGGTTCAGCGCACTCACGATACGCTGGCTGTCCCCATCCGTACAGCGGTGTTTTTCTATTGCTGTCTCCAGGCCGACCCGAACAGCCTCATCGGGGGTAAACAGTAATTCGAGCAGGGTCTGGGTATCGCTCTCTTCCGGATCGGCCAGAAGGGCACCCAGTTCCGCGGGGCTTTCAATGGAGAATGTCGAAGAGAAAAAATGCAGGGTTTCCGGTCCCACGGATATACCGTCGGCCAGCCGCTGTTCTATTTCCAATGCAAGTGCCCGGGCACTTTCTGTGGATTTCGTTTCCATCAGTTCACATGACCCCGTACTTTTTCAGTTTCTTGTGCAAGGTCTTACGGGTGATGCCCAACCGGCGCGCGGCTTCACTCTTGTTGCCGTCCGCGGCTTTAAGGGTTTGCAGGATGGATACCTTTTCAATCTCTTCCAGGGGCATATTCTCCGGTATGAACGGGGGTGGGCAAGCCGCCGCGGTTGCTTCTCCCGCAGCCTGGCTTTTAACCGGCAGGTCGCCGGTATCCAGGTACGCCTCCCGGGCAAGTACCACTGCCCGCTCGACAGCGTTCATTAATTCCCGGACATTGCCAGGCCAGTCGTACCTGACGAGCACATCCATCGCCTGGGGGGTAAAGCCCTTGATTTGCTTGTGGTTCTGCTCGGCAAAGTTTTCGAGAAAGGCCTGGGCCAGCAAGGGGATGTCTTCCCGGCGATGGGCCAGCGGGGGAACATTCAGCTCGACCACATTCAGCCGGTAGTAAAGATCCTGGCGAAACTCACCAGCTGCAACCATTTCCTCCAGATTCTGGTTGGTGGCGGCGATAACCCGCACATCCACTTTGATAACCGCTTCACCGCCGACCCGGGTCAACTCCCTCTCCTGCAGGACCCGGAGCAGTTTGACCTGCATTCCCAGGGGCATTTCGCTGATTTCATCAAGAAATAGGCTGCCTTTGTCAGCCTGGACAAGCCGGCCCTCCTTGCGCCGGTCGGCACCGGTAAACGCCCCCTTTTCATGACCGAACATTTCCGATTCCAGCAGGTTTTCCGAAATAGCGGCGCAATTAATCTTTACAAAGGGGCCGCTGCGACGGGGGCTGTTGTGGTGAATGGCTGCAGCGATGAGTTCTTTCCCGGTTCCGGATTGTCCGGTAACCAGCACGGTCGCCCCAGAGGGCGCCACCTGGGATACGGTTTCCAACAGGGCCGTCATCGCCGGACCGTTGCCGATAATCTGCTGCCGGTCAAAACGCGAGTCGATTTCGAATTTAAGTTTAAGGTTCTCCGCTTTCAGGCTGATGTGCTCCATGGCCCTTTCAATGATCAATTTTAAGCGATCAAAATCCAGGGGTTTGGTCAGGTAGTCATAAGCGCCTTTCTTGATGGCCTCAACTGCGGTATCGATTGAAGAGTAGGCCGTCATGATGATGACCGGAATGGCCGGATTGATCTGCTTGATCTGTTCCAGGGCTTCCAGGCCCGAGACCTTGAGCATGCGGATATCCATCAGGATCAGGTCAAATGGCTGCTGCGCCGCCATTTCAATGGCAATGGAGCCGTCATTGGCCTGGGAGATGGCATAGCCCCAACCGCCGATGAGCGTTTTCAGCATGGTACGGTGGGCATCGTCATCATCGACCACCAAAATAGTATGCAGATCACTCATCAGATTCACCTTTTTTTTTCTGCGGAAAAAACAATGTGAAGGTCGTCCCTTCTCCAGGTGTGCTTTCAACAGAGACAGTCCCTGCATGGGCTTCCAGTATATTGTGGACGATAGCCAGCCCCAAACCGGTTCCGGCTGATTTGCCGGTGAAATATGGATCGAAGACGTGCGGCAGATCTCTCTGCTCGATGCCGGCCCCATTATCGGTCACCGCGATCAGCACGCCGGTCTCACGATTGGCTTTGCGCGCTGATATGGTCAGTCTGCCGCTGCCGTGATTCATGGCATCGATCGCATTGATATAGAGGTTCAGCAATACCTGGTTAAGGCGATCGGAATCCACCCAAACAGTCAGATGTGGGTCATTCAGGCGGGTGTTGATGTTGATGGATTTCTCGGCGGCCCGGGATTCAATCAGGGCAAGAGAATTTTTTAACAGGGTATCCATGTTGATGGGTCGACGGACCAATTCAATGGGACGGGCCAGTTCCAGCAGCTGCCCCACCACCCGGTTCAGCCTTTCGACTTCATTGATCATAATCGAGGCCGTTTCATGCTCCTTCGGGTTGGCCCCGTTGCGCTCTTTAAAATAGGTCGCAAACCCTTTAATGGAACTCAAAGGGTTGCGGATCTCGTGGGCAACGCCGGCTGCCAGACTGCCCAATGACGCCAGGCGCTGGCTGCGGGCGATTTCTTTACGTAGGGCCTTGATCTCAGAGAGATCCCGGATCAGCAGGATAGTACCCCTGAATATGCCTTCCCGGTCATGCCAGGCCGAAGCGTTGAGCCCGATGAGTATGGCTGCCTCGGAGTCCAGGCAGCACTCCAATTCAATCTCGACAGCCGGATCGGTCGGGCCCAGGTTGTGGATGATGGCTATGATTTCATGCGGAAGTATTTTTTCAACCGGGCGCCCCGGCAAGTGTTTGTCTTCCAGGCGCAGAATTTTGGCCGCTTCCGGATTAACCGTTACAATACGGCCATCCGGTCCGATAGAGACAAGTCCCACCGGCAGGTTGTAGATCAGGTTGTCTGAAAAGGATTCGATGCGTTTCAGTGAGGCCCGGGTGGCCCTGTAGGTGTGGGTCATAAACCACAGAGTAATACCGGCGAAGCCTACCAATAGCAGAATAAGAGCCATAAACAGGCTGTGACGCGTATCGGCCGCCAAAGCCTTCTCGACCTCGGTCATATCCAATCCGACAAAAATGATCAAATTTTCCGGAGTCCCTTCTTCAAAGGGCCTCATCATCATGTGGTGGCGGCCCATCATGCCCCTGGGCCCCCTGGCGGGAGTGAATTTTCGGTAAACCTCAAAAATTTGGGCGTCACCTGATTCGGCAGCAAGCATTCTATAGATCTCGGTTGAGGCCGCAAAGACGCGCTTGAGATCCAGATCACTGCCGTGGACCTGATCAATGAGGTCCGGATTGCTATGCGCCAGGATTTTGCCCCTGATGTCGGTGACCATCAGGTAGATGATATCGGGTTGGCGCGCGGTTTCCATCAAAAGGCGCTGCAAGTGGCGATTGCCCCATTGCCGCATCATCATGCCGGCTCGCGTGCCAGCCTCGAAGGACCGGATCAAGGCCGCCCCTTTGGCCAACAACTGGCGCCGGCTGGCCGCGTTCTGGCGATTGATGTCTTCGTAAGTGACAAATGCGAGCAGCGGCAGCAGGATGAGGACCGCGCCTATCAAGCCCCAGGGCGGTACGGTGGTTACAATTTTTTTTATGACACCGTTCATTTTCATTCCATTCTGATTTAGCAATGAATATGCCAATTATTTAAGAAAGTTATATTGCCGACCCAGTGCCGCTGAAATCAAGGCTTTATAGCGGCCATTACCGGCTTTGTATGCATGGGATTAACCCTGCATGAGCCAAGGTGGGTATAAATTACCCGGCTGGATACCCTTCATCAGGTCTGTCTGAGTAAAAAGTATCCACCAGGATTGCTTTCCAGGCAACCTATTTCTTTTATCCGCCAATTCTAAATGAAAAAAATGCGAATATACACAATATATACAGAATGTTAAAGGTGAGAGATCAAGGTTGGCACATGCCTTGCTCTATACGAAAGCAGAATTTGAAACAACAGGTATTGAACCTAAACCACTCTCTATGAAAAGGAGATAAGAGATGAAAAAAGGATTGATGGTCACAGGAATTGCAGTTGCAGCGATGGTTATGTTCTCAGCCTATGCCTATGCCGACGGCAGTTGGGGCCGGCACCACAGGGGCGGCGGTTATCACATGGGTGGCGGCGGTTACCATATGATGGGGCCCGGATATGGGGACTCGGAGGGTAGCCGGTATGGCCGCGGCGACCGCAGCTGGGGTAACCTCAGCGAAGAAGATGCCCAGAAGCTTGAAGCGAAAAGAGAAGCTTTTTTTAAGGATACCGAGGATCTGCGTCGTTCCATCTACCAGACCCGTCTTGAGATGAAAGCGGAAATGGTGAAAGAAGATCCCAATCGCGAAAAATTGTCTGACATGCAGGAAAAATTGTCTGACATGCAGAAGGAGCTTTCCAATCTCCAGGCGGAATTCGATCAGAAACGGCTGGATCACCGGCTGGAGATGAAGAAAGTGCTGCCCGATAATTACCGTGCCGGCGGCGGCATGGGACGCGGTCGCGGCTGGGGTCGGGGCCCTGGATACGGCGGCGGTGGATGCTGGTAATAGGATCGCCGGCTAAGACCTAAAACACCAATACCGGGATAATCTTCAGCACCCTTTCTTGAAATTATCCCGGTATTGTCAAACCGGTTTCAGAATCCGGGAAAACATCATCGCAACCCCACAGGGCTTCATTCTGGCTGATTCAGCATGCGCCAAATTTCCATTCGCCCTGCACGTAGACCGACGCATGATTTTCCTGGATTCAGAATCGGTTTTTACTTTACTCCCAGCCAGTCCATCGCCGCGGCAATTGAGTCAAAAACCTCGATTTCAAAATTGACAACGCCCTCGGAAAGAATGGAGACCATCCGACTGAGTCCGAGGTCCACGGTTTCCGAAATGACGATGGCGGTTTTACCACCCGGGGGACGCCGGTCCGGGTACTGCCGGAAATAATCGACCAGCAGATCGATTTCTGCGGCTGAAAAGCGTTGGCCTTCCAGATCGCGCACATCGTAAAGTTCCAGGCGTGTGGGACCCTTGGCACCATAGGTGTTCAGGGCCTTCAGGAATTCCGGAAAGGTAACCGTTCCGGTCAGGGTGATCCGGGTGAGGTCTTCAATTTCGAGCGGTTCAATGGTTATCGGCATATCTTTTGATTCCTGTCTTATCCTCAAATTTTTTATTACAATTTTCAAGAAAGTGCAAATTTCAGCCGAAAGCCTTCCGGCTGTACGAAGGTGCGGCCGGATATCAACAAGCTTGCGTTGCTACTGCCCAGGAGAGATCAGGGGGCAACCGGAGCGGCTAACGTTCAGGTTTCGTGCCCACATGGACCGCCATGGTCCCGAGCATGAACTGGCGGTAGCGTACGTGCTGAAAGCCCGCTGCAGTCAGGCCGGCGGCCAGTTCACCCGGTGTCATGAAAGCCTCTGTGGATTCAGGCAGGTAGGTGTAGGCGGAGCGATGACCTGAGATGATCTGGCCCAGAATGGGAATCACCGTTTTCAGGAAAAAGAGAATCAGCGGCTTCAGAGGGCCCTGGCCTGGGGGGGAGGTGTCCAGACAGACCAACCGGCCGCCCGGCTTCAAAACCCGGTATTGTTCAGCAAAGGCCCGCTTTGAATCTGCCACGTTGCGGATAAGGTAGCCGGAGGTGACGGCATCAAAGTGGTTTGCGTCAAACGGTAGATCCAGGGCATCCGCGGCACACCACTTGATCCGGTTACCCCCGGCACGGAGCCGCCCCACCTGCATCATGGCCAGGGTAAAGTCGGAAGCGGTAATGTCCGCAGTGGGATTCTGGGCCCTGGCCTCCAAAGCGATACTGCCGGTACCTGCACCGGCATCCAATAACCGTCCGCCACGGGGCAGGCGTGCTTCCCGGACGACACACTGACGCCAGACCCGGTCCTGACCGAAGGTCATCAGGGTATTCATCAGGTCGTAACGTCCGGCAATTTGGCCGAACATGCCGCGGATGGAGTTTCCCCAATCAGAAGATCTTTTTTTGGTCACGTTTGCGGTCTGAATTCGGTGCGTTTGAGGCATGGCGCTTTGACTCTAAATCCAATGATTCCGGTTTTTACATTAACGTCCAACAATTCGCTATCGAGATCGAATTCGATCAGGGGCAGAGATTTACCGTTGCGTGCCACGACGTCGATTTCGATCCCGATCCCGATTTCAACTTCAAACATCCAGAGTCAATTCTTCCGGCCACTCCCGGTTATGGCCATCTGCAGTGCCTTTTACAGAGGCATCTATGGCGGCCCGGCTGTCACGCATCAGCAGGTCGCGGCCGGGATCGGTATTGTTGAACAACTTCCAGAGCAGGAGCGACGGATTGCCCAAATCTATGCCGGCGTCGAACATCAAAATCAACGTGTAGGCCGCCAGTGCCGGTGACGCCAGCAGAGCAGCGGCTATATCCTGCCCGCTGCCGCGATCAGTTTTGTCTATAGTTACCGCCAGAACCCGATGACCGCCCCGGGGATCAACCCGGTCGGCCAGCAGTGGGCGACAACCGGTCACCGCCGGGCAAGATTGCCGGGCCGCCGTCATCAGTTCCTCGCCCTCCGGCGCCGGGTCAGCCGAGCGCTGCAGTTGCCGTGGTGGTTCATCACCTACCCGGGTAGTCAAATCGATTCCGATTTTATTACCAAAATTGACGTTGGGGGAAGAGTGATCCAGGACGTCGAGGACCCCTTTCGAGAGGGTTACATCCGTTTCCAGGTCCAGCTTGGAGACCAGCTCTGCCAGCACCGCTCCGGGGTCCTGGGGGTTGACGCTTTTGTCTACAATGACAATGGCCTTGCAGAAACTCATCTGGCCCTGGCCCCACAGTCCGCTCATGATGCGCGGTGCATGACAGGCGTAGCCCTTGTCCAGGGCAATGATGACGATGTTGTGAAAAACGCCCTCCCAGGGAAACCAGTAGTCGACGATTTCCGGAAAAACCGTTTGCAGCATGGGCAGAAACAATCTTTCCGTGGCTTTGGCCAGGTAGCAGTCTTCCATGGGCGGCGGGCCTACCAGGGTGGCACTGTAGACCGGGTTTTTGCGATGGGTGACCGCGGTGACGTGGAATACCGGGTAGTCATCCGCCAGGGAGTAATAGCCGGTGTGATCGCCGAAAGGGCCTTCCAGCCGCATTTCACCGGGGTCCACGTAGCCTTCCAGCACAAATTCCGCTTCGGCCGGTACCTCGAGATCGTTGGTCAGGCATTTGACCATGCGGACCGGCTTTTTACGGATGAAGCCGGCCAGGAGCATTTCGTCGATGCCGCGGGGCAGGGGGGCCGTCGCTGCATAGGTGGTGGCCGGATCGGCGCCGATCGCCACGGACACGGGCATGCGCTGGTTGGCCGCCACGTATTCGCTGTAGTAATGGGAACCGTCCTTGTGAATGTGCCAGTGCATCCCGGTGGTGTTTTGGTCGAAGATCTGGAGCCGGTACATGCCGACATTGCGCTTGCCGGTTTTCAGGCTCCGGGTGAACACCAGGGGCAGGGTGACGAAGGGACCGCCGTCCTTCGGCCAGCAATGCAGGACAGGCAGCCGGTTCAAATCCACATCCGAGCCCGTATGCACCACTTCCTGGCAGGGGGCCAGTTTCCCTTTGAATGCCCGGGGGATGAACTTGGTGGCCGTGATGGCCATGGGGATGGTGTTCAGGGCTTCCTTCAGGCTGCCCGGCGGGTTGAAATCGATGTATTCCCGGACCCGGTCGGCCAATTCATCCAGGTGGCTCACCCCCAGGGCCAGGCAGATGCGTCGCGGGCTGCCGAAGATATTGGTTGCGACCGGAAAGTGGTATCCGGTTACATTTTGAAAGTAAAGCGCCTGGCCGCCGTCCGGCTGCTTGGATTCACTGTCCGTATAGCGACTGATATCCAAGTAAGGTGATACCGGCGCGGTAATTATCTTAAGTTCGCCGCTGGCTTTGAGTGCTTTCAGAAAATTGTCCAGGTTGGAATAGGCGGTTTTCATTTTTTATAGTTTCCCCAGGCCGATTATTTCATCCACCAGGATTCCCAGAAACAAAACGACCGAAATTGTGCTGTTCACATTAAAAAAGGCGATGTCGATTTTGCTTAAATCATCCGGATTGACCAGCCGGTGTTCAAGAATGAGTAAGGCCCCGATGCACAGGGTCGTAATGTAATATATCAGGCCCAGGTCGAACGCCATGCCCACCCCCAGCAAAAAGCCCCAGGCCAGCAGGTGGATGGCCCGGGCAGTCAACAGGGCCCTGTGGAGCCCGAACCGGGCGGGTATGGAAAACAGACCTTCCTGCCGGTCGAAACCGGTATCCTGGCAGGCATAAAGGATATCAAACCCAGCGATATAACTGAGCAGAGCCAGGCTGAGCAGCAGGATGGGGCCGTGGAAGCTGTTGGTCAGGGCAATCCAGGCACCCAGCGGGGCCAGGGAGATGGCAAAGCCCAGATACAGATGGGCCAGCCAGGTAAACCGCTTGGTATAAGAGTACAGGCAGAGTACGGCCAGGACCGGGACAGACAGTATCAGGCAGAGTCTGCCCAGCATGGCGGCTGCCAGGATGAACACCCCGGCTGACACGGCCACGAAAATGACCGCGGCTTTAAGGCTCAATTTGCCCGCCGGTATTTCGCGCATGGCGGTCCGCGGATTGCGGGCATCGATGCGGGCATCCACGATCCGGTTAAAACCCATGGCTGCCGAGCGGGCGGCCACCATGGCAATCAAGATCCAGAAGAGGCTGTACAAAGTTACGGGGGCCAGTCGATTGGCGAGGACAACGGCGGCCAGAGCGAAGGGCAATGCGAAAATGGTGTGGCTGAACTTGATCATGCGGCCATAGGTCACGATATGTTTTCCCAGGCCGTTTGGTTGCGAATTCAGCTTGTTGGTGTCGGTGCTCATGGTAACCTGACCCCATATCGCTTTTTGGAAGGGGTGTCCAGATCTTAAAATCGATATCGGGATCGGTATCGAAATCGGGACTCGAATGTCGGCGTGGATCGATTTTCCATAGTGATTCAAATGCCGGTGACGGTTCTATGTTTAAAACCGAGCCAGTATACGGTTTTTAATACCGGGGGTTACGAGAAATTTTGCGACTTCACCAGATTTTTCATCCGGGTGATCAGCGACCATGAAAAGCCTTCCCGACGGCAGGGGAAAATGGCATTATTGGTGAAAACCGGATCCGCCGCCAGGTCGTAGCGCGATGCGGACAGGGATGCTTTCCACAGGGAGGTATGGGGCATGGGTGAATAGTAAGCCGGGATCGGCGTAATGCCGCTGGCCAATACGGTCTGAATCGACGCTTCGATGGCGGTATCATCCTGATCCGGCAGACCAACCAACAGGTAAGCCCCGATTTGATCAGCGGTGAAACCGGCCCGTTTCAGGCAATTTACCGCTCGCTTGAATTCTGATTCGGTTACCTTCCAATCCAACTGGTCGCGTTCATCGAAGGCCGTGGTTTCCAGGCCCAACCGCAGGGTGGTGAAGCCGGCCTTGAACATCAAAACAGCGGTTTCAGCGTTGATATTACGTATATGCAGGGCATTCGGCGTATGAAATCGCAATGCCAGGCCGGTACCGACGATACCCTCCAATAGCGGGACGGCATGCTGTCCCGCTTCCATGAGCAGGGCATCGTCGTAAAAGGCGAAATCGTGTATGCCCCGGCGACGATGCCAGTGTACGATTTCCCGGACTATTGCCGACGGACTGCGGCGCAGCTGCCGGGGATTGAGAAATCCGGATGCGCAGTAGGCACACTTGAACGGGCAGCCCCGAGAGGTCTGCAGGGGGATATAGCCGCTTTTGGACTGCAGGTCGAAGGCCGGATAAGGGTAAGTATCCAGGTTGTCAGGGTCGAAACGGGGTGGGGCGGCCTGACCGGTATGCTCCGCCGCCAGCTCTAAAATTCGGCTTTCCCCCGGCCCGGTGAGAATGCCGTCCGCCCCGGAAAATTTGGCTGCGTGGTCCGGGTACAGGGTGGCATATATGCCCCCCAGTACAATCGGAACTTTCGGAAAAGCCATTTTCAGCTCCGCGATTGTCTCGATGACGCCCGGATAGCAGTAGGTCATCAGTGACGTCACCAGAATCAGGTCCGGCTTGGGGGCCGTGCGCAGATCCTGCCGCAGCCAATCCGGCGCGATGCCGTAACGCGAGTAAGTCCGGGGGATATCCTCCAGGCCGGCCGGGTTGGGAAGCGGGGATTTGTGATACGGGCCGCGCCCGTGGCGTCGGAACGGGTTGCTTTGCGGCGCATTGGGGTGAAAGCGATCCAGGCAATCAATATACGTTACCCGGTAGCCGTGCTGACGCAGGATGGCTCCCAGGGTGAGCAGACCCAGCGGCTGCGCCCAGACATCATAGGCGGCAAAATCATGAATCCAGGGATTGACCAGCAGAATGTGGGCCCCGTCGTCGGAGGCTCCCGGTGGGGCGGGGTTCATTTCAAGTCTGCAAAATAGGCCATGGAGGTTTTTTTCAACTCCCGACGGCTGAAAAGAAGCGAATAGGTATCCACCTGGACAGCAGTGGCCATATCGGCGGCAATCTGGTGGCATTCCGCCTCGCTGGTTGCATGGATCATCGTGTATAGATTGAAAGGCCACTCAGCTTGCGGATTACGGCGGTAACAGTGGGATACCTGGGTAAAACCGGCCAGGGTGCTGCCGACTGCTTCTATTTGTTCCTCCGGCACCTGCCACGCCACCATGGCGTTGGCGGAAAATCCGGATTTCTGGTGACGCAAGGTAGCGCCGAAACGCCGGATAACGCCCCGTTCGCACAGTCCTTCGAGAATCTCCAACAGTTCAGCGGTGGTGATACCCAGATCCTGCGCGATTTTATCATACGGGCGGGCGGAAATTTCGATATCTCCCTGGATCGCGGCGATCACTCTTTTTTCGGTGTGGGTCAACATGTCGGCCAGCCTTTACGCCACCTCTAATAATTGTCTTTTTGCTCGATTTCTTCATTACAATGAAATTTTAATCCTCGAAATATTCAAAATATCCCTCCGGGTAAAATTTCAATGTGCCTTGAACTCAAACAAAAATCCTAATTATTAGAGGCACCCTTTAGTTATAATGTTAGGCAGATTTCTTTTCAGGGAACAGCCCCAGAATCTCTGCTTCGTTCGCACCACAAACCCCTCTTTCGGTGATAAATCCCGTGACCAGGCGCGCCGGGGTGACATCGAACGCCGGGTTGCCGGCCGGACTGTCGGCCGGCGGCACCAGTACCTCCCGGACTTCCTTGCCGGCCAGGCCCTGGATGAACCGGATCTCGTCCGGATTGCGGTCTTCAATGGGGATTTCACCAACCCCGTCGCGCAGGGTCCAGTCAAACGTACTGGACGGCAGGGCCACGTAAAAAGGGATGTCGTTGTCTCTGGCAGCCAGCGCCTTCAGATACGTGCCAATCTTGTTGGCGACATCGCCGGTATAGGTGGAGCGGTCCGTACCGGTGATGACCATGTCCACCTGCCCATGCTGCATCAGGTGGCCACCGGCATTATCGACAATGACGGTGTGGGCGATACCGTACTTGCCCAACTCCCAGGCGGTCAACCGGGACCCCTGGTTCAACGGCCGGGTTTCATCCACCCAGACATGGATACGTATGCCGGCGTCAAAGGCTGCATACATGGGGGCGGTCGCCGTGCCCCACTCGATGCAGGCCAGCCATCCGGCATTACAGTGGGTGAGGATATTGACGGGTTGGCCTTTTTTCCGCCGGCTGATCTGTTCGATCAGCGGCAGGCCGTGAACGCCGATCAGGCGGCAGTTTTCGGCTTCTTCTTCGGTAACGGCCTCTGCCTCAACTGCGGCGGCCGCGGGTCTTTGGCTGATTTGCGACTCTGCTAAAACGGCACCCAATACACGGTCAACGCCCCATTCGAGGTTTACGGCCGTAGGGCGGGCTGCTTTTAGCCGCGCGCATTCCGCCTCGAGGTAATTGTTTTCCGCGCGGCCATCGGGCGCATTCAGCACAGCCAGGTATACCCCCCAGGCCCCGGTGGCTCCGATCAGCGGTGCCCCCCGGACGTACATGTCCTGAATGATGGTTATGGTGGCATCCACGTCATTTACGTCTGCGACCACAAATTCATGGGGCAGCAAACGTTGGTCGATGACCTGTACCGTACGGCGGTCTGCGTGCAGCCAGATCGGTCTGATATCTTTTCCGTCTACTTTCATAATGCGCCATCACTTTCAGATATGATTTCAAGCAAACATAACCGGCGGCCGGTTCCAGGTCCGGTCGCCGGTCCCGATTTGCATACCATGTTTTAATGAAGGGGGTCAAACCGGTAGTGGGAAGATGAGATGCGGTGCGGTTTGTCCGGTCAGCAAGCTTTTTTCAATTGTTCGAGTTCCGTTTGCAGCGCTAGCGGCTGTTCGGTCGTGTACCGCAAACGCCCAGCCAGGATTTCAGCGAAGCCACGGAAGATGAGATAACGAAACATGTGGGTATCGGACCTGTTTTTACTATCGACAACGGATAGGTCGATTTCAACACATTCTACGGCACTCAGGGCCTTGACGCTGGCCGATCGGGCTTTTTCGCCGATCGGGCCCATCTCTCCGAACACGTCTCCGGTCCTCTGCAGGGTCATGAGTTCATGACCATCCTTGATTACCTTTACCTTGCCCGAGATCAGATAGAAGATCAGTTTGCCCATGGTGCCTTCTTCAAAGATAATATCGCCGGCATCGAAGGCCTTGGTCTGGCTCGCTTCCATCAGATCCTTGAGGTCATCACCGTCCACGGATTTCAGAGCTGGAATGCGCATCAACTGGTTGATGATTTCATCGTTACTTTTTAAAAAGGAGCTTTCGATCATGATCCGTTTCCTCATTCAAAACATTTAGGCTGGTTTGGCCGGGCTCCGGTATTCATCCACCCGGCGAAAGGCGTCTACCAGCAACTCCAGGGTGTTGAGCTTGACGACCACCATCCAGGAAAGGTTGATCTTTGTATCCCGATACTGGAAATCGCCCTCCGGCCATAGAAAAAGGCTGTAGATGATCTCTTCGACCTGCTGGTACATGTACTTTTCAAGGTCCTTGAGCGTGATGTGGCCTTCATCTATCAGGATGCGGCCGATGGCCTGCCGGCGCTCCCGGGCCAGTTCCAGGCAACTCTCCAGGATTTCATTGGTGATCAGCCCGTCCCGGATAAGCAGGCTTCCCAGGCGGGCCTCTTTTTTTGACTTGATCGCATAGATGATGGAACCTTCCAAATAGAAGATCTGGTATTCTTCCTTTTCCCTGAAGACTCGCAGGATCCCCGTCTTATGTTCATTGCACAGCAGCTGAATGATGCCGTAGAGCGATACGGTTTGTAGGCTGCCTTTCAGGGTCATGTGCCGGGGTGGCTCCCTTTGGTTGCTTTCTTGCTGTATACCGGACCGGAGGTACGGCTCATCGGTGCCTGTTGCGCGATGCAGGTAGACGGAGAAAGCCAGTTTGCGGCCAGCTTGCGCCCGGGATCGTTCGGAAAGATAACGTGATGAGCCATCAATTCTATAGCAATTATGATCTACATACATGATTCCGAGAATCTGGTCAAACCATGTAAGCAGCTCCAAACAGGTATGCCGCAGATGGCGCACCGCGTTGAACTGCGTCTGCTGTTTGCGCTTGACAAGCAGGTCCGGTGTTGATAACCTATTGTTTCTTCATGCAATAATTGCGGACGCGGGCAAGCCCTACTAAAAACCGAAGGTGTGGTTATGATCATCCACTATTCTCTCCCGGATGGAAAGACCGCCACATTCGAGACCCAATCCGATACCGTCATTCTCGGCCGGAATCCCTGTGCCGATTCACCGGTGGATCTCGCCTTCGATACCGATGAATACATCTCCCACCATCATGCCCGTTTAACGTTTGAGCAGAATCATTTCTGGGTGGAAGATCTTAACAGTGCCAATGGAACCTGGGTCAATGGTGTCCTGGTGGCCCGCAAGACCCGGGTTATCGAGGAGGACCGTATACGGGTTGGCTGGACCCGTTTGAATGTAAAGACAGGGCCTGTGGCCGTCTCTGAAGAGGCCGACGCCGCCGAAGAGTTTGCCACCAGTATCAGGGACACGGAAAATGAGGCCGTCGAAATCAAGCAGCTGGCTGCTAATGCGGATGGCGCCACAGGTGTCGAGGCGCCCTTTGCCCTGCCAGGAGACCAGGCGGCCGACGAGCGTGCGGCTGCCGTAGCCCTCGATGGGACCAGTGACCAGCCCCGGGCAGCCCCACATATCACCCCGGCTGCGGGTGGGGAATCCAGGGGCTTGGCCACAGAACCGGAACCGGTCCAGGCCCCGATCGATCGTGTTGAGACCGTCGAGCGACCCAAAATGCAACCGGTGGTCGATACCTGTACCGAGGAGGACCGCAGCACCCGTCCTTACGTGGTTCCTCCGGTGGCAAAACCTGCGCAGGCACCTTTGCCGGAACAGGGGCCTTTAGAGGCCTTGAGTGAACTCAGTGCCTTAATCGGCGGCGCTGAGTCGCTGGCAGTCCTTATGCCGGGGCTTGAAGAAAAACTGCCCCAGATAATTCCCAACGCCACCCGCGGGGCGGTACTGCTGCCGGATGAAAGGGGCAAGCTATTGCTCAAAGCGCATTGGCCCCAGGGAGAACATTCGGTCAGCATGACCTGGGTTAAACAGGCATTCGACAACCAAAAAGCGTTTTTATGGTCGATCCCGGAGGAAGAGGCAACCGCCGCCGCCACGCCCCACAGTGCTTACTTTTACAAGGTCCAGTCCGCTATTTATGTTCCGTTGGCAGCCGGGCAGGAAGTCCTGGGGGTCATGTATGTGGACAATCATTTGATCCGGGAGGCCTTTTCCCAGGCCGATCTTGAATTGATGAAGGTTCTGGCCGCCCAGGTAGCCCAGTGCATCAAGCTCCGGGTGTTGGATCGGGAAGATACCCGGGAAACCGACATGCGGTCTGTCTTCCTGAGGCAGTTTCCACCTAAGGTTGCCGAAAGGCTGGCCGGCAAGTACAGCCATGAGAAAATCGGTGGTGAAAAGGTCGATCCGGTGACCATCCTGGTATCCGATGTGCGCAACTTCACCGCCCTTTCGGCGGAGATGGACCCGGATGCAGTTGTGCGGATGATCAACGAAATGTTTGATGCCCTGGTTCCGATCGTCTTCGAGTTTGACGGGGTGGTTGATAAATTTGTAGGCGATTCGGTGTTGGCCGTCTTCGGCAGCCCGGAACCGGATGACCAGCAATGGGAAAAAGCGGTGCGTGCCGCCCTTGAAATGCAAAACGCCATTCGCATGCTGGGCGAAGGGCGCCGGGCGCGACGACTGCCGGAGTTCGAAATTGGTATCAGTGTCCATTCTGGAGAAGTCATCCACGGGTTTATCGGCTCTCAACAGAGAACCGAGTATACGATCATCGGAGATGCGGTGAATAAAGCGTCCCGGTTTTGTGACGGGGCCGGTCCGGGCGAGATCATTATCAGCGAACCGGTGTTTGAACAGGGCTTTGGTTTTGTAGATGTGGTTCCCAAATCCATCAAAACCAAACATGCGGATGTGGAACCGGATTTGAAGGCCTATGTGGTCAAAGGCATCCGGGACATGGGTAGTTGAAACGGGCCCGCGCGCGGTGTTTCCACAGTCTACCGTAAAAAGCGGTATGGGCGCATCCAAAATCCGGCAGCGTCCCGCTACAGCGGTCTCAGTTGAATCCTTCCAATTATAGCCGCAACTCCCCGGCGGCCTTATCCCTCCTGGTTGACACTCGAATCTTCCTATTCTATAATTCTTCTTTCAAGTGCTATGATTCCCAACTTCATCTATCCTTTCAAATGTGGTCAAAGAATGCGACATGGTCGCTTTCAATAGGGAGAATCCTGCCATGGAGGAAAATTATACCTGGAAAGCTCGTGGTCTTGCACTGCTGATTTGCCTGACGGTATTATTTGGGTATTGCGCACCCGGCGCAGCTCAAACCATCGGAAAGGTAACCCTCAATTATATCGAAGCCGCAACCGCGGCTGACCAGCGTTCGAACAAGGTCAGTGTTTATGTGACTGTTTCCGATACGGATGAGAAGACTATACCGGGATTGTCGCCAGGCGCCTTTCAAGTCATCGAGGACGGCCGGCCGATAAAGGATCTGGCCGTCTCCAAAGCCACGGACGCCATGTCCGTTATTTTGGCGATCGATACCAGCGGTTCCATGCAGGCCATCGGAAAATCGGGCCGTTCCTCCATGGAGGCGGCTAAAAGTGCGGCCATTGAATTTATTTCCCGGATGGGAAAATCCGATCGGATCGCCCTCTACACGTTCAACAATGAACCCCAATTGCGGAAAGATTTTTCAACCAACCATCAAGCGGCTGTCGATGCCGTCCAAGAAATCACCGCCAAACCCAATGCCGCCACCTGCCTCTACGACACGGCCTACGCTGCGATTAAAAAGGCAGCCGAGATTCCCCGGGGGCGTCGCGCCATCATTCTGCTCACGGATGGCCGTGACGAGAAAGGCAAACAAGCCTGCAGCCGCTATACCTCCAACGATGTCATTGACGCGGCCACAACCAAAACGATCCGGGTGCCGATCTATACAATCGGAGCGGGACCCCGGGTGGATGAACGTGAACTGGGCCGCCTGGCCAGTTTTACCGGGGGGCGCTACCTCCAGGCGGCTTCCATGGATGAATTAGGGGGCTTTTTTCGGGCCCTGGCCGGACAACTGAAGAACCAGTATGTATTGAAGTATAACAGCCGGACCCCCAGCGGCGAACATTCACTTGTCCTGAAAGTTAGCTACAACCAGGCCACCCTCCAAGACGAAAAACGTTTCTGGTCGCCGCCCCTGCCGGTTTTGAAGCCACCCACAGTCGCTTTCGAAGAGCCCGGTTTTACCGGGCCGGTCAGCGGGTCCGTTGACTTGAAACTGATGGTTGACCCTGACAACGCAATCAAAAAAGTCCGGTACTATGTGGACGCGCTCCTCAAGCGGGAGTTGACCAACGCTCCTTTTAAGACCTTTCAATTTGACACCAGCGGGTTGCCCGGCGGACTACACATCATTCGCGCCGAAGTTATCGATACCTACGGTCAATCGGTTTCCGCCGAGATATCCGTGAATGTCAAAATCGTGCCTCGGCCGCCGACTGAAAAGCCTGCCAAGACGCCGCCGGCCCCACCACCGGCCGACAGCGGCATGCCCACCGTCCTCATTGCCGCAGGTGTCGTTGTCCTGGTGGTGATTGCCGCCTTGCTGGGTTGGTCTCTCCGCAAACGGGGCGCGGCCCCACCTGCGGATGACCGGCAGCCGTCTCCAGAGATCCCGGCCGCCCCCCAGTGGGAAGATGACGGTGACGAAACCTTATTCATGCCGGACATTGATGCTGCCTCCGGAGTTGATGGAGAGGCCACTTTGACGGTTGTTGAATGCGACGGTCTGCCACCGGGCCAGGTGTTTAAGATCAGCGGTACAACCCGGGTGGGACGGACCGCGAAAAACGATATTGATATTCCGGACAAATCCGTTTCCCGGAAACACGCTGAAATTTTCTTCGAGAACAACGCCTACCATATTCGGGACCTCGGGAGTGTAAACGGCCTGAAGGTTGATGAACAGCGCGCTTCCTTAGGCGGCATGCCCCTGACAGACGGGGTCCACATCCGGTTCAGCCCGCAGACGGTCCTGGAATTCAACTGGAATGCCCCGGCGGCCGAAGAAGAAGAGGTCGACTTTGATGATGCGACCGCTATTTATGAGTAGCCGGGCCTTTCACTTCTTGTTCCCTCGCGCAACTCAAAATTACTTATTCCAGGGTCGCTGAGTTTTCTGAAAAGGCCTGCCATCCCGGCGAAGGCCGGGATCCAGTCCGTTTTAAGGGAACGTTCCTGGATGCCGGATCAGGTCCGGCATGCCAACATACACGCCTCTATTGTTCACTTACTAATTCTCCAAAATTGGGAGATGTCTAAAAAATTTAATTATTTCAGATCGTTTAGTAGTCGGGGGTGCCCCTTTGCCAAAATCCTGATTTTCTGATACACAACACCTTTTTTAAACTAAAAAACAGCACGGGGCTGCATAAACCCTTTATAAGGAAGAGAGATGCAAAATAGTATTGGCAAACAGGTTGGGGGGATTTTGGGATATACAGTTGTATTGTTGCTGATTGTTTCGGGGATGTTTTATCTGGTCAATCAGTTGCAGCCCGAGCCGGCACCTGTGGCGCAGGCTGGCGGCCAGACGCGGATGGGTGCCCCCTGGCCCTGGGATGACTTCTTTCTTGTCCCGGATAAGACCCGCAAAGTCGGCAAGACCTGGCTGACCTACCGCGGCAAGGTCGACGCCGACCATTTCCTGATCGATGTAACCATCCCGGCCCTCAATCCACAGACGCATTACCGGCACAAACTGAGTATCCCTGCAGCGCGCAAGGGGTTTAAACTGGTTGGACAAGAGTATCGCCTCTTGAAAATTACAAAATCAAGTATTCGGTTGCAGCAAGGTTGAGGCAAAACAAGAGACCGGAGGATTGCATGAACCTGCTGAAAGGTTTTGGCTTTGAGCTGCCGACCCGGATTGAGTACGGTCCGGGCGTTATACGGACATTGCCGCAAGTTCTCGCCCAGTTAAATTTGCAGCGCACTCTGCTGGTGACCGATCCAGGGGTGCAGGCCGCCAGACTGCTGGACCCGGTATGTGCCCAGTTGGACCAGGCCGGGATCACTTACGAATGCTTCAGCGCGGTCGCTGCCAATCCAAAGGATTACAACGTAGAGGCTGGTGCGACGATGGCTCGTGAATTCGGGGCTGACGGTCTGGTCGCCATAGGCGGCGGCAGCCCGATCGACTGCGCCAAGGCCATGTCCATTTGTGCCACCCACGACGGTGCCCCCCGGAATTTTGAGAGGGGCCGCAACGTTACGGAGGCGGTGTTGCCTCTGGTGGCCGTGCCCACGACTGCCGGCACGGGCAGCGAAGTGACCTTTAGCGCCGTTATTACGGATTCGCTGGAGAATTACAAATTCAGCATCCGGCATACCAAAATCGGGCCGGCCGTGGCCCTGGTTGATCCGGAACTGACGATTTCCATGCCGCCGGCCCTGACCGCGGCCACGGGGATGGATGCCCTGACCCATGCCATTGAGGCGTATACGTCCATGGTGGCGGAGCCCCTGGCAGATGCCGCTGCGTTGTATGCAATTGAATTGATCAGTCGTTACCTCCGGACCGCGGTTGACAATGGCCGGGACCTGGAAGCCCGCGCCGGTATGCTCATGGGCAGTCTTCTGGCCGGGATGGCTTTTTCCCACGCGGACGTGGCTGCCGTGCACTGCATCGCCGAAGCCATGGGCGGACGCTACGATACCCCCCATGGGGTTTGCAATGCCGTCGTGCTGCCGGCCATGATGCGCTACAATCTGGATTGGTGCCGGGCGCAGTATGCCCGTATCGGCCTGGCTCTGGGCCTCACAGCAACGGATGAGGCGCGCGGAGCCCAGCGGGCGGTTGCGGCCGTCGAGCAGTTGGCCGGAGATGTTGGTCTGCCCAGTTTTGCCAGCTTTGGAGTCGATCCGGCCGATTTTGAGCTCCTGGCTGAAAATTCAGTCAAAAACGGCAGCAACCCCAGCAACCCGCGGCCCATGGCGGCGGCGGATTATCTGGCCGTCCTGGAGGCCCTGCAGGCCGGGTCCTGAGCGTCCGTTTGCAATTCAAGTCATTATCCCTTATTGTCATCCCCGGAAATGTCATCCAGCATCATGCGGAGGTAGTCGATGGGATTCTTCAAAGGTCTGACCTACAACTGGCGCGGCCTGCAGATGGGGCTGCGAACGCCGAAACTTCTTTTTCTGGGGCTCGTGCGTTTTGCGGCGGTTGCGATTGTGACCGTGGTCTGTGCCGGATTGATTCTGGCTTACCATGAACAGATCCTGGCGATGCTGTGGACCAAGCCTGAAAGCGCCTGGGTGGTTTGGCTGTGGCATTTGGTATCCTGGCTGGTCTCCTTGCTGCTGGTCGGCATATCCACGGTTGTTTCCTACCTCATTACCCAGGTCCTGTTCAGCGTATTTATCATGGACCTCATGAGCCGCTTCACGGAAAGACGCCTTACCGGTCAAGTGGACGAACCCACCGATATGCCACTTTTTACCCAGCTTGTTTTTCTCGTCAAACAGGAAACCCCCCGGGCCATCATCCCCATCGTAATATCCCTGTTCATTATGCTGGTCGGCTGGCTGACACCGCTGGGACCGGTCGCAACAGTGGCCTCTTCGCTTGCGGCGGCGGTATTTCTGGCCTGGGACAACACCGACCTGGTACCGGCCCGTAGAATGATGCCGTTTAAAACCCGGTTTGCCTATCTCGGGAAGCACCTTGCGTTTCATACGGGTTTCGGTCTCTGGTTCCTGATACCGATCATGAACCTTCTCTTCCTGAGCTTTGCGCCGGTGGGGGCCACCATGTTCCATGTGGATGCCGCCGCGGACCCGGAGTCGCCTGCCCGGGCCTGATGGGCCGCTTGTGCTGCGCTCCCTGATCCACCGGCCGTGTTAATGCTACTCCATGTGGCCTCCGGTCGTGCCGGGCATACCGGATAGAGGGGGCGGGAGAATGGACAGATGAATCAAGACCGCCTGACGAAAATTGCCCTGATAGCTGCTCCCTGGCCAATCTACAACCGACCCTCCATTCAACTGGGCACCCTTAAAGCCTACCTCAATCAGGCTGTTCCGGATCTCACGGTGGATGCTTTCCATCTCTACCTGCGGGTTGCCGACCGGGTAGGGTATCCGCACTATACTGCCGTTTCCGAACGTACCTGGCTGGCTGAGTCGGTGTTCGCAGCCCTGCTGTATCCGGAAAAATCGACGGAGGCCCGGGTAGTTTTCGAAAGAGAGGCCCGCCGCCACCAGCAAGCGCGGCGGATAGATTTCGACCAGTTGGTCCAAACAGCCGGCCGGGCCGTAGACCGCTTCATTGCCGGAATCGAATGGGAAGCCTACTTGCTGGCCGGGTTTACCATATCCCTGTGCCAGTTGACCGCATCCCTTTACCTGGCGCGTGAAATAAAGCACCGGTGCCCCACCCTCAAGATTGTTGCCGGTGGCTCCAGCGTGGCCGCTCCTTCGGGACAGGCGATCGTACAGCATTTTGAGTGGATCGATGCGGTGGTCCAGGGCGAGGGTGAAGAGCCCCTTGTCAAGCTGATCAACAATCTGCGATCCGGACTTGATATCAGCACGGCCGGCAGCGAGGCGATTCTGGTGGCCGGTGATACCCGCCCCCCCGAAAGCGTAGCGTTTGATCAACTGGACACCCTGGCAGCTCTGCCGGTGCCGGATTATGACGCCTATTTTAACGAACTCCATCAACTAGCGCCTGAAAATCGATTCTTCCCGGTTCTGCCCGCGGAAATATCCCGGGGGTGCTGGTGGCAGAAACGATCGCCACAGGGCAGCCGGGGCTGCGCTTTTTGCAACCTCAATACCCAGTGGCGTGGGTACCGCGCGAAGGACCCGGCCCAGATCACGGCCGAACTGGAACACTTGAAAAACAGGCACCAGTTGCTAAACTTCGCCTTCATGGACAACGCCCTGCCCGTAAAAACAACCCGTGCGATTTTCGACGCCCTGGCGGCTATCGGACATGACTTTTCCCTGTTCGGGGAGATTCGAGCCACCACCGCCCCCGACACCCTGGCGGCCATGCGCCGGGCGGGACTTGACCAAGTCCAAATTGGGATTGAAGCGCTCAGTGCCCGGCTGCTGGACAAACTGAACAAGGGCACCACCGCCATCGATAATCTAGAGGCGATGCGGCACTGTGAAGAACTGGGCATTGAAAACCGTTCCAACCTGATTGTCCAGTTTCCCGGGTCCGATGAAACCGATGTGGCTCAAACGCTGCAGGCTATCGAATTTGCACAAATTTACCGGCCTTTGAAGCCGGTTCCCTTCTGGCTGGGGCTGGGCAGCCCGGTCTGCCGGGATTTCGGTCGATACGGAATTCGAACCCACTTCAACCACCCGAATTACAGGTCCTTATTCCCACGCGACCTCACCCGCAAAGTGCCGCTGGTGATCCAGACGTACCGGGGTGATCGGACCCAACAGAAAAAACTTTGGGCACCGGTGGTGCAGCGCGTTCGGCGGTGGGAGGCAACCTATACCGCCCTGCATCGACGGTACCCGGCGCAGCCGATCTTGAGTTACCAGGATGGCGGCAATTTTATCATCCTGCGGCAAAGACGCCCCCATGGTCCGGCCCACACCCATCGGCTGACTGGATCTTCCCGTGACATCTACCTGTTTTGCCGCCAGGCGCGCACCCGCGATGCTGTCGTTGCGCAACATGCAAAGTTTTCAGCACTGCAGATCAGGGGCTTTTTGGACGAGATGGTGCAAAAACGGCTGATGTTTTCTGAAAACGGACGCTATCTCAGCCTGGCAGTGAGAATGTCTTCTTCCAGGGGTGGCAACTAAAGGAGAGCGCAAGATGAAGGTTACGCTGACACGCCAAATCGATTATGCGGAAGTGGATGCGCATTTCAATCAGAACCTGGGGTCTTTTTTCAAATTGATCCAGGAGGCGGCCGTTATCCATTCGGAAAAAGTTGGTTACGATTCGAAAACATTGCTGGACCGGGGTGAAGTGTGGATTCTGAATGCCCTGGAAGCCGAAATATACCGCTACCCGCGGTTGCGCGAAGAGGTCCGCGTGGAGACCTGGCACAAGCAGAGCAAAGGCTTTAAAGCTTTTCGTGATTTCTGTGTGTACGCCGGTGAAGAGCAACTGGCCGCGGCGTCAAGCTTGTGGCTCTATTTCGATATTCAGAAAAAACGGCTGGCCCGGGTACCGGCCGAAACGGGCGCGGTCTACACCAGTGAAGCGGAAAATGCCCTGGACGGATGCTTGCAATCCTGGAAGCCAACGGATGCGTTTACGCCTGAATACGAAACCGATCTATGCGTTCGGCACAGCGATTACGACCCCCTCAACCACGTCAACAACGCCGTTTACCTGGACTACCTGGAGACCCTGGCAGCCCGGTTCAGAGACCACCAGCATCAGGTTACCGGCTTTCGAATCCAGTACAAGAAAGAGATTGACAGGACAATTACCCATATCAGGGCCGGCCTGCAATCCACTGACAAAGGTTGCCTTTTCAAGATCTACGACGAAGCGCACCTGTTTGCTGCCGGAGAACTGGATTTCGGGGGTTCGCCCTAGAGGCTGTTTTAAGAATTGGGTTGTGGCTCAAGGCCCGGTCTTTGCTCCGTTCGCCGCATCCACCAGACGGAGAAACCTTTCCTTTTTATTTGAATGGATTCGCCAGCCCGGGGATCCAGGAGAACGCCCCGCCCTTGGCGGGAGGGGTTGGGGGGGACCTTGCCCCGTCGAGGGGAAGCAGAAACATCGAGACCAGGCGATTGATATTCCGCGCTCGGGCTGCTATCCGCCCGGTGCCGGCAAACATTCTGCAAGCAGTGCAAACTTTCGGCATCTCGATATTTTTTCACTATCTTGTCTTTTTTCAATGCGTTGTTATACTGTTGGGTATCGGTCTGTGCCCGGCACCGACGTTTTCTATTCCGTCCTTCACCAGCATCTGCCGCCCGGGCGGGGACCCGGAGAAAGAACAATCCGCATACCAGGACGTCCCATGAAGATCGAACAGGAATCATACGAAAAAGTGATTGCCAGCCTGCATGACGGTCTATATTTCGTAGACCGGGACAGGACGATCGTCTATTGGAATAATGCCGCTGAACGGATTTCCGGCTTCACGGCCGAGGAGGTGATCGGCAAATCGTGCGGCGACAGCCTGCTGACCCATATCGACAGTGAAGGGTGCAATTTGTGTGAGAAAGGGTGCCCGCTCGCTAAAACAATTGCCGACGGCAAGCCGCGCGAAGCTGAGATCTATATGCATCACAAGGATGGCCACCGGATCCCCGTTTCCGTGCGGGTCAGCACGTTGACCGATGAAAACGGCAACGTGACCGGCGGGATCGAGCTGTTTACCGATATTAGCAACCAGACGGCTAACGAACTGCGGGTCAAAGAACTCGAGAAATTGGCCTTGCTGGACAACCTGACCCAGCTGGCCAACCGCAACTATATTGAACGTGAGATCCAGGGCCGTTTTGAAGAAAAAAGACGTTTGAAGGTACCCTTTGGGATTCTGTTTATCGATATCGATCATTTTAAACAGTTCAACGACCGCTACGGTCACGATGTCGGCGATGAAGTCCTGAAATACGTGGCCAGTACCTTTATTGCCAATAGCCGGCCGTTTGACCTTTACGGCCGCTGGGGCGGGGAGGAATTTCTCGGGGTTATCCGCAATATCAACCGGGCGGATCTCGAAACCCTGGGCAATCGGTTGCGAACCCTGATAGCCGGTTCGTACATCATGCATACGGATCAAAGATTGTCAGTCACCATATCCATCGGGGCAACACTGGTCGCAGAAAATGATACCATGGACGGCATCATCAAGAGAGCCGACACCCTGCTGTATGCCAGTAAATCGGCCGGTCGTAATTGCTTGACTATGGGTTGATTGGGATATTTATGAAAGAATAAGTGCCTCTACAGGGGGGCTATGGCAGCACTTCAGAAAATCTTGGTTATAGGAGTGGCAGTTCTGACACTGACAAGTCATACCGTTGCAGCTGCGGACCTGGTTGTTGTGACGGAAGCCTGGGCGCCCTATGTGTATGAAGATGACGAGGGATTGAAAGGCTTTGACTATGAGGTTATGGCGGCAGTTTTTAAACGCATGGGACGGACGATCGAATTTCGATTTTATCCGTGGAAGCGCTGTCTTAGTCTGGTCAGGACGAAAATGGTCGATGCGATTCTCGATATTGGCCTGACGCCGGAGCGTTCAAAGGAGATGTTTTTCCCGGATGAAAACATATCGGAAAGTATATCGGTGCTCTTTTTTCTGAAGGGACGCCCGGATACCTTCGATGGGCTTTCTGACCTTACCGGACTACGGATTGGGACCATCCTGGGCTATGTGTACAGTCAAGAAGTCATTGCAGCCGAGAATTTCACCAGGGAACCGGTGCGTGATATTGAGCAGAATTTTCAAAAGCTTATATCGGGCCGCATCGATATGTTCATTTCCAATAAAAATGTAGGCTGGTTCAATGCTCAAAAGCTGGGTTTGCTGGATAAAGTAGATTGCACAAAGAAGAAAATCAGCGGCGGCAACAATTACCTGGCCTTTTCTCTGAAGCCTGAAAACGAAGTAATGGCCACAAGGTTCTCAAACGGCTTAAAAACATTCAAGGCAACCAGCCAGTACCGCCGCATTCTGAAGAAATATGGCCAGTAGATATTCGTCGTCTGAGTTACTGATTCTTGCGGTGGAAGACGCAGATCAGTACGCCGTTATCTATGGAAACCGAGGCCCTCTCGCCAAGCAGTACATTGCTGATCCCTATCGATGACCCCCAGTCAAGTTGTCCATTTTCAAGCGGATACTCAAGGCCTTCCAGGGTAACCCCGGTTGCATCCTGTCCGATCGGTATTAGAGAAAGGGTGTCACCGGGTTTTCCGATGAATGGAGCTGTAACCGGGCCGTTCAGCAGGGATACTTCCTGATTGCCGTCAACGAACGTTACCGGAAATGTTTTTAGGTCCGGCCGGGCCATGAGCTGCAGGTTGCCGACTGACATATCCCAGCGCCCCCCCAGGGCCCCTATAACGATGATGCGCTGCGCCCCTCTTGCCAAAGCCAGATCAATAGCAAGTTCCAGATCGGTGGCATCCTTGCGCGCCGGGTGGCGAATGATCTCGGCACCCCTGAAAGCGGCGGCCTCCGGATCGCCGGTGATTGAATCCATATCCCCGATGATCACATCCGGCACCAAATTCAACTTCCGGCAATAGTCCGCGCCGCCATCCGCTGCGATGATCAGGGATCCCTGGGGGATCTGCTTTTTGTCGGCAACCGGATCGGTCGGGATGCCGTTGGCAACGATTACCGCGTTCATTCTTCTTCTTCCGGGTTGGTCCACTCGTTGATATATTTTTTGACCGTACGGCGGTCCAGGTTGGTGCGCCGGGCAACTTCTTCGAAGGTGCCGTGCCGTCGGTACAGCATCTTGCAATAACCGGAGAGTAGGTTCTGGGCGTCCAGTTCGCCCCGGGTAATTCCTTCCGCCAGAATGGTCGCCAGGTCGCCGTTATGGGTTTTCTGGTCGCCCCGGTAATCTCTCTTGAGCATGACGCGGCGAATGCATTGTTCCAGTTCCCGTACATTGCCCGGCCAGGGGTAATCCCGACCCAGCTGTTTTTCGATGACTTCCAGAACCAGGTCGACCAGTTCCGGATAGGGCTTGCCGACCATCTTTTTGACCGTAAACACAACCAGGTCCCGCAATTCGGCCGGATCCTCCTCGATCCTCTGCCGAAGGGGCGGTACGGTGATGATATCGGAACTGAGGCGGTAAAAGAAGTCATCCCTGAAGACCCCTTTACTGCGAACATCCTGCAAGGAGCGGTTCGTGGCCGCGATGACCCGTCCCTGGAACCGGTCGGTTTCATGGCTGCCTACCGGAGAAAAAGTCCGCTCCTGGAGGACTTCCAGCAGTTTGATCTGTACCGGTGTAGACACTTCGCCGATTTCATCCAGCAGGATCGCGCCATAGGGGCTGCAGCGGCTGAAAACGCCGCTATGGTCCTTGACGGCTCCGGTGAAAGCCCCCTTTTTGTGCCCGAATAGTTCCGACTCTATGAGCGTTTCCGGGTATTGGGAGAGATTCAGGGAGATGAAGGACCGCGTAAAACTTTCCACGAACGTCTTCTTGCGCTCGTTGAAAGGAATAAACCCGGAGCGCCCGATGGCCATGGCAGCAGTGCCTTTGCCTGTCCCGGTTTCACCCAGGATCAATGTGGAGAAGTCTTCCAGCCGGTTCCACAGGTAGTGGTTATATAGATCCAGATTGTGCGTAAAGACATTTTGCCACAGGTTCCGGCGCAGGCGCTTCATGGCGTCACTGCGGCCCACCAGGCTGCGTTTGATAAAGAAAAAACCCCGGCGCAGTTGGTAGCACAGGGCAAAGTAACGCTGCACGTCCGTCATGGAAAAACCCCGGCTCAGCATGAGCGTAAATGCCTCACCGGCAAAAGTAACCCTGACCGGCGAATCACCGGCTTTGATCTGGTCATGGATCAACTGGTCGAATTTTCGCCGGAATTTATAAAAAAATTCGAACAGGAATGCGGCCCGGACCAGGCGGCGATCGTCGCCGGAAAAAAGGGATATGTCCGCCACCTGTTTTTGTTCCAGGGATGCAATCCGACGCTGAACTTCGTTGATGGTTTTTTCGATCCGGTCGGTCTGGGACACCTCTGGAAAGAGCCCGCCGATTTTGAGGTCTATTTCAGCCCGGGCGTCACTGAACGGATTGGTAATGCCGGCCTGGAAAACAAGATTGAAGAAATCCCGTTCCCGCGCCGTCAGTTGATTCGCGGATTTCATTGAACTCCCCTAAATTTTTCCCCAATTTACATGCCCACCGACATCCTATGTCGGTAGCATGTACCTCCTGTGTAAAGCGAGTGGATTTTAACATAAAGCGCCTGAAAAAATAAGAAAATAATTTCTTCTATGATTTCAAGGATTAAGGCTGCAATTCAGGCAATGGCACGATGCTTGAATTCATACCGCAGATGTGCCCGGCCGCATACCATCGGCCGAGTGGGTTTTCATGCTCCGGGACCGGTTGGCGGGCTGCTTGAAAGGATGGATTGACCGGATTCCCGGTTCCAACGGACAAATTTTATAGAAGTTGTCTCAAAAACCTTTTTGGGGACCGCTTCTAAATGGAGAAAGCTGATGATCAAACGCATCCTTGATTCACGTTTGCCGCTCCTGGTTTACAACCCACTAGTATCGGTGGACACCGCTTACTTTGAAAGCATCCACCAGGCCGGCGGGTTGCCGGTGCTGGACACTGAGTTCTTGTCATTGGACAAAGTCCGGCAGGAAATCGAGAACCTTGAAGGCCGGGGCATTCTGTTCGGTATCCGGCTGCAGGTCACCGATACCAAAATCATTTCCATGCTGCAGGAACGGCAGTTTGCCCACCTCGATCTCGTCATCTTTGGCTATCGACAGGTGCAGGAACTCAGGGATTTCGAGTTTGACCATGCCCGGTCCAAGCTTTTTATAGAAATCTGCGATGTCGGCTGTACCGATGTTCTGGCTTCAATATCCCCGCATGGCCTGGTTATCCGTGGGAGCGAAGCTCCGGGTAGAGGGTCGCGTTACTCGGCTTTTGTCCTGATGCAGTGGTACCTGGAAAACACGGACCTGCCCCTGTTTATTCACGGGGGGGTCGGCTGGCATACCGCCGCCGGACTTTTTGCCGCCGGCGCCAGTGGACTGGTTTTGGACAATCAGTTGTATTTGACCCGGCAAGCCCCGGTGGCCGACGCCTTCAAAACCATCATCGCCAAAATTGAAGAGAACGATTCGGCAGTCATTGGCGGCGCCCTGGGTTGTGCCTACCGGTTTTTTTCCAAGCTGGGCACCCGCATTATCAAAGAACTGAAAAGCCGCGAGGCGGCTCTCAAAGACGGTGTGGATCCGGATGCAGCGCTTTACGCGGAGATTCGTACCCACATCACATCTTTGAACAACCCGACAGCTGAACCGCTGCAGAGTTTATTCTATCTTGGCCAGGACGCCGCGTTTGCCAAACATTTCACCAGAGCGTCACAGGATGTGAACGCGATTATCAACGCTTTCTTCGAAAATATCGGGTCCTGCCTGGATTGTGTCGATGAACACGATCCCATGCAGGCGGGCACTGCATTGGCAGCGGAACACGGCACCCAGTATCCTGTGATGCAGGGCCCCATGGCCAATATCAGTGACAATCCTGAATTTGCCCGCCGGGTGCTGGCGAGCGGCGCCTTACCTTTTTTCGCTATGGGCAGTTTGCCCGAAGACCTCACTGAAAAGATGCTCAGTGCAGGCAAGCAGGCCGTGGACCGCTTCGGAGCCGGCATGATCGGCATCGAAACATTTAACCAAACCATCGACAGTCACATGGCCCAGGTAAAAAAACACGAGGTCCCCTTTGCCCTGTTCGCCGGCGGTATCCCCTCCCAGATCCTGGAACTGGAAGAGGCCGGTACCCGGGCCTACCTGCACACCCCGTCGATGATGATGCTGGAAAACGCCCTGAGCAGCGGCTGCCGCCGATTCATTTTCGAAGGCAGCGAGGCCGGCGGCCATGTCGGTACCCTCTCCAGCCTGGTTCTCTGGGAAATGGCCCTGGAGAAAATTCTGGCCCTGCCGGAGGATCAACAGCGGAAAATTACCGTCATTTTCGCGGGCGGCATCAGTACCTGTTACGGGTCTTACTTTATTTCCGGAGTGAGCGCTGTTCTGGCCGCCCGGGGCGTAAAGATCGGCATCCAGGTGGGGAGCGCCTACCTCTTCACACGTGAAATCATGGAAAGCGGCGCTATCTGCAAGGTGTATCAGGATGTGGTTTGCGCCGGGGAAGGCACGATTTTGACAGGTGAAACGGTGGGGCTGACTTCCCGGACGGTCCCGACGCCCTTTTCGCAGAAAATGCTCGATGGGGAGTATGAACAACTGCGCAGCAACGTGCCGCTAGCCGAGCGTAAACAGAATTTCGAGCAGGCCAATATCGGGTCGCTGCTGATCGGTGCCAAGGGTTTTTGCCCCGATTTCGAGAAGATGGCCGCCGATGGACAGGACGTCTGTTTCATTGAATTTGACGAACAGCAGCAGTATGAACTGGGAAATTTCATGGTTGGGGATAGTCTGGCGTTCTGGTCGGAACCGACCACCATTGCCGCGGTCCACGATCGCTATTTCAATGCGAAGGCGGGCCTCGGAGACATCCTGAATGCCCTGGAAACTTTCTCCCACCGGACCAGCCAGATAGACGACGAAATCGCCATTGTCGGGATGGGCTGTATTTACCCGGATGCCCCGACTCCCGATCAGTTCTGGGAAAACATCCTATCCCGTAAATACTCCATCCGGACCATGCCGGCCGAGCGGCTGGATCCGAACCTTTACTACGACCCGGATAAAAAGGCCCAGGATAAGTCCTATACCCGGCTGGCCGGTACTGTGGAAGACTTCTCTTTCGATCACGCCAGGTTCGGCTACACCTCCGCAAAATCCCGCAACCTGTCCCGCAGTCAGCAAATGATTCTGGAGGCCGCTTACCAGGCTGCTTCGGGAGCGGACCTTCTGGAAGATGGGCTGCAATTGAGAAAAGAGCTGCGGGAAAAGACCGCTGTGATCGTTGCCACCTGCCTGGGTAACGAGATGGCCAACGACCTGCATCTCAAGTACTACTACCCCGAGATGAAGTGGCATCTCGAACAGACCGATGCTTACGGGCAACTTAACGCCGAGGAACAGCAGGCCCTGTGTGCCGGCCTGCGGCAGGGGTTGTCCGGCGAGTACGATTATGAACCCGTGCATGGCGTGGTGTTGAATATGGAGGCTGCCCGGATTGCCCATCATTTTGGTGCCCGGGGCGTGAACTACGTCGTGGATGCCGCCTGCGCCACATCTTTTGCGGCTATCGACTGCGCCATGAAGGAATTGTTGTCCGGGGCCCACGATACCGTCGTTGTAGGTGGACTTAACACCCACCTGGCGCCCGAACCCTTTGTGGGTTTCTCCAAAATGGGTGCCCTGTCGGCCAACGGATCCTGGCCGTTCGATGAAAGAGCGGACGGGTTCGTGTTGGGCGAAGGTGCCGGGGTTGTCATCCTGAAACGCATGAAGGACGCCTTGCGGGACAAGAATCCCATAATTGGGGTGCTCAAAGGCATGGGGTCCAGCTCCGACGGCAAAGGCAAGGCAATTGCAGCACCGAATCCCAAGGGGCAAGCCCTGGCCCTGGAGCGCTGCTTTACGAGCATTAAAACCGGTGTCGTCCCCGCGGATGTCGACTATGTCGAGGCCCACGGAACCTCCACGGTCATGGGCGACCAGGCCGAAATTCAGACCCTGAAGGCCTTTTACGGCGCGCAGTCGGGGGCGGGGGTCAGTTCCGTGAAATCCCAGATCGGGCACCTGTTGGGCGGAGCCGGTATGGCGGGATTGATCAAGGCCCTGCTCGCTTTGAAACACAAAACCCTGCCGCCCAACGGCCAATTTCAAAAACCGGCCGATCGGCATGAACTGGACGCATCTGCCCTCTATATCATCGATGAAGCCAATGCCTGGAGCGCAGCCAAAGACCGCCGCCGTTGCGCGGGGGTCAGTTCGTATGGGTTTGGCGGTATCAACTATCATTGTGTGGTAGAAGAATACAATGGTGACTACGCGGCGCTGCCGCGGTCGATATTCAAGGACCTGGATTACGATTTCAATGCGGACCGCATCGTCGTAGCCGGTATGGGCGTGGTGTTGCCTGGTGCACCGGATGTTGAGAATTTCTGGCAGCGCTTGATCGGTGGGGAACCTGCCCTGTCACAGATTCCGGCTGAGCGGTTTCATAATGAAGCCTACGCAGCGGAAGACGAAACTTCCGGCTTCCGCATTCCGGCTGTGAAGGCCGGTATGGTGGCCGACTGGACGTTCGACGGCCGGCGTTTTCGCATTCCACCGATGACGGCCCGGTACCTGGACCGGGCCCAGTTGTTCGGCCTGGACGCCGCCGGGCAGGCCATCGAACAGGCGGGTCTGCAGCCGCACCTGACGGCCGGGAATAAAACCGCGGTGATATTGGGTACCATCCCGGGGGAAATGCAGGTTGAAAACGTGCTCCGCACCCGTATTGCGCTGGTAGAAAAAATCATCCACAGTCTCGATAACGTGGATCCAGCGCTGCGGCAGCAGGCGGGCGCCGAGCTTGTCGGGCGCCTTAAAGAGCGTTACCTGGTGAATACCGAAGACACCATCCCGGGGTTGCTGTCCAACATCGTGACCGGTCGGATCGCCAACTGTTTTAACTGCAACGGTGCTAACTTCGTTGTGGATGCCTCATGTGCCTCTGCCACGGTTGCTCTGGACCTGGCTGTGAAAGGTCTCAAAGCCGGGGACCACGATTTTGTTATCTCCGGTGGCGTGGATGCCAATCTGTACCCCACCGTTTTGCTGGCCTTCAAGCGCCTGGGGCTGCTTTCGGAAAATGAGTGTCGGTTTTTCGATAAAAACGCCGGCGGCTATGTGATGGGTGAGGGTGCCGCAGTCCAGGTGCTGACGACCTATCGCCAAGCCCGGGAAAGCCATATGCCCATATTGGGTGAACTGAGCGGTATCAGTATGACCTCCAGCGTCCCGGAACATCTGCTCTCTCCATCGGACAATGCCTATGCACGCGCCATTGATCACTGTTATGCCCAGGCGCCCATCAATAAACGCCAGATCAGGCACCTGGATGTCTTCGCCGGCGCCAATCTGTTCCTGGATGCGGTTGAAAAGCAGGCCATCGAAAAGAGTTTCTCCCATCTTCTCCATTTCGGCAATATCAAGCCGGAGTTCGGCTACTTCAAAGCCGCCAATCCAGCAGTGGTGTTCGCCAAGCTGATCTTGATGGCGCATCATCGCACGGTGCTCCCCAATCGTAACTATGCCGCCGATACCACCATTGTGAACGGCGGCCCGGTTTTGCAGGCCCTGACCCGGGTTCGTGAACTGGCTTCCCACGACCAGGTCCACCTGGCATCCAACGTGAACGGTATCGGCGGCAATCACGGACACATGGTGGTTGGAACCCTGCCGGCCCGGCTCATGCCGAAGCGCCCGAAGGCGGACCAACAGTCGGCGGCGGCCCCAACCGCAGTTGCGGCCGGTGCGCCGGAGGCCGGACAGCGGAGCATACCGCTGGCCCCAAAACAAGGCGATCGGTCATTGCCCCTGGCGGCCCTGCTTTCCGGACAGGGAGCTCAGCGCCCCGGCATGATGCAGACGCTGTATCAGGCGGAGCCCGCTGTCCGCAAGGTGCTGGATGCCGGTAACACCTTATTTCAAAGTCTACGCGGGTACGATTTGCTGGAGATCATGTTCACCCAAGACGAGCGCCTCAACTTGACGGAGAACACCCAGCCGGCGGTGTTCCTCTCTTCGGCGGCTATCTATCGATACCTGGCCGACAGGGGGTTTGCGCCTGACTTTTTCATCGGCCACAGTGTCGGCGAGTACACCGCCTTGTATTGCGCGGGTATGCTGGATTTCGATCCGGCCATGCAGTTGATTATCAAACGGGCAGACTTGATGAAGACCGCGGCCGAGACCTCGGCCGGTCGAATCATGGTGGTTTTTAAGGACAGTGATGAGACCGGCGGCCTGATTGCCCAGGCGGGTATCGACCAACTTTGGGTGGCCAATAAAAACAGCGAAAACCAGACCGCAGTTTCCGGCCGGACCGCGGCGATTGACCGGTTTTGCACTTTTCTGAAATCCAAAGCGGTCATGTTCAAAAAGCTGCCCCTTTCGGGGGCTTTTCATACCCCCCTGTTCGAGAGCGCCGCCCAGGGCATGTCCGCCTATCTGAAGCAGGTTGTATTCAAGGAGGTGCCTTTCGGGCGGGTCATTTCGAATGCCACGGCGCAGCCTTATCCGGAAGATGCCGCCCGGGTGAAAGAACTCCTGGTGCGTCAGATTATTTCGCCGGTGGAATTTATTGCCGCGGTGCAGGGCGTTGCTCGTAGGGGCGTTGCCCAGTTTGTGGAGATAGGCCCCGGTAAATTGTTGGTGAACTTATTGAAAAACATCTCCCTTGGGCCGCATGCCAGCCTGAGTGCCATCGATCCCAGGAAAGGACAGGTTGAATCCATGCAGTCCCTTACGAATTACCTGACTGAGCAAGGGCGTTTGATCACGCCCCCAAGCCAAGCGCCGACCGAGACTGCGCCCACACCAGGTCCTGGCGAGATGCCCCGGGAGGAAGCGGCCACCGACGATCTGAGCGCTTCAGAAGATTTTCAGACATTCCTGCAAACCAACAAATCCGCCCTGGAGCAAATGGCCTACCGGGAGTTTTTGAAACAGAAGCACGAATCCGCCCTGCGCGAGATTCAGAAATTCAATTTTTGCATGGAGAAAATCATGGTTGCGGGTGTATCCATCGGGTTGCCCGGCACCGGCAGCAAGGTATTCAATGACGACAACTTCGACCGGATTCTCAACGGTAACAATTTCATCGAGCCGCTTACCACGGAGGAAAAAGAGAGAATCGTCGACATGAACATTACCCGGGTGTTCAAGGAGCCCGACGGAAATGCGCGCCTGGTCAAAATTACCCGCACCGAAGACGTGATTCAACTGGCCGGCAAGCTGGGGTATTTCAATTTCAAAAATGAATACGGTATCGATTTTGACTACGACGTGACGATTTCCCTGGCTATGGCAGCTGGAATCGAAGCCCTCAAGGACGCGCGGATACCGCTGGTGATGCATTACCGGGAAACGTCGGCCGGCAATCGTCTGCCGGAAGGTTTCACGCTTCCCAGGGAGATGCAGGACACGACCGGCGTTATCCTGACGTCGCTCTTCCCCGGTTTCGAAACCCTCATCGACCAGATGAACAATTACTACTACAACAAGTTCTACGTACGGCCCTACAAGGAGCTTGAGAACATTTACTACCACTTGATGGAAAGTGTGCGCGACACGGAAATCAAGGCGCAGATTACCGACTGGTTTTTCAAAATCAAGGAAAGGCGCAAAAAATACGGGACCTATAAATTCGACCGCAATATTCTGTATGATCTGGTACCGCTCGGATCCGCCCATTTTGCCCAGCTGATCAAGGCGCGCGGGCCCAATATCCAGATGAGCGGCGCCTGCGCCTCCACAACCCAGGCCGTCGGTGTGGCCCAGGACTGGATCCGGACGGGCCGCTGTGACCGGGTGATCATCATCGGGGGCGAAGCAGCAACCTCTCAGGTCCAGAGTCCCTGGATCGCGTCCGGCTTTCTGGCCCTGGGGGCCGCTACGGTGAAAAATGTGGTTTCGGAGGCCGCGAAACCCTTTGACGCCAACCGCAATGGCACGATTCTAGGCAGCGGGGCCGTGTCCCTGGTTATCGAACGTGAAGACCGCATTCAGGAAAGAGGCCTGTGCGGGCAGGCCGAGGTGCTGGGCACCTACATCGGCAACAGCGCCTTCCACGCCACCAAGATCGACGTGCCGCATCTGGGTTCCCAGATGAAGCAATTTGTCAAAGACGTTGAACGGCAGCACAACCTGGACCCGCAGGCCTATGCCAAATCCATGGTTTTCATGAGTCACGAAACCTTTACCCCGGCCCGCGGCGGCAGCGCAGATGCCGAGATAGCCGCGCTGAAGCAGGCCTACCCGGAACATTTCGGTGATATCACCATTACCAATACCAAGGGGTTTACCGGGCATACCCTGGGAGCCGCCATCGAAGACGCCGTGCTCGTGAAGGTGCTGCAGGACGGGATGGCCCCGCCCATTGCCAACCTGGCCACTATCCCGGCGGAATTTCAAGATCTCAATTTCAGCCGGCACGCCAGCGGGGATTTCCAGTACGGGCTGCACTATTCAGCCGGGTTCGGCTCTCACTTTGCCTTTCTCTTTATCAAACGCATCGCCGAAAAGGCCACGGAGAACAACCCGGTTTACGAGCAGTGGCTGCGGAAGGTGTCCGGTACCCCGGATCCGGAGCTCAAAATTATCAACAACACGCTTTGTGTGGAAAGCTCCGGAAACGGGTCGGCCGTCGAACTGCCGGCTACGGCCGACATACCGGCCGTTGATCCGCCCGTACCTGCCGTGAAATCCGCGCAATCAAGCCTATCAACGAGCCCGGCCACAGAAAAACCGGCTATTGACACCATTCGCGCGATCATTGCGGAACACACCGGTTATACGGAGGATATGTTGGAATCCGATCTCGATCTGGAAGCGGATCTGGGGATTGACACCGTGAAACAGGTGGAGGTGTTCGGCAAGATATCCGCCCATTTTAACCTGGAGGTGCCGGAAGATTTGAAGCTGCGCGATTTGAATACCATCGCCCTGCTGGCTGATTATATCGGTCAGCAAGCCCTTCACCTGGATCCGGGGCCCCAGGCTGTGGCGGCCGCGGACCGGCCGGCGGAAAATGATGTTCTAAAAAACATCCAGACCATCATAGCCGAACACACCGGGTATACCGAAGATATGCTGGAACCCGCGCTCGACCTCGAGGCTGACCTGGGAATCGACACGGTCAAGCAGGTGGAAGTCTTCGGCAAGGTCTCGGCCCATTTTAACCTGGAGGTGCCCGAGGACCTGAAATTGCGTGACCTCAATACGATTGCCCTGCTGGCTGACTATATCCAGGCGCAGACCGGCGGTGCCGTCGTGGCGATCTCCACTGAGCATGCTGATTCGCGGGTTGATGATCAGGCCCAATCAGAGGTGCTGGCCACTATCCAGACCATCATTGCCGAACATACGGGCTACACGGTGGATATGCTGGAACCCGAACTGGATCTGGAGGCCGACCTGGGGATCGACACGGTGAAGCAGGTGGAGGTCTTCGGCAAGGTCTCGGCCCACTTCAACCTGGAGGTGCCCGAGGATTTGAAGCTGCGCGACCTCAACACCATTGCCTTGCTGGTGGGCTATATCGAACGGCAGACGGAAGCGTCGAGTCCCAGGGCCGGTGCGGCCAAGATTCCCGCCGGTCAAGCAGAGGACAACATGACGCGGACAGTCGGTGTTGCCCGCATGGAAGTGCGGGTTGCCGAAATCCCGACACCGACCGGCCGCCACAATCTTTTCAAAGATAAGACAATCCTGGTATCACCCGACCGCTTTGGGTATTCCGAGGCGGTCAAGGCCGGTATCGAGGCTCTGGGCGGCCGCGTGGTTCACCTGCCCCTGCCGGCAGGGACCAGTGCCCGCAAGGTAAGGGCTGCCACGCGCCAACTGCTGGAACGCCATGCGGACATCCAAGGCTTTATACATCTGGCCCCCCTGGATCTGTTTTTCGATACTACCCTTGACGACCGTTCGGCGGCGGGCGTGCCCGCGGCCTTTTTCGCTGCCCTCAAGGAATTATACGGGCAACTGGATCGCCCAGGCGCTTTTCTGGCAAGTCTAAGCGTGGACAGCGTGATCTGGCCATACGGGGAGCAACCCGCCCAAATCGTACCGGCCATGGCCGGGATTGCCGGGATGTTGAAAACCGCGGCCAAGGAGTTAACGGCCACACGGGTCAAGGTTGTCGATTTTTCCGGCAACGACCTGGAGGCCGGACCGCAATCCATTGCTGTCCGGTTCATCGAAGAACTCACGGGTTCGGATACCCGTGTCGAAACAGGCCGTTCCGGCTCCCGGCGATTTGCGCTCTCGTTAAAGGCGTGTCCACCGGCCCAGGGCAAACGCTTTGTACGCGCGGGTGACACGATCGTGGTGACCGGCGGGGCTCGGGGCATCACCTTCGAGATTTTGAAGGCCCTGGTGGCCCGCGATCCTGCCCACCTGGTGATTCTGGGCCGCAGCGACCTTACCACCCTGGACCCCCTATTCCGACCGGATTCAGCCGATGAGGCCTTTATCCTGGGCGAGTTGAAAAAGCAGATGGCGGGTGCCAAACCGGTGGAGATCAAGCAGGCCGCAACCCGTGTGGCCGGCCTGAAGCAGACCATTGCCAACCTGGAGCAGCTGCGCACAGGCGGCCTGACCGTGGACTATCACGCTGTCGATGTAACCGACCTGCCGGCGGTAACCGCGGCCCTGGACCGGTACGATCGCATCGACGGGGTCATACATGCCGCCGGGCTGGAGCAGAGCCAGTTTATTTCCAAGAAAACCCAAACTTCTTTTGACCGGGTCTTCAATACCAAAGTGCAGGGCGCCCTGAATCTGCTGGCGGCCTTACAGGAAACCGCTTACCGGTTCTTTATTGCCTTCTCCTCGGTTACCGCCCGGTTCGGCAACGAAGGGCAGGTGGATTATACCGGGGCCAATGACATGCTGGGGAAACTGGTGCAGCGCGAGAAGCACAGACACCCCGACAAAGTCTTCAAGGTGTTGAGCTGGACGGCCTGGGAGGGGGCCGGCATGGCTACGGCGGAAACGATCCAGAAGGTGCTTGCGGAAAGGGGGTTGGCGTTTTTACCCCTGGCACAGGGGGTCGACTACTTTCTGGACGAGCTCGGCGATGACACTGCCCCAGAAACGGTTTTCACCGGTGCCGATCATGCGTTCGACCCGGACGGATTGCTGGCTGAAGAGCCAACCATTACACTGGAACCGCTGGCGCCGTTTCTCGACCGGGAAATCAGCCGCGAGGACCATACGGCTGTCTTCCAGAGACGGCTGGATCTGAAACGTGATCTGTTTTTACGGGACCACAGCCGTGAGGAAGTTCCTATTTTCCTGGGGGCCACGGGTATCGAAACCATGGCCGAAGCCGCCGCCGCCCTGGTTGATCCGAAGCGTCACCTGGTGAAACTCCAGGATTTTGCCATTCCCTACGGAATTAAAATTCTCAAGGGGCGGCCCAAGGATATCGATGTGTCGGCCTCTGTATCGCCAACCACTTCCAACCGGGTCGATTGCACCATCTCATCGCGATTTAAAAACCGAGACGGCGCTGTTGTCGGGGATGAAACCCGGCACTACCAGGGGCAATATGTGTTTGCTGCGCAAAGGCCCGCAGCGGTCACCATCGACCTGCCGGACTTTCATCCGGTTCACTATGACGGCGATCTGCAGGATCTGCTTTATCACCCGGCCCGCCTGTTTATGGACGGTGTGTTTCGGACCGTGACCGCCATTGAGAGCTTTACCCCGGATGAGCTGGTGACCCGGATCCAAAGCGCTGGAAGCAGGCCTTTTTTTAGAGGCGAAGCATTTCCGGACTTCATTACGGACGTGGCGGTGGTGGATGCCATGTTCCAGACCGGCGGCATGCTGGAAGTCATGAGCACCAACGTAATCGTCCTGCCTTACCGGATCGGGGCCATGACCCTGTTCAGGCCGCTCGTCAGGGGCGCGGCGTACCTGTGCATTACCCGCAAGACGCAGGCAACTGAGAAGACCAATGAATATCAGCTGGATCTTATCGATCCCGCCGGCAACCTTTTTATCCGGATCGAAAACTTTGAAATGGTTAAAATCGACACCCTGGCCAAAAAACATCAGATTCTGGATCTGCTGCGTCCGGCGGTTTATGAAAAAGCGTCCTGACAGATGGAAATAATTGAACAGCAGCCCGGGGACCGGATTCTGCCTGGTCCCGGGATTTACCGGCTCACGGATAGCAAGGCCGCTCTATACATCTGCTTGATTGACCTTGCGGATATGGTGCGGAAATGCCTGCCGGCCGTATCTGCAGGAAACTATCGTACGCTGCCGGGCTGCGAATTCGGGCCCGCTGCCTGCCGGGGTGATTTCTTTACGCCCGAAGAAATCAGGCAAGTCAACGAATTCAAGACATTAAAAAAACAGGTGGAGTGGCTCGGCGGCCGCTATGCCTTGAAAACCCTGGTAGCGAAGGTTCTACCGGATGCCGGTCCGGCCGACAAAATCAGCGCAACCTATGAATCACGTGGGGCGCCCTACCTGTCCGGCCTGCCGACCACCAGCATTTCGATTTCCCATGCCGGAGAATATGCAGTCGCCGGCATCTGCCTGCAAGCAGGCAAGCGGATGGGGCTGGATATAGAACGGATTACCCTTGATGGCCTGGCGGATGTGAAGCGGGTGGCTTTTACCGAACGGGAGTCAGCCGCGGCAGGGGGTTCACCGGAACGGGTTTTCCGGATCTGGACCCGCAAGGAAGCCTATCTGAAGTTCATCAAAACCGGTTTTGGCGAGAGCTTGCAGCGGATAGACGTATCCGGGCCGGACATCCTGCATGGCGGGCTGGCGGTAACCGGATTGACAGCCCAGACCCTGCAACTGGGTGAGCGCTACCTCGTATCCATTGTCTATCACACCTGAAATACGTTCTATCAGAAATCGCGGTTGGGCATTCATGCCGGGCGGACGGCACTTATACGGCTGGGGCAGCGCCAGGGACATGTTCAGCTTTCGCCAACCTTTCAAGCGTACTTGGGCACTGCTATGATGGCGAGGGCGCCTCATACGCGGGCAGGTAGATCTCGACCGTGGTACCGACGCCCAGTTTGGAATTGACCCCTATCCACCCCTTGTGGTTTTTGACAATCCCGTAAACCGCTGCCATCCCCAGACCGCGTCCTTCGAACTTGGTGGTATAAAAGGGCTCAAAGACCCGGGATAAGGTCTCCTGGTCCATGCCGGAGCCATTGTCGCTGACGGTCAGCACGGCATAGTCGCCGGGTGCTAACCCCGGACGATCGGCAGCGGCGTTATCGTCGACGACCTCGTTCCGGCAGGTAACCTGGATGCGGCCATTTTCTTCCGTGATGGACTCAGATGCGTTCACGAGAAGCGAAGAGAGCACGAGCTGCAACTGGGTGGGGTCAGCCGCAACCTGACAACTTTCGTACGGCAGATCCAGGTCCACCATCAACTTGGGAGCCAGGGCATGCCTGGCCAGGGGAAAAGCCTCTCGGATCAACTCGCTCAAGGGCGCTTTCTTCGCCCGGTACTTACCTCCCCGGGCAAAGGCTACCAGCTGCGTCGTCAGCTGCGCCGCCCGCATGGCCGCCGATTTCATGCGTCCGACATACTTGATAATTTTATCGTCATGGGGGTGGTGCATGACCAGCAGGTCGAGGTAACCGGTGATCCCGCCCAGGATATTGTTGAACTGGTGGGCGATGCCGCCCGCCAGGGTGCCGATGGCCTCGAATTTCTGGGCCTGCCGCAGCTGCCGCTCCACCTTTTTCAGGTGGGTGATATCTACGGCTATCTGCAGCCTGACCAGGCGCCCGTCGATCCATTTGATGGCACGATCGTAATAAATGTACCATTTTTTAACCACTGGATTCTCAGCTTGCCAGACACAAACGTCGGTGGGATTGCCATGATCATCAACCAATTGATCGTTGGTGCAGTGCGAGCAGGGGGTCGACCGGTTCCGGAAGATCTCGTAACAGATTTCACCGGTCACGTCCCGGCCATAGGTCTGCTGCATGCGATCGTTGGCAAATAGGATTTCATATGATTCCAGGTCAGCCACGTAAATGGTTGCATCGATGCTGTTCAAAACCGTGATAAACCGTTCATTGGAGGCTTGGAGCGCTTCTGCGGTCTCCTGGCGGTCGGTAATATCGCGGACGATCCCCTGGATGAACTTTTGGCCGCCTATTTCAAAAAGGCTGGAGGCCACCTCGCCCCGGAATACCTGGCCGTCTTTTTTTAAAAAGTCGGTTTCGAAGCGGACAGACCCTTCCCGGTTAATTGTTTCGAACGCCCATTTCGATTTTTCAACTACCGTGGCCGGATGGAGCCCTTCTATTTTGAGCGATCCTATTTCGGCCCTGGTGTAACCGAACAGCGTCAACACCATTTGATTTGCATCTATAATGCGACCATCCAGGTCGTGAATGAAGATGGCATCCTGGGAGCTATGGAAAAGGGATGCATAGCGATCTTCGCTTTCCCGTAGCTCTGTCTCTATCTTGATTTTATCCGAGATGTCTTCGAATATTGAATAGACCCGAAAAGGTCGCGGCTCACCGCGGCGATATTCAGGTATGGCATCCACTTTTATCCAGCGATAGGAATCCGTGGTGGGATTGAAGATCCCCATTATGACATCTTTTACGGGCGCTCCCGATTCCAGGGCTACCATAGCAGGGTGATCATTACCGGTAAACTCGGAACCATCGGGGCGAATGGCCTTCCAGCGCGGGTCCAGGGAGGTACGGCCGGTCATCTGGTCGCGCTGCAGACCCAGAATTCTCTCCGCCGTCTTATTGGCAGCGATAATTTTTCCGGTGGCATCCTGGTAGACCACCGCCCGGTTCATGGTTTCAAACAGATTTTGGAAGGAAATCTCAGTGTCGGGCAGTGCATCCGGCATAGACGGGTTCCTTGTTGCCATGGCCTGCTGTAGACGGTAGTACCCGAAACTGGCCGGGTGCTACGTCCTGCGCGCGGGGACCGCGGCCAGATGGCGCAGTCCGACGGCACTGGTTTTGATAATCGCAAGGGGCTGCGTAGTGGGAACATGACCGCTGTATCCCTGGAGCGGCTGTCTACGCTGGGTTTTGATGCCCGCAATGACGTATTCTCTATATTACGAAATGGGCTATAAATGCAAGGTGGTACCAGCAGTGATGCACCGAAAGGGTGATGAAAGATAAACCACTAAAGCGAATTGAAATATTCTTTAACTATTTGACGTAGATTTTGCTCAATGGAGCCGGAAAGGTCAAATTGATTGACCGGCATCTTGGTCCTGGAGAAAGTTTTCTGCCGTTTATGATCATACAGGTAGATATCAATTTTTGAGTCTAACCACCATTCATAATAGACCAATACAGAGAGGTCGGTGTCGATTTTTCGACCTATGGCCTTGACCTGCTTCCAATTGGGAGCCAAAGCGGCTAAAAGAGAGGCCTTGTTCCAGATCTGATTCTCATCCTTGATAAGTCCCGCGAAACTATCGGAGTTATCGGTTACACCTGCGATCTCTCTAAAGGTGAGAGCAAAATCAAACCGTTTATCATCCTGGCTTAGAGAGGCAACCGCTCGGATGACATCTTCTTCATACTTGTTTTTTCCTCCGAACCTATCAGAGTCAATACGCACCTTTACCGGGAACAGGGCCAGCCGGAGACCACCATCCGCAGATTTTCGGCGGTAAACCGTTTTATTATCAACAGCGGCATGTAGCTTTTCCATTTTTGGAGACCCGGTCGGCGGTCGCTGTTCGTTTGCCAGGCGCTTGGCTTCGATTTCCGCCAACCGGGCCTGGAGTTTGGCGTACTCGATTTCCTGCTTTTGCTTTTCAAGTTTGAGCCGCTCCATTTCAACGGCTTTCTGGTCGCGCTCATTGGCCAGTTTCTGTTTCTCTATCTCGAAGCGCTGGCGCTGCAATTCAATTTCTGCGGATGCGACGGCGGCTTTCTGTTTTGCGGCCGCCTGTCTTTGAGCTTCCAGGGCCGCCTGCTGCTCTTTCTGTGCTTTTAGGGCGGCCCGCGTTTCAGCCTGCTGCCGGGCCCAGGCGGCGTTGTAGAGCACGAACTGGCCGTCTTGGTCCATGGGGGTCTTCAAACGTCCCACGTTGGGCCGCTGGTCGCCAATCTCGGTGACCGGTTTCCATACCCGGGTGTGAAACAGGTTTTCCAGGTCGATGACTTCGCGTTCGTTTTTACGCAGGGCATCGATGAGATAAAAGGCAAAGAGGCTGTGGCCCTCGGCCCCACCGTCGGCCACCGGTTCGACCCCGCCGGAGGAGATGACCTGGCGCGAGCGCAAGGCGGATTTTTCGGCCAGCTTTTCCCGGTAGCGCCGGTCATCCAGGGACATCAGGGAGGGGCCGCCGCGCAGCATGGAGCCGCTGTAGCAGGAGTCGGCGATGACCACCACGTTCTTGGCCTGCAGCTTCTCCGAGCTGAGGACTGCTTTAATGTAGGAATTGGCCACCCAGGTGCTGGGGTCCTTCAGGGCGCCCTCGGCCGGTACCCAGTACCCATCCCCGGTAAAATCGTCCAGTTGGCCGTGGCCGGCATAGTAGACCAGCAGGTTGTCTTCGGGACGCATGGATTGGGCCAGAAACCGCAGATCGCGGTTGATCTGGATGCGGCTGGCGGCTTTGTCGGTGCGCAGGATGACGTTCTTTTTATCGAAACCGTAGCGTGTCACCAGCAGATCCCGCAGGACGGTGGCGTCCTTGACCGCGGTCTGCAGGCGGGGCCATTTCTGGTAATCGTTGATGCCGATGATCAGGGCGTGGTACTGCCCCCAGTTTCCTGACGCGGCCAGCTCTGGTATCACCGCCAATCCACGTTGTGGATTCTGGGCCAGCACCGGTGTGCTCAGTAACAGTGAAAACAACCCCATCAGAGCGATATAGCCGTAGCGCATGGCAAAGCTCCTATTTCAAGTCCACCTTGTGAATGACAGAACCCCTTTATTGTCCCCTAAGAAAATCCTTCAATAGATTTGCGACGACTTTTGGGGCCACATCCGGAACCTGAAGCCAGGTACCTTCATACTTTTTGGTGTAGAGGCGATCATTTTCAGTGTCATAGACATGAAATTCCATTTTACCTTCACCCACGTCTACAGTTCCCAATACTATGGGATTAGCACCGATTTCCAGCCCGATTTTACGGATCTCTTTCCAGTCCGGTTCCTTCTTGGCAAAGATATTTTTCTTTTTCCAGACTTCTAATTCTCGGCCGGGCAGCCGCTCGCTCAGCAAGGTTACCGACTCGGGGTTGTCCTCTATTGTCTGGTAACTGTATTGCAGGGTCAGGCGATCATTTTCGGCTGCAAATGCAGCCACGCCCTGAAGTGTTTTCATCTCGAACTGCTGTAGATAGCCGTCCCCGTAATTCGCCGTGAAATAATTCAACGGAAAGATGGCCAGTTTGTAACTGCCTTCCGGTGCCCTCGGTGGTCTGGTTGTTGCTGGTGAAACGGCGGCCAGTAGCGGACCCTTTTTACTACGGCCGTGATCGGCCAGCTTTTCATTGGATTTCTGTTTTGCCTCCATTTCGCTGAGGCGGGCCTGGAGCTTGGCATATTCGATCTCCTGTTTCTGCCTTTCGATCTTCATCCGCTCCATTTCAAGGACCTTCTGCTGGGCCAATTGTTCCCTTTCCAGGGCCAGTTTCTGTTTTTCCATCTCAAAACGCTGGCGCTGGAGCTCCATTTCAGCCGAAGCCACGGCAGCCTTTTGCTGCGCCTGGATCTGTTTTTGCTGCTCGGCTTGGGCAGCAGCCCGGCGGGCCTGCTGCTCCCGGGCCCAGGTTGCATTGTAGAGCACGAACTGGCCGTCCTGATCCATGGGGGTCTTCAAACGTCCCACGTTGGGCCGCTGGTCGCCAATCTCGGTCACAGGCTTCCACACCTTCGTATGAAACAGGTTCTCCAGATCGATCACCTCGCGGTCATTCTTGCGCAGGGCGTCGATCAGGTAAAAAGCAAACAGGCTGTGTCCTTCGGCGCCGCCGTCGGCTACTGGTTCGACCCCGCCGGAAGAGATTACCTGTCGTGAGCGCAGGGCGGCCTTTTGGGCAATCTTTTCCCGGTAGCGCTGATCATCCAGGGACATGAGCGAAGGCCCACCGCGCAGCATGGAACCGCTGTAGCACGAGTCGGCAATGACCACCACGTTTTTGGCCTGAACCTTCTCCGAGCTGAGAATGGCTTTGATGTAGGAGTTGGCCACCCAGGTGCTGGGATCTTTCATGGCGCCTTCAGCCGTCACCCAGTAGCCGTCACCGGTCAGATCATCCAGTTGGCCATGACCGGCGTAGTAGATCAAACGGTTGTCTTCCGGGCGCATGGACTGGGCCAGGTAGCGCAGGTCGCGGTTGATCTGCCTCCGACTGGCTTTACGGTCCGTGCGCAGGATCACGTTCTTTTTATCAAACGCATAGCGGGATACCAGCAGGTCCCTGAGCACGGTGGCATCTTTGACCGCGGTCTGCAGCCGGGGCCACCTTTCGTAGTCATTGATGCCGATGATCAGGGCGTGGTACTGGCCCCAGTTGCCCGGTTTGTTCAGCTCCGGTATCACCGATAGCCCGCGCTGGGAACTCTGGGCCATGCCAGGGGAAATGATGGTCAGTAAAATGAATGTAATCAGGGCAATTAAGCCATAACGCATCTTCCTTCCTCCTACTTTATTTCTATTTCCTGTAGACATATATCGATACGCACCAGGTTATGATCTCGAATCTATGTTTCCCACTAATGATTCTTGTAGAAATCTTTGGTAAGATCTGCGACCATTCTTTTCGCCACTTGGGGAATGATTTGCCAATACGTTTTTTCATTTTTAGTATAAAGCCGGTCATTCTTCGTATCGTAGAGATAGAAGGTTAGCGTGCCCTCTCCTACGTCTGAGATTCCGGTCACTATGAGATTCGCGCCGATTTTCTGACCCATCTTGCGGATCTCTTCCCAGTCCGGCTCCATGCGGGAGAAGAAAGACTTTTTCTTCCAAACAGCCGGTTGCCGATCTTTCAGAACATCACTTAAAAGACTGACCTCTACGGCATTATCCTCTATCGGTTGGTAACTGAATTTTAATGCCAGTTGCTCATCATAAGCTGCTAGGGCGGCAATACCTTTGACGGTTTCCTTTGCAAGTCCGTCCGGATCATAATTTTGCCCGTCAGCCGTGTAATATTTTAGCGGAAAAATGGCCAGGTGATAACTACCTTCAGGGGCCCTGGGCGGTCTGGTTGTAGCCGGTGACACCGCAGCCAGCAGTTGCTCTTTTTGCCCTCCTCCACGGCTGGCCAGCTTTTCATTGGCTTTCTGTTTGGCCTGCATTTCACTCAGCCGGGCCTGCAGCTTGGCATATTCGATTTCCTGTTTCTGCCTTTCGATCTTCAGCCGTTCCATCTCAAGGGCTTTTTGCTGGGCCAGTTGTTCTCTTTCCAGGGCCAGTTTCTGTTTTTCCATTTCAAACCGCTGGCGCTGGAGCTCCATTTCGGCCGAAGCTACGGCGGCCTTTTGCTGCGCCTGGACCTGCTTTTGCTTTTCAGCTTCCGCTGCAGCCTGTCGTGCCTGCTGTTCCCGGACCCAGGTTGCATTGTAAAGCACGAACTGGCCGTCCTGATCCATGGGCGTCTTCAGCCGGCCGACATTAGGCCGCTGGTCGCCGATCTCGGTCACCGGTTTCCATACTTTTGTGTGAAACAGGTTCTCCAGGTCGATCACCTCGCGGTCGTTCTTGCGCAGGGCGTCGATCAGGTAGAAGGCGAAAAGGCTGTGCCCTTCTGCGCCGCCGTCGGCGACCGGCTCGACCCCGCCGGAAGAGATTACCTGGCGTGAGCGCAGGGCGGCCTTTTGGGCAATCTTTTCACGGTAGCGCTGATCATCCAGTGACATGAGCGACGGCCCGCCGCGCAGCATGGAGCCGCTGTAGCAGGAGTCGGCAATGACCACCACGTTTTTGGCCTGCACCTTTTCAGAGCTGAGAATGGCCTTGATATAAGAATTGGCCACCCAGGTGCTGGGATCTTTCATGGCCCCTTCGGCGGGCACCCAGTAGCCGTCGCCGGTGAGGTCATCGAGCTGGCCGTGGCCGGCATAGTAAATCAGCAGGTTGTCCTCCGGACGCATGGATTGGGCGAGGTATCTCAGGTCGCGGTTGATCTGCCTCCGACTGGCTTTGCGGTCCGTGCGCAGGATCACGTTTTTCATATTAAAGCCATAACGTGATACTAATAAATCCCTCAGGACAGTGGCATCTTTGACCGCGGTCTGCAGCCGGGGCCATCTATCGTAGTCGTTGATCCCGATAATCAGGGCGTGGTATTGACCCCAGTTGCCCGGTTTATTCAGCTCCGGTACCACGGCCAATCCGCGCTGCGGGCTTTGGGCCCACGCTGGAGGAACTAAAACGAAAGCAATAAGAATGATAAGAATGATACGGCCGGCACGCATGATTTGCCCCCGATTTAAACGGTCTAAGTTTTGGATCTTTGTTGTCGAAAATGCGATTCTATTTCTTGCACAACTACAGGTTATTTCTAAGTATCTGCAATTAATCGATCTAAGATGCCGTTATTGGTCTTCAAGAAACTCCTTGAAAAGATTGATAACAATATCTCTTCCCGCCTCGGCTACAACATACAAATATGCTTTTCCACTTCTGGTATACACTTTACCGTTTTCAGTATCATAGAGGTAGATGGTCAGCTGGCCTATGCCGATGTCGCCGGCGCCAACCACAACAGGGTTTGCCCCGATTTTTTGGCCCATATTTCGGACCAGGTCCCAGTCCGGTTCTTTGGAGGAAAACATGGTTTTCTTTTTCCACACTTCCAGTTCTTCATTTTTTAAAACATCTTTCAGTAGTGTGACGCTTTTTGCTCCTCTATCCGGCAACTGGTAACTGAATTGCAGCGCTATGCGTTCGCTCTCTTCGGTCCAGGAAGCGATTTTATTAATGGTGTCCATTTCATATTCTTCAACGCTGCCGCCGAGTAATGTGTGGGACGTGTAGTAGTTAAAAGGCAATATGGCGAGGCGATAACTGTTAGCAGGCGCCCGGGGCGGCTTGGTTGTTGCCGGTGGGACCGCCGCCAGCAGGGGCTTGCCTGCACTACTATCGCCCCTGGCCAACTTTTCATTTGTTTTCTGCCGGGTTTCCATTTCACTTAGTCGGGCCTGGAGCTTGGCATACTCGATCTCCTGCTTTTGTTTCTCAAGCTTGATTCGCTCCATTTCGATGGCCTGCTTCTGCTTCAGCATCTCCAATTCAAGCGCTTTTTGCTGGGCCAGCTGCTCCTTTTCCATGGTCAACCGTTGTTTCTCTATTTCCATGCGCTGGCGCTGGAGTTCCAGTTCAGCTGAGGCTACGGCTGCCTTCTGTTGGGCCTGGACTTGCTTTTGCTGTTCGGCATCCGCCGTTGCCCGGCGGGCCTGCTGCTCCCGGGCCCAGGCCGCGTTATACAGGACGAACTGGCCGTCCTGGTCCATGGGGGTTTTGAGTCTTCCGACGTTGGGGCTTTGGTCCCCTATTTCGGTTACTTTTTTCCAGACTTTGGTATGGAAAAGGTTTTCCAGGTCGATGACTTCACGGTCATTCTTGCGCAGGGCATCGATCAGGTAGAAGGCAAACAGGCTGTGACCCTCGGCCCCGCCGTCGGCCACCGGTTCGACCCCGCCGGATGAGATTACCTGGCGGGAACGCAGCGCAGCTTTGCGGGCCAGTTTCTTACGGTATCTTTTATCATCCAGGGACATCAGCGACGGCCCGCCGCGTAGCATCGAGCCGCTGTAGCGCGAATCCGCGATTACTACGACGTTCTTGGCCTGGACCTTTTCGGAACTGAAAATCGCCTTGACGTAGGAGTTGGCCACCCAGGTGCTGGGGTTTTTCATGGCCCCTTCCGCCGGCACCCAGTAACCGTCGCCGGTGAGGTCATCGAGCTGGCCATGACCGGCATAATAGATCAGCAGGTTGTCGGTAGGCTCCATGGCCGTGGCCAGATACCGCAGGTCGCGCTCAATCTGGAAGCGGCTGGCCGCCTTGTCGGTTCTTAAAATGACATTTTTCTCGGCAAAGCCGTAGCGCTCCACCAGCAGATTCCGGATCACTGTGGCGTCTTTAACGGCTGTTTGCAGCTTGGGCCACTCTTGGTAGTCATTGATGCCAATAACCAGGGCATGGTAGGCGCCCCAGGCAGCATCCGGTGATTGGTTGGACAACACTGCCAGCCCCCGCTGTTGGGCTGCAGTAGGTACAACCGAAATTACCAATATGATTATAGCAAGTGCTATATGTGCAAATAGGTTTTTCATCAGATCCTCACTGTGATTTGTGAGGTAAGGTTGTATATGAAAACAGTGTGCTTATAAGATCAATGCACCTATTCAGTTCGGTATTGCCAGTAGCAGTCCTATTTTTGATCTTTATGGAAATCGCGCAATAGCTTTCTTACAACTTTTTGTACATCATTAGCAGCGCCCCAGCCGTCGCCGGTTACACCGAGTTCCGAATAGATCTTGTCATTGCTAAAGTCATAACAATATATGTCAAAGTCTGTCCTTCCACCAGCGCTGGAGCCATTAATTAATATGGCAATCTGAGCATCAATTTTGGGGCCAAGGTTCCTGACCTTCTTCCAATCTGGTTCGTTTTTGGACAGGAAGGATTTCTTGTACCAGGCCCGAATATCTTCACTCGAGGCAACATCAGATAAAAGCTTTGTATCATCGGGCCATTCATCAGATTTCTTGTAGGCATAGGCCAATTCAAGTTTTTCATCGGCATCAACCGCGGCAGCTATACCCTTGATAACCTCCGCTTCCATTTTTACGCCATAGTTACCAGTCTGCAGAGCCTTAATCGGCAGTAGGGCCAGTCTGTATCTACCCCGGGATGCCAATCGACCGCTAAAGTTGCCATTGTCTACAATCGCCGGAGAAACAGCCGCAAGCGTATTAGGGGGTGTTTTCTGATTCTGTCTTTTCATTTCCTCGAGCTGCGCCTGGAGCTTGGCATATTCGAATTCCTGCCTCTGTTTCTCCAGGTCACGCTGCTGTTTTTCCAACGCCCTCTCGCGGGCCATTTGTTCTTTTTCCTGAGCAAGCCGCTGCTTTTCCATTTCGATTCGCTGGCGCTGAAGTTCCAGTTCAGCGGAAGCTACGGCTGCCTTCTGCTCTGTCTGGACCTGCTTTTGCTGTTCGGCTTCCGCAACAGCCCGCCGCGCCTGCTGCTCCCGGGCCCAGGCCGCATTGTAGAGCACGAACTGGCCGTTCTGGTCCATGGGGGTCTTCAACCGGCCCACGTTGGGCCGCTGGTCGCCGATCTCGGTGACCGGCTTCCACACCTTGGTATGAAACAGGTTCTCCAGGTCGATCACTTCGCGGTCGTTCTTGCGCAGGGCGTCGATCAGGTAGAAGGCAAACAGGCTGTGACCCTCGGCCCCGCCGTCGGCCACCGGCTCGACCCCGCCGGATGAGATTACCTGGCGCGAACGCAGGGATGCTTTTTCGGCCAGCTTCTCCTGGTAGCGCTGGTCGTCCATGGACATGAGCGACGGGCCGCCGCGCAGCATGGAACCGCTGTAGCACGAGTCGGCAATGACCACCACGTTCTTGGCCTGCACCTTCTCGGAGCTGAGAATGGCTTTGATGTAGGAATTGGCGACCCAGGTGGCCGGGTCTTTCATGGCACCTTCAGAGGGCACCCAGTAACCGTCGCCGGTCAGGTCGTCGAGCTGGCCGTGGCCGGCGTAATAGACCAGAAGGTTGTCATCCGGCCGCATGGATTGCGCCAGATAGCGTAGGTCGCGGGTAATCTGCAGCCTGCTGGCTGCTTTGTCCGTGCGCAGGATGACATTTTTTGCAGGAAAGCCATAACGCGATACCAGGGTATCCCGGATGACGGTGGCGTCCTTGACCGCGGTCTGCAGCCGGGGCCACTTATGGTAGTCATTGATGCCGATGATCAGGGCGTGGTAATCGCCCCAGGAACCGGCGGCAGCCGAATTCAGTTCGACTGAAAGTCCCCGTTGCGATGCACTTGTGAATGCGGATGCCTGAATGGAAAGTATCAGAGCTATCAGCAGGCACCTGAAAAGATGTTTCATACCGAGCTCCTAACGATGCTATTGGTAACTATTATTAGGTATTATATAATTGTAGTGCGGATTGAAAAAAAATCAAGCAACGGGATAGATAGCGGTCCGTTTCCGACGCATTTAAACCGACTTATGCGGCCTGCTGCACCCTGGTTCCATTAAGATGTTGAAATCAGGTTGTATTGGGAAAGGCAATGGGACTTCAGGTGTAGATATTCACTATCCGGCCGGAATTGCCGGTGGTTGGGTAGGTCATTTTTGATGATGCGTTATATATTCCCAGGGGTTTTCGAGGCTGACTACCATGGTTCAGCATACTTCGAGATTTAACCTGGGGTTGATATGAATGAGGGGGAAAAGATGGCTCCGCGACTTTGTAGACCGGGCTGGTGTGGGACCGGAGCGCAGGTACCAGGCTGTATGTTGTATCGATTCCCATGGTAAATATTTGTAAAACCAATGAACGCGAAAGGCGGGACTCAGGATGCCGGGCTTCATGTTGCTGCTGATCTCCAAGCCTCGGCAACGGCCTAAGTGGGCCGTAAGGCATCGGCATTCAGCCGATGCTTTTTATCCATTCTTTTGGCTGAAAATGATTGGATATTTAGTACTAATTTAGATCCAATATGATATAATTATGCATAATTTAGATCTATTTTCTGGGTTATAAGCTATTTCTCTTCAGGGGTCAAGCAAAAATTACGGTGGGGGATGGTGCTATGTCGTAGCCGACTGTGGGTGCGCTACCACATCTTGCAGATAAGAAACGGGCATGCACACAGTGTGCATGCCCGTCTGGTTAAGCGATCGAATGGTTATACAAGCTCGTTGATCAAAGACTCGGCCAGCAGGTTGGTGGCTGCTTTCTGACCATCGACGGTATAGGTGCCGTTGTTAATTTTTTCCTGGATTTCAGCCACCTTGTCCTCGCGGATATCCGGTGTTTCCTCAAGTTTCTGGGTGACGGAAGTCACCTCGCGGGCCTCTTTGGAGAGGCTGACGGTATCCCCTTTGACACTGGGCTGCTCTTTTTCCGGATCAGAGCCGGCTGGCTGCTTGGTCTGCTGGACCTTGTTCGTATAGGCCTCCAGGGTTGTGGTGATGTTTTTTCCAGTTACTTCCATTTGTGTGCTCCTTGTGACTTTCGATGCAATAACGTCACTTTTAACCACCTGCTTCTCAGGGGGATGCCCCGCTCTTTATAGCGGGCTGCGTCTCGTTTTCAGGTGCTGCCGGCTTTCATCTGGTCCGGCAACCGGCGGATGAACCTTGATAGGTACAATTCCACCCGCAGGGAAAGTGCCGCCATCGAATCAATCGTTGGCTATGCACAGGTTTCCCAACTATATCCGTTATATCGGTTGTGACAAGTAAAACTTTAGATTTTTTTCCAACCGGCCGATATGTATATCGTAAATCATGGTTAAGGCCTTGTCCATCTATCAGGGTCGTATGGTTTGGCAAATGGCGCTGGTTGAAAACGACAAGGGGGGGGACTATACTTGATATGGACCTGCATATTTTATCCTGATCGCTCAGTATCGAATATAGCTCACGCAATCACCAGATATGGCAATGATTATTAAAGGAAGCCCATGGACGTTTATGTAGCCAGGCAGCCGATCTTCGACCGCAAAAAGAATATCGCCGCGTACGAGCTGCTTTTCAGGGACAGCATGTCCAACGCCTTTCCCGATATTGACGGGGACGTGGCGACCTCCAAGCTTCTTACCCGCAGTTTTTTCAATATCGACCTGGACCAACTCACCGGGGGCAAAAAAGCGTTCATCAACTTTACCGAAGACCTGCTGCTGAAACAGGTGCCGACCATGTTTCCACCCGAGGAAGTGGTGGTCGAGGTGCTGGAAGATGTAACCCCGGGTGACGCGGTCGTCCGGGCCTGTGAGCAGATCATGCAGCAAGGGTATATCCTGGCCCTGGATGATTTTATTTACCGGGACGATCTCACGGAATTGATTGCCCTGGCGAATATCATCAAAATCGATTTTATGCTGACCCCCCAGGAGGAAGTGGGTGATATGCTTGCCCGGCTGTCCCAGCATGAGGTGGAATTTCTGGCCGAGAAAATCGAGACCCATGAGGAGTACCAGGCTGCCCGGGAGATGGGGTTCAAATATTTCCAGGGCTATTTTTTCAGCAAGCCTGAAATCCTTAAATCAACGGACATTGCCCCCTCGCATATCAGCCTGTTGCAGCTCATTGCGGAGCTGAATCGGGAAGACTGCAGTATGGAGAAGCTCGAGGAGATGGTGAACATCGACATTTCGATTTCATACAAACTGCTAAGGTACATCAATTCAGCGTATTTCCGGCGCGTGCAGGAGATCACTTCGATTCGCCAGGCCCTGGTTCTGCTGGGTGAAAACGGTATCCGCCAATTCGTCATGCTGGTCACAGCCGCTGAGTTGGCCGCTGACAAACCCAATGAATTGATCAAAGCCAGTATTATCCGGGCCAAGTTCTGCCAATTGATCGGTCAGGCGAGTGGGGGAGGTACGGACCCGGCGGAACTCTTCCTGGTCGGCCTTTTTTCTATGCTGGATGCCATGCTGGATGCACCCATGGACGCCATCGTGGAACAACTGCCCTTTTCCGAGAGCGTGAAAGCAGCGCTGGTTGACCGTAAAGGTGCCCTGGCCGGCTATCTCAACCTGGTTACAGCCTATGAAACCGGAGACTGGGAAAGGTGTCGGGAATTGAGCGTAGTAGTCGATCTTTCCGAAGAGGCCCTGCCCGACAGTTACGCGGATGCCGTCGGCTGGGCCGATGCCTATCCGGTGTTCTAACGTCTGTCGCAACGGGGGGTGCCGGGAAACCAGCCGTCTCCGGCAGGCGACACCCTTCCATGCCCGCGATTTCCCGGGTAATTGCCCCCACGCAGTCCCCTTTTTCCGCGTCCGTCCGGACGCCGTGGCCGACCTGGAATTCAGAAAGGAAAACTATTTATATCAAGTGGATATAGTTGGGGACCATCTGAAAGCATTGATTTAAGCCATCAAAATGATTATTCTATTACCAGTCAGGAACAACCCGGAAGAACAACCCGGAAGAACAACCCGATATTCTTCAACCCGATTTTTCATAAACGCAGGAAAGGAGGATGATGACAATTTAGCGAAAGGAGGGAATCCATGTACACGCATCAAAAAAACCACACTTTCAAGTCAATTGTCGAGATATGCCTCTGGACTATCCGCCACCATGATCTAATCGTTTCCGCCCTGCGGCTTTACATGTTTGCCGCCACCATGACAATCCTGATCTTTGCTGTTTTCGGCAGTGTCCATATCCGCTCAGCCTGTATGGCTATTACAGTTGGATGTTTCAGCATCTGTCTTTTAATCTGGGTTTTCAGCGAGGCAAGAAAAGCAATCTTACTGGGTATCGAGGAGCCGGGTCTAAAAGAAAAAGCGCATCGCGTGATGCTGGCATTTATTGAATCACACCGCATCGATGTCGGTAGGTCCTTTTAAACCGATCAGCGTGCGCCCCCCGCAGCTTGTTATGGGGAGCGTTCAATCCGGTCGCGCCAGGTTGAAATCCTATAATTGTATTTATTCAGCGCCTTAAAACCTGGCCCTCAGGGCCAGGTCTGAGATAGTCGGCTGTGCCGTAAAGGCATTATCCTCGCGCAGAGACACAGAGAAAACCGAAAGGGCCTTGAAGTGGTTCTTCGCACGATAGTGCGACTATATCCTGGTTTTGATCTCCCGACTGCGCTGGACTTTTCATTGATTTTAAGTT
>CAJINA010000121.1 GCA_905176665.1 Olavius algarvensis Delta 4 endosymbiont | reverse complement strand
CCATATGTACGAGATTTTTTTAGAGCTGAATGATATTGAACACAGGACCACGAAAATCGGGAACCCCAGAACCAATGGTTTTGTGGAGCGCTTCAACCGGACGGTTCTGGATGAGTTTTTCAGGACCGCTTTTAGAAAGCGCTTCTACGAATCTTTAGATGCGCTCCAGCAGGACCTGGATGCCTGGCTTCAAGAATAT
>CAJINA010000120.1 GCA_905176665.1 Olavius algarvensis Delta 4 endosymbiont | reverse complement strand
ATATTCTTGAAGCCAGGCATCCAGGTCCTGCTGGAGCGCATCTAAAGATTCGTAGAAGCGCTTTCTAAAAGCGGTCCTGAAAAACTCATCCAGAACCGTTCGGTTGAAGCGCTCCACAAAACCATTGGTTCTGGGGTTCCCGATTTTCGTGGTCCTGTGTTCAATATCATTCAGCTCTAAAAAAATCT
>CAJINA010000119.1 GCA_905176665.1 Olavius algarvensis Delta 4 endosymbiont | reverse complement strand
TTTTAACTTGACAAGAGGGGAAAAATGAAACAGGAAAGTGGTAGATAACCCACCTTAATCAATAGAAAAATCAGACCTTATTACGTCTAGTTGCCAACAATCCACGCTTAATAATCGCTGATCTCTAGTGCGGTATGATTCCGGTATTATTCAGGTTGGGATGAATTGGTTATCGGTCACTCTCCGCATCTTCCTCACCGCTTGTTCTTCTTCTGCTTCATCACCGTGCGGACCATCTTCCCAAACGCACGGTCCTTTTTTCTTTTTTCAAGAAATGACATCTTGTGAAAAGCCGATTCCCGGGCAAGTTTCATGAAGCTTTCGTAGCGCTCCGGCGGAATCTCACCGGCGTCCAGAGCGGCCAGGATGGCGCAGCCCTGCTCCTGGGTGTGGCTGCAATCGGCAAACCGGCACTGGCCGGCCAAAGTGGAAATTTCACTGAAGGTTTCCCCGATACCCGCCTCTACCGCGATATTGCCCAATTCGCGCATCCCGGGGGTATCGATGAGCAGGGCCCCACCGGGCAGTTTGATGAGCTGGCGGCCGGTAGTGGTGTGGCGGCCCTTGCCGTCTTTATCGCGAATGGTGCGGGTAGCAAACCGATCATGCCCCAGAAGCGCGTTGAGCAAGGTGGTCTTGCCCACACCGGAAGATCCCAGCATGCAGTAGGTCTGCCGCGGTTTGAGCAGTTCCCGGACATCTCCCATTCCGGTCGTGTCCATATTGCTGAAAGCCACCACCCGGACTTCCGGCATCAGGGTGCGGATATCGGCCACTTTCAGGGCCACTTCTTCCGGCGAAAGCAGGTCGCTTTTGCTCAGCAGTATTGCCGGTTCAATGCCCGTGTCATGCACCATCACCAGGTAGCGTTCCAGGCGCCTTATATTGTAATTGTTGTCCAATGACTGGACAATCAGACCGGTATCGATATTGCCGGCGATGAGCTGGAAGTCGACCTTTTTTCCCGGTGTCTTGCGTTTCAGTGTGGATTTCCTGGTCAGCACCGCATCAATAATCGCACTGGCGGCATTATCAAGATATTTCACACTAACCCAATCCCCGACAGCCGGATAGTCCAGCGGCGACGCGGCGCTGAACATGAGCCTGCCGGTCACCTCGGCCGGCACTTCAATATCCCCATTGGATATGGTGTAGCTCTCCCGGTGGGCAGCCACCACACGCGCGATCTCGCCGGCTGCCAGTCGGTCCGGTTCGGCCTGATCCTTGAACCAAGCATCGAACCCAATTGAATCTAGTTCGTTTTCCATGAGTGTCTTTCCTTTAATCCTGCATGGCTGATGAGAAAAGATTATCCGATCTCAATTTTCAGTCGGCTCTATAACAAAAACAATCAGAAATCAATCGCCGGCAGCGATACCGCGAATTGGGTTCCCATGATTTGAATGGGAGGGCGGCAGAACAGGGGGGAATTGGGTCTCCAGGTTGTCCTCCAACCAGCCTGCAGTCTTCTCGCATCAGTAAAAGCGCCCGCCCGGATATTGCTTTTCATGGCGGCCGCCAACCTGATGCGCATAGGCAACTGGTAACATCCAGCCTATTCGCGCGGCGATGAGTTGAGTGGAAACAGGATTTCACCCTCGCCTTCCAGGCGACCGTATAGGGGGTTCTGGCGTCGATTGGAGGCCTCAATCACCTGAGGCCTTAAATAGGCCCCCAATTCGGTGCCGGTTACCACAGAATCACGATTGGCATCCGCCGATCCGGCAAAGGCTCTCAGCAGGTAGGTAGTAAAAAGACCATGGCCGTCCCTTTCCGTCACCTGCTCGTCCATGCCGCCCGCGGTAATGATCTGCACGGTGCGCATTGAGGCAATTTTCCGCAGGTAATCCGCATTGGAACTGGCCAGCCCCGCCGAACGGTTCAAGCCCAGTCCCGAGTAACACGAATCCATGACATAGAGGATATGTTTGGCTGATATCCGATTGGACAGTCCCCGTATGGTCTCCATGGATATGGCCGTGGCAAAATAGTTGGTGGTATCGGCATCCACCGGAATAATGTAACCCCGTTTTCCGCCCCGGGCCTGTTCCCCGGTCTGCCCATGGCCGGCGAAATACATGACCACCCGGTCTTCACGCCCCACCAGTTGCGGCAATTCATGCCCGAGCACGGTCAGCAGGCGCCGCTGGGTGGCCTGTTCATCGAGGATGGTGATAATTCGATCGAACCCGGCCTTTTCAAATACGGCTTTGACGGAGAGTGCGTCGGCCACGGCGAATTCCAAAGGCGGCCACTTCTCGTACTGATCAACCCCTATGACAACCGCTACCGACTTGTGATAGAACCTGCCTTCCGCCAGGGCAGTGACGGTTTTGACACGGCTGGCAGCCACCGGTATAGAACGTTCAACTGTGGTGGTGAGGCTCGCCAGATTGCCCGCCCGGTCCTGGGCGTCTATCGTAATCACGTTCTCCCCGGGGCTTAAGGGGATATCCTTCAAAAAGTAATTTTCGGGGCTCAACTCGGCTTCCAGGCCATTGATTTTTATCCAGGCCACCCCGCTCTTGTCGGTAGCCAATCCCCGCACGGTGATGCTCTCAGCCTTTAAAGCCAAGTGGATGGCCCGGGTTTTCTGGGGTTCGATAAGGGTCAGGACCGGTCCTTCGCGGTCTGGCTTAACGGCAATCTTTTTTGCCAGGACCACGGCCTTTTTGTAATCCTTGCGAATGCTAAGGGATTTTGTAATGTAATTTGCGGCCGCATCGATATTGCCCTGCTCGTAGGTAAGCTTGGCCAGGAGGTAATACAATTTGTTGTTGTTAGAACCCAATTCCGCGGCCTGGGTAAAATCTGTGACGGCTGTATCAACATTGCCCTGCTTGCGGTACCAGTTGCCCACCAGTTCATAAGGCCGGATATACCCCGGGCAGATTTCGATGGCTTCGAGGTAATAAGGGTTAACCTTGCTTTGGCCTTTGTGAAAATTCCCCTTGCTCTTGAGGGCATAGGCCCGGTCACAGTCAAGACCGGCCCAGAGAGGTGCTGCATTGCCCATACCACCGGCAACCAGGATCGCGACCAGGATCAGGATTGCTCGCCCTACCGCGGCACTAGATTTCATCTTCGACCACCTCTCCGGCCTGGTTGATTTTGAAATTATCAAAGAAAACCTCAATTGCGTCCGTTGCCTTTATCGTTCTTCGCTTGGCGGAAAAATTCTGAAGAACAAATCCAACCAAGACATCCTCCTTGGTAAAGTGTGCGGTATACCCCAGTGTTCGCCAACGCTCCGAATCCTCTCGTTTGAAAAGGGAAGTCAACTTCTTTCCTTCTCTGACAAACCGGAGGGTTCCATAGAAATCATCAGTATCCTTGTATTTACGCGCAACTCCCTTCCGGTCTTTGACACTTACAAAAGCCATCCGGGGTTTTCGCATTTTAGCAGATTTCTCCAACCTTATCATGGCAACCCACCAGGCGTCAGAGTCTTCCGGCCTATTGGAGATTGCAAAGACAGCCGATTGGTCCATGCCGCGAAGAGCCCTTTTAAAGCGGTATTGGCAATCGATCTGAATATCAAAATCACCCCGGAAAACGTAGCGGCTACTAAGTCCGGCCTTACTGAAAGCCCCGGTTCTGGTTTTTATCAAAAGACGATTATCGACGATTTCCAGGTCGCCCAGCTTAAAGTTTTTCAGTTGATCCGGGTTGTGGACATACTGAGCCCGATCCCATTTAAATTCGTTCAAAGATTCGAAAGTGTCATTGTAATAAGCAGTTTCCGAATTGTCACCCCGACCCGGGTCCGGTAATAATCCGGTGGCGCCAACCAGGAAGAAAAGCAGCAGCGCTGATGATAGGAAACGCTTCTGGCGGATCTGCATACCGATCTCCTTGAGTAAACTGATCAACATGTATAAAACCATGAATATTGTATGCTTCAGGCATTAAAAATCAATACCAAAAATAGACCGCAACTGATCGAAATGCGAAAGAGATGGTCAGGCCGGTCAATCTGCGGCCGTACCAAATTTTTATATTGCGGATAGGCCGTTGCTGCTTATTTTAAGCACCAACTTAACACTTTATGAGGTAAATATGAAATATGTAGGTGCTCATGTCAGTACCGCCGGCGGCGTTGAAAATGCCCCGTTGAACGCCCAAAAAATCGGTGCCCAGGCGTTTGCCCTGTTCACTAAAAACCAGCGGCAGTGGAAAGCCAAGCCCCTCACCGCCAACAGCATCGATCTGTTCAAGCGAAACTGTGCCACGGCCGGCTTCGCCCCGGAACACATTCTGCCCCACGACAGCTACCTGATCAACCTGGGGCACCCCGAAACAACCGGATTGAAAAAATCGAGGGAGGCGTTCTTAGATGAGGTGCAGCGCTGTGAGCAATTGGGGCTGAACTACCTGAATTTTCACCCGGGCAGCCACCTGAAGAAGATCGCCCCCGACGATTGCCTGGCGCGCATCGCCGAGTCCATCAACCTGGCCCTGGATCAAACTAAGGGTGTCACCGCCATCATCGAAAACACCGCCGGCCAGGGTACCAACATGGGATTCAGATTCGAGCAGGTGGCGGCGATGATTGACGGGGTTGAGGATAAAAGCCGAGTAGGCGTTTGCCTGGACACCTGCCACACGTATGCTTCCGGGTATGATATCAAAACATTCGCGGGTTTCGATGCGGTCATGGCCGAATTCGAGCAGGTGGTCGGACTCAGGTATTTAAAGGCCATGCACCTCAATGATTCGAAGAAGATTTTCGGATCTAAAGTAGACCGGCATGAAAGCCTCGGCCGGGGAACCCTGGGTCCGGAAGCGTTCCGGTTCATCATGAACGACCCGCGGTTTGACGACATCCCGTTGATCATGGAAACGCCCAACGATGCCATCTGGGCGGATGAAATCAAGATGCTGTACGGGTTTGTGGAAAAATAAGGGGGCCAATGGTCCGAGGGGTCAAGTAGATATACAGGAGAAAGGATCTCACCATGGACGGACGCGCACGAAAGGACATCAAACCAGGCCTCGAAGTCGACATCGTACTGAAAAGAGACCAGCGCACCGGGCGCCCCACCCGGGGAATCGTAAAGGATCTGCTGACAAAGTCCGCCACCCATCCCCATGGAATCAAGGTCCGTTTGGCCGACGGCCAGGTGGGCCGGGTTGAAAACATTCTCGGACCGGCTGAATGAATCCCCAAGGTTGCAAACATTCGGGGCATGCATACCTTAAGGTGCATATTGACAGTGCTACCAAAAATAAAACTATGAGGTAATATATGCATACCGAGACACAAAAGCCCTCCGAATACCTGGGAGAGCATGTAAAAATGGAGTTGGATGAACCTGATCTGGACTATGAAACCGCCCACTATGCGGCCAAGCTGAAAGCCAAGGGAATCTGCTGGGACCCCATGCTGCTCTCCTGGTTCAACGGCAGAACCGGGGATTTTCATCCCAAGATCGACTGCGGCGGTTCCGACAAACCCCCTTATATCATTTATGCCCGGGCTCGCGGGGCCGACCTGACCGTAGATATCAATGATGGGGAGTGGGTTTTCTATTACCTGATGTTCGAAAAATAATCGGAATCGGTTTCAGCCGCTCCCCTAAGGCCCAACGCAGAGATTAGGCCTTAGGGGAGCGGCTGAAACCGATTCTGCTGATTACCCATTACGCCTTCAATACACCCCAGATCACCTTGATATCCAACTCTAATAAACCGCCCTTTTATTGCGCCCACCCCTATGGCCATTAGGTTGAGCTTCCATTCGCCGTCGTCTCCTGATACAGAGTTTCTATTAAGTATCTCGATGTGTCCTTCTAATATCTATTTGCCCCCGGGAGAACTGTGGCCAATCCATACGGCATAAAAACGCTTATCAACCGAACGTTTGCCGGTCGATTTTTCATCGCGAAGCTGTCGCACTACCCGCTTATCGGCAAACTCCTGGACGCCCTGCTGTTCGCCGAAGATGACATCATGTATCTGCCCGCGGACCGCTCCATCCCGATTAACCGGCGCCTGACGGATCGCCAGGACATGGTTCTACCTTCGCAGGTGCTGGACCGTGTCATCGACCGGGCGCACCACCACTGGATCATGAATTTTTGCATTTGCCGGGATTCGGCCGACTGCCAGACCTACCCCAAAACCATGGGTTGTCTGTTCATGGGGCAGGCCGCCCTGGATATCAACCCCAAGTTCGGTCGTGTGGTCTCCCGGCAACAGGCCCGCGAGCACGCGCAGCGATGCCGGAAGGCCGGTTTGGTGCACCTGGTCGGCCGCAACAAACTCGACGCTGTGTGGCTCGGGGTGAAGCCCGGGCAGAAGCTGTTTACGGTGTGCAACTGCTGCCCGTGCTGCTGTCTCTGGCGCATCCTGCCGGATATCACCCCGGAAATTGGGAAAAAGCTGACCAAGATGCCGGGTGTGGAAGTCCGGGTCACGAAAAACTGTGTCGGCTGCGGGACCTGTACCCAGGATGTCTGCTTTACGGACGCCATTCAAATGGAAAATGGTCAGGCCTTGATCGGCGAAGCCTGCCGCGGGTGCGGCCGATGTGTAACGGTATGCCCCAACGAGGCTATTGAACTTGCCCTGACGGATGAAAATTTCTTGGAGAAGACAATTCTGCGGCTAACGGCAGCGGTGGACCTTTCCTGAAACAATGGCGGATGGATAGCATCCGCCATTATTCCTTTTAATTATAAAGCGTTATTCTGCCTCAACAATCTCGGCTTTTTGAATGACAATCGGTTCCACGGGCACATCGTCATGCATGCCTGTGCGGCCGGTTTTGGCAGCCTTGATCTTATTGACCACGCCGTGTCCTTCGGTCACCTTGCCGAAAACAGCGTACCCCCAGCCCTGAGGCGTTTTGGCGGTGTGGTTCAGGAATTCATTCTTTTTGACATTGATAAAAAACTGGGCCGTGGCACTGTGCGGATCCATGGTCCGCGCCATGGCAACTGTATACGCATCATTGGTCAGGCCGTTGTCCGCCTCATTCTCAATCGGATCGCCGGTGGAACGCTCCTCCATGTCGGCATTCATGCCCCCGCCCTGGATCATGAATCCATCGATCACCCGATGGAAGATTGTCCCGTCGTAATGCCCCGCTTTTACGTAATTTAAAAAATTAGCGGTGGCCAAGGGGGCCTTTTCCTCGTCCAGTTCGATAATGATATCACCCATATCGGTTTCCAGTTTTACCATTTTTCTCTCCTTCATGATTGGCCGTAAGCCGGTATATAAGCAACTGCATGCGATAGATGTAACCGCTTACTCAATATTCAGGGACAGGTCAACTCATAAACAAACGGCCACATTATTGTTCTATTAAGGTTTCGACTGAACCGGCCGATATACAGGTTGATACCAATGCCCTTGAAAAGGGGCCAGCCAGTAGAGGGTGCCATGAAGTGGTTCGGCCACAAACAACATTCCATGACCGGGCAGTTTACCCGCGATTATGTGTTTATTGCCATCGGCCCTCTTATCGTTCTGTTTTTATTATCACTTGTCGGAGGGATCACCTCCACCCGCTATGTGGGCCAGCTGCTCTCCAGATCCATCAACGACTTGAACACCGAGGCGCTAGTCCACCTGCGCCAGTTGGGCGAACGGGTCATCGAGAATAAGGCCCGTGATGTGGCCGTCCAGATCGACATTTATCTCAAAGCCCACCCGGATGCCGCCATGGTGGACCTCCAGACCGATCCCAATTTCAAAAAAATTGCTATGCAGGTGGTGGGGGTCACCGGATATACGTGTATCTATGAATCCGGAACGGGAATCATGCGCCTCCACCCCAATGAAAAGCTGATTGACTTGGACATGGCCCTGCTCTCTACCAAGCTGCCTTCCTGGTGGGTCATCTTCAAGCCGACTCTGAAAGGAATTGAAAGATCAGGCTATTACAATTGGCAGGAAAAAGACGGTTCCATCCGTGAAAAATTCATGACCATGACCCCGGCGGCGACGCGATTTCGGGGCAAAACATTAATGGTTGCCGCCACCACCTACATCGACGAGTTTTCCACCCCCTTTACGGCACTTGAAAAGCATGCCGGCCAGATTAAAGATCGATACCAACAGTTTGTCTCCCGTGAAGGGCTTTATTTCATCGGCGGCGTGATGGCTCTGCTGCTGTTGACCTTTGGCGGGGTCTACCGCTTGGGACGGCGGGCCGCCTTACGCTATATCCTCCCCATTGAACGGCTGGGCGACTCCGCCCAAAAGATAGGGAAAGGTGACTGGAGCTTTACCGGAACCGGCGAAATGCTGGCCCGTAAAGATGAAATCGGGGCGCTCGCCCGGACCTTCGACCGTATGTCACGGCATGTAAAAGAGCTCGTTACCAGCCTGGAACAGCGGGTGGCGGAACAAAACCGCATCCAGGTGGCCCTGACCGAGAGCGAAAAACATTACCGCAGCCTTTTCGACGGCGTACCCATCGGCGTGTATCGCACGACGCCGGGCGGCCGGGTGCTGGATGCCAACCCCAAACTGATCAGGTCTCTGGGGTACCCGGATCGCGAATCGTTTATCGCCCTGAACGCGACCCAGCTCTACACGGATCCAGCAGACCGCAGCAACTGGAAAACCCTCATGGATGCCAACCTGGATACAACGACATTCGAAACCCGGATGCAGACCTTCGACGGGAAAACCATATGGGTTGAAAACCAGTCCCAGACCGTCCGGGACAAGGACGGCAACATCCAGTATTATGAAGGCAGTCTGCAGAACATTAGCGATCGGAAAAACACGGAAAAGACCCTGGCGGAGAATGAACGGCGCCTTAAAAAACTCTACGAGGAATCGAAAAAAGCAGAGGAACTTTATCAATCGCTGATCAATTCATCTGCGGACGCCATCATCATGTACGACCTTGAAGGTAGGGTTCGGCATGTGAGCCCTGTGTTTACCCAATTGTTTGGCTGGGAAATCGAAGAGGTTATCGGAAAGAAAATTCCGTTTCTCCCACAATCCGAACGGCCGGCCACCATGGCCCTCATCCATGACCTGATCACTAACGGTACGCCCTGTCGCGGCTACGGAACCAAGCGGTACCACAAAGACGGTACGCTGATCGATGTAAGTATCAGTGCTTCACGTTACGATGACCACGAAGGTAAACCCTACGGCATTTTGGTGAGCCTGCGCGATATATCCGAACATAAAAAGCTGACGGCTCAACTGCAGCACGCCGAAAGGATGGAGGCCATTGGCACGCTGGCCGGCGGCATCGCCCACGATTTCAACAACCTGATGATGGGCATCCAGGGCAATGTAACCCTGATGCTACTGGACACCGACGAACACAGCCAGAATTTCAAGAAACTGGCCTCCATTGAAAAGATGATCCAGAGCGGGTCGCGGCTTACCCGCCACCTGCTGGGCTATGCTCGTAAGGGGCAATATGAAATTCGACCCATCGACCTCAATCTTTTGGTGCAGGAAACCGCCGAAACTTTCGGGCGCACCCGGCGGGAAGTCCACATTCACGAAGAGCTCAACGCCAGACCCTGTGCTATCAAGGCCGACCGCAGCCAGATCGAACAGGTCCTGATAAACATTTACATCAATGCCGCCGATGCCATGCCCGGCGGTGGCGATCTTTACCTGGAGACTGAAAACGTCACCCATACCGATATGCGGAACCGGCCCTATGCTCCCAAACCTGGTCGGTATGTCCGCCTGCAGATAACCGACACCGGAACCGGCATCTCCGAAAGTACCATCGAACGAATATTCGATCCCTTTTTCACCACCAAGGAGATGGGCCGGGGCACCGGCCTTGGCCTGGCGTCGGCCTACGGGATTGTCAAAGCCCATGGGGGGTACATTGACGTAAACTCTGATATTGGGCACGGGACAACCTTCACCATCTACCTGATTGCTTCCGAAATCAGAGCCCAGGAGCAGGCACCCAAACCGGAAGAGATCGTCAAAGGCCGCGGAAAAATCCTGGTGGTTGATGATGAGGAAGTGGTGGCGGAAGTGGCGACGGAGATGCTGACCCAGGCCGGCTACTCGGTAATCAGCACCACCAGCGGCCAGGATGCCCTGGAGATTTACCAGCAGAAAAGTGGGGAAATTTCGCTGGTCATCCTGGACATGATCATGCCCGACCTGAGTGGTGGTGACCTGTTCGACAAGATCAAGGAATTCAACCCGCAAGCCCGGGTGCTGTTATCGAGCGGTTACAGTCTTGACGGGCAGGCGTCAGAGATCATGGCCCGCGGATGCGACGGATTTATCCAAAAACCCTTTAACCTGGAGCAAGTAACCCACAAGATAACAGAAATTATTCCATCCGCCGCCTGAAGCATGCCACCGGTGCTCACTACCCACCTGCCGGTCGAACCCCACCGCTTTTCAATCCTTGCCATGCCTGGGTAACTACCCTATATTGCAGTCAGTACTTATCTTTGGACCGCCCTATGGATCCCTTGAAATATTACCACGTCCTGGAACTCGACCCAGCGGCCTCGCTGGAAGAAGCCCGGCAGGCCTGCCGCGACCTGATCGCGGTCTGGCATCCTGATCGTTACACCCACAATCCGCGCCTGCAGGCCAAGGCCGAGAAGAAATTGAAAGCCGTCAATGCGGCGTTTGACATCGTCAGTCAACATATTGCGAAGCGCGGTTGCGCGGCTGGATCATCATCCGGTGAAACAGCAGCTTCCGGCACCGTGACCCCCGATCCGAAACGGGAAACGCGCCGCGCAGATGACAGGGCGGCTGCCTGGGCTCGCACGGAAGGCCGCCTGGCAGTTCTGGCCCAGGCCAAAGAGCTCGCGAATGCCCGGAAAGCGGCTCAGGCCCGTGAGGCCGAACGCCGGGCAGCAGAGGAAGAAAAAAGACAGGCACAAGCTAAGAAAAATCGGCGCCTGGCCGAAATCCGGAGCCGAACCCTTGCCAAAGAAGCCGCCGCCAAGGCCCGGCAGGAACAAGAACTGTCCCGCCAGCGCGCCTGGGCGGATACCGAAAAGAAGCTCCAGGCCCTGAAAATGGCCCGGGAAAAGGCCGCCGGGACTGACCGAGCGTCTCCCGGCGATCAACGGACACCGGTTTCGCGGTGGTGGTATCTAAGGCAAATTTTAATCGGTGGCGGCATCGTGCTATTTGCACTTTCAGGCAACACCGTGCAAACATACATTCACATTTCGTTCAAGGCCATGCTGATTATGATCGGCAGCGGCTTGTTGATTTGGTGGGTCATCGCAAAAATCGCGAGTCGTAAGGGTAGGCCGAAAAATAGGACTTAATCGGCGTTTTTAACCTTGAGTTTGGCATCGATCAACTGACTCTGGGACAGACGCAGCAGGTTTTTCAGTTTACTCATCAAGTAGTGCTCGTGCTGGTCCATTTTCCCATCCACAAACACCATGTGCCAAAGTGTTTCGATGATTTCAATCTTTTCATCCACACTGTAGTTCGCGTTGATGAGCCGGGCAAACTGCCAGAGATCAACACTCTCTTCCAGTTCCCGGTCGGCCTCGGCTATCAGGGCATCCGCTTCCTCTCCGGACAATCCGTATTTCCCTTTCAATATGCCCAGAATGGTTTCCATTTCTTCATCGGTAAACTCTTCATCAATACGGGCCATTTCCAGGAAAAGAGCACACGCGGCCACCCGCAGTTTGTACTCCCGGTCTGCGTTTCCGTTTCCGGTCGTATCAGCAGCGTCCTTATTGAAAAAGCGTTTCAAATTTGCGAGCATTGGGTTATCTCCTTTCCGGATTGATCAACACAGCTCCCAATGGAGCTTGGCGAAATGTTTATGGCATATTGCTGCCCAACAATCAAACCAGATTTCGACCGGCCGCCTACAACCGGCCGGCATGCCCGTTTGCAGGGTCCCCATACGCCTGGCCTCAGCTACAGCCGCTGTTGAAGTAGTCCAGGGCCTCTTCCACGGTATTGAACGAGAGCCAGTCCTTGCGCAGGATGCGCTTGCCTTGCTTGCGGATTCTGACAATCTGGGCGCTGCCATGATATTCAAAAAAATCGTAGTACTGGGGATAGGACACATGCTTCTTCATTATACACCTCCTTGTGTTCTATTGTGCCTCGCTACACTATATATTGTGCAATAACCGTACCGAAACCAAATAAAAGCCATGTTATCAGTATATTTCGTCTTTTATCGGTTAGATGAGCAGCTTATCTAATGTATTACTTTGAGTTTGAAAACGGCAGCCCCATTGTTTATAGACACTATTTTGACACCCGACCGGCAAATTCGTCTCCGGCGGGAATGAGCGCCTTGTCATTCGAACCAGTGTGGTTATGGTTGAACTAGCTGTCTTGATTCTAAACGGATGGAACAATGAACTTTCTGATCTTTGCCTGCACATATACCGTGGTCATGACCGCGTTTGGCGTATATATCTCCCGACGCTGGTTCTGGAAAGCCCGCCCGGGTCGAAAAGCCCGGGTTGCAGTGATCCTTGGCGTGGTGGTCATGATGTGGCTGCCGATAATTTCGATCATCTTACGGCGGTATGACGCCGGTGGATTTGGTGTGGCGGTCCTGGCCTGGACCGGGTATCTGGGGGCTGGATATCTCAGTTTTCTCTTTACGATCCTGCTATTGCGCGATGCCGGCCTGATTTTGGTGGCAATGGGTAAACGTCTGCGACGGCCGGCGGCAACTGCCCCAGCTGCAGGCCTAGATGAATCCCGCCGCCGGTTTCTGGCCTACGGCATGAATGGCGGAGTTTCCGTGGCGGCCATGCTGTTTACCGGATACGGGCTGGCCGAAGCCCAGGACGTTCCCGCTGTAAAACAGGTCGACATCCCTTGCAAAAACCTGCCGCCTCAGTTGGAAGGCTTCCGGATCGTGCAGATCACGGATATCCACGTCAGCCCAACGGTAAAAAGACCCTACGTGGCTGGTATCGTCAGCAAGGTCAACCAACTCGATGCTGATATCGTGGCCCTCACCGGCGACCTGGTCGATGGCTCGGTCCGCCGGCTCTCGGGCGACGTGGAACCACTGGCGAACACCAGCAGCCGGTACGGTAATTTCTTCGTTACCGGCAATCATGAGTATTACTCCGGCGCACCAGCCTGGATCAGAAAAGTGCAAAGCCTCGGCTTCACCGTCCTGAACAATTCGCACCGCATCATCACCCACCGTAATCGCAAGATCCTGCTGGGCGGCGTCACCGATTATAAAGCCGGCCAATTTTACACCAGCCACCGTTCAGACCCGCAGCGGGCGCTTCGAGGTGCACCGCCGGCCGATTTCAAAATCCTGCTGGCCCATCAGCCCAAGAACATTTTTGCAGCCGCCCAAGCCGGTTTCGACCTGCAGATATCCGGACACACCCACGGCGGCCAGTTCTTTCCCTGGAATTTCATGGTGCATTTCTTCCAGCCCTACGTGGCCGGCCTGCACCGGCATGAAAACACCCAGATCTACATCAGCCGCGGCGCCGGTTACTGGGGGCCGCCCTTGCGGCTGGGCGCCCCCTCGGAAATCACACTGTTGCGGCTGGTGAACGCTTGATCCTGACTTCACCAAAAGCAAGGACGCCGAGAACTAAGTATCGCTTGACAATCTTTTGATTTTTAGCAGTACGTCCACTATACTCTCTCTTATCTTCCACATAGCGCAAAGCGGATACAGCGGCTATCGGCAGTTCAGCACCGAGAATATCTATTCAGATAAAAGAAAGTTGCCAACATGCCCCAAAAACCCACCTATACGAAACTGGCGGAACGGATCAGTACTCTGGAAAAGGAGTTGGCAACCTAGCGGGCGCTCGTAGACAATAGCCCCGGCCTACTATATCGGACGGATCTAACCGGCCGAATTGTCTATATATCACCGTCTGTTTTCAAGCTTTCCGGATATACGGTTGAAGAAGCCATCGGTATGAAAATGGCTGAAGAAATCTATCTGGTCCCGGAAGAACGCCAGGATTTTCTGGCTCAGCTACAGAAAAACGGTCAGGTATTTAATTTTCAAGCCCGCCTGGAGCGCAAGGACGGTTCTGTTTGGTGGGCTTCAACCAATGCCCAATTTTTAAAAGACCTTGAGGGAAACATTGCCGGTGTGGAAGGCATCACGCGTGATATAACTGAACTCAAAGCAGCTGAAGCGGACCTGCGCGATTCCGAGGCTCGGCTCAAAGCGCTGTCAGAGGCTTCCTTTGAAGCTATTTTCCTTTCGGAAAAAGGCATTTGCCTGGATCAGAACCTGACCGCGGAACAATTGTTCGGCTACAGCCATGCGGAAGCCGTTGGGCGGCCCGGTGCGGATTGGATCGTGCCTGCAGATCGTGAAAGGGTAAAAGCTCACATGCTGTCGGGGTACGAAGATTCTTACGAGGCAACCGCGCGGCGCAAGGACGGCACGACCTTCCCCTGTGAGATTCAGGCCCGGATGACCGTCGATCAAGGCCGCGTAATTCGGATAACCGCCTTGCGGGATATCAGCCAGCAAACCCGGATCAAGGAAGCCTTGCGGACAAGTGAAGAACGTTTTCGCAATGTATATGCGACCGCACCTTTGGCGTTCGTTATCTGGGACAAAAAAGGGCGCGTAACCGATTGGAATAAAAAAGCGGAGGCACTTTTCGGATGGTCGAAGGCGGAGGTGATCGGGCAGAATTTTTTTGATTTTATGATACCGGAAAAGGATCGACCCCTCGTGAGCAAAGTCGTTGCCAGACTGATGGAAGGCGCCTTTTCAAATCATTCTATCAATCAAAACCTTACCAAAGACGGGAGAATCATTACCTGTGAATGGAACAACTCCCTGCTCCACGATGATGATGGCAAGATCATCGGTGCAATTTCATTAGGCCTCGATATAACCGAGCGTGCAAAAGTCGAAGGCGCTCTGCGGCAAAGTGAAGAGAAATACCGCCGGATTTTTGAAAACTCTGTGGTGGGCTTTTTCCAGAGTTCGCCGGCCGGCCGGTTCATCCGGGTAAACGCCGCTTTCGCCCAGATGCTTAGGTATGACTCTCCCGATGACCTTGTTGCCGGCATCACCGATATCGCCACCCAGTACTATGTAAACCCGGCGGATCGACAAAGATACATGGAGATAATCCAGCAGGACGGTATGATTGAAAACTACGAATTTCAGGCCAGATGCAAAGACGGTACCCAGTTGTGGGTATCCAACAGCACCCGGGCCAATTTCGACGCAACCGGAAGGGTGCGCCACTACGAAGGGATGGTAATCGACATTACGCAACGTAAGTTAGCGGAACAAGAATTACGGGATCTAAATGAAACGATGGCGCTGGCTCAGAAGATGGCCGGCATCGGCTACTGGCGTTTTGATATCAAAGCCAATCGCCGCGTGTGGTCCCGGCAGATGTTTACGGTCTACGGGTTTGAACCCCAGCCAGAGCCACCGGACATGGAAGCCATGCAAAAAATCTTGCACCCGAAAGACTGGGATCTGTATGTAAAAGGATTCCAGGGGGCCCTGGCGGGTAGGCCATACAACATGGAGGTTCGCGTCTTCTTTCCAGACAGCCAAACGCACTTTATCGATACCCAGGGATATCCGCGCTATGACGAGGCCGGCAAAATTATCGGCCTGTATGGTACCTCCCGGGACATCACAGCCCAAAAGCACGCCCACGCGGCATTGAAAGACAGTGAGGAACAATTCAGGGTTCTGGTGGAGAAATCGCCCTTCGGTATATCTTTGATTGGCCGGGATGGCCGCTACAAATATGTCAATCCCCGGTTCACGGAGATGTTTGGATATTTCCTGGAAGATGTGTCCACGGGGATCGATTGGTTCAACCGGGCTTTCCCGGATGAAGCGGATCGTCGAGAAGCTATAAGCGCCTGGATCACATGGGAACCGCGGGCTGTCGTTGGATATGCCAAATCCCAGACCTTCAAAGTCACCTGCCGTGACGGCTCCGTCAAGGACATCTATTTTACCCCGGTCATTAGAAAAAACCGCGACCAGATTGTCATTTATGAAGATATTACCGCGCGGCTCCAGATGGAGCAGCAACTGCTGCAGACCCAGAAGCTCGAGGCCATCGGCACCCTGGCCGGCGGTATCGCCCATGACTTCAACAACCTGCTCATGGGCATCCAGGGGCGGGCTTCGTTGATGACCACGGATCTGAACGCACCGGATCCGCAAAAGGAACACCTGGAAGCCATAGAAGCATATATTCGCAGTGACACGGATCTGACCAGACAGTTGCTGGGATTCAGCCGTGGGGGGAAGTACGAGGTCAAGCCTCTAGATATAACGGACCACATGCTGAACACTGCTGCCATGTTCCAGCGCACCCGCAAAGAAATCCAGGTTCACAAAAACTCCCAAGCGCTACCGATCGTTGTAGAAGCCGATAAAAGGCAGATCGAACAGGTCCTGCTGAACATTTTCATTAACGCCTGGCAGGCCATGCCCGCCGGCGGCGAACTGTTTCTGGAAAGCCAGGTGGTGGCCCTCGATGAGACGACCAGTGCCACACTCCAGTTGGAGGGCGGCAACTATGCCCTTATGTCCATCGCGGATACCGGCTCAGGGATGAATGATAGCGTGCGGCAGCAGATTTTTGATCCGTTTTTCACGACCAAGCATAAAAGCCGCGGCACGGGTCTGGGACTGGCCTCCGCTTATGGGATCATAAAAAATCACGGTGGGATTATCACGGCAGACAGTAAATTAGGGCAAGGCTCAACCTTCAACATCTATTTGCCACTATCCGGGAAAACCCCCCACCGGGAAACACCTGTGGAAACAGAACTGTTGACCGGCTCGGAAACCATTCTGCTGGTAGATGATGAGAACATGATTCTCGATGTGGGAACGGCGATGTTGGAAAAACTGGGATATCGGGTCATGGCGGCCGAAGGCGGCCGGCAGGCCGTCGAGATCATGACTTCCACTGCCGACCGGATCGATTTGGTGATCCTGGATATGATCATGCCCGTTATGGACGGTGGTAAACCGTTTGACCAGATTCGAAAGCGCCAACCCGAAATACCCGTAATCCTCTCGAGCGGCTACGCCATTAATGGGCGAGCCACCGAGATTATGGAACGGGGTTGCAACGGGTTTATCCAGAAACCATTTAACCTAACTGAGCTATCTAAGAAAATCCGTGAAATCCTGGAGGCAACCAGCCAGCCAGATCAGGACTGATTTACGATAACAATCGACCCGGCTAGGACCACCACTACTCCGCAGCCTGCTCACTCAAAACTTCATCCACCCATTTCATGGCGGCCATCATCTGGGGAAACCCGATGGTTGTCAGGCCCAGCAGCACCACCTGGAGGATTTCATCCGGGGAAGCACCGGAAGACAACGCTTTGCGGGTGTGCGACATGATGCCGCCCCGAGAACTGGAACCGATGGCTATACCGAGTTTTACCAGGTTCTGGTCCTTTTCGCTCAGGGGGCCGGCGTTGCGGCAGGCAACACCCAGGTCTTTGTACAAATTGAAAATGTCCGGGTATTTTTCCGAGAATTTTTTATAAATGGACGGCAGGTACATAGACGCTCCTTTTTGGGGTTGGCGATGAACGTTATCCTATTCTATTTTTACCTCCGGGTCAAATTTAAGACCTGTCGCGGCCTTGCCCCTTAATGACCCATAGCAATGACTGCCATCGCCTTGCGGACCTTAAGACGGGCACACCTGCTCATCAGCGTATACCATCTGGCAGCAGTTGGTTTCCCGGGTAAACACCAGCAGCACACAGGCCAGCAGCAGCCAGGCCAGCATGAGGGCGAAGCCTGCCTGGTAAGCCTCCAGGGGATAGATCCGAATGCCGTTTTCCATTTGCCCCTGCCACTTCTGGTCGAGGATCCAGCCCACCGCCGGCTGCAGGATCATGGGACCGGCCATGGTGCCCATATTCACCACCCCGGAAACTGTTCCCGCCAGGTGGACCGGCACAGATTCCTTGGCATAGGCAAAACCGATAATCATGCAGCCGGAACAGAAACCGGCAATGACCAGCAGCCCGATGAGCAGGGGCATCGGCAAGTCGGGCAGCCTGAGAATTCCGGTCCAGGCCACGAGTGCAACGGCACAGCCCCACAGGTATGGCGTTTTACGCCGCTCCACCCTGTCTGAAAACCAGCCGAAGGCCGGCCCGCCCACGGCCCAGGCAACCATCAGGATGGTTGTCAGGGTCGAGGCACCCGCGGTGGACAGGTTGTGGTGGGTCGCCAGGCAGGGTACCCCCCAGAGGCCGGAAAAGGTCAGTACCGCGCCGACCACCGCCCCCGGGATAAAACAGATCAGCCAGGTATTGGTGTAACGGAAAATTTCTACCACCCCCCCCATGATGCCGGGCTGGTTCACTTCCTGATGTGTTGCGCCCGGTTGGACGAAATCCGCATACCCTTTTTCACTGGGTTTATCCCGCACGAACACCCAGGTGCCAATGCATATCGCCAACGTCACAACGGCCGATCCGGCAATGATGGCCCGCCAGCTGTACCAGGCCATCATGAGTCGCAGCGGCGGGCCGGCAAACACCGCCCCGACAATACCACTGAAGAGAGCCAGACCCGAAACCAGGGCAAACAGCCGGGTCGGAAACCAGTTGGTGGCCACCTTCAACAATCCCACGAAGGCCACTGCCACGCTGCCACCGATCAGCAGCCGGCCCGTGCCGGCCCAGAAAAGGCTCCCGGCCAGGGCGAACAGCCCGGTCCCCAGGGCGGCCACCAGGGCTCCGGCCGCCAGCAGGCGCCGGGGTCCCCAGCGATCGGCCAGAATCCCGGTCGGAATCTGCATGGCGACATAACTGTAGAAGTAGAGGGCCGAAAGGCTGCCCAGGCCGGCGGCATTGATACTGAAGGTGCGCATCAGTTCATCGGTCATGACAGCGGGTGCCACCCGCTGGAAAAAACCCATCAGGTACAACAGGGCCCCCAGGCCCCAAACCAGCCAGGCAATGCGCAATGGGGGCGTACTTTGTGTCATCATTTCAGCTTCATCTTTCTGTTCGGGGTCAGGCCGGCCGCAGCACCTCTAGCAGCCATTTGCGAATATCGGCGAATTCTTCTATACAGACATGGTGCATCATGGGGTAGGTGTGCCACTCAACGGCGTAGCCCATGCGGGTCAGGGCATCCCGCGTGCTTTCCGCCTGGGCGATCGGTATAACCGGATCCAGCTCACCGTGGGTCATCATAATTGGGATTTCCCGGTTGACATCCCGGCGCGCTTTCTCAAGGTCCGCGCACGTCGGCAGATAGGCGGACATGGCCAGGACACCGGCCAGGCGCTTTTCATAACCAAGGGCCGTGTGCAGCGCGATGGTGCCGCCGTGCGAAAACCCGGCCAATAGGATTTTCTCGGAAGGCACCCCCCTGTCCAACTCCCGTTGGATCAGGTTGCGTAGATGCTGGGCAGAGGCCTCAATGCCGTCCAGCTCCACCTTGCCGGAAACATCCCCAGCATGAATTTCAAACCAGGCACGGTTGACCGTGCCCGCGCTGACCATGGCCGACCGCTGCGGGGCTGTGGGAAATACAAATCGGGCCGCCAGCGACGCGGGTAGCTGTAAGACGGCCGCGTAGGCCTTAAAATCTTTTCCATTCGCACCGTGGCCGTGCAGCCAGATCACCACGCAGGCCGGAGCCGATTCCGGATCGACCTCAACGCAGTCCAGGTATTCAGCACTCATCACGATACTCCTTTTACTTTTGTCGGTCGGGGACCCTGCAACTTACCCAACAATTGCCGCCTCTCCATTTATCGTTGCATTAATTCCGGATAAGACCTATTTTTTCGGGGCAACTGTTGCATATGTGGAAGCTGGTTGCAAGTCCGAGCAATTAAAATGAATCGATATGCAAGGCTGATTCCATGGGGCTGATAGATCTTATTTCCATAGGCAGACCCGAAAAATTCGAACAAAAAGCCGACACCTATGTCGGCAGCGGTGCCTACGGCAAGGCGAAAATTGAGTATGAGAAGGCCCTGGCGCGCCTGGCGCGGCGCCCAGATGCTCCTCCCGGTTACCGGAATCAGCTGGAAGACAAGCTGTAACGCTGCAAGGAATCCCTGGCCCGGGACCATCGCCGGGAAAGTGCCGCGCTGCTAAAGGCCGGTTGCCCGGCCGAGGCCCGTGAACTCTTGGACCTGGCTCTGGAACTGACGGCCGATGTGAATCTGGCCGCCAACCTGGAGTCCCTGATCGTGAATATTCCCGTGGATACTACCGATCCGGAAACGTACGACTTTTATGAACCCGAGGTAGAAGAGCCCCTGTTTCAGGAGGCTCACTCTGATGAGGAATATTTTGAAGCCCTCTGCAACGCCTTGGAAGAGCACGAAAAAGCGGACTATCTCTCCTATCCCGACAATTTTAAAGCGGGCTTCATCGCCTTGAATCGCGGCGATTTTGATACCGCCGTGATTCTGCTGGGGGAAGCCGTCCGGGCCTATCCGTTTGGGGCAAATTACATTACCCTGGAACTTGCCACCGCCCACCTGAACCGTGGCGACAATGAAACGGCCCGCTCCCTGTTGGAACGCTTCTTGGCGGAATATCCTGAATCCTTGCGGGCTTATTACCTGATGTGTGAAATACTATGGGAGGCCCACGCGTTTGAAAACGCACACCGGTTGCTCTCCACCTGCCCGCCATCACTGGCCGAGCTGCTACCGACGAAAATGTTGACCGGTGAAACGTTTATGCGCGCCGGACAGTTCGAACAGGCCGCCGATTTTTTCCAAGGCCTGCTGGCTGATTTTGGATGGGACAGCCAGATCGCCCAGGCCCTGTCCGGGGCATATGAAGCCCTGGGCCGGAACGCGGAAGCCCGCAACCTGTATGGTAAAATCATAGGCACCTGTACGGGTTGCGGCGTTCGGGTTGATCCTCTGGTCAAACAACGGTATGCCGAAACCAGTTTTGCTACCGGCGACCAATCCATCAAAATCCTTGAACTGTATCTCGAACTGGTCCACGAAGATCCCGCCAATCGACAGGGGTACTATCGCCGGATCAGCCGCATCTACGCGCTGCAGGGCAATGACCACGAGTCCCGCCGGTTCGCCGCCTTTGCAAAGCAGGCGGATTCAGGCTTTGAGACTGAAGACTGAAGGCTGAAGATAAAGCTGAGAATCGGTCTTCCCGCCTGAATGCGATTGAAAACAAGGATTGCATTTGATGATATTAAATCTTGTTTTCAGCTGCCTGCGCGCCGTTTTTACCTTCAGTCTTCCACCTTAAACCCTGCTAAAGTCATGGACGATCATCAGTTTAAACAGCTGCTGGCCTATTTCAACCTTTCCGGGAAAGGATATCGCAAGGTCCGCAAGGGCGTTAAAAAGCGGATAGCCCGGCACATGCAAAGCCTGAGCTGTCGCCAAATCGAACGATACCTGCAGCGCCTGGCTGCGGATGAAACGATTAAAAATCAGTGCGCGGCTCTGATGACGGTTTCCATCAGCAGATTCTACCGGGACCGCCGGGTCTGGTCAGTCCTGGAAAAGGAACTGTTGCCCGACCTGGTTGCCGGCAGGACCGCGCCGGTACGCATCTGGTCCGCGGGCTGCGGACGCGGAGAGGAGGTCTACAGTTTCCGGATTGCCTGGAAAGACCTCAGGCTGCAAAGGAACGGGCGGCCGCGCCTGGAAATAGTCGCCACCGATGTCAATTCTGATTACCTGGCGCAGGCCCAAAAAGGCGTCTATAACCGCGGCAGTGTCCGGGAATTGACAGCGGAGCAGTTGGGGCGATATTTTGAAAGCAGACCGGGCGGCAGCCGATACTGCATCCGCCCGGAACTGAAAACCAATATCGCCTGGTCCTGTCAGGACCTGGTTTCCGGGCAAAACCCGCCGGGATTGTTCGATATCATTTTTCTACGCAACAATCTGCTCACCTACTACCGGGACCCACAAAAAGGCGCCGCCTTTGAGCGGGTCACCGCAACCTTGCAGCACAATGGCACCCTGATCATCGGTGCCCATGAGCGCCTACCGGATACAGCGGGCCGTTTTGTCCCCGTGTCGGGTACCAACCTCATCTTCCAGTACCGTTGATGCATGGTCGGAATGTTTTTTTACCTGTTTTTTACATTCCGGTGACATCTTCCCGCCTGACGGACCTTACATTGTAACCAGGATTGCTTGATCGGCCCGGTCAGCGGCCGCCTCAGTTGTAATTCCAGACCAAGTGCTTATTCTCAACTAATGACCAATTTCCGGTGTGTATACGCACCACAACCGGGAGGTTCATCATGAAAACCATTATTGCAGGCCTGATCGTTATGGGGGCCATATTCATCGTGGCCCACAATGTCATCAGCATGGATAAAAATATGGAAAAAGAAACCGTTATAAGTCAGGAAGCCCGCGAAGCTGTCTTTGCAGGCGGCTGTTTCTGGTGTACGGAATCCGATTTCGAAAAAGTGGACGGGGTCATCGAGGCCATTTCCGGATATACCGGGGGACACCTGGATAACCCTACCTATCGACAGGTATCAACCGGCGGCACGGGTCACATAGAAGCCGTCAAGGTCATCTACAACCCGGCCAAAATTACATACCCAGAACTGCTTGATATCTTCTGGCGGCACGTGAATCCAACAGACGGCGGCGGACAATTTGTGGATCGCGGCCCGCAGTACCGCAGCGCCATTTTCTACGCCGACGACACCCAGCGCCGCCAGGCGGAGGCGTCGAAAAAGCAGCTAATGGCCTCCGGCCACTTCGACGCGCCCATTGAAACCGAGCTGTTGCCTTTGGGACAATTCTTCGTAGCGGAAGATTACCACCAGGACTACTACAAAAAAAGCCCCATCCGGTATAAGCTTTACCGCTCCAATTCCGGACGCGACCGATACCTGGCCAAGGCCTGGGGCGATTCGGATAAAAATATGAAAACCGCCCAGATCATGTCACCAACACCGCCATCGGCCAGTGGTCCGTATAAGGTCCCCGATAAAGCCACGCTGCGCCAAACCCTAACCCCGCTGCAATACCGGGTAACCCAGGAAGACGGCACGGAGCCACCTTTCAACAACCGTTTCTGGGATAATAAAAAGGCCGGCATCTATGTGGATATTGTCTCCGGCGAACCGCTGTTCAGCTCCGTCGATAAATATAAATCCGGGACAGGCTGGCCCAGTTTTACGCGGCCGCTGGTACCGGAAAACGTGATTGAGTTGAGCGACAAAAGTCATTTCATGGTCCGCACAGAAGTTCGCAGTAAAAATGGCGACTCACACCTGGGGCACCTGTTCAATGACGGCCCCCGCCCGACGGGATTGCGTTATTGCATCAACTCGGCTTCTTTGCGGTTTATTCCACGCGATGAGATGCAGGCGGCTGGATACGGGCAATTCCTGGAAGGTTTCGATATGGCGGAAAAGTAGTTCGGGTCCGGTAGGCTTCCTTTTGACAAGTGTCGGCAAGTGGAATAGAACCTATCTCAAAAACGGGTTCTGGTTCAAAATCAAGGCGGCCACGAGGTCAAAGCCGCAGAAATACTAAAGTATTTTGAGTACTTGAACCGAGCGCCCAACACCGAGTTTGGGCCAAAAGACTTTTTTGAGATAGGTTCTAGAATGCACCCACTGATGCAGGCCGGTATGCAGGGTCTGCCCGCCAAAAACCCCAGGAGGCCGACCTGAAGCGCTTGAAAGATATTGACACAGCAGCCCGGACGCACTTCATCAGGGTCTATTGCTGGACCCTGTTTCCGCTGATGTTTATGTTGGTTTTTGCACCGGTGAGCTTCGGTGTTAAGATCTTGACATCCCTGCTGGGCGCCCTGGTGGCCATCATTATCGTGGTGGTCATCACCAGCTTCATGGGTCGCTCGGCCGGGATGCTCTACGGAGGGGGCCGGGCCCGGATCTCGCTGCGGGAACAGCTGGAAGGCGAATTGACCACAGCCCGGGTCAGTAAAATTGAAAAGCGCTTCGAAGATGCCCTGGTCGCCGTCGAAAACGTCCTGGCCAAAGACCCCGATTTCCCCGACGCCCTGCTTTTGAAAGCCCAGATCCTCTGGGAAGGATTTACGGACGCCCCCGCAGCCCGCAGCATCGTGATGAAGATCCTACACCTGGAAACCGACAAAACCGCACCGGTCTATCGATGGGCCGGTGAGCTGTACAAAGAGGTTGCCAAGGGGCAGCCTTCGATTGAATAACGCCACCTATACCCTTTTTCCCCCTGCATTTTCCCGCGCCAGTCGATCGACCAGCTTCAACAGGGTCGGGATGCGGTGGTGTCCATGCATCTTGCGGATATTGGCAGCCGCTATATCTACGTGCATGCCCACCGCAGTGATATAGAGCGGGCGCGAACTGCGGCCGCGAAAAACAGGTAGGCCCCCGGCACTCTTGAATGCCGATTTGGCCACACCGATCACCGGAAGGCAGCCTCCCAGGGCCATGAAAAGATGCTGTCCCAAACCCGGCTTGGCCCCCAGCATAACATATCCGTCCACGATGATTTCCCGCGGAGCCACCGGAAATGTTTTCAAAAGCTCGAGAATACACGGCAACTCACGCCGATAAAACTCGCCGGGGACATACGGCTCCGCGTTGGGGCGCCGGCTGCTATATACGCGAACCGGTTGGGCATCCGCATACTCATTGACACCTACGGCGACCGCGGAGGACCGTCCATCTTTTTGATAATACACATCAAAGGCGGCTATAATTCCGGTTTGCTCGGTGCGGATCGACATGTGAGTTCCTGGTATGGGGCTTTCCCCCGTCGCGGTGACCGCCTAACCAGCACCCGTCCGGCTACCGGCCGGAAGGGAGGGGCTAAATTTGGGCGGCACCGGATCAAGGGGTTCGAGTTTGTCCAACATCCGGGACACATCGAAATAACCGGCCAGTATGTTACGGTGGCGGGACAAGCCGTCAGCCGCCTTGGCGGCCAGCTGGACAGCCGCAGCGCTGCGGCCGGCCTCCAGGTGGATGTAAGCGCCGGCAGCCCGTATCACCGCCTGATAACACCCTCTCTCGGTCCCCCGGCTCTGATGCCAAGCTTGTTCCAGCCACTCATGAACCTCAAAAAACAACAGCTCATCCCACAACGCGATCGTGATGGGCCAAATGTCCGCGTTTGTATAGCCAGCTGCCCGGGTATATTCGAAAATGGTGCGGTAGCGTTCCCGGCGATCGATCAGGTAGCGTCGGATGGGTACCGTAATGCTGCCTGACAGATAGTTGTGGACGAGCTTGGCAACAGGATCGAAGTTCCGTGTAGAGATGGCGCTCACCAGACCGTGGGCCAGGTCATTGCGTACCTGCCGGCAGGCACGGCTGGTAAACGGGTCGAACAGATCGACCGGGTTGGCATGTTGGTTGGCGTTCATGGGTTATCGCCAAGCTGATTTTTAACCTGAATGTTTAATGAAGGTCCCTTGCCGATACTCCTCGAACGCCACCTGCAGGTCGGCCTCGGTGTTCATCACGATCGGCCCCTGCCAGGCTACCGGTTCCCCCAGGGGTCTCCCGGCAATCAGCAGGAACCGCAAACCGGTGTTCCCGGCGACCGCCACCATTTCCTCGCCATCTTCGAAAAGCACCAGGGTGCCGTTATCGGCGTCGACCGCATTGTCCGACCCTTCCCCAAAAAATCCCTGACCGTCGATGACGTAAACGAAAACTGTGTGATTGGGTTTCGTGGCATGCCGGAATACCAATCCGGCAGGCACGGTTACGTCCAGGTATTCCGGTTCTATGACGATATCCGCAACCGGGCCCCGTACCCCGGCGACCTCTCCCGAAATCACTTTTACATCGGCTCCTCCGGGAAGATTGACTACCGGAATCTCTGCGCTTGACAGGTCACGGTAGCGCGGCGTCATCATCTTATCCCGGGCGGGCAAATTGGCCCAGAGTTGAAATCCATGCATGCGGCCAGCGATGTCCCCCCTGGGCATCTCCTGGTGGATAATTCCGCTGCCGGCCGTCATCCACTGCACATCTCCCGAACCGATAATGCCCTGGTTGCCGAGACTGTCCCCGTGCTCCACGTCTCCGATCAACACATAGGTAATCGTCTCGATTCCGCGATGGGGATGCCAGGGGAAACCCTTCAAGTAGTGATCCGGATAGTCCGACCTGAAATCATCGAGCAGCAAAAAGGGATCGAATAGGGGTACTTCGCTGAAGCCGAAGACGCGGTTCAGGTGCACCCCGGCGCCTTCGATGGTCGGCTGGCTGCGCAGGACCCTATGTGGTTTGCGACTGGGGGGCATGGTTGGTTACCTCCTGTTTATAACGCTGTTATCATTCTATACCGGCACCCGTGCGGTTGACTTTAAAAACGATACCCCTGAATATCCAGGTTGGTCAAACCCGCGGCCCGGGCCCACGCAACGGCCTGTGCACATTCTTCCCGGGTGAGCCGGCGATCGATTTCCGGAAATTCAGATGCTCGGAATACCGGTGTGTACTGGGACATGAGGTTTAGATAGGTATCCTTTGGCAAATTATGGGCAATCCAGTCAACTACTTTGCGGGTTCCGCCCACGCCCCCGGGCATCACCAGATGCCGAATCATCAACCCGTGGTAGATGAGGCCGTCTGCCTGCGGCCGGGCGACACCAACCTAGCGGTGCATCTCCAATAACGCCTGCTGGGTGTCTTGGACGTAAGCAAGGGCTCCCGACGAATACTTGGCGGCCATGCGGCCGTCGGCATATTTGAAATCCGGCAGGTAGATATCGACGACCCCGTCCAGAACTTTCAGGATGGATAGCCGTTCCCAACCGCAGGTGTTGTATACAAGCGGGATTTTCAAGCCCCGGGCGGCCGCGCTGTCAACCGCCAGGAGAATATGGGGGGCGTAGTGGGTCGGCGTCACAAAATTGATATTGGGACAACCGCCCGCCTGCAGGTGCAGCATCATGTCCGCCAAATCAGCGATGCTGAGTCGATAGCCTGCTCCGCCCTGGCTGATTTGCCAATTTATACAAAACACGCACCGCAGGCCGCAATGGGTTAAAAAGATGGCCCCGGACCCACCGGATCCCACCAGCGGCTTTTCTTCGCCAAAATGGGGGTGAAAAGATGAGACCTCCAGTTGGGCATCAGCCCCGCAAAAGCCCTTCTCCCCCTTGAGTTTATTTACCCCGCACATACGGGGGCAGAGTTCGCAACGCTCCATGAGCGCCCAGAGCGCTTCCCCGCGCCGCTTCAGTTCACCACTGCGGTGCAGTTTCAAATATCCCGGCTTGAATCCAATAATGGCTTTGCCCTGCACGGCGGCAAAAAGAGGGCTTTTAATAAAAGACGCCAAACCGGCTGCGGCCGCGAAGCATGCGGATTTGATAATTTCTCTTCTAGTCGTCGGTGCCATGGGACTGCCCTTGTTGCCGGTGCCGCGGCAGGCGGTACACCGGCCCAGTGTTCAAACTACTGACACGCAGCCAATACTTGGTTCTTTGGGGTTACGGCTAATCCGTTGCGGTAGCAGCTGGAAGGCATGAGAGGTACAGACGGTTCCGGATATGTTCCGATGGCGGCGGTATCAAAAAAAGCATAGAAACATGGCGGTGCAAAGTCAACCTTCAAGCGGTTGAAACATCAAAATCCCGGGTAAAGCCCATTTGCTTTGGCCCCGGTTGAAACCACCTGTTTCGTGACTACCTTAATTTTACACCTGAAGGTGATACCTACTGATCTTTGCCGAGACCTTTGACAGGTTGCCTGACAACATAAGGAGTTATGCGATGAATAAAATCGAATGCTTTTCCATAAAGATATCCAGCCGGATGCTGGGCCTGGTATTCCTGGTCTTCAGCCTGCTGCTGGCGTTTATCGGCGCGGTGATGGTGCCCATTGTCGGCCTTTTTTTTGCACTACCTTTTCTATTTTTCGCCGGGTTCCTGCTTTTCGCACCGGAAAGCAAAACCTGCAAACTGATCAGCGCTAAAACGTCAAGATAGCCGTTCATTAAACCAAAGAGACGCAAGGGTAGGCCTCCATGATTAAATTTGTTATGTGCATATGCCGCCATCCGGATATGTCCCGAAAACAGTTTCAAGATTATTGGCTTAATCAGCATGGTCCGCTTTTCCAAAAATTTGCAGACGATTACAAAGCAAAGCGATACGTGCAAGACCATACCGTTGATACGCCGCTCAACGAAAATATCCGCGCATCCAGAGGGATGGCACAGGCATACGATGGTGTCGCTGAAGTCTGGTTTGAGTCCGAAGAAGCGCTAATTGAGGCGATGAGCTCACCGGAGGGACAAAAACTGAGCGCAATTTTACTCGAAGATGAAGCCAAATTCATAGATCATGCCAAGTCAACAGCCTTCATTACTGTAGAGCATGTCTTTTAAAGGGCCCGCAATTGAAGGCTCCCGGCACATTGCCGCTCACACGCTGGCGGCGATGCGCCGGTGAACAGCATCTAATCTTTGAAGACGAGTTTGCCCCCAATCAATCCCGCCACAACCGCAGCTCCCAGAGCCAAGAGATTGGCCAGCATGAATATGGTCCGGCCGGATGATGGTACCTGGAGTACATCCGGGTTCACGGTCCACCAAACCACAACGATGAGTAACAGTACGGAGACGGCCACCGCACAGCCGATTTTAACCATAAATTGCCGACTGCGCAGCCCCATGTACCGTTTTTGCCACTCCACGTATCCGGAAAATAGAACCAGGGGCAAGGCCAGCACTACGAATACCAGGTTGCAGTAGGCCGCCGTCTCCAGGGCGCGGGATTCGAGCAGCACGGCGAGAATCGTAAAAATGAAGGCTACCGGCAGGACCCCGTTCGGGAAATGAACCGATATGGGGTGGGCGTGGTGTTTCAACATCTGTTCAAGGATAAAATTCAGCACCCGGCCCAACGGTGTGGTCGGTAAGGGTCCCAAATCCACGCCCCGGGATTCGGGTGGCGGTGCGGTCTCCTCGGGCTTGTCCTTTGCGGCGGCTTGATCGCCGGCCGGCGGTGTTTCAATGATCTCTTCAAACAGGTTCTTGTCTGCTCCGCAAACCGGGCACTTGTCCGGCGGTTCATCGCCTTCATATACATATCCGCAAACACCACATCGCCATTTTTTCATACCCAGGCCATCCTTTTTATGCATTCAGGTGATTGTAATTTGAAATGAAAATCCAGCGTGGCGCAATCAGCACCCACACGCGGCTTACTTTGCTGAAGTTTCAATTATTTTGCAAGGAAAAAAGGCCTTGGCAAGCCTGTCAGGCCGCTGGGGGCGGGGGGGCCGACTGAGCCTTGAAGTCGTATTCCGGGTAGAGCTTCTGCGAACACTCCGGGCAGATGCTGTGGCTGAACTCTGCTTTGGAATGTTCGGCAATATAGGCCTCGATCTGGTTCCAGTATCCTTTATCATCTCTGATTTTTTTGCAGCTGGCGCAAATGGGCAGCAAGCCGCTGAGGATTTTCAGCCGGGTCCGGGCGCGCCTTTTCTGAAGTTCGTAAGTAAAAGCCAGAAAGTAAACGATCATATAGGAAATAAAAAAGCGCAGCAGGAACTCCGGGGTATAGCTGGTCAGCATGAGGAGGTTAAACGGCGCCACAAGCAGGAGCATGGACACGCCGATCAAGGCTATGGATGCCAGCGAGCCCCACCGGGGGCCAACCAGGAGAAGCGCCACCATGGGATAACAATAGTGCCAGAGGGGACCGCAATTTTGAATGCCCCCGGTGATGAAATTGATCAGGAATACCGGCAGGGTAAAAACCGCGGCCACCTTGAACCCGCGCTGGTGGTCTTTGGTTATGCGGATATACTCACGAACGCCGATCAGCAGCGCACACCCGGCGAGCAGGATAAAGGCCATGAAATAGGCACCCCGGGCGGCATGGAATATGGCAAAGGAAATGGCGGTAATCAGGAAGACCAGCAGAAAAACGTTGTACATCAGGATGCGGACAAGCACCTCGTTGTCCGTCTCGAGCGAAAATTCACAGTAAAATATGTCTTGTAACCATTGTTTCATGAGTCAGCCTGACCGCAGTAGCCAACGTTCGGCTGTGTTCGGAACCCGGTTAGCCACCCGGACCCCTGCCTGTATCCGTCATTGAGAAGGATAACCGGGCAGTTAACAACCATTATAGGGCATAACAGGAATAACGCAAGCCGTGGAACCAGCACTCGAAATCTCAATCAGGAGCACCTACTTGCGCGTCCAGCGGCTTCCGGTGAACATCCAGCCCACGCAACCGCCGACGGGCAAACAGGCATAAGATTCCGAATCCGCAGATGAAGGCCCAGAGGAACCAGTTAAAGGTCGCCATGAAGGTGAGGTTTTCAATCTGATAAGCCGATTGATCCGAAAACCGTTCAACAATGCCTGGCCTTGTCCAGGCCACCAGCAGGGAATAGAGCAGGCCGATCAATCCGTAGGAAAGGTTGTAGGACAACCCCTTGAAACTCAAGACGGTGGCCCGCTGGGCCGAATCCGTGATGTGGTTTAGATAATGGCTGACGAAAAAACCCGTCATGTACATGCCGCTGAACAGGATGATGGCCGGAATCAATCCGGCCAGCGGTATAAAAAAGGCCATGCCGACCAGCCCGGTGAGATTGACACCGGCCAGAACCAGCAGATTGTAACGGGGAGTGTTGCGTTCCGTCATCCACAAGGCAATGCGCGGGATGATCAGGCCAAGGACCGCAATGCCCGATCCGATCAGGCCAAAGACGGCCTCCGGCACCTGGATTACCCGGTAATACTGGCTGGACAGGGTAATTACCATGCGGGCAATGCTGTCAAATAGAAATCCGGAACAGATGATGACCAGCGCAAAGGGCGTATCTAGGATCCACCGCCCGGCACGAAGCGTCATGGCAAAGGCTTCGCGGGCCGGTAAACCGTTTTTTCCATCGGGGTGATCAGCGCCGTTTTGCAGACCATTAGCGCTCTCTTCCATCCGCAGAGCGGCAGCCAGGGCCAGGACCGCCATCCCCAGGGTAAGGTAGAGCGGCAGGCGCAAGGTGGTATCCCGGGTAAAAATAATGTCAATCCTTAGCCAATCGGCCGCTTGCTGCATAAAAGCCGGATCATAGACGACGGCCCCCAGGGTCATGGCCACAATGAAGCCGATCGACTGCAGACGGATCGACATGGCCAGAACCCGGCCCCATTGGGCTTGCAGGCCGGCGGCTTTGAGCGCATCGTAAGCGATGGCTTCGTCCGCCCCGCTGGCGGAGGCTTCCGCCAATCCGCTTAAGATCCTGTTCAGAACAAACACGCCGAACAGCAGGCCCGCATTTCCCCGGGGCACCACACACAGCAGGAGAATCTCTATGACCATGACCGCACCGGCCCAGACCATCAGTTTGCGGCGCCCCACAATATCGGCCAAGGCTCCGGACGGGACCTCCGCTAGCACGATGGTAGCTGCCCAGATGGCATTCAAAAGGGCAAACTGGGCCATGGTCAATCCAAAGTCCAAAAACAAAATGGTAAATACCGGATAATAGAACCGGGCATTGAAAAAAAGCTTGAAAGCAATAAAGAGGCGTACATTTCTGATGGCGTACGGCGAGACTGGGGCTGCATCCTTATTCATAAGCAGCGGCGTTTCCTTTCAAAACGTTGCTGTGGGCTTTTTAATCCGCCTGGCCCGGCGGCCGGGTTTTAAGCTGTCCCCGGAATTTGGCGGCAGCCCAATGTGCCGCGAGGGACAGGTGGCTAAAATTTCGAAATGTGTACTGTCGCGGCGCTAATATTCTTAATCTAGGCGCCAAAAGCCTTAATTTCAGGTTACGTCAACATTAGTTCAATTTAGGCACTCGACACCAGTTGGCAAGTTCCGACCTGAAGATTCCCACCCAGCCACCCCAAACGGGAAATAAGACCCAATAAAACCCAAAGAGTCATTGCGGGAGAAACCGAGCGGTTGTATATTATAAAATCTATTCAATCAACCTCACGGGAGGACATATGAGCTCCGAGCAAATCTTCATTGATGCCCTGGAATACGAACACCGCATCCGGGACATGTATTTTGAAGCCGTTGACAAAGTGGACGACCAGCGCGGGAAGGACCTTTTCAAGGCCCTCGGGGAGGACGAGCAATCTCACGTGGATTTTCTCGAATACAGCTTGGCGTCACTTAAATCCGGGGACACGATCGACCTAAACCGTCTTCAATCAACCATTCCCGCCAAGGATCGGATAGCCAGCCATGTTTCCAGCATGACCGACCGCATACCCGAGCAAATGCTGGGCAATATCAAGCGATTGCTCAATAGCGCGCTCTCAATCGAGGTGGAAACCAGCGATTTTTATCGTGAGGCTGCAGCGCAGACCAGTGGCGACATTCAGGCTGTCTTCAAAAAGTTCCTGGAGATTGAGGAACGCCACGTGGAGGCCGTTCAAATAGAATTGGACTACGCCACCAAAAGCGGATTCTGGTTTAACTTCATGGAAGTCGACCTGGAAGATTAGAAGCCATCTCAACAAATTCTTCCAGGCCGGTCTCGGCGATGGACGCTCAGAATAAATTTTCAAAATACCTGATGTATTCCAGCACCTTACGACCACCTTTGAGGAATAAATCCAGCGGGAAGTCCCGCAACACGAGGCTCCTCACGGCCGCCGCACCTTGGGTCAAAATCTGATTTTTCAGTTAGCTTCCAGGCGTTATCGGCGCAGGATTCGAAACCACCGGTAAACGTTCAATAACCCCACCAGGGCATTGGCCACATAGGTCAAAGCACAGGCCAGCAGGATTCGGCGGGCTGCGGGCAAATCCTCCTCGGGAAGGTACTTCCCCGAAGCCAGCAGGGGCAGCGCCCGCTTAAAACTGGCATCGAACTCGGTCGGCAGGGTTAACAAGTGGACCAGTACCGGGATACACAGGGTGGCCAGGCCGCCCAGAAACATCAGCAGGCCCGCAGCCGGCACCCTGGTAATGACGGTGAGTACCGGCACCACCATGATGATGCCCGCGCCGATTTTTTCCATGCGGGCGGCCGATCTGATCATGCGGGTGCGTGCTTTGAGCGGTGTAAAGTCGGTATGATCCTGGATAGCGTGCCCGACTTCGTGGGCCGCCACCACTACCGCGGTAAGCGTCCGCCGGCCACAGTGACCCTTTGTCAGCCCGATCATTTTCTTTTCGGGATCATAGTGGTCCCCGGTAGGCGTCTCCTCAACCGCGACAGTCTCGATGCCGGAATCACCCAGGAGCAGACGCGCCAATTCGAAACCGTTACCCGAAAAATATTCATCGCGATTATGGCGCCGCAAAACCCTGGCCGCCCACAGACCGGGCCCGAATAAAACAGTAATGGTAAGTAAGGCGATGACAATAACCATATCTAATCCTGTTGAGGCTGGGTATTATATATTATAAACACTTAAAACAGTTGTATACCCGACGGAGGTAATTTGTTATACTCCGACTGTCGGGCATAAACGTAAGTCCTTATTCCAGCCGGAAGAAAGTGACTGTATTCCGGCTCATATCGCATCCACTCGAAATTCTTCCTGTAAAGGCCGTATCATCAAATCGTCTGAAGGCACTATTTGATTGAACCACGCCAGCTTTTACACTGTTAAGGAGTTATCCATTGGAACCAGTAGAGGGTCATCTTGAGATTCTAGACCGGGGTTTTGGTTTCCTGCGATCCATTGAGAAAAACTTTCAACCCAATCCCAGCGATACCTTCGTGCCCGCACCGCTAATTCAGAAATTCAATCTGCCCGAAGGCGGTTATATCGAGGGTGGCGGTGTGCCCGGCGATGGAAAAAACCGCAATCTCAAACTATCCCAGGTAGACACCATCTGCGGATTGATCCCGACCGCTTTTGACCGCCTTGAATCGCTGCACACCCAAACCAGTATCGACCCCCTGGAAAGGTTTCAGCTGATGAAAGATGCTCAGGATGTCACCGGCAAAGCCCTGGATATGCTCGTCCCCATGAGGCGCGGTCAGCGCGGGTTAATTATATCACCACCCAAATCGGGCAAAACCACCCTGCTGAAACACATTGCTTCCGCCGTCATGACCAACCACCCGGATGCGGCTGTTTTCATTCTCCTGGTGGATGAGCGCCCCGAAGAGGTTACTGATTTCCAGCGTGGCCTTAAAGAGGCCCGCGTCCTTTTTTCTTCTTCCGACCAGAGTGTCTCCCAGCATATGCGCATCACGCGCATCGCGATGAACACCGCCATCCGTGTGGCGGAAACCGGCCGGGACGCAGTCGTTCTTATAGATTCACTGACCCGGATGTCCCGGGCATTCAATGCCGAGACCAAGAGCCACGGCCGGACCATGAGCGGGGGCCTGGCAGCCAATGCCCTCGAAATTCCCCGGCGCATCTTCGGAGCTGCACGCAACATCGAGAACGGCGGTTCGCTGACGGTCGTTGCCACCATCCTGGTGGAAACGGGCAGTCGCATGGACGATATTATATACCAGGAATTCAAGGGAACGGGCAATTTGGACCTGGTGCTCAGCCGAAAATGCGCCGAGCAACGTTTATGGCCGGCCATTGACATCAACCAGTCCGGTACCCGCAAGGAGCACCTCCTGCTTGATAAGGCGGCGTTATCCGATGTTATCGATATTCGCCGAAAGCTGGCCGGGCAAGATGAAGTGGTCGCCCTGACGACCTTCCTGGAGAAACTCTAAGGCTGCCGCAGGACGGGAAGATTCTCTACGATTGTTAAGCTTCCTCCGGTTCCGCCCAAATAATGTGTTTCTTGTTGATAAAAAGCGTTTTGTCCTGCACATCCCTCGAAACGGCATTCACCATCACCAGAAATGGGGACTCACTTTTTGTAAATAGATCCGACATCCGACCGTCAGAGGGGATGTAGACCTTCCCCTGGATCGTAGCACCATCTACCGTCATGATGGTGATTGTCTGGTACTGTGTCTGGTCTTTTCCTGTCATCGTGCTCTCCCCCATGATGAAGTAGATAAAACACTCTAAAGCGTGTCCTGATTAGAATCAAGAATCAAATCACGCAGTGCTTTTTGCAATTTCCGGGTAATGGGCCCCGGCTCGCCGCCCCCCACGGTCAGGTCATCCACCTGTACAATGGGCATCACCTGGGTGGTGGTCCCCCAGAGCATGCACTCATCGGCGTCTTGCAGCCGGCCAACCTGAACCGGGTACGTTTCGACCGCAATTTTCAGCTTGGCACATAAATCGAGGACAACGCTCCGGGTGATACCCGGCAGAATGTAGTGACTGTCCGGATGGGTGACCACTCTGCCCGCAAACACCGCCCCAAAACTTGTATAAGACCCTTCTGTAACCGCCCCGTCTCTTACAAACAGAACGTCTTTGGCCCCGTTTTCACGCGCGGTCTGGCTGGCCAGGACATTGGGCAGCAGGTTTACCGATTTTATATCGCAACGCAGCCAGCGGTTGTCCGGGGTCAAGACAACCCGAACCCCCTGTTCCAACTCTTGAGCGGGTGACTCAAAGGGGGCGGCGTAAGCGTATACCGTGACAGGTGTCTGTGCATCCGGGAAGGGATGGCTGCGCGGTGCGGCCCCCCGGGTAACCTGGATGTAAATGACCGCCCAGCCCTGTTCAAGCCCGTTTTCGTGCAACAAGGTTTCCGGTACACGGCGCAACGCATCCATGTCCGGCGGTTGAATGCGCAGCTCCGTCATACTGCGCCCCAACCGTTGAAAATGCTCATCCGCCTTGAACTGGCGCCCCGCATAGGCGCAGATGACCTCGTAAACGCCATCGCCGAATAAAAACCCCCGATCGTCGGGAGATAGGTGGACCTCTTCCTTGGGTTTGTATTCACCATTGAAATAAACAGTCATGCACGCTCCTGAAGATGTTCCCGAGAATTACCCCTCGTCTGATAAAGATTTGATGATCAAGGCCACAATGGCCATCAGAATAATAATCCCGACGGTAATCAGGAAAAACCAGTGCTCTCCCCGGACAATTGCCGCCCGGCCTTTGAGCGTCTCACCATAGACGGTATACCTGTCGAGGTTGCGAATGATGTGGTCGGATATAAAAGGCAGCTTGAATTTCAAACTGCGGGTAAACAGCCCTGCAAAACCGGCCAGGGCTACCGGGGCGGCCAAAATCCAAAATGCGATGGTAACAAGGCTTGTTTTCTGTTTCATAACGATTTAGGCGGCCTCCGGGCAAACACCTGCCGGAACCGGTTTGCTAGGTAGGGGCGGAAGCGTCTATGATCTCTTCCAACGGCCGATTGATAGTTTTTTGGATCGTCTCGGGGTAGCCTTTTTCCATACTGAAATGGACATCCGTCCGGAAGATGGTCTCGAGAGCGACTTCTTCGCCCCGGCGATCACCCATAACGGCATCGAGCAACACCCCCCTGCTGATAAACAGGTGGCAGGGGGCCACACCTTCCGCCTCAACCGTAACCGTGCAATTTTGACCTTCCAAAATGACCATTTCCAGGAAATTGACCAGGGAAATGGGGGCTTTTTCCTTGTGGGGCATTTCGCTGGCCAGTACCGCCAGTACGTCGTTAACCAGGTCGGGAACGGTAAGCGGCTTGTGGTAGAATTTCACGAGGTCTTCAGGCAACTTGGATTTTAATCGCGACGTGCCATAGGCCGTCATCACAAAAGTAGGCAATGTCGGAAAGAAAACATTTAAATAGGCAATAACCATCAAACCATTGAGCCTGGGCATATTAATATCGGTAATAACCAATTGAATTTTTTCAGCTTCCAGAATATCAATCGCGACCTGACCATCTTCGGCCTCAAAAATGCGCAACTCGTCGCTGGCTTTTTCCAGGGCAACTGAAATCAACTTGCGTAGAACACGATCATCGTCGGCAATCAGCACGCTCTTCATAGACCCCCCGAGGTTGACGGTGGCGGTAAATTTGCCTGCTGAAGCGTATAACTACTAACTGATTGCTATCACTACATTAAGATCTTTTCAAGAGTTTGTTGAAAGTGCGGACAGATGACGGTTACGACTCGCCGTATTCCGGGCAAGGTGCTGCTATGCGATGCAGACCGGCAGTCCGGTACTCCGCACGACTTTCAGGGTCGGTTCCGGTCGCCGGCGCCAGCATCTGCAGTACCGGCGTCCGGGCAGATTATTGTCCGGGCGGTGTTTGCGGACTGCAATGGGGTGACCATTTCATGGCGGTCAGCCGCTTCAGCCGGTTCAACCACGTCGTGCGCTTTCTACTTTCCGAAAACCGGCTTTCGAAAGACAAATCGCCTGTCTCTATTTCCGTAAACAGTTCCCGTAAATCCCGGTACTCGAGGAATAGAAACAGCCGCCGTTCGTCATCGGCCAATTTATACGTTTCTAAAATTTGATCAGTGCTTGGCTGCATATCGGCCTCCTTTCAGACCACCTGGCGGGAATCATCACCGGCGAGGCATCGTTCCATGATATACGCCTGGACAAGTTCCACGATCTCAGGGTTGTATAATAAGCGTTTATGGCCCAGACCCGAGGTCGAGTGCAGGACCATTTGGTTGGATTGTTCCGAAACATGGCGGACGTCCGCATAGGGCGTGGTGCGGTCATCCCGGTCATGGATAATCAGCACCCGTGATGTAACGCGGCGGACCAGCAGGTGGGGACTTTGCCGCTGCAGGCTATAGCCGTATTGCCGCTCGAGATCCGCAATCAATTTTTCCGAGACCGGCCGGGGGATTCCATGCCGGCCAAACGCCTCGCGCAGTAATTTGCCCGGCTGCATGGCAGGCGCAAGCAACACCGCTTCGATGTCGGTCTCGCATTCGGCCAGATGGTTGATGACAGCGCCTGCGCCCAGTGAATGGGCCACAATCCCATTTATGTCGGGTGCCGCCGCTTGATTGAAAAAGGCCTTTACGGCATCCACTATTTCAAAAAAATTTGTCTGCCGCCCCTGGGATTTACCATGGGCCGGGGCATCGTAGGTGACGATGCGGTAGCCGTTATCCAGGAGGTTTCTAAAAAAGTGACCAAAATGAATCCCGCGGCTGTTCCATCCGTGCACAAAAAGAATCCCCGGCCCGCGGCCCCACTGCCAACCGTGAATCGTCTTACCGTGTACCTGAAATTGAAAGGGGCGGCCGTTGGCCAAATACTGCCTGCCGCGGGCGTCCACCCGTGGTTTGGTCGGTGCAAAAAAGGCCTTCTGGACGAGGCGCCCGGTCAGGCCGGGCGCCACCCGGCCCATCTGGGTGAAAAATTGGGGGCACCGACAAGTGCCATGTTCTTTGTTACGAACGTTCGTGCTTTTATAATGTGCTGGTAGTACGCGACTTGTCATTTTACCCTCCTATTCTTTAGCGTGGTTGGGGAAAGGCCGCCTGGTCAGCTAGATATAATCTTCCAGCAGACGGTTCAGTGCGGTTTCCTGGTGGTTTCTGGTTTCTTTGTTCTGCAGCAGCTTGTGGTATAGATGAAAGCCGAGCAGCAGTGAATACAGATCGAAGGCAAACTGATCACAATCGATGTCCCGCCGCAACTCGCCTGCCCGCATGGCGGATTGGCAGAACCGTTTAAGGCTGCCGAGCCACTCCTCCTGCTGGGCCAGCAGGGCATCACGGACCTTCCCGGGACGATTGCTGAAATCGGTGCTGGCGGTTACGAAGATACAGCCGCCCGTCAGCCGACCGGTCCACTGCACCCAGTTGTCAACCAGCTGCCGGATGCGGTCGACACCGGCCTTGGTTCGCAGCGCCGGAACGATGACCCCCTTTGAAAAAAGCTCACCGGCAAAATGCAAAATTTCGATCTGCAGATTTTCCTTGGATTTGAAGTGGGCAAACAGGCCGCTCTTGGACATACCGGTGGCTTTGGCCAGTTCACCAATTGTGACGCTCTCCAATCCCAGGCGGCTGGCCATTTCCAGACCGGCCTCGAGGATAGACTTTTTTGTGTCGGCACCTTTTGTCATGTCCAAAAAATAGTACGATCGTTCGTACTTGTCAAGCGTTTTTTCATCCGGCGTTCAATTCCATGCAGACGAATGAATATATATATCCGTCTTTATAAAGTTAAATTGGATTCACGGGGGGCTCCGGACTGCCGCATCATGCCTGTTCCAGGTAGGCAGAGAGCTGGATATGCAAGTCTTCCGATATAGTAATCGACCGGTTCTTCTGGTAATCGAAACAGACCTGGACAGACTCCCCGGTGGCAAATGTGAAGGCGGGATCGTCCGCATCTACGAGCTGGTAGTGGAATTTGAAACTCTTGCCGCCGATCTCCTTGACCCACATCTGGAGCTGCAGGGTGTCGTCCAGGGTAACCGGACGGATAAAGTCACAGCTCACATGCGCCAGGATAAAGGCAAAGCCGGGAAACTTATCCTTCTGGTCCGCGGAATAGAAAAATTTCAATCGCCCGTACTCGAAATAGGTGAAATAGACCGCGTTGTTGACGTGCCCCATGGCGTCCACATCCCGAAACCGCAGGTCTATATCCGTCGAGAATATCTCAAAATCAGCCATTTTTTTCCTCTTCAATCTAAATCGTGGTTACCACCCAGGCGTTCCTTTCAAGAACCTGGCCGGGGGCTTAACCGGACCATATCCTTAACGCCTTGATATCAAACATATTAATAAAGGTCAAACGGTTCGGCTTTAACCCATCCGGCAGCGGGGTGTAATTTTGATCCAGCTTGTAGGCCCGCCCTGGCATTTTATCCTTGCCAACACCTTCAAACTGTTATAATTGGTTTCCCTTGGTCATTTTTTTCCAAAAACCAAATAAGGAGATGAAAGACTGCATGAAAGCAGAGCAGAAAAAGAAACTCGAAGAGCAATTACGTAAACTGATGGCCCAGGCCGAACAGCCGCAAGAAGAACAGACCGCGCCCAAAAGAACCGGCAACATCCGGGTCATTCGCCGCCGACGCGGTGAACCAGATATGGTCATCGCCTAACCGCGCTATTGAATCGGCCGTCCTGGCCGCCCCAATAACTCTATCATGCCGGAGCTACCCGAAGTCCAAACCGTTGTTGATGATCTGATCGCCGCCGGTGTGCCGGGGGCCGGCATCGCCGACGCCAGGGTGTTCTGGCCGAAGACCATTGCCGACCCAAACCCCGCCGCCTTCAGCAGGCAACTTCGTAAACGGACTATCACCGCGATTTCCCGCCGGGGGAAATATATCATTTTCCATTTGCAGCCTGAACTGAAGCTCTTGTTTCACCTGCGCATGACCGGCCGATTTGTATTGGCCCGGGCCGGTACCCATCGCACCCGGCACGACCATCTGATTATCCGACTGGATGACGGCCGCCAACTCAGGTTTCACGATACCCGCAAATTCGGACGCGCCTACCTGGCGCCCACCCACCAGACCGTCACCGGACACCTGGGACCGGAGCCCTTGTCGGATGGGTTCACGGCCAAAAAGCTGGCCGCCCGGCTGGCGGCCCGTAAACGGCAGCTCAAACCGTTGTTGTTGGACCAGACCTTTATTGCCGGGCTGGGCAATATCTACGTGGACGAAGCCCTGTGGGAATCGCATCTGCATCCCTTGCGCAGCGCGCACACACTCACCAATCAGCAGGCCGCAAAATTGCACCGCGCCATTCGCAAGGTATTAAAACAGGGTCTGAAAAACGCGGGAACCACCCTGGGCAGCGGCCAAGCCAATTTTTATTCCCTCGAACGCAGAACCGGCCGCAACCACTCATTTCTCAAAGTGTTTCGCCGGACCGGCCAGCCCTGCCCAAGCTGTGCCAATCCTATCGAACGCCTGGTGGTCGGTCAACGCAGCACACATATCTGTCCCCACTGCCAACCGATTCCAAAGCAATAGGATCATCGCCTGGCGATCCTCTTCCCACAGGCTGCCCGACTGTGAGGTTTGACCTATCAATACCCCGTTCCCCCACCCTTATTGCCGATCCGGCGGGTGATTCATAGGTTTGTATTGTGAATACGAACTGGAATAGGTGCCGGTTCTCCATAGGATGAGCATGATGGGACTCAAAACACTCAAAGATGTATTAACCCGGAATCTCCAAAGCGGCCGCAGCCCCAGGGCAGTTTCGGCCAGCGTGGCGCTCGGTTCCGTTTTAGGACTTTTCCCGATACCCGGAGTCGCCACCTTCATGTGCCTGGGGGCCGCCGTGGTGTTACGGCTCAACCCCGTTGTTCTGCAGGCTGTAAACTTCGCCGTATATCCGCTACAGGTAGGCATGCTGGGTGTTTATTATGCCCTGGGGAACCTGTGGTTCGGCCCCATTGGCGCCCTGCAGGAGATGAGTCGGTTACCCGAATTGGCCGGCCAGGGCCTGCTAGCAGGACTACAGAGCGTTGGCCATATAGCATTGCCGGTTATCGGTGCCTGGCTGCTGACCGGCCCGCTGATCGGACTGATACTTTACAAGATGGTTCGACCGGCTGTCTTCAAGCTGATGCCGGAGACGGTCTCCGGAAATGCTATTTGCCGCCGACCAGGGCGCCACCAGAGGTGAAAAATATGAGAACAGCCTTCATCTGGATCGCTATCATAGCCGTTATGGCCGCGCCAGGATGCAAAACCCGGCCGGCAATTGAAACCGTAGCCGAGGTAGACCTCAACCGGTTCATGGGGGATTGGTATGTGATTGCGAGTATCCCCACTATATTTGAAAAGGATGTTTACAACGGGGTCGAATCCTATCGGCTGGCGGAAGACGGCACCATTTACACAACTTTCACCTTCAATAAAGGCGCCTTGGACGGTCCCGTAAAAACGTATCGGCCGCGAGCTTTCGTTCAGGATTCAACCTCCAATGCCGTCTGGGGCATGCAGTTTGTGTGGCCCTTCAAGGCGGAGTATCGGATTATCTACCTGGACAAAGATTATGCAACGACGGTTGTCGGCCGCACAAAACGTGATTACGTTTGGATCATGGCCCGGAAGCCTGCAATTTCCGAGGCCGAGTATGACCATATCCTCCATTTTATTGCTGAACAGGGCTATGACATCAGTAAAGTAAAGAAAGTACCCCAGTCCGGGGGGATTGCACCATCAGGGGTAACCAACAGTTCGTGACAGCTCGTTCACGGCGCGCACCTGATCTGTCACCGGGCTGGCGACAGCCCCAGCCGTTTCACGGGCATAACGATCTTTGCGTAACCAGTTAACAAGGTAGAGGCAATCTTCAATATCGTACCTGTGCATAAATTTCGCCCGGTTCAAAAACCGGGAAGCGATCCTGCTGATCGTGATTGGCGTTCTGCGCTCAGATCACGGACAAAAACAAGTTTCCATCCGGCGAAAAGCGTCCCGAATGGACTGTCCAGTTCTCTCGCGCGCTATTATAGCCCTACCGGTTTCGTCCGCCCCCTGGCCCCCGTCCGTAAAGGTGTCCTCGTGAATGTGTATGTGTAACATACACACAGGCGCACGACTTTTTCATCTGCTTCTCCAGCAACATATCTTTATACGCCATCCTAAAGAACACCGGCCACAGCCGTGCTCCGGTGAAAGCTCGGGCTTCCGGCTTGACAGCTCACTTAAGGTGCTGATTATAAAAGGTAGATTTCCAATCATTGACGAGGAGGTTCGCGATGTCCCTGAACGGTGGCGATGTGATCGCAGATGTTTTAAAACGCCAGGGCGTACCGCAGGTGTTCACCCTTTGCGGCGGCCATATCTCTCCGATCCTGGTCGGCTGTAAAAAGAAGGGCCTCCGGGTGGTGGATACCCGCAACGAAGCTGCCGCTGTTTTTGCCGCCGATGCGGCCGCCCGGCTGACCGGCATACCCGGGGTGGCCCTGGTGACGGCCGGCCCCGGGGTCACCAACACCATCACCGCCGTTAAAAATGCCCAGATGGCCCAGGTGCCCCTGGTGCTGATCGGCGGTGCTTCGGCGACCATCCTGAAAGGTCGCGGCTCCCTCCAGGATATCGATCAACTGCCCCTGCTGCTCTCCGTCGTCAAATTGGCGGATACCATAAGCAGAAATTGCGACATCGTACCAGTTCTGGAAACTGCTTTTGCCACGGCCCGCTCCGGCGTGCCCGGCCCCGTCTTCGTCGAGTGTCCCATCGATCTGCTGTACGATGAGGAACTGGTCCGCAGCTGGTACCTGGCCGGCAGCCAGGAGCAATCATCGCCGTCACTCGGTCAGCGGGTGAAGGAACTTTACCTGAAGCATCACGTGGACAATGTCTTTGCCTGCGATTTTGAGGCCATGGAGCCGAATTCACCGGGCCCGCAATCCCAGACGGCCAACCATCCCAAAATGCTCAAAGCCATTGACCTGCTTGAAAATACCGACCGACCGGTGCTGGTCCTGGGCAGCCAGGTCATGCACAACCCCGGTTATGCCCTTCGTCTGGCAAATGCGGTTGGCGAATTGGGGGTGCCGGTATACCTGGCCGGCATGGCCCGGGGTCTTTTGGGCGCCGATCACCCCTTACACATGCGGCACAAACGTCGTCAGGCCCTGAAAGCCGCCGATCTGGTAATCCTGGCCGGTATGCCCTGTGATTTCCGTCTCGACTACGGACGCGTCATCAATCGCGATGCCGCCCTGCTGGCCGTAAATTTAAGCAAGCCGGAGTTGAGCCTCAATCGCAAGCCCACGCTGCCTATCCATGGAGACCCACAGCTGTTTTTGATAGCCCTGGCGAAGCACCCGGCTTACCTGCCCCGCGATAGTTGGAAGGCGTGGCAAGCAACGCTGAGGGAAACCGACCACCAGCGCGAAGATGAGATCCAGGCCATGGTTCAAGAACAAACGGACAGAGTCAATCCGTTGGCATTCTTCAAAAAACTGGACCAGCACCTTCGGGAGAACAGTATCCTGGTGGCCGATGGCGGTGATTTTGTGGCAACCGCCGCCTATACCCTGCGTCCCCGCAAGCCCCTGCAATGGCTCGACCCGGGAGTTTTCGGAACCCTGGGTGTCGGTGGGGGATTTGCCCTCGGAGCGAAAACGGCCAATCCGGCCTCAGAAGTCTGGATTATTTACGGTGATGGTTCCGCCGGTTACAGCCTGGCCGAACTGGACACGTTTGTGCGGCACGGCCTCCCGGTGATTGCCGTGGTTGGCAACGACGCCGGCTGGACCCAGATTGCCCGGGACCAGGTGGCGGTTTTGAAAGACGACGTCGGAACGGTGCTGCGCCATACGGATTACCATGTGGTGGCGGAAGGCTTCGGCGCCGCCGGCATACTGGTCGAACGCGAAGAGCAGATCGATGCAGCCTTAGAGCAGGCCCGCACCCTGGCCGGCGAAGGGCGCCCGGTTTTATTAAACGTCATCATCTCTCCGACGGATTTCCGGAAAGGATCCATATCTGTCTAAAACCGTCCGGCGCCCCGGCATTGCTGCTCTCGTAAAACGCCCTTAAACCATCACTCTTTATATGATCATCATCTTGGTGGGCTTGCCGCCTCCTCTGGACTCGAGGCACCCGAAACAGATCCCGCGGGTACTTTAAAGCTCAGTCGGCCAACGGCCGTAGGGTCCTGGTAGGGTTTTACGATATCTTCGGCTTTTATGGCAGGCGCGTGTAGCAATGCGGGAAAAGCCGGTCGACTTCCCCCGCTTTATAAGACATCAGGCTGAACAGGCGCAGTCGCACGGCACCCGTATCAGGGCGCAGACCGACTCGTGTTCACCTTTGCCGATACAATCCAGATAGGCCTGGTTGCATTCAAAGGAACAGCTCAGCTCCCTGTTGCCGGAATACTCTTTTTTCATGGTAACTTCCAAAAGCATGCTTCTGTTTTTTGGTGTGGTTGGGCCGGTCGGATTGATAACCGGTAATTACCGGAACGCCCGCTTCCGGATTGTAACTGCAGACAATGCACCATCCGGCACACCACAAGCTTTTGACTCACCTGACTGCCAGCGAGGTAGAACTTAACGGAAACACAAACCCCGCCCCCTTGCAGGGACGGTTACTTCTTCAAGCCGTCCGGATCAAAATGCAGCGAAGCCATATCGAAATCTTCCAGAATGGCGGCAATCTCTTCTTCCGGAATTTCAGGCAGGGTTTTGCGGTCCGGCCGCAGGGCTTTGGCTTCCCGCAGATAGACATGGACAATTTCCGTCGCGCGGCGGGAGGTGTTCCAATGAATCAGCACCCGGATACACATGGGCAGCCCGTCGGGCACCTGCATTTCATGGCCACACAAAAGGGCGGCATCGTACCAGCCCAACTGGCGGGCCGCCAGGGCGGGGTAGGTTGCATCGAGATCGACCGTGGTGGTGAAGTAGGCACTGGCGACATCTTCCGGCTGCATATCGTTGGCCCGGATGATGATGTACATCATCTCGCGTGTCGCTTCTAGAATGGCTTCTTTCGTATTTGCGGTCACCGTCGTGGCCCCGCGCACGCCACGGCACCGGACCGGGCGTGCCGGTTTGTTCGCATCTGATTGAGAGGTCATAACAGCTCCTTCTAAATCCCAACGTTGCAAAAGTTGGAGGGCTTCAGAGTCATGGCGGAAAGGGTGAAGTTGTAGTGTACTACCGCGAACCTTTGACAACGCAGGATCTGGAGCCCTCCGGCTTTCCCGGAGGGTAAAAAGCATGACGAAATTGGCCCGATCCCTTGAATTCGCCGCCTGGCGACTCCAGGCAGCATCTGGATAGTCTCTATAATTGATCTAATTGCATACCCTTATCTCCACTTTGTCATGTTTTTATACAACCTTGAGGAAAACTCAGGTTGTCTTGGCTTCCATAACCCCGTTGCCAAAAGGTTTCACCAGGACCAGCAGCTGCGGCAGCAGGGTCAGGGCGGCTACCAGGGCGATAAACATGGCCAGGCCAGTGAAAAGACCGAAGTAGATGGTCGGCCAAAAATTTGAAAAGACCAGAATGGAAAAACCGATGATAATGGTAACCGAGGTGAAGTACATCGCGTGCCCAATGGTTCCGTGACAGCGATAGAGGGTCTGGTAGTAATCCCCATCTTTCCGGATCTCTTCCTGAAAGCGGTAGATGTAGTGAATGGTATCATCGACGGCAATGCCGATACTGATGGCGGCAATGGTAATGGTCATCATATCCAGGGGAATATTGAGCCAGCCCATCACCCCCAGGACCGCGCCGGATGCAAACAGGTTCGGGAACAGGGCAATCAAGGCCAGTTTCAGGGATCGGAACAACACCAGGAACATCACCAGCAGCGCCAGGGCCACGACCCCGATGGTTTTGATCTGCGAAGCAAACAGGCTCTTCAGCATATTGTTATACAGCACCATCGCGCCGGCAATCTTTACCCGGTCAGGATCCAGCTGCAGCTCGTGGATCAGGTCATACCGGATCTGCTTCAACAGGGCATCCCGTTTGAGGGTTTTCAGGGAATCCTTGATGCGCACTGAAAAGCGGGCCTCGTTGGCCTCGAAGGACACATAGGGCTTTACGATCAAGTCTTTGTACTTGTCCGGGAGCTTGGTGTAAAAAACATTCGTTTCAAAACTGTCCAGGGCGGCGCCTTTGCGCAGGTTGCGGGCCAGTTTGAGGAGCGTACCGAACGAGAGCACCTTGCCGGTTTCCGGCAGGCCATCGAGATAGTCGTGCACCTTTTCGATGGTCTCCAGGCGCTCATCGATAAACCAGTATTTGTCTTTCTGCTCCTCCATCTCCTCGTCGAGCAGCTCCATCAACTCGGCGTCTTCTTCGTCCTCCAGGTAAGACGCATCCGGGTCCTCCTCAGGTTCCGCGGCCAGATCCGCATCCTCAAACTGCACGATGATATCCAGCGGGGTGGTGCCGCCGAGCTTCTGGTCAATCACCTTCATGCCGCGGTATATTTCCGTGGATTCCTTGAAATAGTCGATGAAACTGTTCTCCACCACCAACCGGTAGAGGCCCGCGACTGTCAGCAAGGATAGAACCAGGGTGAGAACCAGCACCAGGTTGCCCCTTTTGCGGGTAAAATCGGCCAGCAGCGTGATGAACGCGAAATTGACCCGCCGGCTGCCGGCCGGCGGGTCTTCTTTGGGCAGCAGGACCACGCAGGCCGGAAACAGGAAGAAGGTCAGAATCAGGGAAACCAGGATGCCGGCACTCATCATCCAGCCGAAATGAATGACAGGCTTGATATCGCAAAACAGCAGCGAGCTGAATCCGGCAATCGTCGTCAGGGCCGCATACAGGCAGGGCGTAAACTTGGCGCGGACCGTGTCGGCCACCAGGGTGCGCTGGTCACCGTCCGGGTTTTCCCGCAGGTACTCGCGGTAGCGAACGATCAGGTGAACCACGATGGCCAGGGTTATGATCAGCTGCAGGGATATGAAATTCGAGGATATCACCGTCACTTCCCAGCCAAAAGTGCCCAGGATGCCCATCATGGCAATTACCGAGAGAAAGCAGCAGAGCATGGGCAGCACCACCCAGCGGATCCGTCTGAAGATGAACCCCAGCATAACCACCAGCAGAAAAAAAACCCCCAGTCCAAAGCCCTTGAGGTCCGACTTGATAAAGGAAATCATATCGTCGGCAATCATGCTGACCCCACCCAGGTAGAGTGCCGCGCCGTCGCGGTACTTAGCCATGATGGCTCGCACGGCGGCAATGTCCCGGTGCTGGATCACATTCATGCGGTCCAGGTGGGCCCGGATCAGTTTCACCGTCTTTTTCAATTCACCGGCTTCATCCGGCGAGAGCCCCTCACGATCGCGCTGCTGCAGGTATCCGTTGCGCTTTTCGATCAACTGCCGGTAAATATGATCCCGTTTGAGGTTGACGACCAGAGCAATGGTCTGCATGTCCCGGCTGACAAGCAGGTCGCGGTAAAAGGGACTGTCCCGGAACTCGACACGGGCCAACTTGCGGTCGGTTTTCGGTGAATCGAGCGTACGGGCGCCTTCGGAAAGCTCGGCGTATGTCAGGGGCGGGCTTTCGAACAGAGGTACATCAAGAATCGACAACACCGATGAAACCCGCTCCAGTTTTTGCAGTTCCGCTTTGAGGCTGCGCAGGTTCTGCAGGGTGGTTTTTGAAAAGAGATCCCCCTCTTTAGGGGCATAGGCCACAATGAGAAAGTCACTGGTGCCGTAGCGGGCGCTCACCTGGCGGGCATAGTGCAGGTCCTGGTCATTTTCAAGCAGGAGCGTTTCCGCCGAAGCGTCAACCTTGAAGTCCCGGGCTTTGTATCCCAGGATCGATATGACCACTATCAGGCCCAGGATGACCCGTAGCGGCCGATCGAGGACAGACTTCTGGTACCACTGTGCAAAGTGAGACATGGTGCATCGCTTTCGAGTTGGTAAGTCAAAGAAGATGTGATTCGGGGTTGGATACCAGACCGGCCGGCAAGAGTCAAATCGCGCTGTTTTTATTTGGCAAATGAATGCCGAACGGCAAGTGTAGTTTAGCTAATGAGAGGGTACCGTACGAATTGCTGGCGCTCGCCTGACACGGACGGCAACACCCTGGGTGTTGCCTGTCAGGCCGCTCGGCGGGTTCAACCTCATTTGCTGGCGAGTTCCGGCCCTTTCACCACCAGTCTCACGGGCAGCCATGCGGGCAGGGATTCAAGCAGGGTTAACTATGTACAGCCAACTCCCGGGGAGTGAACCTTTCAAGGAAACCGGTCCAGTTTGGCGGAATAGCATTTTCGTTCAATAAACCCATTGGTCCGGTGGTCGTAAACCGCGTCCTGCTCGTGAATCACCCGGGCACCGCCCTCCCAGGCACCACAAGCCCAGACCGCCGTATCTCCCAGGTTGAATTTATGGCCGCAGGCCGGACAGCCGTTGCTGTTAAGCCTGTTTACTTTTTCAAGGTCTATGATGAAAGTCTTTCCAGAATGTCTTTTGGGCATGTTGTTCACCTCCTGTCGTCGAAGCATGGTGCAGGCCGGGCAACTGCCTCAACTTTTGCTCGGCCCGGTGACTTCATCCAAGTCAGGATACCATGGCGTACCCGGCTGATTTCCAGGCCGCTACACCGCCGCCGAGCACCTTGGCGTTGGTGAAGCCTTCTTTGGTGTAATTTTCCGCCTGACCGGCGGCACTGGCTTCTCCATTTCAGGCACAGTAGAAGAAAATTTCCTGGTTTTTATCAAGACCGGATAGTTTTGTTTTAAATTCCGCCATGGAAACAGCCCCCTCGAGGTGTACGCCACGGAATTTGTCATCATCGTCATAGGCACATACCAAAAGGGCAGCGCCATCAGTTACTTTCCGGTAAACTTCATCTACCATAGCTCGTTCGGGGACACTCATTTTGAACCTCCTTTAATGTAAACGCGCAATCGCTTTATTTTCCAGATCGGATTCAGCAAGTGCGGCGTTCTTCACGGACCAGATGTGTTCGGGTGGCAACCCGGGTTTACGGGTTGCCGGCGGGACAGATCAACAAACCGCTTATTCCGGCCACACCATAATATTACAAACTATATCCGGCACCGAGGCCTGTCAATCCGGGCAAAAGGACCCCTGGCGGCGCACGGCCGGCCTGACCGCCGGCCACAACAGCCGCCTCGGTTAGGAATAGTTACAGATCATGCTGTCCTGGGGTACAAAGGTACTGTATTCTTTTCCAGCTTTCCGGGCCAGGTAACCCGGTACGGCAATGCCGGACTCATATTCAGCATAATCGACAAATGTTCTACCGTCGATGCGGACCTTCATCCCGGGTTCGGGTTCCCTCAGCGGAACTACCGCAAACGTTTTCCGATACGGGTCATCCAACTCAGGGTACCCGAGGTCGGCGGCCCGCTGACCAATGCTAACCTCAACGTAGTGACGGGATCCTCTTAGAATTTTCGATTTGTATTCGGTCCCGATATTTTCGATGACACCTTTCAATCTGTCGTTCATGTTGGCACTCCCCTTTGTTCACCGCACAACGTCGATGACATACGGTCTTCACATTTGTCACGCCGCTGCCGGTGAGGTTATATCAATCGTTTGAATTTAGATTGCTCGCATAGCGTTCAACGGTTGAGACTTCGACGCAGGAATCGACATCGACTTCAGGGTCGGCATCGGGCTGCAGGCCGACCGGGCAGTAGTAGTCTTCCCCGGAATCGTCGGTGATGCGTTTGATGGTTTCATTGGTTCTTGGCATGTTACCCTTCCCGTCAACCGAGGCTTTAAGGTATCCGGCCGCAACGGTCTCGGTCGCGTTTCCCTTGCGGCCTCTTAGAGTATTCCTTACATGCTGTAAATTTAGGAACGATGGCGGTCAGTGCAATACGAGATGACTAACAGCGGGATGAGGGGTAAAACCTATCAATCTGGGTGGCCGACCGTCAAAGGGTCAATTGCCGAACAAAGGGCCGTCAGGGCCCAGGTGGCAGGAATAGCAACCAAAGCCCCTGCGGGAAAGGATACTGAACGGTTTCACGCCCAGCGCATCCGAAATCTCAGGCACCAGTCGGTTCAGTTTCAGGCGGGTGGTCTGGGGGTGTTTCTGAAATTCCGGTCCCAGCAGGAAATCCCCGCTGAGTCTCGGCAAATGGGATGTGGGCATGGCAAAAATGCCGATCCGGGCGCCCTGGCCGTGGCACAGGCTGCAGTTGACCGCCGCATAGCGCTCCGGCCGCCAGCCCTTGAAAATCACGGCTGCCCGCGGCAGCACCTCATTTCCCATGTGCGCCTTGCGCTGCTCGAACGACATCTCCGGCCAGGTCAGGCGTTTGCCATTCGCACCCGGCGGCCCGATTCGCTTTGGGTAGCAGGCGGGACACATCACGGCCAGAATAAGGGCGGTAACAAGTAGTACCGATGCTTTCATTTTGGGACACCTTTTCAGGGTTGCAAGCCGGCGGATATACAGCCCGTTGGATCCGGCCGGGCGTTTATTCCGTTGGTAACTCGCAGGCCGGACTGATGCGCGGGGTAAACCGGACCGGGCCGTCTGTAAGGGGTCGTCCAATGCGGTCGGCAATGGCTTTTAGCATGCCGTAAAATACCCATTCATGAAATGGATAGAGCCCGTACCAGTATAAAATACCGAACAGACCGCGGGGTAAAAACCGTGAAAGCAGGCGCAATTCCGTTCGTCCCGTACCCAAAGAGTTTACCTGAATATCCAGCAGTGCTTCCCCGGGCGTCTTCATTTCAGCCAGCAGCGTGAGGCGCTGACCGGGGACGATTTCCAGAACCCGCCAGAAATCGAGCGCATCTCCGGCCGCCAGCTTTTCCGGGTTGCGCCGGCCGCGCCGTAAACCAACCCCACCTGCCAAACGATCGAGCAGGCCTCGCAGATGCCATAGATAATTGGCATGATACCATCCCGTGCGGCCGCCGATCCTTTGAATGGGCTGCCAGACCTGGTCCGGGGTGGCCTGCAGTTCTACCCGATAGCCGCATTGCATGATGGTGCCGCCGGCCCACTCCGCGTCACCGCAGCGGGCCCACTCCGGGGCCACCGCGGCACCGGCATCCATCCAGCAGGTGTCCACCTGCTCCAGAGACACGCTCTCCAGAGCCAGGCGGATGGCCTCACGGCAGGTCAGCAGTTTCTGGGGGACCAAGTCCCTGATGTGATTTTCCGTACAAATCGCCTCGCTGGTCAGCCCCTCGGCCAGAGGCCTGGCAATGGCCGCGGGAACCGGGGTCACAAAGTGAATCCAGTAAGAACTCAGCTTGGGGGTCAGGACCGGCACCGGAAAAATCAGGCGCCGCCGCAAGCCGGCTTCCCGGGCATACAGGTGCAGCAGGTCCTGGTAGGTCATGATTTCAGGACCGCCGATATCGAACGTTTTTCCGATGGTCGCCGGCTGTGCAAGACAGCCGACCAGGTATCCGAGTACATTACGAATGGCAATGGGCTGGTTGCGTGAACGCAGCCAGCGGGGGGTAATCATGACCGGCAGGCGATCGACCAGATAGCGTAAAATTTCAAATGAAGCACTGCCGGAGCCTAATATCACCGGGGTTCGCAGATGGGTGGTCGGCACCGGCCCTGATTGGAGGATGTGTCCAACTTCAAGGCGGGAACGCAGGTGCTTGCTGGCCGGCATCTCGCTTTCGGCCAGCCCGCCCAGGTAGATGATGCGTTCCAGACCAGCAGCCGCGGCCGCGGCCGTCATGTTCCGGGCAGCCTGCCGGTCGGCTTCTGCGAACTGCCCTTTACCGGACAGCATGGAATGCACGAGATAATACGCCGTGCGACAACCGTCGGTGGCCTGCGTCAGCACGGCCAGATCCATCACATCACCGGCGAATAGCTCGACACCGGGTTGCCCGGCCCAGCTGCGGCCGGCCAGCTTTTCGAGCGAACGGCCCATGGCCCGCACCCGGTAGCCGGCTTCCAGCAATTTAGGAATCAGGCGCCCACCGACATAGCCGGTGGCGCCGGCAACCAGGATCGGGTCTACCTTGTCTGGATTTCCAGTCTGGGTATTGATCGGCTTGGAAGGCATTTTAAAAACTGCTCCGTAGCTTTAGATCCAGTGGGTGGGGGTTTAAGTATGTTTGTTCTTTGAGGTACGGTTGATCATATTTTCGTACGTAGTGATTGACCAGGGTAATGGGGACAATCAGGGGGACCTGTTCGGACCGGTAGTTGTCAAAGACTTGCAGCATCTCTTGCTTTTCATCGGCTGACAGCTGTTTTTTAAAATAGCCCAAGAGATGCAAAAGGACATTACTGTGCTTTTTGATGGTGGTCTTCAGTCGCAGGCTCTCCAACAGCAGGTCTTCATAGCGGGCATACAGCTGGCCTAGCGGCAGGGATTTGCCCGCGGCTACCAGTTTACCCATTTCACGGTAGTGCTTCTGGCTGTGAGACATGATCAGCAGTTTTTGCCGGGTATGAAAGTAGACCAGGCGACCGACGGTTTTTCGTTTGGCCAGCACCTCCCGCCAGCGTCGCAGCGTAAATATTTGTTCTATGAAGTTGGCCCGCAGACCAGGATCGTGCAGCATCCCGTCATCGATCACCGGCAGGTTTGGATAACGGTCCATGACCATCCGGGCATAGATGCCGACCCCATTGTAAAAAATCTGCTCGCGGGTGGCGAACACCTTTAACTTGCGCATGCCGTTGCTGGGTGATTTCGTCTTGAAAATATACCCGCATAACGCTTCTTCGTCTAGTGCCTTCAGACGTTTTTTGGCCCAGCGCTGCATCTGTGCCGTCTTGTCTTCACCGGTCTTGGTCGTTACCAGGCGGGGGGCGGCCGGATCCCCGGCCAGGTGCATGGTGTCACGCGGGATCCCCAGGCCGCACTCGGATTCGGGACAGACCGGAACAAAATCGATGTGCTGGCCCAGGGTGTGGACAATGAAACGATCGAGCTTATGGCCGCCGTTCCAACGGACTGGGTTGCCCAGCAGGCAGCTGGCAATGCCTATTTTTATTGTTTCCATCCTACCCCCTTGTTAGCCGGTGGTCAGGATTCTATTAGAGTGGCTGTCTATGCGCAAAGCCTGAGAATCAACGCGCCAAGCTTTCCAATGTATATCACATTTTATGGTGATTTACCTTTTATTAGAAATTTTCTCTCGACGAACGCGCAAGGCCGGTGTAGTAAACGCTTTAATTTAAACCATTAACCGTGATGTAATCCGCGGAGAGCTCATGAAAACCCCACGCCACTTCCAGTCCGCTTTTTTGATAGTTCTCGTCTGCGTTCTGGCAGCCCATCCCATCCAGGCTGCGGAACAAGCCAAAGCATCCGGTCAACCGCCGGCCCGTACCCGCTACACCCTGTCCTACACCCCCCTCTACCAGGTGAGCGCCGATCTGGACAGCGGCGGCAGTTTCGATGTCCAGCGCCATTTTCTGCGCTTCAATACCAACCACATGATCAACCGGCATTGGATGGTGGGTCTGGGTCTGCGGTTCGATTATGAAAAATAGGATTTTTCAGAGGTGCAAAGACTAGCGGGCATTGACCTGTGGGACGAGATATACCGTCCGGGTTTAAGCGTTCCTGTTTTTTACATGCCCGGAAACCAGTGGCGTTTCGGGCTTATCCCGTCGGTTGAGATTGCCGGCGCCACCGGGGCTGAAGCCGGTGAATCCCTGTCCTATGGTACTGCGCTGATGGCGGCCTATGCCATTACACCCAGCCTGACACTGGGGCTCGGTGGCGGTGTATTCGAGCGCCTGGGGCAGACCGAAGGGTACCTGTTCCCGGTGGTCGACTGGAAAATCGGCGATCAACTGCAGCTTACCAATCCATTCGAAGCCGGACCGGTAGGCCCGGCTGGCCTGGAGTTGACCTACCGTCCCAATGAAAATTGGGTATTGGGGCTTGGTGGCGCCTACCGCTCGTATCGCTTCCGGTTGGACGACAGCAGCACGGTGGCCGACGGCATCGGCCAGGTGGATTTCTGGGCACCCTTTGCCCGGGTGGGTCGGCGGATCGGTAAACACCTGCTTCTGGAACTCAATGGCGGCGCCACCATTGATGGCAAGATCATCATTGAGGACCGCAATGCACGTCATATCGGCGAAACAGGCTATGATACGGCTCCGTTTTTCGGCCTGACCCTGCAGGCCAAATTCTGATCTCCGGCATCCATGACTTTATGGGGCCAGTCCATCATTTCCAGCGGGTCCAGCAGGGATACCTGATCGGGATCGCGCATGCAGTTCCAGACAAAGGGGTCGTACACCAGATTGGGAGCGGGCCGGCCCAACGAAAGGTGTAAATGGGGCCATATCTTTGCTTTGGATTTGCTGGTGTCGGCGATAGTGGCGATGATGTCGCCTTTGGCGACCACAACGCCGGGTGCAATATGTGCCCGGGGCCTGGTATGGGCATACACCGACATGAACGTCCCGTCTTGATCCAGTCCGTCTGCATGTTCGATAATCACCGCCTGCCCCAGATAATCGGTGAACAGGGCCCTTACGACCCCGGGGTGCATCACCGGGATGCGGGTCCCGGCACCTAACTGCACGATCTCTCCGGCCGCACTTTGATACAGGCAAAAGTCGAGACCTTCATGCGGGAAATCGCGCAGACCAAAATCCCCCCACCACTTGTCCGGTGAATTGAAGAGCATACCCGGGCAGAACGCCCAGCACTTAAAATCTTGCGTAAGGTGTCCGTTTGCCTCACAGAGCATTTCGGTAAATCGGGTCTGCATATAGCAGGGATTCATTTCGGGTTTAAAAAGTTAGTGTGTTGTCCCTTTATTATACAAAAACACATCGCGTATCAACTAGCGGCTATCTACCACTGCAAACATAAGCCCGAATATCCCGGAGATATCTTCACCACGCGGGTTGCCTTTGAAAATCGTATGTTTCAACTCCGGGGCATGCACATTCATTATATCCTTAAAACCGCGAAGCCGCATAAAACCTGCGGCATCGTTGACATTCAAACCGAACTTGAAGGGCTCGCCCCATTTGCGAACCGCTTTCATCATGGACCGGCCTTCACGCGCTTTGACCGTGCCGTCCACCATGGAAGGCGGCAGATAGTCAAAAGCCACCGCGCTTCCGGCGCCCGATTGTTCGCGAATAAAGCCCAGGATTTTATCTACGAAGGGCGGCGGCAGGTACATGACCAGGCCCTCCATGATAAAAAACGTCTTCTGGTTGGGATCGTATCCGGCCTTCTTCAGTTGTTCAGCAAGGTTGTCCCGCTCAAGTTCTACCGGTACATGGTGGACATGTCCGGGCACTGGATTGAAAATTTCCTTTAGCTTGGCCTTTTTAACCGCCTGGGTGGCCGGGTGATCCACTTCAAACACCTGCACCCGCTCGGCCAGGCCGTTGAGCCGGTAGGCCCTTGTATCGTACCCGGCCCCCAGAATCACAAGCTGCTCGAGACCCGCCGCCAGGCACGCTTGCACCCGGTCATCTAAAAAACGGACGCGGGCAATAATCGTATTGTAAACCCCCGGATACAGAAATCTGAATACCAAGCGGCGAATCGTACGCCGCAGCGGGCTGTTTAAATTCCGGCGGCCCTCGGTACTTATAAAATGGTGGGCATAAGAATCGTTACAAATGCGCTGACCGGCAGGCACCAGCAGGTGCTCGGCAGCCCGGTTGCGGGCCATCAGTTCTGCGGTAACACTCGCTTTGTTCGCTTCCATGAAGTCCTCCATTTTTCGTTTTCGTGAGAAAATGGCAGGGCACTCCGGTAAGAGATGGGTTTGGGTGCGACACACCGGTACATCTCGCTTCAGACTGCCATGAGTATAGATCCGAAACACTTCCGAAGCAAGACCGCCACTGGGCAACCATTCGCTTGGCCAGGCTGCCTTGGCTATCGCACCCAGACCAGATACCAAAAGACCGCTGTTTTGAAAACAGTAGCCGCTTCACGGGTTTGGCCTCTTGCCCCGGCGTCCAAGTTGACAATCCGGGTGGTATTCGTTATTTTAGTTCCTGTAGTCGGCGATGAGTACGGAGCGCCTTTCGATTCCGGCTTAATACAACCAGCGACCGCTCCTTTCGGCCGGCCGGCACCATCCCTAAAAACCAAACCCATCATTTCCAGCGACAGTACAGCTCGTTTATTTATAAATAAGAAAGGCCAAAACGGATGCGCAAGTTCGACAACGCCCGTGAGGAATGGTTCCAGGACCCGCCCTACAACCTGGTGGATCTTTACGAGGAGGGGCTTGCTAAATTCGCGGACCGCCCCTGCCTCGGGGTGAAAAACAGCCGCACCGGGGAATACGAGTGGGTGACCCACGGCCAGATTGCCACCCGGGTTGCGCGGCTACGCGGCGGATTGGCCCGGATTGGGGTCGGCAAAGACGACGTGGTCGGCATCATCATGAACAATTCGGTGGAATACCCCATGGTGGCCCATGCGACCTACAGCCGGGGGGCCTGGTTCGTGCCGATGTATGAAAAAGAACTCCTCTCCGCCTGGCAGTACATCATCCAAGACAGCGGCATGAAGGTCGTCTTTGTAGCCAGTCCCGATATACACGACCAGATTGCCTCCCTAAGGGACAGCTTGCCCGCCCTTGAAAAAATTGTGGTCATCCGGGGCGAAGGGGATTTCACGCTGGGTGCCCTGGAAGCCCTGGGCGCCGAAAACTCGGTCGCGGCCGTTAAACCCGATCGGGACGATATCGCCGGCTTGATATATACCTCCGGCACCACCGGCGATCCCAAGGGCGTGCTTTTGAGTCATGGCAATTACACCGCCATGCTAAAAATTCTGCGCGACAGTTTCGCCCCCCTTGACGAGCATACGGTTTCCTTTTCGATCTTACCGTGGGGACACATTTTCGGTCAGGTGGGCGAACTCTACCACGGCGCGGTCTGTGGCGGCAGTGCCGGCTTGATGGACAGCCTGGATACCCTGATAGAGGATATCCAGAAAGTGCGCCCAACCGCTCTGGTCGCCGTCCCGCGCATTTTCAACACTATTTATGCCGGCGTGCACGCAAAAATCGAGGCCAAAGGCGGCCTTGCGAGAATACTTTTCAATATGGCTAAAAAGGAGGCCGCCAAAAGGCGTGCTTCGGGCCGGAAGAGCCTCAAACTCAAAATCCTGGACAAACTGGTTTTCGAAAAAATTCGGGGCACCTTCGGCGGACGCTTGAAAATGGCCTTGACCGGCAGTGCCGTAATGAATGAGGAGATAAAACTCTTTTTCCAGGATGTCGGCATCGAAACCTACGACGGCTACGGCCTGACCGAATCTTCCCTGGCGCTGACTTTCAATGGCCCGGTTTACGGCAATCTTATGGGCTCGGTGGGCACCCCCGGCAAGCATATCCGTATCAAAATCGACAAGACCCTTACCGGCGAGAACAGCCGGGATGGAGAAATTGTCGCCTACGGGCCAAACATCATGCAGGGATACTATAACAAGCCGCAACAAACCGAAGCGGTAATGACGGCGGATGGCGGCTTCCGCACCGGCGACCGGGGCTGGCTGGACGAAAAGGGCTTTCTTCATATCACGGGCCGTTTCAAGGAAGCGTACAAACCCTCCAACGGTAAATATGTCCATCCGGCCGCCATCGAAGAAGATATGAAGCTAAACCGGTTCGTGGCCAGTGCCCTCCTTTACGGTGCCGGCAAAGATTTCACTGTGGCCCTGGTGGTACCGGACATGGCCTTTTTGGAACCGGTTGCCCGCGAAAAGGGCCTGGCGGCGGTGGATCACGCGGCCTTTCTTGAAGATGAAGATATCACCCGCTTTCTGGACGAAGAAATCACATCGCACTTAAAGCAAACCTATGGTGGCTATGAAATACCGCAGAAGATGCTCTATTCAGCAGAGGCCTTTACGGTCGAAAACGGCTTGCTTACCCAAACGCTCAAACTTAAAAGAAAAAAGATCCTGGACAAATACGGTGAGGCTATAGAGGCGCTATATGCTTAGTAAAAGCCATCACGCAGGTATAGGTTTTTCTTGACAGAGACGTCTATTTATTTTAACCATTTGAAATCACAAAATAAAACGAGGAGGCCGGTTATGATGAAGAAAATGGCAGCAGTAATGGCAATGTTATTAGTGGTTTCGCTGTTGATCCCTGGTGCAGCAACCGCCAAGGTGTTTAAAGTTGGCGTAACCACCATTGTTTCTCATCCAGCCCTGGAAGCAGATCAGAAAGGCTTCGAAAAGGCCCTGCAGGACGCGGGGGTCCAGGTGAAATATGATTACCAGAATGCCCAGGGTGAGATGTCCAATGCCCAGGCCATCGCTCAGAAATTTGCCGCCGACAAGGTCGACCTCGTGCACGCCATCGCCACCCCGACGGCCCAGGCCGCCTGCAAGGTGATTAAAGACATCCCCGTTGTCTATTCCTCGGTTACGGACCCGGTGGATGCCGGTTTGGTAAAAACCATGGATGCCGCCGGCGGCAATGTCACCGGGGTTTCCGATGCCTGGCCGATCGAGCGCCAGATTGATTTATACACCCAAATAGTCCCGGCAGCCAAAAAATGGGGCACTATCTATAACGCCGGCGACGCCAACTCGGTTCAGAGTATCAACTGGACGCGCGCCGCAGTCAAAAAGCACGGTATGGAGCTTATCGAAGTCACCATCTCCAACTCGGCCGAGGTCTACACCGCGGCCCAGTCTCTCGTCGGCCGGGTGGACGCGATTTACATTACCTCGGACAACATGGTCGCCTCGGCCCTGGGCTCCGTAACCAAGGTATGCAATGCCAACCGGATCCCGTTTTTCGTGGGCAACACCGACCAGGTGCCCCTGGGAGCCATCGCGGCGTTGGGCTTCAACTATTTCGAGGTAGGCTATGCGGCCGGTAAAAAGGCCGCCATGGTGCTGAAAGGTAAAAACCCCGGCGCCATCCCCTCCGGACTGGCGGAAAACCTGGTGTTGCATCTGAGCGTTAAAAACGCTAAAAAACAGGGTGTTACGATAAAACAGAGCATCATCAGCCGGGCCGACAAGCTTATTAAATAGCCGGAGCCTGGATAAATACAAAACAGGGCGGGCAGGATCGGATTCTACCCGCCCTGTTATATAGAATTAAGCTAGTGTTGCGTCCCATAAATTAGACCAATATCTATGGACCACTTGATATCGATTTTATGGGTTTAACGAATTCCGAAATACGAAGCACGAAATTCGAAACAAATTCAAATGATCAAATGATAAAAATTGAGGATTACCTGTTGTAATTACAGGTTTTGTCTGTTTCTTTTGTCATTGTGATTTGCCCTTTTGTTGCGGGTTTCGATATTCGGATTTCGGAATTTTCGTCACTCTTGAGCATTTTTATGGCAGCGCCCTTATACAAGGAGCTTAGGAGACACAACACTACAGGCAATTTAAAATCAGGAAGCCTCCAAAAAGACAGTTATGATTCTGAGTATTCTCCCAATCAGTTTGCAGCAGGGCCTGGCCTATGCCCTGGTAGCCCTGGGCATCGCCCTCGCTTTCCGGGTCCTCGCCTTTCCCGATCTGACTGTGGACGGCAGCTTTCCATTAGGCGGGGCGGTGGCCGCCCGACTGATTTTTGAGGGCGTCGATCCCTCTCTGGCCGTGGTTGCCGCCGTGATGGCCGGTTTTTTGGCAGGGGCGCTGACCGGCCTGCTCAACACGCGCCTGAAAATCAACAGCCTGCTGGCCGGCATCCTCATGATGACCATCTTGTATTCCGTCAACTTGCGTATCATGGGGCGGGCCAACATACAGCTGCTGGACCGACCAACCGTATTCACCTTTATGGAAAATATGGACGTGGTGCGCTATGTCCCGGTGATCACCTTTTTCCTGCTGGTGACCCTGGTGGTCAAAATCCTGCTGGATCTTTTCCTGCACACGGAATACGGAATGGCTCTGCGCGCCACCGGCAACAATGAAGACATGATCCGTTCGCTGGGTGTCAATACGGATAACGCCACCGTATTCGGCCTGGGGCTTTCCAACGCGCTGGTTGCGCTGTCCGGAGCCCTGATTGCTCAGGATCAGGGGTTTTCCGACGTGGGCATGGGCATCGGGATGATCGTGGCCGGCCTGGCCTCGATCATTATTGGCGAAGCCATGCTCAAACCCAAAACGGTATTTCGACTCACCCTGGCTGCCGTCATCGGGTCGCTGCTATACCGGTTTATCATATCCCTGGGTCTGCGTTTGGGATTGGCGCCGACAGACCTGAAAATGGCCACCGGGTTTATGGTCATCATCGCATTGGGCATCCCGGCCTTCAAAAAGAGCCGGGAGGGGAAAATCCACCTGAGAGGGGTATGACCGTGACCGCCAACATGCTGTCCTTAAAGGGCATCGTTAAAATCTTCAACGCGGGCACCCAGGACGAAAAGCACGCCCTGGATGGGGTCGATCTGGACGTGTCCGCCGGTGATTTTATCACGATCATCGGCTCCAACGGTGCGGGGAAATCCACGCTCCTGAACGTCATCGCCGGCACCTACACGCCCGACGAAGGCCAGGTGATCATCGATGGCGCCGACCTGACCCGGGCACCGGACTACAAGATGGCCAGCTATATCTCCCGTGTTTTCCAGAGCCCGACCATGGGCACCGCCGGTGACATGACCATCGAGGAAAACCTCTGCATGGCCGAACTGCGGGGCCGGGTCCGGAGTTTGAAATGGGGCGTTACCCACCAACGCCGCCGGCATTACCGTGAAATCCTGAAAGTGCTGGACCTCGGGCTTGAAGATCGGCTCAAACAATCCGTGGGCCTGCTTTCCGGAGGACAACGCCAATCCCTGACCCTGCTGATGGCCACGTTGACCCTTCCCAAACTGCTTTTACTGGACGAACATACCGCGGCCCTGGATCCCCGCACCGCTGAAAAAGTGATCACCCTGACCAACCAGATGGTTGCGGAGAATAACATCACCACCTTGATGGTAACCCATAACATGAGCCAGGCCCTGCAATACGGCAACCGGATGATCATGCTCCACCAGGGCGGAATCCAGCTGGATGTGCAGGGGGCCGAAAAGCAGGGCCTGACCATCCAGGAAGTCATCAACCAGTTCGGCACCACCTTGAAAGATGAAACGCTGCTGGCCTGTCGCCCGGAGATACCTTAGAAGCGGGTTCAAACCCTCTCCTCGAACGCAGTCTCTGTGTTGGGCGTGATCACCCAGCGAATTCTGTTACCTAAATTTTTCGACAATTCTGTCTCTGTTATGTTCTTTTTTTTCCCCTACCATAGGTGCACCAACTACCACAGAGAGGAAAACCCATGATCCCCTGCCAGCGACACCTGTTTGCATTCCCGGATGACGTGGCCTATTTCAACTGTGCCTATACGGCCCCGCTCATGCGCACGGCTGCGGCTGCCGGCCAGCGGGCCATCGAAGACAAGAACACCCCCTGGTGTATCGCCTCCGGCGACTTTTTTGAAACCGGCGAGGAAAACCGGACCCTCTTCAGTCAACTGGTGGACGGCACCCCGGACCAGGTGGCGATTATCCCGGCTGTTTCCTACGGTATTGCCCTGGCAGCCAAGAATATACCGATAGAACCGGGACAATCCATCCTGGTTCTGCAGGATCAGTTCCCCTCCAATGTCTACCCCTGGCACCGACTGGCCGCGGAAAAAGGGGCCGCCATTATCACCGTCTCCCGACCGGCTGACCAGGATTGGACCGCAGCTGTCCTGGCGGCGATCGATGACAAGGTCGCCATTACCGCCCTGCCCAACTGTCACTGGACCGACGGCACCGTGTTGGACCTGGTCCGCATCGGAGAAAAATGCCGGGCCCTTGGCAGCGCCCTGGTCATCGACGCGATTCAATCGCTGGGCGCGCTGCCTTTTTCCGTGCGGGACGTGCAACCTGATTTCCTGGCTACCGGCGCCCACAAGTGGCTGCTGGGCGCCTACGGATACGGGTTTTGCTATGTGGACGCAAAGTGGCTGGACGGACGGCCGCTGGAGGAAAACTGGCTGAACCGGGAAGCGTCCGAGGATTTTTCACGCCTGGTGGACTACCGCAATGGCTACCAGCCCGGTGCCCGACGATTTGATGTGGGCGGCGGCAGCAGCTTTTTCCTGGCGCCGGTAGTGAAAGCCGCCCTGACCCAGATCCTGGCCTGGGGCGTTACCGACATCGCCGCAACCCTGCGGACACTGACCGGCCAGATTGCCACCCGCGCGGCCGACCTGGGGTTTCAGGTTGCCCCGCAAAAGATGCGGGCGCCCCACATGCTGGGTCTGTATCTGCCCGCGGGACTGCCCGGCGACCTACCCGCCCGGTTTGCCGCCCAAAACGTATACGCCAGTGTCCGTGGGGATGCCATCCGGGTAGCCCCGCACCTGTACAACACACCTGCGGATATCGACCGGCTGTTTGCCGTACTTGAGGCCGCCATGGCATAACCGCCCCCCCCTTATCCGCGAAAATTTGCCCGCTGAAAAGTGGCGACCCGCTTTCTTTCAATGACCCGTTGACAAACCCTACAGCTTACCTTAATATCCATTTTCGATATTGTATTACGATATCGAAAATGGATATTAAGGTGGAGAAAATGAAAACGAAAGTTCTACAGCGTCTTTACCGTGGTTTCGTTCAGCTGCACATCCTGCACCACGCCAAAAAAGAGCCCGTTTACGGCGTTTGGATGATGGCGGAGCTGAAATCACACGGCTATGAGGTAAGCCCGGGGACACTCTACCCCCTGCTCGGCAGCATGACGGCCTCCGGCTTGCTTGAAAAAACAGAAAAGGTCGTCAACGGCAAGATCCGGAAATACTACGCCATTACACCGCTCGGAAACGAGGTTTTCAAAGCGGCTGGGAAAAAAGCAGCCGAACTTTTTCACGAGATCGAGGAAACCGACCCATGATCAGGTATGACGATATCCATCTGGATTATGCCGGAAAGAATATCTTCTCCGGATTCAGCCTGGAAGTATCCGAAAACGAAAAACTGCTCATTTCCGGCCCCTCGGGCTGCGGCAAGACCTCGCTGTTTAAAATCCTCCTGGGATTCACACGCATAAGCTCCGGCAGGGTTTTATACAATGATCGTGAAGTGAACGCGCGCACTATCAGGGCCGTTCGCCGCAACCTTTTCTATCTGAGCCAGGATATTGATTTCAGAAACGCACCGGTGAACGCTGTGCTGGATGAAGTCTTCAGCTATGAGCCCAACCGGGGTCTGGTCCCCATGCCCGCCCATCGGGAACATCTGATGAAGATGCTGGACCTGGGAGACGACATCCTGCGCCAGGACATGCAAAAGCTATCCGGGGGCGAGCGCCAGCGCCTGGGTCTGCTGGTCTGTTTTTTGCTCAATCGACCGGTCTGGCTCCTCGACGAGCCGACATCGTCACTGGATAAAAAGCTGCGCAGGAAAGTGGTAGACTATGTCATGGCCACGGGTAAAACCGTCCTGATTGTTTCGCACGATGACATCTGGCGCAAGGCTGACAACCTGAAAATAGTGAGGTGGTCTTGATGGGTGCCCACGATATAGAGCCGGTGTCACTTGCCCTGCTCTTTCTTTTTCTCATACCGGTTCTATGGGTGAGCGGCCGGTTCCGGCTGGCCTTGAACCGGACGATCCTCTGGTCGACCCTGCGCATGACGCTCCAGTTGAGCCTGGTCGGGTTATATTTGAAATATCTGTTCAAGTTCAATTTGGCCTGGGTTAACGGTCTCTATATCCTGATCATGATCGCGGTGGCATCTTACACGGTGCTGAAGAGCAGCCGTTTGAAGATCTCCAAACTCTTCGGCCCGGTATTCCTATCGATCCTGCTGCCCGTAGCCACCATCCTGTTGTTCATCAATGCGTTCGTCGTCCGAATCGACTACCTCTTCGATGCAAAATACATGATCCCGATTTGTGGGATGCTGCTGGGCAACAGCATGCGCAACAATATTATCGGCCTGAGTAACTTTTATTCCGGCTTGAAGGAGAGTGAAAAAACCTACCAGTACACAATCGCCCTGGGGGCCACCCGGATGCAGGCGCTGGCCCCGTATTTTCAGGCCAGCATCGTCGCCGCCATAAACCCGATTCTGGCCTCCATGGCAACCATCGGCATCGTTTCTCTGCCGGGCATGATGACCGGACAGATTTTAGGAGGGTCCATTCCCATGGTCGCCATCAAATATCAGATCGTGATCATGCTGGGAATTTTCTACACCCAGTTTTTCAGTGTCTGCCTATCGCTGCTGTTATCGATCAGGCAGGGTTTTGATAAATTTGATGTGCTGCGGAAGGAGTTGCTCGTATGAAATCTTTTTAGAACCCATCTCAAAAGTGGTTCTTGGTTCAAAATGACGCGAAGCGAATGCCTAACGTGGTGCAAGGCGGCCGTAACTGTCAAACCGGAGGCGCCAGCGAAGCCAATGCACAGTGTGGTGAATACAAGATGGTGTTTCGAGGATAGCGTGGGAGGTTGCGCCTGACGGCCTGAAAACCGGCACTTCGTGCTGGTGTTCGTGCCCAACGCCGAGTTGGGGACATCAGGCGTCGCCAAAAGACTATGCCCGACAAGAAGGCATTTTTGAGATGGATTCTAATAGGCGGGATTGACTTCCCCAGCCGGGCTTACCTGATACTCCACCCCGTTGATCTCTATGAAACGGTCATCATCAAGATCTACCGGCCGCAGGTTCAGGATGATTTCGTCGATGTCCCACTCAGTGCAGTGGATCATGACGGTTGATTTGGTAATGGCGATGAAGGGCTGCGGAAACGCTTCGATCATGCTGTCATAAGGGCCGCTGAAACCAAAATCGTCTTCCCACCAGAACCAGTGCTTGAATTTGTAAATCATATCCGATCCGACCCCAAATTCACCACTGTCCCAATCCTGGCGGTAAATATTTTCACCGTCTTCACGCACGACGTCTTTGAATATCTCGATACAAGCTTCGTGGTCTAGCTCACCCATAGAACCCTCCGTCGGAAGCGTCTGCAAATCGATTGCGGGCTGCCCGGCAAAAAATGGCATTGCTTCTGATTTGAGTATACCTGGGTTACGAATTTGTCAATATTTTTAGGTTATTTAGGTGTTCAGGCCAACCTGACCAGAGAACCGGGTGAAGCCGGTATCGGGGATTTACATGCCTGTAATCGACCCGGTAAACCGCGCCAGACGAATCAAACCGTACCGGTTTTTATCAGTGTCTTCCACCAGCACATGGGCGTGGCAGCGCAGGCGTGGGCCAGTATATGTTCTCATCGGCAGCGAGGGGCGCCGCAGGCGGGACTTTGAATCCGCGTATATTTAGCCATGCGGGGCTGCTATGGGGCCGGTAGCCTTGGTGTGGTTCGCGGCCCACTTATCTTCCTTCTGGGGACTGCTTCTCTGCCGGGAAAGGCCACCACCCCGGGAACCAAGGGGGTCCAATCTGCTTTGGCTGGATAATTCCCGTCACTTACCAGGCGCATCTAAAAAGGATCCGGAAGCCCATTCAGAATCCTGATGACAGAGCGCCGGGGCAGCCGGCGTTGAGGACATCGAAGGTGCGGCTGTGAATGAAACCCAGCCGTCCGCGAGAGGTGCGATCCCCAAGGGTGGTGGCCAGTTTTTATCAGTGAAAAAGCAGGCTGAAGGAAAACCTGAAGGACTTCAGCCTATAGCCTAGAAGCCATCTTAAAAACGGATTTTGGTTCAAGGTCAAGGCGTCCGCGAAGTCCAACCCGGAGGAATACTATAGCATTTTGAGGACTTGAACCGAGTGGTCAACGCCGAGATTGGGCCAAAAGACTGTTTTGAGATAGCTTCTAAAAAACCGGCTTTTATTTCTCCGGTACAACCGCGTACATGATCCGAAACGAACTCGTGCTCTGGCCGATCAGCTTCCCGTTGCTCATCATCAGGTAGCGCTCTTCAAGGGCTTCCCGATCCAGGTCCGAGATCACCTTCAAACCGCGTTCTTCGACCCACTCTATCTCTTCCTCTTCCGGGATTCCAAAAACAAAAGGTTCACCCCGGTACTTCACCCAGAAAGATAGTCGGCGGGTGTCCGGGTATTTTTTCCAGTTGCCCTGAATAGCCCCGCGAGACATGTAATCAAAGACCACCGAACTGCCCGGTGCGGACTGGTCGCGGATGAATTCCAAGGTGGCCTCCACCGCTTCTTCTGAAATGTAATAGGTTACACCTTCCCAAATAAACAAGGTCTTGAGGCTCGGATCATACCCGGCTTTGGCCAATTCATCCGGTATGTTCTGGGTATTGAAGTCAATCGGCACATAAGTTACATAGTCCGGTACTTCTCCGAGAATGTCCTTAACACGCCGCTTTTTTTCAATGACCATCCAGGGCAGTTCGATTTCGAAAAAACGAACAGCGGGCATGGTTTTATGATACCGGTAGGCCCGGCTGTCGTATCCTGCGCCCAGATTCACCATCTGCTTTTTATCCCATTCTTGCCGGCTGCTTCCAGAATTTCGTCCATGTGTTTCGTGCGGGCGTTCACGTAATAGCAGATGGTCTGGCGGAAAGTTCTGATCACCTCCATAGCCAATGCAAAATCCTTGGAATAGAGCGAGTAATGCCAGTAATCCGGGTGGACCATCTGTTTGGCAATGTAGTCGCCGTTGCGAATCTTTTCGTCCGGGTGCATGTGGAAAACCGCCCGCGATGCCGTTACCCCTTCGGCAGTCACCGAAAGCTTGCCTTCTTCCACGGCCAGTGCGGTCACGGCAAATAAGCTCAGTACCATCAGCAGGGTGGCCAGCCCGGAGCAAATACGGGCCGTGTTTCTATAATTATTGAATAGCTGCATTGAAAATTCCTCCGTATAAGCTACTTGTACTCCGGGAACATGATTAGAATGGTCCCTGGCAGTTAGCGAGATACCCCGGCATAGGCGATGCGCACATAGGGGGTGGGCTTGCCGTCCAGCTCCCCATCACTGCCGAGCAGGTACTGACCGGCCAGCTCTTTGGCTCCGAGATCGGCAATCACCGCAAAGCCCCGTCTGTCAAAGAACTCACCGGTCTTCTTGTGGGGAATGCCGAATCTCCAGGGCTCGCCGACTGAGCGAACCCGCAGTTCCCGGAACCGGACCCAACCCATTTTGCCGTACTCGCCCCGCACGAATTCGGCGGGAATATAGCTGAAGAGCACTTTGTTATTTGGGTTCGTACGCTGGGCGATGTAGCGCAGGGTAACATCCACGATCTTTTCATCCATGAATTGGGAGATCCCTTCCCAGATAAACAGGGTCTTGCGTTTTTCATCGAACCCGGATTTTTTCAGCGTGTTGACAAATTGTCGGGACCGATAGTCAATTGGAATGTAGGTAACATTGTCAGGAAGCGTGCCTAACACGGTTTTCATGGCAGCCTGTTTGGTGGCCGAGGTGGCCGGCATGTCGATTTCAAAAAAGTGTACGCCGGGCATTTGCGCCCCCAGGCGATAAGGACGGCTGTCAAACCCGGCCCCGATATTAACCACTTGCTCCAGGCCGTTTTGGCTGAATTTCTGCAAGAGACCATCAATGTGCTTCGTGAAGGCGTTCACCGTATAGTAACCGGCAGCCCGGAAAAATTTGATCCCTTGCCTGGACCGGACGTAATCCTTGTGCAGGAAACCGAACACCCAGAAATTCGGGGGGACCAGTTTAATGGCCAAATGGTCGGGGTTGCGGATCTTTTCATCCGGATCCTGGGCGACTATCGCCCTGAAACCGGCAGCCACTTCAGCAGAATAGGACACCTCGCCGGGTTCCAGCGCCCAGGCTGCCGGCACGGGGGCCGAAACAAGCACCGCCACCAGGCCCAATGTTAGGGTGAACAAAAAAACGGGTCGGAAACAGGGGGTCACTAGCATGGACAGGCCTCCTTTGCTTGCGGGTCATCGTCATATACTGCAAGTGATAGGTAACACGCTTATACGGGCAAGGACTGCCGGCGGTCACGACAGGGCAAATCAATTATCAGCTACGGTTAAAAGTGAGGTCAGTACCGGCAGCTGCCTGGAACGATCTAAAGCCTTAAGATAACAACTAACCTTTAGGGGACCATATATACTCATTTGGTTATTTTGTCAAGCGCCTAAAGGTCTCATATGGGGACAAAAAGAGAATGCAGGGGTTCATGCCGAAGCTGCCCAATGTGCATCTATCACCGGCGGGTTCTATCTATCAGATTAAAAAACGGTAGGTTAGAGGCTGTTTCTAATTTAGGATTTTGACTCAAGGTCAAGGCGGCAGCGAGGTTCCAACCGGAGGAATACTCCCGTATTTTGAGGATTGGAGCTGAGCGGCCAACGCCGAGACTGAGCCAAAAGATAAATTAGAAGCAGTCTCTATAGGCTGTCCAGGTTCTTCGATACCCGAATCGAATTACCACCGCGAGTCTTGATAATCACCGTAATCTCCTTGCCTTCCTGGACAACTTTAAAAGAGGTGGCGGTTTTCTGGTAGCGCTTGACCGCCCCGGCCAGCCCCTTAAAGAGTTTGGTCCCGATCTTACAATACTGACCGGCCAGTTCAATGGCGCCGCCGCCGGAAAGACGGGGCGGTTCATTCAACAGGGCCATTTTGAAGGCCCCGAAATCTTCAAACCGGTCGAGGGGATCTTTTTCAACCGCACGCATGATGGCGCCACTGATTTCACGCGGCAGATCGACAATCTCATCCGGTGGCGTCGGCACCGTGTTGACATGGGCCACGATCATCTCTGTGGGGCTGTCGGTTTGGAACGGATGCGTACCGGTGAACATCTCGTAGAAGACCAATCCCAGGGAATAAATGTCGGAGCGGTGGTCTACCGCCTCGGTGTCGCTGGCATCGAACCTTTCAGGCGCGGTATACCGCGGTGAAATCATGAACAATGATGTCTGTTGGGATTCGGAGGTGGAGAGCTTGGCAATCCCGAAGTCCATGACCTTGGCCGTGCCCTCCTCGTCCACGCTGATATTTTCAGGTTTGATGTCCCGGTGCAGGACGTCCTTCATGTGGGCATAATGGAAAGCATCCAGGGCCTGGCCGGCAATCAGCCGGGCCTGCTCCATGGGCAGGGGACCCTCGTTCTCCTCGAGAATACTCTTCAACTCCACGCCTTTGACGAAATCCATGACGATGGCGTAATTGCCCTCGTAGGGGAAAAAGTCGATAAACCGGCAGATGTTGGGGTGATCCATTTTAGACAGAATGATGGCCTCATGAAAGAATTTGCGCACGGCCCGTTCGTTCTCGATGACATCCGGGTTGAGTACTTTAATCGCCACGGGCTCCCCATCAGGGGTCATGCCCTTCCAGACAGACCCGAACCCGCCCTTGCCCAGCAAGTTGCTGACATAATAGTTTCCGATCTTGGTTCTCTCTGCGGTGGCGGCCGGCCCCTGGCGAACAAAAGTGGCCTGTACGTCATAAACCGGATCGCTGTCGTCCAGAAAAACGGTCTCATCGTCATCCTCGTCGTCCTCAGCCACCGCATCCGCAGTGCCCTCCACCTCGGCCAGCATGGCTTCGCTGTCAAAAAAGACCGTCTCGTCATCATCGCTATCAGCATCGTGCGGCTCAGATTCCCCGGCCTCGGCCAGCATGTCCTCACTGTCGAAAAAGACGGTCTCGTCATCGTCGCTTTCGTCCCTGCCTGCGGCCGCCTCCGCGCCCACTTCGCGCGCCTCGGTATCATCGAGAAAAATGGTCTCGTCATCATCGTCGCCGGCATCACGTGAGGGTCCGTTTCCGCGAAAGACAGTCTCTTCGGCGTCAGCCGGCGCATCATCATCCATGAGCAAGGTGGCGTCCTCGTCGTCATCGGGCACGGGTACCGGGGCTGGTTTTGGAGGAGGAGGCTGAATTTCTTCCAGCTCGAAGATAAAATTGTATGCATCGAAACTGATCTGGTCCCCATTATTTAACCGGTACGGTTTTTGGGGCTCGAGTTCGGTACCGTTGAGCCAGGTTTTATTGGTACTGTTCTGGTCTATGAGGACATACTGGTCCTGTTGGAACTCGATAGCGGCATGCCGTCCGGATACTGTCGCTTCGGTGAGCACCAGGTTGCTGGCCGGGTGCCGGCCGATTCTAAAAACGGATTCGCCCAATGGAAAATCCTGACTGTCGGTAATATTTTCAGAATCAATAATCCGGGCTTTCAGACGGATGGCTGGGGACATGGTTCTCTTCCTGGCTTCGGGTTTGAAATCGCTTATAATTTTTTTGTAAACACTACGGGGAGGGGGCCGCGGGACCTGGTGGGCACGACCTGTGTACCGGGGGAATAAGGTGCCGCCCCTGTCGCCCGATTGACAGTGTGGAGATAAACGGATCGTAACAAAATCGCCTCAAAATGCAAGCACAAAGGCGGGCCCTAAAACACGATTTTCAGGCTTGGAAACGACCTTTTAGAGGTATCTTGACTCAGACGCCCAAGCCAACTATGATAGCAAATCCGTGCCGGCCGCAGTGCGGCACGGGTTTTACTGACTTTAACTCAAGGTGACGTTTCTATAATGCCCGGCCCAACCCAGATACCGGCCAAGCTGGCCGCTATCCTCGTCTACGGTCGCCCCGTGCTCGTATTCGGGGGCATGCTCTGCGCCCTGGCGGTGATGTGGAGCCGCAATCCGGCGTTCTATACCCTTGGCGCGTCTCTCCTGTTTATCTCCATGTCTTTTGATGTTGTGGATGGCTGGTTCTCGGCCCGTTATCGGCCCAACGCACCGTTGGCGCATCTGGCGGATCGGTTGATGGACAAGCTGGTCTATTCGATAATTTTTCCGGTGATCGCCGCCGGTATGATGTGGCGCCTGGTAGTATTGGCCGCCGACCCGACCCGCGGCCGGCTTCTCCATGCCATCTTTGTCCTGTTGCTCTGCGTGACGGTACTTATACGCGACAATTTTGCGGCGTTCATGCGGGGCTTTGCCATCCGCCAGGGGGTCGAGCCGGAAAAAAGCGAATACAATCGAATGCGTACAATCGTGGCTGCGCCGGTAAGCGCCCTGTTGTATGCGCACGCTTTTTATGTGCCGGAAGGCCCGCCCTCTCAGATTTATTTCTGGATATCCTGGCTGGGCAATATCCCCCTGCGCGTTCTTCTGTTCGTCGAAATTCTCTTTCTGGTGATCAATCTGGGATCGATTGCCGGCTATTGCCGGAAATATGGTACGGCCTGCCTCGATGAGCTTTGTTTTGGAGACCAGGTCCTAAGGCGCAAGATCCTCTCTATATTTCCGAACGCCCTGACCGTCATGAATGCCATGATGGGACTGATCGCGGTTTTCTTTGCCTACCAGGGACGCTTTCGCGAATCATACCTGATGATGATCGGTGCGGCCACCTTCGACAAGCTGGATGGTGCCCTGGCACGCCGGCTGGGGTTGACCGAGCCCCTGCCGGATGAACCGCCGCAACGCAAAATCAACATAGGCAGTCTGATGGATGATCTCGCCGATGCGATCAGTTTCTGTATCGTGCCGGCCTGGATTTTCTACATTGCCCTGAGTGAGTATGGCAGCGGGAGATTCGAAGGGCTGCCGCTGGGCTGGATCGCGATACTGTACGCAGGGCTGGGTATGCTGCGCCTGGTGTATTTCACACTGGATAAGACCCCGATCCCTGGTTTTTTCAAAGGTATGCCCACACCGGCCGCGGCCATGCTGGTGCTAGCCCCGCTGGTGATCTTCGACCACGCCCTGGAAATTTCATCGGCGTCCTTTGTATTTTGGGGCTATTTCACCGCGGCCGTCATGGTCTTCGCGGCCCTCATCATGAACGCCTATCCCATCCGCTACCTGCACCTGGGCCGTTCCATGAGCCGCAATCCCTGGTTCGGTCGGGGAAACCTCATTTTGCTCATACTGGTTGTCTTCACGCCCTTTTTCGGGCATGTCTGCCTGGCCTATATGATCCTGTATGTCTTTTCACCCCTGGTGACCTGGCGTATCAACCCCGAGGTTGCCGCCCGTGAAACCCGTCCCGACCCGGTCGAGGAAAGTTAACCTTTGCACCAACCGATCTGCCCCGCAGCATAGCCTCAAGCGCAACACCGCCTCCCCAGCTGTTTTGAAAATACCTTTCGACGATGAAATGTTTTCACCCCTGCCGGAACCAACCGGACGTCCGGTTGCAAACCCCGACCAGGGCCAGCATCAGCGGCACCTCGATCAACACCCCCACCACGGTGGCCAGGGCCGCACCGGAAGAGAGCCCGAACAGCATGACCGCCGTGGCAATGGCCACCTCAAAGTGATTGGAAGCGCCGATCAGGGCCGCGGGTGCGGCATTTTCATAGGAAAGTTTCAATACTTTGGCCAGTACATACCCCAGGCCGAAAATCAACAGGGTCTGGATCGTGAGCGGGATGGCAATCCAAAGAATGGTCAGGGGATTGCCTAAAATCACCTCGCCTTTGAAAGAGAACAGGAGCACCAGGGTTGCCAGCAGGGCCGTTATGGTAACCGGCGTCAGGACATGTAGAAACTTTTCCTTGAACCAGGTTTCACCCTTGGCCTGCAGAATCCAGCGCCGTGAGAAGTACCCTGCGACCAGGGGCAGTGCCACGTAAATCGATATGGAGAGCAGCAGGGCCTGCCAGGGCACCGGCAACCGGCCCACCCCCAGCAGAAAGCCGCCCAGGACGCCATAGAGCACCAACATGGTCAACGAATTGATGGCCACCATGACCAGGGTCAGGCCGTCGTTGCCCCGGGACAGGTAGCCCCACACCAGGACCATGGCAGTGCAAGGGGCGATTCCCAACAGGATACAGCCGGCCAGGTAGCTGCGCCAGAGGGGGACCGACAGCATTTTGATGCCATCCTGCAGCACCACGGTACCGGCGCCGTGCTGGGCGCCCACAGGAAGGTCCAGCCCGAAGGGCATCTTGACCAGGTCGACGGCGTCGGCCCCAATCAGGCTTTTCAACACAACGCCGAGGAAAAACACACAGATGGCATACATGGTGAAAGGCTTGATACACCAGTTCAAAAAGAGGGTCAACATCACCGGCTTGCCGCTTTTTCCGGCCTGGACAACGCTGGCAAAGTCAATCTTGACCATGATGGGGTACATCATGAAAAACAGGCAGACCGCGATGGGGATGGAAACGACCGGGGCCCCCTTGACGCTGATGGCCATGCCGTCCAGGGTCCGGGCCAGGCCCGGGGCGATTTTCCCCAGCAGAATACCGCCGATAATGCACAATCCCACCCAAACGGTCAGATAACGTTCAAACATACTGGTCATTTTTCGTTCGTCAGTGGCGTTGACTGTGTCGCTCACGGGTTGCGCTCCTTGTTTCGAAAGTTGGTATCTTGGGTTGCGTCCGGCTGCTGTGGGCAGCAGGCTTCACCCCGCTGGCGGCGGCAAAGGTCCACTTTGTCCTCGGAGAGAATCCGGGACAAGGCCTGGCGGTCTGCTTCAAGGTCAGGACTCTCCCGCAGGCCCTGCTGCAGCCAGCTCATCACCCGGGTATCCACATCCGGGGTTTTTAGTTGATAGAAGGTCCAGCGGCCCTGCTTGCGGCTTTCCACCAGCCCGGCCTGCACCAGGATCCCCATATGCCTTGATACGGTAGCGCCGCTGACCTGCAGTAACTCCGTTATCTGGCAGGCGCACAGTTCGGCATGGGCCTGCAGGGCGGCCATAACCCTCAAACGGTTGCGGTCAGCTAAGGCCTTGGTTACATCTAACAGGGTCTGCAAAATCGACTCCCGAAATTTTAGTTAGCCAAACAGCTAAATGGTAAATAGAAGCCCCGGCCGGGTATGTCAAGCGGCAAATTGTTTGTTCCTTGTTAGCGCCGGGTATGCTCGCCGTCATTGGACCAGGACCTGCAGTCCGGCAACAACCGGCGGTGATTACACTTTTAAGAACAGGATGGTTCTGGTATAGTTCAGCGCAACGCCTGACACAAAGATCAGGCTACCGACATAGACGTATCATCGGGGAGAAATTTTAGGAGGCAGTCATCATGCGGTTTCGCAATTTCACACTGGTCTGTTTTATCACCCTGGCATTGACCGGCCTGTCCACCCCGACCCTGGCCGACAATTATACGGAGACAATTGAACTATTTAAAAAATCTCCGGAAGTACAGCCGTTCTTTGCTGACGCTTACGGTTATGCGGTGTTTCCGATGGTCGGCAAAGGCGGGATTGGTCTTGGAGGCGCCTACGGCAAAGGCCGGGTCTTTCGTGATGGAGCGGCTACCGGAACAGTCTCCCTGATAAAACTGAGCGCCGGGTTTCAATTCGGGGGCCAGGCGTTCAGCGAAATTATCTTCTTCAAGGATAAACGCGCCTATGCTGAGTTTACCAGCGGCACTTTTGAATTTGATGCCACCGCATCAGCGGTCGCCATTACCGCTGGGGCGCAGGCCCAGATCGGCACGGGAGGCAATACCGCCGGTGTAAGCCTGGGACCGGCCACCGGTCATCAGCGGGCTACGCGGTATGTGCGGGGCATGGCGGTGTTTGTGCACACCATCGGCGGGTTGATGTACGAAGCTGCCCTGGCCGGCCAGAAATTCCTTTACAAACCCAATCAGTAACAGGCCCGTGTCAACCGGGGGGCGTTTTACAAGCCGGGTATTCCCGGGCCCCCGGTGGCAGGGTCGTACCGCATTGGCCGCATTCAGCGGCCGCCATCTGTATGTCGAGCTTCATTTTGGTTTCCGTGAGGATGGTCTCGACCTGCTGCTCGGTCACGTGAATCTTTTCCACAAAGCCCTGAATCTCCTCCCGCTCCGCTTCCGAGAAGGAACCGTCGATCAGGGCTACAAACAACATATCTTCCAGGTTCATCACTTTATCTGAAAACCGCCCGACCGGCATGAGGACATAGCCATCCCGGGCGACTGTGCCGGCGGCTTCCTTCAGGATCTTTTTATCCACGGCCATACGCTTGCATACCTCTTTGAGGGACGCCTGGGCCTTGGCATTCATCTTGCCGTCCGTCTGGGCCACCTTGATAACGTTGGCCAGGTAGTAAACCAGCAGGTCCGGTGTTAGCATGTGTCACTCCTGTTTATAGTGGTGCCGGCTTCCTGGGCCGGGCTACGCATGGCGACCGTTTTCAGGGGCCTGTTCCCGAATCTTCAACCGGACCCAAAGCTGCCAGCACATCCTGAACACCGGCCGGCATCCAGGTATAGCGGACCTGGACAACCATGGGGCCGTTGTCTCTGTGGTTCTCTTCCGTTTCGACCACCTTGGCATAAACCTCCACGGGATTGTCCGCCGCCAGCTGGAACCGGATGAGCAGATTGGTATGTACCGGCACCTCGTCAGCCAGCGCAATGCGGCCACCGTTCAATCCCGTGGCCATCAGTTCCCCCGTCATGGTTGCGGCACTAATTTCTTTGCCCTCCACCAGATGACACGCAACCGAAATCGGTTGGTCCAGTTCAACCTCGGCAGCGTCCTGCTGTTCGTCCACGCGCAGCTCCCGGTCTCCGATACCGGAGATATAGTAAAGCCGCATGGGTGCCTGCATCCCCTTAAAGCGGATATCCAGGGTGCGACCGGTTCGGACCGTATCACCCGCGGCCGCAAAGGTGGCCGCGCTTGCCAGAATCTGACCGGCCACCGTATGAGACTCGATACGGAAGGCGGTATTGATGGCACTGCCCACCGCGCCGTACTTGGCCCGTTTTTCAGAGCCGATATTACCCACAACCACGGGGCCGGTATGAATCCCTATCCCCATACCCAGTTCGGGCTGGCCCTGCTGGCGGCTCTGCGCATTCAAGTCATTCAGGGCATTTTGCATATCGACGGCACAGGTGATGGCGCGGGCCTCTTCCCCACCGCGGGCCAGCGGTGCCCCGAAAAACACCAGCATACCGTCACCCTGGATCTCGTCGACCGTCCCCTGGTGGTGGCTCACGATGTCAACCATGCGCCCCAGAAAACGATTCAGGATCTCGATCACGACCGCGGGCGCCAGGGTTGCCGAAAGGGCCGTAAGCCCTCTTAAATCCACAACGAGAAAGGTCACCTGGCGGGTCTCGCCGCCCATATGGAGCCCTTCCGGTGTCGCCAGCAACTCTTCGACCACCTCACTGCTCAGATACCGGCCGAAGGTTGTACGGATTTCATCCCGCTGGCGCAGACCCTCCATTTTTTCCCGCTCGGCCTCCACGTAGCGATATACCAGGACCCCCATAATGGCGAAAAAAAGCATCAGTATCGGGCGCACCATATTCAATAGCAGCCCGTCGTATAGGAAGCAGGCCGTGCCCCCACTGACGTACGCCAGGCCCAGAATTGTCGCCAAAATACTGAAGAAAAGCGAGGATAGTCGCAGGGAGAGATACCAGACCGTCAGCATCAACAGCGCTTCAATGCAGAGCATCAGTCCCGGCGAAATTTCGCGGAGAAACGCACCGGTCAGAATGCTGTTGATGATATTGGCGTGCACGCCGCCAAGGGGAAAGGCCGCATCGCCCGGAATGGTACCGATATCCGCAGAGCCGGTGGAAAGATCGGAAACGACCAGGATTTTGCCCCGCATCTCCTCGCCCCACATTTCCAGCTCATCCAGGTCGCTGGAGGCCAACAGGACATCCGCAATATTGTAGTGATCCATGCGCTCCCAGGGCCCGGAGAAGTTTACCCGCATGTTCCCGTGTTCATCGATGGGTATGCGGATGTCAGCCTGACCATCGTGGCCTGGAAAACGGGCATCTCTCAGCAGCAGGTGTTTACCGGGAGCCAGCTCAATCCGGTCCGGGGTAACCCCCAGGTAGTCGCAGGCCACCTGCAGGGAAAGGACCGGGATAAACCCATTGCCCCGGCGAATCAACAGGGGTACCCGCCTGAGGACCCCATCCGGATCAAACCGAATACTCAAAGAGGCCACACCGCGGGCTCCCGCGGCCAACGCGGGAAAGGTTGCAAAGGGTTCCAGCCCCACGGGCATCCGGCTCACATCACCTGTCGTTGCAAGCTGCCAGCTGCGGACACCGGCCAAGGGTACGGCGTCCTGGGTAACATCCGGCTGCAAACGCAATTTCAGCGCCACCCCGTAATAGACATGACCGGCTGCGCGGGTAGCCGCAACCATGGCCGCATCATGACCGGCTTTGTCTGGGGCGGCAAAGATGAAATCCCATAGTTGGGCCGAAACATGCATGGCCGCCAGATTATCAATAACCCGGGCAAAGTCGCCGCGGTTCAGATAAGGGCGCCCCAGTTGCCGAATGGTACTGTTGGTAAGATCGACGTGGGCAACCACCGGGTTATAAACCGGCTTGAACCGCGACCAGGAATTGCGCAGGACAAACAACTGATCCGTCGTGTGCGCGTTCCAGGTCTTGAAAATGCCGGGCAACAGAATAAAATGCAGGTGGGCGACCACGAATGCACCGGCAACCAGGATCAGTGTGATCCAGCGCCTAGAGAGCCTACTGGTGATCAATGGTAAAGGTCCGGCTGAAAAAATTATTGGCTTCTATCGATGTCGCCAGCTTGCTTACCGCCGCGGCATCCGGCAAAGTGGCCTTTTTGATTCCCCGGGTCTGCCCCATAATGGCCACCGGCCGCTCGGCCTTTTTTTTGAACTTGCGATGTTTCCAGCGCAGCCTTTTGATTTCTTTTAGAACGCCATCTCTAAAAGCGGTCTTCTGGGCCCCCTGGGCGGCTTGATAAACCTTTAGCAGCGATTCCAGTTCGAGCAGCCGTTCCGTGGAAACCAGCAGATAGAAGCGCTCCTGGCCCTTTTGATCATCCAGCTGAAACCAATTCACGCCGGCCGGGATGTAAAAGGAGCCGGCCGGCGGCGGCGGGGTATTGTACTGCCCCAGGTTCTGGGGAAACAGCAGATAGAGCTCAGCCTGACTGCTTTGGGTAAGCAAGTAGACATACCCGCTTTGCTTCGTCTCGAAAAAGAATTTGAACTTGTCACCCGATTTTAATTGGATATCCTTTTCAATGCTGACCAATTCACCGCCGGTGTCTCCTGTGCTGTAACCGACAAAAGCCCAGTTGAACTTCAGGGGCCCCGTATTCGCATCCGCCCAAGCATCCGTTACGGTTGGCCCAACTGAATACAGACCTGCTGCGAGCAATAGGCACACCGGCAGCCATCGTCTCAGTTTCATGCGTTCCTCCTGTCAGGTATGTCCAGAAAAACGGGTATACTAAATTATGGCTAAGATCCGTCGGTCTGTCAACTTGGCAGTAAAAGGACGGGCAACAATCTGCTCATCGGGTCAAAATTCAACCATCATGTCGAACTTACCGGTTGCGGACGCGTGAACAGGATCAGGACTGCCGAGATAAAGAAAAAACTGGCCAGGCTAAGGAAAACCAGTTGAAAATTACCTGGATAAAGATCGAGTAAAACCCCGGCGAACCAGGGGCCGGCTACCCCGGCCAAAAACCCGTAGCCGGTAAATAACAGTCCGAAAATATCGGCAAAATAACGCATCCCAAAACATTCGCTGATCAGCGGAGCTGCTACGGCAAACTGGGTGCCAAAACCGAAACCGACCAACGCGGCCAGACCCGACCAGGCTGCGACGCCTTGCAAGCGGGGCATGAGCAGGTAAGCTGCCCCCGCCATGACAAAAGCTAGGCAGATCGTCCGGGTTCTTCCCAAAAAATCTGATAGGTATCCGCTTACCAGACGGCCGAGCCCGTTGGTAAGGTTGAAGGCGGTCAAAAGCAAAACCGCCTGGGCCGGGGGCAATCCGCGGTACAAGCCGAAGGGGACCGCCAGGGTCACCATGGCGATTCCAGCGCCACCGGCCAGGACCCAGACCAGCCATATAAACCAGAAATTACGGGTCCGCACCGCCTGATGGGTGGACAGATAGGTTGCCGGCGGAACTTCCGGGCTGTCCTGGACCGGTGGCAACTCGGGTGACTCTGCAGGCAACTTCATGAAGGGGGCGGCTGCCAGCCCGGCCACCAGGGCTGTCAGACCCGCCGCGATTGCAGTCACCCGGTATCCGTACAGTTCCAAGCCGCTACTGAAAACCGGCGCCATGATCGCCGCGGACAGCGCGAAGACCATGTTCACAAGGCCGGCAACCAGGCCACGCCGACTGCTAAACCAGGCCTGCACGACGGTTAGGGCCGGCAGATAGATAAATGCCGATGACGCCCCCACCAGAAAAGCCCAGGCATAAACGGTAGTGATTCCCGGAGCGTTGGCAACCAGCAGGGCACTCAAACCACAGAGCAGGCCGCTGACCGCGGTCAGCCGGGCAGGTCCGAATTTTCTCATCAGGCGCCCGGTCAGAAACATGGCGATGCCGGCTGCAGCCAGCACGAAAAACAGGGTGCCGCCGATCGCGGCCCGGTCCACCTGGAGCAGCTGCTGCCAATGGCGTGCCATAACACCTGGAAAACCAAAGATGAAAGCACCGGGCCAGAAAATGGCCAGGCAGGAAGCCGCCAAAACCGGTAGACCGCCCTTGGCCGGTTGCCCGGCTAAATGCGTTCCTTCGTCTGTCTGCATACCGCTACTTGCCATAGAAACAGGCCCGGCGTAAAGCTTAAACATCCCGTTGGGTTATATGGATACGATCCAATAAATCAGGTGCGTTTTCCGGCGCTTTCGATTGGCGCACACGCACCCGAAGACGCTTGATAGCTGCAATACCGAGCATTTGAATGTTCCCAGGTTTAGATGAAAAAACCTCCCGGAACTCCACCGCGGGCAGTAATTTTGCGATTGACAAGCTAAATAGGAATCGGTATTATTAAGCCTCACTAAATGCCACGGTGTGGTATTGAAGTGACAATTCTACCGCAATCTCATTTCCGAGATACCCAGCAATACCCGTTGTACGGCTGGATCCCGGTATCTCCGGTTTGTATAAGCACCACCTTGATATTTCCGCACCTGTTTGACTTGGATGAATTTCGGTAGGAAAACTGTACCCAGGCAGTCCAGGCCGTATTGGATCACAGGAGAAGCAGGAAAACCGCATGAAAAAATATATCGTTGCCGCAGTACTTGTCGGTGTGGGTATTGTCATCGCCTTTCCCCTGTTCAGCATGTCCTACTATACCATGGTGCGCACCTCTACCCCTGATTTCTGTGCGTCCTGCCACGAGATTAAACCCGCCGTGGTTGCCTGGCGCTCTTCCACACATACCAATAATGCTTCCGGCGTGGTGGCCGATTGCATGGATTGCCACCTGCCGGCACCCGAGAACACCTTTGAATTTTTCTTTGCCAAGAGTTATCACGGCCTTAAAGACGTCGCCATTCATTTCACGATGGGCGAATATGACCAGGAAAAAGCACGCAACAATGCCTATGCCGCGTTTGAAAATAGTCAGTGCCAGAAATGCCACCGCAACTTGCTGAACATGCCCTACAAGCGTGGGGCCATGCTGGCCCACCGTTCGGTTTTATATGCCAGACCGGGATACGAGAAAAAATGCGTAGATTGTCATTATGACCTGGTGCATTCCGAAAGGGGCCTGGTAATGTTCCGCCAGACTCGCAAGGTGCCGTACCAGGCCAAGGGGCTCAGACAGCTCTAAATTAGGAAATATCCTTTTCTATATAATAATAACTGAAAGGAGCAGGACCCATGAGGCGAACAACGTTGTTATTAAGCATCGGTTTGCTGGTGGTAACGGTGGGCCTTACTGCCGCTGTGGCCCAGCAGCCCAACTATGCCAAGGTCAAGGAATACCGAATCGAACGCAGTGTCCCGCCGGAAGCCCAGGCCTGCATCGAATGCCACCGTGTCACGACACCCGGTGTTTTTGCCGATTGGGCCAAAAGTCGGCATGCCAACGCCAACATTACCTGCCTGGACTGCCACCTGGTACAACCCGGTGATCAGGACATCGCCCAGGACCATGAGAAGTACTACAACCGGCAGGATATGCCGTGGGGTGAGGCCAAGTATAAGATGCCCATTGCCTCCATTGTGACCCCCAAAGATTGCTCCCGCTGTCATCCGGATGAAGCCAAGCAGTACAGCAAAAGTAAACACGCCAATACGATTGAAATCATGTGGAAGTTGGATCCCTGGCTGAATAAGGGCATGAACTCTGACAACGAACGCAAAACCGGCTGTTTCAACTGCCACGGCACGGTCATCAAAATCGATGAAAACGGTAAGATCGATCCGGGTACCTGGCCCAATGCCGGTGTTGGACGCTTGAACCTGGACGGCAGCAAAGGTGCCTGTACTTCCTGCCACACGCGGCATCGCTTCTCGGTAGCTGAAGCCCGCATGCCGGAAGCGTGCGATCAGTGCCATTTAGGCCCGGATCACCCCCAGATCGAAATCTATGAGGAGTCCAAACACGGCACCATTTATCACGCATACAAAGACGAGTATAATTTCAACGCCGCCGGCGGCACCTGGACACCCGGCGTGGATTACCGCGCGCCCACCTGTGCGGCCTGTCATATGTCCGGCTCAGGAAAAGAACCCACCAGCCACGATGTGACCCAGCGGCTTTCCTGGGAAACCCAGGCACCCCTGACGGTACGCCCCGAAAACTTCAAGCCGTTTCCGTCCGGAACCAAATGGCAGGACGAACGCCAGAAAATGAAGAATATCTGCAGCGCCTGCCATGGCGATGCCTGGATCAACGACTTCTACGATGGGTTTGACAAGGCGGTTGAAGAATACAACGAAATCTACTTCAAACCGGCCAAGGCCAAATTGACTGAACTGTATGACAAAGGCCTGCTGGACAAGACCAAGTTCTTCGATGAACGCCTGGAGGTCGAATATTACGAACTTTGGCACCATGAAGGCCGCCGGGCGCGCATGGGCGTGATGATGATGGCCCCGGATTATGCCTGGTGGCACGGCTTCTATGAGTGCAAGCTGCGCTTTGCCAACTACATGGAAGAGGCCAACCATTTGATTGAAACCGGCAAAAAAGCCTATGTGGCCAAAGACTTCCCGGCTGCCACCGGTGACACTACTAGACCGGAGAAAATCTTCGGAAAGAAAAAGTAACCAATCAACAGGAATTCCTGCGGCCCCTGTCCCGGATTGCACCGGATGGGGGCCGTAGTCTTTTTAGCGCATCCCATTTAAAGACCGCCAAGCAATGAATGCCAGTGCAGATGCGCCGTGACGATCGCCAATTACAGATCTTGACGGAAGCCGGGGAAGTGTTGATTCCTGCTCCTCGTCAGTGTACTAAATGCAAATGGGCTCTGCATCACACACCATGAATGTATGTAGTGAATTCGGCACCTGGTTGATGTGAGCCCGAGCAACCATCGCACACAGGGACGTTCAAAGGAGGAACTATGAGCACGCAACGCTGGGATGAACTGCTCGTCAATGAACACGAGATGATCGAAAGGGCCATGGATATCATGCGCCGGGAACTGGAAAAGCTGCCCCAGGGTGAGGTGGACCAGTTTGTTATGAAACGCGCCCTGGACTTTCTGCTTGAATTCGGTGATCGCATCCATAACCAGAAGGAGGAAAAGTGGCTCTTTCCGCTGCTGGTCGAGCGCGGAATCCCCGAAGACGGTCCCATTCGGGTTATGCTCATGGAACATGACAGCGAGCGCACCCTCCTGGCCGGCATGGTTCAGAAGGCGCCCCAATTACCTGACCTGGCTCCCGCGGACAGAGAGCAGTATAAACAGGAAGGGTTGGAGTATCTGGAAATCCGCGCCAATCACATCTGGAAGGAAAACGATGTGCTCTATGCCATGGGGCGCCGGGATTTTGGCGATCAGGACAATGATGACCTGGTGGCGGCCTTCGACCAATACAGTACCAGTATCTACGGGCCCGATTTTGCTGCCATCATCAAGCAGATGCTGGCCGAAGTCGAAGCGGGCGGCGCGGCCCGCAAAAGTCTGATCGAGAACCTGTCTTTCGAACAGCTGGATGCCATCATGGAAGCCCTGCCGTTCGAGCTTACCTTTGTAGACGCGGATGATGCGGTGGCCTATTTCAACCGCCTGGATAAGGAAAAGATCTTTGTCCGCAGCCGCTCGGTCATCGGCCGCAAGGTCCTCATGTGCCACCCGGCCAAGAGTGTCGACCAGGTCAAGCAGATCGTAGAGGGGTTCAAGGACGGCTCCCTGGACAATGCGGAATTCTGGATCGATATGGGCGTCGACAAGATTTACATTCGCTATTTTCCGGTACGCAACGACCAGGGGAAATACATGGGTGTGCTCGAAGTCACCCAGGAAATCGGGGCTATCCAGAAGATAACAGGTCAAAAACGACTCTTGTAGGTCCGGCTATAGAAGGTTTTTGGTTCATAACCAGTGCCGGTCCATGAATTAGGCTGTTAGCAATATTGGCGGTTGTCGCCTGGGCCTGGGGAGTAAGGCATGCCGACACTCCGGGAAAAGATAAGGACACTATTGGAAGAATATGCGCAGGATGCCCGTGCGCTGTCCAGGGCCCTGGGCATCCGTGAGAAAGAGATTTACCCACATCTGGAACATATCCGCTTGTCCCTGAAAGTCCGTGGACAGCAACTGCGCATAACCCCCTATCAATGCCGCCTGTGCGGATTCGAGTTCAAAAACCGCGCGAAACTGCATCCTCCCGGTCGTTGTCCGCACTGCAAACAGGGCAGCATCGAACCAGCGTTGTTTGAAATCAGGACTTCAAGGGGTCGCGGCGCTAAGGCTTCGAGTGATTAAGGTTAGATCTTAACCTAAAATTGCTGGTGTACATGTAAAGAAAATGATTTACCCCTGATTGTATTCCTGCATTAGCAAATTGACCTTCAGTCTCTCCAGGGAAAGATTGATCACGTCTTTGGTCTGCGGTTGCTTTTCCATGTACGCCGTAAAAATCTTTCAATTTTTTCCGGTTTATTCAAACCGGCCGCACTGATAACGGAAGCAATTATGCGTTCGTAAATCATGGGATGGGTCTGTTCCAGCGCTTCCAGATTTTCCTGGTACCACCGCCATAGAAAATCAGACGCCGCCGGGTTTTCAGCCATGGCCATGACCGGGACAAACTTGTTCCGCGGCGGCACACTTTGCAGAATATACCGCCCCACCCGGGCTAACAAGTGCTCTCCGGCACCCCCCCCCAGAGCGGCCAGGATGTTCACCTTTTCATGTTCAACGGCCGAGGCCTCGAAGCGCTGCTCGAACCAGTCAAAGGTGGCTGCATCACCGGCCCGCGCGCCGGCCTGCATGACACTTTTCAGTATATCCGGATGGATCGCCCCCCCGCTGGCGAGTTCCGCAAATTGATCGCCTGCGAATTCGGTGGCCTCCTGGTAACCATAGCGAACCGCATCCCAGATCAGCTGATCCCGCAAAATCGCGGTGGTCTGCTCTTCACCGGCAACCGGCAGATAACCGATTCTTTTTAAAATCGAATCAAACCACGGGCGGGCCAGCGCCCTGATTTTTGCCCGCCATTGCTCCGGCAGGATGTGGTGGGCAAGCGAAAGATTCCCGGCAATCGAAGTCAGCACCAGGTAGGCGGTTTCTGCTTTGTAAGCCGCCAGAAAATCAAAGTAGGCTTCAAAATCAACTTTACCGGCCCGCACGAGGTTGAAAAGGTCATCCTGCAGTCCCCAGCGATCGGTGGGGTCCAGGACCTGGTCCTTGACCAGAGCCGCCAGGTTTTCCAGGTTCTGCGATTCGAGATACCATGTCCGGTAAAAACCGTTCTGGCCGCTGTTGAGCTTGTAAGCCGTGGTCCCGGCCGGTAGCTCGAGAACTTTTTCCCGGGCATCCATTAGCAATGATCGGGAGTCCAGTTCGCCGGCCGGGGAGAAAAACGTGATGTTTATGGGAATCAGCCACTGTTGATCAAACTCGCCCGGAAGATAGGTGAACCGCTGCTGGGTCAAATGAATGGCGTCACCGCGGCGTGCGACCGTCACCAGAGGAAAGCCCGGCTGTCCGACCCAGTTCTCCATGAGGGCCGTTACCGGCATGTCCGCCGCGGCTTCGAATGCTTCCCACAGGTGGTGACTGGCCGCACAGGCATATGCATGGGTTTGCAAATAATGGCGCAAGCCTTTTTGAAAATTGTCAGTTCCAATGTAGCCTTGGACCTGCCTGAGGATGCTGCCGCCCTTGTTGTATATGATCGGAGCGGTGCTCGAATTTATGACCACGTGCTCCCCACCGGGGATCTCAATGGGAAAGGTTTCATGCAGGGCATCCCGGGCCATGGCCGTGGCTGTCTGGCCGTGCAGGAATTTGTCCCAAATAGCCCAGTCCGGGTAAAATTCCGCCACCACGCCAAACCCAAAATAGGTGGCGAAACTTTCATTGAGCCAGAGGTACTTCCAGTCCGATGGTGTCACCAGGTTGCCGAACCACTGGTGGGCAATTTCGTGGGCAGTCACCTCGCAGATACGCTCCTCCCCTGCTTTTGAGGTGGTGTCCGGGTAGTGCAGCAGCAGATTCTCCCGAAAGGTAATGGCGCCCCAGTTCTCCATAGCCCCAAAGGCAAAATCGGGAATGGCAATCAGGTCCATTTTGGTCAGCGGGTAGTCGATGCCGTAATAGGCCTCACTGAATGCCAGGGCCCGGCGGCCGAATTCCAGGCCGTATACTGCGTGGGCCTGCTGTCCGGGTAACGTTACGGCCCGTACACGCGGATCCTGGGAATCCACCTGGATGTCAAATTCACCGACCCCGAAAAACACCAGGTAGGTCGACATCTCCGGGGTCTGTTTGAATATCACCCGTTTTTTGCCGTTTTCAAGGTCGATGACCTGCTGCTCGATTTCATTGGAAATGGCCGTGAGGTGACTCGGTACATCCAGCGTAATATCAAAAGTGGCTTTGTAGCCAGGTGCGTCCAGACAGGGAAACGCCCGCCGGGCATCGCTTTCCTGGAACTGTGTCACAGCGATATAGCGGTCTTCACCAGCAACTGTGTAGCGACTGCGGTAAAAACCGGCCATCAAATCGTTGATGTTTCCCCTATATTCGATCTGTAGAACCAATTCCCCCTGACGGGCATTCGGTAGGTCAATGTGCAGCTCCTCTTTTTCCGCCAGTATGGTGAACGAGCAGTCGAGGGTCCCCTGGGCACCCTCCAGGCGACATTGGTCAATGGTCAGATCCAGGGCATTCAGATCTATTGCGGCAACGGGCTCTTCGGCATTTAGGGTGATTACGGCCTGCCCCTTGAAAGTAAACGTTTCCAGGTCCGGTTCCAGGTACAGGCGGTAATTGACGGCGGTTACAGTCTGCATAACAGCTCCTCGTCTGATCATTTATTGAGGCAATGAATTGTTCGGCGTTGCAACAATTATAAACACCACACGGGCGGGTCGCAAGGCGGGAATATTGATAGCCTGGTAGGGCCCAATGTGATCAGGGGCAGTGTTTCCGGGCAGCGGGAACGTATAATAAGATGTGTATTAAGCTTTGCGGAAGCGGCCCGATGCCGCTCCCACTGGTAAATAAAAAAAATTCATAAAATGCCCGCTATGCCTGCCAAACAATCGGCTTTTTTTTCCGCGTACCAGGAATCGGCCATTTCGTTATAGGTGTTTTCCAGCCGGGAACGCTTCAATTTCATGGTCGGCGTTAAAAAACCATTTTCCGGTAACCATTCGTCTTGTGCAACCGCCAGAAATGCCAACCGTTCATGATGGGGCAGCGCTCCGTTTGTACGCTCTAAAAATTCGGTCAGTTCACCTTCGATAGCCTCTCTCCCACCAGCCTGGGTAAGTGCCTCGCGAGCTTCCTCCGAAAGCATAACCACCGCATAGGGCTGCGGTTGGCCAGACCCGGTGACGCAGCAGGCCTCTACCCGCGGGTGGTTGTTGATCTGGTTTTCGATCGGCACCGGGGCAACATATTTACCCTTGGAAGTCTTAAACAGTTCCTTCACCCGGCCGGTAATTTTGAGGCGGCCCATTTCGTCGATTTCGCCCTGGTCACCGGTTTTGAAAAAACCGTCTTCGGTAAACTCTTCGGCCGTTTTCTCGGGCATTTTGTAATACCCGGTCATGTTACCGGGACTTTTGACCAAGACCTCCCCATCTTCACTGATGCGATGCTCCACGCCGGGCCATGGCGCGCCCACGTATCCGGGACGTACCTGCCCCGGCTTGTTGCAGTGGGAATAGGCCATATTTTCAGTCATCCCATACGCTTCAAGCAGCTCAAGACCCAGGTTGCGATACCACTCGATAACTTCTTTGGGAATCGGTGCGGAACCGGAACCGGCGAACCGGACATGGTTGAGGCCCAGTTGGGTGAGGATCTTCTTTTTTACGATCCCGCTGAGAATCGGTATCTTAAGCAGGCGGTCGAGTTTTTTAGGCGGTAGTTTTTGGAAAACGCCCAGCTGAAATTTCAACCACAGCCGGGGGACCGAAATAAACAGGGTCGGCCGCGCCCGCTGCAGATCCTGTAAAAAGGTGTCGAGACTCTCGGCAAAAAAGAGATGAAATCCGGCATACAGCGAATGCGCCCCAACAACCCAGCGCTCCATAGAATGCGACAGCGGCAGGTAAGACAGAATTCTTTCATCCGTGTGTGTTTTGAGACTCTCACAAATACCCTGTGCACTCTTGTGCATGGCCTCGAAACTCATCATAGCACCTTTGGGTTTACCGGTACTGCCTGACGTGTAGATGATCGTGGCCGTCTCCTCCGGGGTACGCTCCACTGGCTCCATGAGCGGCTCATGCTTGGCAATAATATCGTCCCACTGGGTGTGGTCATTTTCCGGAGCCAGGGGAAATGCGATTTGGGGCATATCGGTAGGAACGCCCTTTTTCATCTCATCCCAGACCGGATCAAGCTTGCCAACAAACAGCAGACGCGAATCCGAATGCTCCAGCGTATATTGGACAATATCGGCAGTTAAAATTGGGAAAATCGGGATGCTGACGTGCCCCGCCATCCAGATCGCCAGGTCGGCAATGATCCAATACGCACAATTTTTCGAACACAAGGCGATGTGGCTGCGATCCGGTAAATCGAGACTTTTCAGGTAGGCCGCCATACGACGCGCCTCATCCATGGCCTCTTTCCAGGTCCAGGTTTTGATATTGGCATCCCCCCCGCCCATCGGTTGGGTGAAGTAAACCTTGTCCGGCGCATTCTTCTCCCAGTGGTAGACGCATTCCAACAAATTTTTACTGTCTGTCTTGGGCCCCATAGTTTCCCTCCCGTTGGTAGTGATTGATAAAGGCATTGCGGGCAATTCCCCAGTGCCCGTCTTGGCTACGATATTCTCAGGTTATCCGACCGAAGAACCGCCGGCCGGCCTTTTTTCAGCAACTTTTGCCATAATAGCGGCTGCAATCTCCCGGGTCAACTCGGTTAGGGCCGCGCTCATCCCGGCCACCTGCTCGGCATGACTGCCCCCCGGTGCGGGCCGGGTGATGGCGGATCGCCGGGTCAACCAGACCTGTTTGCCCCTATCTCCGAGCAGGCTCCACTGCGCCTTCAGGATAACGTTGCCGCCCGGCGCCACATCGAACTGCATCACGTTCACGATGACCTGCACATCGATCGGGATAGCCGACCGCCATGGAAAGGCAAAGGCATGCGCCGCGCCGGTCAGCAACAGCAAATCGGAACTCATCACCCGGGTGATATTTTCGGGCAGCGGTTCGGCCCACTGGTGAAATTCGTCGGACTGCATTTCATGGGGTCCGGTCCGGGTCACCAGCATGGGCAAACTCAGGTAGCGCGGAACGCGAACCGGGCCAACGCCGATCGAAAATCCGGCCGGCAGGGTGACCTTTGCCGGGGCCGCCTGTTCGGGCAACTCCGTGGCGAGCATATAGAATTTGGTCGCCGGGGACCAACCGGTACCCAGGTTGATACAGGCGGAAAGGGTACCGGTAATGGCGATGATACAAGATGCCAGCAGGATGCGTTTTATCATTGAGGTTCCCCTTGGTTTTCCTGGGCGGCCTTGCCCTGGAGGAGTGCTTCCGGGTGCTTGGCCAGGTAGTTGGCCAACAGGTTCATGGAACGGGCGGCGGCACTCAATTCCGTCAGCGTGGACTGGGCCTGATACACCAGGCTCGAGTTCTCATCGGACAAGGTGGCCATATTGGTCAACATTTCATCCGCCCGGTTCAGCGCCGATCGTGCTGCCGCAGCGGTTGCCCGCAAATCACTCAGCAGCGGCTCGGTCTGGCGGTCGATTTTCTGCAGCACGGCCCGCAGATCATCGGTCGTGCCGGTTATGCCCACTGCCACGGGGTCTACCTGCTGATCGAGCTTCTTTACCAGGCTGCGGGTATCCACCAGCGTATCGGCCAATCCGTCAGTCAGTGTAGCGATGCGGTTATCAAGATTGTCGGCCAGCCGGCGGTAGCTTTGCAGGGTCTCGTTGAGGGCGCCGGGGACTGCCTGCAGGTCGGGCGAACTGGCCAGGTTGTCGATACTTTCGATGGCGTTTTTAGCGGACTGGACCATGTCCTTGAGATTGAGTTTGTCAAAAGTCTTGGCCAGCGTCTCGAAGTCCGTCAGCAAGGTCGGCAGCTCTTGGAGATCTTGGTCATACCGTTTCAGATCGACGGGGGTGCCCGGGTGGTAGTCCAGCGCCACCAGCAGCTTGCCGGTCACAAAACTTTCCAGCTGCAGTTTGGCCCGTAACCCGTTGGAGATCATGAAATCGATATTCTCCATGTTCACTTCCTTGCGGCCGAGACCGTCCGGTTTCCGGGAATCGACGACCTTGACCACTTCACCGGTGGTTTCAACAAGCACCCGGGTATAGAATTCCTGTTTGTCCGGTGCGTAAATCAGATTGATCTTGGTCACCTTGCCGACCGGCACGCCTTTAAACTGGACCCCTGCTCCAAGTCCCAGGCCCTTAACCGATCCGCTGAAATAGAGGACGAGCTCTTCTCTTTCCTTCAAGAAGTTGCCCGATCCGAACAGGAGGATACCCGTCACCGCCAGGGCAATTGCCCCGACGATAAACCCGCCGATCATGGTCCGGTTGATGTCGTTGCGCATGAAAACCTATTCCTTTGTTTGCCCGGTATCCCGTTCACTGCGCGTCAGAAACTTGATAACGGCCGGGTTTTCCGAGGTCTCCAACAGATGCTGCGGGTTGCCGGTGGCACCCGCCCGGCGGGTCTGGTTGTCCAGAAAAACCGAGTTGCTGGCAATGGTGAAAATGCTCGGCAGTTCATGGGTCACGAGCACCACTGTCGTCCCAATGCCGGCATTGATCTCCAGGATGAGGTCATCGAGCATTTTCGCACTGACCGGGTCCAGCCCGGCCGAAGGTTCATCCAAAAACAGGATGTCCGGATCCAGCGCCATGGCCCGGGCAATACCGGCCCGCTTGCGCATACCGCCGGAAATTTCCGATGGGTAATAATCTTCAAATCCCGCCAGGCCGACAAGGGCCAGCTTGAGTGATACCAATTCGGCAACCGCCTTTTCCCCCAGGGTCGTGTACAACTCCAGGGGCAAGGCGACATTCTCGGCCAGCGTCATGGAACTCCACAGAGCCCCGCTCTGGTAGAGGACCCCGAAGCTGTGCATCATCTCTTCCCGTTGTAGCGGCCCGATCTCCCAGAAGTTGGCATCTTGATAGTGTACGGTACCCGCCGCCGGGGCTTTCAATCCTACCAGGATCCGCATCAGGGTGCTTTTACCGCAGCCGCTGCCGCCCATAATCGCGAAAACATCCCCCCGGTCCACGGTAAAGGTCAGGTCCCGCATAAGCACAAAACTGCCGTAAGCCATTGTCAGGTTGCGCACGCCGATGTGCGGCTCCGGTCGGCTTTGGTCGGGTGCGGTCATGGCGTATTTTTTAGAGGCTTTCTCAAAAACAGGATTTTGGCTCAAGGTCAAGGCGGCCAACACCGAGATTTATCCGCCTTGGGCGGATTGGGCCAAAAGTCATTCTTGAGATAGCCTCTTTAGACTCCCAGTATATTTGTTAGTACGGCGAACAGGCCGTCAGCCACTACAATGCCGACAATGGCGATGACCACGGCCGAGGTGGTCGCCTGCCCGACCGCCGCGGCGCTGCGCCCACAACGCATGCCCTGCATGCAGCCGGCCAGGGCCACGATCAGGCCAAAAACAACACTCTTTACCAGGCCTACTGAAAAATGGGTCAGGGTCAAGGCGTTCCGGGTTTGCTCGAAATACTGGATCAACGCGATATCCATGACGCCCACCCCGACCAGCAAACCGCCCAGAATCCCCAGAAGATCGGCATAAACGCAAAGCAGGGGCATCATGACGACCAGGGCCAGGACCCGCGGCAGTACCAGAAAATCCATGGGCGCCACCCCGAGGGTCTGCAGTGCATCTACTTCCTCGTTGACCTGCATGGTGCCGATATTGGCAGCAAAGGCAGCGCCCGTGCGCCCGGCCATAATAACGCCCGTCATGAGGGCGCCCATCTCGCGGGCGACCCCAATACCCACCAGGTCGGCAATATAGATCTGGGCCCCAAAAAGACTGAGCTGTACCGCTCCGACGAAAGCCAGGATCAAACCGACCAGGACACTGATCAGCGAGACGATCGGCAGGGCCTGCCATCCGCACTCCTGGATCACCACCAGGATATCCGCCCGGCGGAAGCGGGCCCGGCCCCGCAACAGGCGAAGGAAGGAAAGCGCCAATTCCCCTAAAAATTCGAGGGTATCTACCGTGGCCTGGTAGCCGGCCAGTCCGGCATTGCCGATTTTTTCCAGGGTGGACGGTCGTCTCTGGTCTTTTTCAGCATCAACCTTGGGCGGTATCGCCGCCGCGAGCCGGGCAAGCCGGCGGGCGCCCCCGGGAAGACCGTTTAAATTCACTTCGATATCGGCTGCGGCACACCGGCGGCCCAGTTGATGGACAAAGCCGATCAAACTGCTGTCCCAGACTGCGAGTCCGCTGCTGTCAAATTGGATTTGGCGAACACGGGAGCCGGCCAACCAGTTTTCAAACGTATGCGCCACAGAAGGCACCGGCCGATCGATCTGCCAGGTTCCCGAAAGAACAAGCAGCAACGTATCTTCCGCAGTCAGACGGGTATCCAGCTGGGATTCGGGCATTGTTCCACGTGTTGAAAAGCTGTTAGAGGCTATCTCAAAAATGTCTTTTGGCCCAATCCGCCCGAGGCCGATAAATCTCGGTGTTGGCCGCCTTGCCTGTCCGGCGTAGCCTGAAAGACGCAGACAGGACCGATAACCAAAATTCTATTTTTGAGATAGCCTCTAGTTGACAGGTGATGGGACGATAGCCAACCATAGAATAAAATTCGAAAAAAGTAAAACTATCGACTGGATGCCCAGGAAATGAAAGGACGTTTCAGCCGCCGGCTATTTTTACCTGATACCCCTGGTCCCGAATCGTGGCCGCCAGTGTATCCCGGTGATCTCCCTGGATGACAATAACACCGTCTTTTATCGTGCCGCCGGTACCGCAGCATTGCTTTAAGGTTTTGGCAAAGCGCTTCAGATCCGGACCCTCCAGGGGAACCCCAAACACAGTGGAAACGGTTTTTCCCCCGCGCCCCTTCACCTCCCGCCGAATCCTGATGATGCCATCCTGCGGATAACCTGCCTTCGCCGGGTGCGCCTTTCGTGTTCTTTTTTTACACCGGCATTTTTTCCGCGGTTGGCTGCACCGCGGGCAGATCCGGCCGCTTTCCGTGGAGTATACCAAGCGGGAATTTTGCATCAGGGCGCTCCCGGGGTTGATAGATTCATTGTGCTAAGCGTAATCATGGCAAGGCCCGAACGGAAAAGGGGAGGAGCGGCGAAAATCTAAAACCCGGTTTTAGCATGTGGTTTGGTACCCTGCGCGGATTTTTCAGGCTTAATTAAGGCCTCGAGGGCCGCGGTGAAATAGATGGCAATGCGGTATTCCACCTTATTACCCCGGCGGGGTATGACCGCGTAGAACAGATAGTCGCCTTCTTTTTCCCAGACGCGCGAACTGGCCATCTCCCGGCCCCATTCGAAATGGCGGGGCGGACCGTACTTATCCTCGAGTGTTTTCAGGGTGTCCGGGTTTTCGGTCTTAAAATGGATTCGGATCAAAATTGGCCGTTTCGAATTCTCGGCAAAGAGAATCTCGACCAGTTCGTAGGGCAACCCCTTCTGGCGGGCATATCGGTACATGAGACGGGTAACCGGGTGCATGACTTTCAGGCCGATTTCGGAATTGAGTTCGCGGTTCATCCGGTCTAGGGTTGGGTAATTCTCCTGCAGGAAAGTGTCACGATGAATCATCAGGTTGACTATTGCGCGGCGCTCAACCGCGGCATGGCCCAGGATATCCTCAAGTTCACCTCTGACGCTGCTGGAAACAAGCGTGTTCTTCCCAATTTTGAAAAATGTGAAGCTCTCGGCCCGGCTCTTTGCAGATCGAGGCCCGGTGCTATCAGTCTCGCTGCCGCAGCCTGCCAGCAACAATAGGCAGGCCAGGACCGACAAGCCGTAAAATGATTTTCTTCTGTTTCGCTGCATAAAGATTTTTTACACCAATCATCAGGTTTAGGCAAGCTTCCAACCGGTAAGACCTGTAAGGCCGGAGACTATAGCTGCGAGAATTTATCCCTGTATTCCCGGGGTGCCAGGCCGGTAAATTTTTTAAAAAGGCGGCGAAATGAACTGCTGTCTTCATAACCGATCTGCCAGGTAATCTCGTTCATGGTATCCCGGGTGGTCTCCAGCCGCCGCTTGGCCTGTTCGATTCGGATCCGCTGCAGGTACCCCAGGGGGGCCTCTCCCGTGGCCTGCTTGAAACGCCGTTTGAAATGCCGGGGGCTGAGCCCGGCGGCACCTGCCAGGGTATCGATTTGGAGATTTTCGGAAAAACGGGTTTCCATCTGTACCTGGACCTTTAAAACCGCTTCATCGCCGTGGTTTTTATTGAAATCTGAGATCATATAGGGCGTCTGGCTCTGTCGGCTGGGATCCACGAGAAGCACCTTGGAGCAAACCGCGGCCAGTTCGGGCGAACCAAACAGCTCGATCATATAGAGCGCCAGATTGAACATGGCGGTCGTGGCGCCGGTGCAGATCAGGCCGTCATCCTCGCTCATAATCAATTCCGGCCGCAACTTGACCCTCGGATAACGCTGCTTGAACATCCGGGCAAAATGCCAGTTCACCGTGGCTACCTTGCCATCCAGCAGACCCGTTTCCGCCAGCAGGAAAGTTCCCGAACACATGGTCCCCACCGGTTTGCGGCCGGCGTGATGGTCCCGGATCCAGTCGTACAAGGGGTCGTCCTTGGGCGGCAGTGGTGCAACGTGCGGGAGGTAGGGCGGCACTATAATGAAATCGCTGGATTTGGTATCCTCGAGGGACCCAGCCGGCTTGAATTCAACCCCGCCATAGACGCGCACCGGCTTTCCACCGGAAGTGACCAACCGGCATTCGAACAAGGGGTCCTTGTCCTCGGGGACCATGGCCCGCTGCCACAAATTGGCAATGGAAAAGGCGTCCATCAGTCCCGAAATACCTGAAAACAGGCAGTTATCTCCCGCCCAAAACGTAATTTTCGCCATTGCCCCTCCCCTTTTTGCAATCTTTGAAGTGGTTTAAAAGCTTCAATTAGGTTCAAGATCAAGGCGGAGCAAGAAGTTCAACCACAGGAATATATGGAATATTTCGAGGATTGAACTTCTTGCGCCAACACAGAAATTAAATCCAGGGGAAGCTTTTAAACTGCTTCAATGGCACATTTCGCACGCTCTAAGTCATTTGTGACACTTTTCATTCAGCTCGGCAAGTACTAAATTGCGGCCCAACATCACTATAAACAGGGAGACCATTGAAAAATGCCCGATCTATATCAGCAACTGGCCCAACACCTCGACAAGCTGCCCGCCGGCTACCCCGCCACGGAAAGTGGGGTGGAGCTGCGCATCCTGAAAAGATTGTTTACCGATGAGGAGGCCCGCATCGCCATGGGCCTTACCATGCTGCCTGAAGCGCCTGAAGCGATAGCCGCTCGATTGCAGGTCGACGCCGGCGACCTGGCTGCCGCCTTGGCCGACATGGCGCACAAGGGGCTGATATTCAGGATTTCCAAAGGCGGTAGCCACCTCTACTCGGCTGCCCAGTTCGTCATCGGAATCTGGGAATATCATCTTAACGACCTGGATGAAGAACTGATCCGGGACGTCAACGAATACCTGCCCCAGGTGATGCACAAACAATGGATGCAAACCGACACCAAGCAGTTGCGGGTCATCCCCATTTCCCAGAGGGTCAATGCCGAAATGAACATTACCTCCTATGAAATGGCGGAGGAGATCATCCGCAGCCAATCCAAGATCGTGGCCTCGCCCTGTATCTGCCGCAAGGAGCACCAGATGGCCGGCAAGGGCTGTGACAACCCCATGGAGGTTTGCCTGTCTTTCGGCACCGGGGCTTACTACTATGAACAGAACGGTTTAGGACGCGCGGTCGACCAGGCCGAGGCGTTGGAGATTCTTGAAGAGGGTCGGGCCGCCGGGCTGGTATTACAACCGGGGAATTCCAAGAAGCCCACAAACATTTGTATGTGCTGCGGCTGCTGCTGCCAGGTTTTGAAGAATCTCAAAAACTTCCCGGAACCCGCCGCTGCAGTCCACACCAATTACTACGCCCGGGTGGATGTTGAAGAATGTGTGGCCTGCGGGGATTGCGTCGAACGCTGTCACATGGACGCCATCGAGATAGACGAAACGGCCCGGGTCCTGGAAACCCGCTGCATCGGCTGCGGTGTATGCATCGACGCATGTCCCACCGGCGCCCTGCAATTTCACCAGAAAGAAAAAGATGCCCTCTACGAGCCACCCCAGAACGTCTTCGAAACCTATATGAATATGGCCCAGGAAAGAGGACTGGTGTAATCCGAATCGCTGGGTTTAAGTTACAAGAGCAGCCAGCAACCGGCCCTGCTCAAACCAGCCCCGTCTATTCATGAATCCCGCGCCTCAAAAAAAACTCCCCTCCCTTGATGGGAGGGGCTGGCGGAGGGTGACTTGCCCGCCTGGCAAGATAGTCGCCACAGTGGTCGTGAAACTGCTCCCCCACCCGACCGCCCCCGTCAAGGGTGAGGAGAACGAGGCTTGCCGACGGTGAGAGACTGCGTTTACTTCAGTTCTTTCAATGCCGCCACGGTTTCATCCGGTTCCGGTCGTTGGGTATAATCGGCATTCACCCGTGCGTAGCAGACATTACCACCCTGGTCGATGATATACCGGGCCGGCATGGGCAGGGTCCAGGAATCATCGCCGTTGAACTCGGGCAGATTGATACCGAATTGGGTATACAGGGGTGTCAGATAATCCGGTAACGTATGCCGGATCCCAAATTTATCGGCCACCTCGTTTCCAGGGTCGCTGAGAATTTCAATGCCCAGTTTCTTGTCTTTCTTGATCTCCGCGTTCAAGGCCGCCGACTGGGGCGCAATGGCCACCAGGGTGGCCCCGGCCGCTTCGATCTCACCGGTAACTTTTGCCAGAGCTTCCAGCTCCATATTGCAATACGGTCACCACTTGCCGCGGTAAAACGTTAGCACCACCGGCCCTTTGAGCAGCATACCGGCCAGGCCCACCTGCTCGCCGGCAGTGTTTTCTAAAGTAAAGTCCGGAGCACAATCGCCGGTCTTGACCGCTTTTTCAGCCTGGCCGGATTCGGCCAATTCCCGGGTGGCGCGCTGCATGACTTCCACGGCGTCAGCCGGCGCTTTTTCTAGAAAACTTTTTTTATATTGATCCAATTTATCTTGTAGCTTCATTGGAATACTCCTTGTTGATTTAGATCATCTATCGTTGTCACCTAAAGAGGTTGCTAAAACACCATAAGCATCCCCGTATTGTTTACAAGGCGGGGGGCGGCCGGTGTTGCTCAGGGTCTCTTCTTGAGGGGCCGATACACATGCGTCGCCTGCCCGAAAAACACCTCGGCCGCTTCCATGATGGTTTCCGACAGGGTTGGATGGGGATGAATGGTCAACTTGAGGTCGCTGGCCAGGGCCGCCATCTCGATGGCCAGGACCCCCTCGGCGATCAATTCGCCGGCGCCGGTCCCTACCAGACCAATCCCCAGAATTCGCTCGGAGTCCGGATCGACGATAAGCTTGGTCATGCCGTCCCCACTGTTCTGGCTCAAGGCACGGCCGGAGGCCGCCCACGGGAAACGAACCGTTTTATGGGTTATCTTGCGGCTTTTGGCCTCGCTTTCCGTCAAACCGCACCAGGCAATCTCGGGATCGGTGTAGACCACTGCTGGAATCGCCGCTGGATCAAACGCGACCTTGTGGCCCGCGATGACCTCCACTGCCACCCGTCCCTCGTGGGATGCCTTGTGGGCCAGCATGGGCTGCCCGGCCACATCTCCGATGGCAAAGATAGTGGGCTCAGCGGTCTGCTGGCGGGCATCGGTTTTGATAAATCCCTGCTCGTCGATTTTCACACGCGTGTTTTCCAGCCCGAGTGATTCGGTGTTGGGTTGCCGGCCGACCGAAACGAGCACCCGGTCGAACCGATATTCGGACGTTTCCCCAGCCTTGTTTTCCAGGACTACCACCACGCCATCGTCTGCATCCTCAACAGAAACAACCCGGGTGTCGGTCCAGATCTCGGCAAACTGTTCATCCAGACGCTTTTTTAAAACCCGGACCAGGTCTTTGTCCGCTCCGGTCAGCAGGCCGGGCAGCATTTCAACCACGGAAACGTCGCTGCCCAGGGCGGCGTAGACACTCCCCAATTCCAGCCCGATGTACCCACCGCCTATCACGAGCAGGCTTTCAGGGAGGATGTCCAGCTGCAAGGCGCCGGTGGAATCCAGTACACGAGCACTGGGCTCACCCAGGCCCGGCACGGCCACCGGCCGTGACCCCGAAGCGATAATGGCTTTCTCAAAACGAAGTTCCAGAACCTGTTCGTCCGGAGTGCTAATCGTCACGGTATCGGCCCCCTTGAAGCGGGCCAGGCCGCGAATATGCTCGATCTTGCGGCGGGCACACAACTGCCCGAGACCACCGGTCAACTGGTCCACGACCTTTTCTTTCCAGCCGCGCAAGCGGTCGAGGTCGATGGTCGGGGGAGCGAAATCGATACCATACGCCTCGGCACGCCTGGCTTCGTGGAGCAGGTGGGCCACATGCAGGAGCGATTTGGAAGGGATGCATCCGCGGTACAGGCAGACACCGCCGGGATTTTCCTCCGGATCCACCAGGGTTACCTGCAGGCCCAGGTCGGCCGCGAGAAAAGCCGCGGCATAGCCACCCGGGCCGGCACCGATTACCACTAATTGTGTGTTTTTTTGTTCGGTCATATGATGTCCTTAACGTGTAAACAATAACGCCTATACGATTTACCTGCCATCTGGTCCGCCTCTTGATTTTCAAAGGGATCCCTAATGTTTTCGGCGGGGGTATCCCACAGAGCTTCAATTCGGGCCAAATTGATCTTTGGATTTGAAGTTCCCCTTTAAGACGCGCCGAGCATCGCAGGAAAGGGCGAAGGAGCGAAGTGCTTGTCTGAGCGCAGCGAGTTGTGCTGAGCGCGCCCTTTCCGAGAAGCGCAGGGCAGCCCGCAGGGCCGCGTCTTATGGGCGTTTTCTTTTGGTTCGTTTTCTTTCACGTGAAAGAAAATGAACATATGGGATTCCACGGCGACTATGTTTAGACTTTCAATCTAAAGAGCATTTTTAATCCCGTAACGATGAAATTTTTCCAACTCATCATCAAGAGTAGATCAAATGCAAGGCTAAAGTGACAATAACAATGGCTGCTCCAACGCCTCCACAACCCAACGGGTGAAACGGGCCGCATCGGCACCGTCGATGAGGCGGTGGTCATAGGAAAGCGACAGGGGCAGCATCAGGCGAGGTTCGAACTGACCGTTCCGGTAGCGCATTTCCCGCTGACTGCGGGCCACCCCGAGAATAGCCGCTTCCGGGTAGTGGATAATCGGTGTAAAGGCGGTCCCGCCGATGCCTCCCAGGTTGGATATGGTAAAATTGCCGCCCTGCATTTTCTCGAGAGGCAGCTTTTTCGTCCGGGCCAGTTCCGCCAGTTCGTTCAATTCCACGGCCAGTTCGAGCAGGCTCTTTTTGTCCGCATCGTGGATAACCGGCACCAGCAGTCCCCGGTCGGTATCCACGGCCACGCCCACGTTGTAATACTGCTTGTAGACAATTTCATTCGTCTGCATATCCACGGAAGCATTGAAGCGGGGAAAGATCTTCAAGGCCGCCGTAACGGTTTTTAATAAGATCGCGGTCACCGTCAGTTTGCCGCCGGCCGCTTCCACCTTGCGGGCATGCGTTTTGCGAAACTCTTCCAGATGGGTCATGTCGGCTTTGTCGAAATGGGTAACATGCGGAATGGCCGTCCAGGCGTTGGACAGATGTTCGGCGGTCCTCCGCCGGACCGTGCTCATGGGCTTGTGCTGGACATTGCCCCAGCGGCTGAAATCCGGCAATGCCTCGGTCACTGCCTGAACCGCGGCCGGGGCGGTCAGCGACCGCTGCGTATTAAACTGCTTTGCATAGGCCTTCACATCGTCCCTGGCAATTCGCCCACCCGGACCGCTCCCGGGAACCGCATTAATGTCGATCCCGATCTCCCGGGCAAAACGTCGTACCGAAGGAGCGGCCGGGGCGGCCTTGTCAGGCGGAAGTGCCGGTTGCGGCTGTTCTACGGGCTTATCTGCCGCCGCGGCTGGCATACTAGCGGGGAGCGCCGCCCGGGTGGTCTGCTCTTGGGCAACAGCAACCTCCGGTTCGGCGTGCTCTTTTGGTTGCGCCTCTCCTGGTGCGGGCTGCTCGGTGGTCCCGGCCGGTTCAAGCGAGAGGATCCTGGCTCCCACTTTGATTTCCTGCCCTTCCGCGACATAAATGGCGGCAACCCGTCCGGCCGCATCGGATGGTACTTCGGCCACGGCCTTGTCGGTTTCAATCTCGATAACCGGCTGTTCAACTTCAACAACCTCGCCGACCTCTACCAAAATGGCCACCACGGTGCCAGTGGTCACGTTTTCTCCCAGCTCAGGCAGGATCAGGTCATGACTCATACGCCTTGTTCTCCTTTATGATTGGATGGATCAATGCTTTAGAGGATTGTCTTTATCCGGATCCAGTCCTAATTCCGTGATCGCCTGAACCACGACCTTTTGCTCAATTCGGCCTTCCCCTGCCAAAGCGTAAAGCGCTGCCAAAACGATGTGGGCTTCGTCGACTTCAAAAAAGTCACGCAGGTGCCGCCGACCGTCGCTGCGCCCGAACCCATCGGTGCCCAATGAGACCATGGGCCCCGGCAGCCAGCGGCTGATGCTTTCAGGCAGGGCTTTGACGTAGTCCGAAGCGGCCACGAAAACGCCGTCCATTCCGTCCAAGGTTTTTTCCAGGTACGTACGCCGCGGCGCTTCATCCGGATGACGCATGTTCCAGCGCTCGCAGTCGAGGGCATCTTGATGCAGCGCCTTATAGGACGTCGCGCTCCAGACATTCACAACCAGATGATATTTTTCGACCAGCAGGGCGGCGGCCGCCAGAACCTGGTTCAAGATGGCCCCGCTGCCCAAAAGCTGTACGGTAGCCTCTGTGCGGCTGCCCCCCACTGTACTGAAAAGGTACAGTCCGCGGGTGATGCCCTCTCTGGCCCCCTCAGGCATAACCGGCTGGGGATAGTTTTCGTTGGTCACCGTAATATAGTAGAACAGGTCTTCCTGGTTCACATACATCCGGGTGAGTCCCTCCTGGATGATGACGGCCAGCTCATAGGCAAAGGCCGGGTCGTAAGCCTGCAAGGTGGGATAGGGATAGGCCAGGAGGTGACTGTTGCCGTCCTGATGCTGCAGTCCCTCCCCAGCCAGGGTTGTCCGGCCGGCCGTAGCCCCGATGAGAAACCCCTTGGCGCGCATATCGGCCGCCGCCCAGATCAGGTCGCCCACCCGCTGCAAACCGAACATCGAGTAGTAAATATAGAACGGAATGGTGCTGATACCGTGGGTGGCATAGGCCGTCCCGGCGGCAATAAACGAAGCCATCGAACCCGCCTCTGTAATCCCCTCTTCCAGGATCTGGCCGTTCTGGGCTTCCTTATAGTAAAGCAGGTTCTGTCTGTCCACCGGCTCATAGAGCTGACCGCCGCTGGCGTAAATCCCCACCTGCCGAAACAGGGCTTCCATGCCGAATGTCCGCGATTCGTCCGGTACGATGGGAACCACCAGTCGGCCCATGGCTTTGTCTCGCAGCAGCTTGGAGATCAGGCGTACGACTACCATCGTCGTTGTCACCTCCCGCTCGGCGGTCCCCGCGAGGAATTCGGCGAACAGGGTTTCGTCAGGTGCAGCCAACGGCTCGGCTTGTACCTGCCGGGCCGGCAGGAAGCCGCCCAGTTTCTGGCGCCGGCTCAGGAGATATTCCATTTCCGGGCTGTCGTCCGCCGGGCGATAAAAGGGCACCGTGTCGATCTCTTCATCTGAAATCGGGATGCCGAACCGGGTACGAAACTCTTTCAGCTCGGCTTCATTCAGTTTCTTCTGCTGGTGGGTGATATTTTTGCCTTCGCCGGCCTCGCCCAGGCCGTACCCTTTGATGGTGCGGGCCAGGATCACGGTCGGTGACCCGGTATGATTGACTGCGGCCTGGTAAGCCGCGTATACTTTTTCGGGATCGTGACCGCCCAGGCGCAGCCGCCAGAGCTGGTCGTCGGAAAGATGGGATACCCTCTCCAAAAGTTGGGGGTAGCGGCCAAAGAAATGTTCCCTTACATACTTGCCGCCCCGCACGACGTAATTCTGCCGCTCGCCGTCCACGTCTTCCCCCATGCGCTTGACCAGCAGGCCGTCGTGATCCCGTTCCAACAGGGCATCCCACTCGCTGCCCCAGATGACTTTGATCACATTCCAGCCGGCCCCGCGAAAAACCGTTTCCAACTCCTGGATAATACTACCGTTGCCCCGCACGGGGCCGTCCAGGCGCTGCAGGTTACAGTTGATGACAAAGATCAGGTTGTCCAGTTTCTCGCGGGCAGCCAGAGAAATAGCACCCAGCGATTCAGGTTCATCCGATTCGCCGTCACCCATGAAGAACCAGACCTTCGCATCGGAAGGTGTTCTGAGCCCCCGGTTTTCGAGGTAGCGATTGAAGCGCGCCTGGTAGATCGCCATGATCGGCCCCAACCCCATAGACACCGTGGCAAATTGCCAGAATTCCGGCATCAGCCAGGGATGTGGGTAGGAGGACAGCCCGCCGCCGGGATGCACTTCGTGCCGGAAGTTTTTGAGATCTTCTACGGACAATCGTCCTTCCAGGAACGCCCGGGCATAGTTCCCCGGTGCCGCGTGCCCCTGGAAATAGATCTGGTCGCCGCCATTGGGTGCCCCCGGGCCTTTGAAAAAGTGATTGAATCCGACCTCATACAGGGTGGCAATGGACGCATAGGTGGAGATGTGTCCCCCGATACCGCTCTCGACCCGGTTGGCCCGGACTACCATAGCCATGGCATTCCAGCGGATGATGCTTTTAATGCGTCTTTCTATTTCGCGCCTGCCGCCGTAAACCGGCTGTTCGTGTGTCGGAATGGTATTGATAAAGGGCGTCTGGGCACTGAAGGGCAGCTTGATACCACGGGTATGGGCATGTTCCTGCAGTTCCTGCAGCAACCGGATAACCCGCTGAGGATCTTCCTGCCCGATAACGTAATCTAATGATTCAAGCCATTCCCGTAATTCCAACTCGGTGAGGGCTGCATCCTGTGGTGGGTCTGGAAGGGTAGAAGCCATTTGTCACTCCTTTGCAAAGTGGAGGAACCAACAAGGCAATGACAGGACTATAATACCGAATGGTGATATTGTCCACGCAGGTTATATACACTGCCAACGCAGCACATCGCCGGGATCGATTGAGGACCACCTTAAAAACTCCTTGCTTGCGGTCTGCCGGCAGTTGTATTCTACAGACCTGTGATTTGAACCCGGTAAAGGGGAGTACGCTGTGAAATTTGTCATCACCAACGACGATGGTTACGGTGAACCCGGGCTGGAGTCTCTGCTGGAAGCCGCCCAAACCCTGGGCCCGTCCATCGTGGCCGCCCCCAAAGAGCCCCACTCTTTCATCAGTCACCGGGTGACGGTAAAAGAACCGCTCCGCGTCGACCAGCCGGAAACAGACCGCTATATTGTCTACGGTTCTCCGGCCGACTGCACCCGCCTGGCCCTAAAAAACCTGGCCCCGGATGCGGATTGGGTTCTGGCCGGTATCAATCCCGGTGCCAACCTGGGGAACGATGTGTACCAGTCCGGTACCGTAGCCGCCGCCCGGGAGGCCGCTATTCTGGGCAAGCGTTCCCTGGCGGTATCCCAGTACGTGGCCCCGGGACAAACCATTGACTGGGACGCTGCCCGGCACCATGCCGCCCAAGTGCTGGCCGCCCTCACCGAACAAGACCTGGCGCCGGGGCAGTTCTGGAACGTGAACCTGCCCAGCCCGTTGCCGAAAGCGGGTGACGTACCCTGGCGGATTTGTCCGCGGGACCGCCACGCGCACACCTATCGCTTTGTAAAAAAAGGGGATTGGTACCACTATGACGGCACTATCCATGACCGCCCGCACAATAGGGGCAGTGATGTCGATGTCTGCTTCAACGGTCAGATAGCTGTGACCCGCATGGAAATTTGAGAATTAGAATATGAATTACTGTTCGCACTGCGCAACCCCGGTAGAACGTATCATCCCGCCGGACGATGACCGGCCGCGCTACGTCTGCCCCAGCTGCAATCGGATCCACTACCAGAATCCCCGGTTGGTAGTGGGCTGCATCCCCACCTGGCAGGATCAGATTCTCCTGTGCCTGCGGGACATCGAGCCGCGCAGGGGCAAGTGGACCCTGCCGGCCGGGTACCTGGAGAATGGGGAGGGTGTCGCCGAAGGCGCCCATCGCGAAACCAGGGAGGAAACCGGGGCCCGGATCGAGGCGCTCAGGCCTTATTTGCTCTTCGATATCATGCATATCAATCAGATCTACCTGATGTTCCGGTCGAAGCTGGCAGACCTCTCGTTCCACCCCACCCGTGAGAGTGCGGATGTCCGGCTGTTTACAGCCGAAAACATCCCCTGGGGTGACATCGCCTTTCCCGTTATCGAAAAAACCCTGCGATGCTTTCTGGCCGACCGTGAAAGGAGGGCATTTCCCTTCCAGATCCACCCGATCCACACGCGACTGCAACGCGGCTAACCGTGAATGTTTTGCGATGATAGGCTGGACTCCCAATTGACACCTCCAGTCCGGATTTGATACACAGTAAGTTCTCAGACACCGGTTGAACTGGTTTTCTGACTCCTGGGTGCGATGGGTACGTTTCGATCGGAACCACCCCTCATTTTCCTGCCGCAGATCTCCCGCGACGACTCCTCGCCCCGTAACATCCAAAGGCACGATGAGTGAGGTACCTTGATGAGTAGTAAAACGAGCGGATCGGTTATGGTGGTTGGGGCTGGGATTGCCGGCATGCAAAGCGCGCTGGACCTGGCCGAATCGGGTTATTATGTCTATCTGGTGGAACAGGAGCCCGCCATCGGCGGCCTGATGTCCCAACTGGACAAAACATTTCCCACCAACGATTGTGCCATGTGAGTGATCTCGCCGAAACTGGTCGAGGTCGGCCGGCACCTGAATATCGAACTGCTTACCAACACGGACCTACTCGCCCTGGAAGGTGAGCCCGGACAGTTTACCGCCAAAATTCGCGAAAATCCGCGCTTTGTGGACATGGACAAGTGCACCAGCTGCGGAGACTGTGAAAAAGTGTGTCCCATCGCGATTCCCAATGAATACAACCAGAATCTGGATGAGCGCAAAGCTATTTTCAAAAAGTACCCCCAGGCCATTCCCGGCGCGTACGGCATTACCAAACGCAGCGTGTCCCCCTGTAAAGCCACCTGCCCGGCCCATGTCAGCGTCCAGGGGTATATTGCCTTGATTAATGAAGGAAAATATGCCGAGGCCCTCAAGCTGTTCCGGGATGACCACCCTTTTCCAGCGGTCTGCGGACGCGTGTGCCACCACCCCTGTGAGGAGGTCTGCACCCGCGGTGAGGTGGAGCAGCCGATCGCCATCCGGGAATTACACCGTTTCCTCGCCGATTGGGAACTGGCCCAGGGAGAACTGGTCGTTCCGGAGGTTGCCGAAACAAGAGACGAAAAAGTGGCCATCGTGGGCTCCGGTCCCGCCGGGTTGACCACGGCCGGCTTTCTGGCCCGTCAGGGCTACCGGGTAACCGTTTTTGAAAAAATGCCCGTGGCCGGTGGCATGATGGCCTTCGGCATTCCCGAATACCGGCTGCCCCGGGACATCCTGGCCCGGGAAATCAGCGTTATCGAGGAGATGGGCGTAACCATCAAAACCAATGTGGCCTTTGGTGTTGATATTACGCTGGACAGCCTCAAGGAAGATGGTTTCAGCGCCGTCTTCCTGGGTATCGGCCTGCACGGCGGCCGCAAACTGGGCGTTGAAAATGAAGATGTTGACGGCGTCCTCCAGGGCGTGGATTTTCTGCGTGATGCGGCCATGGGCAAAAAGGTCGAAATGGGGGATGACGTACTGGTCATCGGCGGCGGCAACGTGGCCATCGACGTGGCCCTGACCGCCAAACGCCAGGGTGCCGAAAATGTCACCCTGGTGTGCCTGGAAGCCCGGGACGAAATGCCGGCCTGGGAGCACGAAATCGAAGAAGCCCTGGAAGGCGAGATCAAAATCGTAAACAGTTTCGGCCCCAAGGCGTTCTTCATCGACAAGAGTAAAAAGTTCTCCGGCCTCGAGTTCAAGACCTGTACGGCCGTATTCGACGACGACGGCCGTTTCAATCCCCAGTATGACGAGGGCCAGTGCGAAGCCATGTTCGGGGATACGGTGATCGTCTCCATCGGACAGAGTGCCCAGCTGGGTTTTGCCAAAGGCCAGGGGCTGGCCGTCACGCCCCCCGGTGGCCTGCAGGCGGACCCGGTGACCCTGCAGACCAACGTGGATTGGGTCTTTGCCGGCGGTGATGCCGTCTATGGCCCCAAATCAGTCGTGGATGCGGTGGCCTGCGGAAAAACCGCTGCGGAGAGCATTCACCGCTTCATCAACGGTACGGATCTGACAGAGGGCCGGGAGGAAGAGTGGCTGTTCGAAAAGCCGGACATCTCGGGCGAAACCCACCAGCCCCGGGTTCCGGTGCGCTGTCTCGATCCGGAAGCCCGGGAGTGCAACTTTTTGGAAGTATCCTTCGGATACGACGAGGACGAAGCCAAACAGGAGGCCGATCGCTGCCTTAGCTGCGGGATCTGCTCCGAGTGCTACCAGTGCGTGGAAGTCTGCCTGGCCGAAGCCGTCGACCACGATCAGCAGCCCGTGGAACGGGACCTGACCGTCGGGTCCGTCATTCTGGCAACCGGCAGCGAGCCGTATGACCCCACGCCGTTGGCCGAACACTACCAGTACAAGGCCAATCCCAATGTGGTCAGCAGCCTCGAATTCGAGCGGATCCTCAGTGCCTCCGGGCCGACCATGGGACACCTGGTGCGCCCCACCGATGAGAAGGAACCGCAAAAGATTGCCTGGCTCCAGTGCATCGGCTCCCGGGATACCAACCGCTGCGGCAACGGCTACTGCTCTTCGGTCTGCTGCATGTATGCCATCAAGGATGCCATGATTGCCAAAGAGCACGCCGCGGGCGACCTGGATTGTGCCATCTTCAATATGGACATCCGGACGTTTGGCAAGGATTACGAAAGCTACTACCTGCGCGCCAAAGAGCGTGAGGGTGTCCGTTTCGTCAAAGCCCGGGTGCATACCATCGACCCTGCACCGGACAACGATGACCTGATTGTCCGGTTTGCCGACGACAGCGGCCAGATGCATGATGAGATCTTCAACATGGTGGTCCTGTCCGTGGGCCTGCAGGTTCCGGAATCCTCCGGTGAACTTGCCAGGGCCCTGGGAGTCGAAGTCGATAAATACCGCTTCCTCGACAGCCAGCCGTTCGCCCCCGTGGAAACTTCGCGTCCGGGTGTATACGCCTGCGGTGTTTTCCAGGGCCCCAAGGATATCCCGGAATCGGTTACCCAGGCGAGTGCGGCCGCCGGTACCGCCGGTGCCCTGCTTGCCGATGGTCGCGACAGCGACACCAAGGAAATCGTCATCCCTGCTGAACGCGATGTGATGGCCGAGGATCTGCGTATCGGTGTTTTCGTGTGCAACTGCGGCATCAACATCGGCGGTGTGGTGGATGTCCCGGCCGTAAAAGATTATGCCGCCGGCTTACCGGGCGTGGCCTATGCCGGCGAAAACCTGTTTACCTGCAGCCAGGACAGCCAGGACAAAATCAAGGAGGTGATGGAGGAACATCAACTCAACCGGGTAGTGGTGGCGGCGTGCACGCCCAAAACCCATGAGCCCATCTTCATGGATACCCTGGTGGCGGTGGGCCTGAACAAGTACCTGTTTGAAATGGCCAATATCCGCAACCAGAACTCCTGGATCCATTCGAACGAACCGGAGGCGGCTACCAAAAAGGCCAAAGAGCTGGTGGCCATGGCCGTCGCCCGGGCCTCTACCCTGAAACCATTGGGGGAACGTGCAATCCCGGTCAACAAGCGCGCCCTGGTCATTGGCGGCGGTGTGGCCGGTATGAATGCAGCCCTCACCATCGCCCGCCAGGGTTTCCCGGTATCGCTGGTTGAAAAGGAGGCTGTCCTGGGCGGCTATGCCCGCAACCTGCACCACACCATCGAAGGCGCCGACGTCCCGGCCTACTTGAACGATCTGGTCGGTGCGGTGGAAGCTCACCCGGGCATCGATATCATCACCCACGGCTTGATCGACGGCTTCTCCGGCTACAAGGGCAACTTTAAAACGGAGGTTGCGGTGGGCCCCGATCAAACCCGCCGGGAGATCGACCATGGCGTGATCGTGGTCTCCACCGGAGCGGGGGAATACCAGCCCACAGAGTATTTGTATCCCGAAGACGACCGTGTGGTAACCCAGGTTGAATTCGGCGATCGGCTGGAGAAAGAAGGTGTCGACGATCTTTCGACGGTGGCCATGATCCAGTGCGTGGGTTCGCGCAATGAAGATTTTGAAAATTGTTCGCGCATCTGCTGCCAGAATGCAATTAAAAATGCCCTGGCGATCAAAAACCGCAACCCGCATACCCAGGTATTTATTCTCTACCGAGATATCCGCACCTACGGACTGCTGGAAGACTACTACACCGAAGCCCGCGAAAAAGGCGTCATCTTCATCCGGTACGACCAGGCCCAACCGCCGGAGGTCCGGACAAACGACGATAGCGTCATTGTCCGGGTAGAGGATCACGTCCTCAAACAGGATATTGAGATCCATACGGACATGCTGGTCCTCAGCGCCGGCATGCGCGCCGCGGACACGACGGCCGTGTCCCATATCATGAAACTCAATCGCAATCCGGACGACTTCTTCATCGAGGCCCATGTCAAACTGCGGCCGGTGGACATGCCTTCGGACGGAATTTTCCTGTGTGGGACGGCTCACGGCCCCAAGCTGATTTCGGAAACCATCTCCCAGGCCCAGGCGGCTGCCTCCCGGGCGGTCACCTTCCTTTCCAAACCGGAGATCAAGCTGTCGGCCATCACAGCCAAGGTGGGCACGGATGAGTGCGTAAAATGCCTGACCTGTGTCCGGGCCTGTCCTTTCGAGGTGCCCCAGTGGGATGAGGAGCGCCATGAAATCATGATCGACGAAGCCCTGTGCCAGGGCTGCGGTATCTGCACGGCGGCCTGTCCGCGCCAGACCATCGACCTGAGCAATTACGAGGATGATCAGATCATGTGCAAAATTGATTGTCTGCTGGAAGGTTGATGCCTAAACCTCTATAGAGTAGTGAGAACACAAATTCCCCCTGGAGTACCAGGGGGAATTTTTATTTGTTTAATATATGATTACCGCCGTACCGGAGGCTTGAGCGCTTCTCCGCCCCCTTGACGGGGGAGGCCGGGTGGGGGTGCTGTCGGCGATACCGCGCTACAGATGACAACTCGGTTCAACAACGATCACCCTCCCCCAGCCCCTCCCGTCAAGGGAGGGGAGCCTTACTCGCAACCTTCATCGAATACAGAACCAACAATTGTTCAAGGTTCGATTTTGGCTTTGGTCCCTTCCGCCATCCGCCAGACTATCTTGCCGGTATCAGCTTTATCAGCCAGAGTGTCCAGTAAAACACTCACTTTTTCTACCCGGTCTTCATAATCCAAGCCGGGAAACAGGCTGGCCGACTGGGCCGGGATAGAGAAGAAATCGTTGAGAAACTCGAGATCCAGGGGTTGTTCCCACCAGTAATGGGTTATGTTGCCGCAGACACCCTCCAGGGACTGACCGGCCCGGTCGTAATCCGTGACCACTTTAAACCGTGGCATGGGTTCGTCCAACCGTTCGAAAGCAACCGCCAGCAGGTCCGAACTTCCCGACCCGATGAGCTCGGGATAGAACGTGTAGGCGATCTTGCCGCCGGGCCGCAGGCAGGCACGGGCCTCCTGAAGCGTCCGGTCCACATCGGGGAAAATAAATAGCGCCATATTATAGAGCACATAATCGAACTGTTGACCGGCAGCCAGATCGACGAGGCGTTCACCGTCACCGACCACCAGGCGGATATCCGGACTGCCAATCCGGGCCTGACCGGCAGCTACCATCTTGGCAGACAGATCAACACCCAGGACCCGGCAGGCATATTTATCGTTAAGGGCCCGGGCAGAGATCCCGCTGCCGCAACCGACATCCAGCACAACTGAATTGGGCTGTAGTTGGATGTGCTCAGCCAACTCCAAGGCCAGGGTATAAAAGAACCGGTGCCGCTGTTCAAACGCCTCGTATTTGAGATAACTGCGATTAAAGTTGTCGGCCACGTTGCGCTTTACCCGGACCTTGAAATCTGCGGGTACGGTTTTGGGTCGTTTTTGCATAATGGGCACTGCCTTTTTCAAGATGTAAGGTAACCGTAGTGTCCCAGGATCTCATTGAGTTTTCGGTGGGCCATAAATACCAACCCGCCGCAAATCTGCTTTACATCCGGGGTTCCGGCCAACTCCTTGGTAATATCGATGCACCGGGTGCCGCCGTATGGCTTCCCGATTTCTTGCTCGAACCAGTCGCCGTATTCTTCGACCATGAGCAGCAGGTTATCCGCATCTTCTTCACTGTCTTCACCTTTGGCTCCGTAGAGGGCCAGGATACTGGTCCCCCCGGTCATTATTCCGCAGGTTTCCTTGAAAAATCCGCAGCCGTCACCCAGCCCGGACATGGCGCGCACCAGGTCCGGGTTTTCCCGACCAGCCTGCTCTAATGCAAGGAGCATCAAGATCTGGCTGCAGTTGTAGCGGCCTTCGGCCAGTTCCATCATGCGCTGGATAAGTTCTTCGTCTGTCCTGACGTTTGGCATCGACACACTCCTTTAGGTAAACGTCGCTGCGGGTTTACGGGCTTCAATACTTGCCGGGGCCACATATTCACCCACGTTGCTGCCGGGCAGCCATTCATCCACGATTTCCTGACTCACCCTGGTGGGCGTGACCCGAATGTGCTCGAACCCGGCTCGTTTTAACATATTTTCTATATCAGCAACAGTGGCCGCACCGCCGATGCAGGCTGATACCATTTCCAGATCGCTTTTGATCTCATCCGGAAGTGGCCGCAGCGCTACGATATCGGATATCGCCAGCCGGCCGTTCGATTTTAAGACCCGAAAGGCCTCATGATAGACTTTTTGTTTTTCAGGTGAGAGGTTGATGACACAATTGGACATGATCAAGTCAGCCTGTTCATCGGCCACGGGTAGATGCTCGATCTCTCCCAGGCGGAATTTCACATTATCCGCCTGAATTTTTGCAGCGTTCAGCCGGGCCCGGGAGATCATATCCGGGGTCATATCCACCCCGATCACCCGACCGTCGGAACCAACCTGCCGTGCGGCCAGGAAGCAGTCGAAGCCGCCGCCGGATCCCAGGTCTACCACTGTTTCACCCGGCTGCAGCGCCGCAATGGTCTGGGGGTTCCCACAACCCAGCCCGAGGTTGGCGCCTTCCGGAACGCCCTCCTGTTCCTCCTGAGAATAACCGATCAGGGCCGACATCTGTTCGGCCCGGACGTGGCCACCCCCGCAGCCGCAGGCCTTTGCAGACGGGTCCGGCGCGGGACTATCCCCACAACAGGATGGCGTTGTGGTGTTTCCCAGCGGGGCTCTTTCGGTCCGCGCGATATACCCATAGTTCTCTCTTACGGATTGACGTATGTTCTCGTTCGCAGTGGTGCTCATTCAGAACTCCTTCCATTTTTTATTACAAGTTTACATGCACATATTTGCACATATGTAGTTAAAAAAATATGCTTACCCGCAACAGTCGGGCCCGCATTCCTCCAGGCACTGTTTGGTCAATTCGGTTATGATCATAAACCGCTCCAGAAACATGCGCGCATTAATGCTGTAAAACACGTGGCGGCTCTCCTTCTCACTGTCCAGGATGCCCACCGCCTGCATCAAGTTCAAATGCCTGGATATTACCGAACGGTCCTGGGGCATGTTTTCCGCAATGGTGCCGATATCGGCCCGGCCGTTCAATAAAATATAGCGCAGGATCTGAACCCGCACCGGCTCACTCAATGTCTTGAAAAATTTCGAATCGAGCACATCTACCAGTCGATTGGCGATCTCGAGTTGCTTCTGAGTGTAAATCATCTCCATGCAATATTCATTAATGCGCACAAATGCACATGTCAAGTAAAAATTTTTTCTCCCCGGCGCCGGGCAACTATGGGAACCAGCACCGGGAAGAGATCAACCTGTTTCCGGTCGTATCAGGCTGAAGGAGCAATGAGCGGCCGAACGTCGGTCACCTTGAAGCGAATGGCCGCCTTGATGGCGTTGGCGGATTTATCCCCGGCCACCTTGCGGATGTTGGCCCGAAAAGAATCCAGGACCTCACCATACCCTTCAAAAGCTTCCACCTCAAGATAGAGGCGGGCGCCTTTCCAGGTGGCCGGTGCATCGCCCGGTTCGACCACGATAAAACTGGCCTTGGGATTCTCTTTCAGGTAATGAGCGGTTCGATTATCGCCGATGGCCATAATGACCGTATCCTCGTCTATCATTTTGGGAGAGCCAAAAACAGCAGCGTTCACATCCTTATCATTGTTCGCGGTAGCCAGAATACCGATCCGGGCTTCCTTGTTAAACATCTTCATGACTTGCTTTCTATCCATGTTGTCCCCCTTTTCCCATTTTCATTGATGTTTTTGGGTAACGGCCATACTGCAACCATGAATGTCAATAAGTTAATGACGTTCCGCCGTTTATCAAGACAGCCGGACAACTTAAAATTGCCACCGCACTTCGGATCCGAAGCTGACCTTCTCCAGAAAAGTGGTTACGATCGAAGTCCCTTCCAAATCGGCAACGGCTTTGTCGTCGGCCTGGTCGAAACAAAATGTGAACGCCACCATGAGGCCGCTTTTGGCAATGGATCCGAGCGTAAAAAGGATTTTTCCACCCGCATCGCTTTTAAAGCGCGTCCCTATATAATCCCGCCCATCGTATTGGACCCTATCGACCGTCTCAACTTCACGGCCGTTGGCTTGCTCCAGTCCGGAAATAAAAGCACGTCGGGCCACGGTATCCTCCATAAGCGATATGAATTCAGCGTTGTCTGAAAAAGGCAGGTAGGTACACGGGGTTGCCGTCATTTGAACCAAAACCGGCTTGCGGGTGTTGCGGGTGCTTTTGAACCAGTTGGTTTCAACATCGATCGGGATGTAGACCGCCTCCCAGTTATCAAGTTCCACCGAGACCGTTCCAGGTATGGAAACCCGGTTACCGTCTTTCTGGAATACCAGGTAGTGATTTCTGGAATCCGTCTCGCTGCAGGCCTGAAACACAGCCTCTCCAGTCCTGCTGAATTTGCTGTATGAAAATTTCTGATTGTCCGCATAGCCCATCCCGGGCGTTGCCGTGGTGACCAACAGGGCCGCTATAACTAAAAATCTGCCGTTCATTCTTTATTTCCTCCACATTGCTATTCGATATTGCCAGAATTCAGACCTCATCATGAATTGCATCCCAATGTAATACCTGCCGGCCAGCCTTTCTTGACCTTGCCCGCCAATCAACCGGCTCATCGCGCCAGGCAGCTTTTCCTGATTTTGCGGCCCGGGAATACCGCATTTGACAAACAACCTACTCGTAGCAATTTTAAAATTATCCACCCATCCGGGCACACTGGCCCGGATATTGGCCAAGGGAGACTGCGGCATCACAGATGTTCTGATCTAGTCCCACCCGTTCGAGAAAACACTATCTCAAAAGTCGCCAGTGGAGATTCTGTCATGCAAGAGATAATTGAGTGGTTGATCGGTATCGAGGATTTGGCTGGAGAGATTTACACGGACCTGGCAACAATATTCAGTACCGATGAGAGCCTTCACAATTTTGTGAGTCGGTTGGCAAATGACGAAACCATGCATTTTCACTTTATGAGCAGTGCCCTGGCTTGCCTGCACGACAGTCCGGGCCTGGCCGCCGAAATTCTGCTTGACCAACAGACTATCGCCAATGTGGAGACGCCACTTAAAAGAATTCAAACCGCCATCAATACCGGAAAAATCGACCGGCAGCTGATCCTGGAATCAATTTATGAAAGTGAGCATTCCGAATGGAATGAAATCTTTCTCTACGTCATCAACGCTTTGAAAGCCAATTGCCCGCGTTTCAATTTGATTGGGCCCAGTATTCAGAATCATCTGCGAACCATCGCCGATTTTCTGGAAAATCGTCCGGAGGCAAAAGAGTTCCTGGCCAAACTCGAAGATCTGTCACCAGTCTGGGAAGAAAAGGTCCTGGTCATGGATGACTACCCGCCGATATTGGAACTGGTCAGTTCCCTGCTCAGCAAAGACGGCGCGGTAGACACCGCCAAACATGGAAAGGAAGCCCTTGAAAAGACTTTGCGCCAATACTACTCGGTCATCATTTCAGATATCGATATGCCGATCATGGACGGCCTGGAGTTTTATGAAAAACTGAAAAATGACCATGGGGATGTGGGCAGACGGTTCATTTTCATTTCGGGGTCTTTAAATCAGGAGACCTTGGCCTATTTGAAAAGGGAGAAACTCAACTACATGGCCAAACCATTTCAACTGAAAGATCTGCGTCAGGCCGTCCACAGGATCATCGACCGGAACACACTTTGAGTGATGTCGTCAATCCAGCCTTGCGCTCCGACCGACGGGCGCACGTTCAAGTGACTGTTTGATCCGACGCAAAGCCAGCTGCAGAACTCGGGCGGCCAGAAGTAGGCCGCCGGCAAGACTGATGACCAAACTATATTGTAAAGCGGTCGGTTCAGCCATTTGAAAAATGGCCCCGGTAGCAAAAAAGGCGGCCAGCATTAATCCCATGACCCAAAACAGGAAAGAGATAAAACACCAGAGAGCGACTCGCCGGTAATAGTCGTTGCGCTCGGCCCTGGTCATATAGGCCCACTCTTTACGGCCGGTAGTATACGCCCGTCCGCAATCGGGACAGGTTTCGGTTTCCGGACCGATGGTATTTCGCGTAAACAGGCCGGTACGCCATTCCACTTCCGTGCCACAGTGGGGACAGTATTCTGAGATAAAATTGCTCATGGAATTCCTCTGGCCGGGTAGACATCACCCGATTTGAACCACCTATCGTATTTATACCCAATGATGGCTGATTTATCAACAAAACCGGCGTGTTTGACTATCTCCACTTTACATGACAGGCTTTTCGGCCCGCCGGGCAATATCGAAAACCGCAGGAGAATTTGACAAACACCGGGTGAAGGTAATATGGTTTGGCAGATGCAGGCCCCAGCTCTCGCCTACCTGAACACCCCGCCGCATCCAGTCATCGGGCCGGTTTGACCAGTTTCCAGGGGGGATTTCTGTGCCCCCGGATGCGTGGTGCCAACGGAGCCTCATATGCATACGAAAGACATCGTCAGACACCTCGCGCTTCGAATCGGTAAAACCCAGGTTGAAACCCGGAAATTACTGGCGGCGTGTATTGCTGAGTTGAAGCAGGTCCTGGACGATGGCCGCGCCTTTACCATTCCCGGTCTGGGTACGTTTCGGCTGCGCCTGCGCAACGCTCGGGTCGTCTACAGTCCCCGCTACAAACAAAAAATGCTGCTGCCGCCCAAAAAGGTGGTAACCTTCAGCCCCGGTGCTGCCCTCAAGCGCCGGGTAAACAAGCCTGGGGGGCCGCATGAAAGCTAAAATCACCTACGCCCGTCTGCAGGCAAAAGTGGCCGCCGCAACCGGGATCAGCCGCAGAGAAGCCGACCGGCTGCTCAAGGAAATATCGTCCACGGTGGGAACCGGCCTGGTAGCGGACGGCAAGGTCAACCTGGCCGGTTTGGGTCGCTTCAGTCTTAAGGTTCAAAGTGCCCGGCGAGGACGCAATCCCCGGACTGGCGAGTCGATACAGATACCGGAAAAAAAGAAGGTCCATTTTCTCCCGGATGCCCCCTGGCGCCGGCATGTAAATCGTGAATTTGAGAAGATGGAAGCTGTGCCGGTGCCGGAAGCGACCACACCCGCGGTGTCAAACGCCGGTAAAACGCTGCGAACGCCTGAAACCGGGGTAGCGCCGTTACCGGCAACCGATCGGAAACCACAGCCACCGCAGGTGGAGAATCACAGGCCGTCATTCCCGCCAAAAACTCCGGTGGAAGCGTTATCTACACCCCCCACCGCCCCCGATTCTGAATCCCCAAAGACACAGGCAGCCGATATCCAGGAAGGGTCCCCGCCGGCAACGAGCGCCCGGAAACGCAAATCACCGGTGCTGGCGGCTATTGTGATCTTGCTGGTGGCGGCCGCCCTATTCCTGTTCTGGCCACACGCCCAAACCCCGGTTCCGCCCGAACCGGAACCCATCCGGGTTGTAAAACACGACCGGCCCACACCGGCCGAAACCCTGCCCGTTGAAAAGCCGGTACCAGATACAGCAGCTCAACCGGAACCAGTGGAATCAGACCCGATTTCCAACCCGATAATCGCGGTACCGGCGGCCATTGCTGCCCAGCCGGAAAACACAACCACCAGACAGGTTGAGGAACAACCGATCCCGGTGACGTCTTACACAGTTGCCGCCGGCGACAGTCTCTGGAAAATTTCTGATGATATCTACCAATACGCGTATTTCTGGCCGCTGATCTTCCAGGAAAACCAGCCCCTACTCAAACACCCCGACACCCTGCTGATCGGGATGCGATTGACCATCGCGAGCTTCGCCGGCCGGGTGGGCCAGCTATCTGATAACGAATTCCAACAGCTGGCGGACGGGTATCTCAGGGTTTACCAGGTTTACCAGCGCAATCGACACCCCCGGGCGCCCTACTGCCTCTGGGTGGCTTATCGCCTGCGGGCGCACTGGATTCCGGACAATGATCTTATGCTGGGAGAACCCGAGGATTACGAATTCATTCGACAAATCAGGGGCAATGGTCTCATTCATTAAATAACAAAAGCTGTTTCAAGAAATGCATTTTGGTTCAAGATCAAGGCGGAAGCGCCAGTGAAGCCAGTGCCTTGCGGGGTAAATACTCGTTCGTATTTCGAGGCTTTGAATTGCGTAGCCAACGCCGCTATTGGATCAAAAGGCTTTTCTTGAGACAGCTTTTAGTTCAGGCAGCACTTCTTATACTTCTTCCCACTTCCACACGGGCACGGTTCATTCCGACCCACCTTTTCCGATACAGTCGTTGCTGACTCTCCCGCGGCTTGCTGCCGGTCGAGTCCAAATCCGCCGGTTTCGATAAATAGGGCGGGCAACAGGTGCCAGGCTTTGGCCGGTTTCATTGGCAGCACGCGATCCGGCATGGCGGCTGCGTCGCCCTTTTCATCGGAATAGTGCAACGTCAGGCAGGCCATGATGGTGGCGTTGAACACCAGTTTTTCGCGATCCTCGTCGCCAACGTCCTGCAGGGCCAGGTCCCAGGCCCGTTGCAGCCAGCGAAAACCGCTTAAATACCCCTTGCAAAAATCGCGGACCGCTTGCGACGGCCCTTGGCCGCTGACAAGCCGGCAGCCGTCCGGCAATTCAAGCAGGGCATCCTGCGGGGGCCGGGCGGCTATCTGTGCCGTCCAGTGGTCGGTCAGGTGAATCAGCAACCCGATCGCCTCTTCCCGGTCTGTTTCACTGGGGAAATCCGGCAAGCGATCCTCATGAAACAGGCAGGGCAGCCATTCCAGCGGAGTGATGATTTCCGGAGCACCGGCGATCGCCAAGGTGAAACCGCATGCCTGATACAAACCGATACTGGACGTGGCCATGACCTCCGAATGGAAGCACTGTTCCAAAGATTAATATTCAAATTTCATAGTCATTCCTCAAGCCATGCCTGCACTTATCGATCGGGGCCGCCGGCGGCAGGTAATAAAGCGCCCCGGCGAGCGGCACCATCTCTCGTCGGGGCGTTGTTCTCAATGCTTAAATATAGACTCAGGTAGCCGCTTCAAAGCTGGCGTTGGCCGCCTCCCAATTAATCACCTGGAAAAAGGCTTCAACATAATCCGGCCGACGATTCTGGTATTTCAAATAGTAGGCATGCTCCCAGACGTCAATACCCACGATGGGTGTCTTGCCCAGACTGAGCGGACTATCCTGGTTAGCGGTGGTGACGATTTCCAGGTTGCCGTCATCGACGGTCAACCAGGTCCACCCGCTGCCGAAAAGCAGGGCCGCCACGGATGAAAAGTCCGCCTTGAACTTGTCAAAGCTCCCAAACGTATTGACGATCGCATCTACGGCCGGGCCGGCAGGGGCCACGCCCTTTTTTAACATCGGCCAGAAAAAGCTGTGGTTTGTATGGCCGCCGGCATGGTTTCGCACGGCTGTTTGGATATCTGTGGGAACCTCTCCCAGGTTCCGCACCAATTGATCGGCCGCCATTTCATGTAGCTGCTCATGGGGCTTAATGGCCGCGTTTAGTTTATCTATGTAGGTCTGGTGGTGCTTGGTATGATGTATCTCCATGGTACGGGCATCGATGTATGGTTCGAGGGCGTCGTACGCATAGGGTATTTCCGGTAGTATATGGTTCATGGGAATCCTCCCGATTATTCTCAAAGTTATCTGCCCGCTACGAACGGGCTGTATATCTGAAAAGTATGTGATTTTCAGCCAATATCGTTATTAAAGGCCCTCTGCAGCAGCCTTTAATCAAAGCTTGTGAATCAAAGGTGCCTTTGTCAAGTATCCCATTGACCTCTAGCTGTACAGCGATGGCACCCGATCTGGCCGGTTTGGTCCTGGATCCCAGGGAGGTGGCCCCACCGGCCCCATCAAAGGCGCCGACCCCACCCCCCGCAAAGCGAACGTCACCGAAGCCCGCCGCCTGATTCCCCTGGAGGCAGATGATTTTCAGAACGTTTAGAACCGGTCAGAAAAAACGGGCCATCCCTAAGCAAGGATGGCCCGCATACTAAAATAGCCCTTATAATCAGCTCTTACGCCGCTTTTTCTCACGGGACATCTGCTTCACTTCCTGCCGGAATGCACGGACTTTGCGCATCATGGCCTTTATGTTTTGCACGGCGTTGCGGACACTGGCCCTTAACTGTTCGCGCGTCTGTTTGATGGCCGCCAGGTCGGATTGGATGGTCCCGATTTTATCAGCTGGCAGCTGCGCCAGGTTGCGCTGTACAAACGTTTCCAGCCGGACAGAGTGTTTCCCCGCCACCCGGAGCCGGTTGAGTCCCTTGCGAAATCGGGCGGAGTTCTGCCGAAAACGCTTTTCGATGGTATTGATTTTCTTGATGGACCGCCGGGCCTGCCGCCGGTCGCGCCTGGCAATAGCGGCCCGGGCGGTTTCGATCTCAACATCCAGCACGCTTGCCACCTCGTTTACCTTTTTGTTGAACTGCCCAAACCGTTCCGCCGCTGTTTCAAACCGGCGCCGCATGTGCGGCAGCCGCTGCGGAAGGGTTTTGAGAAGTTTTCGCTGCCGTTGCGCCCGCCATTTGGCCCAGTCGCGTTTCTCCCGCGGGGTAGCTGTAAAAGGCGGGGCCACTTTGTCGTCCACTTCCACTTCAGTGGCCTTGCCGGCACCTACGACCACGCTCTTCTTTTCGGTCTCTACGGCTACCGCACCTTCGTCGACCGTAACGGTCGAGGCGGCGTCCATGGATACCACGGTTTCGAACTCGGTCCCCCGGATGCCCAAAACAGCCGTGGGCGTGTGAAAGGAAGGGCGAAAGGATTCCGTAAGGGACACCTTGATCCGTGTCCACAGGAAACCGAGCGTCAGCCGCAAGGCCGGCTGGTCGTCCGCTTCGCGCCCGGACAGTTCATCGATGGTTATCTGGGAATCCTCATACAGCTTGAAAAGATCGCCCCGGCTGAAAGTGAATTCCACCCGGCCGTCTTTGCCGGTGACCAGGGTGTCGCCAGGGTAAAGCGGCACCAGGTCCATCAAGAGGCGCTCGCTTTCGTCCGCTTTCACCAGGGTCACGGTCCCGGTGAAATCGGTCACCCTGGCTATCTCAACTTCCCCGGCTCCAAGAAAAGAGGCATTCAGGGTGAACCCCAGAAAAAGAATGAAGGCTGACATTCTGGCTACCGGCCGCATAAGGTCTCCATAGAGGCTATGTATTAATTTCCGCAAGACGGGTTCTATTTTTAACCGTTTCCAATGGCCTGTCAATTGTTAGCGCCGACAGGCGACATTCGCCTTGTTCACAGGCCCTGGTAACCGCAGAAAAATTAAATCTTGAGTCTGATACAAAATGGCGTTACCATATCGGTACTTGCCTGTAACCGTTCACATATATTGCCTAAAAACCTGAAGGAGAATAACATGCGCGCTATACCCAACCTGTATAAGTTCTTAGCGTTTTTGCTCGTTTTTTCCTTTTTGCCGGCTTGTGCCGTCACCAAATTCCATTCGGTCTCGGTGGATGACACCTATACCGGCGGCCCCATTAAAAAGGTCCTGATTGTCGGCGTGGCCAATGAGCGCAGATCCCGGTTGCTGTTCGAAAGGATGTTCGCCGAGGAGTTCGGCAAGCGCGGGGTGGAAGCGGTTGCCAGCCACAAGGTGATAATCCTGCCGAAAGACCTTACGAAGGAGAGAATCGTACGCGAAGCCGAAAAACTGGGTGCGGATGCAGTCCTGGTGACATTCGTCGTCGGGGTGAAGGACCAATATCTTACCTATGATCCGGCCAATGTGCAGCGGGCCACCCGAACCAAGCTGAGTTGGAACTGGGTCAACACCTACGCCTCCGAACCGGTCACCTACACCAAAATGGAAAGTGTGCGCCTATCCACGAATATCTTCGAACGTAAAACCGAAAAGCTGGTCTGGAACGGTATATCGGAAACTGTCGACATGGAGTCGGTCGAGGAAGTCATCGACTCTTTGTGCAAGGCCGTTTTGAAGGACATTCGTAAAAATGGCCTAATGGAATAAGCAAGATGCCATTCGGTTTCCCCCCCCCAATTCACCCTTATGGGGAGGAAATTTTTTTGACGCCCGATTCCTGACACCTGGCTCCTGATTTTATTTTATCCAAACGCCCCCTTAAGCAAGTCGTTGATCTCCTCCGGGTAAGCCATGCAGAGGGTCTCATTGAACAAGTTGCGCAACGCCCCGATATCAGGCGTTCCCAGGGCCTGGTTAAAGAACGTCCGTGGTGAAAAAAGCAGGTGAAACCGGGTGTGGTCATCACCTTGGGCGCCGGTAAAGAAGTTCATGTTGAAACTGTACACCCCCATCCGATCATATGCCCCCATTACCTTTTGCAGGCCGGCGGCAATATCCAGAAAATCCTGCTCGGTCAACTCCAGGGTGCTGCACGCCCCTTCAACAACGGCCAGCACATCTCCGGCCACCCCCATAGGCGCAAACGCGGTCAACCATTCCGTACGACCGATCCTACCCAGGTAGCGCTCTCCCGTCTGTTTTTCGGCTGCTACCAGGTCCTCCCAGAAATTGGTGCCCTCACTTTCCTGGTAGTAGCGCGCCGCCTCCAGTTCCGCCCACATGAGGTTGGGAGCGGACGAGGTTGAAAATACCTGCAGATGGGGGTGGATGAGAGAACTACCGGCCGGCGGCATGTAATTCCAGTTGACAATATGGTAGACCGCTTCCGGGTGGCCGCTGGCATCCACGCGCTGGAAAAAATCCTGGGCAAACCCGAAAGCTGCGGCCATGTGGGCGGGTTCGAACTCGGTCATGGGAATGTAATGCCGGGCCCCAAAAGTCGCACAGGCCCCGATGCTGTCATAAGGCGCGATATTCGGAAAGATCACCATATCGTCTTTCTGCATCCGGCCTTCGGGGACCAGATCAGTCGGAAAGCAGGGCGTGATGTCTAAAACCTTCTCAGGACAAAAGGGGCACCATGCATCGGTACCGGCCACCATGGCATCAAAGTCGGGTTTTTCCCATTGCAGTTTCATGAAATGGCAAATCCGGGCGGTGCGGCCCGTGAGCGGATCGATTCGGATTTCACTGGGAATCCGCTGTTCGGCCATGTTCTCTTGGGGGTTGAGCATCATCGTCTCTTTCCGGATGGCCTCAAATTCCATGATTCCTCCTTGGTTGGTGTCTATGTTCGGAAAAACGTGGGCTTGGCACAGTAAATCAGCGCTATTAAGTTTATTTCCTTATTTTTCGAAATGTCAATTTGATTCTGGCCTGATGTCCCGGCGTGAGCCTCCCTGGCCGGCCGCACTTGGGACATCAAAATTTGACCACCTGCAGGTATGTACCTATATTGATTTTAAGCCCGCTTACGGCCAGCCGCCAATGTCCGGCTATCATGAAATGACAAAATCACCTCATGAAAGGTGTTATGACTATAGGCATTCCGGCGCCCTGTCGACTAAACCACTGCGCCGGAATACCTCCCGACAATCATTGAATGGGAGGCGCTGCCATGGAAAAAAACACTACCCAAAAAATCGGCAGCCTCATTATTTTTTTGTTTGTGGGATTTGCCACCGTAACAGGATTCTACTATATCGGCTTGAAATTGACGGGACAGGCATCCAGCTTTGAACACTTCCTGAAAACTGCAGCCACCGGAAAATTCTTCACTGAAACCCTACCCTCGGACCCGGCCAGCCACCTGTATGTTTTCCACCGGGGCGTTGCCCAATCAGTTGCCAGGGCCCGCTTCAACTACCGCGGCCTGGAAGGTCAAACCCTCCGAATGGATGTCGTCATACCGGAACTGGACCCCGATTCGGTTTATCACTATCAGCTGGATATCGACCAGGCATACGATGGCTTCCGGATGGGGGGCATCCGGTTCAGACTGATCTCGGCAAGCCGCGCATCGCTTCGCCTCAAGCGGGAGGCTGCTTGACTTGTCGGCCGGTTCCCGTTAAGGAGTAGGCATGCCCGTGATCGATTACCAGTGCCGGGAGTGTGAAAAAGCGTTTAGCCGAGTGGTATTGCGCGGCGAAGAGAACCGTCTTGCCGTTTGCCCGCGTTGTCGCCGCAAAACTGCACGGCCGGTTGATCCGAACCGTGGGTTGTTCAAAGGCATTTCCAACTTCAGCAACTTATCGAGGGATACCAACTGAACCCGGTAGGCGCGACAGGTTCTGTCCCACTAAAAAGTCTAAACGATGAAATAATACCTGAACCTCAAAACCGCATGGCGATCACAACCCATATAGCCGAATCAAATGAGCTAACCACCTTCACCGCCACCGGCGTACTCACGTTTGAGATGGTGATGCCCCTGGTAGAGGCATTTTATGCCGGCGAGACCACGAGGTGTGTCCTCTGGGATTTTCTCGATGTCACAAAAAATCGCATCACCCCGGCGCAGGCGGAAAAGATAGTACACCTCAAGCAGCGGTATGCCGGCCAGAAAGGGTCCGGTAAAACCGCCATTGTTGCCCACGATAATTTCTTTTATGGCATTTCAAGGTCTCTGGCTGCACAGAGCAATTTGCAGGAGGCAACCTATACCGTCATGATCTTCAATGACCTGGACATCGCTTATAAATGGTTCGATGAAGTATAAATGTTATTGAATGGCCTGATTGTCCGATTGTACCGCGAAAAAAAAGTTCCCCTATAATAACAAAAGCCTACCGCGTAAGCAGTAGGCTTTTTCCAGCTTATTGGAGATGTAGGGGCTTTCTGAAACAATTCACCTACGAATGCTTGAAAAAAACCGCAGTAGCATGAAATCAATCAAAAAAAGGTGACTTCAATGGCTCTTGATCCTGCGTTACTCGGCGAGTGGAAGCGAAAAAACAAGAACGAGTACCATCGATTTGAAGCTGATGGTACTCATTTCTATGGAACACACAACACCCCTTACTGGATCGAAAACGCCGGCTCGACCCTGAACATCAACAACAAAACTTACTACCAGAGGCAATCCCCAGAGGATGACGGTATTGTTGGTCATTGGCGCGATGACCCTAATGGTGAAGATGTGTACTATAGAGCAGACGGACGCTCGGTTCACATTTTTGACAATGAGAAGGGAATCCACACTGGCACCTTTAGCTACACGACGTCCCACTTAACCACATATTCATTCAGATCTGTCATGGAAACACAAAGCGGATCAATGACCTACCATTTGCCCTTTCAGCTACCCGTATCTGCTTCATATTCCATCTTCGGAAACGAGCTTACTATGGGTGGTCAGGTTTATACGAGGGTTACAAAAAAATGAGCCAACAGCTACGCACCTGACATGCGAATAACGGGTTTTAACAGTGCTTTGCACAAATTTCATTTGACATCAGCCCGCACTTACCATACCAAGTTAAGAGTTTTCATCTCAAACACGCATCCATTCACAAACAAATTACCTTACTCAGACGAGCCACACCTGCATCTGCATCTCTGACTGTTTTCCTGCTGTTCAGTCCTATAGCTTTTTTTGGAAGGAAGGTCAGCATCGAAGGGAACCATCTTAAACTGCCGCTGTGATGCCTCCAGTGAGACGCGGTCTCTCTATGGAGGCTTCCGAAGATAAGTCCGTTCTTTTACCTCAACAACCATCCACTCGGAAAAAGGGAGATCACAATGGTTATTTTCACTACTGTTTCATATCCCTCTGAGTCTGCAAAAGAGTTAGCCACCAAGTTTCTGGAAGCACCTCAAATTCCGGACTATATGACCAAGCATGGCCCGTATGTTAGTGCAAACAGAACTGATGGCGTTATGGTCACTTCCTTGTACGAGCTTGATAACGCAAAACTGGCTGAGGGTCTGGATTTTCTTGGCAACTATATGGCTACCTATTTCGGAGTTCCGGGTTTCATGTATGAGGTCACGCCATATTTTGAAATTGAGGAAGCCATGAAAATGATTGGTATGTGATATAGCTTTTAAGAACACGGCAGTTTCAACCTTGAACGTTATTCAAGAGCGGTTTTCTCCACTGGAACCGCTCTTTTTGTTAGATCCCTGACCAGACGAATTCAACTCTGGTTGGGATTGGTCACCGTGATGCGAAGCCTGCCGAACTCACGCGCCGTTAAACATACATCTCGGTGGCCGAATTGGTGGCGTTTCTCTAAAAAACAAAAGCCTACCGCAGAGCAGCAGGCTTTGTTTCAAGCTTGGTGGAGATGAAGGGGATCGAACCCTCGACCTCAGCGTTGCGAACGCTGCGCTCTCCCATCTGAGCTACATCCCCAATTAGAATCGCAATCCTGTGATATCCGTGTGCGCAGACTGAATGAAAATTCGTACACCAAACCGACCAAGGTGGCAAGGGTAAAAAACCGCTGGTACCATCCGCCACGATAACCCTTTGCAGCATGCGGCTCGACCTCGCGTATGCCGGCAATCCTCCACGCACCGCAGCTTGGCCGGAAGTGGATTGGTTTTTAGATTGACAATTCTCAGACCGTGCGATATTTTTATAATCTATTGTTTTTACATCGTTTTCAATTTTTTTGAATTACTTCGGTATGTCGGCTGCACACACCCGGATGGGTAAATGCGCCTGAATTGGTTACGCGGTGCGCACCCCCCAGAGGTTTCATCTCTTTTAATTCAACTTGCCGACACCGGTCGACGCCCGTATGAGCAATAATTTCGAAAACGGTAAAATACCACCCCATTGAAAAGGAGGTCCACGTTGAGTGCCAAAAAAAAGAAAGCCGCACATGCCGGCGGCGTTGAGGTTTCGACCAATAAAAAGGGGGCGCCCGGCGATCTGTCTGGCGCCGGGAATGTCGATAAAATCAGAGATATCCTGTTCGGAAACCAAATGCGCGATTACGAACGCCAGTTCAGTCGCCTGGAGAGCCGGATCTTGAAAGAGGTCTCGGTTCTGCGAGAGGAAACGCTGCAACGCTTCGATGCCCTTGAGACCTATCTCAAGAAGGAGGTGGAGTCACTAAACGATTCCCTAAAAACCGAAGGGTCAGACCGCAAGGTGTCGTTCAAGGAGCTTTCCGCCGAGTTGAACAAATTTTCCAAGGCCACCGAGAGAAAAACGACCAAACTGGAGAGCCGGCTGGCGGAGAAAACCCGCGATCTTCGTCGGCAGCTCCTCGAGCAGTCCAAAACCTTAACCGAAGATGTTCGAAAGAAATATACCGAAATAAATGAGGCCGTGGACCGTGCCTCGGAGGAGCTTCGCGAAGACAAAGTGGACCGTACAACTCTGGCGGCGCTTCTGACCGAGATCGCTATGCGAATTTCGAATGATCCAGCCCTGAACATCGAACTGGATCCGGAGAATATGTAAATTGAGTATTCGCGGCGATGATAACGAAATGCCTCCCGCAAGACCCCAGGAGCGGCAAAAGGAGAGCCGGCTGCAAGAACTGCGGCGTTTGATTTTAGAGCCGGAACAGGACCGGCTCGAATCGCTGCAACAGCGGCTGGACAACCCGGAAGTCCACGCCCGTGAACTTAGTCGGGTACTCCCCCGGGCCGTGCTGCTCAGCGCCCAGAAAGACAGCCACTTAGAGTCGGCCCTGATGCCCACCGTTGAAAAGATCGTCAAAGCCTCCGTGAAGAGAGACCTGAACACATTTGTCGATGCCCTCTTTCCAGTCATGGGACCGGCAATCCGCAAAGCGATATCCGAAGCCTTTAAGCAGATGATGCAGTCGCTGAATACCGCCCTGGAACAAAGCTTTTCATGGCAGGGCTTAAAGTGGCGGCTCGAATCGATGCGCACAGGCAAACCCTTTGCCGAAGTCGTTATGCTGCACATGCTGCTTTACCGGGTGGAACAGGTATTCCTAATTCACAAGGAAACCGGCTTGTTGCTCCAGCACGTCGCTGCCGCTGATATGGACATTCAAGACGCAGATTTAGTTTCGGGCATGCTCACTGCCATACAAGATTTCGTGCGTGATTCTTTCGGTACGGAGCACTACCAATCCCTTGAGACCGCTCAGGTAGGAGAGGTCACCCTGTGGATCGAACAGGGGCCCCAGGTGATACTCGCCGTTACCATAAGGGGCAACGCTCCGCACGACCTGCGGGATAAATTCAAGGCGATTCTCGAAACGATTCACTTGGAAATGCAGGCGGAAATGGAAGCCTTCGAAGGTGACAACAAACCTTTCGAGCTGGCAAGGCCTAAGTTAGAAGCTTGCATTGAACTGCAACTGCGCGAAAAAGAAAAAAGGGTATCCCCCCTGCTGATCCTTCTGATCACGGGATTGATGGCAGGATTGGGGGCCTGGGCGGTAGTAGCTTACCGGCAAAACGTTCATCGGAATGACTACCTGGACCTACTGAAAAGTCAAACAGGGATCGTGATCACCGCCTCCGAAATAAAGAACGGCCAGCTCCACATCGCCGGCTTACGTGATCCCCGGGCGGTCGATCCAGCAAAACTCTTATTACAGTCCCAGCTGAATCCCGAAAAGGTAATACACCGGTTCAAGCCCTACCAGGCCCTGCATCCGGATCTAGTCCTCGCCAGATCCGCGAGATTACTCGACCCACCGGACTCGGTGACACTGAAATTAGATGCCGGTATTTTATCAGCCCGCGGATCGGCTCCTTACCGCTGGATTCTGCGCACGCGCAGATTGGTGCCGGCCATTTCCGGGGTTCAGGGTTTCGATGAGACCGCACTGGTTAATGGCGACTTAGACGCCCTGGCGCCGCCGCCGACCATCCGTTTCACCTTGCACGATGGTTATCTTTCCGCCCGGGGAAAAGCTGATCTGGCGTGGATCAAACAGACGCGCAAGAGGGCGATGAAGATTACCGGGATCGTTCAATACACCGACGATGAAGTGGATAGCCATGAAGCCGACGAGCTGGCGTCTTTGCAGGCAAGACTCGAAAACGTGATTTTTCCTTTCCAGGTAAACACCGCTGGTCATACGCAGGACCAACTGAACGACTTGCAGCGCATTCAACGCGATGTCGGGCGTTTTATCATGCTGGGGCTTGAACTGGGGAAAAAGCCATACATCGAAATAGTCGGCCATACCGATCGCTCGGGCACGGATCAGCGCAACATGGCCTTGAGCCTGGATCGAGCAAATCGAGTCAAGGCGGTGTTTGTTGCGAAGGGCACCCAATCCAAGTACCTCGTCACCCGGGGTGCCGGTTGGCACGAACCGGTGCGCGACGAGTTGACCGCTGCCGACAAGGCGTTGAACCGCAGCATCACGCTGCAACCATATCTAAACGGCCCGCCAGGGGAAGGACGCTAGCGAATGCTCCAAAAAAAGACCTGCATGCTTGGCTCGTTTGCAGTTGGCAAAACATCGCTGGTTCAACGTTTCGTGACCAGCATCTTCTCTGAAAAATACCTTACCACCGTGGGCGTCAAAATCGATAAAAAGACAATTACTGCAAACGGCCAGACAGTCAACCGGATTCTTTGGGACCTGGCCGGGGAAGACGCGTTTTATAAACTGCAAATGTCCTATCTGAGGGGCGCCGCCGGATACCTGGTCGTGGTGGATGGCACTCGGGCGGATACTTTGGAGACAGCGCTCAGCTTGATTCAAAAAGCAGAAACCGAATTTGGAAAAGTGCCTTACGTACTCTTGTTCAACAAAGTGGACCTTTCCGACCTGTGGGAATTTGACCCGGATTTGATTTTGACCCTGAGAGAAAAAGGCGACACTGTTTTCGAAACCAGCGCAAAAAGCGGCCAAAATGTGGAGGCTGCTTTTCTATCACTCGCCGTCAACCTGCTTGACACTCAAAAAGAGAGCCCGGATTGAAAGAAATTGGCTTAAAGAAAATTGCCGCGGCATTTGAGCTGGCAGTGTTCGGAAGTAGCGCGAACGGCGAATTAAGACCTCTGGCACCCTACCCCGACTGGTTCTCTCGATTATGGGAACCAGGTTCAGACATGGAGGCGCCATCGAAACTCCAGGCGAGATTCCCCTTTTTGGATAATTTTCTTCCGGATGCCATACAGTTTTGGCAAACCCATGCGAAAGGCCGCCTAAATTCTGGACCCTGGATTGAAATGGATATCGATGCTACTGAAATCGCGCTTGAAGCTGCCGCCCTCGCACTGGGCAAAACGCGTATTTTGATCATTGAAAAGGCCCGCATCCCCTATAGTGAAAACCGTCAAAATTTACAGAAAGGCAGAGAACTGCGCTTGGCTCACGATCGCCTGACAAAGCTTGAGCGGCAGCTGCGGGAGGCCAAAAACGAAACGGATGCGGTAAACCTGCAGTTAGAAAAGGCCATTGAAAAAGCCAATACCATGGCTGCAGGGGCAGAGCGGGCAAACCGGATAAAAAGTGAATTCCTGGCTAATATGAGCCATGAAATCCGCACGCCCATGAACGCAGTTATCGGTATGGGGCAGCTTCTTTTGGATACCCGCCTCGATGCCGAACAGGCCGATTATGTACGGACCATCACCGAGGGCGCTGAGGCCCTGGTACAAATTATCAATGACATATTGGATATTTCCAAAATCGAAGCCGGTAAGCTGGAATATGAACAGATCGATTTTCCCCTGGTTGCGTTGATCGAAAACGTTCTCGATATGATGGCGCAAAAAGCCCATGAGGTCGGATTGGAACTGGCCTTTGTTTGCGATTCTCGGGTTCCATCTGGAGTTGTCGGAGACCCTGGACGCGTTAGGCAGATTTTGCTGAACCTGGTCAGCAACGCTATCAAGTTCACCGAATCCGGTGAGGTGATTGTGCGCGTGAAAATCGCTGATGAAGAGGACCGCAGTTTGACGGTGCGGTTTTCAGTGACAGATACGGGGATCGGTATCCCGCCTGAGCGAAGAACGCGCCTGTTTAAAACCTTTTCCCAAGTCGACAGTTCGACAACCAGAAAGTACGGCGGTACTGGCCTGGGACTTGCAATTTCTAAACAACTTGCGGAGGGCATGGGCGGTAGCATTGGGGTTCACAGCGAAGAGGGCCAGGGTACAACGTTCTGGTTCACCGTGGTGTTGGCCAAACAGCCCCCCGATAAGACCCGACCAGAAAAAATTTCAGCTGACATTCTTGAAAAGAACGTTTTAATTATCTCCACGCGACCCTGTATTCTGGAATCTGTCAGTGCCTGCATATCCGCACTGGGTGTTCGCCCTTATACAGCCTCAGATGCAGAGGCGTTTATTTCACGTCTGAATCCTGGCGCCCCACCCCAGGATCAAGTGGATCTTCTGATCTTCGATGCAGATTTGGACTGGAGTGCGTTTCCATTGTCGCATGCGTTCCTCGCCGATGTTAAAGCTGCCCAAAGTCGCCCACCAATTCTACTATCACGCACCTTTGGTCCTTCCCGGGAAGTACCTAAATGGGTGTCGCAAGGCGCCGTACCACTGGCCAAACCTGTGAAACGAGACCAGTTGTCCGCGTGTCTGCGCGGTATTTTCAGTCCGGCTGAAGAAATGCCCGCAATCGGCAAGGAAAGTGTTGTGGACGCTCACGCACACCAACAGGGTGGTCGTTTAAACACTCTGAAAGTCTTGCTCGTAGAGGATATGCTCGTCAATCAGAAAGTTGCCGGTCGCATGCTGGAAAAATTGGGTATAACATACGTCATCGCACCCCATGGAAAACGGGCCTTGGATATCCTTGGCAAAGAACGGTATGATTTAGTCCTTATGGACATCCAAATGCCGGAAATGGACGGGCTTCAGGCTACCCGCATCGTTCGCGATGCGGCATCAGACGTTTTGGACCACCATGTGCCGATCATCGCATTGACCGGGAACGCATTGAAGCGGGATATCGCCCAGTGCATAGAGGCCGGCATGAACGATGTGCTAGCGAAACCTCTGCAGTTAAACAAATTGAAAGCCGCTATAGAGAGATTTAGCGAAGCATCAAAATTGTACGGGAGGCCGCTTGCTGAGAATGGTCGCACTGAAAAAATCATGGTTTTCAATCGTGAAGACCTGCTCGAGAGACTAGGCGGTGATGAAACATTTTTAAACGAGCTTTGGCCGATTTTTCTTGAAGACGCGGAGATTAGTTTTCGGCGGCTGAAGGCTGCAATAGAACAAGGCGATTTAGAAAAAATCTTTTACTATGCCCACACGATCAAAGGGTCTGCTGCCAATGTTGGCGCGACGGTCCTCCGCAAGGCAGCCCTTGAAATGGAAATGGCCGGTCAAAACGAGGACCTCGTCCTGGCCAAGGTACTGTATTCAAATTTGCAGAAGGCATTTCAATCTTTGCAAGAATCCTTCTCCGCCTTCCATCCGGATAGCGGTGTAACATCTACCCACTGAAAAATAGCTGGATTTGCACCAAATCCGACAATGATCACAGAGAGATCTTTGGCTCTTTGTCCGGCCGGCACCATTGACTGCTAAATCCCGATGCTTACTCTACGATATAACCTAACCTTATGCCCGGCCAATTAAATCTGCCGGTTTAAAAGGAATATGATTATGAAAGTAAAAGTGAAATGCTTTCCGCCCCTTGACGATGGCGATAGCTGTAATTTTCTAGATGCCACGCCCTACGAGGTCAATCCCGGTGACAAGGTCAGTGACCTGATCGACCGGCTCGATTTCCCAGCCGAAAAAGTATCACGCGTCTTCATCAATGGCCACAAGACTATCCCGGCCGCGCACCTTTCAGATGGTGACCGGGTAGGATTCTTCCCGCGTTTGAAGGATGCGCGGATGGAGGTATCCTAGAAGATCATCTTAAAAATGGTCAGGATGAAAACAAAAACCGCTGCGGATTGACCCTGGCGATGGTATCAAATTCGGAACCCAGGCGGTCTGCGAAAAAGGACCAGTAGTTTTTGTCTTTCAGACGCACGCGGTTCATGAAAAAATCGGTCCCGAACAGGATGCGTTCCTTGATGACATCTGTTTGCAAAAGGTTTTGCAGATTATCAAAATAGCGGGTTTCGTCCTGACCGCCCTGCATGGGGTCGTCATGATAAGAAATATCCGCGAAAACGCCCGGGTATTCGGTCATCAACTGCAATATCTGGCCGGTCCAGGATGTCTGGTCCGGGAGACGCGTTCCGGTCAGGCCTTCCCCGCCTCCAAAATGCCCGTAACAGATCTTCAGCTGAGGAAATGTTTTCAAGATAGCCTTCCAAAGCCGCGGAGATGAGTGCTCGATGTATCTGCGGGCATAATAATAGCCACCCGGGTTGCAGTGCATGAGCAGGGGCACCTGGTTTCCTTCGCAGTAAGCATACACTTCGTGCATGGCTTGTGAATCAATCGCGAATCCCAGTGACGGATAGAGCTTAACCCCGGTAAAGTTTAATGTATTCAAAGCTTTGAGCATAAGGGCGTAATGATTCGAGCGGTTTGGATTAACGGCCACAAAAGGAAATATCCGGCCGGAATAGCGTGCGGCCGCGGCAGCCGTATCCTCCAACTGCTTTATAAACTGCCGTTCGAACAGGTCGCTGCGGGTAATATCCATGGTCAAGGCCACAATGCCGGCGCCATCCGGGGTTTGCGCCATGATCTCATCGGCGACATCCTGGATGGACGGCAGAAAACCGATCCGGATGAAATCGATAAAATCGGCCACACTCTTTGTGCCGGCATCGGTGCCATCATCCTCGGCAAACAATCTATCCAGCATCCGACCGTTTTCCATGAGGTTCTCCCTGTCCGCCAGGGCTGCCAGGCGCGCTTTGGCGCGCTCGAGTTTAGACCCGGTGTCCGCTTTGGCACGCTGGAAAAAAGCTGCAAGGGTATCCGACTCCTGGAATTCAATCAGCCAGCTGGCTAGCGTTCCTTCCGGCTTTGTATGGGATGCCCGGGCCGCCATAAGGTCCTCGACCAGGCGCCGGATATAGTCATCCGCCAGGACCGGCGGAGACATTTCCAATATCCGGTTTATCAGGGTCTGGACGGATTGCTGGGTGAAGACGGACTGAAAATTGAAAATATGGGCATGGCAGTTGATATACATGGTCACCCCCCCTTTACTTGAAGCACGGTATTGTTCAAAATGAATATCACGGACAAATTGCCCGGTCAATTTGACAAATAGTAAAGAGGTGCAATCATTTTAACTTGTAATACCGCAAAACGGGCTGTGACTCAGGTCAGCCCATAAATCTGAAAACCCAGGCCGCCGGCCTGCTGAAATATAAGGAATAATTTTCGATGAGTGTTGCCAATCCACAGGTCAAACTATCGCGCAAACTGAACATTGCGCTTACCCCGAAAGCCTCAAAATATATGGACCGCCGGCCTTACCCGCCGGGCGAGCACGGTCCTCGGAAGATCCGGCGCGGCAAGGAGTCGGATTTCAAGCAACAGCTGCTCGAAAAGCAGCGGCTGCGCCTGCAGTATAATATCCGTGAGAAACAGATGCGCAATTATGCCCGCAAGGCCGTCCGCCAATCGGGCAATGCGGCTGACAACCTGGTCCAGGTCCTTGAACGACGTCTGGATGCGCTGGTTTTCAGAAGCGGTTTTGCCCGCACCATGCCGGCCGCCCGGCAGTTCGTCAGCCATGGGCATATCCTGGTCAATGACCGCAAAGTCGACATACCGTCCTGCCCCGTGACACCCGGCGATGTCGTGTCGGTCAAGCCGGCCAGCCGTAAAATACCGACATTCGTATCAGCCGCGGAAGAACTCGTGGCCCGGCCGACACCGCCTTACCTCGAGCGGCTGGAAGACGGGTTGAGCGCGCGCCTGACGCGGGAGCCTACCCGAGAAGAAGTGAAGGTCCATTGTGAATTTAGCAAGGTGATCGAGTATTACGCCCGCTAAGCGGGGTGATGGCCGATTAAGAGATAGAGGCATGCCCATGGCGTTTGATCCGTCTGAAATTCGGATACTGCGGTTGTTGGCCAAAGAGTGGGATTTTAGCGGACCGCCCGGCATCCTTGATATCAGCCGGATCGTAGCCGCCCTGGACCAGGCTCCCAGCGATACCTTCGATGCCTTGCAGCGTCTTTTTAAAAACGGGCTGGTCGATATGAACGAGCTGGAAAACGCGGCGTTTCTGACGCCTGCGGGATATGCCGCCGCTGAATAAGTGCCTTCGGCAGTTGAGCCTAGGGCGCCTATCGGCAACATTCAGTTTAAAGGTGTCGGCCGTCCCCTTTTCGCAAAAGATGCCAAAATCTCCTGCTGCCACGTTTCACTGTAGCCATCGGCTTCGGGGGCCCGCCTGTTTTTCAGGGCGTGGGCAAAGTTGACGCGTACAAAATCTCGAAACCGCTTGGCCACAATCTCCCTCACGGGCTGTCCCAGGCGGCGGTACATTTCATCATCAATCTCGTTGAAGTCAAAGAAAATCGCCAGGTGATTGACCAGGCTGCTTTCGGTGTGCACCGGTGGTTCCAGTGCAAGGGCGGCCGTCAAAAGCTGGTTGGCCAGGTCCACCATGCCCAACCGAATCGTACGCTTGATGTTCTGCAGTTGCTTGCCTGTCCAGAAGATGCGGTTGCGATCCATGCTCAGTTCGCACTTGTCCTTGCCGGTGAGATTGATCCGACCCACCACGTTTTGCCGGGCACCTTCCGGCAGCAGGGCATCGGTCTGGGTGACGAAAATCCCATCCTGGAAAATCGACACGCCGCCGCTGGCAGCTTCCAGGGCATGGATATGCTCTGAATTCCGTTTGGCTTTAAGAAACAGGTAGCCTTTGGAATCGGGAAAATCCAGGTTGGCCACAAAATCACACCCATACCTTTCATCCATATTGTAGGCCAACTGGTTCTGCCCGAGAATCGTGGTCCGGCCCTCGTGGTCCTGCAGTGTTACGGGAATATTGAGGTAGCGGATATTGATCTTGAGATAGCCGATGTATTCCAGGCTGCGGCAATAGTTGATCTTGGACTGTTTCAGAAAAAGTTTGACTTCCGTGCCGGGGGCGCAGTCTTCGGGTGCAAAACGGACATCGAAATAGTCCTGAAGGTTTGTAATTGTAATCAACAAGCCGGGGCTGCTGTTCTTGCGGGTCTTGATGACGATCTTATCCGAAACGAGAAAAGCGGATAGAAACCCGATACCGAACTGGCTGATGAAATTGAAATCGATCCGGTTACGATTGATGGCCTTGATGTCGCCGGACTGGTAGAAGGAGATGCCTATTTTAAGAAAGTACTTCTCGATCCACTGGCGATCCATGCCGATGCCGTTGTCCCGAAAAATAATTTCGTCGATGTTGTCATCGAACTCGATCGAAATGTCGGGGGTGTAATCCGCATCAAAGAGTTTCTTCAGATTACAGGCGTCGACCGCGTTCTGAATCAGCTCGCGCAGAAAAACGCGTTTGTCGGCATAGAGCCGGTTGCCCATGAAAAGCTGAAGCGCGGCAGTGGAATCCACGGAAAATTTCATGTCCAGGGGCGTATACCCGTCGGGATCGATCTCGTAGGTGACTTCGGAAAACAGAAACCGCGGGCTCACCTGACCGTTGGCCTGATGCAGCAGCTTCTGCACCCGACTTTCGTGGTGCTTCAGCGCACGATGGACTTCCGGGTGTGTGCAATGGAGTTTGACCTGGATCGTTCCGGGTGCGTATGCATGCGGGCCCACATACAGAACGTTATAATGTTTGCAAAATTGGTCGAACGGCATCCGGCCTTCAGACGGCAGTGTGCTCGCAATGCCCCGCGCCGTGTCAGGATGGGATGGATCAAGGGTAGCCGCCAGTTGAATCGCGGTGGCCAGCAGAGCAATGTTGACCGGTGCCCCGGCATAATCCTGTTTCTCGGCCCCGTTTAAGTCGGCGGCATCCCCATCGCCGCCGGCCGCCAGAAAACAGATTCGGATCAGGATGCCGGCCAGGGCCTCATCGTCCAGAATTGATGTAGGCCCCTGTTGCAGGCGCGCTGCAACCGAACCCGCATCAGGCGCATAAAGATGAGCGGCGGCCTGGAGCAAATAGATATTCCAGGGATTCAATCCCAGAACCTCGCGCTGTTCATCATCCAATAGCCAATTTTCCAGCAGGCCGAGAATGCGTTCACCCCGTCCCGCTGAGGTGGCGGCGTTAATTTCCAAGATCAGTTCTTCAAGGGAGGCTTGCTGCTTGGCGGGCAATTTTTCAAGAAGTCTGTGCAATGAATTCGGACCTTTCGCGCTATTTGAAGGGCTTGGGTTGAAGAACATACCAACGCCTATTACACCGCGGCAGCTATCAACGCATTGATTTTTTCAGTGTGGTTCATCTGGTCCAGCCAGACCGGAGACAGGGCATCGGCCCCCAACCAAGCCCCCGGCAGCATGCCGACCACCATCCCGCGTGCCGCTGAATCCCCGCCGGCCATGACGTTTTCCACCAGGGCGGTTTCCAGATCATTTTCATAGCGGGCCACCAAATGGATGGTCGCGGGAAATGCCATACCTATGGCGCAGGCCTGTCCGAAGTCAGCAATGACGTCCAGGGTCTCTTCACCGGTACTATCCAGACCCTGCGCTACCCAGCCGGCAATCGTCGGGTTGTCCATTTCATCGTTTACCACCTGCGAGATGGCCGCTGTCGGCGCCTGTCCCTGCAGGACGTGCCAGAGCACCCGTGCCAGAAACTCGGCGGCTGCCACCACATCTTGCTGGTTATGGGTCATGGCGGTCTGAGCCCGGCAGGCCGCCACCAGGGTTTCCCGGTCCACATGATGAATGAAAACCACGGGTGCGATGCGGGCCGCGCCGGCAAAATCAGTGGATTCAGACCCCGATTTTTCCGGTCCTTTACCGTTTTTGAAGTTGATGATCGTGTCTTTGGTAGCATGGTCATAGTAACCGTCATAACCGTCGAAAAGGGCTTGCCAGTCTCGCGCGAACGCCGCCAGGTCAAACCGCCCGTCGCGGATCACGGACTCCAGCAAGACCAGGGCCTGGTCGCCGTAGTGCGTAAAATCACCCGCCTTTTTGGTAGGATGGTAGGTTTTGCCCAATGGATCCTGCATGCTGTCAAGGCGTCCGAATTTCTTAGCAATAACACCGGCATTGTATACCCAGTGTCCGCCCAGGGCCAGGGCATCGGCTACAAAAGAAGCCCGCACCATCGTCGTCGCGTTTAATCCCATATTGACTCTCCTGTTGATAGGGTCGAATTGTTCAATGGTTCACCGGCTATTCTGCACATAGCCAACCCCAGTATTCTTAAATCATAAGGCAATTCAGGGGGGTTGGCAACCGAGGCGAGTCCGGTATTATCTCAAAACCAGAAGACGGAAATGGGGTGCGGGACCGTCCCGAACCGCTTCAGACGGCAGCCAGGGAGTTGAAAATGAGTTGCCGGGCCCCCTGGGACCTCATCCGGGCTTCCGAGGATCGTATCGGCCAGAAGCTGCTGATCCGCGACAACAAAGGTCCCTCCTGCCCCCCTGGCCCAGCCGCTGGTCAAACGATTCCACCGCCTGCAGACCCTCGTGGAATAAAAATCCGACGAAGTTTACGAAAGTCTCATGGCTGAACCGTTGGTGGGTTAACCGGCCGGCCCCCTGATTTGACCGTTAATCGACGGTAACAATCCCCAGATATCCATCTACGGTGATCAGGTCGCCGGTGTTGATCATGACCGCGGCGTGGGGAACGCCGGTGACACAGGGCAGTCCATATTCACGCGCAATGATGGCACCATGAATCAACATGCCGCCGCGGCGCTCCACAATGCCGGCCGCCAGGGGAATAACGAAGGTCATATTGGGGTCCACGGCATCGCACACCAGAATTTCCCCCGATTTAAAGTTCAACAATTGACCGGCCTCACGCACCACCCGGGCCCGGCCCTTGACGAGACCGGGGCCGGCCGGCTGGCCGACCAGCTGGCGCTGCCGGAAGCTCATGGGCCGCTCATCCGCAATCGTTTTAATGGAACTCGGATTCTCACCGGCACTGACCTGTTCCAGAATTTCTTTCAATGCCTTCTTGCTGGCATCCTGCGATGTTGCCAGACGCTGCTGCCCTGCATCTACGGCGGCCAGAAACTGCGCCTCAATCCGCCCCAGATGTATATTGTCGTCATCTCTGAGTTGATAGCTGTTGCGAGCCAGGTCTAACAGGGCCTCGGCCTGTCGGCGCTCATCAGTATCGAAGCGGTCTAAAAAGTCCGCCTTCAAGCGGACTGGGTCTTTGGGACCGGTACCGTTGCCGACCGGGGGCGCATGCCGGGCCAGCTCCAAAATGAACCCGGTCAGGGCAGTGAGATCACCGGTCGCCGCACGCCCGCCGGTAACCCCGGTGGAAAGGTCTCCATAGTGTTCCAGAAACGTTTTCAGTTTGCGCTCAAACGCGTTCTTGTCCAGCCCTGCGGAAAGATGCTGCAAGAGGCGGGCGTCTGCCCTGACCGTTTCAGCCAACTCTGCGAGCAGATCGTTGCGGGCAAGGCTCTCCATCCCGGTCTGGGTGAGCAGGTCAATAAACTCGTATGGATCTTCGGGGTTCACCCTATCGTTATAATATTGGCCGAACAGCCGCACACCGTGGGCATAGGGTATGAAATCGGCCCAGTATACAGCCGACCAATGCTGGTTGAGCTCCCAGCGCCGCTGGATTTCATTCGCCAGCGCTTCGCCGGAGAGAGCCGCCAGATCAACAGCCGCCAGCTCACGGGCGATCTCAATCATTTTGGGAATGTGTTCGTTTTCAATTTTAGCACGCAGTTCCACCAGCTGGTCAAAACTCTTGTGCAGACTCAGGTACCAACCGCGCTGATCGTCTCCGCTCCCGGGCTGGGTAGTAATCGGCCGGGCCTGTAAAAGAGCAAGACCGCCCTTGGTGATGGTCCACTCGATATCCTGGGGCTGATCGAAGGCGGCCTCGACTTTACGGGCCTGCCGATAGACCTCATGGACCTGATCAGGGGACAGGGGCGGCCGGCCCACCAGGTCAGCGGGCAATTTGACTTTCCGGATATCTGCCGGCCCGGGAACCATGTAATCCTTGCGGCGTGCCGGCGTATGCGTACTGATCTGCTCACTGTCACGCCGCAGGGTCCAACGATCGGGTTCGATGGTGCCGTCCACCAGTCCCTGGTTGAGACCATGCACCGCTTCAATGACGGCCTGGTGCACATCAGTTGGATCGACGGTAAAGGTCACTCCGGAACTTTGCCCCACCTCCAACACCTGGACGAGCACGGCCATGGCACTGCGACTGATATCCAGCCCGATCTCATGCCGATACAAGAGCGCCGCATCGGACCACAGGGAGGCCCAGACCAATCGCACATGGCGGAGAATGGCAGCCACGCCCCGGATATTGACATAGGAATCATGGAGCCCGGCAAAGGAGGCCTGCCCGGTGTCTTCATCGATAGCCGATGAGCGCACGACAGCGGCCCGATCGCCGATATGGGTTTCGATGGAGGTTTCCAGGTCGGTGCTTAGCTCTGCGGGAATAGGTGTCTGGAGAAACAGGTTGCGGATGCGGGTCGCGCAGTCCCAGAGCTCCTCTCAGCGCATGGCTTCAAAGGCCTTGCGGTGGACTTCCAGGGCGATGCGCTCCCTGAGACCGGTGGCATCCAGATAGGCAGAATAGGCCTTGGTAGTAAGACACACCCAGGGGGGGGGTCGTAAAGCCCTGCTGGTCCAACCGGGCGAGCCGAAAGGCTTTGCCCCCCACCAGGCGGCGCTCATCCGGCGCCAGGGTTTCAGGGGTCCGTATCCAGTCCATGGCCAGGTGACAACTCCGAGACACTTTGAAATTTTTGCACCATGGTAATCCCGGTGATTTCGATGGCAAACATCGCGCACGAAGGGGATGTGGCGAATTGCTTTAAGTAGGCGTGTTTCTCCAGATATAGGGAAAGCGCCTTTTCACGTTGGTCCCCTTCCAACAGCCGGGCTTGCCCCAAAATGGTAGCCGCCACCGCCTCATGGAAATCAACCGGTTGGTTGATGCTGTTGTTGACCAGCAGGGCCACACGGTTGTCATGCATCAGGTTGGCGAATTTGCGGGTGGCCCGGGGGGTAACGAAATAGAGGGTCGTATGGTCCGCATTAGCCGCTATGGCAATCAGGCTGGCATAGGGATGTCCATCCGGATCCGCAGTGGCCAGCACCCCGAGACCCTGTCCGGAGAGCAGGGCCCGGACTTTCTGCCGTATTTCCGTTCCGACTTTTTCCGGCTGCATCGACGCCATATGAAGATACCTCGGTAGTTGTGGTTTTTTCGATTCAGCTTAGTATTAATTCGGCCTGGATAGTAAGTGTACCGGCCCACCTCAATAGCCGAGAGGATCGGGAACACGCTCACCCTGTTTCAGGCGGGCAATGCCAAAAAGGATCTTTTCATGTTTGGCCTGTGAAATTGGGTAGGCCAGGGCAATGGCAAATGCCGCCGCATTGCACAGGCTGGGGACCAGGGCGTAAAGAACCTTCAAAGCCTGGATGACCTCCGGCGGCTGGGCTTCGCCGGGCTGATACCCCATAGCACCCAAAATGGTCAGACCGGCCCCGACACCGGCAGCGGCGGTGAGTTTTTTAACCACCGACCAGACACCGATATACCACCCTTCCTGGCGGCGGCCGGTCAGGTATTCATCGTAATCGATCACATCGGCCTGGATGGCCGACGGCAGGGCCAGGGTCGCACCAAACCCCAGTCCGGAAAGGATCACCAAAACAGCATAGAGCCCCTCATCGCCGGCCCCCAGAAAAAAGACGCCACTGAAGGCACAGGTATTGAGGGCCATGGACCCGAGCCAGGCGGCTTTTTTACCGAAACGACCGGCCAACTTTATCCAGGCCGGCAGCATGAGAATGCCGGATGCAAAGTAGAGCAGCAGGAATAGATTGGCGTGACTCGATTCCAACACATATTGGACATAGAAAAGAATAAGGGTCGCCGGCAGATTGCTGCCCAGGGCGCTGATGGTATATGAAATCAGCAGGATTCGAAAAGGCCGGTTTTGGAAAATGCCTTTGAGATCTTTCGGGCGCGGCAGTTCACTTGCCGAGGTTCCGGTTTTCCGCTCCCGAATCCGGTAGGTGCACCAGAGGGTCGTGCCCACCAGCAGGGGGGCATAGGCCAAGGCAATCCACATGAATTTCTGCCGCTCGCCCCCTCCGGTGGCCAGGGCATTTTGCAGTCCTTCCACGACCGCCGGGGCCGCCGCAGCCGCCAGGGTCCCGAATATCAGCAGACCATCCCGCACCACAAACAATGAGGTCCGTTCGGTATAGTCACTGGTCAATTCCGGCCCCAAAGCTTCGTAGGGGACCGTTACCAAAGTCCAGAAAAGAAACAGTGCAAACAGTGATATTGTAAACCAGACCGGCGCCCGGGCTGCCGACAGCTCCGGGGGGATGAATAAAAACAGAATGGCCGCGGCCAGGGCCAGCCCCCCCCAGAGGATGTACGGCCGGCGGCGCCCCATACGGGTTTGGGTGCGGTCGGAAAGGATCCCGAGAAGAGGATCGGTAAAGGCATCGAACATTCGGATGAAGAGCAGGATGCTGCCGACCAGGGCGATGTTGACACCCACCACGTCCGTATAGAACTTGGGAATATGAACGTATACGGGAATCCCGACAACGACCAGGGCAAAGGCCGGCAGACCGTAGGCCAGCTTCTGGCCGCGATCCAGATTCACGGCGCGGGTGGAAGCGTTCATCGGGCTCCCAGCAAGACATCCCGGAAATCGTCATCGATCGGGTTGGCGCCCAACCAGACCCCGAAGAGGGCACGGGCAAAATCCTTTCCGGGTATCGTTCCCAGGGCTTTACCATTCAGGGCCAACTCCGTCCCCTGGCCCGGCACGAATGTGAGACTGTAACGATCCCCCGGCTGCACGTCCTGGTAGATGGCCCCCAGCTGTTTCATGCGGGATTGCAACTGTTCCAATTGAAACGGCGTCACGTTATCGGCAATCTTGACCCGCGTGGCCTGGTCAAAGTCTTCTTTGGCGATGGCGTGAAAGTATTCCAGCTCCAGGCGCTTGGCCACCGGTTCCAATACATCACCGGGTGCCACGGATGGGGGCAGGTAAAGAGCGCCCACATAGGCCTTGATAAAGATCATGTAACGCAGCAGTCCGTAACCCTGCAACTCCAGCGATTCTCCCCGGGCCGTAAGATCGCGTTCGAAGGCCACCCCTTCAACCTCGACTTTGGTCATGCCAAAGGCCGGCTGTACTGTCATCATTGCAATCAGGAAGGCTACCATCATGTTTTTTAGCGGTTTCATTTTTCGATCTCCCGAAAAGTGCGATTCATAAGATTCCAGACACTCATACTTATTAACTTAAGTCCCCGGTGCCATTTGACAACCGTCTGAAAGGCCCTAATATTGTGTGAAAAACAGGGTCCGAATGGTAGGCATTTCCACCCACCAAAATCAGCGATTGAAACCTGACGATGTGGCGCATAGAAAGAAAAATCGACATCCCGCAAGCTGCGGACAGAGTGTTTGACTACCTTGCTCAATTCGACCATATCCGGGAATGGGACCCCAGCGTTCTGGCCGCGCAACCGCTAACAGCGGGCAAGCCGGCCGCGGGAAGCCGTTTTCGGTTGACCCTGAATTTCGGCCTGGCCCGGGTGCCCATGATTTATGAAATTACGTCCCTGGTACCGGACCGCGAACTTATACTGGCGGGCCGCGCGTCATCCTTTACGGCCGTGGACCGCCTCCGGTTCGAGGCTATCGCCGGCGGGACCCGCCTGATCTACCAGGCCGACGTGAATTTTCCGAAACCGCCCGGCCCCCTCTTGTCCAGCCTGGGCCAGCGTCTCTTCCGGTTTAATGCCGAGCGGGCCGTCAAGCGCCTCCAGGTCGTGCTTTCCGGCAGCCGCCCGGTTCCAAAGCTCGGCTTTCTTACCCGCGTGGCCGACCAGGCGATTCTGCCCGGTGCGCTGGGCTTTACCCGCTTCGGCTATCGGCAGGCCCAACACCGCCGGCCGGTTGCCTCCGCCCTCTACAAAGATCGGACCATGGTGTTGACCGGAGGAACATCCGGCATCGGCCGGGCGACAGCGCATGCGCTTTACAAACGGGGAGCCCGGCTGGTGGTGGTGGGACGAAGTGGGGACAAACTTGAAGCGCTGCGCGCAGAATTTCGTCAGACACCCGGTGGGTCTGTTGAAACCGAGCGGGCCGACCTCAGTCTGACGACCGAGGTGCGCGACCTGGCTCAGCGCCTGAAAGTGCAACATCCCCGCATCGATGTGCTCATCAACAATGCCGGGGCCCTGTTCAACCAGCGCGTGGAAACCCGGGAGGGCTTTGAAATGACCCTGGCAACCGACCTGTTGAGCCCCTATCTGCTCACCCGCCTACTACTCCCGGCCCTGGGTGCATCTAAAGGGGGGCGGGTCATACAGGTGGCCTCGGGCGGCATGTACACCCAGGGCATCCGGGTTGACAATCTGCAATTTCGGGCCGCGCCCTATGATGGTCCTACGGCCTACGCACGGGCCAAACGCGCCCTGGTGATCTTGACCGAAATCTGGGCCCGGCAGATGGCACCACTGGGCATCAACGTTCACGCCATGCACCCGGGCTGGGTCGACACCCCCGGACTCGCCCGGGCCCTGCCGGCCTTCCATCAGCAGCTCTCGCGCTGGCTGCGCACACCCGCTGAAGGTGCCGACACAATCGTCTGGCTGGCGGCAGCGCCCGATGCAGCACGGGCGTCCGGACATTTCTGGCTCGACCGCAAAATTCGTGCGACGCATATCTTTCCCGGCACGCGCGAATCCGCCGCCGACCGCCGGGCACTTGTCAAAGCCCTGAACAACTTGGCAGGGCTGTAAAAAGACCACTCCAGAACCTGTTCATCCCACAGAGGCGCAGAGACGTCCTCCTTAAAGTTAAAATCAACGCACAGTCCAGCGAAGTCGGGAAATCAAATCCAAAATTAGGGCGAACCCTCGTTCGCAAAACCGAATTAAGCCTTTGTTTCCAGGAACCTTTCGGTTTTGAACGGCGAAGCCGGAAATAATTTGTGTCCTTCTCTGCCCTTTACACCTCTGGCCGGCGAGCGGCATTCCCCGCTTATAGAATTGTTGAATGTGGGTCACGCGAGGATAAGGTAGTTGGGGTTAGTCGTCTGAAAAGATTTCCCTGGCCTGGGCAGGATTAGGACAACGAACGGTTTCCTTCGCGCGTCAAAACCAGCTGCAGATTGCCCAACACGCGTTCCCGAAAGCCGGCTTCGCAGCTGCCCAGGTAGTAGGCCCATTTGCGTTGGAACACCCGATCGAACCCTAATTCAGCCACCCGGTCCCGGTTGGCCTTAAATCGGCGATGCCAGTGTGCCAGGGTGGTGGCATAGTGATTCCCATTGTTTTCCACGTGATCGACCATCAGGCGCGTGTGCCGGGTCATGGTCCGGGTCAGGATGGTCAACGACGGCAGCAGACCGCCGGGGAAGATATGCTTCTGGATCCAGTCGTGACTCTTGCGATACGCATCGTAACGCTGATCCGGAATGGTAATGGTCTGAAGAACGGCAATGCCTTCGGGTTTGAGCAACCTGTCGAGCTGTTCAAAGAAAGAGCGGTAGTAGCTGTGTCCCACGGCTTCCAGCATTTCGATGGAGACAATCTTGTCAAACTGCCCCGCCATTTTCCGGTAGTCGCGGAACAGGATCTCGATGCGGTCTTCCAGGCCGGCCTCGCGAACACGTTGAGACGCCAGCTGGTATTACTCTTCGGAAATGGTAATGCCGGTAACGCGGCAGCCGGTTTGCCGCACCGCCTCGATGGCAAAGCCACCCCACCCGCAGCCGATTTCCAAAAGATGATCTTCCGGTTGCAGCCTCAGTTTGTCGATAATTCGCTTGAACTTGTTCAACTGGGCCGTGTGCAGGTCTTCTCCAGGCTGTTCGAAGACCGCACAGGAATATGCCATGGTATCGTCCAGGAACGTCTGGAAGAAGTCATTGGAAAGATCGTAGTGTTCGCGGATGTTGCGTCGGCTGCCGATCAGTGTGTTGGCCCGGGCCAGGAAACGCATGTATTCCAGAAACCGCTGCAGCAGGGCGCCTTTAAGGTTTCCATCGTCCAGCGCGGGCCGGTTCTTGATAAAAAAGCCCAGCACCCCGGGATGTCATCGGTGTCCCACTCGTCGTACATGAACGCTTCACCCAGCCCGATGTCCGCGCCCAGGGCCACCCGCGAAAAAAAACGGTAATCATTGACCCGCAAATGGACCTGGGGCGCGTCTTCACTTTTGCCGTATACTACTGTTTGGCCGTCCGGCAGGGTTACCCTTAGACTGCCCTGGTCAGCCTTGGCCAGGCGTTTTTGAATCAATCCCTGGAAGTATTTCTGGATGCGGGTCGCCGGCAACCGCCGGATGGTCATGGGGCTGGAGGGCACCGGTTTGTCGTGAAACGTCAACTTGCGCTTGAAGCGCAGTTTGAGGGCCTCCCAGTATATCCGTGGAATGGTCAAAAGCGGCATGAAGGGATTCTTGACCATGGTTTTCAGGTGGCTCCAGGGCGTCAGGGATCGGGCGTTGCCCTGCAGGTGTGCTTTGAGGATATGCTCACCATCACGGTGCAGATCGAGGCAAATGTCCAGCTCCCGGCGGATATCCCCAAAAGTAAAATCATAGTGTCCCCCCATGGTGTTGTAAGGAGAGACATGGAAGGCTTTCTCCGCCTGAAATTGGGCTGGAAAGCCATGCCCGTTGCCGTTGGTCGCCGGCAGGGTATACACGTGTTTTTCACCGTACGTGTTGTTGACCTCAGCCACAGTGGCAAGCAGGCCGCCGGACCGATCAAAGCAGTAGTAGAAAGTGACCGGATTGAAAACATAGCCCAGCAGCCGGGGCGAGGTGACCATCACAATCCGCTCGATGGCCTCGATGTCCACCTGTTTTACCAAACGGGCAGTCAATTTCTCGCGGATCGTCCCAGGACCGTCGTCCAGATAGTCGCCATCGTGCAGGGATACCGGTCGGCTTCTGTTATAACCGAACAGGGGCAGGTGCTGGTCCAGTTGCTCCAGCTCATCCAGGTCCAGGGCATAAACGTACAGATTATAACGTAAGCGATGGTTCTTGGGAAAGAATCGTTCGTGATCGACGAATCCTTTGTAGAGCATTGAGTTCATCTTTAACCCCCAATGCGGCAGCGGCCTGGACGCCGGAGCGGGCGGCATCCTCATGAAAACCGTACCCAAAATAGCTACCGCAAAAATAGGTATTGTGCAAGCCATTCAGGCCCGGCAACTGCTGCTGGGTCTCCAGACTTGCAAAAGTAAACGTTTGATGGGTGTATGTCATGTGAGCAATGATCTTCTCTTCGGCGATGGGCTTGAAGGGGTTCAGGGTCACCAGGTACTCGTTTTGGGTGTCCAGGCTCTGGAGCCGGTTCATGTGATAGGTCAGCGTCACGGGAGCGGCGGCCCCCGCCCCGGCTTCGCGGATAAAATTCCAGGAGGCCCAGGCCCGCCGATTGGTAGGCATCCAGCTTGTGTCCGTATGGAGGTAGGTTTCATTGACACTGTATTGCCAGGGCCCCAGCAGCCGCTTTTCATCTTCAGTTGGATTTTCCAGCAAAGCAAGCGCCTGGTCGGCGTGGGTGGCGATGAACACCCGGTCGAAGCGGCGGCCATGACCACTGGTATCCTTTAGGACGATGCTGTCCGGGTGGCGGCGAATCGATGCGATATCTGCACGGGTCTGCACCTCGCCGTTGAATTGCTTAAGGAATGCGCGCACGTAAGACTGGCTGCCGCCGGCCACATAGTACCATTGGGGCTGGTCAGATACGCTCAGCAGTCCGTGGTTATGGAAAAACCGGGCAAAGGTCAACATGGGAAACGCTTCTACCCGGGCATCCGGTGCCGACCAGATCGCCGCCACCATGGGATAGACATAGTGCCGTTGAAAACGATGGGAGTACCCGCTGCGCTGCAGGAATTGACCGAGTGTGAGACCATGCAGTTCATCATTTTGGAGCCCTTCTTCTACGCTCCGATTAAAGCGCAGGATCTCTGTCAGCATTTTCCAATGGCGCGGATCGAAAAAATTTTGGCGCTGGGCAAACAGGCTATTGAAGGATTGGCTGGCGTACTGGAAACCGGTGCGTTCACTGAAATAGCTAAAGGACATGTCGCTCTTGCGAATTTCCACGCCCAGGTCCTTAAGAAAATGATTCAGAACCGGATAGGTGCGGTCGTTGAGGACAATAAACCCCGTATCAACCGGTGTTCCGGCATCCGGCCCGGTCGGGATACTCAAGGTATTTGTATGGCCCCCAACGTAATCGTTGGCTTCGAAAAGCGTCACCCGATGCTTTTCTTGAAGCTGTTTAGCGGCCGAAATACCCGCAATGCCTCCACCCACTACAGCTATGTTCAATCGATTGCTCATTTTAAGACCCATCATGTTATCGGTTACTGGTGATAGCCATGGAAGTTAAAAATCAATTGTTTCCTGGCATGGGGTAACTATTGGTTTAAAAAAGGTATTTTTCAATACGAGCCGATTAACAGCTTGATGAGGGGGAAAAACTATCATATTGCGCGACTAAGGGTTAGCTCCAGCCTACCCTGTTGTGACCAGGTTCAGGCTCCCATGGGATGTCCGAGACGTTCAACTTTTTCTACATAAGCCCGGATGTCGCATTTGCGCTCCAGTCCCGCAGCCGACATGTAGCGGACCTTGCCGAAGATATCACGCTCGAACCAGGCCCGGTCGTGAAGCCCGAAGATCCAACCCACGCCGGCATATGAGTTGGGGTCGCGGCCGTCAAGAAAATAGCGACTGTTTAAAGCAAGGATCGTCTCATAAGCCTCTTGCGGCGAAGTGGACCATTCCAGGATTTTCTTGCCCCAGTACATACGCATGTAGTTGTGCATGAAACCGGTCACCCGCATCTCATTCATGGCTGCATTCCAATATGGATCATGGGTCGCGGCGGCCTCCAGGGTGTCCCGGTCGTAGTGGTAAGCCCGCTGGTCACCCGAATGCTCCGCCAGTGTTTTACGCGCCCACCCTGGCAAACAGCTGAATCGGTCGTAGTCCGGCGTATAGAAGACGAAATTAGCGGATAGTTCTCGGCGGACAATCAATTCCTCCAGGAAGGCATCTTTATCGGTAGACGCAATGCCTTCGGCCTTCTCGATTTCCAGGGCCACAAACAGAGGCGATATCTGGCCGAAATGCAGATAGGGGCTCATCTGCGATACATCATCGGTCTGGGGCTGGTTGCTATGGGCCGCATATTGGTGCAAACGATTTTGAATGAAGCGACGCAGCCTTCTTTTGGCAACACCTGGACCGCCTTTAAAAAAACGGGATACGCCGGTCACACTGTGGTCGCTGGTCAAGCCCGCTAGGATCGCCGCGCTTTCATCCAGTTTCAGGCTCTTCACGGCCAAATCCAATGAAGACCTTACCGGCCGGTAGCGGGGGCAGATAGAGAGATAGCGATGCAGATGTTTGTTTATCTTGGGACGGATGGTACGGGCCGCATATTCGGCCTTGGGCGACACCACGCCCACGGGTACCACTACATCTCCCTCCACCATAACGGTTTGACAGCCGGCCGAACGGGCCACGGCCCGACGCCAGGCCTGCTGATGTCGCAGATAGCCCCTGTCACATACCAGCAGCGCCGCCCGGCGCCCCAGAGAAACCAACACCTTTAGGGGATCCCCCTGGCGAACAATCATGCCAATTCTACGCCGGGCCAGCTTCTGCCGGGTCTCGGCAAGTCCTTCGAGCATGAAACGAATGTGCCGCCGGTTGGCTTCGGGATAGTCATCCATCAAAACGAAAAGGACGAGGACCGGCAGATCGAGCTGGTTGGCCCTTAAGATGGCGTACTCCAGCGCCGGGTTGTCGTGGGGGCGCTGGGATTGCTGCATCCAGTAAAGAACCCACTCACCGGCCTGAACAGGCTTCCGGTTCAAAACGGTAATCCGTTCCGACTCAATGGGCATGTTCGAATTCCTTTTCGGGGGGCTTCGGCAAAGTATGCCAAGCCAGCCTTTTTGTGTCAATGGTTCCATTAAAACAGCAATTTGCATGCTATGGTTGCATTTGATACACTTAACAACTATCTTAGAGAGTAATTATGACCAGCCGGCATCGATAGAGGCCAGGGAGCAGCTTATGAGCAAGCGAGACAATACGTCCGAAAACGAACAGACTCCGCTATTTTACTCCATTGAAGACGCCCGCACGGTATTGGATTCACTTTCAGCGCATATTGCTATTGTTAACGAAGACGGCGTCATTCTCGACACGAACCGTGCCTGGCGTAATTTCGCGGTAAAAAGCGGCATACCCGTCGACTATACCTCCATCGGCGATAATTATCTGGAGATCTGCGACGCCTCCACGGGTGAAGACGGCGAGAACGCCCGGGCAGTCGCTGCCGGCATCCGCGATGTCATCGCCGGAAGGACCGATGAGTTTCTGTTGGACTACCCGTGCCACAGCACGGACGGCCCCCACTGGTATTATGCCCGCGTGTTACGGATGTCCGGCGAAGGACCTGTGCGGTTGGTGGTCAGCCACGAGGAAATCACGGCCCTCAAACTGACAGAAGAAGCCCTGCGCGAAAGCGAAGCGCGCTTGACCGCACAGAAGGTCGAGGTGGAAGAGGCCAACATTGCTTTGAAAGTGCTGCTCAAACAGCGTGAAGGCGACAAGTCCGACCTGGAGCAGAAAGTCATTACCAATGTAAAAGAGATGGTCCTGCCGTATGTGGAAAAGCTCAAGCGGGTCAACCTGAAAGCCAAAGACAAGCGCGTGGTGGAAATCATCGAGTCGCACCTGCAGGACATTATATCTCCCATGATGCAGAAACTGGCCAATGCCAATATCATTTTAACCCCCCAGGAAATCCAGGTGGCCTCCCTGGTGAAAGACGGCAAATCAAGCAAGTAAATTGCGGATATTCTGAACGTTGCCGAAACAACGGTCCATTTTCACCGCAAGAACCTGCGCAAGAAATTCGGCCTCAGCAACAGCCAAACCAACCTGCGCAGTTATCTCATCTCTATCGCCTAGCTGCGTTTGGAAAACGCGTCATATGTGTTGATAGGTTTATCCTCCCACTCACCCACCCAACCTTTCACATTGTCCCTGCCCGCCCCTGTGGTTAGATTTCCTCCAGAAATCACTTTTGAAAACACTATTGCGGGGAGATGTGAACATGAATACAATAGATAAAGACAGTGTCGTAGATATCGCCTTTCAACTTAGATGGGAGAGTGAGCACGCAGCCCATACAGAAGGCTATTCAGCCAAGGGGGTAAATCTCTGGCGCGACTGGTTGCCGGACAGTGTCCGGCAGACCTTAGTAGGCAAACGCTCCTGGGAGAACGCTGCGGTGTATTTCACGCCCGGCCAACTCTTCGGACAAAATGGCCGGCCCCTGCAGATTGACAGGCGGCAGTTTTCACGTACTCCCAGGACTGGTCGATTTTACCCGAAAGGCCGCCTGAGCGGGCTGGCCGGTGTCTTTCCTCAAAACATACAGCCGTTTCGGATCGTGGGTGTGAACAACGGCCATATGTCCATTGATATGAATCATCCCCTGGCTGAAAGACGTTTGGGACTATCGATGACAATCGGCGAGATTTCGTCCAAGGAAGGTGAGCGCGGCGGAACCAGCGTGGACTGGGTTGGGCTGCTCACCGAAGGTCCGGGCATGCAGGCTCGCTGGCAGGACACACCAACGGATTTTTTTAGCGACACCCCCTTTATCCGCCAGGACGAACGGACGGATGGGATTTTTTATGAAAAGCCGCGCTTGGTGCACCACCTGGATTTGACTGCCCGCGATATGGTGGCCGACGTTTACCGTCGGTTCGTAAAAAACGGAATGCGGGTGTTAGACCTCATGAGCAGCTGGACCTCCCACCTGCCGGAAGATTCAAGACCTGCGAGCGTCAGTGGCGTGGGTATGAACGAAGCTGAACTGGAGCAGAACCCGCGTCTGTCTGATTATCAGGTTCACGACCTGAATGCCGACCCGCGCCTACCCTATGCGGCGGAATCATTTGACGTAGCCCTCTGCACGGTGTCGATCGAATACCTGACGCGCCCACTGGAAGTACTCCAGGATGTGGCCCGGGTATTGAAACCCGGCGGTATCTTCGTGGTGACGTTTTCGAACCGGTGGTTCCCGCCCAAGGTGGTACGGATCTGGCAAGAGCTGCACGAGTTCGAACGGGTCGGCCTGGTAATGGAATACTTCCTCCAGAGCGGCACCTTCGAAAACCTGGGGACCTATTCCATGCGTGGGCTGCCGCGACCGGACGGTGACAAATATGCCCGTGATCTGGCGTTGTCGGATCCGATATATGCGGTGTGGGGGAACAGGACGAGTTAAGAGTTTCAAGTGCGCTAAAGTTCAGGAGTCACCGGGCTCCCCTGAATAACTAATTAAAGGAAAACCAATGGACCTGAAACAATACTTCGAAAAAACACGTGGCATGGGCGTACTTTCAACGGCAGGCGAAGATGGCAAGGTCAATGCGGCCGTCTATGCCCGTCCGCACGTATTGGAAGACGGCAGCCTGGCGTTTATCATGCGCGATCGCCTGACCCATCACAACCTGCAGTCCAACTCGCGGGCCGCCTACCTGTTTCGGGAAGATGGCGGCGGATACAAGGGTCTGCGCCTGCATCTGACCAAAACGCTCGAGGAGAGTGGTACCGACCGGGTTAAGGATCTCTGTCGCCGCTGCAAGATTGACAACAAACCGGACGCAGTGCGCTTTCTCGTGGTTTTCAAGATCGACCAGGAACTGCCCCTGATCGGCGCCGGCAATTCACCGGATTACCCGGTCGAGACAGGCTGATCTAAAAGGGGTCGGGTTCAAAGTCGGACCATGGTAGGTTTTCACTGCCACTATACCCCAAGACGGTTCGCATTGACCCCGAGACCATAGAGACTTAACTTATAGTTAAAGAAAGCGATAAGGCTTTCGCAAACCAAACCAAAACGACTAAATGGAGGCAGATATGAATTCACAAGACTACTTTGAAACGGATGAGGAAAGAGAAGAAGGACACGTTGATACACGCTCTGCAAATTTCGAATGTGAAAACCCTGATGAACGCCTCGGCTGTAATATGGGAATTGATGTGGCCGGCTGATCAGGCTGCAAAAGTTAAAAGGCAGAGTCTTGGAAAAATTGGGCAAATAATTTAAACAGCTTAACAAACTTAAAGAGGTGAATCATGACGGAACATAAAGAAGACAGCTATGTGGAAAATGACGATGAAAGAGAAGACGGACACGTTGATACCCGTTCGGCTAACTTTGAGTGTGAGGACAAGGACGAGAATCTGGGATGCGACCCCGGTATTGATGTAGCCGGCTAAGTCCAGATACTGAACGTAAGCAGGCGGAGCCCCCCGGGGCTCTGCCTTTTTTTTGCCTTCATAAAACCTGGCCCATAGAGGCTGTGTCACAATGTTCAATTTGGCTTCAGGTCAAGGAAGATCAAAATTTCAACCGCAGGAATACATAGAGTATTTTAAGGGTTGTAATTTTGATCTGACGCCGAGATGGGGCCAAAGGAAACATCGTGACACCGCCTCACAGGACCAGGTCTGTTACGCTTAGAAGTGATCTATAGTCTTTGGCTAGGCAGTAAGGGCAATATGCTCGCGCAGAGACGCGGAGGCGCAGAGACGTCCTCCTTAATCTAAATATCGATGCACAGTCCAGCGAAGTCGGAAAAGCAAAAGCAGGATCCTGTCGCACTATCGTGCGAAAAACCCCTTCAAACCTGCAGCGGCAAGGGCCTTTTGGGTTTATCCGGCGAAGCCGGCAAATATCATGATTTTTCTCTGCGCCTCTGCGTCTCTGCGCGATGCTAAGGGTTTTCTATGTATTTTAGCACTGAACTACTTTTCCGATTGGAGAGACGGGACTCACGGCAGGGCAACTAAAAGCTTTTTAAGGCGGGTCTTTATACCTTTTACTTAAAAATAAGAATATCGAAAAGGAGCCGTAAAATGACAAGCGAAACCATCGCACTGGTAACTGGTGCCAACAAGGGTCTAGGAATGGAAACCAGCCGGAGATTGGCGCAGCAAGGCATGATCGTGCTGCTGGGCGTGCGTGATCTCGAAAAGGGGGCCCAGGCCGTAGACGCTCTGCCAGATCTGGACGTGACCCCGGTGGAGCTGGATGTGACCCGGGAAGATCACATCTCGGCCGCCAAGGACTATATTGAAAACCGGTTCGGACGGCTGGATGTTTTGGTCAACAACGCCGGGATGATCCATCCGGAAGAGCCGCTGTTTGCCAACAGCGCCGAAACGGTGTCACCAGTCGCTCTCAAGGAAACCTTCGGGGTCAATTTCTTCGGCCAGGTGGCCCTGACCCAGGCCCTGCTGCCGCTGATTAAGAAAAGCACCGCCGGCCGGATCGTCAATGTCTCCAGTATCCTGGGCTCGCTAACCCTGCACAGCGATAAAAACTCGGATGCCACCGGCGTAAAACCCCTGGCTTACGATGCCTCCAAAACTGCCCTGAACCAGTTCACAGTCCACCTGGCAGCCGCATTGGCGGACACCTCGGTTAAGGTCAACTCCGCCCATCCCGGCTGGGTAAAGACCGACCTGGGCGGCCACCTGGCCCCCATGGACGTCACCGATGGTGCCAAAACCGCCATACACCTGACCACTTTGGGACCTGACGCCCCTTCCGGAAAATTTTTTCACTTTGATGAAGAAATCCCCTGGTAATAAGTAGAAGCTAACGGCACAATTCTGCCTGAACCGCCACCCCGCTCTTCGCCAGGGTTACGGGCTTTTTAACGTACTGCCCGGCGCAGAGCTTCCGGGCCTCGCGCACCTCGCTGGTTTTATTTTATTCTGAGGGATAATGCGTATTGTTAAACTGTTTGAAGAAATTCCAGATGATTTCGGCAGCATCGAAATTGTAAAGCGGATCGTCAACCGGCAGATCGGCGGTGAAATAGGGCCCGGGCCAGACATGTCCCCATTTTTCGATGGTATATAGCGTTACGATGGATTGATCGCGGCAGGGTTCCCGGGTCCGGATCGATACCGCGCCGCGAATATGGCTTGTTTCGGCGGGTGATCCGGTGCAGCCATTGTGTTTGGCCCAGAAGCGAACCGATTCGTCTACCGACCAGTAGGTGCGTTCCCCACCACGGTGTTTCGAATGGCCGCCGTCAAAAGGAATATCATCATCCGACCGTCCGTGCATCATGAACAGGGGCAGGGGCTTTACCGGATCGGGAATCCGCCACTCCGGGGCATCGTTGGCAGGCCGCCCCCCGATGCTGGCGGCCAGCGGAGCCGCAGCGGCCAGCCGCCTGGCAACATTCTCGATGGCCGCTTCCAGGTAGCCGACATCGTCAATATTGTCAGCAGCTGCTTTGCCGCAGCAATGCCCGGCGTTCCAATGCTGCAAATAACCGAGAATACCGATACCGTTGGGATACAGGACGATAAAATTCTCTTGGTCCGCCAAACGGCTGAAACCGGCAAAACGCTCCATGCCAACAGCTGTGTCGAAGGCACCGTGGATCACTACCACCAGCGGCAACGATTGCTCACCGTTGTACCCGCGCGGGATATGTACCCGGTAAGAGCGCTGGAACCCCCCCGTGGTATAGTCCATGTCCAGATCGTAGGTCGCCGGGCCTGTAACGGGACCCGTCAACGGGCGCGAAGCACATGCGGCCAGACCGAAAATAGCAACCGCCACGAGAAGCCAACGAAACTGGAAAATGTAGTTCATGTTCCGCCTTATTTACTTAAAATCGAAATGTTTCTTAACCGGTACGCTGATATCCCAAACACAGTCCAGGCCCTGGGGGAACCGCACGAAATCACCGGCTCCGAATTTCACTTTTTCACCTTCCGGGGTCTCGACTGTTACCTGACCTTCCAACAGGTAACACTCTTCCACACTGTCGTAGTGCCAGTCAAAACGTGACACCTCTTTCTCCCAGATGGGCCAGGCCGTAATACCTTCTTTTTCCGCTTCTTCCCTGGCAAGTTTTTTAATCTCAATCTGCATGCCTACCTCTCAATGGATGAATTTGTTTACGCCGGCATGGAATTTATACTTTAAAACCATTTGTTATAGAGCCGGCGGTATTCGCCGCTTTTTTGCATTTCCAGAATAGCGATATTGAATATTTCCTTAAACGGGCTCCCTTCCTGGGGAAACGCCACCCCGTATTTCTGCTCATCAAAGATTTTACCCACCACTTTTATAGCCGGATCGTTTTTGACGGCATACATCAGGGCCGGGGCATCGTAAACAACCGCCTCCACGGACTGGGCTTTCAGACTGGCTATCAGGTCATCGAACGATTCAACCAGCATGAGGGTCACATCGTGATAGCGCAGGAAGTTTTCGCTGGTGGTGCTTTTTATGACGGCCACCCGTTTATTGCCGAGATCGCCGATCCCCCTGATATCATCGTGTCCGATCCGATTGAGGGTTAAAGCCGAGGTAAGCGTTGCGGTGAAGGCGGCGAACCAGATTATACCGATGATCATCCAGACCGAGGCAATAATGCGCCCTATAAATTTCCGTGGACATTTATCCCCATACCCGACGGTGGTCATGGTTACAATGGCCCACCAGTAGGCATCCAGAATCCCCTTTTTGTATTCAGTGGGAAAACTCTTTGGGTCCTGATCGTTTTTTTCCAGAAACCAGATGGCGTGGGCCACGATCGTCAGGCCTACCAGGAATACCAGCAGCGAGTACCAGATGACTTTCAGGATTTGCAGGCCCAGGTCAAAAAAGCGGTTTTCGGGATCCGCCCGGACAGCTACAATCAGTCCCGAATCAAAAAAGGGATGCGAAAAATCGACCAGTTTTTCCCGCTTGGCCGTAATCGTCGTCCCGGAAAAATTTATATCGCAGGCCCCTGTTTGGACGGCGTTCAAGACTTGCGGCACCGTTTCATAATAGACAAATTCCGGTTTGAGTCCATGGCGCTCGCAGATAATCTTGGCCATGTCGATGCTGAACCCCCGCAGATCCTTGAAGACAAAAGGTGGAAATTCTTTAACGGCAATACGGATAGGGTGCCCCGTATCCTGGGCAAAGGCAGACGTCGCGAGCTGAAACAAAATGCAGATGGCTATCGCTAAAGTTTTCATAAAGCCATCTCCCTGTGATAGGTGGCATTACAGTGCTGCGCTTTAGGTTAAATCAACAATAACTTTTTCCCGGGACCTTGGCGGGTCGCCTCCCATATCGTCGGATTTTCAACGGAGGTCGACCGTCGCGCAAATGCGGAAATTGCCAGGAGCACAAAAGACACCATCCAGAGATAGTTTTTAGTAACCGGCGCATAATGAATGTACACATAGTGAATCAAGCCCTCGGCCGAATGCCGGGCGGGAAATCTCAGGTGAAGCTATAACGATCAGGATAGGCTGGAAAAGGTCTGTATTCAAGGAAAATCTGGCAGGCTCAAAAGGTGGCCGGCCGGGGCTTGTTCAGCCCCGACCGGCACTGGAGGGCGCAGACAAGTCTGCTTACATCATCCCTTAGTGTGAAGCACGCCCCATATAAAGGGCGCATCTGTATATCCAACGGTTACCGGCGGGCCATGGCAAACGCCGCGCCGATGCGGCCGATCCAAGAGTTGCCGGTCGGCAGCTCGGTCGGCGCTTTGGTCCACATGGAGATCAGGGCACTGGCCATCAGCAGGATGCTGCAGAGGATATAGGCGCTGTTCATCGTACCGGTCTGGGCGACGATCATCTGGGAAACCCGCGGAAAGATGAAGCCACCCACGCCCCAGGCGGAAAATACCAGTCCATAGTTGATACCAAAATTCTTCAGGCCGAAGTAATCCTTGGTGGCCGACGGAAACAGTGACAGGTTGGTGCCGTAATTGAAACCTACCAGCGTGGCCGCAGTCACCAGCAGCACGGCCTGGCTTTCAGCGATGAAGAGCAGGGAAAAGATAACCGCGGCCTGGGCGGTCATCATAATCAGCAGGGTCTGGGTCCGGCCGATCTTGTCGGACATGACCCCGGCTACGATACGACCGCTGGCGTTGCCCACGGCCATGAGGGCCACCACGATCCAGGCCAGGCCGCCCATACTTTGCTTGGCCATTCCGGCCACCCCGCCGATGATGATCAGCGCGGCCCCGGCACCTACAAAGTACATGAACCACAGTTTGTAAAAGGCCCCGGTCTGCAACATATCCAAGGGTGAGAAATCGATCAGCTTGGCCGGTTTGGCGGCCGGTGTTCCAGTTTTGGGTTCCGTCTCGGCGGGTACAAAACCGGCTGGTGGATTGACCAGCAACATTGCCAGTACACACACAACAACCAGAAAGGCCGTTCCGAAGATCAGCATCGACTGGCTGAGACCGAACTGGGCAATCAGATAATTGGCCAGGGGCGCAATATAGACGGAGGCCAATCCAAACCCGGCCACGACGATACCGGCAATCATCCCGGTTTTCGATCCCGGGAACCACTTAATGGCCGGCGGAGTGGCCGAAGCATATCCGAATCCCAGACCCAGGCCGGTGAGGACACCAAAACCGAGTATCCAGGCACTCAGGGCATTGGACTGGGAGATCACCATCAGCCCGACCCCGGTGAGGATACCGCCGATGATAGCAGTCACACGCGGACTGAGCTTGTCCTGGAGTCGGCCGGCGAAGATCATCGCCACCGTGAACATCAGGCAGCAGACGGCGAAGGGATCGTTTAATGCCGCGATATCCCAATTGAATCGGCCATCCCCGGCCAGGACGGACTCTTTGATGGACTGTTTGAAGATACTCCAGGTGTATAGAATACCCAGCGCCAGATTGATTCCCAATCCGGCCATGGTGACGCTCCAACCTTTGTTTTTAATATCCTGCATGACGGGTCTCCTTATGGGGGCATAATTTTTTCGGGGTGCCGGTGAGGCCAGCACTTCGTTAATCGATCGAATAATCTTCTGTGGTTCCGGTACGCTGAAGCTCATCAGGGTATCTCCTCCATCTTCAGGTCGATGTGGGCAGTTGCGGCAGTTCTGCCACCTGGTCAACCAGGTCAACCATGCGCTTCGTTTCGGTAAGCAGGATATCGATGAAACGCCGCTTCTGATGGCTGTCGATGCCGGGGTGGTCCCGCAGGATTTCCGAAATAGAGTGTACCGATGCCAGGGAGTTGAGGAATTCATTGGTAAGGTCAGGAAAATCAGTTGCAATGGCTGGAGCGCTTTCCGGCATGGGTCTATCCTCCTGTTAAATACTGATCAAAAATGAATCTCGAACTTTGGTTTTTCGCAATTTAATGAATGGTATTCAGGTATACATTTCTGCAAAGGCTATACCACTCAGCGGAAATCGTTGTAACTTGCCGAATTATTTTATAATTTAACTTTTAAGCCAGTCGGGTGGCAGATTCGAAGGCCCCACAACAAAAGTTGTGAGGTTTGGTGTTTCAGGATGATTTGCAGGAATTATCCGGGTATATGTCCAGATTTAGGCGTTAAAAGAGGGTTTACAACAAAAGTTGTGAGTACAACCAAATTTGTAGGGGTTGCCGGCAGCCTATTTCAACTTCTTCAATCGCTTGCTCAGCGCCTGCTGGGATATCCCCAACATCCCGGCGGCAATGGACTGGTTGCCGCCGCTGCGCTTAAGGGCCTCTTCCACAAGCTGTTGGGTGGCCTCTTTAATGGTCGGCAGCTGATCAGGGAAGATTGTGGCCGGACCTTTGGGGGGCTCTTCGGGGGGGGCAATCGCTGCTGCGGTCCCGTTGCGACCCAAATGGGTTTTAAAGGCTTCCAGGGAAAGAACCCCGGATTTATGCTGGCTGATCGCATCGAAAATCATTGACTGTAGTTCACGGATATTCCCGGGATACGCATAGGTTTTCAGCAGGGTGAAAAGCTCCCGGGGCATCGTGGGCTTGTTCTTTTTCAGCTGGCGGGCGGCCCGGGCTATGAAATGATTTACTAACAGGGGGATATCATCAAGGCGTCGCCGCAGGGGGGGAATATAGATTCGATGGGTGCGCAGACGATAGTTTAAATCCTTACGAAAGCGCCCTTCTTCCTGGAGACTGGTCAGGTTCTGGTTGGTCGCCGCCACCAGGCGGGCATCGCTGATCCGGGGCGTATCCGATCCCAAAGGAAAATACTCTCCCTCCTGAAGCAAGCGCAGCAGCTTGACCTGGGATGCGTGGCTCAGATCGCCGATCTCATCGAGAAACAGGGTGCCGCCGGCAGCCTGTTCGATCAATCCGCTGCGGATTTGGTCTGCACCGGTAAAAGCGCCGCGCACATGCCCGAACAGTGTGTCGGAGAACACGTTGTCCTCGAGGCCGGCGGCGTTGACAGCAACAAAGTTACCTTTAAGACCACTCAATTCGTGGAGCGTCCGGGCAATCAACTCCTTGCCCACCCCGGTTTCACCCCGAATCAAAACCGGCTGCGAGGTCCGGGCGATGGATTCGATATACTGGAAAATCAGCAGCATTTTCTTGTTGCTGGTGATAATCTGCTCGAACGCCTCGGGCTGCTCCAGAGTATCGTCCAGGATGTGCTGCCGGAGGGCGATATTTTCCTGTTTGATCTCCTGGAAGGCCAGGGCCCGATTGACGGCCGTGACCAACCGTTCCTCTTCCACCGGTTTGAGAATATAGTCAAAAGCACCGGCTTTGATGCAGCGTACCGCCGTCTCCACATCCACCGCCCCGGTAACGATAATCACGGGGATATCCGGATGCTCCCGGCTGACCGTATCCAAAAGGCGGTGACCGTCCACATGGGGCATATTGAGATCCAGCAACATGACGTCAACGGACTGGCCGGCCAACCGGTCCATCACCTGCCGGCTGTCCTGGCAGGTCATCGTATTTGCAAAACCGGCCATCTGGAGGGCGGTTTCAATAGCCATCAGGATGGAGGCTTCATCATCCACGATCAAGATAGGTTGATCCTGCTGCAAGGGATTACTCATGTCTCGCAACCTCCGCCGCCTTGGTTGCCGAGTCCGGCTGACAGGGAAATACAGCTCGTACCGTGGTGCCCGTGCCCGGCTCGGATTCAAATTCCAGGGTCCCGCCATGATCCTGCACTATTTTGTCTGATATGGCCAGCCCCAGCCCCGTGCCGCCGTCGTCGCGCTTGGTGGTAAAAAAAGGATCCCGGATGCGCTGTACCACCTCGTCCGGAATGCCGGCGCCTGCGTCGCGAACCGTGACCACCACCTGGCCGGCCCCGGCGTCCCAACTGGTGGCAACTTCTATCAGTTGGTCATCGCCGGTAAGTGCCTGGCAGGCATTGACCACCAGGTTGATCACCACCTGTTCAATGCGCTGGGCATTGCCGGTGAAGACCGGCCCCTGGGGGGCATACGTCGTCGAGAAGTGCTTGGTGGATTTATGGATCAGGTTGGAGGCCAGCCCGATGGCTTTTTCCACCACCTCGTTGATATCCACCTGGTCGCGCATTTCAGGCGGCTTCTCCCGGGCGAAATCTTTTAAGTCGGCTACGATATCCCGCACCCGCCGGGCATCGTCGTCGATACTCTGCAGTATCTGGGGAACCCGATCACGCAATTTTATATAGCTGCTGCCGGCGACCGGGAAGTCACCCGCCGCCGCGACATGCCCATCTAATACAGGCGTGGCCGCATCCCAGACTTTATTCAGGTTGGGGGCGTTAAGCATGATGGAGGTGATAGGGTTGTTGATTTCATGGGCGACGCCGGACACCAGGGTGCCCAGGGAAACCATTTTGGCGGCCTGGAACAGCTGCTCCCGCCGCAGGTGGGCTTTTTCCATGGCCTGCTGCTTTTCCCGAGTGACTTGCGCCCCGTGCAAGACCGCATAGGCCGACAACCCGACTATCAGTGCCAGAATACCCAGGCAGATCAAGGCCAGGGTGCCTGTAATGGCGGCGATCTCCGCGCGGACGTCTTCCACGTAGATACCGGTGCCGATAATCCAGCCCCACGGCCTGAAACCCTTGACGTATGATATTTTAGGCACAATGCGACTGGGATCATCCTGCCACTGCCAGCGGTAATCTACAAAGCCCGCCCCGGCCGTATCCACGGTTTTGACGCACTCGACGAAAATGAGTTTTCCACTGGGATCGGCAAACGCAGACACGTCCTGGCCTTCCAGATCAGTTCGGTAAGGGTGCATGATCATCCGCGGCCCCATGTCGTTGATCCAGAAATAGTCCTTTGAATCCGGACCGAAGCGCGATCGCCGGATGTGATCGATGGCCAGCGACTGGGCCTGCGTCCGGGTCAACTCACCGGATGCCACCCGGGTGGCATAACCCTCCAGACTGCTCCAGGCCGATTCCACCAGTTCCCGGATGACTTCACGTTTGCCGTCCATCAGCCGTTCGCTGACCCGGGGCAGGATCACCAAAAAAATTGTCACCCAGAAAAGCATTATGGTAAGAACCACCGGCAGGAAGATGCGCAGGGGGAGGATCCTGGAAAGTTGGGTGAAACGATTCAAGGGCATGGTTCACCATAGCCAAGTTGGGCGGGACCGTCAATCCGGCGGGGGATAGGCGGTCGCCTGCCCAGATGACAGGTCACCGGGGGGCAGGCGAGTTTGAGAAAAAGTTGACTGCTGCAGGTTGTCTATTCAAGCGGGTTGTGTTTGTTGACGGCCTTCAGGCATTTGCGGATCATCTTCTCACATCTGTCTTCACATGAATCGACCTCACTGACATCCTCTTCATCATCCGTGCAGCTCAGCTGGCAGTTTTTGCCGTTCTTTACGCATGCCTTATAGTACGCTTCCCGATTTTCCAGGCTGTCTTTGTTCTCTCGATAATAAGCTCTAAAACCTTTGACAACATTGTTGCACTTGTCAAATTTAGCCCAGGCATCTTTCCAGGCGTTATTGATTTTCTTATTTATGCCTCTTTGAAAAATTTTCCAGGTTCTGGCTTTTTTCGCTTCCAGTTCGGCAATGTTGTCGGTGGCATCTAATAATTGATCGATGCACTTATTTTCCATTCGCTGGATTTTCTTCCTGACAGCATCCATATCATCATCTGCATAAATGACCGCCACCCCCCCAGACACATAACAGCAATGTGGCAAATGAAACCAACAATAGTTTTTTCGTGGTCTCTCCCTCGTTTAAGTGGATAAATGGTGGCGCGCTCCGCAGGACCGGCGCAGGCAAGCACGTAGATGACAGGCGGAGGGTCTCCAATGCCTCCAACAATCACTGCCACTACCTGCGCACGATGTGCTTTAGATGAATAAGATACTCGATTCCCAGAAGACCGTCAACCTGACCAGCATACAGAATCATGTCTTGTCGGTGATTAAGATGGATCGTTCAGTTGCGCAGCCCTTCCAGCAGGGTCGCCAGAGTATTCTGAGCCTGGGTGAGCGCCTGGGAAGGGTCCTCTGCTTGGGCAATCCACACCGCCGCTTCGTCCATGGCACCGGATAATAAATGTGCCAGGGCGTCCACAGCTATCGGTTTGATCATCTTCTGGTCCACGAGGTCCTGCAAACACTCTTTCAAAAGGGACAACCCGCTGCCCGGCAGGTTTTCGTCCACGGAGCGGTAGGTGTTCCAGTCGAGCACGGCCGGGGCGTCGATCACCACGATCTGCTGCAGGGCCGGGTCCGAGCAGGCCTTTAAAAAGGCATTGCACCCGGAGACCAGTCCGCCCCAGGGATCATCGGCCGCGTCGGCATCGGCCTCGATACGGTTGCCGATTTCCAGCTGGGCCTCTTTGAACACCGCGTAAAACAGGTCTTTTTTGCCCTTAAAGTGATGATAGAGGGCGCCGCGCGTGACCTGGGCTTCCTTTACGATGGCCTCCGTGGAGGCACCGGCATAGCCTTTCCGGCTGAATTCCTGCATCGCCACCGACAGCAGGCGTTTGATGGTGGCCGCCGATTGCGCTTTCTTACTGAGGCTTGCTTTTTTTTCCAAATTTTCCTCCTACGCTGTTGACATACATACTGTATGTATTAATTTTAACTTATACAGACAGTATGTATGTATAGCACGAAGTCAATCCACGATCAAATCCATGTAGGAGGAAATCCCATGAAACTCACGTCCAGCTACCCGGTGATATGCACCGATAAGATTCAGGAATCACATGATTTTTACAAAGAGAACTTCGATTTCGAAACCACTTTCGAAGCCGATTGGTATGTGAGCCTGCGCTCGCGGCAGAATGCCAATTTCGAGCTGGCCCTGCTTGATTACCACCACTCCAGTGTGCCGGAGGGCTTCCGGGAACGGACGCGGGGCGTATTGATCAATTTTGAAGTGGAAGATGTAGATAGGGAGTATGCAAAACTGAAAAGCAGAGACTTGCCCATGGCCCTGGATATCCGCTCCGAGGAGTGGGGCCAGCGTCATTTCATCACCCATGACCCCAACGGCATTCTCATCGATATCATCCAGAATATAGAACCGGCGGCGGATTTTGCCGGGCAGTATCAAGCGTGACCACTGTCACTCACTATCAGGGGTGCACCACTTAGGCCGCACCCTGATAGTTGCAACTATGCAGGCAACAATGGCTGCGCAGGCCGGGCTAGAAAAGTGCCAGGGCTTTCTCGCTCAATTCTTTGGTAAACTCGATATGCATTTCGCAGCCGCCGAAGGCCATAAAATTGATGGCCACGACGCGGGCGGTCATTTTCACGGGTTTTTCAACTCCGCCGACCTGAAGCTTGAAGCTGATTTTTAAAACCTCTCCCAAAAGCGCTTCAGCCTCAACCTGCTTGTTGAGTTTCAGCTCCAGGCAGGCACCACCCGGCGACACTTCGGTGAAGCGCACACTCCGAGACCAATCATCGGCAGCCTTGTCGGTGTCGATCACCTCGATAGTTGCCACCACCTTGGATGACCGGCTGTCGCCCCCGCGTCTCTCAACATTCTGCTGGACAATGAGGTCGCTGGTCTTGGCTCGGGTGTTGCAGAAGGATTGCAGCGTATGCTCCAGCTTGGGCTGCTCCTCCATCCAGTTAAAACGATAGGTCTTCTCCAGACACTTCAGCCTGCAATCCGTTGCGACGACTACCGTATAGGTACACTCGGAGAAAGAGAAAAAATGATCGGCACCGAAAATATCGCCGGCCTGCACTTCCTGAACCGTGATATCCTCTTCGCCCTCTGGATCCGGACACACCATTTTCAGTTCACCTTCTTCCACCAGGAACAGCCGTCCGTCTAAATCGCCCTGTTTAAAAACAATTGCCTCAGCGGGATATGAAACATCTTTCAGGGCGAAACACAGAATGGTGGTCTCTTCCTGGTCCAACTCCGCGTATATTGCGTCCCAGCGTTCGAGGTGCTCCGGATCGATCGAACAACTTTTCAACTCTTCAATGGCTTCCCCCGCTGCGATAATGGTATTCAGCGCCATGGGGGTTTCATCGTACATGCGGGCATGGAGCTGCTCGGCCCCTTCAAAATCCCCACTCTGGGCGCAGGCTTTTATCATCGCGAGGAACAGATCTGCAGCGCCATCCTGGTCATCAGCGGCTATCAGCTCAACCAACCGTGCTTCCTGCGAGGCAAGATCTGCTCCGTCAACTGCCACACGCTCCGGGGGCTGCACCGGGGCGGCCGCGGCACCTTGTTCTTTTCCGGCTATCCCCTTCCTGGTAATAGACATCGGTGCGCCGCACTGCTTGCAAGCGACCTGAATGCCTGCTTCCGGTATTTTGGCAGCATCCACATTAAACGCTGTCTGACATGCCTGGCATTGAATTTTCATGACTAATTCTCCTGGCTATAAAAATACGGACCAACGTTTTCATCAGGTGTCCGCTAGTTAGACCTCCAATATGGACGCCCGGAGGCATTGTTGCGCGGTTTCTATCTATTAAATCGGCAATCTGATGCTGAGCGTAAGCAAGAATTTCGGCAAGGAATGGAAAAAGCGCGTTCCGGGTAACACTACTCTCAAGAACTGTATCTATATACGGCCGTTATTACAATAGAAAACAGAAATGGTGGTGTTTGCTGAATACCGATAAAAATTCAGCAACTTATTTGTTAATTAGTGGCAATTCGATGTGGGCGTAACTACCGGAGGGAGCCTTTGCGATAATCGTCGCGTAATAAATCATGGCCCGCGCCTCGGAGTAAAATCGAGAGCCAGCACGGGAAAAATCCCGACAGAGCAAGGCCGCAGAAAGCCACCTCATACCCCCCCCTTGAAACTTTAGCCCATGCAGCGTTGGATCGGATAGTGAATCAAATCTATTTTCTTCCGCTCGGCTTCATGACGCCGCCGGTTAGGACGCCAGCAGCCCCTTCAACAGGTAGGTCACGGCCAGGCGAAAGCTGTCGGCAAAATCGAGCTGGAAATGCTGGAACTCGGGCATTTCCAATACCTGCCGCTGGGTCGCCGACAGATCGGTCATGGTGTAAAGCCCGATGGAGGCCGCCAACTGCTGCTGTAGAAATGTCAGGGCCTGTTCTTCGGGCAGATCCGGGAACAGCCGGCACAGGACGACAGACACCTGTCTGAATTCTTGGTTGGCCATCTGCTTGAACCCGACCAGGCTTTCCCGGGAAGCCTTCTTCTCCAGGTGGGCATACAGTACGGAGACGAGTCGCAGCAGCCGCTTGTGCCGTATGAGCACCTTTACCCAGCCATCCGCAAAGGTATCCACCGAACAGGAAAAGATGTCCGCATAGTTTTTTACCAGGTCGCGACGCCACAGGCGGACATCGTGTTTTAGAAACTCGAAAAAGATCTCCTCTTTGGAGCGGAAGTATTTGTAAAGGTTCGACCGGGTGAAATTCGCTTCCCGGGCAATGGCCGCCAGGGTGATCTTCTCGAAACTCGAAGATTCATACAGCCGTGCCGTCGCCTCTAAAATCGCGTCAACCCGCTGCTCTTTCTGTTCATCCGTCCGTGCTCTTTGCCAGTTCATGTGTCTATTTCACCATTCGCTTTTCTAATTGCCATGACAACCGGATTCACCATCCATGCCCGCGGGCGGAAGGAATCTCTTGTCCGCCCCCTTGAGGGGGAGGCCGGGTGGGGGTGCCTTCGACAATACCTCTCTTTTGATTGAACAACACATATTCCGGGCAGGCCACCCTCCCCCAGCCCCTCCCGTCAAGGGAGGGGAGGATTCTGTTTTCACCAGGGAGAAAGGACCTGCGGGCATCAGCCTCCTGAACCCGGATCCCTTTGACAAGATCACTTCGCGGGTGGAACCAGCCCACTTTGTGTCATCTGCTCAAAAAAATCCACGATCGACTCCGCCAGCGGCCGGTAAGTCATCCCCAGTTCCTTGACGCTTTTGGAATTATCCGCCCGCCAGGTGTGATTGACATTCAGGCTGACCATCTTGCGGGTCATACCCTTGTCCATAATCGGTCCCACCAGCCAAACCAGCCATTTGGGCAGGGCTTTTTTCGGAAACGGATAAGCATCCCCGTAGTGTTCCCGGAGGGCTTTGGCGAGTTCGGGAAAACTGGAGTTGTGACCGGAGGTGATGTGCCGACCCTTGGCCCCAGGTGTGATGGCAGCCCGATAGTGGGCCTCGGCCAGGTCGCGGACATCCACGACGCCCATCCCCCAGTCCGGCACCCCGGCCTTCATGGTGCCATCACCAAACTGCCGGATCAGGTTGAAGCTTTCCGAGGTCCCCCGGGGGTTGATGCCCGGGCCGATCACCAGGGATGGATTGATGACGACCAGGTCCCAGCAGTCCTGCGCTTTGGCATTTTTCCAGGCTTCTTTTTCGGCCACGGTTTTGGAATAGGAATAGGGCTGGTGCGCCAGGGAAGAGGTCTGGTTCCAGTCTTCTTCGGTAAAGACGCCGTTGGCGGTCAGGGCCAGGTCGGCATTGTCGCCGTAGATGGCCGCACAGCTGCTGGTCAAAACCACCCGTTTAACGGACGGGGTCCGATTGGCTGGTTCCAAAACGTTCCGGGTACCCAGCTGGGCCGGCTCGATCAGCTCTTTTTGGGGATCGTTTACCGCCATTACAAAAGGCGAGGCGGTATGAAAGACCACGTCACACCCCTGCATGGCCTCGTCATAGGAGCCCTCCTCCAGCAAATCAGCCTTGAAGTAGTGCATCGTGCCCGGCGCCTGATCAGCCAGGGCATTCAGATATTTCAGCTTATCGGGATTTTCCGGGTCGCGCACAGGTGCGTGCGCCGTAAACCCCTCTTCCAGAAGCTTTTTTACAATCCAACCGGCCACATAACCGGTGGCACCAGTGATCATGGCTGTCTTGAAATCATTTCTATTTTCCATTGGCTTTCCTTTCAAAAATTGTATTAGAGACGCTATGTCACCAAATTAAGAGTCGCTACGTCTCTTGTCAAACAAAAGATGGCAATATTTGCGATCAAGCTTAATGATGCTGGCATCCACGATGAAATTGCTATAATGACAGGTTGTTGTAGTACCGATAGTCGGCCGTCTGCTTGACGATGTCGTTCGTCTGTGTCAACTTGAATTGATAGTCTTGCGGCTGATGTGTTAGCCGCCGGCCGGTATTCTTTATTGGCAATTACAAATGAACCCCGGGAGGCTCCTATATCATACGATTTCAATGCCGACGAAGTGTTCAAATTGGCCATTCGCATCGAAGAAAATGGCGCCCGCTTTTATCGCAAGGCCGCTGAATTTCAGTCAGATGACGAAAACCGGACAGCGCTCGAAAAACTAGCGGCCATGGAAGATGTCCATCAACGCACATTTGAGAAAATGCAGACCGGCCTGACCGCCACCGAAAAAGCGCCCACTGTGTTCGACCCCCAGGGGGATTCCGCCCAGTATTTGATGGCCATGGCCGACATGCACGGGGGTGAAGGCAGTCCCTCCGCGGCCGATGCCCTCACTGGCCAAGAGACAATTCTCGAAATCATTGAGATCGCCATCGGCCTGGAAAAGGAATCCATCCTGTTTTACCTTGGCCTGAAGGACCTGGTGCCGCCCAATCTGGGCCAGGACAAAGTAGTTGAGATCATCGACCAGGAACGTCAACACATCGTACAACTCAATGGTTTTCGTAAGAAATTACAGGGGTAGCCGTTCGGGTTGCCGGTCTTGACACAATGGCGCGGATTTCAAAACAGCGGGTAACGGTCGCCCTTTCCCAACATCGCCCCGAAGTTGTCCGCGTGGCAGCCGACCTGATGGCTGACCACGAGGCGATATTCCTGGAGGAGCCGCCTTCGCAGGCGTTGAACGGAATGCTGCGGGGGAAGATTCCTACAATGGACTATGTGGCGACCCTGGATACGGAGTATCCCGAGTTCAGCTTCCGTATGGCGGCCGTCTTAAAGCAACTCTACTCAAACGGCAAAAAGATTTTGGCCGTTGAGCCATATCTGGCCCACTTAATAGACATCCACGAATTCTTTGCCGACGGGGGTTCTCCCGCCGACCTGAAACCGGACACCTCCCGCCATCGTGTCTATCTGGCGGAACATGCAGCCACAGGGGCCTTACTGGCTTTTTATGAAGCCGCGACCCGTGGTTCGTTTACCCAGGTGGTTAAAACCGTCAAAAAATTTGCCCGCCAGGATGCGTTTCGTTTTGTACTCCGCGACCGTTTGCGGTGTGCAGAATTGGCCAAGATGATCTCAGACCACCCCTCAGCCTATATAGAAGCCGGCCAGATGCACTACGCTCTCTGGCGTTACCTGCGCGAGGAACTGGGTGCCGGTTTTGATGTTCGGCTGAAATTTCTGCTGGAACTGACGAAAACCCCAGCCGGGGTCAATAGGCGCCTGTATGGACCCGGCGATATTCTCACATTGATATATATATTCCATCCCGGCTCTCATGATTCCCGGGAGGACCTGCTGGCCGCCCGAAGCCTGGTCTACCACAAACTTGATTCCCAAGAAGAAATACCTTCATCCGGAGATGATCAGCCCCATGCTCTCCTTGAAATGTCGGTTTTAGCGCGGGTCGGGCAACTATCCCTGGCGGATTGTCGCCGTGTGTACGGCCTCATCCGGGAAGCAAAACCACCGCGGGCGCTGGACATCGTTGACCGCTACCTGGATAGCAAGTAAGGCGGCGGATCTACAAGTCCCCGGATCCACCGTGGCGGAAATGCGGCCATACCGCCGGCTGCACCTGCCAGAGCACCCAGGAGTGCACCGCGACCGGCATTGTCGCCCCCCAGCATGGTGTTAACTATCAGCATCTCTTCCGGGTCGGCATGGTATTTCAATGCCAGGTAAATGACCGCCGGGACAGCGTGTTCCACGTAACAGGCGGTACTCAAAAAACGACCGACAACCGCATCATCGTTCAGCTCCTCCCACTTTCTGAAAGGGTGTCCCATCAGTGGATTCCGCTGGGAATCTATTGCGGTCATGATGGCCTTGCGCAGTGAGCCGCCGCCCAATACCTGGAGAAACAGATCGTTGAACAGATCGGCCGCGATTCTCATCCGGTCGCCGGGGTGGGTCAAGGCCAGATGCTCGCGGGCCGCCTCCCGGGCACGGTTAGGACGCCCCCGGTAGTAAACCAGAATAGGCACAATCCCCGCGAGGCCGCCAATGTGCTTCTCCTCGCGGCCGCATTTTTGCGGTGACCGCCCCAGAGCGTAGTTTTCGAAAAAATTGCGGTGACACGCTTCAATGTAAGTATCCCGGTGCATACCGGGTGTGGTCATAAAGTGGATGTATCGCTGCAGGTAATCCTCGGCCCGGTAGGCCCCCAGGTGGCCGATTGATTCCATCAGCAAGCGGGCGAGTTTTATATTGAGTGTGTTTTCACCCGATTTGAGAAATTGATGATAGTGGACATTCGGCCGGCCCCAGTAATGGGCCTGGTCGTGTAGAATTTCTCCTTTGGGGTTGGGCGCTCTGTAATTCGACCGCCAGAGGATGCTGTCCGGATGTTCAGCCTTGGGGGTCAGAAAATTCGATACCCGCCCATAATCCCGGTACAGCGCTTGCCGATCATAGTACCAGTGGACCGGCATGGCCAAAGCGTCGCCGATGAACAATCCGTAAAGAGCGGCTTGCACTTTGGAGGCGTCCTGAGACTCTTTTTGCGTCTGCATTTTCGTCAGATAGCCTTTACTTGAGGTATGTGGACAGGATTTCGGCCAGTTCGTCGGCACACGCCTGTTGATCTTGATAGGTATAACCGGCCAGCAAATGGCCGTCGTCATAAACATCGATCCCCGGTTGTAACGGGGGAAAGGCAAAGAGCGCGTTTACGATTGTCTGCAACGACCCACAGCGTTGCGCGACAACAGCGCCGGCATCCGGGGCAACCCCATAAAGACCGGATTTACCCGTCGCAACGGAATCGATAGAATCGGACCACATCGCCGCCTGTACGACACTCGGTGGAATAAACACCGCACACACTGATCCCGGGACCCGGACAGAGCCGATCAGCATCTGAAAAAAGTCGCTCTCCTCTGGCGTGATCTGTTGAAACGTCACCACGCGACCGGATACCAGAAAAGGCTGGAGTTTAAGCAACTGCCCCTTAAGGTTCCGGTACCAGGCTCCTATCCTTGGATCAGGGGTTTCCTTGGTTCGCACTCCGGTCAGCGGGGCGTGCTCAGGCTTTTTCATACGCACACCTATCCTTGTCATCGGCTACTCGATTTTTGGAGCCGACAACCAAATAAAAAGGCAGGGCGTACTTATCAGCCCTGCCTGATCAGGTTTTAAAAAATGTATCGATAAGAACGAACGGCACGCCGGTCTCAATATCCTTATCCTAAATCCGGCAGCTTCCTTTCGATCTGTTTAAACAGCCGTTGATAAAATAACCGATCGTAACGATCGCAAGCAAGGTTCCTATCATAACAGACCTCCTTCCCCATCAACCCATCACATCGATCCCCAGGTCACATCCCAGGTGCGGATCAGGGTTTTCGCACTTAAAATTTGCTTCGCGGGTATCCACGTGTCCTTCGTCATTTTCTTCCCAGTATTCTTCTGTTCTATTCTCGGCCATTTTGGCACCTCCCTGTTGGGGTTGTTGTTTTGTTTGACCATAAGATATGACTACCGCTGTCAAGCGCAATGAGGCCTGTTTTGGGGTAATCTGGTAGGGTCACCCCCCCAATACAATGCTATCGATTGAAAACCTTTGATCTGGGGCTGTAATAGGGCAGGCTCATCAAGATGGGGCGACGTCAATCTACGTAATAGCCATACTCTTTGGCATTGACATTGTTGCGTTTTTCCCATCCGAGGGTGGATGAGGGGGTCGGACCGTAATCATGGCCTGGCCAGACAACGGTATCGTCGGGCAACGCCATCAGGCGTCGAATCGAAGCGCCCAGGGCGGGCCGATCGCCGCCCATGAGATCGGTTCGACCGCTGTCGCCCACAAACAGGGTGTCGCCTGTAAACAGATTGCCTTGAGCATAAAGACAGACACCGCCGGGCGTATGGCCGGGAGTTTGGATGACGTCGAAGGTGATTTCACCAAGTGCAAGGGTGGCTTCATCGGTAAGAAAGTGATCGGCCTGGGGATAACCGCGTTCATCTGCTTCGTGAATAATGATGCGGGCACCGGTTAATTCCTTGAGGCGCCCGTTACCGGCAGTGTGGTCCCCATGCGCATGGGTATTGAAAATGATATCGATCGTGAGGCCGGCTTTATCCGCCTCCTCAATGATGTAATCCACATTGGGGCCTGGATCGATAACCATGCCCTGGTGTGTTTGCTCGCAGCCGACCAGATAGGAGAAATTGTCGTAAGGATCCATTTCCAGTTGTTTGATTATCATGCCTCACCTCTGGTTGACCATCCACGGTTGCGTGGTTTGTAATGCCGCTTAATTACCGGCGGTTTGTCCGGCCAAGCGCATGACGGGTTTCTCTTCGATGGGCCAATGGACGATGGCGGCCATCACGCCGAAGGCAACCCCCAACCACCAGACACCATCGTAGCTGCCGGTCCGGTCATATAGCCAGCCGCCCAGCCAGACACCACTGAAGCTGCCGATCTGGTGACCCAGAAAGACAATGCCGTAGAGCAGGGCCATGTAGCGGGTCCCGAACATCACGGCCACCAGCCCGGACGTCGGCGGTACCGTGGCCAGCCACAAAAATCCCATCACGGCGCTGAAAATCAAGACCGATGGCAGGGTCAGCGGCACGAGTAAAAACAGGGTGATGGCAACGGCCCGCCCGAGATAGATCCCCACCAGCAGGTTTCGTTTGAAGACCCGCCCGGACCACACACCGGAAAGAAAAGCGCCGACCACATTGCAGAGTCCAATCAGGGAAATGCTCCAGGCCCCCAGCCGGGCATCGAACCCGTTGTCGGTTAGAAAGGCCGGCATGTGGGCGGTGATAAACGCCACATGAAAACCGCAAACAAAGAAGCCGGCCACCAGCAGCAGAAAGGAGCGGTGGCCCAGGGCTTCATGTAGGGCTTCGACTACGGACTGGTCCCTTTTAGCCGTCTCGGTTTCGGCCTTCCCGGAATACGGCGCCAGGGGAATAGCCAGCAAGACCATGGCCAGGGCTGACACTGCCAGGATGTTCAAAGCCGCAATCCAACCGTAACTGTTGATCAACTGCTGGGCGATCGGTACGACCGCAAACTGGCCCAGAGAGCCGGCCGCGGTGCCCAGCCCCAACGCCAGCTGACGTCGGGATTCACCCACCGCGCGAGCCATGGCCGGAAGCACAATACCGAAGGAGGTGCCGGCAATGCCGGCCCCGACCAGCAGCCCGGCCGAACTGTGCAGCAGCCAGATGTTCTCGACCCCGGCCATGAGTGCCATGCCGCCGGCATATAGCAGGGTGCCGGCAACTATGACCCGGACATTGCCGTAACGATCTGCCAGACCGCCGGCAAACACAGCCACGATCCCCCAAAAGAGGTTCTGAATGGCCAGGGCCATGGATATGGCCTCGCGCCCCCAGCCGTTGGCATCCGTCAGCGGTTTGATAAACAACCCGAAACTCGATCGATAGCCAAACGATAGCATTAACAACAGGCAGGCGGTGGCCAGCAGGAAATAGGTAGATCCATTTGCTTTATAGTCGGCGGGTTTCTGCATGAACAGCAATCTCCCGGCAATTTGGCCTCACCAAACATGGTCCTAAAGGCCAAATAAGAAATAATGGGACAGGCTTTATAAGAATTTAAGCGTCAGCCATACTAATAGGCTGAAGGTTGAAGACCGAAGGTAAGATGATGCGCTCGCCATTGATCTGAAGAGCAGGTGCCAGCCATTGCAACACTTGTTCTGAATATATTTTTATCCGCAAGCGCGGTTTGCATGATTTTCCTTCAGCCTGAACACCCGTATCCGGCCCGCAGGAACAGAGCGAGTTGTTTGCACGTCCCTGCAGGGTGCAATTCCAATGTCGGCTACTCCGGCCAGGATTCTTAATTCTAAAACCGTATTTTAAGAAATAAGGGCCTCCCCGTAGATGTCAAGCACGTGCGAGGGAAACAGGCGGCGCTGCCGGAGGCATCTGGGATTCGGTACACACTTGAATTTTTAATTCAGGCCATATGGTTGTAATGATGCGCTAACATCTTATGGTTAAAGGGTATACCCGCAATGCTCTCGCGGCACATTAGCGTAACCTATCCCAATGGGGCTGATACCATGTTCCGAAGAACGAAAATAATGGCCACCCTCGGTCCAGCCACTGACCCGGCCAAAATCCGCGAAGAGATGATAGCCGCCGGACTTGACTTGGTCCGCATCAATTTCTCCCACGGCGATCTGGCCGAACATCAAAGCCGCATTGAAGAAATGCGCGCCTGCGCCCAGGTGCATGGCCGCCATATCGGGGTCCTGGCGGATCTCCAGGGTCCGAAAATCCGGATCGGCCGGTTTGCAGATGGCCCGGTGACACTTGAAAACGGGACCGCTTTTGCCCTCGACACCACCCTTTCTGCGGTGGGCGGCCACCCGCAAGCAGTCGGCGTTGATTACAAACAACTGGCCACGGATGTCAGCCCCGGGGATATACTGCTGCTGGACGATGGTCGCATAGAACTCGAAGTTGCCGGGATCGTAGATGGACGGGTGGAATGCCTGGTAATCACCGGGGGCATGCTGTCTGACAACAAGGGTATCAATCGCAAAGGCGGCGGCCTTTCCGCCGATGCCCTGACGGACAAGGACCGTACCGACATTCGCGCCGCGGCCGGGATGTCCGTGGACTTCATCGCAATTTCCTTCGTACGCTCAGCCGCGGACATTCACGAGGCCCGCCGGGTCCTGGCCGCAGCGGGCGGAACCGCCGGTATTATTGCCAAAATCGAACGGGCTGAAGCGGTGGCAGCTATCGAGGAGATTATCCAGGCCGCCGACGGGGTCATGGTTGCCCGCGGGGACCTGGGCGTCGAAATCGGAGACGCCGAAGTGCCGGCCATCCAGAAACACATCATCAAACGGGCCATCTGGCTGGACAAACCAGTCGTCACGGCCACCCAGATGATGGAGTCGATGATCGAAAACCCCATTCCCACCCGGGCCGAAGTTTCCGACGTGGCCAATGCGGTCCTTGACGGTACCGATGCAATCATGCTTTCCGGGGAAACTGCGGTGGGGAACTACCCGGATAAGGTGCTGGCGGCCGCCACCCGCGCATGCCTGGCCGCTGAAAAGCAGCCCGCCACCTAAACATCCGGCCACCGGGTCGAGCGGCGCTTCAGACGCGCGGATGAAGCGATCTCCATGTCTGCCATGTATGCGGCCAATCACCTTGACATCAAGGCCATCGTAGCCCTGACCGAGTCGGGTTCGACCCCCCTGCTGATGTCCCGCATCAACACGGCCATACCCATCTTCGGGTTAAGTCGCCATGAAACCTCACTGGGAAAGATGACCTTGTACCGCAATGTACACCCGCTCTTTTTCGACGTTACGGAATACGCACCGGAAGCAATCAAGCGCGCTGCCATCCAGACCCTTGAAAAACAGGCACTGCTGGAAATCGGTGACCTGGTCATCATCACCAAGGGCGACCATGATGGCGTCGTCGGGGTTACGAATTCTATGAAGATTGTTGAGGTGGGTCATGTGGCCTGAAAGCGTTTTCAAAACGTCTTCATGGCGGGTATAACCTCGCGGCGACGACCGCCTGGCACAATCACAATGTTGGCCCATTTTTTCGATCCTCGAAATACACGCAGTCTTTACCGCGGTGAAAATTGGTTTCGCTGGCCTCTCCGGCTTCGATCCGGCATAAGGCAACAATCAAACGGGAAGTCCCGACTGGGGGGCATTTCACGTCCGCCTTACTTACGAAATGACCACAGCTGCTTGCTGATAAATGCTATTTCCTTGACCTGAATAGAGATTTTCAGCATATTGGTTCTTCGGGAATACAAGCCGGTGTTGAATTGCGGTTATAAAGATGAGAGCAAAAAGGTCAATCGTAAATGGGGACTTCCGAACAACAAGCAAACCCCCTGAGCGCGACTGCTTCTGCGCAGAAAAAAACGCCCTCAACGCTAATGCGCCGGCTGACTATCGTCTTTCTGGGAATATCCCTGCTTATATGCGCCTGGATTCTGACTGCGCTCTACACAGAGGTACTTCAGGGTCCCCGCGGGCTGGCTTACATGGTACTCTTGTTGCCGGCGGCGACTGCTTTCTATTGCACCTTGGCCATCGTTCAATGGTTCGCTTCCGGCAAATGGCTCCGCACCGGGATAGGGGTAGTAAAGTGGATTGGAACGCTGGCTTTTCCGGTGGTTCTGGTAATCACGGTCGAATCGATGGTACCGCAGCGGATGACCCATATCCTCCAGTCAGAACTGGCGCTCATTATTGAACATATCGAAAAATCTCGGTTACGGACAGGTATCGCCCCTGAAAGCCTTAATGGCCGGCTTCCCTATAACTCGCGCATGCAGATCACGAACCTGGCCTATGCTGCTAAAGCCGGCCGCTATCTATTGAAGATAAAAGTCCCTTCCATCGACCTGGACGGAGCAGTCATGTTTTACGACCCTGATGCAAAAACTTGGCTGCTGTTTCACAACGACAGCTATGCTCGCTACCAGGAACTCGCCGGGCAAGACAATCCCGGGTTGACGCCCGGCACGTTTATCAATATTCGCCGGTATCTTGAAATAGAAGCTGCTGCCGGAACGGTTGCCAGCTATCGTCGCAGTCGCAAAACTCCCCACTGGGAAAAAAGACAATAGGATCGCCTGGCCCCGCAAGTGTAGCCGGGGCTTTCCAACCACCAAGACAACCCGATCCAATGATTAGCTATACCCCGGGCCAGATGATCTCGATCCAGCGGGCACCGTTGAAGATACCGTCACCCCAGGTTGCCTCCAGATCTTCCAGCGGAGCGGCGGCCGCGGCCTCCTGGGCAGTTTTTCCTTCCGCCTTCAGTTTGCGCAGGCGCTCGTAGGCCGTGGCGAGCATGGCCCGATATTCAGCCAGTTGCTTTTTATCTGCCAATGGCCCGTGGCCCAGGATAATTTTGGTTTGCTCGTCGGACATCCGCAGAATTTTGTCCACCGCCCGGATCATGCCTTTCAACGAGCCGCCGTGCTGCACGTCGATAAAAGGATAGAAACCATTGAATAAAAAATCCCCGGCGTGGATGACATTGGCCTTTTCAAAAAAGATGAAACTATCCCCATCGGTGTGGGCATGGGGGACATGCTTGACATGGACTGTATCCCCGTTGATATGAAATTTGACTTTCTTGGAAAAGGTCACCACCGGCAGACCGTCCTTGGCCACCGCGGGCCGCTTCATTTTGAAGGGTGCGATATACGAACCGTTTTCGAGGCGCTCGCGAACGTTGTGATGTGAAAAAATAAGGGTGCCCTTTTTGCCGAGCTTCTCGTTCCCGCCGGTATGATCGCCGTGGTAATGGGTGTTGATCAGGAACCTGGGATGCTCCCCACCGACCGATTTGATGATTGCCAAAATTTTATCCGTCAACGGCGCAAATTGGTCATCAATTAAAAAGGTTCCGTCTTCTCCAATAAACAGGCCGATATTCCCGCCCTTGCCGGTCACCATATAGATGCCGTCGGCCACGCGATTGGCGTTAATCTTCACCTCTTCGTGGTGCGCGGCAGTTGCAACCGGTGCCAGTCCGGCAACCAGAACAAGTGCTATGGATAATATTCTCAATATCATTTTAACCTCCAGGTGGAGTACGTAAGTTGTTTGATTATTGTGTATTACGATGGCAGGTATGCCATGTAATCAAAGGTGAATCCTTTTTCCGCAATGTCAACTTGCCGCTTGCAGATCCGCCAGCAGCCTGAGGACCGCCAATTCCTTGGCCTTGGCTTCAACATCGACGGTAATGTCCAGATCCCGCCATGCGATCGGCATATCCGCCGGGTTGATGTAATCGCTGTGCCGGCCGGGTTTGGGGCCCGACCAGCCTTCCAGGGGGCTTGAAAGGTGGAACAACGGCTCGCGATCCCAGGTAGCCGCCGCTCGCGCGGTAACTTGCGACTCGCTCAATCCGTCCGGAAGACAGCGGTGGTGGTGTATATCGTACACCATGGGGATTTCGATCCGTTCACACAAAGGCAGAAGATCCCGGGGTGTATAAGTGCGGTCATCGTTTTCCAGCGTCAACCTGGATCGAATCGCCGGTGGCAATTGTTCGATAACCGCTTCGAGCCGCCCCAGGGCAACCGCTTTGTCGCCATAGGCCCCCCCGGCATGAATGTTGATCACATCGGCGCTCACCCAATCGGCAACCTCCGCCTGGTATGCCAGGTCCGCAATCGAGCGCCGCACGACCTCCGGCCGCGGAGAAGAAAGGACGATAAACTGGTCAGGGTGAAAACTGGTGCGTATATCGTGACTGCGGCTGAAACGTCCGCAGGCCCTGAAAGCAGCAACGATATCCCGGTTCCCAGGCAAGTCGGTGACGTCGTAGCCAACCTCGGGGTGGGTTTTGAGGGGCAGGATCTGGCTGTTGATGCGAAACGCACCAATCTCGTTGTCCCGGCAGTAGCGGAGTGCAGCGTCGAGGGCAGATGCATTATCCTTTGCGATCTCGGAGAGGTGACGCAAACGCTCATCCGGCATCAGCCGCTTCAAGTAGGCGGCCGTGGTTTTCCGAAATTTTATCGGCTCTTCCCTGAAGATGCAGCACAAACCTAGACGTAACATCCAAAGCCCCCGCGTATTATGTTAAAGTGAGTCTATTACCGAAATACCATCTAAATCTATGACAAGCGGCAGAATTGGCAATGAGCAATCATTAAGTTTAGTATGATGGGACAAGTCTATCATGCCGCGCATGCCGGTCTGAAACCTTCTTACCATTGACAGGCGCGGGGTGGGCTTTACCTTGCAATAGGGTTTTGAAGTTCGCACGAGTCTAATCAAATATATTGAAAAGAGAGGCTAAATTGAAAACAAGCAGACTATTGGGGCTTATTGCGGGCGTGTTGCTGGTCGTTAACACCTCCTCAGCGACAGGAGAGAACCGCAGTGCTGATATGCCGACGAGAGGACATGTCCTCATGATCCGGCATGCCGTGGCCCCGGGTTCGGGTGACCCGGAACATTTCCGGATTGGCGATTGCACCACCCAGCGCAACCTTAACGACTACGGTCGGACCCAGGCCAGGGCGATCGGGCTCTGGCTGCGCACCAAAGGCGTCCAATCAGCCCGGGTCTATTCCAGTCAGTGGTGCCGCTGTATAGAGACTGCCGAGCAGATGAATCTTGGCCCTGTCGAGGAGTTGCCGGCTCTGAATTCATTCTACGAAAGGCCCCAGGATCGAGAACCGAATATAACCGCATTGCGGGGCTTTCTGGCGCGACAATCGGTTGAAGGCAGCCTTATTGTCTTGGTGACCCATTTTGTGACTATAGCCGAAGTGACCGGTTTCGGGGTTTCTTCTGGTGAGGGTGTACTGCTGAAATTAGAAGAAAATGGGGAATTGGCCACCATCCAGCGGCTGGATTTTCGACCCTGAGCCCTATACGCTTTTTTCAACGGAGATGCCGGCTGCAACCAGGCGGTCAAAGACTTCCGTGAGTCTGGCCTCGGAACAATCATCGACGTGATACACCCTTTCGCCACCATCCGTAAAGTAAAGCCTGAAGGTTCCGTCTTTGGTCAAGTATCCCTTCCGTATGTAGTCACGGTCCAACCAGGGTTCCAGTACTGCCAGAAAATCAACGAAGGTGCAGGCTTCCATGTTAAGATCTCCTTTTCAAACTGAATACGGCTTGTCGCCGGTTAACGGTTTCCAAGTGTTTCGGTCTGCTCCAGGCCCTTGTACCACGTCGCCACGGCGGCACCGATATCGTGCGGGTTGTCTTCTTGAATAAAATGGATGCCCCGGCCGACATCGACGGCAACCAGATTGTTGAGGTTTTGTCGGCACCAGGAAACCTCCTGTTCATCAATGATGGCCCCCGGCCGGGCATAGAGCAGCAGTTTCGGCAAGTCGCTTTTCTGGAGTTTGCGGTTGTATTCGCGAACCGCCTGATCCACATCCGCTGGTTGCCCATCGATCGGAATTTCACAAGGCCATACCCGCAGCGGTTTGCGGCTGCCGATCGTCTGATAGGGGGCCGCATAAACCGCCATTTCTTCCGGGGTCAGCTTTCTGACAATCGTCTTGGGCAGCATCCCTTTGATAAAGCCGTTCATGACACTGACCATGAACCATCCGATAACCGGCGTGCGCATCAATTTGAAACCCAGCCTGTACTCTTTAGAAAAGCCTTCCCAGGAAAACGGCTTTATGATTGCTTCCATGAAGGCGATGCCCTTGATGTTGTCAGGATGCCGCATCGCATAATGAAACCCCAGCGCCGACCCCCAGTCATGGATCACCAGGGTGATGTTTTTCAGATCGAGCGCAGCGATAAAACCTTCGATGTATTTAGCGTGATCGAAAAAGCGGTACGGCAGCTTTGGTTTTTCCGAGCGGCCCATGCCGATCAGGTCGGCAGCGATACAGCGCCCCAGGGGTGTCAGATGCGGCACTATGTTCCGCCACAGGTAAGATGACGTGGGGTTACCGTGGAGAAACAAAATAGGCTCTCCCCGACCTTCGTCTATGTAGTGCATCTGCGATCCGTGCACGTTGAGAAACCTGGATTCATAGGGAAAGTCGGCTGATATCGCTTGCGTTGGCATATTTACCTCCCGGGTGTCGGCGCCCTCTGCGCAGGCCGGCTAATCCGGTCGCGCTGTATGTTGAAAGGTAAAGTGACGGTCGCTGGTTGTCAATGGTGCCCCCACCGGTGAGATCATTTTGACGGCGGCGCAATACCGGGCGCTCTTGGCCGTAGGCCCGGCGGCGGGACCGGCATCTCACAAATCTTATGTCTGGCTGAACTCTTACGAACACGGCCGCTATTTCGATAACGCTCTCGGGCACTTCGGTCATCCCGCCCAATATTCTACGGTAACTGCTGCCGCCGAAAACTTAACTATTGCCGCTCGAAGCCTTCGGCCTTTGAAACTTACGCTGGCCCCGGGTCGCTATGCTTGACATCAGCGGTGCTCGCTTTAGCTTAAGACACTGTTATTGAACCTGCATATGGAGATGGTGAAGATATGAAAAAAACAGCGCTGTTGACCGCCCTGGCCCTGCTGGTGTTGCTGGCCGCCTGTGCCGGGAAAACTTCCTACCACAAAACACCCATGCCCGATCCAAAAACCTTCAAAGCCCACTTTGGCGATATGGATGCCAATGGCGATGACCTGGTGAACTGGGATGAATTTAAAGCTTTTTTTCCCCATGCCGAAACCAAGGTTTTCAAGGCCATCGACGGTAACGGGGACAATCAGATCGATCACGACGAGTGGCATGCCTTCAAGGAAGCTCATGGCCTGAAGGACCACGATTGATTGTAACAGGCTTCTGATTGGTAGCCGTGCTGGGTGCCCCGCTCAACTCGGGGCAAAAGCCCGGATGCGCCAAAGGCAACCAACTTTGTGCAGAACATAGTCTGAGCTGTGTAGCGACCCACTCCTGCAAGGACCGCTATCAGACCTGACGTATATGCAATTACTGCTGCGATTGGGTCCGCACAAACCGCATGGGTTCCGGAAACAAGGCGTGGCTGTCGCCGGCTTCTATGAATTTGAGCAAGCTCATAGATTCTTCCGTGATAGTGACACAATCGACGTTCTTTTTGGCCGGGAGCGTTTTAAGCTGCGCCGCTGGGGAGGTCTTTTGGGCTTTATAGGTAATCTGGCCCTTCAATTTCCCCGTCTTGATGGCATTGATGACAGCTTTGCGATCGAGCTGATACACCAGCAGGGTGTCGTCATCTGGGAAGGTGTATTTCATAAAGAAGAACCCGGCATAGCCTTTGGCCAGATTGTCCTCGACATCTTCGTAACGGATATTCCAGTAATCATTTTTCTTCGCGCGGGTTAAAAAGAAAGGCATGCGGGCCGTATCGAGCCGGCCAGCGTCCAGGTGTTCAACACTCAGGGCCACCATGATGGTGTCGGATTCCTTGCCGACATGCAGGTAGACCCGTTCGCCCTCCGGGGACACCGGCCGCCAGACGCCGAAAAGCCGATCATCCAAACCATCCGGTTCGGAGAGCGGATGGACGGACACCATGGGGCAGCAGGCCGGCAGAAAAATCGCGATAGCCGCAACAAGCAGCAAATATTTCTTCATTTTGATCTCCAGGGGATCCGGCTCTCAAGGTTTCCCGTCTGAAACACACGGGGAGTCAGTCGTCATCGAGGACCTGCAAGGTAATGGTGGTATCGCCGGCGTAGCGCTCCACCCGGATTTGGCTGACCTCCTTCAGGCGCACCGAGCTGAAGGTGATCATGTCGACCCCGTTGGGCTGAACGTTCGGGATGACGATTCCCGGTTTTAAAAAATCAAGCAGAACGCCTTCTGTCCTGGGTACGATGCAGTTAATCCGTACCCGGCTTTGAAAGTTGACATCCAGGACAACCTCTTTTTTCTCCCGGCGGCCGGCTTCGTAGGTAATGACGATCGAAAGGAAATCCTCCGGCCCGGTGTCCATTTCCTCCAGCGCCTGGCTCTCTTCCATGATGATGGGAACCGGGAGTTTTTGTTTGAAGCCCTTTTTTTCGAGGGCGGCCTGGAGAAAGGCCCGCACCGAATCCAGAGCCGGGCCGGGAAAACTGTCGTCCTTGAACCACGCCAGGTAATCGTTGACTGCGGCCTGGTATTGCCGGGCCCCGAGGTGGCATCGCATGATGCTCTTTGCGGCCTCAACCCGGTGGGTGTCATCACCGAGCAGTTCCCGCAGCGCTTCCAAGGCCGGGGCCCACTGTCCAAACACCAACAATGCCGTGGCGGTTTCGAAGGCGGTCTTGGCACCGCCCTTTTTGCCGGACGTGAACAACTTCTTTACAACTGTCTGCTCGCGGGATGACATCTCGACGTTTGAGGAAAAGTCATCGAATGTCTTCAGCTCAGCGTCGATTTTTTTGACCTTGTTCACCAGTTGCCCCATTAATTTTTCTTTGTTGGGAATATCAGGGGACTTTTTGATGAAGGCTGCCAATTCCTGACAGCGGACGCGGGCTTCCTTGTACAGCGAGTGGGCCCGGTAAGCCTCGATTTCCTGCAGCCGCTTCTGGATCTCCTGGCGAATTTTGGCGGGTACGGTCATGATGGAACTGCCTTGGGTCGTCTAGTGAATCGCTTGGCCGGGATACAGGATGTCTGCTTAAATTATGGAACACCTGGTGCGCTTCACCCCTAAATAAAACCAGAAACGGTCTGCCGGCCGGAAAGCATGCTTTCCGGCTCAACGCTCCTCAATGACCTCCATGGTGATAGTGGTGCTCCCGGCCTGTTGTCCTTCAGTAATTTTACTCACTTCCGCCAGCCGGATGGAAGCATTGATCGCGCTATTGGTACCATTGATCCGGACGTTATGAAAAATCGATCCCGGCCTGAAAAAGCCAACGAGGTTTTGCTTGGATTTGGGAAGGATACAATTGATCATGCTCCCGCTCTGGAAATTGACGTCCAGGAGGACCTTGTTCTTGCGAAAACGCTTGTCCACATACGGCAGCTGAATCGAGATCAGATCCCCCTCGCCTTCTTCTGGTCCCGGCTCCGCCTCGATTTCTTCGATAATCATCGGTTCGGGCAGCTGCTGGCGGTAGCCTTTTTTGGTCAGAACGGCCTGCAGAAAAACGCGTACGGAATCCAATTCCTTGGGGGGCAACCCATCGGTCTTCAACCACGCCAGGTACTCGTTGACGGCCGCCTGAACCTGACCGTCTCCCAAGAGGCAGCGAACGATGCTCTTGGCCGCTGCGATCCGGTGGGTGGCGTCTGTGAGCAGGGCCTGGTATGCTTTTATGGCCTCGGCCCGCTGGCCGAAGACCAGCAGCGCCGTGGCCTCCTCGAACGCGTCCGATGCTTTTGTGCCCTTGCCGGTGGTGAACAACTTTCGGACCAGTTCCCGTTCTTTCGGGGTCATCTTCGCTGTTTTGGAATATTCAGAGAAGGCTTTCAATTCATCGTCGATCTGCTCGAGCTTCTTGGTAAGTTTCACCAGAAAGGCCTGCTTGCGGGTAACCGCCGGGGTTCTCTCGATAAATCCCAGCAATTCTCGACAGCGAGTGTGCGCCTCCTTGTACAGTTGGTGGGAGCGGTAAGTCTCAATTTCCAGCAACCGCTTCTGAATTTCCTGGATGATTTCCAGCGGCATGGTCATGGTATCGCTGCCTCAGGTCATTTTGCATCACCGGTGGGGGCACCCTCTACCCTGCCCCGGATGGTTTATTGTGAAATTGTAAGCTGTCTGCCCGTCATCCGCACCAGGTATCACCTTTCGCCGGAGTGCAGCCGTTCATGATTCCTGGAAGAAAAAATATACTGCCGGATTCGGGTATACTCCAATTCCCTTTTAGATACAATACTTTAGCAAAAAAAACAGTTTGTCAAGAAAAGGCTGCAAACTGATCGGTCTTCCCAAAAGCACAACTCAGTTAGTCTGGTGGTTTCCCGTTGCAACTATATACACAGAGAACAACTGCCACACTAAAGGCATTGCCCCTATCCTTGTTTGCAGACACTGCAACGGTGCAAAGCAATGATCTCAGAACGAAGTAATTTTACCAATGCTCAAAAAGATCGTCTGTCCCAACGATAGACGTGTGCAAAGGTATAGATAACGCCGGCAGGCACTACAAGAATTTAAGAATAGTCAGCACCCGCCGGCCGCGGTCATTGCTTCAGGTAGCGGCTGAACTCCCGGTAGGCCCGTTCGATGGGAATGGCAAATCCCAGGCCCTCGTATTTGCGCGTGAGTTGTTTAAAGGTATTGATGCCCACCACTCGCCCGGCCTGGGTAACCAGGGGGCCACCGCTGTTGCCCGGATAGATCTGGGCGTTCGTCTGAACAAAGCCCTTTTCATATCCGGAAAAAATACCCGCTGTGACCGAGTTGTTCAGCCGGGCCGGGCTACCGACGGCGTATAGCGGCCCGCCGGGAACCAGCGCACGCGAATTAAACGTTTGCAGGGCCGGTGTTTTGTAACCGTCCAGTTTCAACAGGGCCAGGTCATGGGTTGGACTGGTCGCCACCAGGCGGACATTCAATTCGGTCTTGTCCGCCAGGATGATGGCAAAGCTCTTGGAAAGATTGGCCACGGATTTTTTATATCTGTAATCCGCTCGCTTGAAGTGGTACTCCCGTTCCTGGGCATCGAATTTTTTACGCCGCCGATTGTAGTCTGTTTTCCAGGTTTCATATTTTTTGAGCCGGTAGGCATATTCCGCTTTGTAAGACCGCTTCCGCGCACTGTCCCGCTCACGATCCGCCAGGCTTTTCAGCTGCTTTAAATCGGCCGCGTAACTGTCCAGCTTGGCTTTCTCTGCGGTGAACTGCCGCTGCAGGGTTACGATGCGGTCATCCACCATGTTGAACACCTGGCTTTCCTGCTTTTCCTGGCTTTTAGTGGTTCGAATAACATGCTTGTTCGTGAGTATATAGCCATCCGTTGAAACGAAAAAACCGCTGCCGTAACCCAAGCCCCCTTTCACGGCCACGGTGGCCGCCGTGGCCGCTTCAACCGGCGACCGCCGGGGGTAGTCCTTAAGCAGCAGGGTGCGGCCGGATTTTGTGCGCGGGACCGGCCGGCCGCTCTCTTCCATGGTTTCACTTTGCCCAACCTCATCCTTGGGGGGTGAGTCCGTAAAAACCCAGACCCCGTTTTTTTTATATTTATAGATCTTAGCCTGGCAAGGCAGAGCGATGAAAACCAGAATAAGTACGATCAGGGAGAGTCTAATCATTGGCATTGGATCTCCTGGCGTTAATGGATTTTAACCCATCATATCTTTTTCAACACCGCGCATCAATCGAGGGTCATGGCCTTGTCGGGACAAATCTCCTGGCAGCAAAAGCAGGTGATGCAGGTTTCGGCATCCGCCACGGGCAGATCTGCCTCCATGGTGATGGCCTCTACCGGGCAGTGCTCCACGCAGAGGCCGCAGGCCGTACACAGGTCTGGATCAGCAGCCGGCCGGACCCGGGTTCGGCCCTTGATAATCTCCTGAACGGCTTCATTACAGGCAATGGCCTCGCCCCCCAAAGGCGGCACTTTGAAATCCGGGATAATCCGCAACTCACCGTCCAGGCTGATTTTTTGTTCGTCAAAATCCCCCAGCCCCAGCTCCCTGGCCTTTTGCAGAAAGCGTAGGCGGCCCGGTTCTAAGCCCATCATGCGCGCCACGACGCCGTCCAGGGCCACGGCATTGTCGGCGGCCAGGACCAGCCCGATCTCCCTCAAATCCGGTGAGGCCGGTCCGTTGCCCTCCATCCCCACCACCGCATCCAGGATAAACAAGTCCGGAATGCGCAGGCGAAACACGTCTACGATCAACTCGTGAAAGCGCTCCGGAGTGCCGGCCATACGGTGCAGCCGGGCTTTCTGGGCACCGGGCAGGATACCATAGCTGTTTTTGATGGCCCCGGTCATTACTGTGAGACCGTGGGATTTGAACTTGGGTAAGCTGATGAGGATATCCGTGTCCAATATTTCCCGGGAGACGCCTACTTCGGGAATGAGCTCAGGCAGGAAGGCTATCGGTCGGGGCGAGTCGCCCAGATTGCGATAATATTTCCCGGCCGCGGCCATCAGTCCGGTCTTCTCGAAGGTGCTTTCGTTGTCACCGTAACTGAATAGCCCCGGATTGTCACCCACCACGATCTCCTGGGGGGCTCTCTGCTCGACAGCCGCCACCACCGCCCGCAGGACCGCCGGGTGGGTCACGATGTGTTCATCGGCGGTGGACGCCCGCAGGACATTGGGCTTGATGACCACCTTTTTTCCGGTCAGGTCCTGCGGAAAAAGTTCGAAGGCCCGCTCCACGGCGGCCCGGCAATTATCATAGGTCGCCGGGTGTATCATTACGAGATGCATATTGCCTCCAGGCTGAGAGCGCTACGGGGGTCAAAAGAAGCTATGAACCTGTAATATCACATATTTGATTTCGAAAGATAGTCCCAAAAATCATTAAGGGCGGTTCCCTGGCAGGAACCACCCCGTGAACAAGAGAAATTCAGAGCATAAAGGAGGTGGGATGGATCTGAACTCCTCTCCACTTAAGACTAGGTATCGATTTCAGCCTGTCAAGGCTTCCCATGCAGATACGCAGCGATCCTTCTTTAACGCCCTGATTCTTATTATTTTTTGGAGCCAACTGTCTACGTAGGTCTGGTTGTTTCAGCTTATGGGGTCCGGGCCGGGTCTCCTGAACCTCATTTAACGGATACGACCGGGCAAGGCGCTTTCAAGATAACATATTGCGCGTTGGAGCCGAACATCAATTTGCCGACTTTCGACCTTCTCTTTACCCCGATGATAATTTCATCCATTGCATTCTCAACGGCGTACTTGACCAGATCTTCCCCGGCACCCAGGTAACTTACCGACACTTTGGTTTCGCAGGCAATACCATCGGCCTTGTAGAGGGCCATGGCTCTATCCAGCCTGCTTTCGGCCCGTTGGACGTCCTCATTTTTCAGGGTTGAACCCTGCTCCAATGAAGTCATCAAGCAGATTTCGGCTTTAAATGCCAGGGCATGTTCACGGGCCAGGTTTAAAAGTGCTTCGGAGACGCCGGAATGGTCGTAGCCCACCAGAATTTTCATGATGCTCTCCTTGTGTTTGTTTGCCAACGATCATCAACTGTAAAGATCAGGCCGACAACGGCGGTCGTTTATCAAACCACGGCTTTGCCTTTTCAAGCTGGGCGGCCAGCTGGAGCAAGGTTGTTTCATCTCCGAATGGACCGATAAACTGGCTACCGCAGGGCAGACCATCCAGGGTCCAATGCAGCGGCACGGACATGGCCGGCAGGCCGCTTAAATTGGCCAGCTGGGTAAACGGGGTTCTCTCTAAACTGCGCTCCGCCAGCTGGTCAACCATTCCGGACGCTTTCAGCAGCCACCCCGCCCGTAGGGTGTTGACGATTTTCATCAGCAGCGCCTCGGCCGGTTTGGGCGCCAACTCGCCGATGCGGGCCGGCGGAAAAGCTGTAGTCGGGGTCAGATACAGATCATAAGATTGGAAAAACGTTCCCATACGGCGGCCGGCCAGGGCCCATTCGCGCATGGCAGTCACGAAATACCCTGAAGAATAAGCGCGCCCCAGCAACCCGAGTGTCCAGGTCAAAGGTTCCACATCATCCGGACCGGCCTTGCGGCCCAGAACGGTCTCCAGGCTATCGATGTCCGCCGCCATCTCGGCAAAGTATAAGGCCAAATAGCTTTTGGCCAGGGCCAGCCCATCGATGTCCGGCCGCGCTTCCTCCACGTTATGGCCCAGTTCTTCCAGTAGTTTAGCCGTTTTTTCAACGGCCTGGACACATTCGGGATCTACAGCGGTACCGATAGGGGACTGGGTATTGAAAGCAATCTTGAGCGACCCGGGATCTTGATTCAGGGCTTCCAGATAACCTCCTTCCGGCGGATCGATGATGAACGGAGCACCCGGGTCCGGCCCCTGGGTGTTATCGAGCATGGCGGCGCTGTCCCGGACCGATCGCGTGATAACGTGGTCCTGGACTGCGCCCTGCCAGGGAATGCCGTGGTCCGGTCCGGAGGGATTGCGGCCCCGCGCAGGTTTGAGGCCAAAGAGTCCGCAGCAGGCCGACGGAATGCGAATAGAGCCGCCGCCGTCACCGCCGGCGGCAAAGGGCACGATTCCGGCGGCCACCGCCGACGCCGAGCCGCCGCTGGAACCCCCGGGTGTGTGATCGGTATGCCAGGGATTGCGGCAGGGCCCGAAAACCTCGGGTTCGGTGACGCCCATCAAGCCGAACTCCGGGGTGTTGGTTTTACCCACGATGACGACCCCGGCCCGCTTGAAACGGGCCACCATTTCACTGTCATGGTCGACAACCACATTTTTAAACGATTTACAGCCTTTGGAAGTCGGCACGCCGGCATAGTCGAAAACGAGATCTTTAAGGAGGAAAGGCACGCCGTTAAAGGGTTCGCTGCCCGTAGCCTTGGCCGCCGTTTCGCGCCCCTGGTCGTACATGGTTGTCACGACCGCATTGAGCTGCGGATTCAATTTTTCGATTCTTGCAATGGCCTCCTCGCAAAGATCGGATGGTGTCACCGCTTTCTTTTGGATCAGTTCGGCCAGCCCGAGTGCATCGTAGCTTTCATACTCGGTAAACCCGCTCATGGCGCTCTCCTTGTGGTATGGCTGCTTTGTCTTTGTAGTAATTTGGTTGGGTGAGTATTTACGAGCTTAAACCGAATTCAGCCTGCAGGTCAAACGCAGAATGGATCCCGGCTGAAAAGCATCCACCGGGATCCACTCATTTTGGCATTCTTAAACAAACAGATTCGCGAGGCTCTCCAGCGAATCGGTCCAGCCCATGAAGTGGCCGTCCCGGGATTCTTCGGTGGGCAGGAAATCGTGGGTCAAGACGAGCCGGGTGGCACCGTCCCGGTCCTGGAAATCGAGGGTCACCACAGTCTCGGCGTGCAGGCCGGCGCTGCCTTCGCAGGCCTGGCCGTCTAGGATCCAGGTAAAGACCAGCTTGTGCGGCGGATCGATCTCACGGTACTCACCGTGGAGGACGGCCACGCTGCCGTCCGGTTCTTTTAAAGTCAGGCGGTACTCGCCGCCGACGTTCAGGTCAATTTCCGCGGATTGCATATCGGCACCATCCGGGCCGAACCAGCGGGCCACAATTTCCGGATCGGTCCAGGCCTGGTATACCTCGGCGGGTGGAGCGTTCAAGTCACGGTTGAGCGACAGGGTATAGTCTTGAATTTGAGTTGCGGGCATATTCATAGCATCACCTTTTAGATGAATCTTTTTGGTTGAGGTAGGCGTCAAGGGCATCCAGCCGATCCTCCCAGAATTCACGGTACCTGGCAATCCAGCGGGAGGCCGCCTCCAGGGCGTCGAACTGCAGCTGGAAGCGATGCCACTGGGCATCTTTCTTGCGCACGATTAAATCGGCGTTTTCCAATACTTTCAAATGCTTGCTTATGGCCGGCTTGGAAATCCCGAACGGCTCGGCCAGCTCGCCGGCCGAGGCTTCACCGGTCGAAAGCCGCGCGATGATTGCCCGGCGGGTGGGGTCCGATAAGGCGCCGAATATAGAGGTTAGTTTTCGCTCGCTCATTATTTAACCACACGGTTATTTAACAGCATGGTTAAACTATAAATCGTCTTACCGATTTGTCAAACAAATCATTAAAAATGTGGATAGTAACTTCTTACACAAATTGTAATGGTTTATGGTTGAATCAGAATTTCTCTAGGGTTTCAAATTGGGGGATCGATGTTACCGGCAGCGGGTTTATCTTTTTTGCATATCAAAGCAGTCACAAGCAATCCGGAGTAAGCTTTTTAAAGGTGTTTTAATGGTTCGCTTGAGGCCATCAGGAACACCGAACTGTATCGAATACTCCGGCATATCCCAGGACATTGCTGAGATGGCGACTGATTCGCCCTGGTCATTTTGCGAAACGGCATGGATTAGGGCTCCATCTATGAGGAAAAGCTTGCATGGGTTGTGCTCAGGGTGCCTGACGGTGATGGTGGCCGTCACGCCGTCAGCAGCCGCCATATTAACAAAATTCTGGAGGTGGATACCTTTGCAATATCCGCCCCCCCTCTTTCTACTCAAGGCCGCACTGGCAGCCATCGCCAAAGTCTCAATATCAAATGGTTTGTCATAATAATGAAGCAAGTCTTCTGGTAATTTGCCCTTGAGGCGCGAAGTACCGTAGGCTGTGATTACAAAACACGGTACTTCCGGTAAAAAGGCATTTAAATATGCGATCACCATCAAACCACCGCCTTTGGGCATTCGAATGTCGGTAATGACAAGCGCGACGGTCTTTGCGGCAATAACCTCTATAGCCGCCTCAGCATCATGCACCTCCTGGACCGCAACCGCTGAATTAATGCGCAGAATTGCTTTCTTTATTCTTTTACACAAAACCCGATCATCTTCTGCAATTAATATGGTTTGCATAACACTTCCCGGCAGGTCATTGTTTAAGGCAGTATTCGCCGCATAGAACCAATTCTATTGGTTTTGCTGCTGTCGATCAATAAGAAAGCTAAAAACCCCGATAATCAGTCATCGCGACTATGTGACCGTCAAACAATTTCATATTGCAGACCTGAGTGCCAGCCAGCAGAACATATCCTCAACGGGATACGTCTCCTGGGCTCATAATTAGAAATAGTTTGAAATATGAAGAATGTTTTCAATACCATAAGTATATATCAAAAACCTTGCATTAAGAGACAAATATTGTAATTTTTTGCCATCCGCGTTAGATGTTATCCAACCTTTTCAAGTGAACATTCGCATGGCCAAAATTGACACATACGACCGTAAAATCATTGCGGCCCTGCAGTCCAACGGGCGACTGTCCAATATCGATGTGGCCAGTCGGGTGAACCTGTCCCATTCGGCTTGTTCCCGGCGCATCGCCCGCCTGGAACGCGATGGTATCATCACCGGGTACCGGGTGCTGACAGACCGCCAGAAACTCGGACTGTCGGTGCGGGCGTATTGCGGGGTGGTACGTGACACGGATACCGGCTGGGAAGAACTGGCCCAGGCCCTGGCGGATATAGGCGGGGTTGTCAGCGTTTTCGCGGTGTCGGGGGACGTGGATATCATGCTGGAAATCGTGGCCCGGGACATGCAGCACTACTCGAACGTTGTTCTGCAGGATATCTTCAACACCAAGGGAGTCAAAGCGACCCGCAGTTCGTTCGTGATGGCGGAGGTTAAATCCCTTTACTAGATCACATAGACTGGAGAACGAATGGCGGGAATAAACGGCGAACAATTGTACGGTTTGAAACGGCTCTGGGCAACCTTGAAAATGGGGATGAACCCGGCCCTAAAAGGCTTGCCGCTGAAAAAGAAGCTGGCGCTCAATTATGTCTCCAAAGAAAGCAAGCTAACGAAACTGGGTGACCGGATTTTCACCAACACGTTTACGCCTTACTACCCCTCCCGGGCGTACGACCGCTTCCTTAAAGGTGTCGTCGCTGTCGGTGCCGGCCAGCCTTATCCCGTGGTCACCAATTTCGCCATCACCCCCCAGTGCCCCTGCAATTGCTGGCACTGCTCATTTTCCGACCGATCCAAGAGCGATGTGATGAGCCTAACCCAGCTCCAAAAGGCCATCGCCGAAGTGCAGGCCATGGGAACCAGCGTCATCGGCTTCACCGGCGGCGAACCGCTTCTGCGTAATGATCTGGAGGAGATAATCGCCACAGTGGACGAGCGCTCCATGCCGATCATGTTCACGACCGGGTATAATCTGACCATCGAACGGGTACGCCGCCTCAAAGAAGCCGGCCTGGTCATCCCGGTGCTCAGCCTGGACCACTACACGGCCGAAAAGCACGATGCCGGCCGGCGTACCAAAGGCATTTTCAAACAGATCCTGAATGCCATCCGGATGTTCCAGGAGGAGGGGTTTTACGTAGCGGTCTCATTCGTGCCGGACAAGCAGCTGGTAGATGACCGGCCGGAACTGTTCAAGGTCATCGAATTTTTCCGCGAGCTGGGCATCAACGACATGCGCCTGACGTCCCCCATCCTGAGTGGCCATCTCACCTCTCGGCCGGAAGAGAAGCTGACGCCTGAAAACGTGGCCACCATTTTCGAAATCCAGAAACTCTGCACCCGCACCCCGGGTTATCCCGGCGTTTTTGCCTATGACTATTTCGAGAGTGCCCTCTTCTACGGCTGCGGAGCCGGCTACAATTACATGTTCATCGACTCCCAGGGCAATCTGTGCCCCTGCGATTTCACAATGATGTCGTTCGGTAACATCCTCGAACGCCCTGTGCAAGAAGTCTGGGAAGAGACCAGTCGGCATTTCTGCGTCCCGGGCTGCTCCTGTTACGCCAACAAAAGCAACGATGTCATTGCCGCCCAGAAGCCGGAATTCTGGCCCCTGTCCAAAGCAGCCACCCAGGCTGTTCTCAATGAGTGCCCCTCCTACAAAAGAGACAAGTTGCCCGAATTTTACCGCCGTATGGGGATGAAGGTTTGAAAAGGGTGGGATCTACCCCAGGATGATCTCCCGCGTTTTCGGCCCGCAGTTGAACAACAGGTCCAGAACCGATAGGTTCTCGATAAAATCACCCCACAGCTGGGGGTAGATGTATCGCGGTTTGCTGAAGTAAATCAGCTCCAGTCCTTCTGCTGAAAACGCGGACGAATCATAATAGGCGCGGGCCGACGACTGCACCAGAAACCGGTCGGCTCCCAGGGCCTTGCAGATATCGATGATTAACGCGGTTCCTTTGCCAGCCGACCCCAATTCGGACATCAACACGACCCGGGTATCGATCGCCAGGTAATCCAACAAGGCCTGCAGGATCTCAAGGTTCAAGTCTAGAAGCCACACGGGCCGCGCTGACAGGACCGTTTCCATCACGCCCACAAAATCATACAGGTACGGCGCCCGGGCGTAGGCATGCTCGAACGTGCGCTGTAATCTCTGTGGCCAGTTTTCTGCATAGCAGATGCGGACGTCGCGAATCTTCTGGAATCCCAGCCCTTTCTTCAGCACCGGAATGGTCACCCACAGCGTACCCTGGTCGTTCTTGAACCGGTTGCGGGTGATCCAGGTCGTTCGGCGCGGAAACTGGACTGCATCCAGAATGACGAAACAGTCCGCCAGGTGCGCCTTGAGAAAAAAACCGGGATAGGGAGCGAAATAAGGTTGGTTGGTTGCAACGATCATGGGCCGCACCCCATGGTGATGGTTTGTACCAGCCACTATAACATAGCTGGCATGAACCTATGAATCATTTACCGTCACACTTGATCCGGCGACACAGGCAGGTGCCCTTGTAGACCGGGGGAACGTAACCATGGAAAGTCACGGACTGCTTTCACCGGCCGGCCTTGATTCACCGTTGCCGTTCCGGTTCTTTATCGGGAAGTCGGATACCATTTTTGTCAACGACGATCAGCCTTCTTTTGTAGAGGGCCCCGACTGCCTTTTTGTATCTTTTCTTGCTGACCCCGAACCGGGCATAAATCTCTTCCGCCGGGCTTTTGTCGGAAACGGACAGTCGTCCGCCATCGGCCTGCAGGGTGTCTAAAATGGTATTGGAGAGGAGGTCTATCCCTCTGTGCCCGGTCTGCCGCAGGCTGAGGTCAATCTTGAGGTCGGTGCGAATCGCTTTGATATAACCGTTCAGTCTCTGGCCCGGCTCAAGCGGCTGGAGGACCTCATTGTGGTAGATAAGGCCCCAGTGGGCATGATCCACCACAGCTTTGTAACCCAGATCGGTCGCTTCGCAGATCACCAACTCCACGGCCTCACCCTCGTTGTAATCCGGGGGGCTTTGGCCAAGATACCTGTTCAGGTTTGACGTTGCAGTGACGCGGCCGGTTCTTTGGTCCAGGTAAACATACACGATATACGCGCGGCCTTTCTCCATGGTCTCGCGTTGTTCCCGGCTGGGTACAAACAGGTCATTTTCCAGGCCCCATGCCAGATAGGCGCCGAATTTTGTCTTGGCCACAGCCCGCAATCTGGCTACCTGGCCGACAGTGGCGTACGGTTTCCGGGTCGTGGCCTGCAGGCGCTTGTCCCGGTCCACATACACAAAAACCTCAACCCGGTCTCCCGGCCGGCAGGACCGGGGCATGTCCCGACGCGGGAGCAGAATGTTCCCGGAAGAACCACCGTCCAGGTGGGCACCCTCGCCCGACGCTCGTTTGACGACCAGTGTATTCATCTTGCCGATGTCTGCCATACCCTCCCTTATACGCCCTTAAACCACAATTTACCAATCTATTTAACCGTTCGCGCATCTGTTCAGGGTAATATGGTCAACGACCGTTATCGTTTCCAGCATCAGCCGTTGCGGCGGCAATTCGTGTCACCGGCGCACCCTCATCAGATAAAAACCAAGCATCCCGCGTAGGTCCGAATGGATGGACGCTTCGTAAAGGGTGATGGGATACGTTTGGGTCGCCGATGGCGACATGACTTTATCTGTCACGAGAAAATATAGAAGAAAAACGCAATAACAAAACGCCCGAAGAGCAACACCAGGATCAGTGGTAGTACCCAAGCAGGTAACGTATCGAAAAAATCCCTGAATTGGTGAGGGTTTGGCGTTTTCATATCGGTTTCGGCCGCCGGCCGCCAGGTTTCTGCGCCGGATTACATACCGCCCACAGCCGGTACGAATCCCACCCGATCACCGTTGGATAATAACGTGTTGTGTCCGGACTTGCGTCCATTCACAAAGGTGATCTTGACGTCCGCGCGGGTAACCCCCACCTTGTCAGCCAGATCGCCAACGGTGCGACCGTCTTCAATATCGTATGAAATCGGCTCTCTGTAATCGCAAGTATCTTCATTTGCCAATGTTGCAAAGCATTTTACATCTACTTTCATAGGTCTGTCCTCTGTTAGGTCATTACGTTTCCGCGGCAACCATGTATCGGATGCCTTCAATGAGACAAATCTCAGACGTAAACAGTTGAAAATCAATACCAGAGGATCATGTGCTCAATGGTGGGAGAAACCTACCAGGTTTGCAGAAGATTGTGTTCGTTTCATTGTGCTGTGGATCAAGTTACGACAGCGCCTGAAGGTTACCGGAAAATCGCGCATGCAAAATCGTTGAACCCAAGGCCCCCCATCAACATGGACAGTGTGCGTATCGCCTACCGCACACTGATTGCGACCGCATGCTCCCGAATACCGTTGTTGCCGTAGCCAAGCACATTCCAGTGGGCCGAATCCGGTTGTACCCGTCCCTTGCTATCCGTGGCCCGGGCCAGGATCACATACTCCCCAGGTTCGGAGACTGTCCATTGGAACTCCCAGCGGCGCCAGGCATACCGCTCATGGGGACCGTAAAAGGCAGCGTCCTCCCAGGTGGCGCCGTCGTCCACGCTGACCGCCACCCGGGCGACATCCGCTTCTCCGGCATACGCAGCCCCGCGTATGATAACGCTACCCGGGGTATGCGTAGACCCATTTTCCGGGGCGGTGATGACGGCTTTGATGTTTATGGTTGTCACCACTTGACCGGATGCCGGATCCTCTCCTTTTTGAAACTCACGGTACACCTTGTCCATGAAAAAGCCTTCCTGGGGCTCTTCCTGGAGCGTTATCGTGCTGAGCCATTTGACACAGTTGGCGCCGGTCCAACCCAGGGCCAGGGCCCGCAGGGGAAATCCGTGCTCCAGAGGCAGCGGCTCCCCGTTCATTTCATAGGCCAGGAGGGTGGAATCCAGGGCCTTTGTAATAGGAATGCTGCGGATGAACTTAATGCCGGCCGACCCCAGTGGCTTGTCCAACCCTTCAAAACTCACATGGCGAGCCTGGCTGTCGACCCCGGCTTCGTCCAGGACATCCGCCAACCGAACGCCACCCCAAACGGCATTGCCCACACCGCCGATGGTCCAGGGGTTTCCGGAGGCCTTTTTCTCCAGCAGGGAACGACTGTTGCCCGAGCACTCTAACGTGTTGGCTATTTCGACCTTGGGATAGGCCAGTATCTCGGCGAAACTCAATTCCTGCGGCCGCGCCACCAACCCCTGGATCGACAACCGCCAGCTATCAAGCGATACGGGCGCGGACATGATCTTTCCCTGGTTGCGCTTGAAGAACACGTCATTGGCCGTGATCCAGGATTGCAAACTCACCAGCGGTGTTTCCGCGTTCAGCGGCCGTTCACTCATAACCCGCATCTTCTTATCCATGGTGTTCTCCCTGGTTGCCGTTAAGAAAAGGCCCGTTGGGGGTGTTCCCTCCGGAAGGTTTCGGAACTCCGTTCCACTAATTTTGCAATGCCATCGAGCCCTTCGATGGTCTCGCGCAGGTGAGGGTAGACAGCAGTCCCCGGGCATGCAAACGGTATTTGTGATATAAGGCGATCGGGCTCACATCTGGACTCCAGCTCCGAGTCTGACTCGGCAGGGCACCCATCGGCCAGGCCGACGAATCAATACTCCGCGGGCCCGCAGACGGGTTTCAATCAGCAACCAATAGGTCGTGTCCGTCAATCCCCAGAGTATAAAATAAAACATAATGAAAGCCATAAGCGAGGTCAAGAAAAGGTTACACGACTGCCCGCAGACTTATAGGATCAAGGTTTTTCCGCCAATGTTTGAGTTTCGGATGTGGCAGGTTTTTGCCTTAGGCTGATCAGGTGAGGGCGGTAAGTGTCAAAATATACCGAAGCCCGATCGTAATTTGCAAATGGTCCATCGCGTGCCCTCGCTTTTTAAGATTAGGCGTATTATGCTTTCAACATTGGCCCCGTCGTCTACAGACAGAACCTTTGATTCAGCTAGGGTTATCCCATGACTGACTATTCCATCATTATCCCGGCTTATAATGAAGAGGCCTATCTGCCACAGGCCCTGGCAGCGGTATTCGCGGCGGTTGACGCTATCCCCGACGTAGCCGAAATAGTGGTGGTGGACAACAACTCTAGTGACCACACAGCCGAAATCGCCCGCACCATGGGCGCGAGGGTGGTACCCGAGCCGGTTAATCAAATCGCCCGGGCTCGCAACACCGGGGCCCGGGCGGCCCGGGGCCGCTGGTTGATTTTCGTGGATGCCGACACGACGCTGACCGCAGCGCTATTGGGAAAAGCGCTTAAAAATCTGAAATCCGGCCTTATCGCCGGCGGCGGAACAATCGTCGCCCCGGACCGAACCCTGGAGCCTTCGGCCCACTCTGTCCTCGACACCTGGAATCGGTTTTCCAAACTATTCAACATCGCAGCCGGCTGCTTCGTGTATTGTGAGCGGGTAGCCTTTGAGGCGGTCGGCGGCTTTTCACAACGGGTTTATGCCAGCGAAGAGCTCTGGTTTTCGATCCACATGCACCTTTGGGCCTGGCGGCGAGGTAAACGTTTCCGGGTTATCCGGGATCAGCCGGTCGTCACTTCCATTCGTAAGCTGGACTGGTTTTCGCCGGCCCGACTGACGTTTTCCAGCCTGCTCCTGACGCTTTTTCCGTTTGCCCTGTTTTCCCGTCGGCTTTGCCATTTCTGGTATCACCGCCCGGAATCCAAAGGTGCAGCGAATTCCAATGAAAGTCTGAACGGGCAATAAAAAAGTGTTAAGGGACTATTTCGAAACCAACTCATATTGGCCGCTGACGACATTGCACATCTCGTGGTCATTCCAACCAATCGGACCGAAGGGCTCCAATTCCGCCAGGTGTTTTTTGAGTTCTGATTTGAGCCGGACTTGCTCCCCAAACGTCTTCGACAAGGTAAACGTACCCTTAATCCCCTTGAACTTGCCGGTGCCATCCGTGAATTCACCCGACAGGGAAGGCCCGGTTCCCAGATAGTGGCGGGTGATGTCACCGTATTCGTAACCGAGGATCATATCGCCGTCTTTATCCACAATCACGATGGCATACTTGTCCTGGCCTTCCGGAAACGTAAGGTAAATCCCATCCGAGGGCGGCCGGGTCAGCATCCCCTCCATGATATAGGTGGCGCGATCCAGAAAATCGTTCTCGCTTTTACCGCGAATAACACCTCTCTGTTTATAATTGGTCACGATGGGCAGTTCGCTGCTGCCGTGCAGGTGGGTGTAGTAAGTGTAGCTGCATTCTACAAATTGAAACGTTTCGGCGAATGGGGCGCTTGGTATACACAGGTATCCCCAGATTGTGACCAGGCATATTAATTTTTTCATGATACCCCCTTACCCAAAAATGGGTCTTAAAAACGGCATGCATGCCGAATGCGGGATCGGGACGGCAGCAGTATCAAAGGGATGGAGAATCGCTGGTGACTGCGGATACAAAAAAAGGATCGCAAGCGCTACCACATGCCGGGAATAGAACGTCTGCTGGAAGTGCTATGCATTGATTTTACCACACTGGCGGGATTTGACCAATAGCCTAAGTTGACAAGAACCTGTCGCTATTGGGAGCGATCGTAACCCTGGTAAAATGAAAATCGCGGCGTGTCGTATGCCAGGGTATCTTTAAGGATCTTTTCCCCCTGGGCCCTCAGATCTTCAAGCTGGGCCTGGTCCGCGCAAAAGAAGGCCTTGTAGACCAGTTCCTCCCGGGAGGCGTCTTTGTACAGGGTGGCGAACAGAAAGCTGTATTCTTTTTCGCTGCCCGCAAATCTGCGGAGATAGCTGTATATACGGCCCTTGCTGCCCATCTGGATGGTAGCCTGTTTGGCGAGCAGGGTGGGGGCCAGTTGCTGCTTTTTGAAATGCGCCGTGATGGCATCGAGTATCATAACGGGGAATTCATCCGAGGATTTGAAAGTCAGCAACCGCTCCCGGTTGGCATTTCTTTGGGCGGCGGACTGCTGCGCGCCACCGGAAACCCGGTCTAACATCAGGTCCCGCGCGCCCAACGCCCGATCTTTGGCGCGCGCCGGCAAGGTCAGCAGCAGGCTTGCAACCAGGCTGCCCACCAGAAGGAAAAGGCCCGCAGATTTCATATGTTCCGCCCTTCGTTCAATACGCGACCCCGCCCCAAATGGGTATATCCAACCCCAAAACGGCAATTTCCGATGGATTTATCACAATGGGCCGATAAGTCAAATGCTGGCCCCCTCAATATTGTAACGCTCTGTTATCGAAACTATTTTAGAACCATCCCTCCCGGCGCAGTCGTCGCTTATGATTCGTACAGCGCCTCGATCATACTACCGAAGTGCTTGTGCACTTCGCGTCGCTTAAGTTTGAGGGTGGGGGTGAGAATGCCGTTTTCCGGAGAGAACGGCTCGGGCAGAATCAAGATTTTCCGGGGAACTTCGTACCCGGCCATATTTGCGCAAGCAGCTTTCACCTCATTTTCAATCAACTCGATCAACCGGGACTCCTTGACCAGCGTCTCCGGATCTTCCGGTAAGCCTTGCTCCTGAGCCCAGGGCCCGGCGACCAGCCAGTCGGGAACGACCACCGCCACATTGTGCGGCTTGTTGGCACCGTGGACCATGGCACTGTCGATGAACATACTCAGTTTAATCGTTTCCTCGATATCAACCGGAAAAACGTACTTTCCATTTTCCAGCTTGTACTGCTCCTTGATCCGGCCGGTTATGTACAGGTAGCCGTCTTCGTCCACCCAGCCCAGATCACCTGAGCGCAGGCCCCCGTCTGCGGTCAGCACCTCGGACGTGGCCTCTGGCAGGTTATGGTAGCCCACCATGACATTGGGCCCGTAGGCAACCACCTCGCCCTCCCGGTCGCTGTCCGGTGCCAGGGAGCGGTCGATCTTCACCGCGCAACCGGGAATGGGTTTGCCCACGCTGCCGGGCCGGTTGGTTTCCGGAACGTTAACAGTGTGGGCCGGCGACAGCTCGGTCATGCCCCAGGCCTCGCAGACCGGGATGCCGATATCATAAAAGAATTCGGCAATCTTAGGATTCGGGGCGGCACTGGAACTGAGCGCCATCTTCATGCGGCCGCCGAATTTCGCGCGCACCTTGCTGTAGACGATCTTGTCCACGACCCCCAGTTTCAGGTTGTTTAAAAAGCCCGCGTCGCCCCCGGCCGCCCGGCGCTCCGCGGCCGCCTTGAGTCCCATGTCGAAAAGAAACTTGGCCAACCCGCCCTGCTTTTCCATTTTGTCGTTGAGGCCGGTAAATACCTTGTTGAACACCCGCGGTACAGCCACCAGCAGGGTCGGCCGCACCAGGGCCAGGTCATCCACGATGGTCTGGGGGCTTTCGGCAAAGCCGGTCTGGCCACCGAAGTTGATCAGCATGTGCAGTTCGGCGGTCTGCCCGAAGGAATGGGCCCAGGGCAAAAAGGAAAGACTACGGTCGCCGGCCGAAATGAAATTGGGCAGCATCATGGTGGCGGCCAGGGCATTGGTGGTCAGGTTGTAATGGCTGAGCAGCACACCCTTGGGATTGCCCGTCGTGCCGGAGGTATAGATCAGTCCGGCGATGTCCTCTTTGTTCGGCTTGATGGACGGCACGGGGTTTTCCCGACCGGAGTTCTCCAGTCGGGCCATGGCATTCTCGCCGTCGCTCTCTATGACGTAGATTCTTTCGAGCCCCTCGATCTCGTCCGGAAAATCTTTGACCTTTTCGAGGATATCGTCCCGGGAGACCAGCAGGACTTTCACCCCCGAATCTGAAATGATATATTTCATGATCCGCGGCAGCTCCGCCTCGTACATGGGGATGTACCGGGCGCCGAGACCATAGGTCGCATACGCGGCAATAGCCCACTCATTGCGGTTGTCGGCAATGATGCCGACCCCATCTCCTTTGCCCACGCCGATACCGGCCAGTCCACCGCGCAGGTGGTCAACCCGCTCGGCCACCTGCCCGTAGGTGATCCAGTCATAGCCGTCGCCGGCCCCGTTCTTGGTGCCAAACAGCTTGTTGTCCCGAAATTTCTCCACCGCCTGCTCAAACAGGTCCACGAGATTTTCCGGGCCATCGAACTCAAATTTCGCCGCTGTCATATACATCCTCCCCACTGGTGTGTTGTACTGGCGAGTTCACCATCATTCAGGCTGACCGTAGAAGTCTGAAGACTGCAGCAAGAGCTTACAACTGTACCTTATACTCTATACTTTCTAACGGTAGATTCCCCCAACCCAAGTTGCCAATCTTTCAGATTATTCAGCCGCGGTCAAGATAGGTTTCGGTGGAAAAGGGTAAAGCCGCAGCGCGTGTGCCGCGCAGGAGCGTTAATTTATTCCCGATAGTATATGTTTATTCGACTTCTCGCACCGGTTTTCATATTTTATCATAAATATCTAATCGTTAATCAAAACTGCCCCCATGGCCACCCCTGAAATTATTTGACAACCGCATCGGTCGCTTTAATTTCAGTCAGTGGTAATTTTTATGTACGGCCGCTGGATATTTGGATTCTTACCCCTTCTTTTACTGCGCACATCCACAAGACTGCGGTTCATTGCCATGACAGGCGAAATCTTCCTCTAATGACGCGCCGGCCCTGAAACATCGCCGCCGTTCCCATCCGGCGTCAGTTATCAGCCGGTAAGCCGGAACCTGAATATAACGTTGGGAGGTATACCAATGAGCAAGATAATTGTAGTGGGCGCAACCGGAACCATCGGAAAGGCAATTGCGGATTTGCTGGCCCGGTCGCATGAGGTGATTCTGGTTGGGAATACCTCCGGGGATGCGACGGTGGACCTGGAGGCCAGAAATTCCATTGTGGACTTGTTCGAAAATATCGGCGCTTTCGACGCCGTTGTCTGTGCGGCCGGGACATCACGTTTTGGCAGCGCAAAGGAAGCCAGCGAAGATGATTTCAGATTCAGTATCCAGAACAAACTCATGGGGCAGGTGAACCTGGTGCGGACTGCCGGGCATCATATCAGCGCCGGTGGTTCGGTCACCCTGACATCCGGGATGCTGGCCAGCAATCCCTGGCCGGGCACCGCCCCGACAGCCATGGTCAACGCCGGGTTGGAAGGATTCGTGCGGGCCGCCGCACTGGATTTTGCCCCGGACCTGCGCATTAATATCGTCAGCCCTGTGTTCGTTACCGAGACCGCCCGTCAGATGGGCATGGACACCGACGGCACCCTTTCGGCCGCCGATACGGCCAAAGTCTACCAGATCAGTCTGGAAGGCGATATGACGGGCCAGGTTCTGGATGTCCGCGACTATGCTTAAAGGGGCCATCCGAATGAATAAAGGAGAATAAAATGTCTAAAAATATACTGATTACAGGCGCCAGCAGCGGATTTGGCAAGCTGACCACCCAGACCCTGCTTAAAGCCGGCCATACCGTAGTCGCCTCGATGCGGGGGGTGGGTGCCAGTAACCAAGCCGTCGCTGCCGAGTTGAAATCGGCCGGTGCCCATATAGTTGAGATCGATGTCACCAGCGATGATAGCGTTACAAAGGGTGTGGCAGCGGCGCTGGAAATGGCGGCGGGAATCGATGTTGTTGTCAACAATGCCGGCATGGGGGTTATCGGGCTACAGGAAAGCTTCACCCCGGAAGATTGGCAGGGCCTTTTCGACATCAATGTGTTCGGCGTGCAACGTGTGAATCGGGCGATTCTTCCCCATATGCGGGAAAAGCGGGCCGGCCTGCTGGTGCATATCACCAGTCTCCTGGGCCGCATGGCGCTTCCGTTTTACGGTCCCTACAATGCCTCCAAATGGGCAATGGAAGCTTTGGCGGAAAACTACCGTGTGGAGCTCAGTGGTTTTGGTATCGATGTTAGCATCGTTGAGCCCGGCGGCTTTCCGACCAACTTCATGGAAAAACTGCTAAAGCCGGGCGATACGTCTCGCGACGCCGGCTATGGGGAGTTTGCACAGGCACCGCTGGCGCTTTTCACAAACTTCGAAAAGGCGCTGGCGGAAAACCCGGCGCAAAATCCCCAGAATGTTGCCGATGCCGTCGCCGGCCTGGTCGCTACACCGGCCGGGCAGCGTAACTTCCGCACCGTCGTAGACAAAATGGGCATGGGCGATCCTATCGAGGGTTATAATGCGCAGCTCGAGCAGATCACCGCCGGTATCTACAACGCGTTTGGGATGGGAGACATGCTAACCTTGAAAACCTGATGCTTCGGAATTCGGCCGCCCCTGGACTTTGCTCCGGCGGTCGCCCATCAAATGGCATACCAGGCCATTCTACAGGAGTTGTATGATGTATGCGGTCATGCCCGCCCATTTTCTGACTGTGATGATTGTCATCGGCAGCTTGATGGTGGCGCCGGTCTACATCCTGGGAACCTATGTGTTCAGCGGCGCATCCCAAACAAAGGGAATGCAGGTCGGCATCGCCTTCCTGTTGTTTGGAGCGCTGATGTTCTGGGTTTGTATAGGCGACGTCCCCGGCCGCCTGGGATTGATTGGGAACCTGATCGTGCCGCTGGCGTGGATAGTACCCAGTTTGATTCTATTTCTGGGGAGAGACTGGTTTCTCAGCCGAGAACTTTCCCAGCGCTGGCTGATCGGTTTGCAGCTCTTCCGGGTAATCGGAGGCGTTTTCCTGATCGAGATGGCCCGCGGGAATCTACCCGGCATATTCGCCTATCCGGCCGGTATCGGCGACATTGCCGTGGCCGTTGTGGCAGTGTTGGTATTGCTCCGCTATCGAAACCAGGCGCGTATACCCGGCCAGGCTGTCTGGCTCGTGATTATACTGGGCGTGCTGGACTTTTTAAGCGCCTTTTTCTTCGGCTTTACCTCTTCACCCACACCGTTACAGCTGTTCTTCCCGGTAGAGCCCTACGCGGTCATTACCTTTCCGACTGGCCTGATTCCCTTGTTCCTGGTACCGTACGCCATCTTCTTCCATACCTTGTCAGCACTGAATTACTTTAAATACGACCGGGCCCGGGCTGCAGACCGGTGATGAACGCAAGTCCTTTAAATCAAAGACCCTTCCACTCTAACGCGTGCACCGGTCCAGGAGATAAAAGATGGACTTGTAGTGGATGCCGCTGTGCAGTGACAACCCGATCTCACAGGTCCGGCTGTTGGAGTAGCCGGCCGAGCAGGTATCTTTTACCACCGGCGCCAAATCCGCCAGGGCGGCGGCATTGAGTTCCGGGAAAGAAAATCCGCGGTCGCCGGCAAACCCGCAGCAGCCCACCCGTTCGGGAACCACCACCTCTGCAGCACACGCCTGGGCAATCGCCAGAAACGTTGCGTCGAGCCCCATCTTCTGGGAACTGCAGGTGGTATGGATCGCCACGGTTTCCGGCAGCCGGGAAATGTTCAAGCGGTCCAGTAAAAAACGGTAGGTGAATTCGACCGTTTCATACAGTTGCAGGTTAGATGTAAAAAGTCGGCGCATGCGCAGCAGACAGGGGCTGGTATCACACACCACCGGGTACTCGCCCCCCCGGGAGACATCCAGCAGCGCCGCTTCGAGTTCGGCGGCTTTTTGGTTCCCCACCCGCACAAAGCCTTTGCTGGAAAACGGCATGCCGCAACACAGGCGCTGCATATCCGGCGGATAGATGACCTGGTAGCCGGCCTTGGCCAACACGCGCGCGGTGACTACCGGCAGGGGATCTTGATCCGGGTCCCCCAGGGCCGGCCCCATGGTACGCGCCACGCAGCTGGGGAAGTAGACAACCGGCTGCCCATCCGGTACCATAGTGCGCGGTATTTTCCGGGCGGCAGCATACGTCGGCATGGCCCGATTCCACAGGGGCAGGCGGTTGCCGCTCAAAAGCCGCGCACTGGCCGCCAGTTCTGCCAGGACGGTCGAACCCAGCAGGCGGTGGGCCGTATCCGCCAGCTGCAGACCACGACCGATGCCTGTGGTTAGCAGGTTGAAATGTCGGCCTGCCAGACGGGCAAGCGCTTCCGCCAGGGTGTTTTCCACAGCGGCCTGCCGCAGGGCCTTGGTGAGCTCGCCGGTATTAATATCAACCGGGCAGGCCATTTCGCATAAACCGTCGGCCGCGCAGGTTTGATTGCCCTGGTAAAGATAATCCCGCAGCAGAGCCCCCAGCGTACCCCTGCCGTTTCGACTTCGCCTTAACCGGGAAATTTCGCGCTGGACCGCGATTCTCTGGCGGGGGGTGAGCGTCAGGTTTTTGGAGGGGCAAACCACCTCGCAAAATCCGCATTCGATGCACTTGTCGACAATGTCGTTGGTAGCCGGCAGGGGTTTCAGGTTTTTGACATGCACGTTGGGATCAGGATTGAGGATCACCCCTGGGTTGAGCAGGTTGCGGGGATCGAAAAGATCTTTGATCGCCTGCATCAAATGGTACGCCTCGGCGCCCCACTCCATCTCAACATAGGGCGCCATATTCCGCCCGGTGCCGTGCTCCGCCTTGAGTGAGCCGTCGTAGGTATCCACTACCATCACACTCACGTCGTGCATGAACCGGCGATAACGTTCGACTTCCGCCGTGGTACTGAAATCCTGGGTAAAGACAAAATGCAGGTTGCCCTCCAGGGCATGGCCAAAGATGATGGCCTCATCATAGTGATGCGCGGCCATGATCTTGCGGAGGTGGAGGGTGGCCGCAGCCAACCGTTCGATGGGGAAGGCCACGTCTTCGATAATGACGGTGGTGCCGGTTTCGCGTACTGCGCCCACGGCCGGGAACAGGCCTTTGCGGATGTTCCACAGGGCCGTGTATTCGTCCACCTGGTCGGTAAACGCCAGCGGTTTTTCCAGGGGGATATCACGGATCGATTTAGTGATCGCTGCGATATGCCGCTGCAGGGAATCCACATTCGCAGCCCGGGTTTCCACCAGCAAGGCCGCGGCGTCGGCAGATAGACGTTTAAGATAATCGGGAACCCCGGTCTTGTTCTCCACCGACTGCAGCGCCGTGCGATCCATCAGCTCGACGGCGGACACCTGTTCATTTTTCAAAAGTGTGGTAGCCCGGCAGGCCTCCTCGATACCAGGAAAGATGATCAGGGCACTGGCCTTGTGGGGGTGCCCCACCACAGTATCGTAGACGATTTCCGATATAAATCCGAGGGTGCCTTCCGATCCGATCATGAGGTGGGTGAGGATATCGAAAGGGTCTGCATAATCCACCAGGGCATTCAGGCTGTACCCGGTAGTATTCTTGATCTTGAATTTATGACGGATACGATCTGACAGGTCGGTGTTGGCGCGCACGCGCCGACCCATGGCGGCCAGATCTTCCAGGAGTTGGCCGTGCGCCTGGCTGAAAGCGCGGCGACTGTCGGGATCAGCCGTATCCAGGAGGGTGCCGTCCTGCAGGACGACCCGCATGCCGGCCACTGTATGGTAGCTGTTCTGGGCAGTCCCGCAGCACATGCCGCTGGCATTGTTGGCGGCAATGCCACCGATCATGGCGGCATTGATCGAGGCAGGATCCGGCCCGATTTTTCGTCCCAGGGGCAGCAGATAGCGGTTGGCCTGTCCCCCGATGATCCCGGGCTGCAGGCGAATCTGCTTACCCTTGTCGAGGATCTCGTAAGCTTTCCAATTGTCACCGGCAATCACCAGGACGGCGTTGGTGACGGCCTGGCCCGACAAGCTGGTCCCGGCGGCCCGAAAGGTCACGGGAACCGCGCAGGCGTCAGACGCTTTCAGGATGGCGGACACCTCTGCCTCGTTGTCCGCTTTGATTACGATTTTCGGTATTAACCGGTAAAATGAGGCATCCGTCCCGAAAGCCAGCGTCCGTAAGGGATCGGTGATGAGTCGGCGGGACGGAATCTGTTCGCCAAGGTAACGGACAAAGTTTTGAAAACGTTCGGGCAGGTGGGTGAACGTGGGCATGGGTGTCATGCTGCACTCCTGGAAAAGGGGTTCACTCATATTGTGACATCTCGATGCGTATTACACTATAAGCCGAAATTGAACGCTCCCCTCAGCAAGCTGCGGGGAATCGTCCCCGTAAGGAAGTTTTCTAGTTTAATGCGCTCGTATTCCCTGCGTCAAGCTGCAGGGGATAGACTCGCTAATCGGGTCAGGGTTTGCCTACCTTTTCCCGGATGTCCTGCTCGTGGAGAGAAACATGCTCGTACGCCCAGCGAATGAATCGCTCGAGCGAGTCCTGGCCGTGAAAGGGGTGCCGGCCTTGCCGGTCCAGGTCGCTTTCCGACATCTGCCGCACGATTGAGATTGTGTCCTGGCGCACGGTGCGGTATTGCCGGATCAGTGCATCGAGCGCCAGCCCGTCCAGTTTCCGGGGCTGGGTGCGGTTGAAGCGGTCCACGTCGAAATCCTCAGGTGAACCCGGACCACCGGCCAGCATATTGTTAAACAACCACTGCATGGAGCTTTCGATAGTAATGAAATGGGCCAGTACCTGTTTGACCGTCCAGTAGGGCTCATCATCGTAAACCTGAATATCAAGCTCCTTGGGCGTAAAGGATTGAAAAAGCCCGGTAGTCGCTTCAAGCCCTTTTTCCAGTTCTATGATTATATCGGTGCGTCGATCAGTCATATTGCCACCTATGGGTAATTTAGTACAACCTTTGAAAACCTGGTCCTCAGGACCAGGCTAGAGGCCTTTGGCTATGCCGTAAAACAAGCTTCTCGCGCAGAGGCGCCAAGACGCAGGGAACCCATGAATATATCCGGCTTCGCCGGTCAAAACCAAAATGGCCTTGAGCCAAAAGCATAAAACGGTTTTCGCGCGATAGCGCGTCTAAAACTTACTCCGCCTTTCTCTGCGTCTTGGCGCCTCTGCGCGATGCTTGGTTTTATCTGCGTGTTATTAGCAATGCGGTCCCTTTTAGGGGCAAGGCCAAAGCGGCCGCTAATACCAAACCGGAATAATTCGGAGAAGCGGTTTTAAAATTTTCAATTACGTTCAAGGTCAAGGCGGAGCAAGAAGTTTAAACGGAGGAACACTGATAGTATTTCGAGTATTAAACTTTTTTATCCAACGCAGAGATTGAACGCAAGGGAAGCTTTTAAAACCGCATCTAAGAGCTACATGAGAGCATCGAGCACCCTGGTTTGTCTCTTGCCCAATCCGGCCGCCGGGCTGCAAAATCTTCCTTTTCCGGCTGCTCGTCGTAGGGGCGGCGCAGCAGTTCCAGCAATGCCGGTATCATTTCGGAATCCCCTTGCTCGGCTTTTTCAATGGCAAGCTGCGCAAGGTAATTCCGCAGCACGTACTTGGGGTTGACGGCATTCATATTCCGGGCGCGCGCCTCTAACGAAAGTCCGTCATTGCGAACCCGGGTACCGTAGGCCGTCAACCAGTGGTTCAACCTGTCCAGATAATCCCGCGTTATCTGGTCGGGGCGATAATAGGCGTCTCCGAGCGGGGATGCCAAAAGACCCATCCGATTGTCGCTCAGAGCAATTGCCGCCGGATCGATCTTGGAAAAGTTCCTGAAAAATATGGTCATATCGGTCTCGACCATCGGCAGGATGGCAAGCAAGTCTTTGAGCAACGCATCATCCGTACCCGGCCTGTAGGCTTTCAAGCCCAGTTTTTGCACCATCATCTTGTGCCAGCCATGTTGGAAGCTGTCCACGTAAAGGTTGAGCGCCGCCTTGAGCGGTTCGGCATCCTCGATCAGGGGGAACACGGCATTGGCCAACTGCAGCAGGTTCCAGTGGGCGATCCCGGGCTGATCTCCAAAACAATAGCGCCGTGTGGCGGCGTCGGTGGTATTGGGCGTCCACTTCGGGTCGTAATCTTCCAGCCAGCCATAGGGGCCGTAATCGATGGTCAGGCCCAGGATGGACATGTTGTCCGTGTTCATCACCCCGTGGACAAAGCCGACCCGCATCCAGTGCACCATCAATTCCGCCGTCGTTCGACAGACCTCTTCGAACCATTGGATGTAGACGTCGGGCGCAGTGATGTCCAGGTGGGGAAAATCGGTCCGAACGGTGTAATCCAGAAGTTGTTTGAGAACAGTCATTTCCTTGCGGGAGGCAAATATTTCGAAATTCCCGAACCGGGTAAAAGACGGCGCAACCCGACAGACGATCGCCCCGGGTTCCATTTTCGGATGGCCGTCATAGAACATATCCCGTTCGACCTCTTCACCGGTCAGGACCAGGCTCAGGGCGCGGGTGGTGGGTACGCCCAGGTGATACATGGCCTCACTGCACAGAAACTCACGGATTGAGGAACGCAATACGGCCAGGCCGTCGGCCGTGCGGGAATAGGGCGTGGGCCCGGCGCCCTTCAGCTGAAGCGCCCAGCGCTGGGAACGCCGGTTTACGATCTCGCCCAGGTTGATTGCGCGGCCGTCGCCGAGCTGTCCGGCCCAGTTCCCAAACTGGTGCCCCCCGTAGCAGGTGGCATAGGGATCCATCCGGGGGGCCAGTATGTTGCCGGCCATCAGTTGGGTAAAATAGGCCGACTCGCAAACCGACGGCGGCATATCCAACAGGTCCGCTACCTCCTTTGAATACGCCACCAGTTGCGGGGCAAGCACCCTCTGCGGCTTGACGCGCGAATAGCAGGCCGCATAGACCGGTCGGCGACTATTGGCCGGGTCCGGATCAGCCGGCAGCTCCTGCACGAAACGGTTGTCGAAGTTTAAATTTTCTATGGCGGCGGGTATGGGTTTATAGTTCATGGCTCCGTATCCCGTTGTAAGCAGTCATGGTAAAAACGTGATCCCGACCGGCGGTAAAAATCCGGCCGTCGCACCCGATCACAGGGATAAGATAATCATTTTTTTGGGATTGAAAGGGGGGAAGAAGCCCATGGAGTCAGGAGTCGGGTGTCCGGAGCCTGAGAATCGCCCTTCTGACTCCTGACTCCGGACCCCTGACACCTGTTTATTTCTACCTTCTACCTTACACCTAAGCCTTCAATAGCGCTTCAGCTAACGCCGGCAGCACCTTACCCGCCTCTGCCTGGATAAGCACATCGCTGATGTCGTCGCAGGGCGTTTCCGATAGGTTGACAATGGCTAAAAAGGCACCGTGGTTCTTGGCGAAAAAGGGCATGTGGGCCGCCGGCTGGACCAGGAGCGTGGAACCCACGACCATGAAGAAATCGCAGGTGCTGGAAAGCTCCGTGGCGCTTTTCACCTCGGCCTCGGGCATGGACTGGCCGAATGAAATCGTATCTGGTTTCAAAAAGCCGCCGCAGGAACATTCCGGGGCTGTATCACCCCCGGACAGACGCTTCCAAACATCGTCGGTAGGAACCAATTGGCGGCAATGCATGCAGCGGATACGACGGGTGTTCCCATGCAGCTCGATAACCTTTTCCGGCGGAATGCCGGACTCCTGGTGGAGGTTGTCGACGTTCTGCGTAATAACCGCCGCGAGCATACCGGCGCCGCACAATTCAGCAAGGGCCAGGTGGGCCGGATTGGGCTTGGCCGCCAATAAACCTTGATATAACGCCACCCACCGACGCCAGTATTCCTCGCGCGATTCTCTGGACGACATGAACTCATCAAAATACACCGGCCGAAACCGGTCCCAGATTCCACCCTGGCTTCTATAATCAGGGATGCCGCTCTCGGTGGATATCCCCGCCCCGGTAAACACGATATTCTTCCCGCCCGCTTTGATCCGAGCGGCTATAGTCGAGACTTTTTCTTTCATGTCATGAGGCTTTCAAGGGCCGCCACAATGCCACCCACATCTTCGGGGGACACATCTGAAAACCAGATTTTTTGGGGATAGATCATCACATTGGAGCCCTTGGCACAAAGCCCCATGCACCCGGAAGTGGAAACCCGGATCTTGCCCTTCCAGCCGTTAGCGTTAATTGCCGCTTTCAATTCAGATTTTACCAGCGGGCTATTGTTATCGGCACAGGATTTTCTAACCCCGCCCCGATCATTGGTGCAGACAAACACATGGGCGACGTAGGGAGATGTATTCTGATCCATAGCGATTCAATCCTTTCACTTTATCCTTTTTCAAGGTTAAAAGAAGTTCTGCGAGAGGGACTCACATCCCGGATCGCGCCTACCACTTTACCTCCCATGACCTAACAGATCAACCTTTTGCATCCCTGAATTGATCTCCTATATTTTGAAATTTCGCGCATCATGCTTAGATTTGAAAAAACTTTAAAACGCAAGAGGTTCAATTCTATGGACGTGGACAGAAAAAAAAGTGGGTTCGCCTGGGTACTCATCGGCCTGGTGATCATGCTCGCTATCGCCTTTTTTCAAGGCTTTTTTGAACAACGCCGTTCGATTAACATCCAGCCGCGCAACGTTGAGCCACGCGGCGACCTGGCAGGTTTCGAAAAAGCGGCCATGCAAATTTTCGACAGCGCATCCCCTTCCGTGGCCTACATTTTTACGGAAAATGCCGTGCGCGGTTTCTTCGGTACCCGCGAATTGCAGCAGGGGGCGGGATCCGGTTTTCTCTGGGACCGCCAAGGGCACGTAGTCACCAATTTTCACGTCATTCAGGGAGCCGAACGCATCCAGGTCCGGATGGACGATGGTGAAGCCCTTGAGGCCACTTATGTGGGCGGCACGGAGGACTACGACCTGGCCGTCATTCGACTTCGCAGCGTACCCGCCAGTGTTGCGCCCATTCCTGTAGGCCGCAGCGATGACCTCAAGGTGGGGCAGGCGGTATTTGCTATCGGTAACCCATTCGGATTGTCGCGCACCCTGACTACTGGTGTGATCAGTGCTCTGGATCGGCGTTTGCCTACGGCGGCCGGTCGTGAAGTCGACGGTGTCATCCAAACCGACGCCGCCATTAACCCGGGCAATTCCGGTGGTCCCCTCATTGATTCGGCCGGGCGCCTCATCGGTATCAACACCGCCATTATCAGCCAGTCGGGCAGCTTTGCCGGCATTGGGTTTGCGGTACCGGTCGACGTGGTCAACCAGATAGTGCCGCAGCTGATCTCCAAGGGTAAAGTGCCCCGCCCGGGAATCGGCATCGTCGCCCTGTCGGCGGAGGATAGTGCCCGTTTGGGCGTCGTCGGCATTGTTATTGACCGTGTGATGCCCGATGGTTCCGCCGATCGCGCCGGACTTGTCGGCATCGACTATCGCAACCGGATGATAGGTGATGTTATCCTCGCTATTGACGGACAGGAAGTTACCAGCATTATCGATCTGGTCCGGCGTATGCAAAATCATACGATCGGACAAAACATAACGCTGACCATAAGACGGGAGGATCAGGTCCGGGATTTTGAAGTTATTATCATGGACATATCGTAGATAAGTGTTTAGGTGGAAGGTAGAAGGATGAAGCTTGGAAACCGACAGCCGACAGTCCGGCCTTCGCTGTGTGCGCTAGGCCCGGCAGGCAAGGCGGGGTGAGAAGTTCTTATATTTTTAATAGCATCCATCTCAAGAAATTGATATTGGGTCAAAATCAAGGCGGCCGCCCATATGGAACCGGAGGACTACCGGGTTTATTTCGAGGACTCGATATGGGTGCCCAGCACAGAGTTTGGGCTAAAAGACTTTTTTGAGATAGATTCTACGCGAAGACCACTGCGGTCTGTCGACTATATATCGCCAGCCGCCCCTCCGGATCCCAGACTGTGCTCTGCTCGTGCACATAGCCCCGCTCCGCACTGTTCACCGTGCACCGGTAAGACCACCAGTCATTCTCCGTACAGGTATCCCGATTAAGATGGACGAACCCCAGTTCCCAGGTCAACGTGCTGGCGGCTGCCGGCGCTTTCAGCATGGACAGGACCGGGGTGGGCCAGCCGTCAGCCAAGGCCACCAGCCACTCCTCAGAGAGACAATCCGTGTTTTCTTTAAATTGAAGCCAGCCCCCGAGTTCATGACCGCCTTGCCCGGTAAATGGTAATTCTCCTTGGGCCCACCGGTATGCAAAATGGCGGGTAAAGGCCGGGGTGAGCCCCTCGATATAGGGTAATTCGAGGGCCTCATCCGGTGGTGTCATCGGCGGCCTTTCACGCGGTGCGATCTCAATCGCCGACTCGCGATCACCGCCGAAACTGCCCACCACCGTACAACAGACGCCTTCTTTCTGGACCACCTTGGCCTCAACCGTGGTAACCGCGCGTCCGGCCCGCAATTGCTGGGTCTCGATCGAAAAAGGCTCCGGCCCGACCGGTGCCACGAAGGCAATCAGCAGGCTGCGCACTTTGCGCTCTTCCGGGACGGACGCCCGCATGGCTTTAAGGGCCAAAGCACCGACCAGTCCGCCATATCCGGCCCGGCCCTGCATCCAGTCTCCCGGAATGGTGAGGTCTGACATCGCGGTGACATTTTCTGTGCGTTCCAACAGGGTTGCAAAGGTGGTATCAGGCATGTTCAGACTCCTTAAAATTTCATCCGGGTCAGGGGTTGTCGCTAAACCTAAGTGGTGAAAACATATTCATGTCGAACTCGGGAGACCTATCCGTCATCAGGTCCGCCAGTATTTCTCCCAATACGGGCGCAAATTTGAAACCGTGCCCGGCCAGGGCCGCTCCAAAGACATGCTGCGAATCGGGCTTCTTGCCCAGGTAAAAATGACCATCGGCAGTCATCGTGTAAAGGCACACATTGGATACCATGGAACAGTTTTCCAGTCCGGGCAGGAAGCTGGTCAGCACTTTGGAGATCTTTGCGGTCTCCGCCGGCGAAACTTCGCGCTCGAGCACAGCCGGGTCACAATCTGCCAGATCATTATGAAAGGCTGCCTTGAGCCGCGCCTCGGTGCCGGTCACCGGCAGGGTGTAAAATTCTCGATAACCTGGCTGGCCCCGGCCACTATGTTCTTGCGGCACTTGCCAGAAATTGACGGGAAAGCGTCCCAGGTGAAGATTTCTGTCCGGTGGGACGTCAATCCAGTGCACCGGCACCCGTTTGGGCGTAAGCAAATTGTCCGGAAGGCGGAGTAATTTACCGGTCCAGGCGCCGGCCGAAACGAGCAGGCGGCCGGCAACATAGACCTTTCGCCCGGTGTGCACCTGAACACTGTCGGGGCTCTCGGTCCAGTTGTCCACACGTGCATCCAACACCAGGTCGGCCCCGGCGTTAACAGCCGCGTCTAAAAAAGTGGCGATGCTCAATTCCGGGAACACGATGCCGGCCTCTTTTTCCAGGCCGGCGATAAATGTGTCGGGCGGCGCCAATTGCGGCCAGCGGGTGCGCACCTCGGATGCGGTGAGTTGCTCGTGAGGGATCTCGTAGGTCCGCGCACTGGCCAGGAACCCGGAAACCGCCGGGCAATCCGGCGGACCGATAGTCAGGTTGGGTGTTTTGACCAGCAATGTCTGTCCGAACTCATGTTCCAGCCGCCGCCAGAGTTTCCAGGCGCGCTGGGCCATGGGCACATAAGCTGTGCCCTCCAGGTAAGCCCGCCGGACGCTGCGGGTGGCCCCGTGATGACTGCCCTGTTTATGGGGTGGACGGTATCTGTCGAGGCCCAGTACGCGATATCCCCGGCGGGCCAGGGTCATGCTGGTGGCTGATCCGGCGGTTCCCAGACCAATTATGATAAAGTCGTAAGAGGGCATCTGGTTTCCCGGTATAAGGCGGATAAACCTATCTTAAGAATTTAGCGACCGGCCTCACATTTAGTAATCAAGAACTTAAAAGAAGCGACCCCATCAAATTTCAGATGAAGAATTAAGATCACCCCGAAATGCCAGATTATCATTTGGCTATTGGTGGTTAAAAACTATCAGAGCGGGCTACCTGAAGGCTGCCCTGACACTCAAAGAGCTTTTAAACACATTTTATTACAGGTGTTTACCGTTTGCGCCCGTTTCAAACGAAAAATGTGAGGCACCATCCGATCGGCACATGGCTAAATTTGACACGACCCGCTAAGAAACCCACTTTATGCCCACGATACAAAAAAATTACTTTCTAAGAGTCACCCTAAATCCAATTTGCTCCTGAACTTCTAACAACTGAGATCTAGCACGACAACCATAATTTCTAAAATTACCTTTGAAACATATAGGGTGATAAATGGATTTTAAGAAATGCATATCATGTCGTTGGTAAAGAAAGTGTTGGGAGATACCCTTTCGTTTGAAACCGTGACGAACCTAGATAGCGTCGGAAACCGGTCGTGGGCTGTAGTCACATAATCAATCGGTTGAGAATTTACATGTGTGGCTTAGACGAATCTCACTATAAGATTTACGTGAAAAAGTTAAGATCTTCCCAAACAGTTTGAGATAGACGATAAGCGCCATCCCTGGCCCCAAAAGAAGACCAGGGTATGGCGCGCGGTCGTCCTC
>CAJINA010000118.1 GCA_905176665.1 Olavius algarvensis Delta 4 endosymbiont | reverse complement strand
GGACGACCGCGCGCCATACCCTGGTCTTCTTTTGGGGCCAGGGATGGCGCTTATCGTCTATCTCAAACTGTTTGGGAAGATCTTAACTTTTTCACTTTATCTTTCTTATTCGTAGATGAAAACTTTAGAGTTACTGCTGTTGAGGTACAGAACGTGCCTAAAGGATTTGGAAGAAGGATGATTGATAAAATACCGTTTGCGATTACCCTGCCGTTCAGTGAAAAATATAAATCGGTTGTTACCAGTTATAGTTTTTCTGCATTGGGAACCTGACACAGTTTACAATAACACCTGCCGGCAGGGATACCTGATGAATATTAAAAGGAGTCATAACGATGAAGTTTATACACATTAGGGTCGTTTTAATACTCCTATCTATTGTTTTATGTTCCTTTGTCATAGGATGTATTAATTCCACTCGCCAAATAGGCAGGTTACTACACCCCGAAGCCCTTAACTATGAAATGGAAACAAAAAAAATTGACCTGTCTGTTGAAGGACAATGTCCTGGGACAAGATCATTGAACATTGTTAACTCTGAGGTGCGTACTGAAAACTATTGTATCAACGATATGATGGGTTGCAGGATGCACATAATCCCCAGAGACTTCGCAGATTATGTGGTGAAATATACTGAGGACAAATTAAATGAAAGCAATATAAAAACCTCTGGTGAATCAAATGAAAGAATACTTGTTTCACTTGAAGAGGTAAAGGCTATTGAGCACGGATTCACCTTTAGTTCACTTTCAAAAATCAAAATTGAAATTCCCTCTATTGATTGAAAAAGTTAAGATCTTCCCAAACAGTTTGAGATAGACGATAAGCGCCATCCCTGGCCCCAAAAGAAGACCAGGGTATGGCGCGCGGTCGTCCTCT
>CAJINA010000117.1 GCA_905176665.1 Olavius algarvensis Delta 4 endosymbiont | reverse complement strand
GGACGACCGCGCGCCATACCCTGGTCTTCTTTTGGGACCAGGGATGGCGCTTATCGTCTATCTCAAACTGTTTGGGAAGATCTTAACTTTTTCAGCTTACCTGCGCAACCCGCGCGCCAGGCTGACGGCACGCAGCTGAGCTCAAACGTTCGCTTCAAAACATATACCGACTTGACGCCATGACGTCATGACGTTATAATGTCACAAAAAACATTGGAGGTGACATTATGGCAACACCCGCAAAACGTGCCACTGTGTATTTTGACCCAATTATACATAAGGCGCTGAAATTAAAATCAATAGAAACTTCTAAATCTATTTCCGAGCTTGTGAATACAGCCGTCAAGGATGCCCTTGCAGAGGATGCGGATGACATTTCCGCGTTTGAAGAACGGGCTAACGAACCTCTAATCAGTTTCTCAGAAATGGTAAAAAGGCTGAAAAAAGATGGCAGGATTTGAGATCCTATTCAAGGAATCGGTGTGGAAGGACCTGAGAAAGATCCCCAAAAACCATCTAAAGAAGATCCTGTCTCGAATTGAGAAATTGAAAAACAATCCCCGCCCAAGCGGTTGCGAAAAACTTACCGGCCAGGAACTATATCGGGTTCGACAGGGAAAATATCCTATTGTCTATTCTGTCCAAGACAATGAACTGACGATCTGGGTTATCAAAGTCGGACACCGAAGTAGCATATATCGCTGAAGCGAACAAATCACTGAAGAGGGGCGCCAAGTAACCGGCGCCCCTTAGTTCAAACGTTCGCTTAACAAACAGGCCCCAGGGTGTTGCAAAATGCAATGTAATGTCTTATATTGCAACAAAGCCAAAAAGGAGGTCCTTCCATGACAACTGCAGTCAGAGTCTCCGGCGAATTGGTCAAAGAGGCTAAAATTTATAGCAAGATTGACAAGCGGTCCATCACCGGCCAAATCGAGCATTGGGCCAGGATCGGAAAATGTGCTGAGGAAAATCCCGATCTCACATACAGCCTGATAAAGGAAATATTGCTTGGAATCGCTGAGTTAGAGCAGGCTGAAATGTCGGAATATAAATTCGGATAGACACAATGAAAATATTTCAATCAAGGTCTTTCGAACAAAAAGTCAAAAAATTCAGCAAAGCCCAAAAATCACAACTTGATAGACAAATAAAATACATCCTTGAAGACCCTAGCATTGGCACAGAGAAAAAGGGTGATTTGCAGGGTATCTACGTCCACAAATTTAAACTCAAAACAATCCAGTATCTTTTAGCCTATCGAATAGTTGATGAGAACCTTGAACTGATCATGATTGGCCCGCACCAAAATTATTATCGTGATCTGAAAAAATATATAAAAAGCACCTAAGTGAACAAGCCACTGGTGGGGATGCTAAAAGCATGCGCCCCACAGTTCAATCATTCTGCACAAAAAAATGAGAACACTTATGACAAAACAAGATAAGAGCTTTATTCCAGATGCAGGACTGGAGCATGCAATTGATTTGCTTCGTCACACACCTCCTGAACAAGTTGAATTGCCTGTTACTTTTTCAGAGCATGGAATAGGCGAATTAGAAACATTGGACCTTCTTGCGCCTCATGTATTAGGCAGTGCAACTTATCTTGATAGTCCTAACGCATTAGCACACATGGATCCTCCTACCCCTTGGATCACCTGGGCAACAACACTTTGGAATTCCCGCCTTAACCAGAATCTATTGCACCCAGCCACAGCACCATTTGCAATTAAAGCCGAAAGAAAGGTCATTGAATGGTTGGCTCCATTTTTCGGAATGAATGGTGGTCACATGTGCTCTGGGTCTTCAGTCGCGAACCTTACAGCACTATGGACGGCAAGGGATACGAAACAAATAGAGAAAATTGTGGCGTCAAAGGCCGCACATATAAGTATCGAGAAAGCAGCAAGGATACTTGGTCTGCCTTATGGGCAGATTGCAACCAAATCGGTAGGTCAAATTGATCCCGAAAAGCTAGGTGATATTTCAAATGCTTGTTTAGTTTTAACGGCAGGAACGACTGCCACAGGTGTAATAGACTCACTAGAACTGGTCGGCCAAGCTAAATGGAGTCATGTTGATGCAGCATGGGCTGGGCCTCTGCGTTTAAGTCCAGATTATGCAGATCTACTTGATGGTATAGAGAAAGCTGATTCTATCGCAGTTTCTGCTCACAAGTGGTTTTTCCAGCCAAAAGACTCGGCGTTGATCATGTTCCGAGAACCAGAGATGGCAAATCCAGCAATAAGTTGAAAAAGTTAAGATCTTCCCAAACAGTTTGAGATAGACGATAAGCGCCATCCCTGGTCCCAAAAGAAGACCAGGGTATGGCGCGCGGTCGT
>CAJINA010000116.1 GCA_905176665.1 Olavius algarvensis Delta 4 endosymbiont | reverse complement strand
GAGGACGACCGCGCGCCATACCCTGGTCTTCTTTTGGGGCCAGGGATGGCGCTTATCGTCTATCTCAAACTGTTTGGGAAGATCTTAACTTTTTCAACTAAGTATAGACATACTGCTATAACTTTATCTGACATGTGGATTAACGGCATATTGTAGGTGAGCCTGGAAATAGGCATCGATCTCAGGGGGGACAGAGGTAAAACGAACCAATTGGGTAAGCCCTCTCTTCCCAGAACGTTTTATCACCTTCCCATAGAAGTGCCTGGTCGAAAGTTTTTCATCCACATCTCTTAAATTCATTTTAAGGTTGGTCAGGAGACTAACCGTCCCTTCAAAACTTATCTCTGCGCACTTCTTTGAGAGCCTGAGAACAGAACCTTCGAGCTTTTTCTTCCGAGCATATTTACCTTCTAGCACCGTATAACTTAGTGGGACATGCCGGGCGAGTGGGGCCAAAGGCTGGTCTTCATAGTCGAGAACGAGGTTGTAATGTCCAGCAATACCACCAACTTCGTAAATCCTTAGGGGTGTTTCGGCCCCTTTTGGAAGTATGTCCCTCTGGCCGTCAATACGCAAAATCTCTTCCGCTTCTTGGCGCACGGATTCGGAAATAAGTTGAAAAAGTTAAGATCTTCCCAAACAGTTTGAGATAGACGATAAGCGCCATCCCTGGTCCCAAAAGAAGACCAGGGTATGGCGCGCGGTCGT
>CAJINA010000115.1 GCA_905176665.1 Olavius algarvensis Delta 4 endosymbiont | reverse complement strand
CATACCCTGGTCTTCTTTTGGGGCCAGGGATGGCGCTTATCGTCTATCTCAAACTGTTTGGGAAGATCTTAACTTTTTCAGCTCACGGGCCTGATTGATACAGAAGGCAGGCTTCTCGCGGCCAACCGAACGGCCTTAAGTTTTGCTGGCGTGAGGGAAACGGATGTCATTGGGGAGTACCTTTGGGATGGTCCTTGGTGGGACAGATCACAGCGATCCGAAGTGCAGGGCGCGGTTAAACGCGCTGCCAAGGGCGAATTCGTCCGGTTCGAAACCACCCATCCAACCGCAGGCGGGCAGGTCAGAAACATCGATTTTTCGCTGAGCCCAGTTCGGAACGACAATGGTGACGTGATTTTCGTTGTGCCAGAGGGACGCGATATCACTGAGATTAGACAATCAGAGGAAGAAAGAGCGAAGCTTCAACGGCAGCTCAACCGGGCCCAAAAGATGGAAGCCATAGGAACGCTGGCCGGGGGTATTGCACATGACTTCAACAATATCCTTTCCGCGATCATCGGATATGCCGAACTGTCAAAGATGAGCCTTGATAAAAAAGGAAAGATGGAAAGGTATCTCGGCGAAATTGACAAAGCCGGAAACCGAGCGAAAGGCCTCGTTCAACAGATTTTAACCTTCAGCCGCCAGACAAAACAGGAGCAGAGGCCGGTTTCTTTGAAATTGATCGCGGAGGAGTCTCTCAAGCTCCTCCGGGCCTCTTTACCCGTGACGATTGACATACGCCCAAACCTGATGAGCGATTCTTTAGTGATGGGTGATCCCACCCAGATCCATCAGATTTTCATGAACCTTTGTACCAATGCCGGTCATGCTATGCGGGAGACAGGCGGAATCTTGGAGGTGGTTCTTACCGATGTCGAGCTGGACCAGGCTTTCACGGACCGTTATCATGATTTAAAGTCAGGCCCATACCTCAAGTTGGTAGTAATCGACACCGGTTGCGGCATGTCACAGGATGTGTTGGACCGAATTTTCGATCCTTTTTTCACCACCAAGGAACAGGGTGAAGGCACCGGAATGGGGTTGGCGGTCGTTCATGGTATCGTGGAAAGCTGCGGTGGAGAGATCTACGCACACAGCGAACCGGGAGAAGGCACCAGTTTCAAGGTATTTCTACCGATTTCAGCCGGGGCTCCAGAGCAAGAAGAAAAAACAGAAACCATTCTTTCCAAGGGGACGGAAAGAATCCTTTTTGTGGATGATGAACCTGCTTTGATCGATATCGGCCAGCAAATTCTAGAACGCCTGGGTTATAAAGTGACCACCGCCTTAAACCCCCATGCAGCCCTGGATCTTTTTAAATCCCAACCGGGCGGTTTCGACCTGGTGATTACGGACATGACAATGCCCAAGATGACCGGGGATCGCCTTACGGCGGAGTTGGTTGCCGTTCGGTCAGATATCCCTGTCATCCTTTGCACAGGATTCAGTTCTGAGCTTACTGATGATAAATTAAAGACTTTGGGGATCAAGGGGTTTCTAATGAAGCCAATCATCCCAAGCGAAATTGCTACACTGATCAGGCAGGTCCTGGATGGTGCCAATCACACATCTTAAGATTAATCGTCCTATTCTTGAGTTATAAGTCTGCTTCAGAAATCTACCATATAATCAGAAACCTTGATCAATCACTATATGCTGTGGCTGAGGCGCTGAAGCCGAAACCGGCGATAACTGCTAAAGTCCTGTACATATCATAAGGCTGAAAACCTTTTATTATCCCTAACAAATCAAAACTGCACACCACGACCATTATTCCTTAGTTACATTGTTGAGTAGAAGAACGCGGATTATCTGTTATAGTCCACGTCCTTGCTTAATATTAATTTTGTAGCTGGATTGGATTTAAATGGGTAGGTCAATATCAATTTTATTTATAAGTTAATGCAACCTGAAATAGGCCAGTTATACGGACCTGAATTTGGGTATTATGGGCTGGAGTAGTTGCTGGAATAACAAAAAAAGGGGTTATGGCGATTCGCCACAACCCCATGTTTTTTTGGTAGCGGGGAGAGGATTTGAACCTCTGACCTTCGGGTTATGAGCCCGACGAGCTACCAGACTGCTCCACCCCGCATCAAGAAGTCGAGAATATAGTCGCATTCGGTATAGCTGTCAAGGTCTTTTGGAAGAGGGTGTTAAGTTTTAGGTGTTAAGTTTTATGCTAAGGAATCACGCTCGGGTCTAAGCAATTCGGGCGATTATTGTTTACAAAGCGCTTCGATGGCTTTTCGGACTTTAGTGCAGGCGAGTTTGGAGCCTTCGTCTTGGCTGCAGCGGCATAGGATAGTCTTGGTGCGGTTGGTATGGCCACTTTCCATCTGCAGGGCGGATTTGGGGACGTTGAGCTGTTTGGCCAGGAACTGGAGGCACATCTTGTTGGCGGCGCCGTCTACCGGCGGGGCCGTGAGCCGCAGCTTAAGGGCACTGCCGTGGAGACCGGTTACGGCATTTTGGGCTGCGCGGGGTTGCACGTAGACCGTGATTAGAAAACCGTCCTTATGGTTTCGGATTGCCGGGTGGCGGGACATTGCGGCCCTCGTATTATGTGCTGATTCTGCGGGCAGTTACGCTGTCCGGCCGGCGGCGGATAATTCCGCCAGGGACACGGTGGCCGTGCCGATCTTGCCCACCACGATACCGGCTGCCAGGTTGGCCAACGCCGCTGCTTCTTGCAAGGCCTGTCCGGACGCGAGCGCCAGGCCGGTTACGGCGACGACTGTATCGCCGGCGCCCGAGACATCGAAGACCTGCCGGGCCTTTGAACGGATGGTGTGTGGACCGGTGTTGTCCTCATATAGCGCCATGCCGTCCTGGCCGCAGGTAATCAGCAGATTCCGGGCCCCGGTCTTTGCGAATATGGCGGCCGCAGCCCGGTCCTGGGTGTCGGCGTCGACAATATCCAGTCCTGCGGCCAGGCCGGCTTCCTTCCTGTTCGGGGTAATCAGATAGGCGTCTCGATACTTTGCGAAGTCCATTCCCTTGGGGTCGACGATGGCGGGTTTCCCGGCCGCGTGCGACTTTTTAATAGTGGCGGCCAGCAGGTCCCGGGTGAGCAGCCCTTTCCCATAATCTGAAATCAGAACCGCATCGACCGATTCGATGGCCTTGTTGACATAGGCGGCTATGGATTCGCGCGTTTCACCGGCAATGTCCTGTACGGTTTCGCGGTCAATCCGGAGAACTTGCTGATTGGCTGCGATGATCCGGGTTTTGCGAGTCGTCGGGCGCCGCGGGTCTTGGATGACGCCGCCGGCGTCCACTCCCAGATCCTCGAACCGTTTGGTCATGAGGGCGCCGCCCGGCCCCGTTCCGGTCACACCGGCCACCAGGATCTGTGCGCCCAGGGCCGCCAGGTTATTGACCACATTGCCGCTGCCGCCCAGGGTGTAGTCTTCCCGGTTGACCGAAACCACCGGTACCGGAGCTTCCGGCGAGATGCGCTCCACATCGCCCCAGACATACTCGTCGATCATGAGGTCGCCCACCACCAATAGCTTGCAATTACTGAAATTTTCAGTATTCATCGCTTAATTCCCATTTTCCGTGTAGTGTTCTGTCCCAACCAACCGGCATGTCTGTTCAAAACTGAACACAGTAATAGAATAGTGCGTTGCGTTTTCGTCCGGCGTTCTTTAGTTTTTGCCTATCAGATCCATAATGAAGGCCGGTGGGCGGACCACCTTTCCGTTCCCGTTCAGACAGGCGTGCTTGGTAAAGCCCCTGGCCAGTACGGTTTCATCTTCAGCTTTGAGAATGCGGTAGTTGAACTTCATGCCGCCCCGGACACTGGTATCCAGTGCTGTTTCTATCACCAGCAGGTCGTCATAGCGCACAGGGGCCGTGAATTTACAGCCCACCTCGGATACCGGTAGATAGATGCCCCGCTTTTCGATTTCCCGGTAAGCCAGTCCCAGGTCGCGAAACATTTCGGATCGCCCGATTTCAAACCAGCGGAAATAGTTGGCGTGATAGGCGATACCCATATTGTCGGTATCGCCGTAAATAACGCGGACAGTGGTGCGATGTGAGTTCATTGTGTTTCAGGTTGCTTAGGCTGAAGGCTGAAGACTGAAGTAGTAAATAAGATCTTTTCTGGAACCTGCGGCCTTCAGTCTATAGGCCTAATTTACAACAATGGTGCAAGAACCGTTTTGATTTCAGCATAACTGTTGGTGACCGGTAGGTCTGGAAATTCAGCAATTACATTCTCCGGAGGGTGCAGTAATATGCCGTGATTCGCCGCCTGCAGCATGCTGATGTCGTTGTAGGAATCACCCACGCCAATGACTTCGTAGTTGAGCTGCTGCAAAGCCAGGGCGGCCTTTTTCTTGCCGTCGGCCTGGCGCAGAGTATAACCGGTTACGGTCAGGTCTGCGGTGACTTTCAAGGTGTTGCAAAAAAGCGTCGGCCAGCCCAGTTTCTGCATCAGGGGGCCCGCGAACTGCTCGAACGTGTCTGATACGATAATGACCGGTATCTGCGCGCGCAGCCAGTTGAGAAACTCGACCGCACCCGGCAGGGGTTCCATTGTTGCGATCACATCGGTTATGTCGTTGAGCTTCAGCTTGTTCGCTTCTAAAATGGACAGTCTCTTTTTCATCAGGACATCATAGTCTGAAATGTCCCGGGTCGTGAGCTTTAATTCTTCAATACCGGTTTTCTCGGCTACGTTAATCCAGATTTCAGGTGTAAATACGCCCTCCAGGTCGGAACACAAAATCTTCATTCTACCTCGCAATACTATTTATCTGATTTCCAATGGCGTTAGACATGATTACTTTCATCTTCGATCCGGATGACCATGGGATCATCCTCAACAACATCCAGGGCTGCAATCTCGGCCATGGCATTTTTTATATCCAGTTCGCGGGCATGGTGGGTCAGCATGACGATGGGAACCGTCCCGGCCTTCCGGCGACTTATTTGCTGAACGGATTTAATGCTGATGCCGTGTTGGCCCAGGACGCCGGATACGATCGATAGGACCCCGGGTTTGTCCAGGGCTGCCAGCCGCAAATAGTAATGGGTGAACAATTCGTCCATGGGCATCACCGGGATGCGCTGGATGTGTTCGGGTTGGTAGGAGAGCACCGGTATGCGCCTGGCGATACCGGCCATGATATTCCGGGCGATGTCCACGATGTCGCTTATCACCGCGCTTGCCGTGGGCAACTGCCCGGCGCCGTGCCCGCACAGCAGGACATCGCCGATGGCGTCGCCGGTTATCATGATCGCATTGAGGATCCCGTTGATCTTGGAGAGCTGGTTGCTCTCCGGAATCATGGTGGGATGCACCCGGGCTTCGATTTTGCCGTTGTCGTTTTTAGCGATGGCCAGCAACTTGATCCGGTAGCCGAACTGACGGGCAAAGTCGATGTCGATGGGCGTTATCTTGGAGATGCCCTCGGTGTAGGTATCGGCCAGGTTTATCTCCATGCCGAATGCCAGGGCGGTGACGATCGCCAGTTTATGGGCGGCATCATGGCCCTCAACATCCAAAGTCGGGTCGGCTTCGGCGTAGCCTTCCGCCTGGGCCTCGGCCAGAACCTGGGCAAACTCGCTGCCCTCATCGGTTATCCGGGACAGGATGTAATTGCACGTCCCGTTGAGAATCCCTGTCATCGACCGGATGTGATTGCTGACCAACGATTCCCGGAGCGCCTTGATAATGGGCATACAACCGCCGACACTGGCTTCATAGGCCAGGTCGACGTTGACTTCCCGTGCTTTTTCAATCAGGGTGTTGCCCTGGGAAGCCATGAGCGCTTTATTGGCGGTCACCACATGTTTGCCGTTCTCCATGGCCTTGAGGATCAGGTCCTTGGCGATGCCCTGCCCGCCGATCATCTCCACGACGATATCGATGTCGGGGTCTTCCACAACGGTAAACGCGTCGCTGATAAAGACCCCGTCATCAAAGGCAAGGCCCCGATCGGTGGTCGTATCAATGTCCGCCACATACTTCAGATGAAGGTCGGCTCCCAGCCGGGATTGGATCAACGCCCGATTTTCCAGCAGCAGCTTGGCCACGCCCACACCAACCGTGCCGCAGCCCAGTAGTCCTATCGCGATCGTTTTCATTGCATCACCTTGCGTATCCCCCGGATCCCCTGATTGATCCGCATGTTGTTTTCAATCAGGGCGAAGCGGACATACTCATCGCCATATTCGCCGAACCCCAGACCGGGGGATACGGCTACCTGGGCTTCATTGATTAAAAATTTTGAAAATTCAACCGAACCCATATGCAGGTATTGATCAGGAATCTTGGCCCATACGAACATGGTCCCTTTGGGGCTGGGCACTTCCCATCCGGCCCGGTTGAGACCGGTAATCAGGGTGTCGCGACGCTCTCGGTAAGTATCGTTGATTTCCCGGACACATTGCTGGTCGCCTTCCAGGGCGATGATCGAGGCAATCTGGATGGGTTGGAAGATCCCGTAATCCAGGTAGCTCTTGATTCGCCGCAGGGCACCGATGATTTCCGGATTACCAACACAATAGCCAACCCGCCAGCCGGCCATGGAGTAGCTTTTGGACATGGAGAAGAATTCAACTCCCACTTCCTTGGCCCCCTTGGCCTGCAGGAAACTGGGTGCCTTGTAGCCGTCGAAGGTCAGATCGGCATAGGCGAAATCGTGAATGATCATGATATCGTGTTCTTTGGCCCAATCCACAACCTTTTCAAAAAACTCCAGATCCACGACTTCCGTGGTCGGGTTGTGCGGGTAGCTCAAGATCAGAACCTTGGGCTTGGGCCAGGTCTGACGGGTGGCTTGCATCAAGTTGTCGAAAAAGTCCTGGTCGGGACCGGCCGGTATGCCCCGCACATCCCCGCCTGATATGATGGCCGAGTAGGGATGGATGGGATAGGTCGGGGTCGGCGAAAAGATCACGTCCCCGGGCCGAATTGTTACCAGGACCAGATGGGACATGCCTTCCTTAACCCCAATGGTCACGATCGATTCGGTATCGGGATCGATATCCACAGCGTAGCGCTCTTTGTACCAGTTGGCGATGGCTACCCGCAGGCGGGTTATCCCCATGGATGCCGAGTACCGGTGGTTATGCGGTTTCTGGGCGGCCTCGGTCATCTTGTCCACAATATGCTGCGGGGTGCCGATGTCGGGGTTGCCCATGCCCAGATCGATGATATCTTCGCCGGCCCGTCTGGCTTCCATCTTGATTTTGTTGACGGTCGCAAAAACATAGGGCGGCAAGCGGTCGAGTCTGGCAAATTTGTCCATGGTAATCCCTCATAATCAAGATTCTGGCCTGGCGGAGTTCCCGTCCTGACGGCCGTTTATGAATCTCACCTAATTACAATACATTCCAAGTGATGTCAAAAATTTGTTTTGACTTTTCACTGGTTTCAGCTTACTTTTTTGAGCACCCGGAGGTTGCCTCCGGCTAACTTTCTAGCAACTATCTCAAAAAAGTCTTTTGGCCCAATCTCGGCGTTGGGCGCTCGGCTCAAATCCTCGAAATACGCTTTGTATTCCTCCGGTTTGATCCTCGCGGACGCCTTGCCTTTGAACCAGAATCCGGTTTTTGAAATAGTTCCCGTAAACCCTGAATCGAATCCCTCAACAAAGGATCAGGAGTACCCGATGACCAAACCACTTACCTACGCCGATGCCGGTGTGGATATAGACAAAGCCAACAGCCTGGTTGATTCCATCAAGAAAATAGCCGCCGGGACCCGCCGGCCGGGTGTCATGGGCGATATCGGCGGGTTCGGGGGCCTCTTTTCCCTCAGCCTGGACAATCTCAAACGGCCGGCCCTGGTCAGCTCTACCGATGGGGTCGGCACCAAGTTGAAAATCGCTTTTGACCTGGACAAGCACGATACCGTCGGCATCGACTTGGTGGCCATGTGTGTCAATGACATCGTGGTCCAGGGTGCAAAGCCGCTGTTTTTTCTTGATTATTTGTCAATGGGCCACCTGAAGACCGATACCGCAGAAGCCATAATTTCCGGGATCGGCGAGGGGTGCCGACAGGCCCAGTGTGCTCTGATTGGCGGTGAAACCGCTGAAATGCCCGGGTTTTACGGTGAAAACGAATATGATCTGGCCGGGTTCGCCGTGGGAGTGGTGGATGACAGCAAAATTGTGGACGGCAGCGAAATCCGTCCAGGATACCAATTGGTGGGGATTGCTTCCAGTGGGATCCACAGCAACGGGTTTTCACTGGTGCGCAAGGTCTGCTTCGAACTGATGAAGCTTAAGGTAACGGACCACGTGACCGACCTGGGCTGCACGCTCGGCGAGGAACTGCTGCGGCCCACCCGGATATACGCCCGCCCGGTGATGAACCTGCTGCGGGATTTTCCGGTGCATGGCATCGCCCATATCACCGGCGGGGGCATCCCGGACAACGTGCTGCGGATAGTGCCCGAACGCTGCAAGGTGCGGATTCGCAAGGGCAGTTGGCCGGTACCGCCGGTTTTCGATTGGCTACAAAAGGCCGGCAACATAGAAACGCCTGAAATGATGCGGACCTTTAACTGCGGTATCGGCATGATCGTCGTGGTACCCGGTGAGGTGGCCGACGAAGTGCTGCAGCGCTTGGCCGGCATGGATGAGAAGGCCTATCTTATTGGTGATATCGTGGCACGCAAGGACAGCAGTGAAACGATCGAGTGGCTCGATGAAGAAGACGCCTGCGCACCTCTTTAAAACAGCAATCGAAAATCTCTTGCGCTGGATCAGCCGGGGAGCTGCAAAAAATCCGCCCTGCAAGGACTGAGGAACCGGCCAAAGCAGCTCCGGTCAGGGGGCGAAAAGAAACTCTTAATTTTTAGGTTTTAAGTTTTAAGCGTTTGCTTGCCGAGGTGTCTGCTTCGGCGTAACACTTAACACTTAAAACCTAAAACTTTTTTAATTATATGAAAATACTTGGCATAGAAACATCCTGTGACGAAACCGCGGCGGCCGTCGTGGAAGACGGCTGTACAATTTTTTCCTCCGTGGTGGCCTCGCAGATAGAGGTGCACAAACCCTACGGCGGGGTGGTACCGGAACTGGCCTCCCGGAAGCATATTGAAGCCATCGTTCCCGTGGTGGAGCAGGCCTTGACGGATGCCGACCTTGCGCCTGAGGCGGTGGATGCAGTTGCTGTCACCCGGGGACCCGGCCTGGTCGGTGCCCTGTTGGTGGGATTTACCTTTGCCAAGTCCTGGGCCTACGCTCGGGGTTTACCCTGGATCGGCGTCAATCACCTCGAGGGTCATATTAATTCGGTTTTTCTCACACCGACTCCGCCGCCGTTCCCTTTCGTGGCCCTTCTGGTATCCGGTGGGCATACCAGCGTCTACCATGTGACCGGGCACACCGGAGTGGAACTAATGGGCCAGACCCGTGATGATGCGGCCGGTGAGGCTTTTGACAAGGTGGCCAAAATGTTGAATCTGGGATATCCCGGCGGAGGGATTATCGGCAAACTCTCCAAGGAGGGCGATCCGGCCGCCATAAAATTCCCCCGCCCCTCCCTTGACAAAAAGGCGTTTGATTTCAGTTTCAGTGGTTTAAAATCCGCCGTAAGGCGTCACATCGAGACCCATCCGCAAGCGGCGGAAAAACAGACCGCGGACATCACGGCCAGTTTTCAAGAAGCGGCGGTTGATGTTCTGGCCTACAAGCTGATGCAAGCCGCCCGGGTGAAAAAATGCGACCACATTGCGGTGGTCGGCGGTGTGGCGGCCAACGAAAGACTCCGCGAAAAGGTGACCGCCCTGGCGCGCGAAAAGGGCCTTTCAGTTCACATACCGCCCATTGAGCTGTGTGGGGACAATGCGGCCATGATCGCCGCGGTGGGGTATCACTACCTGAAGGAAGGCAAACGCTCTGCGCTGGAGGATGATGTGTTTTCAACGACCAGGATGGGGATCTGAGCCCTTTGAAAAACACCCCTTTTGCTCCATGAGCACCAAGGCTTCACTACGTGCCCGCGTTGGGCTCAATAATTAATCCTCGAAATACTCCTGGTAGTTACCACGCAAAGCACTGGCTTCGCTGGCGCCTCCGGTTAAATTTTCGTCCGCTTTAACCTTTAATTCGAATGAAGGCTTTGAAACCGCTTCTCTAAAAATTCAGAAATATCAATATCAAATCACTGTTCCCGTATTACCCCTTATCCCATTTCCCTGCCGCTCTTAAGTCTGCGATGATTGGATCCGCCATTTTTGACAGGGCAAGCTTGTCTACCTTGGTGCTGCGGGTCAGGGGAAACTCTTCATCCGCCGGCCAGATCTCCACGTGCAGGGGCCGCTTGTAGGCGGCGATGGCTTTACAGTGATCCATGATCTTGGTAGCGTCCAGGTTCGCATCTTTGTCCAGCCGGACAAATGCGAAAATAGCTTCATCGAAGATTGCGTGCGGCTTGCCGATAACTTCGGCCATCTCCACACCCGTCAATCCGGCGATATGGTCTTCCACCTCACCGGGGAAGACGTTGTAGCCTTTATGCTTGACCATGAATTTACGCCGGCCGGACAGGTACAGGGCGTGATAGGTACCCAGGTCTTTGAAATAGCCGAGATCCCCGGTGTAGAGCAGCCCCTCGGTTGAGATGGTTTTTGCAGTTTCCTCCGGCTGGTTATAATAGCCGGGAAAGACAATGGGGGGGTGGTAGCAGATCTCGCCGATCTCGCCGTCGGGCAATTCTTGGCCCGCGCTGCGGTCCGGATTCATGGGTTTGCGCACCGACACCACCGCCAGATCTGCAAAGGCCCGGCCGACCTGGCCGGCCATTTCCTCCAGGGGGATGCCTGCCGGCGTAAAGGTGGCGAACCCGGCGTTTTCCGTCATGCCCAGACCGGTGCCGAATTGCGGGGCCATGCGGGCGAGTTTTTCCAGAAAACCAGTGTCCACCGCTGATCCGGCGTAAGCCACGAATTTCAGGCTCGAAAGATCGTACCGGTTGTATTCCGGGTGATTCCAGAGCATCCGGAACTGGGTGGGGATTTGCCCGAGGGCCTCGACACGGTGTTTTTGGATGGCCTCCAGGGTCAGTTCGACATCGAAGATCCGCAGTAAAATGGTGGTGCCGCCCACATACATGGTGGTCATGAAGGTCTCCGTCACACAGCCTACATGGCTGGGCGGCAGGTTCACCAGGACGATGCCTTCATCTTCCGCGTCCATGCCCATGCCCCGCGCCAGGATTTCATTCTGGACAATGATATTTTCATGGCACAAGAGGGCCGGCTTGGGGTCACCGGTGGTACCGGTGGTATAGATAATCAGCGCCGGCGTTTGCGTGTCGACCTGCCGCGCCGCCTTTTTCAGGCCGCGGGTAATAATATCCTTGAGTTTGAGCAGGAAGAGCCCGCTTTTTTTCAACAGGTCAGTGATCGCCACGGCGCCTTCCGCCAGTTCCCCGGATGCGGGATTGGCGGTAAACTGCACGAGGTGCTTGACAGCCGGGCAGTGCCGGCCCACAGCCGCTCCGACGGTTCTAAAGTCCCTGACCGGGGTATTGCCCAGGAAGAAAAATGCAATTGGGTCGATCTTGTTTACATCCCGGACCACTTCGTCGTCTTGGAGACGTACATCCAGGGGCGCAATTATAGCACCGATTTTGAAGCAGGCGTACATCAGGATCATGTGCTCGGGCACGAGAACCAGTTGGGTGGCCACCCGGTCGCCCTTGCCGATGCCCATGGCCATCAGTTTCAGCGCGAAGATGTCCACCAGGGCCGCGAAATCCTTGTAGGTAATCGTTTTGTCATCCTCATGCTGGATCATGGCGGGCTTGTCCGGGCGCTCCTCGGCCCATTTTTCGATATAATCGTTTACCAGCGTCAGGCGGGTGTTACTCATGCTAGGTTTCCTTTCAAGGGGCTGGACCAAGAGAGGTAAGCCCCCTTAAATGACTTCGGCAAAGCCGTTCGATATGGCCTTTTTGCCGTTGTCGTTGCGGACCTCGAAAAAGAGCCCCCGGCCGGCCGTCGTGCTCCGGCGATCGGTCAGGTGTATGGCAATGCGAGACCCGGGTCGTACCATTCCGGTAAACCGGCCGGAGATAGTCCTGACCCGGGTCGGCTGATGTTCCGCCTCCCGAGCGACGATTTCACGGATGGCCATGGCCAGCGTCGCCGTGCCCTGCAGTATGATTCCGGGCAGGCCGACCGTGTCGGCGAATTTCGGCGATGTATGAATGGGGAAAATGATATCCGTACAGCCGTCATAGATGTACGGAGCCAGGGGATCAATTTCGATGTGTGCCGACCAGATCGGTCGGGACGCCTTGCTCGCAGTGGGGATGGCCGGTAGTTCATCGATCTGCCGGTTGCCGCCGACGCAGGTGACGCCCCGCAGCAGGGCCCCGCAATACTCGGTGAAGACCGGTTGTCCCTCACTGTCCGCGGCGGCATAACGGATGACAACCCGGGTGCCGGACGGGTGGGCTTTGATGGCGGCGACGCATCCGTCGATCGTCAGACGATCACCGGGCACCAGGGGACGATGATGCACAATGGTTTCCGTGTGGTGAACCTGGGTGAGCAGCGCGTCCAGCGGAAAATCATCCGCTTCGATGTATTCCCATATCCGGCCGGTGATGTTCCAGGTGATGGCCACCGGTTGCATGGGGTGGGCCGCCAACCCTGCGCTGCGACGGTCATCGAAGTAGCGGGTGTTATGATCGCCGACCGCCGCGGCATAGTTCATGATCTGCCGGGCGTCTACCTGCATGGTGAAGGGCTTGAGTCGGGTGCCGGCAAATTCGGAGCTGATTTCCATGTGCCAACCTTGCAGTTAGGTGTTCAGGTTGAAGACAAAAGGCTGAAGGTGACTGCTTGAAGGCTGCCGGGATCATCTGTCTGAATTGGCGTCCCGGATTCTCTGGTCACACCTTTAGCATTCATGCTTTGGGATACGTTCCAAACAAGGTTTCACTTCAGTCTTCAGCCTGCAGACTAATTACCTGAAGTTAATACAGGTATTGCTGCTTAAGCCGCATGATCCGCTTTACGGATTGCCGGCCGCGTGTCCGATGGCCGGATTCCCTTGCAAGCCAGCGGCAGGTGCGGGCAAAGGCCAGGTCCTGGGCCGGGCCTTTGTGGCAGACCAGCATCAGGTCGATATCCGCCGTCAGGATGCAGTCGACGGCCGTGTCGATGGCAAAGTGGTTGCTGATCGCCCCCATGTCCAGGTCGTCGGTCAGGACCAGGCCGTCGTAACCCATCCGTTTGCGCAGAAGGTCCCGGGCGATTTTAACGGACAGGCTGGCCGGTAAGTCTAAGTCCAGGGCGCTATAAAGGATGTGCGACAGCATGATGCCGGCAGCGTGGTGGTTGATTGCGGCGGAAAACGGCGCCAGGTCAGCTTCAAGCTTGTTTACACTGGCCTCTAAAAGCGGCTGGTCGACATGGGAGTCCAGGGTTGTACGGCCGATTCCGGGAAAATGTTTGGCCACCGCCATTATCTTTCTTTTCTGCAGGCCTGCAATAACCGCCGTACCAATCTCCGCGACAACATCCGGATCGTGGCTGAAAGCCCGTTTGATCATGATGCTGTCGATTTGCGGGTCATTCACATCCATGACCGGGGCCATGTTCATGTTGATGCCGACCGCCGTCAGTTCGTCGGCCGTGATGCGCGCAAAGTCCTCCGCATCGGCTCTGTTTTTCAGCGGTGGGGTACCAGGGAACTCGGTGAAGGGTGCCTTCAGCCGGGCCACCTGGCCGCCCTCCTGGTCAATAGCGATAAATAGCGGCGGCTGCCCCGCATCGGCGGCATAGGCCTGGACGTCGGCGCACAGGTCTCGAAGTTGGTTAGGGCTCTCTATATTGCGTGTAAACAGGATCAGGCCGCCGACCTTATAGGTACTGATAAGGTTTTTCAGGTCTGCGCTGAGATCGGTTCCGTCGAACCCGACCATCAAGCGCTGGCCGGCCAGCTGTTCAATCGTAAATGTGTCTGTTTCCATCATTGTCGATTTCGGTCACGGCAACCCGTGTTCAATATTGAACATCAATATTCTAAACATTTACGATTATTTAAGTGAAAAAGTTAAGATCTTCCCAAACAGTTTGAGATAGACGATAAGCGCCATCCCTGGCCCCAAAAGAAGACCAGGGTATGGCGCGCGGTCGT
>CAJINA010000114.1 GCA_905176665.1 Olavius algarvensis Delta 4 endosymbiont | reverse complement strand
GTGGCCTCCTATATGTGTTGGTTATTCAATGCTCGCTTGAATATACCATCAGATATAAAAAGCCTAAATTCTCAATTGCAGCATAGTTGCTTGCCAACAGTCCTTGGTTGGAACTCGGAAGGCTCGGCTGCGGAATGATTTAGGTATTTTGGGGTATCTTGCCAGAACCTGTAACTATCAATCTAGGATATTATTTCTTACAAATAGCATGTCAACGCATGCAAATTCATTTATTAATCCAAGGTGATCGCGTCTTATTGCTTACTGAGAATAGGCCGTTGAACCAAGCTGCCCACAAGCGGCCATAAGTTCCCGACCCCGGGTAGAGCGCTGCTGGATATTGACCCTGCGCCTAATCAGCAGATCCCGAAACCGTTCGCTTTCTTTTTCAGAAGGCGCGCGGTAGGGCGAATTTGGACCCGGATTAAAGGGAATGAGGTTCACTTTTGACGGCAGTTGTTCAAGGTAATGGGCCAACTGAACAGCGTGTTCCGGCTGGTCGTTAACGCCGGGAATCTGCACATAGGCAAACAGAAAATAGTACTTCTTCTTCAACGGATAGGACCTGAGCAGGGTCTTCAGTTTATCCAGGGGTAATGACCGGTTGATCGGCATCAGTTCAGACCGCAGGCGGTCATTGGAAGCATTCAGGGAAATGGCCAACTTAATCAGCGGCGGGCCGGCGGCGGCGAATTTTCGTATCCCCTCTGCCAGGCCGGCGGTGGAAACGGTTATCCGCCGCAGGGCGATATCAAGACCCCGTTGATCATTGATGACATCGATCGCCTTGAGGACGTTGTCGTAGTTATCAAAAGGTTCGCCCATACCCATGAACACGACATTGCGCAGTTCCGGCCCGAAACGCTTACGGGCGGCATAAACCTGCCCCACTATCTCCGCCACCTCCAGATTACGCGCCAGTCCATTTTTCCCAGTTTCGCAAAACCGGCAGCCCATTCGGCACCCCACCTGGCTGGACACACAGACGGTCCGGTGATGCACCATGGGCAACACCACGGACTCTATCTGGGCGCCGTCTTCCAAACGGGTGACGAATTTCACGACGCCAGCCTGCTCTTTCTCCAGGACAACCCGACCGCAAGCGATGTGCAGATCCCGAGCCAGCCGGGCGGCCAGATGGGGTGCGGCGGCCACGGAAGGTGCCCGGGAAACATCCGCGTCCAGCTCATGATACAGGTGCCGGAAAATGGCCGCCGCGTGGTAGCTGCCCTTCCCGTAACGGCGCCTGAGTTCAACGGCCAGTTCCTGGCAGGTCAATTCAAAAAGGTTCATTTGGATCAGCCCATTCATCTGTTGATATTTTTCACCTTTGCATCTATTTTCAAAGGACTTTTTTGTCAATCCATCAATAGCGGGAGGTCCGGCTTGAAAAAATCGTTCATCTTGGTCGCTGTACTGATTTCAATCTGTTTTTGCATGGAAACCTTCGAAAATTATCAATGGACCGCTCTGGCCTGGGGGGGCTGCGGGGGCGCTGGTGGCGGCAGTGGGGGTAGCGCCGGCGGTGGCACTGGCGGTGGCAGCTCCGGCGGTGGATCAGGCAGTGCGAGCTCCGGCGGTGGATCAGGCAGTGCGAGCTCCGGCGGCGGATCAGGCAGTGGAAGCGGCAGCAGCAGCGGTTCCGGTAGTGGTAGCGCCGGTGCGGCCGGGGCAGGTTCCGGGGGCAGTCCCGGATCAGGCAGCGTTTCCGCAGGCGGATTAAGCGGCTCAGGATTTATCCCGCCCCTGGGCAGTAATGACCTGCCCGGAGATATGAACTATCCACCTGGAGAAAGCCCCCGGGAAATCTACATTCGACGTCATGAAGCGTGTCTGGCAGCCAACCCCAATGACTTGGATGCTCTCAAGCGCCTGGGCCTGGTATATCACCACCAGGCGGTTTTGCGCATCGACGGAATGCTGAACGAGGCCATCATAACCCTCGAAAAAGTGATGGAACTCGATCCGGCTGACCTGGAAGCCTATGCTTTTCTCGGCAGCTGCTATACCATGGTAGCCCGGGATTCAAAGAATCCTTTTACGAAAATGAAGATGGTTCGCAAGGGCACCAAAATTATCGATGGTTGCGTGACCAAGGCCCCGAAAAACATCCTTATCCGCATCCTGCGGGCCAACAACAGTCTGAACCTGCCCGGCTTTTTGGGCCGTCGCCATTACGCCCTGGAAGATTACCTGTACATCGAGTCAATTGCAGCTGACCCTGAGGCAGATTACGGTATTCCTTCGCATCTGGGGGAAAATGACAGCAAAGATGTACTGGCCCAAGTATATTACAAAATCGGCCGTCTGTATTTAGAAAAGGAGGCGCTGGAAAAAGCCCAGGCCTATTTCGAAAAGTCTGTACAGGCCTGGGCAGATTCCCGTTGGGCGGAAGGTTCACGGCAGGCGCTTCAACCACTCTCATCGTGAAGCACAAAAAAGCAGCGCAGGGAATGACTCCGCGCTGCTTTCGAATGGGCCTAATACAGTGGCCGGCTAGAATGGAATATCGTCATCATCCTGGGTTCCCGGCAGAGGCGGTCCGGAATACTCAGGGGCAGAGGACTGATCCGCGGGCTTATAACCGTCCCCCTGGGTCTTGGAGCCAAGCATCTTCATCTCTGAGGCAACCACTTCGGTGGAATACCGGGTAACCCCATCTTTTTCCCACTGCCGGGTCTGAAGCTTCCCCTCAATATATACCTGGCGGCCCTTGGCAAGATATTCACCGCAAATTTCACCCAGCCGGCCCCAGGCCACGATGCGGTGCCACTCGGTCCGCTCCTGCATTTCGCCGCTCTGTTTGTCTTTCCATTTTTCCGTGGTCGCAATGCTGAAATTGGCGACCGCCATGCCGCTGGGAGTGTAGCGAATTTCCGGGTCCCGGCCAAGATTGCCCACCAGAATCACTTTGTTGATCATGTTGCCCCCCTGAGAGGTTAAAGTTAGAAAAGTATCGGGTGTATACTGTGTTGCTGTTTAGAAGCGGTTTCAAAACCTCCCCTCAGTCCCAATCTCTGCGTTGGGCGCTCGGTTCAGCACGAAGTGAAGCTCCCGCGCTATCCTCGAAATACTATCAGTATTCCTCCGGTTTGAACCTCACGGCCGCCTTGATCTTGAACCCGATTGAAGGTTTTGAAACCGCTTCTAGGGAATTACCTGAAAGACAGGCTACCGACCTGAGTCATGATTCCGGGTAAAATACAGAAAAGCCCGGCTATTGTCAATGCGGACACTGCCGGGCACCCTTGCGCAGAGCCCTTATCTTTTCCACCAACCGCCCAACTGGGGGCATCTTTGCTGCCAGGGCCCCGTGGGGGCAGACTTCCACACAGCAATAGCAGCGAATACACCGGCCGTAATCAAACGCAACCGCCCGGCCGGATTCAACCACAGCGGCCGCCGGGCAAAAGGTCCAGCACTCCCCGCAGCTGCGGCAGCGCCGGGGATCGACGACCGGCTTCTGGAGGACATGGGACCGGATAAAACCCTTTAAAAATTCCGGGCCAAAAGCAACCGCCCCCTGTTCCGGCAGCTTGAAATCGGCCACCGTTTTAAAATCACCCCGAATATCCTCGCGGCCGGTTATAAGGCCCCTGGCCGCCGCCGCCCGATGGGTGGCCAGTCGATCAGGGTCAAGGCGCAGCATCCGACAGACCGCTGCATCGACGGCGGCCGCGTCCCGACCGCCTAAAAGAACGCCGGTGTGTCGGGGCTGCCCTCCTTTTCCGGGGCCATCCCCTTCCAAAGACACAACCCCGTCTACCAGGGTAAGCGTCGGACACACAGCATAGTGGATTTGCACCAGCAGGCGTGCGAACCGGTCCCGATCGATCCCGCTGCGCAGATGCCATTGCGGCTTTTCCATTCCGACCACGCAACCAAACAGATTTTTTACCCCCAGGGTCAACAGCATCTGGCTGTGCGTTTTTAGTTTGGCCAGATTGATGACGGCATCCGCTTCCAGAGCCTCGCGAGCCAGGGCAATTTTGCCGAACGGCTCACCAATATCTACCGACACCGTCTCTCTAAAAGGCCGCAATTCAACATCCTGGCCCTCCAAGGCGCGGGCAAACCCGCCTTTTTTGACAATCCGGCTGAAGGTTCCCGCAGCCGGGCTGTCCGCCACCAAAGCCGCGCCACCGCGTTGTAAAACGTATTTACACGCCGCGGCCACAATGCCCGGATGGGTCAGAATCCCACTTTCCGGCCGGGCCGGCAGTAAAAAATTAGGCTTGATCAAAACCCGGTCTCCGGCGCTTATAATTCGCCCCCCACAGGTATCCATCAACGCCCACACCGCCGTTTCCAGTTCCGGCTGGGAATAGGATGCCGACTTAAAATGAACCGGCTGCATAAAAAATGTCTCCCTTGATTGCATTACGGGTGCTGATTGGATAGAAGCTATGGGTAAAAGCGTGCCGAGTCAATAACCACCTGCGTCGCGGGTGCTTGGTTTTACGGCCATGGGCCGAAAGTCAAAAACCCGATAATGATTTCACGTTGCGGTTGTACCCGATTGCAGTGCCCGGGGTGACAGCCGCGTATAAACGGACACTATCATGGCCAACGTCAAAGCCCTGCAAAAAAGAATCAAGCGCCGCCTAATCGGGCGCGAGCATACGTTTTTCGCGGTTACCCTGCCGGGCCTGGAGTCCCTTTGCCGGCAGGAACTGGCCGCGCTGCCGCTTGATAACCAAAAGCTGCAGATTGAAAAAGGCGGGGTCTTGTTTCAAGCCCGGCTCCATGATGCCTATGCCGCCAACCTGCACCTGCGGACGGCTTCCCGCATATTAATGCGCATCGGCCAATTTCGGGCTGCCAATTTCCGGCAATTGGAAAAACAGTTACGGGCTTTTCCCTGGGAGCTTTTCCTGTTTCAACAGCAGCCCTTTGATTTGAATGTAACCAGTCGACGATCGCGCCTGATTCACACCGCCGCCATCGCCCAACGGTTCGAGCAGGCCATCACTGCTCGTCTCTCCACCCAGCCCGGCCTGCCGGTACCTGCGAATACACGTCCATCCGCGTTGAAAATTGCAGTCCGCTGCGTGGCCGACTTGTTTACCCTCTCACTGGACAGCAGCGGCGATCCACTCTACAAACGTGGTTTGAAAACTTACGGCGGCATGGCTCCCCTGCGAGAGACCTTTGCCGCCGCCATGCTGGCCATGGCCGGATTTTCACGGCACAGCATCCTGGCGGGCCCCATGTGTGGTTCCGGGACCTTCACCCTGGAAGCAGCCCTGGTCGCCAGCCGGATTCCGCCGGGGTGGTATCGCGATTTCGCCTTCATGGACTGGCCTTGCTACCGCCCCGGCCGCTGGAAATATCTGCGCAAATTAGCCGGCTCCCGGATCGATATCCCCCAAGCTCCGGGCATTTTTGCCTCTGACCATGATCCCCTGGCGGTTGCCAGTCTGCAGACGGCCCTCATCAGAATAGATCTGGATCCGGCTGTTCACCTGCAGACTGGCGACTTTTTCACGGTGGCCCCGCCGCACGACGGTGCCGTCCCCGGCGTCGTGGTACTCAATCCGCCCTATGGGCTCCGCCTTAAAATCAAGGACTCCCTGGAACGGCAATATTCAAGAATCGGATCCCGGCTTACGGACACTTACCCAGGCTGGAACCTGGCCATGATTCTGCCGCGCAAAGATCTGGGCGACCAGTTGCCGTTCAGGATCAGCACATTGCCTTTCCAGCATGGCGGGCTGCACCTTACCCTGGCTACCGGAAAAATAGAATGATTCCATTAGGGTGCAACGGACGAGCGTACCGGGAAACTTATTACTAAACTATTTAAAATCATTACCGATATTGATTAATAGACTAGCATAGTGCGCCCGGGGCACCCGTGGGGACGTAATTTCAATTAAATTCTGCTATTTATATTTATTTCGATTTAACGGCACCCTCCGCTAAATAGCCTTGACAGGCATAGGTGGATTAACTTATTTATATTACTCGTCATCGGGCGGCGGTAATTTGCAGGAGGTTTTAAAATGGTTAGGAAAACATACGTTACCGATGATGACAAGGCCACCTTCGTTTGTGAAATCTGCGATCATGCCAGAATTGCCGATGTTTCCCGGTATAAAGACATCGGCAGAGCCCTGACAGTAAAGTGCAAGTGCAAATGCGGACACCAGTTTGAAGTGACCCTTGAAAAAAGGGGCATGCTCCGCAAAAAGGTCAATCTGGCTGGCACCTACACCCACATATCGCCTCTGGGCGATAAAATTGAAGGCCACATGAAGGTCAGGAACCTGTCCCGCAAAGGTCTGCAGCTGGAACTCAACAAGGATCATCACTTCCAGGTGGGAGATACCCTCGATGTTGATTTCCGGCTGGATGATGTCGGCCATTCACCGGTTTTGAAAGCGGTGATCGTGCGCAACATACAAGGACGCCTGCTCGGGACCGAATTCGCCGAAGCGGAAGCGTTCGATAAAAACCTGGGTGTCTATTTGATGAATTGACCGGGGAGCACGATCCTGAAAACGGGTAAATCAACCCCGGCGCAGCAGGTGTCCGGCCCTCCCCCCGCTTATATAACTGAACCAGGCGACCGGGCGACCACAGGAGACCCCTGCAGAAAGGGTAACCCTGCGGATAGTTTTTAGCGCTGTTCAATTTATTGGCCGGCCCTTTCCAATTCCGACAACTAACCTGTGGCCACATCCGGGAATTACATATAATCAATCAATTGAGAAGGATTCCGACCAATGAGTACAGATGTATATCGCAAATTGGCCGACACACTGGACACCCTGCCCAATGGCTTTCCAGCCACGGCCGACGGCCTGGAAATTACGCTGTTGAAAAAGATCTTTACCCCGGATGAAGCAGAACTGTTTTGTGATCTGCGCCTTACCTTCGAGACTCCTGAGCAGATTGCGGAAAGAACCGGCCGCCCCTTGACGGGTCTCGCCGAGCGCCTCACCGCCATGTGGAAGCGCGGCCAGCTGTTCGGCGTCGATTTTGGCGAAGTGGTTGTATTCAAGATGGTCCCGTGGGTGTTCGGCATTTATGAATTTCAGTTGGACCGCATGGACCAGGAATTTGCACGGTTGGCCGAAGCCTACAATGAACATTTCGGACCGCAATTTTTCAAGGGCAAACCCCAACTTATGCAGGTGCTGCCGGTCGAACAGACCCTGACGGAAAAACACGACCCCCTGCCCTATCAGCAGGTATCGGCCATTATCAATACGGGCGAATCTTTCGGACTGGGTGAATGCATTTGTAAAAAAGAACAGAAACTGCTGGGCAAGGGTTGTGAGGCGCCCTTAGAAATCTGCATGGGCATCGCTCCGGTGCCCGGCTTCTTTGACGGTCACCAGACATTTCGGCCCATTTCTAAAAAAGAGGCCTTTGAGACCCTGGAGAGGGCCGAAGCAGCCGGACTGGTCCATATGACCAGTAACATTAAAAGCGGGCACTACTATATCTGTAATTGCTGCGGCTGCTGTTGCGGTGTTCTGCGCTCTATAAACGAGTGGGGCTTGAATGAAGCCACGAACAGTCACTATTACGCCCGCATAGACCAGGAATCCTGCATCCAATGCGGCGTCTGCCGGGATGAACGCTGCCAGGTGCAGGCTGTCGCGGAGATTGATCAAACATTCGAGATCGATCCCGGCCGCTGCATCGGCTGCGGTCTGTGTATTTCGACCTGTCCCTCCGAATCCATTGCCCTGGTCCACCGGCAGCCTGATGAATTCACGCCGGTTCCCGCCGACGAGCAGGCCTGGTTTGAAGCCCGCGGACGATCACGCGGTGTGGATTTCAGCCAGTTTCAATAAACGGCTATTCAATATGGAAACCGGCCGCTATATCATCTGGCATGTCAGCCCCGAAATGTTCTCTATCGGCCCGGTCACCCTGCGCTGGTATGGATTTCTTTTCGCCCTGGGCTTTTTAGTCGGCATGCTGGTCATGCAATGGGTCTTCCGGGTCGAGGGCCGTGCGCGCCATGATGTCGACCGGCTATTTCAGTATGTGGTCATCGGCGCCCTGGTCGGCGCCCGGCTGGGCCATTGCCTGTTCTACGATCCAGTTTATTATCTGACCCATCCTGTCGACATCCTGAAAATTTGGGAAGGCGGTCTGGCCAGTCACGGCAATGGGATAGGGCTCTTTGTGGCCCTTTACCTGTATGCCCGCAATACGCCGGGGCAGTCCTACCTGTGGATCCTGGACCGACTGAGCATCGCCACCGCTCTGGCCGGCACGTTTATCCGGCTGGGGAATCTGTTCAACTCGGAAATACTGGGTACGCCGACGGATCTTCCGTGGGCCTTTATCTTCGCCCGGGTAAATCCAGTACCGCGTCACCCTGTACAACTCTACGAATCGATTGCCTATGCGTGTATATTTTTCCTGCTGCTCATGCTTTACCGCCGGCAGCGCACGGCGATTCCGCCGGGACAGCTGCTGGGGGTGTTTCTTGCCACCACTTTTGGCGCCCGTTACATACTTGAATTTTTAAATATCAGGCAAGCCGTTTTCGGCCATGAATTCTTTCTCAGCGTGGGGCAGCTGCTCAGTATCCCATTTATTTTACTGGGCTGCTGGATGCTGCTACGGAGCTACAGGCATGCAAATAGGTCCTTATAGGTTTGATCGCTTGGAACTGGCTGGTTCACTGGGCGATTTGGGTACGATCATTCCACTGTCCGTGGCTCTGATGCTGGTCACCGGCCTCAGTGTGACCACTGTCCTGCTCACCGTGGGGTTGTTCTACTTGGCGGCCGGCCTGTTCTTCAAACTGCCCATCCCGGTGCAACCGCTCAAGGTCGTGAGTGCGATTGCCATTGCGTATCCGGAAAAGATCACCGTAAGTATTATGGCGGCCGCGGGCATCAGTATGGGGCTCATCCTGTTGCTGCTGGCCTTCACCGGACTCATGGATCGCCTGGCCAGGTTTTTTTCCCGGCCCATTATACGCGGTATTCAGGCCGGCTTGGGTCTGATCCTGATAAACAAGGGCATCGCCTATATCCTCAATCCGCAATTGTTTATCAATCAGTCGTCAGGGGCCGGCTATGCGGAATTTTTAAATCCTTTCATCGGCCTGGCCGGTTTCATCATAGCCCTGTACCTGTTGACGAACAGAAAATTCCCGGCCGCGCTGATTCTGGTAACCGGCGGAATTGCCGCCGGCGTCCTGTTGGGATCCCTGCGCGGCCTGGAGTTTGCTCTGGGCCCGACCCCGGTTCACATCCAGCCCCTGGCACCAACCGACTTTTCGGCGGCACTACTACTGCTGGTGATTCCCCAAATTCCCTTAACGCTGGGTAATGCCGTCATCGGCACGACAGACGCCTGTCGCACATTTTTCGGTCGGCAGCAGCTTCCCAACCGGGTGTCGAACCGTAATTTTGCCATCAGCATGGGCCTTGCCAATCTGGGAACGGGCCTGCTGGGCGGCATGCCCATGTGCCACGGTGCCGGCGGCCTGGCCGCCCACTATCGTTTCGGCGCCCGCACCGGGGGGGCCAACCTCATAATCGGCGGGATTTTTCTGGCGCTGGCCCTGGTTTTTGGCAAGATGGGCATTGCCCTGCTGGCCAGCATACCACAGGGGATCCTGGGAGTGCTCCTACTCTTCGCAGGACTGGAGCTGACCCTGCTGATCCGAGACGTGCAGACCCGTACAGATTATTTCATCACCTTTCTGGTCGCCGGGATCGGCCTGGCCACCACGAATATGGGCGTCGCCTTTTTTATTGGCATCCTGGTGCAGGGCCTGATAAAATGGCGCCGTATCGAGATATAAAGAATGCTGGCCGGATTCAGGGGATCAGGCCGCAGACTGAACACCTGGGCCCAAATACTCCGAGATAACCAACTATCTCTAAACTGGCCCTGAGGATCAGGCTCTAAACCGCACAAACAAGGAGCATGTCATGACCGTAACCGCAGAAGCAGTCTGGCAGGATATCGAACGGATCAGGAAGCAAGCACCGCTGGTTCACAATATCACCAACTATGTTGTCATGAACACCACGGCGAATGCCCTGCTGTCCATCGGTGCTTCACCGGTCATGGCCCATGCCGTAGAAGAAGTCGCTCAAATGACCGGCATTGCCTCGTCTTTGGTGGTGAATATCGGCACGCTCAGCAATCCCTGGGTACAGGCCATGGCCGCCGCGATGAAAGCCGCCGCCGAGAGGCAGATCCCGGTTATCCTCGATCCGGTCGGTGTGGGCGCCACTGCTTACCGAACGCAGACCGCCGATACGCTGATGGCAGTCACCGCACCGGCTGTCATTCGCGGAAACGCTTCCGAAATCATCGCCCTGATGGTCAGTGATGCCCAAACCAAAGGGGTGGATGCCACGGCCGCGGCGGAAAGTGCCGTGACCGCCGGCCAGGCCTTGAGTGCCAGAGCCGGTAGCACCGTCTGCATCAGCGGGGAAACCGACTACATTATCGGCGCTGACGAGGTGCTGACCATTGCCAACGGCCATCCGTTGATGCCGCGGGTAACCGGCCTGGGCTGCACCGCGAGCGCGCTGTGCGGCGCATTTGCAGCCATAAACCCATCTCCGGTTCAGGCCACGGCCCATGCCATGGCCACGATGGGAATCGCTGGTGAAATGGCGGCTCAAACAGCTGACGGGCCGGCGACTTTACAAACGGCATTTCTAGACAGTCTCTATCGAATGCAAAAAGATGACGTTGTTCGTCTCCTCAGAGCCGGAACCTTGCCATGAAAGGCGTCTACCTGGTAACTGACCGTGAGCTATGCGGAAACCGGGGTGTGGCCGCGGTGGTAGCGGCGGCTGCCCGCGCCGGGGCCTGCTGCGTTCAGCTCAGGGAAAAAACCGCTTCCACCCGCCGCTTTATTGAGACGGCCGCCCACATCCTGACCCTGCTGGCGCCGTATCGTATACCACTGATCATCAATGATCGGATTGAGGTAGCCCAGGCGGTGGGCGCGCACGGTGTGCATGTGGGCCAAAGAGACATGGCCCCGGAAACTGCCCGGCGTTTGCTGGGCCCCGACGCGATCATCGGTCTTTCGGTCGAAACCTGGGAAGACGTGGACGCGGCCCAGCAACTAGAAGTCGATTACCTCGGGATCAGTCCGGTGTACGCCACGCCAACCAAAACAGATACCAAGGCACCCTGGGGGCTGGAAGGCGTCACCCGGATAAAGGACTTTACGCGCCACCCGTTGGTAGGTATCGGTGGGTTGGACGCATCCAACGCGGCCGCGGTTATCCGGGCCGGTGCCGATTGTATCGCCGTAGTCTCGGCCATTTGCGCGGCTTCCGATCCATTCACGGCCACCATCCGGTTAAAAGAAACAATAGAGAACGCTCATCTTGAAAGAGGATTCTAAAAGTGAAATCTTATCGACGCGCCCTGACAATTGCCGGTTCCGACAGCGGGGGCGGTGCTGGAATTCAAGCTGATCTCAAAACATTCAGTGCGATCGGCTGTTTCGGCATGTCAGTCGTCACTGCGCTCACAGCGCAAAATACGGTTGCTGTAACCGCCATTCATCCTGTCCCGCCTGAATTTATTACACGCCAGCTCGATGCCGTCCTGGCGGATATCGGGACCGATGCCGTCAAGATCGGCATGCTGCACTCACCTGAAGTTATCCAGGCCGTGGCAGAGGCCCTGCGCCGACACGCCGTAACCAATATTGTGCTGGATCCGGTCATGGTTGCCAAAAGCGGCGATAAACTTTTACAGGATGATGCCGTGGCGGCCCTCAAATCCGACCTGTTGCCCATGGCCGATGTGATAACCCCCAACCTGCCCGAGGCCGGGGTATTGTTGGGATACGACGTTACGACTGAAAGAGAGATGGCCGCCGCCTGCCGGGAGTTGGCACAGCTGGGCTGCCGGGCGGTACTCTTGAAAGGCGGCCACCTGGAAAGTACCCAAAGCCCCGATCTTTTATATGTAGGCGACGCGGCAACCCCACTACGCCTGGATGCCGATCGCATTGACACCCCCAATTCCCATGGCACCGGTTGTACCCTGAGCTCGGCCACGGCCGCCTACTTGGCCCTGGGCCGCCCGATCGAAGCAGCTGTAAGGGAGTCGAAGCGTTACGTACACCAGTCACTCACATCCGGTGCCGGATATAAACTGGGACAAGGGCACGGACCTGTCCATCATTTCCATGCGTTCTGGGATTGAAACCAAAGGACCCAAGCAGTTGGAACCATACACCCTCGTCATTTTCGATTTCTCCGGCACGTTAAGTCTGGGTGCGGTTGACTTCGGCAAACCGGACCGCCTGCAGCAGCATCTGGAAAAGAGCGGTTTGGCTGCCATCGGCATCGATACAGCAGATCGCTACTGGCGGGGAGTGGTCAACCCGACCTGGGCAAAGGCCAGTCGATCCGCTACGGGCTTCAAAACCATCGCAGCCGACTATATCCGGTCGCAGGGATTATCAAAGGCGTCCCGAAAATCGATAACCGCGGCACTCTCCAGATTCGTTGATGCCTATTTGCACTGTTCACACATCGACCCAAAATGGCAGCCGCTTCTGGCCGAGATTCAACAAGCCCCGGACGCGTTTGGTTTGGTTGCCACCGATCACTATGCCGAAGCAACGATCGCCATCCGGGAGCATCTGGCCGCCGTGGGTATCACGGCAACCGCGGCTAGCGGGCTAAAAGGTCCGCAAAAACAAACGCCCTTTATAGTGGCCAATTCAGCGGACATCGGTTGCCCCAAGGCAGAGGGCCGCTTCTGGCAAACCCTGCAGGCAACGTGTCTGCCAATGCCGCTCAAAAAAGTGATCCTGGTGGATGACTTCGGTCTGAGTGAACAAGCTGCTGACGGGTATGCGCAACCCGACCGCATAACCGAACGTATTGCGGCAACTCAAATGGCCCTCGGTGAGGTCCTGCAGGTCGTGCCGCGGATCATCCAGTTCCGGATTGAAGGCGAGCCCGCCGACGCCATTGCCGCCACTGTCCAATCCGTCAGAAAGGCCCTGCAGGCATGATATCACCAGCAAACTACTCGCCGCCGCCGTTCATGCAGAACGGTCATATCCAAACGATATTCCCCTCTTTGTTCCGGAAAGTCACAACCGTCACATATGTCCGTGAGCGTATCGATACCCCCGATGATGATTTTCTGGATCTTGACTGGTCCCGGTGCGGCTGCCGCCGCTTGGCCATTATCTCCCACGGCCTCGAGGGCGATTCCGAACGGGCCTATGTGAAAGGCATGGTGCGGGCGCTCAATATGTACGGTTGGGATTGCCTCGCCTGGAACTTCAGGGGCTGCAGCGGCCGGCCCAATCGTCGCTTGAGATCCTATCACAGCGGCTCGTTCGATGATCTGGCCCATGTGGTTGAACACGCCGCCGGGGACTACGCCTGTATTGGCTTGATGGGATTCAGCATCGGCGGCAATATAACGTTATTGTACCTGGGAAAGAACCGGGACAGGGTCAACCCCCGGGTAAACTGTGCCGCTGTCCTCTCCGTCCCCTGTGATCTGGCGGCCGGGGCCGCGGCGCTGGCCCGGCGGTCGAATGCCTTGTACATGCGACGCTTTTTAAGACTGCTGGGTGAAAAAGTGGCGGCAAAAAAGGTGCTCTTCCCCGCACGCATCGATGACTCCGGTTATGAAAAACTTCGCAATTTCCGGGAGTTCGACGAACGGTATACCGCCCCGATCAATGGCTTTAAAAATGCGGACGACTACTGGTTGCAATGCAGCAGCAAACCCTGGATCAAGGCAATCAGCGTCCCCACGCTCATGATCTCTGCCAGCAACGATCCTTTTTTGACACCGGCCTGTTTTCCGGTGGAAGAGGCCGCCGCGAATCCGGACATATACTTGGAAATGCCTGCATCCGGGGGCCATGTCGGTTTTATCCAATTCAACCACAAGGGTTTGTACTGGTCCGAAAGGCGGACAGCCGAATTCTTCGCACGGCATGTCAACCGGATACACCCAAGAAAAGATGATGACAACCCCGTTACTTAAGAGGCCTTTATGGTGAAACCACGCATATCTTACCTGGCATGCATATTTCTAGTCGCCCTGCTTGGCCTTCCGCTGGGCTGCACCACTAAATTCAACCAGCTGGAGAACCCCAAATTGAACCTGGTCGGCTTCAAGCTGGTAGAGGCTCAATTGCTGGAGCAACGCTACGCCCTTACCTTTCGCCTGATCAACCCCAATGATGTGGCCCTGCCCATCACCGGTATTTACTATGAGGTAGAATTGGAAGGCAAAGCCTTCGCCACGGGTGTCAATGCTTCGCCGGTAGAGATCCCCGCCTATGGTGAAACACGCGTCACGGTCGAAATGAGCACTACGCTGCTCCAGTCGATGCGTCATTTGGCTACCATCGTTGAAGCAAAGCCGGAGAATCTGGATTTTCGTCTAAAGGGTCACCTAAATGTCAATCTACCCATGCTGGGCAAGATCCCCTTTTCAGAAGCGGGGCAGATCAACCTGGGCCATTAACAGCGGCTGCCCCAAGATCGGCAGGTAAACTCCCCATGGTAGAAGAGACGCAGGCAGTCCCGTTCTGGAAAAGGAAAAATTTGGGCAGTCTCACAGATGCACAGTGGGAGGCGCTGTGCGACGGCTGCGGTAAATGCTGCCTGCACAAATTGCAGGATATTGAAACCGGTGAAATTTTTTACACAGCCGTGGCCTGTTCGCTGCTTGATATCCCCACCTGCCGCTGCAGGGACTACCCCAACCGCCTGACCAAGGCACCCAATTGCCTGAATCTCACGCCGGGCAAAGTCGCTAAGCTGGAGTGGTTACCGGCCACATGCGCGTACCGGTTAGTGGCCGCCGGGAAAGATTTGCCGGACTGGCATTACCTGGTCTGCAACAATCGCGCGGCAATCCGTAACGCCGGTAAATCAGTTTGTGACTGGGCGCTTTCACCGGATGGAATCGATCCAGAGGATTTGAAGGCCTATATCATCGCGCCGGACCTGGTTTAAGCATCAAAATCGTTTCCGGATGAATATCTGCCAGGCCATCGGAAGTGCTTTGGTTTCAGCAATCAACCGTCTCAGCCTTTACGCCCACGTTCCATTCTATCCAGCGACCGTCGCAATTGGCGCAGCGATTCACTGAAATTGCCAAGCAGTTCCGGCAGATTATCCGGCTTGGACTGGTCGAGCTCCTTCTCCAGCTCGGCCGCTGAAAAGGAGACACTGACTGCGGACAGATTGCCCGCAGTGCCCTTGATGGTATGCACCAGCCGCCGGACACCCCCCGTATTGTTTTCCGCGATCAGTCGGCGGATTTTTTCTTCCGGTTCCCCGTAGGTATTACAAAAATCCTGCAGCAACTCCAGGTACAGCGCCTGATTCCCGCCCAACCGCTGCATGCCGGCCTGCACATCGACACCGGGCAGCTTGAAGGGTGCCTTGCCGTCCAGTTGTGGGGATGCAACCGCGGGTTGAGCGCCTGCGTCCGTCTGCTCAGGGGCCGATCCGGCTCGTGTCCAATGGGCTAAAACCGTAAACAGCTGCCGGGTGTCAATGGGCTTGGCAATGTAGTCGTTCATCCCTACTTCCAAGCACTTCGCCTGGGCTCCGCTCATGGCATCGGCTGTCATGGCAATGATTGGCAATTGTGCGCAGCCTGGCTTCTGGCGAATGATGCGGGTGGCCACATACCCGTCAATTTCAGGCATATGAATATCCATCAGGATAGCGTCGTATTTAATATCTCCGACCATCTCCACGGCGGCGCGACCGTCCCCCCGCGCGGTATCCACTTTAATCCCCGCGGCCTCCAAGACCGAAACCGCCAAGCGCTGGTTGATCTCGTTATCCTCTACCAGAAGGACCCGCAGGCCATCTAATCCGGCAGCCGGATCTTTCCGAACCAGCCCGGGCGTTTTCAGTTGGTCGGCCGACTTACCGGATTGTTTGCATACACGCATGATGGTGTCAAATAAGCGCGACGGCCGGATAGGCTTGGGAAAGTAGGCATCCACCTCGATCGTATCGGCCTCTGTTTGAGCAATGTCCCCATCCGGCCGAGCCTCCAGCAGGATGCAACGTACCTGGTCTGCCAGGGGACCCTTACGTAGGTGGCGAACCAGATCGCGGCCCCCCATGTCCGGCAGCTTGCCATCCACGATCACCAGTTGGCCGGGAAGCTGGTCCGGCGAAGCGTTCACGGTGTCCAAAAATTCCGTGCCGGAAGAAAAAACAGTCACTGCAAAGGTAAATGAGACCAGCGTATCGACCATGAGTTCTCGCGTGGCTGCCGGCGCCCCCACCACGGCCACTTTCATCTGCCGCAAATCAACCGGCGGCAGAGGCAGCGGTTGCACCTGTTCGTCCGGCAGACCAAACACCGCCGTAAACTTGAAATCACTCCCTTTTCCGGGTGTGCTGGATACCTGAATCTCCCCGTGCATCATTTGCACCAGTTTCTTGCAGATGGCCAGTCCCAGACCGGTACCGCCATAGTTCCGGGTGGTGGAAGCGTCTGCCTGGGCGAATGAATCAAACAGGATCGGGATCTGGTTCGCGTGAATACCAATACCGGTATCCACTACCGAAAAATCGAGTTCAATCTCGCTTTTACGGGTGGTTTTAACGCCTACCCGGACGATGACCTCACCCTGCTCTGTGAATTTCATCGCATTGGAAGTCAGATTTATGAGGACTTGCTTGAGGCGGATTTCATCCCCCACCAGGATTGCGGGCACGTCCGGATGAACACCTACAACCAGCTCTATGGGGGCGTCGGTCGTTTTCTCCGAATAGATGTCGCACAGGCTTTCCACAACAGACCGCAGCTGAAAAGGCTCCCTGGCAAGATCCAGTTTGCCGGCTTCGATTTTGGAGAAATCCAAAATATCATTGATGAGATGCAGCAGGATATCGCTTGACCCGCGGATGAGCTCCAGGTATTCGCGCTGCCGGGAGGAAATCTCCGATTCCAGCAACAAACGGGTAAAGCCGGTGATGGCATTCATCGGTGTCCGGATTTCATGGCTCATGTTGGCCAGAAACTCGCTTTTGGCCTGGGTAGCGGCTTCTGCCGTGGCTTTGGCTTCTTCCAGGTAACGGTGACTTTTTTTGAGCTCCTGCTGGGCTCGCTTGCGCTGCGTCAACTCCTGCTGCATCTGCAGATAGAGGCGGGCATTTTCGATGGCGATAGCCGTAAGCTGGGCAAATCGCGTCAGGACGCCGATTTCATTGCCGGCAATCTGCGTTTCCCGGTTATCGTCGGAAACACCAATAACGCCGATGACCTCGGTTTTGGATTTGATTGGTATTCCGGCCACCACTTGAACCTGTTTCCATTTGTTGCCCGGATCGCGGCCTTCCCACTCCTGGTATCCGTGGACAACTATCGGCTCACCCTTTTGCCAGGTTCTTCCCGCCAGCCCAACGCCTGGTTTAACGCGCGTACCGATGAAATCCTTGAAAATGCCAGCCCCGACTTCCAAGGTCAGGATATCCGACTCGCGATCGTAAAGGTAGATAAATCCATATGGAACGCCCACCAGTTCGGCGGAGCGGCGGACAATCGTTTTCAACAGGTCGTTCAGATCACGCCGGCTGATCACCCCCAGGGTCGTTTAATGGAGTGCGGAGAGATACTTAAATTGCTGGTTCATCGTCTTCTCGGCCCGCCGGCGTTCGGATACGTCCCGGTGGATGACAATGCTGGCAATGTGCTCGCCCTGCTGATTGCGAATAGCCGCCGAACTGGCCTGAATATTCAGTTCGCGGCCGCTCCGATTATAGCGCCGGGTTTCGAAGAAGGCCTGGCTTTCATCTATAACCTGCTGCCATCCCGCCCGGGTGCTCTCAACTTCCTCAGGCGGCACGAAATCGATCTTACCCCCCAGCAGATCCTCCCGCTTCCAGCCGTATATTTTTTCAAAGGCTTTGTTCACACAGGTTGCATTTCCCCTGGCATCGTAGATCACAACCGGGTCCGGGATCGCCCCCAGCAAAGCCCGGTATTGCTCACGGCTCTGTTTGAGCGCATTCTCCGATAATTGGTGTTCTTCGAAAAGCTCGTCCACCTCACCCTTGATCAGCTCGATCGCATCGAATACCGGTCGCAAGGGGTTCTTTGTCGATATCTCGACCGGAAATTGAAATCCTTTTTTACGCCAGTCTATACTTCCGATATAGTTGTACAATTCATCTATATAGGCCTCAGTGAAGTGTTCGCTGTCCGCCGCTTGGGGATTGCCCGAAGACGAGGCCGGCGACCCCGCGGCGGACGGTGTTCCGGATAGATGCCCTTCGGCAAGGGTCACCGCTTCCTCGTAATCGGCAGCCACAAAGACCTTGAAGGCTGTGAACAAGCTGCTGATCTTAACGGCCGCCCGCAGCCAACGGCTGGCACCATAGGTGATATAAATATCGAAAGGCGTGTGCTGGTATTGCGCCTTCAACAGCTTGATATATTTCAACCGGGCCCGGTAACTGCTGCCCGAAACCGCCACGAAATTGGCTATAAAGCCTTCAAACGCCTCTTCCAGGCCAGCCTCTTCCAAAACTCGCCGGCGCAGGCCAAAGATCGGCCGGATATAGTCCGCATCGAGATAACCCGACGCAATGGCATGTACGATCCGGCCGTCGAGGACCTCATACCGGATCGTAAAGTCTTCTTTGGCATAGATCCAATCCGGCCGATTGAGGACAGGCCAGCCGGTTACCGGACATTTGGCGGGGGACCTATCGTTATGTTGAATATCAGCAGGTCTCATTTTGAATAGTCTGAATTATATATTTCAAATATGTCTTTAACAAAATTCCGGCCCTGTCCGGAGGAACTTTGCCCACCAGCGGCCTTGTTTATAATCGGCAATCCGCATGCCAAGATTAAACATAGGTAACATAAAACAAGCGTGCCACGGTTACCGCAACGACGGTAAGAAAGAAGACCCGTACGAATCCGACCCCGTTGCGAATAACCAGCCTTGAACCGGCGTAAGCGCCAACCATTTGCCCGCAGCCCATAATGAAACCGGCCAGAAACAACACTTTGCCGCCGATGATGAAAATACCCAGAGCAATAAAATTACTGGTGAAGTTGGTGATCTTGGTATGGGCCGTTGCCTTTTTCAGATCAAGGCCCAGCAGCAAAACAAAGAGCAGGGTCCAGAAAGACCCGGTTCCCGGCCCAAAAAAACCATCGTAAAATCCCAGCGCAAGCCCGACCAGCATATAGAAAAACTGCGCCGACATTTTGGGTATTGATTCCCGGCTGCCCATATCCGGTGAAAACAGCGTGTAAAAAAAACAGCGGCCAGCAACAGGGGAATGACATGCTTCAGGAACGCAGCCGATAGCAACTGGATAGCGATTGTGCCCAACCCGGCCCCAATAGCCGTAAACAGAATCCCCGGTAATATAGTTTTGAAATCGACCAGACCTTTCCGGGTGTAATTCACAGCCGCAGTGAAGCTGCCGAAACTGCCTTGCAATTTGTTGGTCCCCAGCGCCTGGTGCGGTGGAATCCCTACCGACAACAGCACCGGCAGAGAGATGATACCCCCGCCACCGGCAATTGAATCAACAAATCCAGCCAGGAAACCGCCGCTCCAGAGAAAAAGACCGGTGAACAGGGATAATGTGTCCAGAGAGGCCTCCAAATCAATAAAAATTTCCGATATTGGCAGATATCAGTAGATTTCCGTAAACCGGCATTGTTGATAAGATGTCAATAAGTCTACAACCACCTGTATATATAAATGATCTTAATTTCTGTAGAAACACCGGCCTGAAAAGGCTTTGCGCGGTCTGGCCAAGTATTTTCTCTCATTCAAGCAGGTTATACGCTGTTTATAAATAGTTTTTATAATTGAAAAAATCATATTTATCAACTTTGACACGGAAATTTCAATGTTTATAATGCCTGCGTCTATCTATTTGCTGCCTTGGAAACGGCGCCCGGTGCACTTTCTCAATGGAATCGGCACTGCTCTCACCGGGCCACTCTACATACATCAATCCATCCTTTAACCTGGAGTGCGGCTGTGTATTCGAAACACGCATGGCCGTGACCGAAGGCGGTAAAGTGATGAGTGCCGTTCTGGTCATCGATGATGAAAAGCAGGTTCTGGATCTATTGAAAACCGCTCTGACGCTCCACGGTTATAGGGTGGAAGTTGCCGCGGACGGCCGCGAGGGTATCACCAAATTTGATCGCCGGGCTTATGACATCGTTATCACGGATGTGCGTATGCCGGGATTGGATGGTATCAGCGTAGTGCACCATATTCGGGACTCGGCTAAAGGCGCCACTCCGGTCATGGGAATTTCGGGTACGCCGTGGCATTTAGAGAATGCGCAGTTTGATGTCGTTCTGGAGAAGCCGTTTTCGATCAAAGCACTGGTGGAACACCTGGCGATACTCGGAGATCGTACGGAAGACTCCTGCCCAAAGTAACCGGCGCCTACCGGTCGGTGCGTCTACAGCCGACCTTCCTCCACTCCATGACAGGCCACTTGGGTTCCCGATTCAAGCTTGGTAATCTGCGGGATTTCGCTCAGACATCTATCGTTGGCATGATTGCAGCGGCCGTGGAACACACAGCCGCTCGGCAAATGAATTGGGGTTGGCACCTCGCCTTTAAGACGGATATGCGCCCGTTTGCGCTCTCCCAGGGCCGGAATCGCACTCAGCAAGGCCTGGGTGTAGGGGTGGCGGGGTGATTCAAACAGTTCCCGGGCGGCAGCCAGCTCGCACAAGGTGCCCAGGTACATGACCGCCACGCGGGTACTGATATGCTCCACCACCGACAGGTCATGGGTAATGAACATATAGGTCAGGCCGCGCTGTTCACCGGCTTCCATGAGAAGGTTTAGTATTTGGGCCTGAATGGAAACATCCAGCGCGGATACCGGTTCATCGGCCACAATAAATTCCGGATCAACCATGAGGGCGCGGGCAATGCTGATGCGCTGGCGCTGCCCCCCTGAAAACTCATGGGGATACCGGCCGGCCCATTTGGGATCCACACCTACCTGGGACATCACTTCGGAAACGCGCTCCTTCACCTGGCCCGAGGAGATGCTTGGGTTGTGAAAAACCACCGGTTCCTCCAGGGTCTGCAAGACGGTCTTGCGCGGATTCAGAGAGGCATAGGGATCCTGGAAAATCATTTGCATCTTACGGCGGTAGGGCAGCATCTGCTTGGCGTTCTTGTTGTCGATGCGTTCGTCGCGGTAGAGAATTCGGCCACTGTTGGGCGGATAGATGCCGATGGTAGCCCGCGCCAGGGTCGATTTACCGCAGCCGCTTTCCCCTACCACGCTGAACGTTTCCCCCGGCTGAATAGTAAAACTCACGTTATTAAGCGCTTTGACCGTTGTCCGACGCCGGGTGAGGCGGCCTTTTTCAAAGGTCAATTGGTCCAGTAGGCCCCCGGAAATATCAAAATGCTTGACGACATTTTCAATGGCCAGCAGGCCCTTATCCTTGCCCGAATTCCCCATTTACGTTTCCTTCCCCGTCGTAACGAAACAGGCCGCCCGGTGCTCAGGTTCGCCGGCGTCATACAGTGCGGGGATATCGGTCTGGCAGCGCGGCACACTCAGGGTACACCGGGGATGAAAAGCGCACCCCGGAGGCAGATCCATCAGGGTCGGCATCATGCCCGGTATCTGGTTCAAAGGATCGCCGGGTTTGATACTGCCGGGCAAAGCCTTGATCAGTCCCCGTGTGTAAGGGTGCTGCGGGTTGCCGATGATAAGGTCCGTCGGTCCCGATTCGACGATTTTACCCGCGTACATAACCGCAATTCTCTCGGTCACTTCCGACACAACCCCCAGATCATGCGTGATCAGGATCAAGCCCATATTCTCGGTTTTACAGAGGTCAAGGAGCAAATCCATGATCTCGGCCTGGATGGTTACATCCAGGGCTGTGGTCGGTTCATCGGCGATAATCAGGGCCGGGTCGGTCAACAGGGCAATCGCCACAACGATCCGTTGCCGCATGCCGCCGGAAAACTCGTGGGGGTACTGGGCCAGGCGCTTCTCCGGTGATGGGATCTGGACCTTTTTCAACTTCTCCAGGGCGATGTCCTCGGCTTCGGCCCGGGTGATGCTGCGATGGGCCAGCAGGGTCTCGAGCATCTGGGTCCCGATGGTCAGCACCGGGTTGAGGGTCATCATGGGGTCCTGGAAGATCATGCTGATCTGGTTGCCGCGAATATCCCGCATGGCTTCGTGGGAGAGCCGGGCGAGATCCCGGCCATTGAAGATCACCTGCCCGGCGGAGATGAATCCCGGTTTGCTGATCAGGTTGATGATGGCAAAGCCGGTGACCGATTTTCCGGCCCCGCTCTCGCCCACCAGCCCCATACGCTGGCCCTTGTCTAAATTGAAGCTGATGCCGTTGATGGCTGTCAGGTCGCCAAAGCGCAGGCCGAATTTGACTTCGAGATCGTTTACTTCCAGTAAGTGAGACATAATCAAGAGCCGTTCTTTATCTTAAACATCAGTCATTTTGACTATCCGATGCCGAGTCCACAATCAGTAAATATCGAAACGCCAGTTTCAAAATCGTTATCGGGATCGGGATCGAAATCGGCCCTTATAAAATTAGCAAGCTCTTGTTATTCGATAGCGATTTCGATACCGATTTCGATTCAAAACTTACCTAAAACCCAAAATCGGGCTTCAGCCCTTATACAGTTTGGGGTTCAGTACATCCCGCAGCCAATCGCCCAGCAGGTTGATGACCAGCACAAAGACCACCAGCCAGATGCCCGGAAAGACCGTAATCCACCATGACCCGGAGAAAAAGAACTCCTGGCCGGCTCGGATCAACGATCCCAGGGAGGGTTTGGTCACCGGCATGCCCAGGCCCAGAAAAGAGAGAGCCGCCTCGCTCATCACTGCATTGGCCACCTGAATGGTGGAGATGACCATGACCGAGGTCAGGGAATTGGGCAGGATATGACGGAAAATAATGGTCCAGGTGGGCAGGCCGATGACCTTGGCGGCCTCCACATACTCCTTGTTTTTCTCGCCGATAACCGAGGCACGGATGGTCCGGGCGAACATGGGCCAATTGGACAGACCGATGATGACGATCAGCAGGGGCACAGCCAGGCGCTCGAAACTGCCCAGACCGAAAGCCACCTGGAAGATGGCCGACATTAAAATGGCCACCATCAGGTAGGGGAAGGAGAACTGGATGTCGGCCAGCCGCATGAGGACGGCATCCGTTTTCCCGCCAATGTAACCGGCAAACAGGCCCACGATCACCCCGATGATCCCCTGCAGGGCCACGGCGCCCAGGCCGATGACGATGGAGGTCCGCAGTCCATACAGCATGGTGGAGAGCATATCGCGGCCTTGGTTGTCAGTTCCCAGAAGGAATTCACGACTCCCCTCCTCCATCCAGACCGGGGGAATCTCTGAATTCATGATATCTATATTGACAGCGTCATAGGGGTCCATGGGGGCCACCCACGGCGCTGTTAAGGCCAGCAACAGGAATATCGTCAGGACAACAAAGGAAAAGATCGCCACTTTGTCCCGTTTGAAACTGTAGAGGAAATAGGACTCTTTGAATTTCTGGAATTTTGTTCTCATTTTGTCCCGGCGATTCTTATGGTGGGATTGATAAAGCCGTAAAGGATGTCAACAACCGTATTTACAGCAGTAAAGATGGTGGCCACCACCACGAGATAGGCAATGAGCAAAGAGAGGTCGGCCCGGTGGACGGCCTCCAAAAACATGAACCCCATGCCCGGCCACTGGAATACCAGCTCCGTGAGCAGGGTAAAGGCGAACATGATACCGATCTGTACACCGAAGACCGTGATGACCGGCAGCAGGGTGTTTTTGAAAGCATGCACCATCCACACCCTGGTCGGTGACAGGCCCTTGGCCCAGGCGAATTTAATGTATTCGGTTTCCAGCACCTCCATCATTTCGGACCGGACCAGGCGGATGAACAGCGGCAGCATGAGGGTGGACAACGACACACACGGTAGAATCAGATGCAGCAGGCCGTCTATGGTGAGCATCCCGGTCTCCCACCAGCCCAGGCCGAAGAGGTCCACGGTCTCTCCCCTGCCATAGGAGGGCAGGATCTGCCAGTGGATGGCAAAGAGAAAGATCAGCAGAATGGCCGTCAAAAACACCGGCATGGAGACCCCCAGGGTGGAAAAACTCATGGTAAAGCGGGAGAGGATGCTTTTGGGCCGCAGGGCGCAATAGACCCCCAGGGGCAGAGAGACAAAGATGATAATCAGGGCGGTACCGAAGACCAGTTCAATGGTGGCCGGTGCCTTCCCAAGTATCACTTCCAGGTTGGGTTTGTTGTACAGGAAAGAGCGCCCCAGATCCCCTTTGGTGACGGCGTTTTTCACGAACCGGAAATACTGGGTGAGAAAGGGGTCATTGAGTCCCATCTGTTCAGCGATCTCCGCTCGCTCCGCAGGGGTTACCCGCTCACCTACCAGGTCTCTGACCGGATCCCCGATCTGATCCTTGATGGAAAAACCCACCAGGCTGATGATCAGCATGACGAAGATGGCCTGGATCACTCTGCGTATGATAAATACAATCATCTGTATTTACGTTTCTTATATGCATCGTCCCCCGAACCGTGGGGCCCGGAGGACGATGGTTGGATGAATGACAAGCGAGACAACCCCTATTTGACGACCAAGTCTCCAAAGTAGGGGAAGTTCATGGAATTGAGGATCGGTTTGATCATCAAATTCTTCTTGGCGCCGTAGGCGTGGTTTTGCCAGTGAAACGGCACGAAGGCCGCATCATCATAGAGGATCTGCTCAATTTCCTGGAGAATATTGGCACGCTTGGCCAGATCTGTCTCGGACTGGGCGGCAATCACCAGTTCATCCACCTTGGGGTTGCAGTAGCCGGAGTTGTACTGGCCGTAGCCGGTCTCTTTGTTGAAGCACATCATGAGGAACTCAGAGAAGTTGCCTGAGTCTTCGGTATCGGAGTGCCAGCCGATCATCATCATGTCGGCCGCCCGGGCGTCGAACTCGTTCCAGTACTGGGCTTTGGGCATGGTCTTCAAGTTGACCTTGATACCGATTTTGCCCAGCATCTGGGCGGTGGCTTCCGCGATTTTGGCGTCGTTAACATAACGGTTGTTGGGGGCCATCATGGTAATCTCGAAGCCGTTGGCATAGCCGGCCTCTTTCATGAGGGCTTTGGCTTTTCTAAGGTCGTACCTGGGTTTAAGGCTCTCTTTGTATCCCTGGTAGCCCTTGGGACCCTGCTGAGCGGCGAGGGTCGCCTTGTTCTTCATGATCTTTTTGACGATACCGGCATTGTTGACCGCGTGGACAATGGCCTGGCGCACCTTTTTATTCCCTAATTCGGGACGGCGCTTCTGGTTCATCTGGAAAGTAATGATGCGGCCACCGTTGATGAGAACCAGTTTGAGATTTTTGTCTTTTTCAATGCGGTTGAAATCCTGGGGGGGGACCGGAACGATGAAATCCACGTCGCCGGAAAGCAGGGCGGCCACACGGGTGGCGTTCTCCTTGATCGGCGTCAGGATGAACTTGGTGACATTGCCCCGCGATTGGGTATCCCAGTAGTTCTTGTTTCTTTTCATCTCAAGAACCACATTGTGTTCTCTTTTGGTCACGATGAAGGGACCGGTGCCGGAGGCGTTGTTCAAGGCAAAAGATTCCCCGACCTTGAGGAGCATGTCCTTGGGCTGACCGTTCTTATCGGTGCCGGTGTAGAACTCGGAGTCCATGGCAAAGAAGTAGGTGGCCATGTTCAGGACCAGAGGGTACGGTTTTTTGGTTTTGATGTCCACGGTATAATCATCAACGATGAAGCAGCCTTCGAATGGCTCCAGCAGGCCTTTGAAGTCGGCCGATTTTCTCATGCGCTCAAAGGACCATTTTACGTCCTTGGCGGAAAAGGGATTGCCGCTGTGAAACTTGACGCCCTTGCGCAGGTAGAAACGAATGGTGAGGTCATCCAGGCGTTTCCACTTGGTGGCCAGACGGGGTTCAAAGGTCATCTCCTGGGTCCAGCGGACCAGGGGATCGAATACCCAGTGGGAAAGCTGCAGCATACCACCGGACAGCTGAACCTGGGGGTCCAGCGTGACTGGATCTGCGTCCAGACCGACTTTCAGCGTTTTAGCGCCGGCCGTCGCCCCGAAGGCAAACAGCATTAAGAAAACCAAGCTCAGAATTAGGGCCTTTTTCATTATTTCCTCCTCTATTGTCTGTGAAGGTTACGTGGACCCCCGGTGATACCAGGGTCATTCGTCCGTTACGCCATTGTCTGTCAATCTCTCTCAAAAATGGATTTTGAATCAGAATCCATTTTTAAGAAAGGACCTTCTAAATATCCTCCCCTCCATGGGGAGTCAATACATATTTAAACAACGTTTAAACAATTATTAAACCGCAGTGTTCGCCGGGTGGGGCATCTCTCAAGGCCCATGAATTCTAAAAAAAGACCAGTTCGCTTCCCCGCCCGACTTCCTCGGTGGCAGCTTCCAATTCCCGCCGCAGTCCCAGGCGCGCGAACAATTCTGTGATGTACTTGATAAAATTGGCCGGATAGTTCCTGGTGATTTCCGGGTTTAAGGTCCGTCGGCAGAGCTCGGCTTCCTGTTCAAACAGGGCGACCATGGTGGCGGCATCCGAAGCAAAGCCCTGCAGGGCCTGGTGCATGACGTTGGCCCCGTGCTCCGCCGGTTGCTTGCCGAAAAAAAACACCTTGGGCTTTTCGCGATCGCTGCCCTGGATCTGGAACACAAAATAGCAGCAGCGGTCTACGATTCGTACCAGGTGTTGCGCGGGGTTGCGTTGGACGGCGCCCAGCACATTGGCAAAGTACTGCACAATCAGCCGGCGATGATCGCCATCGGCTTCCAGGTTCCGATCCAGGTAGCGCTCCAGGCAATCCCTGCAGATAAAGGTTTCAAACCGGCACCCCCGGGAAATGCTCTTGTGAAACACTTTCTTGCGTTCGCGGAACAGCGCCTTCATCAGATCCATATAGAACGCGCTGGCATCCGGCGTTTTTTCGTTAATGTGGTTGGCTTGAATATAGAGCTTTTCGGGCATGAAAAGCACACTGGGGGTGTCCTTGGACAGGATCTTGTCGCCTCCCAGGCGCTCCATGTGCGCCAGCAGCAATTTCCCGTGGATGGATTCGTACAGGGGCAGGGTGTTCCCCTCGATCTTGCGCTTGTTGTTATTGCTCAGGATTTCGGCAATATCCGGACCGGCCAGAGAACGATAGTCATAATCGGCAAGGATGGCGTTGATCTCCTCGATGGTGAAATTGAGAGCCAGCAGGGTTGAGGCGATTTTGTCTTTCCCGGGCCGGTTGATATTGCCTTGGATCAGCTTGTTCAAATAGGTGTTCGATATCCCGGACGTCTTGCTGATCGTATTGATATTTAAACCACTCTTACTAATTATATCACTAATTTTATTAGGAAATTGACGCATGGGCTTCCATCAGATCACATTTTGGAGTTTCGCTTGGAGACGGGGTTAGGAATACGGCAACACCGTACCGGTATCAGAACAAACCTTTGGTTGCAATAAATTAAAAATTAAGTTGAATATAAAACTAAGCCCGATGGTAGGTGGCACCGGCGTGTCTCCGGCGAGGGCGGGATCAGTTGGGATACGATCCCTAGTAGAATACCAAGGTTACGATCACATACGTAGGAATGAGGAACACCAGCGAAAACTTAATAATATAGCCAAAGAAGCTCGGCATGGGGGTACCGGCCTCCTCCGCGATGGACCGCACCATGAAGTTGGGTGCATTGCCGATATAACTGCAGGCACCGAAGAAAACCGCTCCGGCGGAAATGGCTTTCAGATATATGGTATTTTCAGTCATCAGCAGCGGGACGGCATTGGCTTCGGTCATGCCAGCATAAAAACTGCCGATGGCCGTATTGAAGAAAGTCAGGTAGGTGGGCGCGTTATCAAGAAATGCAGACAAGGCCCCGGTAATCCAGAAATAGTGGTACGGTTCTTTCACGGCATTGATGAGAAACGCCAGCTTGCCGTCAGGCCCGGCCTTCAGGATTAACAGGCAGGGGATCATCGTAATGAAAATACCGATGAACAGGTAGGCCACTTCGATGATGGGAAACCAGGAAAAATGATTCTCTTCGCGAATCTCTTTCGAGGTAAACGCCAGCGACAACAGGCCCATGATAATCAGCAGCAGATCTCGGATGTAGTCCTGCACGGCGCGGTGCACGCCGAATACCGACACTTCGCCCCAGTCAACCAGGCCGCTCATAAGCACGGCCAGCACAACCCCGGCCAGAAAAATGAAATTGCGGATCCCTACCAGACGCAACTTCTCATGCGTCTCTTCAACCGGCACGCTGAGATTCTCGCGCCGATAGTGATAGGTGTCGATACAAAAATAAGCCGCCAGCAGCAAGACGGAGGACAGCAGCATCTGCGGCAACAGTTTGAACGTCCAGAAGAATGAAACGCCATGGAGGAAGCCGAGGAACAGGGGTGGATCACCAAGCGGCGTCAGGGCGCCCCCGATATTGGCAACCAGAAAGATGAAGAAAACGACCATAAAGGTCCGGTTTTTCCGGTAGTCGTTTGCCCTTAAAAACGGCCGGATAAGCAGCATGGCGGCACCGGTGGTCCCCATCCAGGATGCCAGGGCCGTTCCGATCACCAAGATGGTGAGGTTTACCAGCGGGGTCCCGCGCAGCGAGCCTTTCAGGAGAATTCCACCGGACACTGTATAGAGCGACCACAACAGAATGATAAAGGGAATGTAGTCAGCCAGAATGATGTGCAGGATTTCATAGACGGCGTCCCCACGGTGGACCGCAAGAAACGGCAACCCCAGGGTCAGGGCCCAGAAGAAGGACACCTTGCCGAAATGATGATGCCAGAAGTTCGGCGCGAGCAGGGGACACAGGGCAATGGACAACAGCATGCAGGCAAACGGGATGCAACTCCAGAGTGGCAAGGTCTCGCCCAGATTGCTGTCGTGATGGCCGCCGCCGTGTTCATCGGCTGAAGCCGCCTGCGGCCCGGCGGTATGAATGACCCCGGAACTGCTGCCGGCATGCTCCGGCTGATCCGAACCATAACAGACCGTTAAGGTCAAAATGAGTGAGGCGAACAGTATGAATACTATCTGGGGCAGCTTTCCTGGTCTCATTTCCATTCTATCCGCATGCAATCCGTCACGGCTTCAATCAATGGCAGCTCACATTTCCAGCAGCATATCCAATATGGGGCTCAGGGTCCAATGTCAATCAGGATCCGGTTTTCCGGATTCACCTGAAGTTTTTCACGGCATTCATGGGTTGATGCTGTAGAAGCAGGTGTATTGCTAGTACAAGCATTCGGGGCAACTGTCAAGCCGTTATGCCCCCGCTTTGAAACTCAGTCAAACCGAAATTGGTTTTCATCCCAATATCTTAGATGCATTGTGGGACACCGGGAACAATTGCCGGATGCTTGCACGCGGATATTGACTTTACCATGCTTATGTTTTATTTTTTACGTTTGTGGATGAAGCCCGGCCAGGTGTCGACCGAGATTCGTGCCACCCGAATTACAGGAATATAGATGCCGCTTGATTTGGAAATCATAGAAAGTACGGCCGCCATGCAGGCCAGGGCCCGGGAGTTGCGCGCCACTGGAAAAACCATCGTCTTCGTTCCGACCATGGGATTCCTGCACGCCGGGCACCTGTCGTTGATGGAAATCGGCCGGGAACATGGGGATATCCTCGTGGCCAGCATTTTTGTCAACCCGACGCAGTTTGGGCCGGGTGAAGACCTGGAAGCATATCCACGCGATATGCCCCGTGATCTGGCTTTGTTGGAAGAAGTTGGCGCCGACATCGTGTTTACCCCCACTCCGGATGAAATTTACACCCCGGGCTTTCAAACGTACGTTACCCTCGAGCATTTGCCGAACCGTCTGTGCGGTCTCTCCCGACCGGTACACTTCAGGGGTGTGGCCACCGTCGTCACCAAGCTGTTTCATATTGTGCTGCCCCATGCGGCCGTCTTCGGACTCAAAGACTATCAGCAATACGTAATCATTAAACGCCTGGTGAAAGATCTGGGTCTTGATATCCGCATCATTGGGGGACCGACCATGCGGGAAGCGGACGGACTGGCCCTGAGTTCCCGGAATGCCTATCTTAACCCGGCTGAACGCGAGTCGGCCATTTGCCTGAACCAGGCCCTGGCCCGGGCCGACCAGATGATTAAAGAGGGTATCGTGGAGTCCCAGGCTATTATCGCGCAAAGTGCGGCCTATATAGAAGCACATACCGGAACGCAGATCGATTATATCGCCCTTGTGGATCCCGAAACGCTGGAAGATGTTGCCCGTATCGATCGACCGGTACAAATGGCCCTGGCCGTGAAGGTCGGAAGCACCCGCCTGATTGACAACCGGCGGCTAAACGAGTAGAGCCTAATATTCGCATAACCAGTCCTAAACCAAGGAGAAACAAATGAGTAAAGAAAAATTCATGTTCACTTCTGAATCCGTGACCGAGGGCCACCCGGACAAGGTTGCCGACGCCATCTCCGACGCCGTTCTGGATGATATCATTACGAAAGATAAAAACTGTCGGGTTGCCTGTGAAACGATGGTCACGACCGGACTGGCCTTTATCGCCGGTGAGATCTCGTGCGAATGCTATGTGGACATGCCGCAGATCGTGCGCGACACCATCCGGGACATCGGATATTCTTCCTCGCAGATGGGGTTTGACTGGCAAACCTGCTCGGTGATTACCAGTATCGACCGGCAGTCGCCGGATATCGCCCAGGGCGTCAATGAAGGCGACGGCCTGTTTAAAGAGCAGGGCGCCGGTGACCAGGGCCTGATGTTCGGTTTTGCCACCGATGAAACCTCGGAACTCATGCCCATGCCGATCATGTATGCCCATAAACTGACCAAGCGCCTGGCAACCGTGCGCAAAAACGCCGCCTTGGATTTCCTGCGCCCGGACGGCAAATCCCAGGTGACGATCGAGTATGAAAACAGCACCCCCAAACGGGTCGACACTGTGGTAATCTCGTCCCAGCATAAACCCGACGTGACCTATGAAGACCTGAAGGAAGCCATTATCGAAGAGGTAATCAAGAAAGTCATCCCCCTCGAGATGGTGGATGGCGACACCAAATACCTCATCAATCCCACCGGACGGTTTGTGACCGGCGGCCCCATGGGGGACTGCGGTCTGACCGGTCGTAAAATCATTGTAGACACCTATGGCGGCCAGGGCAGCCACGGCGGCGGCTGTTTTTCGGGTAAAGACCCATCCAAGGTCGACCGCAGCGCCTCGTACATGGGGCGCCATATTGCCAAGAACATCGTGGCTGCCGGTGTGGCCAATAAATGCGAAGTCCAGGTGGCCTATGCCATCGGGGTGGCCCAGCCGGTTTCTGTAATGATCGACGCCATGGGTACCGGCAAAGTACCGGAATCAAAACTCAGAGAGATCGTGAGTGAAGTATTCGATCTACGGCCGGCGGCTATCATCGAGTACCTCGATCTCAAACGGCCTATTTATAGGAAAACGGCGGCCTACGGACATTTCGGCCGCGACGAACCAGAATTTACCTGGGAACATACCAACAAAGCAGAAGAAATCAGAGCGCTGGCCGGCCTGTAGCTGCCTGCGGCCAGGCCGCCGACAGCCTCACCAACCGGTGTAGATAGGAGAACACAATGTCCCAACCACAACTAAAAGAAGTAGCAGCCGGATTTTTGGATCTTGATCTGACGCTGCCCCATAAGGTCGCCGACCTCGCCCTGGCCGCTTTCGGCAACCGCGAGATGGCCCTTTCCGAGAACGAGATGCCCGGCCTCATGGCGGTAAGAGCCAAGTATGGCCCGACCAAGCCGTTGCGGAACCTGCGTATAACGGGCAGCCTCCACATGACCATCCAGACGGCCATGCTCATCGAAACACTGAAGGAACTCGGCGCCGATGTCCGCTGGGCATCCTGCAATATCTTTTCGACCCAGGACCATGCCGCGGCCGCTATTGCGGCCAATGCGTCGGCGGCCGTGTTTGCCTGGAAGGGTGAGACGCTGCCGGAATACTGGTGGTGCACGGAGCAGGCCCTGATCTGGCCGGATGGCAAGGGCCCGGATTTGATAGTCGACGACGGTGGAGACGCGACCATGATGATCCACCAGGGAGTCGCCGTGGAAAAGGATCCCGCCCTGCTGGAACAACAATACGACAGCGTGGATATGCAGTGTCTGATGGCCCGCCTCAAGGCCGCCTATCAGCGGGATCCGGGCTTGTGGACCCGGGTGGCCGCCAACATAAAGGGCGTATCCGAGGAAACCACCACGGGCGTACATCGACTCTACCAGCTAGAGCAGTCCGGGGAATTGCTCTTTCCGGCCATCAACGTCAACGACTCCGTGACCAAATCCAAATTCGACAATCTCTACGGTTGCCGTGAGTCCTTGGCCGATGGCATCAAACGGGCCACCGACGTGATGATTGCCGGCAAGACCGTGGTCGTGTGCGGATATGGCGATGTCGGTAAAGGTTGTGCGCATTCCATGCGTGGTTTCGGCGCCCGGGTGATTGTGACCGAGATCGATCCCATCTGCGCCCTCCAGGCGTCCATGGAAGGCTTTGAAGTGCTGACCATGGAAGAAGCCAGCGCCTTTGGCGATATATTTGTAACCGCCACCGGATGCTACCATGTCATTACCGGCGAGCACATGGAAAAGATGAAAGACGAGGCCATCATTTGCAACATCGGCCATTTTGACAATGAGATCCAGATGACCTACCTGGAAGAGGACCCGGCTTGCCAAAAAGAAGAAATTAAGCCCCAGGTAGATAAATGGACGCTCAAATCAGGTCGGGCCCTGATTGTCCTGGCCGAAGGTCGCCTGGTAAACCTGGGCTGTGCCACCGGTCATCCCAGCTTTGTCATGAGCAACAGTTTCACGAACCAGACCCTGGCCCAGATCAAACTGGCGACTGAAAATCTGGAACCCAGGGTGTACACCCTGCCAAAGGAACTGGATGAAGAAGTTGCCCGGCTGCACCTGGGCCGCCTGGGTGTAAAACTAACGACCTTAACCCAGGAGCAGGCCGATTATCTGGGCGTGTCGGTAACCGGCCCGTTCAAACCGGATCATTACCGGTACTAAGTCAGACGATCTTCAGCAGTAATTGAAAAGCCGGTTGGGCCTCAAACCCAACCGGCTTTGTTGTTTCCATGAAAACCCATGTTTGCGCCCAAAGACCTTTTTGAACGGGCACCAGGGGTTATTTCTAAATTAGGATTTTGGTTGCGGTTGCGCCTGACGGCTTGAAAATCGGCACTCCGTGCCGAAACTGAACACCCAGCGTCGAGATGGGACCAGGAGACAATTTAGAAAAAGCCCCTAGTCCAAGACCACCGCCACCCGCCCCTGCCGCAGCAAAATCAAATTCTCCACCGCACCTTTGAGTTTAGCTGCATCCGCATTGCTGATGACGATATCGGTGCGGGCCACCCCTACCGCGCGCAGTCCCTTGATAACCAACGGCATAGGGGTTACACGAGGAAAGGCCTTCCCGGCCGGGATCCGCGTGACATAGGCAGCCATCCCCCACTGCACAGCATACTCCCGGCTGACATAGGCCGAGCCGTATACGGGTTTGCCGTTCTCATCGAGCACGGCAAACATCATGGCCGGGTTGACACCCAAACCCCGGGCATCGATAATCAAGCCGCCAAACGGAGCTCTCCCGGCATTTGCTTTTGCGCCGGCCGGTGAGTTCTCCTGGTCGGCCTGCACCGATTGAATCGCCTCGAAGTGACGAATATCTTCGGGCAGGATGAGTTGGGCAAAACCACCATAGAGGCTCAATTCAATGACGATTTCGGCGGCACCGTCGGACCGAAAATTTTGCTGGACCACCGGGGCGGCGCGTACCATTTCATCTATCTTCTCTGCAATCGAAGGGGTCTTGGCCATGGTATCCGCGATGGTTTGCCCCCCGGATAACCGCAAATCGCCGGTCAGTCCGGCCAGGGTTTCAACGGCTTTCTGGCGTGCCGCTGAAAGCGCATCGGCAGCGGCTGCCTGCCCGCCGGCTGTCTTTTTGGGCGGCAAGCTGAAACCGGTGGCCGCTATCTTGCCACCCCCCCAGTTAATTTTACCGGCGGCAAATGTCTGGGTATAGTCGAGCGCGAGGTCCTCTCCCCAAGCCGGGAAAGGCGCCGCCACGAGAGCAAGGGCGACTATCAACAAGCAGCCATTACGCATTGGTATGGTATCCGGTTTAAAAAACAATAATCACTTTACAATTGGCCAGAAACCCTTCGCTGTTAGCAGACATGGCGGCCAACGTTTTATAATCGACGGCGCTGATGGATAGGCTCCGCTTTCCGTTCACGGTTCCCGTGGCCTTTATGGTAAGCGGCAGGGTGCCGGCACGGGCGCTTCTCTGCGCCCTGGCGAGATTGCGGTAATACCGCACATATCCAGATCGGACAGCCCGATCCCGGTTTATATAATCACCGGGGTAGAGAATTTTCTGCCGGTCGGCAATTGTCGGTTTCAGGCAGGGGCGAAAGCCTGAGTTGCGCGCATCGATGACCAGCCCGGTATACTTTACGGTTGCCCGCGCCGGCTTGGTCGGCATCGGTGCTTTACCGGTTTCAAGGGCTTTGAGCCGGGCAGCCACATCGTCCAGGCGGGTGCTGATCTTGCCCAGGGCCGCCGCTTGCTGGCCATACTGGGCTTTCAATTCAGCCACGGATGAATTCGTCCCCAGACCGGTCGGCACCACGGCCGGATACGTCTCGACATAAGCGAGCCAGGCCTTTGCAAAACTGCGAAACATCTGCAGCATTTGTTCCTGGCTGACACTGGCCCGCTTCAGGCTGCCGACTTTTTCTTCCAGGGCCCGCACCCGGTTTTCCAGGAAACGGAGCCGCGAATCAAGCTCCTTCAGCGGCAGGGACGCGCCGGCGCCTTCTGGTGGCGGCACAACCATGCGCATCAGCATTGCTTCCAATTGCCCGGTGAGGGGCATGCTCACCGTGGCCGTGGCGGTCCCATTGCTGTGAAAGACCACTTTATCTACCGCTGACCCGGCCAGCACGCCTTTGACCCGGGATTCGATGGTATCACTTTTGACCATGAAGTTCTGCACCCGGGTAGTCGAATCGATATGGACCCCTTTTACCACTTCCAGCAGGTTTCTCCGGGCTACCACTACGGCTGCCCGGCGCACCATGACCCGCATCTGCGCCTGACCGACCGACTTCTTCGTGGGCACACCCATACCGGTGGCGGTCAGTTTCCGGCTGACCCAGTCGATCGTGCCGGCATCGCCGATCTTTTCGACGGCCTTTTGCTGGGCAGCGTACGGCAGACCCGGCAGCAGCAGTACCGCCACACTCACGATGAATCCTGAAACCAGCAATTGCCGCATCTTCATGTCATTCCTCCTAGACCTATCGGCACTTCATTAGATCAACCCGGATAGTTTACCCCGCCCCGCATTTATTTGTGGGCTGGGCATCAGTCTGCCGCGCAGGCTTCCGGCCTGCCTTTCAAGGCAGGCTGTCACAGAATATCGCCCAGAAACAACTCTTCGGACGGATTGGCTGTTCCCCAGAAATTGCCGGTCAGATCTACCTGTAACGGTGCATAACTTTGAACATTGAATGGTTCATTCTTGACGAACACGTTGTTGCGCATAATTGGGCCCAGGCCGGCGCCCTCCATGACCAGAGCGCCCTGTCCCTGATTTCCGTCGAAAACGGTACAATTTACATCCGGCCGGGCATTATCCATCAGAAGCATGCCCGCCTGTGCACTTTGTGAAATGCTGCTGGCCTGTATTTCCGGGGCACAGTCGGAAACCTTCAAACCAGTATCCGCCTTGGTAATTGACGTAAATTTCAACCGGACCCGCCCGGCACTTTCCAACACGACGCCCTGCCAGGCCCCGGGCTGGGCGCCGGCTGCTTTGGGCCCGAAGGTAATCGGCCGATCCTTGTGGCCATAGGCCAGCAAATCTCCTCCCGCGACGGTCAATGCCGCGCCGGGGGAAAACAAGATTTCTACTCCCGGCTCAATGTAAAGCACGGCCCCCGGCCCCACCTTGATCTCTGATCCAGCGGTATAGGGATTTTTTTCCGCCACCAGGAGTACTTCGCCGGCAATGGCTCCGCCCAGTAGCGGTCCGGGCTGGGGCAGTTGATAGAGCCCGGCTACCGGCAGGGCCACGGCGGCGACGGCTTTGGGGAATACACCGGTATTACCGGCCCGATCAACGGCCCGCACTTTCACAAAATACCGGTTGAAATTCTCCTGGTCCGCCAGGATGCCTTCATGTTTTTCCGCCATGGCGGCTTGGACAAAGCCACTCAGAGGCGTGGGGCTGGACCAGATCTCATAACCAGCCAGATCATCTTCGCTGTTGGGTGCCCACTGGACTTTTACCTTGCTGTCCAGGGACTCAGTAGCCAGGCCGGTTACCGGACCCGGTGGCAGGCTGTCAATGTCCAGCTGGTGGGCCGGGTCGATAACACTGCGCTGCCCGCTGTCAGCGTTCACCAAAAACGCCATGGCGGTCAACCCATATGCCTGCTCGTCGGGCTTCACCATGTAAACACCTTCGTAGATCTCTCGGGAATCGAACTCTTTTTCGATGGCCGCAAACAGTTCATCGGTCAGCTTATGGCCGGTTTCGCTGTACGTTTTGCGGATCGCATCTAGGACCTCGAGCTGCAGGGCCTGTTTCACCGCCACGGGAACCGGCGACAGTTCAATCCCCGCTTTAAAATCCCCCAGGTCGACATAAGCCCGGCAGTCTGGATCGCCGACCAGTCGAAAGGCTGCTTTCTGCCCTTTGACAAAAGGTTTACCGGGGTTCATTACGGTAAAAAGGTCAATGCGGGGTATCCGGACCTGGGCATGCAGGGCCGACTCGGGGAGTTCGATAGTGGAAACGATCTCCCGAAACAGATCATCTGTCTGGCTCATCATTTCCGTATGCCGTAAATTCCACACCGAGGCGAGCGTGGCCGTCACCAGACCGATCGGATTGAGAGAAAAACCACCGCCGTGGGCACGCTGGATGTGCTTGGCCCGCCAGAGCAAATTGCCGGTCTTCAGGTCCCATAGTTTCACTTCGCAGCCGACCGCGATCTGGGAATAGATGCCGGCGTAGATACGGTCAAAATGGGTAATCTTCCCTGTAAAAGCCGCATCAACCCCGAGAATACTCTTGAGTTTCTTTGGATTTTCAGCCAGCAGTTCGTCGATCTTACCGGTGTCGGTGAGCCCGGCGTTTTTCAGGCGTTTGTCCGTGTTGTAGATTTCGAGGTCCTTGAAAGGCAGGGAGGCGATATGGTTGTACATGCCCCGGCGTACAATATCACCCGGGTTTTCCTTGCTGTAGGCAATCGAATAAGCCTTGTCTTCCACGCCTACAAAGGGTAGCACCGCCACGGAGGCCGGCTTGTGGCGTTTGAAATAGGTCGTGTTTTCGTATTCGCCTTTAAAGCGGGAGAAAGCTTCGGAAGTCGCAATAATGAATTCGGCACCCTCTTCAGTTCCGACAGTCGCACAGCCAGAAAAAAGTGTTGCCACCAGCAGTAAAAGGACAAGGGCCAATCCACATGGTAACCGTTTCATAAGTCAAACCCCCGAATTAGCTAGTATATAGTCAAAGCATCCACGCAAAAGGCTATTATAAAGCCGGTGTTTTGTCAACGCGGGGTTAAACTTGTGGATTTTTATGATAAAATCGACTAAAAGTCATATTGAGCCTTCACCCCGGGTGATAATTTTCCTGAATTTCAATATGTTGGCAGCAGGCAGCGGCAGTTGCTGATCGTTGCCGGGGCTTATCTGCCACCCCTCTGGGGCCAATCTCCAAGGCGCGCACCAGCAGGCACCAAGTGGCAGTCGTGAGGGCCGTCTGGCGCTAAACGGGTAGCGCGGTGAAAGTTCGGACTTTCCTTCTATGATACAGATCGCGGGACGCATAGGCCGCAAAACAATTCTGGCCACCGATCATCTTTTCAACCTCCTGGCCTTGACTTACCGATTGATCCGGCTGGCCGTTACCAGTCCGCCGCAGGGACGGGCGTTGATCAGGAAAGTCATTTATGAACAGGTTTATTTCACCGCTATTCAGGCCCTGCCCCTGATCATCCCCATTGCTCTGATTGCGGGCAGCACGCTTATTGCGCAATTCACCAAGCTCTCGGGACAGTACGATACCGGCAAACTGATGGTTCTGCTGGTGGTCCGGGAACAGGGGCCCATGATTACAGCGCTGCTGGTCATTTTACGCTCGGCAACCTCGGTTACCATTGAATTGGGCTATATGCGCGTCCTGCACGAAATCGAGGCCCTTGAAATGGCCGGGCTCGATCCGCTTCGGGTTATCTGTGTCCCGCGCCTGATCGGAATCACATCCGCCACCTTGAGCCTGTTTATCGTTTTCGTTTTGTGCGCCATTCTCGGCGGTTACGCCATCGTCTGGATATTCACGTATGCACCGGTCGGCAGTTTCTTCAACCAGTTGATCAAAGCGATCAGCCCCACTGACATCATCGTGGGCCTGGTCAAGGCCCTGTGTTTTGGGGTGACCATCACGGTCACAAGCCTGTATCATGGCTTTCAGGCCCATCGCAGCATTACCGATATACCGCCGGCAACTTCACGGGCCGCCATCGAGTGCTTTTTCTACTGCATTTTGATCAACATCTTTATCTCAATCTTGTTTTATATGTAGGTACGCTTTTGAACATTGTCACTTTAGAAAACTACACCTTGCAGGATGCAGCCACGGGCAGCCGGTTGCGGGACTTCAATTTCAGCCTGGCGCCAGGTGACACCTGCGCCATCGATGCGGACTATGCGGACGATGCCCGCCTGTTGGCGGGGGCCCTGGCAACCTTGATTTACCCGTTATCCGGGACCTATACGTTCCAGGAAACAGTCCTTGATTTCGGAAATTATCAAAACCTTCTGGATATTAAACGGCAGATCGGCTACTTCGGACCGCAGGCCGCCCTGGTCAGCAATATGACGGTCCGTCAGAATTTAATGCTCACCCGGGCCTACTTTGAGAACAGGCTTGATCTTGATCTCCACGACGATGTAAAAGATTTATGTGCGGAATTCCAGCTGATCGAAAAACTCGACTTACGACCGACGGCCTTGAGCCCTATGGAAATAAGGGCAGCCATCATCATCCGAGAAATCTCAAAGCCGGTGCAGCTTTTTATAATGGACAGCCCCGAGGCTTTGATCGGCCAGCCGGGCTTCAACCACCTGGTTACCAAGTTGCAACAGATGACCGCAGCCGGCCTTCCGCTCGTTCTACAATGTGAGAATAATGAATTGACGGCGCGGTTGACGGCACGCAAACTGCGGATTCCATTTGGCGGCACAGAAATGTAAATCGGTTCAACAGGCAGATACCATCCTAATAATAGGATTTTGATTCAAGATAAAAAGCGGCCGCGAGGTTCCGACCGGAGGTGCCAGCGAAGTCAAGGCCCATCGTGGTGAATGCGCAAGCTGTTATAGGATAGGAACCGGGCACCCAACGAAGTATATCGGCCGTAGCTTAAACGCAGGCTGAAGAAGGGGCCAATCAGGCTTGGCTCTGAGAGCTTCACCCAACAAGAAGACATTTTTCAAATAGCCGTTAGCCAGCAGACAGGAAGCAACATGGATCTTCATTTCTCCAGCAAGGAAAAAATTGTCGGAACGTTTGCAATCAGCATTACCGTTCTAATTCTAGCCACTATCATTATCATCGGGCGCGGCAAAGACTGGTTCCGGGCTTCCGTCGTATTTTATGCAACCTTTAACGAAAGCTATAACCTCAAGGAAAATGCCGCGGTTAAGATGTATAATACCGACATCGGGCTGATTAAGGATATTTCCATTACCGGGGAAAAGGTGAAGCTGACCCTTAAGATTTACGAAGACTTTGCCAAGCGGATAAAAACCAATGCCGTCGCCACCGTGGAAAGCCCCACCCTGATCGGGGATGAATATGTCTCCATTAAACCCGGCAGCGCAGACTATCTCCCGCTACCGGAGAACACTGAGATCAAAACCGTGGCCAAGAAGTCTTTTGCCGACATTCTCCAGGAATTTGAAGTCGAAAAAACAGCCAAAATGGTCGTAGCGGCCGTTCAGGGAATATCGGAAACCGCGCAGGAACTGCGGGCACCGGAAGGCCCCTTGATGACATCCCTGAATAATATAGAAAAGATGACCGGCCATGTCGAAAAGCTGACCGCCGGCCTGGAAGCCGGCGAGGGTACGGCCGGCAGTATCCTACAGTCACGTGAATTGATTGAAGCCCTGCTGGCCAGAATTGATAAGCTCGGTGAAATTTTGGAAAACCTTTCTGCGGCCACAGAAAAGACCCCGCAGACAGTGGAACTGGTCAACACCAACCTGGAAACTCTCAAAGAATTCAGCAACAAGGCCTCGGGTAGCTTTTTGCGGCTTGAAAACATATTGCGTGAGGTCGACGACAGTATTCAGGCGATCAAGACTATCCTGGCCAATGTGGAGGAGGGCAGCCACGACATACCGGTGATTATCAAATCAGCCCGGCAGGGAATCGATGACATCCGCGACAGCGTCGATGATGCGGACAAGATCATTCAATCCATCCAGAAAAATCCCCTGATCCGCAGCAACCTGCCGCCGGAACCGGAGGCCGCGCCCACCGATAGCGGCTTAAGACCTTAAAAAAAGGTGTAAGGTGTAAGGTATAGGGTTGAAGCAAAACCACTAAAACCTTCCCCCTATACCTTACGCCCTACACCTTATACCTTACACCTTCTACCTCACTACACCCTTCCCCCGCTCCAGCGCAGCTTGGCTTTTAGAACATCGTAGTAGTTCTGCCCTGGAACGGTAATCATCTGCACCGGGTGGTCACTCTTGACCACTTCGATGATATCCCCATCGGTCAGCTCCTGTCCGGCTTGACCGTCAAAAGTCAGCATTAAATCGGAAGCCTTTTCCGCCACGCGCAGGGATATAACGGCGGTGTCCGGAACGATCAGGGGGCGGTTGGTGAGGGTGAACGGGCATATGGGGGTCATGATGATGCCGGGTACCGCCGGCTGCAGGACCGGTCCGCCCGCGGCCAGGGAATAAGCGGTCGAGCCGGTAGGCGTGGCAATAATCAGACCGTCGGCACGGTAGGTAGTGAGGTAATGACCGTCAATCCTGGTTTCAATGTCGGCCAGCCGGGCCAGGGTGCCCTTGTTGATGACAACATCGTTGAGGACCGTCTCCCGGGAAATCTCCCGCCCCCCTCTAAAGACCCTGACCTGTAGCCGCATCCTTTCACTGGTGCCGAAATCGTTGTCCAGGATGGACTGGGCCACAGTGAAGAGATCTTCTTCAACTGCCTCGGCCAGAAATCCCACTTCACCGAATTTAACGCCCAGAACCGGTACCTGTTGATCTCCAATCCACCTGATGGCCCCCAGGAAGGTCCCGTCGCCGCCCAGGACGAACACGCAAGCTAGATCCGTGGGCATCGGCAGCGGATGGGTTTCTTTTGAAGCCGTTATGGGTGCCTGATGCTGCTGCCGAACAATCGTGATGCCCCTTTCACGGAGCCATAGCTCGAAAGCCTGCGCTTTCTGTTCGGCTTCGCGGTCATTCTTTACCACCAGCCCTACTTTTTCCATGGCATGCTCCGGTACACCTTCGTGCGAAGGCTCTCTTGCGGCAGCCGGTCAAACCGGCTGGACACTTGGAATAAAATCAATGAAACCGACGACTTAATTGCCATAGCATGCTTATTCGCTTTACGGCAAGACCTTTTTATTTCCATCAAATTAAAAAAAGTTTGACAATATCAATCAGGGCGCCTATAGAGCGTAGGGTGTAATGTGTTGAATTAAAAAAACCGGATTCATTTTCTGTATATTATATGGCAACCCAAACAGATACCAGGCAGCCCGCCGAAAACGAAATTGCCGGGGAAGTCGAGACCTTGAACCTCGGTAACAAGATCAGGCAGTTGCGGCGGAAAAGAGCCCTGACGCTCCAGAATGTATCTGACTTGTCCGGTCTCTCTAAATCGCTGCTCTCGCAAATCGAAAACAGCTTCACCGCACCGCCGATTGCGACCTTATTAAAGATCTCCAAAGCGCTGGATGTTAAAATCGGCTACTTTTTTCAGGACCCACCGGTTTCCAGTCGAATTTCAGTTGTTAGACACAAGGAACGCAAAGAGACCGTCCCCCTGCACAGTCGCGCCAATGGAACCAAAGTCGGCTACCAATATGAATCCTTGGCGCACCCTATGGCGGACAAGAACATGGAACCCTTTATGATTGAAATCCTGCCGCGGGAGGCCACCGAGATGATTTTCTACAATCATAAAGGTGAGGAGTTTCTCTTCGTGCTGGAGGGTCGCATGGAATTTCGGGGTGCTGACCGGGTGATCGAACTGGAAAGCCTGGATTGCCTCTATTTTGATTCGAATATCCCCCACGCGTTGAGAGGGTTGGATGGAAAACCAGCCTGGGCTATCGGGATTATTTATGCCTCCGATTAACCGGATTCCAAGACAGTCGGGTCCCCATCAAACGACCCGGTTAAACCTTGACGGGGCATTTTAAAACGATTATAGAGGGTCACTTTCGGGGAATGTTCACTAGCGGTCAAAGCTGGTGCACCCCCGTCTTTAAGGCCCTGATAACAAAAACTTAATTGGGGTTTAACTTTTAATTCAACCCGACCCTCAAACCCATATGCAACACCGGGCCGGAAATTGGAAGCGGGTGTTGAACAAAGGAACCCAAACCCTAACCCGTTTGGCTGGCTGCTCAATTTACACTACTAAAGCAGGAGGAAACTACAATGAAGAAGCGTACAGTTAGGTTGTTGGTTGCAACTGTCACCGCCATGTTTATGGTCTTTTCCATGTCCGGAGCTGGATTCGCCGATACGATCAAACTCGGCGTGGCCGGCCCCCACAGCGGTGACCTTGCCTCTTACGGTATTCCGACCATCAAGGCTGCTGAACTTGTTGTCAAGGACATCAATGCCAAAGGCGGCGTGCTCGGCAAGCAAGTGGAACTGGTGGTTGAAGACGACGTCTGCAAACCTGAAGTTGCCACAAACACTGCTACGAAATTAGCCTCTCAGGGCGTATCGATCGTACTCGGACACATCTGCTCCGGCGCCACGAAAGCAGCCCTGGGCATTTATAAAGATTCCAAAATGGTGGCCATGTCTCCGTCCGCCACCAACCCGGCTCTAACCCAGAGTGGCGACTATCCCAATTTTTTCCGGACCATCGCCTCTGACGACGCCCAGGCCAAACTGGAAGTGGACTTCGCCCTGGACAAACTCGGTCTCAAAAAAATTGCCGTCCTGCACGATAAGGGCGACTATGGCAAGGGACTGGCTGAATTCGCCAAAGCCTTCCTGGAAGCCGATTCCCGGGCCACCGTTGTTCTGTACGAAGGCATCACACCGGGCGCCGTGGACTACTCTGCGGTTGTCCAGAAGATCAAACGCTCCCGGGCGGAAGCCGTCATTTTCGGCGGTTACCATCCCGAAGCGTCCAAAATTATAACCCAGATGAAGAAGAAGAGAATGAAAACCATCTTCATCTCCGATGACGGCGTAAAAGATGACACCTTTATTAAAGTCGCCGGTAAATATGCCGAAGGTGTCTATGCGACCGGTCCCATGGATGTTTCCAAGAACGCCATGGCCAAAGCCGCCAACATGGCGCATCAGAAAGCATACGGCGCTGATCCGGGTGCCTTTTATCTGAATGCTTACGCTGCTGCTCTCGCGCTGCTGAACGCCGTTGAGCAGGCCGGTTCCACAGACTACGCCGCCGTCACCAAGGCGCTGCGGACCAAAAACGTGGATACGCCCCTGGGCAGCATCAAGTTTGACGATCGCGGCGACGCTATCGGTGTTGGTTTCTCTATGTACCAGGTTAAAAATGGCAAGTATGTAGAGCTTAAATAGTAAACCATCGGTTTGACACAACAGGGGGCCAGACGCAGGATGTCTGCCCCCTGTTTTTTAAACCGCACAGTAGGAGCTGCCTCATAAATTGGATTTTGGTCAAAAACAAGGCGGCCGCGAACATTGAACCGGAGGAATACTGTATGTATTTCGAGGATTCAATATGAGCGCCCAACGCCGAGTTTGGGCAAAAGACTTTCTTGAGGCTGCTTCTAAAAACCGGGCTGTTGAGAAACATCCAATTTTGTTTAGTCCGCCCATCAGGATTGGACAAAAGCGGTTGTTTTTCAAAAGGCCTCAACAGGAAACACCTAACCAATGGAATATTTCCTTGAACTTTTTCTCGGCGGATTGACCCGCGGCAGCATCTACGCCCTGATCGCCCTGGGCTATACAATGGTATACGGTATCGTTCAACTGATTAACTTTGCCCACGGCGAGATTTACATGATCGGGGCGTTTACGGCCCTGATTGTTGCATCGGTCCTCACTCTTTTAGGGTGGCCTACCCTGGCTATCCTGGCAATCGCTTCGTTTGCGGCGGTACTCTACTCGTCCTGCTATGGCTGGACGCTGGAGAAAATCGCCTACAAACCGCTGCGCAAAGCCCCGCGCCTGTCCGCCTTGATCAGTGCCATCGGTATGTCTTTGTTTCTGCAGAACTATGTGCTGCTGGCGCAGACGTCTGACTTTCTGCCCTTTCCCGCCCTGATACAGGACTGGGAGTGGATGGAACCCTGGGCCCACATTATCGGCACCCCGGAAATTGTTATTATTCTGGTCACGACCACGGTCATGGTCTGCCTGACTTTCCTGATTAAATATACCCGTATCGGCAAGGCCATGCGGGCAACCGCCCAGGACAAGGACATGGTGATGCTGGTGGGCATTAATGTAAACCAGGTTATTTCGTTTACTTTTATCGTCGGGTCGGCCACGGCCGCCATCGGCGGCGTTTTGATCGCCTCCCACATCGGGCAAATCAATTTCTATATCGGCTTTATCGCCGGCATCAAAGCCTTTGTGGCTGCGGTTCTGGGCGGTATCGGCAGTATACCCGGCGCTGTTCTGGGCAGCCTGGTGCTGGGCTGGACCGAAAGTTTTTTCACCGGTTATATTTCCAGTGACTACGAGGACGTGTTTGCCTTTGTGTTCCTGGTCTTGATTTTGATATTCCGGCCGGCCGGTATCCTGGGTCGTTCAGAAACGCAGAAAGTATAAGCTGAAGACACCCGGCCGCGGGTTGCTCCCGGACTGTCGGAGATGAATCGAAAACACGCAACTCCTAACAAGAGAAAAAAAATTGGCAACTTTAGATGAAATAAAAAAATCGGCGCTTGCCTCACTCTGGTTCATGTTTCTCACCTTTCCCATCATGGTGATTAGGGTCAACACGGTCGAGAATGAAATCGAATGGCGCTGGACAAACCTGCTGTTCATCGGCATTGGTTCCTTCATCCTCTCGTTTGTCTGGCGCTACATGATCAAACGCAAGGAGATAGGAGCCAAAGAAGCGGACGAAAGTACAGATATTAAGGTTTCACTGGGGCAGCGCCTGCAGGAAGACCGACGAATTTACATGCCGGCTCTGGTCTTCATATCCATTTGTGCAATCGCGTTTCCCTTCGTCTTCTCCATGTACCAGACCAATATTATGATTACGGCGCTCATGTACGTCATTCTGGGTCTGGGATTGAACATCGTGGTCGGCTTGGCAGGTCTGCTCGACCTCGGGTATGTGGCCTTTTATGCCGTGGGCGCCTACAGCTATGCCCTGCTGAATTATCATTGGGGCCTGGGGTTCTGGACAGTGTTGCCGATTGGCGCCGCCCTCGGCGCCTTGACCGGCATCATATTGGGTTTTCCGGTCCTGCGCCTGCGCGGCGACTACCTGGCCATCGTGACCCTGGGATTCGGTGAAATCATCCGACTCATTCTCGAAAACTGGAACGCGTTCTCCTTCGGCCCCAGCGGCATTGCCAACATTCCCCGTCCCGGTCTTTTCGGTATTGAATTGAGCCTGCATCAAAATATTATCTATTTATACTTTTTGATGATCGCTCTGACAATTTTCACCATATTTGTGGTCAACCGCTTGCAGGCCTCCCGTATCGGCCGCGCGTGGATCGCTCTGCGAGAAGATGAGATCGCCTGCCAGGCCATGGGTGTCGACAAAACCAAGACCAAGCTCACCGCCTTTGCATTAGGCGCCACCTGGGCCGGCATGGGGGGCGTTGTCTTCGCTGCCAAAACGACGTTTATCAATCCGGCCAGCTTCACCATCTGGGAATCGATTATCATCCTCTGCGTGGTCGTCCTCGGCGGTATGGGATCTATCATCGGCGTCATTTTCGGGGCTGGATTTCTTATCTTGCTTCCGGAATACCTGCGGGCCGTGTCCGAATACCGGATGCTGGTTTTCGGCGCCGTCCTTGTGGCTATGATGGTCTTCAGACCCGGCGGGCTTATCAGTACAAGCCGCAGTCCTTATGAATTTGAAAAAGCAGAAAACAGTAAGAGGAACGCGTAGGACTATGCAGCCATTACTTGAAGTTAATGCGTTGACGATGGATTTCGGCGGCCTGAGGGCCCTGGATCATCTTGACCTCGATATCAAAGAGGGCGAAATCGTTGCCCTGATCGGACCCAACGGTGCCGGTAAAACCACCTTTTTCAATTGCATCACCGGCATCTACAACCCGACTGAAGGCGACGTCATGATTTCGCCGCCCGGCAAAGAAACGGAGCGGATCAACGGCATCAAACCCAACCATGTCACCGAACGCGGCATGGCCCGTACGTTTCAGAATATCCGTCTGTTTCAAAATATGTCGGTCCTGGAAAACGTCATGATCGGCCGCCATTGTCGCATTCACGCCGGGATTGCCGGCGCCATCTTCCGGAATCCGGCAACAGTGTCTGAAGAAAAGCAGGTAGTCGAAGACAGCTACCGGGTTCTTGAAAAAATCGGTTTGGAGCAATACGTAAATGAGATGGCCAAGAATCTTCCTTACGGTGCCCAGCGACGCCTGGAAATAGCGCGGGCCATGGGAACCGATCCGTTTTTACTGCTCCTCGATGAACCGGCCGCCGGCATGAATCCGCAGGAAACCAAGGACCTCGATGAACTCATCGTAAAAATAAGAGATGAAGAGAACATATCGATTCTCCTGATTGAACACGACATGAAACTTGTGATGAGCCTGTCCGACCGTATATTCGTCATGGATTACGGCAAGAAAATTGCCCAGGGCACCCCGGAAGAGATCAAGAACGACCCGGTTGTCATCAAAGCCTATCTTGGAGAGGAAATAGATGCTTAAGCTCAGCAACATCAAGACCTACTACGGCAACATCCAGGCCCTGAAAGGGGTGAGCATCGAGGTCTCCGAGGGCGAGATCATCACCCTGATTGGCGCCAACGGTGCGGGCAAGACCACCACGCTCATGTCCATATCCGGCATTGTTCCCCCCCGCAGCGGAGAAATCCTCTTCGAGGACACCCCTATCCACAATTTGCCCGGCAGCGACATCGTGGCCCTGGGCCTCAGCCAGGTCCCGGAAGGCCGACGGATATTCCCCTATCTGACCGTGGCTGAAAACCTGGACATGGGCGCCTTTCTGCGAAAAGACACCGCTGGCATAAAAGAGGACATGGAATATATCTTCGACCTCTTCCCCATTCTGGCCGAACGGCGCAACCAGGCCGGCGGCACGCTAAGCGGCGGCGAGCAGCAAATGCTGGCCATCTCCAGAGCCCTGATGGCCAAACCCCGACTGTTGCTGCTGGACGAACCATCCCTGGGCTTGGCGCCCCTGGTCGTAAAACAGATTTTTAACATCATCCGCAAGATCAACTCCGAGCACAATACGACCATTTTCCTGGTCGAACAGAATGCCAATATGGCCTTGAAAATCGCACACCGCGGGTATGTCATGGAGAACGGCAAAATCACGCTGACCGATACCGCATCCAGCCTGCTGGCCAATGATGAAGTCCGCAAGGCCTATCTGGGTATCTAGCGCTGCCTGTCGGCAGGAGCCACCCCTTTAATACGTAAACCCTACTGGAGGCCGGATGGGCCTTGGGTTGAATTACGGCTATACGTATACCGGTAAGAAACGGCTGATTATGCTTCCGGCTCACGCAAAAAGGCGGGGTTTGGCATTTCCTGGGCCACCTGGTCGGATGGGTCGTCATGACGAATGGTGGCCAGTTCATTCAACGCTTCCCGGATCTCCTTCGAACCCTTCTCAAAAACAGCCCGGGCCGCGTTGAACTCCTGCCGTATCTGACCCAAAGAAAAACTTCCGCCGGTTTTGCGCATATAACTGAACACATAATCTTTGACGGCATACCAGCTGTCGCGTCGGGTCTGATTTTCGATGGTGGTAAGGCTGTCTACTTCTGCCAGTCTTTTGCGGTTAAAGCGTTTGGTAAACATTCTTCTGAGCACGGTTGACCAGAAGAAAAAAACCAGCAGGGCTATGCCGGCCCCGCCGCCAACCAGGTAATTTTGGTCAAAGTCGGAGAGGATCGGATTGGAGTAGGCAAACAGAGTCGCCCCTGCTCCGGCCACCAGGCTCAGCAGGAAACCGGTAGAAAAAAACTTAAGGCGAAACCGGCGCAGCAAGCGACGGTAATTGACCAGGGCTTCCAACAGGTGGCTCAGCCTTTCGCTGTGGATCTCCACAAAAGCGGCCAGGTTGTCCAGGCGGTGCCGGGGCGCCTGCAAGATGGCGGTCTTCAGCTCTTCCCGCTGGTTTTCCAGATAATGCAGGTAGCCGGATTCCCCCTGGGTCACATCATTACCGGCGGCCCGCTGAGAATAGGTCAAATGGATCATTGGGATGTCTTTCCGGCCGGTCATCTGGGACAAGTTCCAGCAAAGGGTGCCGTACACGCGTAAAAGATCAGTCAGAGAGGTACATTCGTCAATCCGGCTTAAGACAAACAGGACCCGGTCCTCAAAGGTTTTCGCCGGCAGGGTATCCCGCAGGCTGGTATGCGCCTCTCTGACCGTCCCGGCTTTGTGCGGATCAAACAATACCAGCACCAGGTCGGCTATCTGGGCCAGATCACCAATGACATCCTGGTAACTATATCCCCGGTCGCGTTCCGTTATGCTATCTAACATGCCCGGGGTGTCGATAACGCTCAAAGTGCGCAGGAAAGGCGAGTTCACCTTTTTGAGCTTGAAGTGCGAAATAAAGCGCTGGCCATGTTTTTTCAGGGATTCGAATGGATACTCAGGATCGTTTAACAAGAATTTGCCGTCCCGCTCTTCGGTGACCCTTATCCGGCTGCCGTTGTCCTGTTCGCTGTCATAAGTAATAATGGTAAAGGAATCATCCGTGGGCGCCTGTCCGGTACCCTGGATATCAGCGTCCAGGAATTCATTGATCAGGGTGGATTTTCCAGAAGAGTAATTCCCCAGTACGAGCACCAGCGGACGCCATTTGATGTTTGTTTCCAGCGGCGTCTCACTGTACCCATAGCGTAGAGCGATCGGCGTCAGGTAATCTTCAACCATGGAAAGCAGCTCAGTCCTGAGGGATCTTATGTAGTTTTCGCGGTACATGTATCGAACACTCCTGTGACGAACGTGGTGCCCAGGTAAGACGCAAATGGCCGGCCGCAGTCGGGCGGCCGAATATAAATAAGCCAGATGACTATATGAAAATAGGTTCACAGGTGTCAAGCAGTACTGCCGCATGCCGGTTGAAAACCCGAAAACCACAAAATGGGAACAGCCATAGATATTGACAAATGTTTGGCCGTTGCTTAAATTTCTTTCTACCCCTACTACCCCGAAGGCAATCAAACGGAGCCTAACATGAATGTACTGGTGTTATATTACTCGAAAGGCGGCAACACCCGTCGGCTGGCGGAAGCTATTGCTGATGGGGCCCGCAGTGTAGACGACACAATGGTTGTCCTGAAACATACGGATGAGGTGACCAAGGAAGATTTTCTGGCCGCCGACGGGATTGTCGCCGGGTCGCCTGTCTATTTTGGGTCCATGGCCGCCGCTCTAAAAGCGGTGTTTGATGAATTTGTCGGTGTGCGTAGACAAATGGAAAATAAAATCGGGGCCGCCTTTGCCACCTCGGGAGACCCCTCCGGCGGGAAAGAAACCACCATGCTGGCCATCATCCAGGCGTTTCTAATTTATGGAATGGTGATTGTCGGCGACCCCCTGTCCGCTACCGGTCACTATGGGACGGCCTGCGTTGGGGTTCCGGATGTCAAAGCCCTTGACAACGGCGCCAAGCTTGGCCGGCGGGTCGCCCGGATTGCCCGGCGGATCAGGGAATAGGAAATGGCACCCCCGCCTTTAGAAGTATATCGCACCCGCCCGGAAATAACCCGTTTCTTTGAAGACAACGGATTGGTCTACCTTGAAAGAACCCGCATCGCCTGGCGTCCGCTGCTGTCCATGGACCTGAGCCAAAGAGAATATTATCGCCAGAACCGGGAATACTTCGAAGAAACCCACCGCCGCTATGCGCGGTTTATCAAGGACCGCTATTTGGCGCCGGTATATATCCGTCGCGTCGACAACAAAGTTGGTTATGGTGTTTTTGCCCGGGCCAGCCTGGAAAAAGACGCCTTTATCGGTGAATATACCGGTGTGATCCAGATTGCCGAAGAAAAAGCGGGTCACGAACTGGACGAAGGTGGTTTTGAGAGTGACTATTCCTGGTATTACCTGGAAGAAATCGAAGAGGCCCCCAACCTTGAAATCAATGGCCGTTTTGAAGGCAACGAACTACGCTATGTGAACCACGGTGATGAGCCAAATGTAGATGTAGAACACATCCTGATTGACGGTCATTGGATTCTCTTTTTCAAGGCCGCCAGAAAGATACAGGCGAACGAGCAACTGCTGATCAGCTATGGAGAAGCCTATTGGGAGGATGGTTGGCGGAATCTCAAATCGCTATGAAACCACTTTTAGTATTTAGTGTCTAATCAGTTTCAAACCGTCGGGACCATATCCCTGCCCGGAATAGACGAGGTTGCCGGTTGCCGTATCCTGGCGGCACTGCATGATCCGACGCGCACCGTTCCTGGTCTTCAGGCGCAACGTGACCCCTTCTGAAAAATCACTGTAATCCCAGCGGCCAGTGCTGACAAGGAGCCCGCTGGCCGGACCGCCGATAATTTTCTCGGAGAAAAGGCAGGACCCGTCCGGGTAAAGGCGGAGGGTAATAATCGCTTCATCGCCGCTGACCGGTTGAAAGACGGCTTCGTAGATACCGGCCAGGCTATTCAGGTAATCTGTCTCCTCGATTGTTCCGCTGGCTGCGTCCATCTTTTCAAGCGGCACGCAACTGCAGAGCAGCAGTATCCCGAGCATGGCGATAGCATTCTGAAAGATATTCAAGCGTCTGGTCAAAACGGCTCCTTCAGCATGGACAGCATGACCCCAGCGGTCAGAGAGGTGATCATTGATACTAAGCTCCTTATATTCAATATAATCGGTGAAATCAATGAAAACCTTCCCCCGCGCCAGGGGCCGCGGGCGGGCCGGGTCCGGGAAATCGCTATTCAGGGTTTGATGAAGATTGGTCACGCTGAAGGGTAGATAAGCGGTCACTGATCCTTATCGGGAAGTCCGCCGGATGTTGCAGGGATTTGAATTCAACATCCAGCTCGGCTATATTTTGTCCACAGCGGATACGGATATCCGCCAGGGTTGGAGACGGGCCCAGGACATGCCCGGCCCGCATCACCGGCTCCAGCAGGGCCACGGCATCCGCGAAAGCTTCTCGGCGGGTACCGATAATATCTGCAACCGGGCGACCCGCAGCGTTCAGGTTGCGAAATACCTGTTTCCGGCCGGCCAGGGAGATTTTTCCGGGGCTGAATTTTTTTACGTCGCGATCACCATAGCGGGCCAGTTTATAAACAATGTCCAGAAAGGGCGCATCCGCGGATACCCCCACCTTGGTGCCCACACCGAAAGCGTCGATCAGGGCCCCGGCCCGTAACAGTTCGGCGATTTTGTATTCGTCAAAACCGCTGCTGGCATAGATTTTTACTTCCGCGAAACCGGCCCGGTCGAGGACCTCGCGGACCTGGTGGCTGCCTGTGATCATATCACCACTGTCAAGACGGACCCCTATCAGCCGATGCCCGTTTTCCTGCAGGTAGCGGGCTACCTGGACCGCGTTTTCGGCTCCCCGGATCAGATCGTAAGTATCAATCAACAGCACCGTGGCATCCGGGAACAGACGGGCGTAAGCCATAAACGCCTCGCGTTCGCTATCGAATGCGGTGACAAAACTGTGGGCCATGGTGCCGGTAATGGGAATGCCCAGGGTTTTGCCGGCCAGAACGTTGCTGGTGCCCATAAAACCGGCTAACCAGGTACTGCGGGCAGCCTTCATGCCGGCATCCCGGGCCTGGGTCCGGCGCAATGAAAAGTCCACGAGCGGGTGCCCCTGGGCGGCATGCACACAGCGGGCGGCCTTGGTGGCGATCATGGTTTGGAACCCGACCGTGTTGAGCACCACGGTTTCCAGAAGTTGGGCTTCGATGATCGGTGCGGTTATCTCTAAAAATGGTTCTCCCGGGAAAAAGAGGGTCCCCTCGGGCATGGCCACCACATCGCCGGTAAAACGCAGGTCGGCCAGAAAGGATAAGAAAGCGGGGGAAAAACTGCCGGTACTGCGTAGGAATTCGAGATCAGCCGGTGTAAAGGCAAAGTTGGCCAGGATATCAAGTACGTCCTCAAGGCCGGCGGCTACATAGTAGCCTCTTTTACGATCACTGGGGCGCACCGACACCGAGAAGGTCGCCGCGCCCGTGAGATCGTTGGCAAAATAGCCGGCCGCCATGGTCAACTCATAGAAATCGGTGAACAGGGCGCTGACGGGCGGGTATTTAGGCACTATCGGCTCCATATATCAAATGATCTCGGCTCCGTATATATCTCTCAGGCGGCGCAGGGCCATCTGGTGCATGTCGGGGTCAAAATCGGCCACCCCCGCGGTAGGCACCACGGTTCGATAGTCACGATTGGCCAGCCCGCCGACGGTATCCATCACGCAGATCGACGTACAGACCCCTACCACGGTGACTTCCTTGATGCCGGCGTCTGCCAGAACACGTTCCAGGTCAGTCCCGAAAAAGCCGCTGTAGCGCTTTTTGGGGATCACCCGTTCCCCCGCAACCGGGGCAAGGGCCGCGATAATCTGGCTGCCCCAGGTACCGGCAACGCAATGGGGCGGAAACTTTTCGAACTCCAAATCATCAGGGTCATGGCTGTCTTGCAGGTAAATCACGTAATCGCCGGCTTGGCGGGCCCGCGCCAATACATCTCCAACGTAGGGAACGATCGCCGGCGCGGTTTCACCGCAATACAAGGCCCCCTTGGGATCTATGAAGTCATGCAGCATGTCTATGATGATTAAGGCTTTATTCGTCATGGCACATTCCTGTGGGTTATTCCTTCCATAATACCTTTAAATTCAAACGGATAATTACAATTGTACTCAATAGTAAGGCACGCAAACGGTAAATTCAAGGTCGATTGTACAAACTGCGGATTGACATTGCCGTACAATTTCGGGAAGCTGATTCCAATACCGACCGCAGCTCAAAGCGGGTGCCTGCCCTCAGCCACCGAGGGAGCGGCGAATACCGGTGGGCTGCAGTCCAAGGAGACATTCACCCCGGAATGACCAAGTATAGGAGGTGACACACATGGTTGCCAAGTTCTTGGAAAAGATCAACTGGTTGGGACATGCCGGCTTTAGAATTGATGCCGGTCAAACCGTTTATATCGACCCGTTTCAAATCGATCCCGGGCCAAAGGCCGACCTGGTGCTTATATCACATTCCCACTACGATCACTGTTCCCCGGAAGATCTCGCGCAAATTGTAGGGGACGAGACCATTATCATCACGGAGAAAAGTGCCGCCGCCCAGCTCAACGGCAATATACGGGTAATGGCCCCGGGAGACTATCTCGATATAGAGGGAATCGGCATCGAAGCGGTAGCCGCCTATAACACGGATAAACACTTCCACCCGCAATCAAACGGCTGGCTGGGTTTTGTACTGACGATAGAGGGCGTCCGCATCTATCACACCGGTGATTCAGATTTCATCCCTGAAATGGAATCCGTACAGGCCGACATTGCCCTCTTACCGGTATCCGGGACGTATGTCATGGACCCCCGGCAGGCGGTCGCAGCCGCCCGGGCGATCAACCCGGATTATGTTATCCCGATGCATTACGGTGAAATTGTCGGCGATGCGAATCAAGCCGCGGAAATTAAAACCGCCCTGGAAGGTGACATCAACGTGCACATCTGTTCCAAAATCTAATCCCCTGAAACGGTGTCTAAATCTTCAATCGGGCCCATGATGCGGCGGCCGTGAGGTCTCACCGAGGCGGGACTTCCCACTGATCTATGTCTCAAATGTGGATCGCAACCGGATGAATACTCCAGTATTTCAATGATTTGATCCGCACTACAATTAGCAGTATCCCTTACGGGGGCGATTTACTCGCCAATTCAGGGCCCAACGCCGAGATTAAGTCTGAGGGGGGGGG
>CAJINA010000113.1 GCA_905176665.1 Olavius algarvensis Delta 4 endosymbiont | reverse complement strand
GTAAAAAACGTCGAGAAGAATTGTCAAAGGAGGCCGCCTAATAATCACTGACCCGAGAGGGCTGACTGTCCGGGAGGTCTTTGACTTTTACAATTTAAGAGGTTAAATGCAGGTGTTCTCTGTCAGCCCCTCTTTACCTTCTACCTATTACCCTATACCGTATACCTGAGATACTATTTCCGCCGCAGCTGGTACTTGCGGACCGCTTTGTTGTGGTCCTTAATATTGGTCGAGAACTGATGGGTCGTATCTTTTTTACTGACGAAAAACAGGTATTTTGTTTCTGCCGGGTACAGTGCTGCTTCAAGGGCCTTGGCGCCGGGGTTGGCTATCGGTCCCGGGGGCAGTCCCTTTATAACATAGGTGTTGTAGGCCGTCGGTGTAACCAGGTCTTTGCGGGTCAGGTTGCCGTTGAAATTGGGGATGCCGTAGATTACGGTCGGGTCCGTTTCCAGGCGCATCTTCTTTTTCAGCCGATTGTGAAAAACCGATGAAATCAGGGGCCGCTCGAAGGCCGCCCCGGTCTCTTTTTCGATAATCGAGGCCAGCGTGACGATTTCGTGTACACTCATCTTCAATTCAACGGCCCGGGTTTTCCACTCCGGTTTGAAGATACGGTTGAACCGGGACGTCATGGCGCGCACGATGTCCAACCCCGTGACGCCTCTGGGAAATAAGTAGGTGTCGGGGTAAAGATAGCCTTCCAGGCTGTGAGCCGAGACGCCCGCCCCAGAAATCATGGCCGGATCGATGGCTGCCCGGGAAAATTCGGGCGCCGGGCACAACCCGGCTTTTTCAACTGCGGCGGCGATCTGCTTGAGGGTGTACCCTTCGGGGATGGTCAAACGGTAAAGCCGGACTTTACCGCTGACCAGTTTTTCGAGGATCTGCCGGGGGGACATGGCCGCCGACAGTTCGTACTCACCGGCCCGGATTTTTTTGTCATAGCCCTTGAAACGGGCCAACAGCTTGAACTTGTCCGGTTGGTCGAACAGGCCCCGGGCATGCAGATTCCGGGTGACGGTGCCAAACCCCTCGCCCTGGCCGACCGCGAAAATGAAAGGTTTGGCCCCGGGCTTGGCCGGCCGGTTGGCGTACGTGAGAAGATCGGAATAGAACCAACCGACCGCAGCCAGCGAGCCGATGGCCAGGAGCAATAATATGGTGGCTGCTTTTTTCACCAGAAGGTTCAATTCATCGGGGTTAAACGCTTTTCTTGATCGTCGTTAGCTTTAAAATGGTTCTGCCATTTATAGTGCATATGGCGGCCGTCAGCAACCCATATCTCAATCCGACCCGTCCGGCCGCACCATCTCGTGCAACCGGAAACCTAAGTTGAGAAAATAGAACAATCCTGTTATGCTAAGGTCCACTTATCCCTTCAAATTTTTATTAGTGGTTCTGATTTCCTGATTTTTTTTCGGTACCTGACCTGTTTCGCTTGACATTCAAAAATAAAGCCCTTAGAAGGCCCGTCTAAGACATAAAGGCAAGACTGAAAGGCTGTCTGCAAGCCGGTTTCAGCAGTCTGAAGCCGAATATACACTGGAGAGGAAACCCACATGGCCAAGCCGAAACTGAAACAACACCTGATCAACCGGGACTGGTGCAAGGGGTGCGGGATCTGCGTGGAACTTTGCCCCAAACAGGTTCTGGAACTTGACGACAAGGATAAGGTAATCGCCGCCCGACCGGAAGACTGCATTGCCTGTAAACTGTGCGAGATCCGCTGTCCGGATCTGGCCATTGAAATCGAAACGGAATAGGTCGCCATCATGAGCAAGCAAATCAAATTTGTCCAGGGGAACGAGGCGTGTATGGAAGCCGCTCTGTATGCGGGCCTGAATTTTTTTGCCGGGTATCCCATTACACCCTCCAGTGAGATTGCCGAATTGCTGGCCACCCGATTGCCCCCTACAGGAGGGAAATTTATCCAGATGGAGGACGAGATTTCCTCGATCTGTGCCATTATCGGGGCCTCTCTGACGGGTAACAAAGCCATGACAGCCACCAGCGGCCCCGGTTTTTCACTGATGCAGGAAGGGCTGGGATATGCCATCATGGCGGAGATTCCCTGCGTAATCGTGAACGTCATGCGGGGTGGGCCTTCCACCGGGATTCCCACCCACGGCAGCCAGGGGGATGTATACCAGGCCCGCTGGGGCACCCACGGCGATCACTCCATCATCGCCCTGACCGCGTCCAACCACCAGGATGTGTTCGCGATGACCGTGGAGGCCTTCAACCTGGCGGAAACTTACCGGACCCCGGTGATTCTGCTGCTGGATGAAACCGTGGGCCACATGCGTGAAAAGCTGACCGTTCCCGAGGAGGGTGAACTGCCGCTGGTCCAAAGACTGCGTACAGCGCTTCCCAGCGGGGTGGATTACCATCCCTACCTGCCCCGGGAGGACGGCCGGTTGCCCATGTCGGATTTCGGTGATGTCCATCGTTACAACGTAACCGGGCTGTACCATGACATGTGGGGTTTTCCATCCTCGGACCCCCGGATTGTGCACGGTCTCATCCGGCACCTGGTGGACAAGCTTGAAAACCGGGCGACCGAACTGGCCCGGTACAAAGAGTTCTATCTGGATGACGCCGACCGGATTCTCCTCAGCTACGGTTCTGCAGCCCGCAGCGCGCTGCACATCGTCAAAAACCGGCGCAAACGCGGCGAAAAACTCGGGCTCCTTGAATTACAGACCCTCTGGCCGTTTCCGACTGAAATCGTGCGTGAAAAATGCGCAGATGCCCGGGCGGTCATAGTCGTTGAAATGAACGTGGGTCAGGTCCTGCACGAAGTGAAAGCGGCCGTGGACAATCCCGAAAAGGTCTTTCTGGCCAACCGGATTGACGGTGTATTCATTACGCCGACCGACATTCACAATATTCTGCGCCTGATACAGGGAAAGGGAGTATAACCAATGGCCATCAAAGATTACATCAGGCAGAGATTCTTCCCCCATATGTGGTGCCCCGGCTGCGGTCACGGCACGGTGCTCAACAGCCTGCTGCGCTCGGTTGAGAGCCTGGGTATGAGCAAGAACGAAATCGTCATGGTATCCGGGATCGGCTGCAGTGCCCGCATTTCGGGATACGTTGATTTCCACAGCCTGCACACCCTGCACGGCCGGGCCCTGGCATTTGCCACCGGGGTCAAGCTGGCCAAACCGGAACTTAACGTGATCGTGCCCATGGGCGACGGTGATGCCCTGGCCATCGGCGGCAACCACTTTATCCATGCGGCCCGTCGCAATATCGATATTACCGCCCTGGTGCTCAACAACCGGATCTACGGTATGACCGGGGGGCAGTTTTCGCCCCTGTCGGGTATCGGCACCATGGCGACAACCTCGCCTTATACCAGTATCGATCGTGAGTTCGACGTGGTGGAAATGGCTACGGCCGCCGGGGCAACCTTCGTAGCCCGCTCGACCACCTACCATGCCAAACAATGTACCGATCTCATCAAGCAAGCCATTTTGCATGAAGGCTTTTCAGTGGTGGAAATCCTTTCCCAGTGCCCGACCCACTATGGTCGCAAGAATAAAAAAGGCGATGCTGTGGAAATGATGAAAGGCTACAAGGAGAACACCACGCCGAAGGGGTCGAAAGCCAAGCAGGAAAACCGCGACTTGATCGAGAGAGGTGTTTTCGTCCAGGAAGAACTGCCGGAATACTGCAGTGAATACGACAAAATAATCGCCAAGGCGCAGAAGGGATAAACACCATGGAAAGATGCAGAATGGTTTTCTCAGGATCCGGCGGCCAGGGGGTCATCACCGCGGCTGTCATTCTGGCCGAGGCCGCCGTAATCGTGGAAGGTCTCAATGCCACCCAGTCACAAAGCTACGGTGCGGCGGCCCGGGGAGGCGCCACGCGGACCGACATCATCGTCTCCGATTCCCAGATTCACTACCCCAAGGTCATCCAGCCCAATATCCTGGTGTGCCTGACCCAGGAAGCCTACGGCCAGTACCAGGGGATCATTCGCCCGGGTGGTCTGCTGTTGTCCGACACCCGTTTTGTGCAGAGCGAGAAAAAAGTAGATGCCCGCCAGATTGAGCTGCCCATGTACCAGACGGTCATGGATAAAATCGGCAAGCCGATCGTTTTTAACATCTGCATGCTGGGAGCCCTGATTAAGATTACCGGACTGGTCAAACCGGAGTCCATCATGACCATTTTGGAAAAGCGAATTCCGGCCGGTTTTGTGGATATGAACCGCGAGGCTCTCGAACTGGGTATGGAAATGGCCGCCGATAAAGCACCTTGATAGTTTTTGCTTGATAGGCACTTTGGCCTGGGTTACAGTTAGCTCCTGTCAAGACGCAGACCCAAAACTGGAGAAAAAATATAGAAAAGACATAAGCTTTCGCAGTGATGGATTTTGGTTCAATGTCAAGGCGGCCGCGAGGGTTGAGCCGGAGGGATACTATTAATATCTTGAGGATTCAAACCGAGCGCCCAACGACGAGATTGGGCCAAAAGACTTTATTTAGATAGCTTATAAATATCGCTAGGGGCGCAGATAACGCTGAGAGGTATTTCCCAACCCTTAGAACCTGATCCGGATAATGCCGGCGCAGGGAAGCGGTACAGAATCACAGGCAAAGCTAATCCACATTTTTCCTGATCTGATGAAACGCCGCTTCCGGTTGGCTTGAAGGTGCCCGGAAGCGGCGTTTTTAGTATCCGGGCACAGACGGCATCTTTTGGCCCCTTGCTGCGTTCTAGTCCACTAAGCCTCCGGATGCAAAAAAATGCTGCGGCCTTGCGAGGAACCAAAACCTACCGCCTGTGACCGGATACTGACTGATTATATGAAATAACTTTAACACATAAAACGTAACACGCGCTCAATACAATTTCGGAGGGTGTTGAGCGGTGTGAGCGAGGCCCCATGACAAGCAACTACACAACCCAGATGAATGCCGCCCGTCAACGGATCGTCACCCCGCAGATGCGGGACGTCCTGGCCGTTGAACCGATCTCCGAGCAGGTACTGCTGGAAAAAGTGGCGGCCGGTAAAATTGCTATCCCCGCCAATAAGAATCATAAAAACCTGGTAGCGGGGGCGGTCGGTGAAGGCCTGCGAACCAAGGTCAACGTAAACCTGGGCGTATCGGAAGATTGCTGTAACCTGGACCTGGAGATGAAGAAGGTTGAAAATGCCCTGGCACTCAAGACCGATGCCATCATGGACCTGAGCACCTTTGGCCGGACGCGCGAGTTCAGGCGCAAGGTCGTGGAAACCTGCCCGGTCATGATCGGAACCGTTCCGGTCTACGATGCAGTGGCCAAATATAAAAAGGATCCCACCGAGATCTCCGTGGACGAGTTTTTCCAGGTGGTGGAGGAGCATGCCGAGGACGGCGTCGATTTCATGACGATTCATGCCGGCCTGACGCGGGTTGCCGTGGAAAGAATCAGGAAGAACATGCGCCTGACCCACGTGGTGAGCCGGGGCGGCAGCGTGTTGCTGGAATGGATGGAGGTCAACCAGGCCGAGAATCCGTTTTATGCTAACTTCGACCGTTTGCTTGATCTGTGCGTCAAGTACGATATCACGCTCAGTCTCGGGGACGGCTTGCGGCCCGGTTGTTTGAAAGATGCCACCGATGCCCCTCAAATCCAGGAACTCATCATTCTGGGGGAACTCACCAAGGCCTGCTGGGAGCGGGACGTCCAGGTGATGATCGAGGGTCCGGGGCATGTGCCCCTGAACGAAATTGTGGCCAACATGCAGCTTGAGAAAAAGCTGTGCCACGGCGCGCCGTTTTATGTTCTCGGGCCCCTGGTGACCGACGTGGCGCCCGGATACGATCACATCACTTCAGCTATCGGTGGCGCCATTGCCGCCACTTACGGGGCGGACTTCCTTTGTTATGTAACGCCGGCCGAACATTTGCGCCTGCCGGACTTGAATGACATGAAAGAGGGTATCATCGCCTCCCGGATTGCCGCCCACGCGGCGGATATCGCCAAAGGTTTGCCCGGCGCCATGGACTGGGACAACCAGATGAGCGCGGCCCGCAAGAATCTCGACTGGTCCGGTATGCTGGACCTGGCCATCGACCCCGAAAAAGCCAGGGCCTATCGGGAGTCTTCCAAACCCCTGGATGAAGAAGTCTGTACCATGTGCGGCGACCTGTGTGCGGTGAAGAGAAGTAAACGGGTGTTGGAGGATAAGTGATCCGGGTGTCGGGAATCAGGGATCTGGTGTCAGAAAAACTTCGCTCCCCTGGTGAGAGGGATTGATCAGTCTTCGCTAAGCTTCGCCGGACAGGGGGAGCGGGCTGGACGGTCAACTCCAATACTTGCTATGATAGCTGATTAAGGCCATGTTATTGTGGCAAATGAAAGAAAACCCTTTCCTCGCGCAGAGACGCCAAGACGCAGAGAAGGTCAAAACCACATAAGGTTGCGCTGGCGCGCAAAAAAACTTGGCTAAAAACAACTTCTTTAACAGTTCTCGTGGTATGGTTTTCCGACGAAGTCGGCCTATATTATGATTTTCTTGGCGTCACTGCGTCTCTGCGCGAGATGATTTGCTTTTGACCTTATCTAATCATGGAAACCCAACCAGCCGGCATTTACGTCCACGTTCCTTTTTGCCTCCGCAAATGTCGCTATTGCGATTTTTACTCCGCCACCGAATTAAATCAACGCGACGCTTTCGTAGCAGCCCTGCAGCGTGAAATTGAACTGGTGCCCGATCCCGGCCCGGCAGACACCCTTTATTTCGGGGGCGGCACTCCATCTTTGCTCGACCCAGGCCAGGTGTCCGCAATCATATCAGCAGTCCAGGCGCGTTTCTCCTTTCTGCCCGATGTCGAAATTACCTTGGAAGCAAACCCCGGCACTGTAGATGAAACCACGCTTGCAGACTTTAAGGCCGCCGGCGTGAACCGTCTGAACCTTGGCATCCAGTCCTTCGAAGACCGTCAGCTTGCATTCCTGGGACGGATTCATACCGCGAGCGAAGCCCGGCAGTCCATAGAAGCCGCCCGGGCGGCTGGTTTCACGAACCTGGGCCTCGATCTTATCTACGGCGTCCCGGGACAAACCGTTGCGGATCTGGGGCATGCTGTCGCCGAAGCGGTCGCCTGCCAACCCGAGCACCTGTCCTGCTACCTGCTGACGTATGAAAAAGGCACACCCCTGGACAAGGCGCGCGAATTGGGCCAGGTGCTGCTATTGCCGGAGAAGGAATCCGCCCATCTCTTTGTAGAAATCAGGAAACTGTTGGCGGCGTCCGGGTACCGACAGTACGAAATTTCAAATTTCGCTCGTTCGAAGCAGTATTACTCCCGCCACAACCGTAAGTATTGGAACTTTGCCCCCTATATCGGACTGGGGCCGGCGGCGCATTCATTTCTGGAACCGGTTCGCTATTGGAACCATAGGGAACTTTCCGTCTACCTATCCGCTCTGGAGCAGGACGAGCTTCCGCTTAGAGCCAAAGAATCTCTCACCCCTGGTCAGCAGATGATCGAAGCCGTCTATCTGGGCCTGCGCCAGACCACCGGGATTAGAATTCCGGCATTTGATCAAAAATTCGCGGTGGATTTCAAAACACTTTTCCAGGCCGTCCTATCCGACCCGGGTCTAAGCGAACTTTTGGAAACGGAAGAAGATTTCTGCCGACTGACTCCCCAAGGCATGCTGGTGATGGATACGGTGGTGGGGCGTTTTGTGGAAGTGATTCCGTTCTAAGGGGCGGCCATCCGCCCCGCATAGAGCATAGCGCAAAGTGCATAGTGTCAAAACAAAACAAAAAAACTAAAGGTCAGACAACCTATTTTCTTGATAATCAGAATTGGATTTGGCTTTCGCCCTATGCCGCTACGTTGATAACGCGGTAATGAGTACGCCCAAGTAAAACCGGGCATGACTGATGGGCGCTGCCATGTTGGCCCGGTGGTTGGCCAACATGCCGCTCAGGTTGCTGTTGGTGATGTACAGGGGATCGATCTCCAGGGCGTGGTGGCAGGACTCAATGGCATGGTGCAGAACTTCTACGCCGCGCCGGGCTTCCAGGGTATCGTGAAAATCTACCTCGACCGCTGCTAGAATGGTGTACATGGCACTGGCCACACCCTTGGCGTAGTAGAAATAGTCGTCCGCCTGGAAATGGCTGACCGGGCTGCCGTCTTTCTCGGCAACTTTCACCAGGTTCTCGTCACAGCTGCCCAGCAGGTCTTCATAAGCTATGAGAAGCGGGATCAGGTTGTCGGCCCGGATATGAAATGAGGCTTTACCCATTAACAGCCGTTCGCGATATTCCCGGAATTCGTCCAGCCCGGCGTTGTACTTGGACTCCGGGGAAGGAAACCAGTAACGGTCGGATTTGATCATGAACCAGTTCATGGCGCTCTGGAGATTGGGATCGAATGAGGCCGTGCTGCCGGTACGCGAAATCCGTTCTGCCAGGATTACGGCAGTCCGCCGGGTTACTTCGAGCACGCCTAGCTGGAAACTGTTGTAGTTGTCGGTAAAATTCAAGATGTCATTGGGGCGCCAACCCCAGAACCGTTTGTTCAGTTCATGGTCCATCGGCTCGACAACCGCATCGATGAACGCGATGCCTTTGGGCAGCGCAACTTTCTTGGGGGCTTCATGGGCGGTGCCCAGTGAGGGCTTATAAGTCGAGTACTCCGGTGCGTGCTGATCAGCCGGTTTCGGGCTGGCCGCGGCATGGCGGTCATGCTGGGCTACACTTTTTGCAGCCGCGGCATGTTCCAGTTTGGCTAGGCTTTTCTGGGCAACGGCATGCTTCTTGTCTTCGGTCGTTGCGCCAGGTTCCGCATCCGCCATTGGTTGTGCCGCGGTTTCATGTTCCGGGGATTCGGGCTGGGGGGCGGTATGAATGCTTTCGGTGTTATGGGTCGTTTTATGGGCAGTCTGAACGGTATCCGGTTTGTCGAAAAAGCCCAGCACTTTTACGAACCCCCACAACACCACCAAAGCGACAACGACTATTACGGCTACCCGCTTGGTTGCATACCGCATGAATTCAGATTCGTTCATGGCCCTTTTTTCGCTATTACTCTGATCTTCCATATGCCTGCTCCAACGCTGTATTAAACTACGCAAACCCCTGCGGAAACCCTTCACTACAGTATTATCTGGATTTTCTCAGTTTGCGGATATCCCCGATTCGGATGGTTATATTCTTTGAATCGAAGTACTCGATAAGCGGTATCACATATTTTCGGGAAGCACCAGTCATATCCTTGAACTGCGGAGTGGTGATCTCCTCGTTTTCCTGTAGAAAATCGACCAGGCGGCCCTTCAGTTCCGCCACGGCGCCGGAGTCGAAATAGAGGTCTTCCTTGACTTTAATAATATCACCGCTGTCCACCAGCAGAACCAGCACATCCTTGGCATCCGCCGGATCGATATCGTAACTTTTGCTGAGTTCCTTGAAATAGGGCGGCTGCAATCCGCTGTCGCGGTAGGAGGCCAAAATCTTTTTACGGACGCCGCTCTGGTCGGCCGCCAGGGATACTTTGTGGGTCGCCAGGCGAACGGTTTCCTCTTCGACCACCAGGGCCGCTTCCTTGACCATGTGATTGATGATCAGGGTAAACAGCTTTTGGCCCAGGATAGCAGGCAGTTTCGATTTAAGTTCCTCCTTGGGCATGCCGGCCTTTAGCGGGTTGGCGCCGTGATAAGCTTCCAGGTGCCCGGTGGTTTCCGAACGGATGTGCTCAAAGCTTCTGCCGTGGATGTAGACCCGGTTATCACGGTCGATGAGCATCAATTCCTTTTTCGACAATAGGGCCGAGATCACCGTCTCCAATTTTTTGTCGGCCAGGTTGGTCATGAGCTTGAGGTCGGTAAAAGATACACCCTGGTAGCCGGTCGAAGCAGCGTGGAAAGAAATGATGGGTTCCGGCACCGTTTCCAGGATCCCATTCAGTCCCGTGATGACCTCTTCCCGAAACCGCTTGTGTTTAACCGGCACCGGGTTCAAAATCCGACCCCCGCCAACGGTGCGTACAGGGGAGTAGCTGCGGATAACGAAGCGGTCGTCCCGGACAACCGCTACCGGTTCATCCAGACGAATCTGGGCCACGGTCTTCTCACCCGGTGCCAGTTCGTCCCGGTCCAGCAGGGCCAGGATGCCCATGACTTCACTGGTGCCGGTGTGAAAACGAATCCGGGCCCGGTTCTTGATGGGTTTTTTGTTGCTTTTCAGATAATCCAGGGACACGTCCTGCATGTAACTCGGTTTCAGAACACCCGGGGTGGAGACGACCTCCCCGCGATTGACGGCGGTTTTATCCAGGCCCTGAAAATTGATGGCGGTACGCATGCCCGTCTGGGCTTTTTCCACACTTTCGTTATGTACCTGGACGCCGCGGACTTTGGAAGTGATCCCGGATGGATAAATCTCGATGTTTTCGCCGGGGGCGATGGCCCCGGATACCAGGGTGCCGGTGATGACGGTCCCGAAGCCCTTCATCGAAAACACCCGGTCCACCGGCAGTCGAAACAAACTGGACGGTTTGTGTTCGGGGATTCTGGCGCTAATATCGTCCAGGGTTTTGATAAAGTCCTCGATACCCTCCTTGGTCACCGATGATACCGGCACGATGGGGGCTTCCTCCAGAAAGGTTCCCAGCAGGAATTCACGAACATCCTCGGTCACCATTTCCAACCATTCTTCATCGACCATGTCGGTTTTGGTCAGGGCCACGAGGCCGTGCCGGATGCCCAACAGAGTACAGATTTCCATGTGCTCCCGGGTCTGGGGCATGACCCCCTCGTCGGCGGCAATCACCATCACAACGATGTCGATGCCGGTGGCGCCGGCCACCATGTTCTTCACGAATTTTTCATGGCCGGGCACGTCCACGATGCCGAGATGCTGGCCACTGGGCAGGTCGATGGCGGCAAAACCAAGTTCGATAGTGATGCCGCGTTCCCGCTCTTCCTTGAGCCGGTCGGTATTCACCCCGGTAACGGCCTTGATCAGGGAGGTTTTGCCGTGGTCGATATGTCCGGCGGTGCCGAGGATTATCTGTTTCAATGATCACGCTCCAGGTTTCTTGTTCCGGTTGCGAAGGTATTCCGTTACGTAGGCCATCCCCACCAGGAAGATCATCAGACCGCCAACCGAAATATATGTGATCTCACCAAAAAAGAAGCGGGACATAACGACCGCAATCACGAGCCCGACAACCAGGCGGATGATCAGGATATTGAATTTGGGCATGTAAAAACCTTTGGTTCGTGTGTTAAGTGTTATGTTTTAAGTTAAAAACCATTAAAAAACAGCGTTTTAAGGGGCTTATACCCTGAAAGTGTTCTGTGCGCGGTGTGGGGGGTGCAACTTACCGCCAATGCGCTCCATGCCCACATCGACATCCAGGTTACGGATAATATATACAATCCAGTTGATGGTCAATAGGTGTCGGATGAAAACCGATGGCTTAGAGATGCCCCTGTATAAGCTCTCCATGCTTCGGATTTTGAATTTTTGTCATTTGAATTTGTTTCGATAATTCGATATTCGAATTTCGAGTTTTGGTCATGTAGATCATTCAGGCCATATAATAACGCGCGGGAAAATCAGTACCCGGCGCATAGCTAATCGTATCGGGGCCAAAATGACCAACTGGTTGCCATTTTTTCGTAAAAACGCTATTAAAAGGGTTGAATCCGTACAAAGAGTCTGGTAGGAGACTGACTTTCTTATGGTGGGTGTAGCTCAGTCGGTAGAGCACTTGGTTGTGGCCCAAGTGGTCGTGGGTTCAAGTCCCATCACTCACCCCATCGAAAATAGAGACCATTGCAGGCGACTGCAATGGTCTTGTTGTTCCGTTATAATAGTATCAGCTATTTTGAGAGCTTTATAAAATATCCAATTTTGTTCAATTTCAAGGCGGAGCGCGTTTTTCAACCGCCGGCATACAGGTGAGTATTCCGAGGATTGAAAAAGGGATCCAACGCAGAAATTTGATAAAAGGGGATGTCTTAGAAGGCTCGAACATGCGCCCGTAGCTCAGCTGGATAGAGCGCCGGACTTCGAATCCGTAGGCCGCCCGTTCGAATCGGGCCGGGCGTACCAATTAAAACTGAAAAGGGTTGTGCATAATAATGCACAACCCTTTTTATTCTTGGGTTTGTATCAGAGACCACCGCTGAGAAAATACACTAGCAGCCTTGTTGAGAAAGGCCAAGTGGAGACTTGACCCTGTTCCGGGTACATCTCCTTATGAACTGGTGCGATATGGGAATGTGTTCCTATTGACATAAGACGGGCGCGCAGTAGGATCAAGTTATACCGGTTTAGAAAATGAACAATCACCTTATAAGAATCAGGGCGAAAAATGGTAAGGTCAAATTCTGCGTCTGGTCGGAATTCCTGGGATTATTTTTGGTCAGGATTTATGGTCTGGGCCCTCCGATTGGTATGTTACTTTTCGAACGTACTATTCTGGGACTCAATGAAGGGGAGCCTGGACGCCGGCCTACAAATCCCTCTGCTGTCCGATTTTCTTCTGTGGTCTTATAGTATTCTTGGCTTTGAATTCATCGCGAAAACTGTCCGGCGAAAGTTTAATCCAGCCTACAGGCGTTTGCGCCTATCCAGGGAAGCTTATGCATACCGGGTCAGCAGGGAGCGGTTGTTAATCACCTGTTGGATTTTTTGCGGTGTGAATTTTGCCTGCGGGTCCATGGCGTCCGTGGCGATTCATGGCGAATTTTCTATCCTCCTGCTTGCCGGACTTTTTGGACTGCTGGGCGCTTCACTGTTTGTCATGTACGGATGTGTCCTTATGGTAGTACGCAATGTGAGTACCGGTGAACACAGCACCTTATTCACGGTATTCGGATTCTTATTCCTCCTTCCTCCAGCCGGTTATATTCTATTCATGTTCTACTATGAGTTTTTGTCATGAGTTTGGTGTGCGCATTCATACTTGATGCGACTGCTGTTCTGATGGGCTTACTGGATAAGGAGGGTAAGGAACATGCCGCCCCTAATTTGATTGTGCCTAAATTGTGCCCGTCAAGGTCAAATTTTTACAAACATTTCCAAACGAAACTAAAGATAGTATCGGAAATGTCTTTTAATCCAATCTGTTGAAATGATAGAGCTATTCAGTAAGCAGATGCTGTGCCCTTCGAATCCGTAGGCCGCCCGTTCGAATCGGGCCGGGCGTACCAAAAATGAAAAGCAGGTGATGGTATCTCGGAACCATTCCCTGCTTTTTCATTTCAGCCGACAGGATTCGGACCAAGTCCCCTTCTTTTACGGTTGGTCCAGTCGTAATTGCTCAGGTTTCTGCCTGATCCAGAGGGAAAATCGGTCTTGGAACATTTCGATAGGGCAGTCGGTTGTAGCGCGGAGTGCACAGTGCACCGCTGTCGTAAACAATCACTTGTCCGGCCATCGGCTCGAACGCAGCGCGGAAGTGTTGCATCGATTTTAGCGCGACGACATGCTTTTTCTGCGGGTAGATGCCAAATGCTCTAAATTGCTGTAAATCAAGTATTTGGCGAGGGATGGTGACAACCAATATCTCAATACCGCCGACGTGTATCACGGCACTGGGCCCGAAACTGCCGCTGAGTCCATGAACCATGGGACCATCACCGGTGAAATGCCCGGCACTGATAGAAACGAGTTCGCCCTCGACGGCGAGTGGCCCGCCACCAAAACTTGGATCAGTCTTGCCCCCCAGCGCAATGTGAACCCGTTCACCAATCGCCGCAGCATGCAATGCCTGCGCTGCCTCGCTATCCACCATGGGACCGAAACAGGCATCCGTCACACCCGCGGATAGCAGTGCACGCAAGAGTTCAGTTGAATCGCCATAGCCACCGGCACCGGGATTGTCCGCGTAGTCAGCAATTACTAGCGGCCCTTTGTCAGGCACGTATGTTGCAGCAATAGCTGCAGCCTCTTCAACGCTGAGATAGTCGTTCAGCACCTCAAAGCGTCTATTCCAGATGTCATCCGCAATCGTTTCGGCGAAAGCCGTGTGGGTTGCAAAATCTCCCTGGCCGGTTACCAGCACCGTTGGGCCAACCCTGGCAACATCAGCACTGGCGAAGCCTGCATTGATGCTTACAGCGAACACATCCGCCTTTTCCTCATACACCCGCGCTTTTGCAATGCGCTCGATCATCGGGCCAGTGTCGGTCCGGCCACCATTGACTTCTTCCAGCATCGGCCGACGGACAATGATCGTGCGTGGTTGAATCTCTCCGGCCATCGTCCTGTGTAAAATATCGCCGGCATGGCGGCCGGTGTCGCGCATATCGATATGCGGGTAGGTTTTGAACGACACAATGATATCAGCGAGAGCACACATCTTGTTGCTGACGTTTGCATGTGGATCAAGTGTGATGGCAATTGGCATCTTTGTGCCTACCGCGCTGCGAATACGCCCAAGCAACTCACCTTCGCCATCTTCACAAAAATCAAGGTCCATGGCGCCATGCAGCCCAAGGAGAATTCCGTCGAGGGGATACTGCTTGATTGCAGAGATGATCGGATCACAGAGCCAGTTAAATGTTGTTTGCCTTACTTTGCCGCTTGGCCCGGCGGCGGCACTGAGCACGTGATTGACCTGCCAGTCATGCGCTCGACCGGCTTCGAGGAAGCCGGCAAGTTCCGTATTCAAGTGTCCGCGCTCGGCGATAGCTTCGGCGCCCATCAGAACATAGCGGTTTCTGAAGGCCTGTTCATCCGTTTCCTGGAGACTAAAGGAGTTGGTTTCATGAGACATTTCGGCGGTCAGAACTTTAAAAGGCATTAGATAACTCCGTGAAGGTTATGAAAAGCAATTTGGCGTTCGGTACTCCGCATTATGGCGGACCACGGCGCGGCCACTGCAATCAGCCTCGTCACCGGTTAGTTTTCAACCTGACACTTTACATTGAGCAGAAATCTGTCTCTCCGTAAAGAGAATCAATTTGCCGATAATTTACGAATACAACTTAAAAACAAGGGCCTTGGTGTATCAAACATAACCGGCCATAAGTCAATAGAACTCTATTCAACAGCGACTTTTCCTGTACCCCTGATGTTTTTGTGTCCAACGCTGTGTTATAACTCATTTAAATAGCGCAATGCGTTAGTATTTCAAAAAATTTCAATAATTTATGTTGCTTTAAATTCTTTTGTGTCTTACCATGTGCCCATTCAATTAAGTCCTACTTTGACTTTCAGGGCAGTTTCTCTCCTTAGGAAGAATCCATTTTTCATAGTGGTACCCTCTGGCCAGTGACGTTGAAAATTTTTATGAAAGGAGGATGTTACCATGACCAATGGAACTGTTAAGTGGTTCAGTGACCACAAGGGGTTTGGGTTTATCGAGCAGGAAGATGGAGCGGATGTGTTTGTCCATCATTCGGCAATCAATGCTACCGGCTTTAAATCCCTCAATGAAGGCGATCGAGTTTCCTTTGATATCGAGCAAGGACAAAAAGGTCCTGCTGCTTCAAACGTCACCGTGTTATAGCCTAATCTTATGAGCATATCAGGCACCTCTTCTAATCTTGAGGAGGTGCCTTTTGCCTCCTATTCTCAACACCCGCCTTATTCACTGTAATCAGACTTTAAACCTTAATAAAGTCAGATCATAGATTCTATTTCACCGTAAAGACCTGCGGCCAGGTGGTTGCCATTTGGCACGTCTAGGTAGTTATAAATAAACGTCTCTAAAGGCTTGCAAAGAAAAATAGTCACATAGATGTGTCCTGGCATGTTCCGCCGGGAAATTGAAGGGAAGTGTGGAAATGGTAAATATAAAAAAAACGGCAATTGTTTACTGTGAAAATCAATTTGGCCTAGTCGATGGAAAAACCGCCACGGGGCTCATCCGACACTCTGAAAACTATACCATAGTTGGGGTCATTGACAGCCTGCTGGCCGGTCAGGATGCCGGCGAAGTACTAGGGGAAGGTAATCTGGGGATACCCATATTTTCAGAATTAGATGAAGCTTTGCGTCAACTTCAGTCGGTTCCAGATTGTTATATCTATGGGAAGGCCCCCTTGAATACCTATATATCCTATCCAGAAAGGTTTCTGATAATAGAAGCAATGGAAAAAGGTATGGATATTATTAATGGTCTGCATCAGTTCTTCTCAGAAGATCCGGAGTTTGTCTACATGGCTGACAAAAATGGGGTTCAAATTAAAGATATTCGCAAACCGCCCCCATTGGAAAACTTGCATGTCTTTAGCGGTCAAATATCAAAAGTAAATGTACCGGTAGTTGCCGTACTGGGTACCGATTGTGCCTGCGGAAAGAGGACGACTGCCACGAAACTTAACGAGGCCCTGAATGATCATGGCATAAAGTCAGTCCTCATTGCGACCGGACAAAGTGGCTTGATACAGGGGGCCGCCTATGGGGCTGCGATCGATGCGCTTACTTCCCAATTTGTGATCGGTGAAATTGAAAATGCGGTTGTTAGCGCCTTTGAAAATGAAAGCCCGGATATCATATTGGTTGAAGGGCAAAGCGCCCTCAGCCATCCCGCTTTTATGAGTTCGCTCGGGATACTGAAAGGCAGTATGCCGGATGGCATTATTCTCCAACACGCGCCAGCAAGGAAGTTTCGGTGTGATTTTCCTGATTTGGTCATGCCCCTTGTTGAAAGCGAAATCAAACTGATTGAAGCGATTTCACAGGCTGAAGTATTGGCTATTACCTTAAGCCATGAGGAACTATCGGACCTGGGTGTTACCAAATTCATAAAAGACTACGAAAAGCGGTTACAGCTACCGACAACCGATGTATTAAATCGGGGATGCCGGAAACTTGTTGAAGCCATCATCAATCATTTTCCGGAGTTGAACCGGACTACCGGATTGGGCAATGTGTCAAACATCCAGGCGGCGGAAACCCTGGTGGCATAAACCAATTGAGAGCCGGAAAGAAATTGTTGTTGCCAAGAATAGAAATCTCATTGTCCCAAATACGAGATAATGCCCGCCTGCTATCCGAACTTTATGGCCGGAAAGGCATTTCTCTAATGGGCGTATCCAAAGCCGTGTTGGGCGACCCGGCTATTGTTGACGCCATGATGCTGGGAAAAGTCAAATTTATAGCCGATTCTCGTATCGAAAATATTCAAAGAATGAAAGCCGCTGGGATATCCGCTCAGTTCGTACTTCTACGCACACCTTTCAGCCAGGCCGAATCCGTTGTTAAATATGCACACATCAGCCTGAATACAGAGATTGAGACACTGCAGAGGCTTTCCCACTTTGCGAAAGCGCAAAATAAACACCATCAGGTAATTATAATGGTAGAGTTGGGTGACTTGCGTGAAGGGGTACTGCCGGGCGACCTTTCTGTGTTTATCAAAAATACCCTATCGCTGCCTCATATAGAAGTTGTGGGTATTGGCTGCAACCTGGCCTGTTATGGCGGTGTAAAACCTGATAGCGCCAACATGGGTGCGCTATCCGAACTGTCAGCCAGGATAGAAAAAGAATTTCAGATCCGTTTAAAGATAATTTCGGGGGGTAATTCGGCCAATTATGAGTGGTATAAATCTGCCCCTGATGTCGGCAGAATTAACAATCTGCGCCTTGGAGAATCAATTCTTTTAGGTTGCGAAACAGTGAGCCGAAAAGCGATTCCAGGTTTACACACAGGGGCATTTCAGCTTTTTGCCGAAGTTATCGAGGCCAAGCAAAAACCATCGCTCCCATTTGGAGAAATTTGCCAGGATGCGTTTGGAAATGTTAATCACTTCCGGGATCGCGGAACTCACCAGAGAGTGATTGTTGCTTTGGGAAGGCAGGACGTTCAGATGGCTGGCTTGAAGTCCAATAGTGCGATGGAAATAATTGGCTCCAGCAGTGATCATATTATTCTCGATAACCAGGCCAACAATCTACAGGTTGGCGATGAAGTGAATTTTAGTTTGGATTACGGCAGTCTTCTCGCTTCGATGACGTCTCCGTTTATTAAGAAGCAATTTAAAGGTCGTATTGGAGAAAGTTGAAATGGAAATTTGCCGGCAGTGTGAGAAGCAAGCCAAAAAATATCGCGGTGGAAAGCCGCATGGATATCTAATCAAAGTTGACGAACGCCGAATTTTTAAAGGAAACAAAAACCGAGGCTACGAAGAGCAGGATTACCAGTGCCTGATGTGTAAAACGAAATTTTCATGGAGTACGAATAAAAACGATCTGACCTGGACGTTGTGGCAGGGGTAATTGCGCTGAATTTCCAATCAGGATAGAGTCGCTGCAATAGGGCTGTCTCGAAAAATAATTCGGTTCTTGGTCTATGTTGCTCATTTGGAATAATCTTCTGTGGGTGTGGATTTGTGTGAGAATAATTCCAAAATTTATAAAAATTACACAAATTTTGATAAAATTACCAAAACTGAAAAGGCTGCTAATGTAAATAGTTATTTATTTTTAGGAGGTTAGGAGGCTCGGCGATTCCTTGCTTCGAATCCGTAGGCCGCCCGTTCGAATCGGGCCGGGCGTACCAAAACAGAGAAAAGGCTGTGTTCAATGAACTGTAAAAGTCAAAGACCTCCCGGACAGTCAGCCCTCTCGGGTCAGTGATTATTAGGCGGCCTCCTTTGACAATTCTTCTCGACGTTTTTTACCAAG
>CAJINA010000112.1 GCA_905176665.1 Olavius algarvensis Delta 4 endosymbiont | reverse complement strand
TTTAATTGAAAAAGTTAAGATCTTCCCAAACAGTTTGAGATAGACGATAAGCGCCATCCCTGGCCCCAAAAGAAGACCAGGGTATGGCGCGCGGTCGTCCTCT
>CAJINA010000111.1 GCA_905176665.1 Olavius algarvensis Delta 4 endosymbiont | reverse complement strand
TTGTGTGCTAACTTCTTAGTTGCGGTCATTGTGTCCTCCTTTGGGTATTATTGTTCGGCAAAACATTTATACCCGAGAGGACGACCGCGCGCCATACCCTGGTCTTCTTTT
>CAJINA010000110.1 GCA_905176665.1 Olavius algarvensis Delta 4 endosymbiont | reverse complement strand
TTGGCAACTAGACGTAATAAGGTCTGATTTTTCTATTGATTAAGGTGGGTTATCTACCACTTTCCTGTTTCATTTTTCCCCTCTTGTCAAGTTAAAAATAGCCAGCTCCCTCCTGCGCAGTGTTCAAAAGGCGACGCATGGCCTTGAAGTAATCTCTCTGGACCTTGGGATTGCTCACT
>CAJINA010000109.1 GCA_905176665.1 Olavius algarvensis Delta 4 endosymbiont | reverse complement strand
GGGGGGGGGGGGGGGGAAGACCACCTTCAAGGGCTGTAGCCAGTGTGTCATAGACTGTTCGAATGTCTATGTGGACGAAGCCGGTTCGCCCATTACCTCAGCTCTGGAATATGAAACCATCTGGGCTATGGGGGCCATGATCGGCAATGATGACTTGGATGCCGTGGCTCGCCTTGACTTTCTATGTGACGATATCGGGGTGGATACCATGAATACCGGGACGGCCCTGGCCGTGGCAATGGATGCGGGTTATACGTCCTTCGGCGATGCCGCCGGAGCCATTGAAATGGTTGCTCAGATCGCTTCAGGGACGGAGTTGGGTCGTGTCCTCGGCAATGGACCCGTGGCTGTGGGACGGCATTTCGGGCATCCCAGGGTGCCGGTTGTCAAAGGGCAAAGCATCGCTGGTTATGACCCGCGAGCCATGCCGGGGATGGGGGTCACCTATGCCACATCACCCATGGGGGCGGATCACACGGCCGGTTTTGTCGGCGCCGACAGCAGCACCCCAACGACCGCCCTGGTACAGGCCTCGCAATCTGCCCAGGTTCACATGGCGGCCCTGGACAGCATGGGGGTATGCCTGTTCGCCCAATCCGGTGGGCTGGAAAGATTGTTTGGTGCCATCGCAGCTATCCGGGGGGAACCATTCGGTCACCAGGATTGGGAAGATATTGGCAGCCAATGCCTGGCAGCCGAAAGGCAATTCAACCGTAGGGCCGGTCTTACCCGTGAAGATGACCGGCTGCCGCAGATGTTTTCCAACGAGGATCTGCCTCCACACCACAGAAGCGTCTCCCTGAGTGATAAAGAACTGGATGGCACCCTGGCGCCTTTTGGTTGAGGGGTTTGCAGGCGGGTATATCTTAGAGGGTGGCAGGTTTGAGGATACAACCTCGACAGCTGAGATCGGACGCCGGATGTCGGAACGGGGTGGACACCCTTAAGACAACCGAGACGAGGTAACACTTAGGGAAATAAACGTATGAAACGAAACCCGCTGGGCGACAGTCAACTGTTGGTTACCCCGATCGGTCTGGGACTGGCTGCCCTGGGACGACCGGGGTATATCAACCTGGGGCATGGCGAAGACCTGAATTTTTCTTACGATGTCGCCGCGATGGAACTACAGGCACACAGTGTGTTGGATGCCGCCTGGGAAGCCGGAGTGTGCTATTTCGATGCGGCCCGGTCGTATGGCAATGCCGAACGCTTCCTGCAATCCTGGCTGGTGAAACGGGCAGTCCCCGCGCAGGCGGTCACCCTTGGCTCCAAATGGGGCTATACGTATACAGCCGATTGGCAGGTCAAGCTGCCCGCCGGGCAGAAGCATGAAGTCAAGGAGCACACCCTGCCGGTGCTCCAGCGCCAGGTCGGTGAAAGCCGGGAACTGCTTGGCAGCCATCTTGATTTATACCAGATTCATTCGGCGACGCTGGAGAGCGGGGTGTTGACCAACCAGGCGGTTTTAGGGGAGCTGGCCCGCCTGCGCAACGCCGGGTTGCACATCGGTTTCACGGTGAGTGGCTCCCAGCAGGCCGCCATTATCCGCAAAGCCCTGGAAATCAAGTTTGACGGCACCTTTCTTTTTGCAACCGTGCAGGCCACCTGGAATCTTCTGGAGCAATCTGCGGCGAGTGCCCTGCAGGAAGCGCACGATGCCGGCCTTGGCGTGATTGTCAAAGAAGGCCTGGCCAATGGTCGTCTGACCGCACGCAACGATTCAACTGGATTCCGAACACAGATGGCTTTGCTCCAAGCGCGCGCCAAAAACCTGAATACCACGGTGGATGGCCTGGCCCTGGCGGCGGCTGTGAATCAGCCCTTTGTGGATGTGGTCCTGAGCGGGGCGGCGTGTACCGCGCATCTGAATTCAAATTTGAAAGCCCTGGACGTGGCGTGGGACGATTCGCTGGCCGGTATGCTGGCTGAACTGGCGGAGCCGGTTGAGAGGTATTGGCAGATACGCAGCGAGTTGGAGTGGAATTAGTCAGGTACAAGGTGCAGGGTATAAGGTAGCAGGCTGAAGAAAAACCTCGATATCAGAGGACGAAAGTCAGAGGTCAGCAGTCGGGCGTCATGCTCGCTGGAAATCTGAGAAAAGACCTCAGGGGCAGCGGGGGTGGGCTTTGGATTCAGCATCCATCTGGTTGCGCCGGGCAATTGAAAACGCTAAGATCGTTGGTACGATTCGAAACTGTTGAACCGTCGATCAATATACAATTAGAGGAGCAGATCATGGGCAAAATAAACAGGCGTCAATTCATGAAAAAGGCGATTGTGGCCGGTACAACCATGGCGGCATTTCCTGCCGTTATGCCCGGGACGGCGCAGGCTGATAAGGCACCCCGCGTGGTGGTGCACCCGAACGTGAACAATCTGAGGGTCGTCGGCGTTGCCGATCCCAAGATGACGACCGCCTATAAACCGGTCTCTTCCTGGACCGTCCAGGACCAGCTCGTATCCCGGGAAGCGGTCTGGCGCAATTTGGATAAATTGGCCGGCGGTCTGGCGGAGGTCGGCAACTCCACCCAGGCCTGGCAGCGCATTTTCATCAAGCCGCCGGGCAAGACCTGGGCGGAGACGACCGTGGCCGTTAAAACCAATAATATCGGAAAACAGCACACCCGCAGCGCCGTGATGTCAAAAGTCTGCCACACGCTGACCGACACCTTGGGCGTGCAGCCCGCCAATATCTCCATCTATGATGCCTGCCATGGTAAAAACATCGACAAGAAAACCGACTTTGTCGGCTTGCCTGAAAATTGCCGCATCGAAAACACCTGGGGCGGCAGCACCACCAAGACTGCCATTCCGGGGCCCTGGAAAGACGGTACCGGAAGCGCCAAATGCCTCGCTCACCTTGTGGATGGCTCGGTTGACATCCTGGTCAACGTTGCCATGTGCAAAGGCCACAGCGATAAGTTCGGCGGCTTCACCATGACCATGAAAAACCATTTCGGGGCTTTCGATCCATGGCCCGGTCACATGTGGGGCGGCTCGGAATATATTCTATCCATCAACAAAACCAAGGAAATCCTGGGCGAGATGGAACCGGGCAGCGACCGTCTCCTGTTCCCGCGCCAGCAGCTGTGCATCATCGACGCCCTCTGGGCCAGCGAGTGCGGGCCCGGGTGCGTCTCTTCCCACCAACCCAACTTTTTAGCCATGGGGGTGTTGTCTCCGGTCCTGGACTATGTTGTTGCGACCCGGTTTCGCGGGGAGCAGATGGGCTGGCAGCCGAATATGGAGATGGTCAGCCGGATGTTGAGTGAGTTCGGGTACGAGAAGTCCGATCTGGATTTCGGGGGGAAGATTGTTGCGGTGTAAGGGGTTAGGTAGAAGAAAGGGCCTGAGGTCGGAGGTCTGATATCGGAAGTCGGGAAGCGCATTGAGTCCGGAGCCCGGAAAATGTGAAAGGCAAAACCGAAAACCAATAATTAGCCGCAGAGAAGCGCCGAAATCATCCGGCCGACCTGGCCGGCTGAAACTTGCCATGCCCTTCGGGCAGATAACCTTCAAGCTCAAACCTCTTTTAGACACGGATTACACAGATTCCACGGATTGCGCCTATACGGCTTGAGAAGCGT
>CAJINA010000108.1 GCA_905176665.1 Olavius algarvensis Delta 4 endosymbiont | reverse complement strand
AGATTTTGGTTCAGAGCAAGGCTTGAACGTTTTCGAGACCGCAGGCATAGCAGACGCTATGTCGAGGATCTTGAAAAGGTGAAAACGCCGCTCTGGGCCAAAAGATGCCGCGTCCGCCTCCGATGACTGCTCAGAAGTGGTAGATTTTGGTTCAGAGCAAGGCTTGAACGTTTTCGAGACCGCAGGCATAGCAGACGCTATGTCGAGGATCTTGAAAAGGTGGAAACGCCGCTCTGGGCCAAAAGATGCCGCGTCCGCCTCCGATGACTGCTCAGAAGTGGTAGATTCTGGTTCAGAGCAAGGCTTGAACGTTTTCGAGACCGCAGGCATAGCAGACGCTATGTCGAGGATCTTAAAAAGGTGAAAACGCCGCTCTGGGCCAAAAGATGCCGCGTCTGAGCAGTCATCACTTGGTTGTGGCCACCCATACCCCCCCCCAATCCACAGGCAAACTTTCAAGTAGCGCGTCACACTTATTTACATAAGCGGCAGCTGCTGCATCCTGTACCTGGATAGCTGCAAACACTTCCCGGGCAGCCTCAAATTTTCCCTCGTAGAACAAGGCCAGGCCCTGGGCAAAGCTTTCATAAAGCGCCTTCCCAGCCTGGTACGCCCCCGGCAACATAGGTTCGTAAACCGTCACCGGTTCACTACGGCCCACGACCGCCAGCCGGGCCAATTCGCGCACATTGATGTCCGGGCCTATCTGCCGGCGCGTATCTTCGGAGATCATGGTAAAGGTCCCGAATTGTTTGTTGGCACCTTCCAGCCGGGCTGCCAAATTGACGGCATCTCCCAGCATCGTGTAATCAAAACGAGTCTGTGAACCCAGGTTGCCCACCACCGCCGGCCCGGTATTGATCCCAATCCGCATGAGCATCTCCTTGCCGATGCGCGCTTTGATCGCCGGCCGCATGTCGGCCAATTTGGCCTGGCATCTCAGCGCGGCCCGTACGGTCCGCATTTCGTGTGCGTGGACATCCAAAGGGGCATTCCAGAAGGCAATGATGGCATCCCCTTCGTATTTATCCACCGTACCACCCTCATCCATGACAATATCGGTCATGGCGGTCAGGTACTCATTCAGCAGGGCCGTCAACTGCTCTGGTTCGAGGCCCTCGGAGATAGTCGTAAATCCCTGCAGGTCCGAGAAGAAAATTGAGAGGATTTTTCTTTCGCCGCCCAATTTCAGGCGTTCCGGATTGGAGATCAGCTGATCGATCACCGCGGGGCTGAGGTACTGACGGAAAGCACCTTTGATAAAGCGCTTCTGCCGGCCCTCGGTGGCATAATTGACCAGCAGGGCAAATCCGATCGTGAGAACCGCCGTCACTTCCAGCACCACGATGGGGAGCCAATAGCCGGCATGATAACCGGCCAGTCCGAGACCGGCGGGCAGCATCAGGCCGACGGCGCTGTTCCCGGTAATGGCCAGAGGAGAACGCAAAACCGATGCCGCCCAACCCAACAGCACAGCGAACAGCAGGACAAACGGCACAGTGAAAGCGACCGGAACCGCCCGGATAAAATCACCGGAGAGAAAGTTGTCCAGAAGGGTGGCGTGGATTTCGACTCCGGAATATACCCCTGCCACAGGCGCAGACCGCAGGTCCAGCAAACCGGGGGCTGAAAACCCGAACAGCACGTATTTATCCTTAAAGGCCGTCGGGTCGCGAATAACTTCAGGCTCCCCCATCCGGTGGCGGATCTCGGATTGTAAAACGGATGCAGCCGAAAAATTGCGGTGGGTCCCTGAAGGCCCCCGGTAGCGTAAGATAGCGTTTTCTCGGGAATCGACCGGGATCTCCCGGTCGCCTATATGTTGGGACTGCCCCTGCCCCCGTGCAATTTGGGCTTGATTGCCGGCCGCCAGCCAGGCGCCCAGGCCCAGAGCCGGCACCGGTTTATCGGCAAATACGCTGAAAAGTTTGACCCGTCGATAAACACCATCCGGATCGGGCTTCAACTGAACATTGCCCAGCACCGCAGAGTTTTCAACAAGTTCCTTGATGGGAAAGGTTGCCCGCAAGAAGGTAAAGGCGGCCAGCGGTAATTGGGAGGCACGGCCAGCGGATTCGGCCAGCTTCAGGCGGGGTTCCGGTGTGCCTGTCGGCCAGCTGACCTGGCTGCCGCTTTTCTTTCCCAGAAATACCGCCCCGGCCACTTTGCCGAACTTCCCTACGGCGGCTGCAAAGGAGCGGTCATCGGCAACCCCGTAGGCGGAGGGCTCTGTATAGAGCACATCGACGGCCAGGGCCCGGGCACCCTTGCGTCGGCAGTAATCAACAATGGCCCCGTAGATCTCACGGGGCCAGGGCCAACTCAACCCATTCTCTTTCTGGGCCCAGTCTAGGCTATTTTGGTCCAGCAGGATGAGGACAATATCATCGGTGGCCGGACCGGGCCGGGCCAGAGCTCTGACGCGCCAATCCCAGGTCCGGGCCTCCCAGGAATCCAACAAGCCGGCCATCAGCATGAGAACGGCAATCAGCGCCCCGGTCAACCCGGCCAGAATCCCCCATACCGGTTTGCGGCCCAATATCCGCACACGGCTCATTTATCAGACATCCTTCATGAGTCTTTTGAAACGCACCTGACGGGATGGCTGGTTTTGGACCGGCTTAAACACACCGGTACGCTTTTGGACATAATCAATCCGAACCCCGGGCGTGGGATGCGTGCGGCCGAAGCCGGGCCCCCCGGGTGCCAGGCGGGTGTTCATCTGGGTCAACATATCGACCAGTCCGTTGGGGTCGTATCCAATCCGCTGGAGAATCGTCACCGCCGCGTTGTCGGCCTGCTTCTCGAACGCCAGGGAATAGCCCGAGTTGACCAGGGTAGCCGTAATATCCGTGATCGAGTCTTCAAAGGTCCGGGTTAGTTCGGCCAATTCCTGGCCGCCCAGGTTTTTGGCGCCCTCGACTGCCAGCGTTGACAGGGCCGTGGTTACCCTGGATTTTTTGATGGCCTGCAGCCCGTGGCGATGCGCTACGTGGGCGATTTCATGCGCCAGAACTGCGGCAAGGGCATCTTCATTGCGACACAGCTGCAGCATACCGCGGGTAACAAAGATAAGCCCGCCGGGTGCCGCAAATGCGTTGATCTCATTTGAATTCAGAATCAGGAAATGATAGCCGTTAAAAGTTTCGGGCAAATCGGATACCTGGGCCAGGGCCTGGCCGAGCGTGTTGATATAAAGATTGGCTGTCCGGTTCCCAAAGGGTTGGTACCGGGTCACCAGACTGGCGCCCACGGCACGACCGATATAATATTCCTGTTCCGGGGTAATATCTTGAAACCCGCGGGCAACCGCTTGTCCGCTTTTGATGATAGACTCCGCTTGTTGTCCGGTGAGGACGCCGGTCGCCTGACCGAGGGAGGCCCCAATTGTGGTGGCTTCCTCCATGCCTTCACAACCGCTCATAATTGCTGAAAACAAAGGGGCCACGCCCAGGCCGTAGAGCGCGTATCGGCCGGCGGCCGCCATAAATTCTCTTCTTGCGTTCTTTTTCATTGGGCACCTCCTTGCGGAGATACCGCCCCCTTTTTGAGGAACTTGCGAATGGCGCTCTGCGATACCTTCATCTGCTCCATTCGATCGATGGGGGCATAGTCCAGATTCTTGTTTTTATTTCGATATTCGCCCTCAACCTTTTTGTTGAAACCCTTGCCGGCCAGGGCGAGTTCATCGCTGGTGGCGGTTTTGTTGACATCGGCCGCCCCGGCTTTCAGAACGATTTTTTGGGTGGTCAGAGCAGATGAATGCACCCAGCCTTTGACGCCGGCCGATGCCAGGAACACCTGGACCCAGGTGCCCTGACGGCTGACGATATAAACCCGATCACCGTAGTTCAAAGTAGCCATAATCCGAGCTAAAAAAGACGGTGCCGTCCGGACCTGGCTCTGTTTCACCTGGACGCTCATGCTGCCGTCGTCGGCACTCCAGGCCGCTGAGGTGCCCATCACACACAGGCAAAAGATCAGCGGCAATAGTCTACGCAAAACCATGTCTGTATACCTCCTCCTCAAAAAGGATTTCGCCCGACTTACCGCCGGCGGTGTTCGCGGAGCCGCCGACATTTGATATCTTGAGCCATCTCAGATGTGGATCTTGGTTGCGGTTCAGGCTTTTCATCCTCAGTAGCAGGCTCCTGCAGAGGGCGGGCGCTCTCCAAACTACGCCCACAAGCCAGGTGGATGCGCATATCATACCCGAGGCGCCGGCGAAGCCAATGCCCAGCGTGGTAAATACATCAGGTATTTCAAGGATAGCGCTATAGCTTCACGCCGCGCTGATATGAACACCCACCTCCGGGATTGGACCTGAAGACTTATTTGAGACGGCTTATAGAATATATTACAATTAGGTAAATGTGTAAAGCAGGGGGCAGCCGCAGCCCTATGAGGCTGCCTGGCAGGCAGAAGGTGCCGGCTCCAGTGGCAGGGGTGCGTGCTGCGGTGACGGTTCAGCCGTGTATTCGGCGGTTATGACGCCGGCATCGTGGAGTTTCACGAAAACTAAAATCATGTCCGGATCAAACTGGGTCCCGGCACATTCATGCAGGATACCAATAGTTTTGGCAGGTTCCATTTTATTGCGGTAAACCCGGTTCGAAGCCATGGCATCGTAAGCATCGCATATGGAAAGGATCCGGGCCAGTTTGGGGATTTCATCGCCTTTCAGTCCGTCAGGGTACCCTGACCCATCAAACCGTTCGTGATGGGACCTCACGATACGAAGCTCCTGTTCCCACATACCCAGCTGGCTGATGATATCGGCCCCAATCACGGGATGCGTTTTAATCACTTCGAATTCGGTGTCCGTCAGTTTGCCCGGCTTAAGCAAAATTTCATCCGGGATGCCGATCTTGCCGATGTCGTGCAGCTGTCCGGCGCAACTGAGCACTTCCAGTTCCTCGGGGGTGCAGCCCATCTCGCGCCCCAACCTGATTCCCAGGTTGGTTACCCGGCTTGAATGCTGTTGGGTGTAAGAATCCCTGGCTTCAACGGCTTTTACAAAAGCCACCAGCGTGGCAAACAGATTTTCATAGATATTCTCATACAGAGCCAGATTTTCAATGGTATTGGCCGCATTCTGGGTCATAAAGGAGAGATAATAGAGATCCTTTTCGCTGAACTTGGCTTGATCGTTGTATGCCGCCGCAGTCAGGACACCGAACACCTTGTTCCGAATCTTCATCGGCACCGCCATAAAGGAGCCCACAACTTCGGAGAGGCCCTTCACCTGGCGAGTATCGGCTACCAACAAGGGAATTTCATCAGCCACCACCTCATGGATCAATTTGGTGGCCGGCCGACCGGAAACCTTCCCGGTATTTTCGATGACATCTGCCGGTGTCTGTTGGTCACCTCTGAAACTGCACGTCACCTCCAGAGGATTGCTCAAGGCAGCATTGATCAGGTAAAAGCGAGCATCGTTCGCCCGGGTAATTTCCGTAGCCATGGTGACAATCCGATCTAGCAGGTCGGTACTGGAAGTCACCGAAGTAAAATCCGCCATGATCTTATTCAGGGTATTGAGTTCATCGACCTTGGCGGTAAGCTCCAGATTCAGCCTTTCCAGACGCTCCTTACCTGCGACCTCGCTTTTGAGCAGAATATTGTCAGCAAACAGCCTGCGTTCCCTGAGCACCCGGCGCACACAGATCTCCATCTGGTTGAGGTTGACCGGCTTGATCAGGAAATCGACCACGCCGTTTTTAAGTGTCCGGATAGTGTTTTCCAGGGAAGGATACCCGGTCATGATAATGACCGGCACAGAGTTGTCGATTTCGCGAATATGCTCGGCAAGCTCCAGACCGTCCATCTCGGGCATGTTTATGTCGGTAAAACAGCAATCCACCCGGTGGGCATCGAGAACCGTTACCGCTTCGCGACCGTTGGTGGCCTTCAGGACTTCGTAGCCTTTGAGCGTAAAATACTCACCGGCAACCTCAAGGATACTCTCTTCATCATCCACCAGTAAAATAGTTTCCAGCTTTTTATCAGGCGACGTAAGATGTTCTGTCATCGAAAAGAGTACCCCATCATCAGTGTATATGTGAACGTGGATTGCGGGCACCTGCCATATTGGGTGCAGGCCTTCTTTATATTCATCGTCCTGACTTCGGATTTCTTTAGCTGAATTCGTACCGGGGTGAATATCATTGACAGGCCAGAGTCCTTTTTTTATATATTACCAGCTTTTACCTAAAACTGAGGTTTCGCCCATCACCGTTGGTAACGACCCGAAAGCGCCGGTCCGCATCAGCCTGCGGCGCCGAATCGGATATAGGCAAACCCCGTAGCAAAGGACGTTATTATATGCCTGAAAAAATAGATGCAGACACTTGGGTTTATACCGTCATCACCAACCCCGGTACTGGTGAACAGGTCCTGGGACAGCACGATACGGTTGCGGACATCTCCTACATACCGATATTCAAAGAAAAAGATCACGCCCTCCAGGGATTGATTCAGTTGGAAGTGGAAAAAGGCACCCGCTGCGAAGTTCAGGCCCTACTGTACGGAGATGTCGAGCGAGCCGCCGGTGAAAACGGATTCTTGGTATACCTGCTGAATGCCTCTGGAAACGTACTGGACACCTTCGCACCTACAATTTAGACGCCGTAAGCCACCTATTAGCCTCTAAAAAAGCACTATATAGTCGATATTGTGAAAAAAATTCTGCTTATAGGGGATAATTGTTATTTTTTTCTTGACCTTTCCACAGTTTTTAATATGTATTGATTTACTGAATGACATTAAGTCACAATGAACACTAACATTATGTGTTTAAGGTGCAGTGGGAGCACTGCAATTCAGGCTGGTTTGGGCCGTTATATATAGCATAAAGGAGATGGTGTTTTGGCTAACGGTATCGTAAAATGGTTCAGTGACAAGAAGGGGTACGGGTTTATCGAGAATGAGGAAGGTGGCGACGTTTTCGTACACTTTTCCGCAATCACTATGTCAGGCTTTAAAACGCTGGCAGAAGGCGATCGGGTCACCTTCGAAATTGAAGAGGGTGATCGCGGCCCGGCAGCTGCAAACGTTGTCAAAGCGTAATCTGACGATTTAAGCGTTCACTTATAATTTGTCGCAGGATTGCAGCCGGATTCAGCTTCACGGGGTCTATGTGCAGCAGGTACGCACGGCAGTTGACTTTGTGAAGTGGTGCGCCCAAAAGTGCCAACGGGCGGTGAAGCCGCGTTGCAAAAATGCGCAGCCACTTGAAGTACATCCATGGTATGATTAAAGGCATCGCTGCTACCTGCTAGCAGGATGCCTTTTTTTTGCAATTTGAATGCGGTTTTCAATTTTCACCAGATAGCCCCAATATGAAACTTCTTTTTCTGGAACCTTTTTTCGGTGGTTCTCACCGCGACTTTGCCAGCGGGCTCTGCGATCACTCCGGACATGATATAACCCTGGTGACTTTGCCGGCCCGGTTCTGGAAATGGCGTATGCGGGGCGCCGCCCTCCACTTCGCGCGCACCATGCCGCCGCCCATAGATTTCGATGGCATCATCACCACGGATTTGATGAGTCTGTCGGACTTGAAAATGCTTATGGGGCCTGATCTGCCGCCGGTGCTGGTATATTTCCACAAAAACCAGATAACCTATCCGCTGGCCCAGGGAGAGACCCGGGATGTCCAGTTCGGGTTTACCGACATTACCACGGCCCTGGCAGCCGACCGCATCTTGTTCAATTCCCACACCCACTTCAATGAATTTTTCACGGCCCTGCCGGCCTTTTTGAAAATGATGCCTGAATTCCATCCGCTCTGGGTCGTAGATACCATCCGGGAGAAATCCGCTGTATTGCATCCCGGCTGCCGTTTTGCGCCGGGGGAACCCGCGCTGGCCAACCCGGAAGACCCGCCGCTGATCATCTGGAATCATCGTTGGGAATTCGACAAGAATCCGGTTGATTTTTTCGCAGCGCTGGAAGCGGTTCTGAATCGGGGATTTGAATTCCAACTGGCCCTGCTGGGTGAGAATTTCCAAAAGGTCCCCAAACCGTTTATCCAGGCCAAAGCGCGGTTTGGGAAGCGTATCGTCTGCTACGGATTTGAGAAATCCCGCACGGCCTACGAGCAGTGGCTGCAAAAAGGGGCCGTTGTCATCAGTACAGCGCACCAGGAGAATTTCGGCATTTCCATGGTTGAAGCCATCCGGCACGGTTGCCTACCCTTGCTGCCTGACAGACTGGCCTACCCGGAAATTCTACCGCCGGCCTTTCAAGATCGTTTTCTGTATGGGAGTCAGCGAGACTTGGAAGATAAGCTGTCGTTATTGTTGGCCAATTACGTGGAATTCAAAGATTGCCGGCCGCCGCTGGCGGCCGCCATGGAAAAATACGCCTGGCCCCTGATGGCCCCCCGGTATGACCGGGAGTTTGAAAGGTTGGTGGGGTTTAGGTGATAAGGCCGAAGACTGAAGGCTGAAGGGAAAACCCTCAGTCCTGCCTGTTGGGGCTGCTTTAAACGAAGGCAAGAACCGAGGCAGGCGCCTGACATCGTATTTCTCGGGACCTTGACCACCGTCCTCTTCAGTATCCAGACGGCTGCCTACAGTTTTCAACCTTAACTTTTTCATCTTAGGGCTTCTACCTAACTTCAGTCTTCAGCCTTCGGCCTATTAACCCTAAGGTTATACAGTTTGCCTGGCAAGGGCTTTCCGAAAAAGTCTCCCATTGTCCGCGAGATGGCGGCTACCTTCTCGATGTCGATGCCGGTCTCGATACCCAGGGACGACAGCAGGTGAACCGTGTCTTCCGTTGCAATGTTGCCGGCCGCTCCCGGAACAAATGGACAGCCGCCCATGCCGCCGAAGGAGGTATCGAACCGGGTGACACCGAATTCCAGGGCCTTCATCAGATTAACCAGACCAAGGCCGCGGGTGTCATGCAGATGCAGAGACAGGGGCAGATTTCCGGCAACCGGTCCGATCGTGGCCAGCAGGTCGGCAACCGATACCGGTGTAGCCATCCCGGTTGTGTCGGCCAGGGCCAACGCATCGGCCCCGGCCTGGACATAGGCAGCCGCCATATCCCTAATGCGGCTGGCGGGTACCGGCCCTTCGTAAACACAGCCAAATGCGCACTGAATGCCGGCCTTGACATGCAGACCGGCTTCTTTGGCACGCATCACCATTTCAACGGACAGGTTCCGGGCCTGCTCCAGGGAAAGTCCGGCATTTTTGCGACTGTGGGTATCGCTGGCCGAAACGGAGATTTCGACATTCTGCAAACCGGCTGCCTGGGCCCGGGTCACCCCGTTCTGGTTCAGGACCAACCCGGTAAACTCGACGCCCGCATGCAGGTGAATCCGGCTCAGCAACTCCTCGGCGTCGGCCATTTGAGGTACCTTGTCCGGGTGTACGAAAGCCGTTATCTGTAAACTTTTCAGGCCGGCCGCTACCAGCGCTTCTATCAACTCCAGCTTCATCCCGGTCGGGATGCGGCGGTTCTCGATCTGGATACCATCCCGGAGCCCGACTTCCGTCAGCGTCACGCTCTCTGGCTGGCTGTTATCAGCTAACAATTGGATCACTCCCCGGGCGGCAGGCCGATTGCCGCAATGTATTTGGATTCACACAAAATTCCGTTCCGTAAAAGAACCAAAATTCTATTGACGCCACTATACTACAAAAGGTAAGGATGGCCCACCAGTTTATTGGAAGTTGATATGTCAGTAGAAAATCCCAGCATGCCCGCGATGCACAATGTAGAATCACGCCCTTTGCGCATTTGCCTGTTAAGTTACCGGAGCAATCCCCACTGCGGCGGCCAGGGCGTATACCTTAAAAACCTCAGCCGGGCTTTGAAAGATTTGGGGCATCGGGTTGAAGTCGTTTCCGGCCCCCCGGACCCGCAACTGGACGCCGATATCCCCGTCCATCACCTGCCCTGCCTGGACCTCTACAATCCCGACGCTCTGTTTCGGATCCCTTCCCTGCAGGAGTTGGCCGACCCGATCAATTTGTTGGAATGGATAGGGGTGATCACCGGCGGATTTCCGGAACCGTTCACCTTCGGTCTGCGAGCCCTGGACCTCTTAAAGAAAAACCTGGGCCGCTACGATGTGGTGCACGACAACCAGAGCCTCTCCTATGGGCTCTGGCTGATCAGCAAACGGATTCCCACCTTGGCCACGATACACCATCCCATCACGGTAGACCGCAAGATCGCCGTTGATTCCGTGCGGGCGACCTGGAAAAAGATCAAACACTGGCGCTGGTATTCTTTTATCGGCATGCAAAAAAGGGTGGCCCGGCGCATTCCGAAAATCATTACTGTTTCCGATTGCGCCAAGGAGGATATCTGCGGCGATTTCAGTATTCCCGAAAGTCGGTTTGCGATTGTTCCCAACGGAATCAACACAGACCTGTTCTACCCGATTCCCGAGATCACCCGCGAGAAAAACCGGGTAATCGTCACCAACAGTGCCGACATGCCCCTGAAGGGATTGTACTACCTGCTCCAGGCGGTGGCTGACATTGCCAAAGAACGCGAACTGCGCCTGATTGTCATCGGCACCCCCAAAAAAAACGGCGGGGTGGTCAAGCTTATCCGCAAGCTGGGCATCCAGGACCGGATCACGTTTACCGGCAGGATCAGCGACGACGAGTTTGTCCGTCAATACGCCCGGGCATCGCTAGCCGTGGTGCCCTCTGTGTACGAAGGTTTCGGCCTGCCCGTCGGCGAGGCCATGGCCTGCGGCGTCCCGGTAATCAGCACCACGGGCGGAGCCCTGCCCGAAGTGGTAGGTGATGCGGGCATCCTGGTCCCGCCGGCCGACCACAACGCTCTGGCCGGCGCAATCGTTGAACTGCTCGATCATCCCGAGAAAGCCAGGGAATTCGGCGAGGCTGGTTTCAAGCGGGTGCAGGCGCAGTTCACCTGGAAGCGGGCCGCCGAAAAAACCGTGGCGGCCTACCGGGAGGTCATCCGTGATCACGGTCGATTTTAAGCGTCTTGATATTCGGCCCGGTTTCAAGATTCTCGACATCGGCTGTGGCAGCGGGCGGCACACAGCGGCTGCATACGGATTAGACCAGGCATTTGCGGTAGGCGCGGATTACAGTTACCAGGACGTCATTGAGGCCCGTGAAAGGCTGCGCTTTCATGACCACCTGGGGGTTCATGGCGGTGGCCGCTGGGCACTGTCCACGGCTGACATCTGCAGCCTGCCCTTTAAAACCGCCGCCTTTGACCTGGTCATTTGCGCAGAAGTCCTGGAGCACATTCCCACAGACGGCAAGGCCATGGCAGAGATTATCCGGGTCCTCAAACCGGGACACCAGCTGGTCGTGAGCGTCCCTCGCTTTTTCCCGGAGAAAATCTGCTGGCTGCTCTCCAATGACTACTTCAACGCCAACCAGGGCCATGTCAGGATCTACCAAAAAACGCCCCTGGTAACCCGGCTTGAAAAATATGGCGTGCGCCACTGGTCCACCCACTTCGCCCACAGCCTGCACGCCCCCTACTGGTGGCTCAAATGCCTGGTGGGACCCACCCGCGCAGACAATCGCTGCGTCAATCTCTACAAGCGATTTCTCACCTGGGATATCATGGCAAAGCCGCGCCAAACGCGCTGGCTCGAGCACATCCTGAATCCCCTGCTCGGCAAAAGTCTTGTACTTTACTTTGTCAAAAGCAAGATTTGAAATACGCAGGCGTGGACTATCTCAGGTAATCCACGCCTTTTTGCGCTACTATGTAACTGAGGATGAATGGTCGGAGTGTGCCGTGATAGACTGGTGTACGAAGTCTTGATTTATAAGCGGCGTCTGTAACGTAAAGGTCACCGTAGCCCGTTTGGACGTCTTTTGAACCAACTTAGCAGTTACCTAAAACGAATGTTCTCTAACGATGAATGCCGAGGACTTAGAATGATCGATAAAAGTTGCTTCATCCTCCACGAACGCCTCACCTAATTTTTTCATTTCTGGTGAATTCATTGCCTCCATCGGATATTCTTCCGACTCAAACCATACCCCTGCCACGCCATCAAATTCAGGCAGCATACTTCTGGAAGTTCTCAGCCCTGCATTCAAAAGGGTACCTAAAGTATGAGATCGCACAATTTTTTCCCTCGCATGACACCAGCATTTTCATAGAGAAAGGACCATGCTGGTTCATCCTATAGTCCTGGAATTATTCACGCGTCATTTTTGGGTGGCGGTGCAGGCACATTGCTAATTTTATCATTCTGATTCTTCTTTGTTGGTTTAAATTATCATGGCGCACTATATTACTGTTTTGTGCCCGGGTTTCAGAACTTACCGTTATCGTTCTTCCACTCACTGCGCGGTGGGATTGCCTCGGTAGTGTCCCAGTGCTCAACAATCTTACCTTCAGCTATACGGAAGAGGTCATAAAAGGAGCTGGGGGCTCCATTACACAGGCCTTCGCTAACACTAAGCAGGAAATTTCCTTCAGCTAAAAGGCGATGAATTCTGTTGTAATTAATTATGCGTTTCCCATTAGAGTCAGTTTTGGATAGCGCTGAGTGCAGCGCTGGTAAACCGTCAGCCATGTACGGATTATGTTCCGTGTAGCCCTCTGCATCAATGTAATGATCCAATTTATCAAATAGACCATTGATAAGAACTTCATCAACAAAAGAACTGACGAACTCACGATTCACTTCAGTTTTGTCAAGATCGGAAACCTCGGTTGGCCCATCAATCATGGTATGGCCGGAAGGGTTGGGCACATTGCGTTTATGTTGGAGGTTGTCCCAGTGTTCAACGGCCAGTCCATCCTCGAAGCGGAAGACTTCAAAGCCGATTTCCAATACATTGAAGTTGTAATCGGTGTGAGCAAACACATAATCACCATCCTCGAAAATACGCACAATCTTAACGCGGGGAGAGGTTTGCGATAGCCGTTTAAATAGTTCCGCCAGCCCTTCACTCCCCTCCCGAGTCAGAGGATTGTGCTGAACATACTTATCTCCATTGACCACGGATACGGATTCCGGGTCACCTGTTTCAATACCTTTTAGTAGTTTGCGAATCTGATCTTTTTTTTCCTGTGTCATTGGTTTTTACTCTTTGTCTTGTAAAAGCTAACGGGATTGTCAGCTGTAAGAATTCCCAATATATCAGTCATGCTAGCTGCTGCAATTTTGGAGTTAACACACTAAACTAATGCAAAAATGGGAAAATGCAAAATGGGATGGGTTGAAATCTTAGTAAATGGGGAACGACCAATATACTTTGGCTATCGAATGGACAGGAGAATCCAGATATACTTAGATTATCTGCACGGAGCACTATGGCCAATAGTCGTTGGCCGGCTCTGGTTGATCTCAACCATGGAATAGATTTGGTATTTTACGGTATCTGGTCAATAGCTTAATTCCAGATAAGCAATGTGTAAATTGTAAACATCAATATAAAATATGATAATAAATTAGGTAGGATTTCAACACACTGGATTGTGCTTTGGTGTTTATGAAAAAACACCATGCTGATAGAGTACGTTGACGCCGATGCCAAGCAACACAACCCCGCCCAGCATCTCCGCATAAAAGCCCAACGGTGTCAGTGCCCCGATGCGTTTGCCGATCTGCAGTCCGACGATCGTGAACAGGCCGGCCACCACGCCGATACTAAAGGCCGGCAGCCAGATAGAGACATTCAGCATGGAAACGCTGAAGCCGACGGCCAGGGCATCTATGCTGGTGGCCACGGAAAGCATCACCAAACGCCACCCCCGGGTGGGGTCCTGGCACGATGTCGCAGTCTTCGGGTTTGAAAGCCTCCCTGATCATGTTGATGCCGATCAAGGAGAGCAGCCCAAACGCGATCCAGTGGCCAAAGGCGGCCATATAGGTATGTACAACGGCGCCCGCACTCCAGCCGATGATCGGCATCAGGGCCTGGAACAGCCCGAAGTGCCAGGAAAGCCGAAACACCTGCCGGTGATTTACCTCCTTCAGGCAGACACCAGTGGCAATGGCCACCGCAAAGGCATCCATGGCCAGGGCAACCGCGATGGCAACGACATTAAACAGCTGCACCGGTTTCTCCATCTGCCCGACGCCGTAATACGCCCAGGGTGCCGGTCATATCCAGCGTTTCATAAAGATCCGAGGCCTGGGCCCGTTTGTAAACGTCATAGGGCGCCTGTCCCCCTTTTGTGGGATCTCCGAAGATATCGTGGATCAGCAGGTATCCGCCCGGCTGAAGATGTCCGGACCAGCAGAGATAATCCTGCCAGGCGGTCTCAAAGGCGTGCCCGCCGTCAATGAAGACCAGGGCCAGAGGAGTGGCCCAGGATTTTGCCGCAACCTGCGAAGAACAGACCAGCGGGACAACCGTCTCCTCCAGGTCAGCCTGGGCCAGTGTCCGTCGCAAGAAAGGCAGCGTGTCGATAAGGCCGCGCCGGTCGTCAAACAGATCCGGATCGAAGTACGCTTCCCCGGGCTGCTGCTCCTCCGAACCACGATGGTGGTCTATGGAGTAAAGCACCTGGCCGTTTTGCCGACAGGCGCTGCCCAGGTAAAGGGCGGACTTGCCGCAATAGCTGCCGATTTCCAGGCACGGCCCCAACCGCGAGGCTTCCAAGGCAACCGTATACAACCGCTGCCCTTCCGCTGGATCGAGAAACCCCTTGGTTTCACCGATCAATTTTTCAAACTGATGCTTCATTGCATCCCTTTCCAGAATCTAAATCTTCTTGCCCGGTACTCTGCGTTCAGCAAAGAGCCCCTTATTTGCCAGCGCCATACTTTTGTCGCGGGGGATTCTTCGTCGCTCGGTTCCTCAGAATGACAGGTAAGGGAGATCAAATAATGGTAAATTTGTTAGAAGCGGTTTCAGCGCTATCCATTGGGCCAAGATCAAGGCGGACGCACGGTTTAAACCGAAGGAGTACTTGTGTACTTCGAGGATTTGAACCGTGCGGCCAACGCAGAGATTGGTTCAATGGATAACGCTGAAACCGCTTCTAATCGGGGATATCGTCGTAGCTGCGTACCAGCACCTCCCGCGGCTTGGCGCCGTCCGCCGGCCCCACGATACCCTCCTGCTCCATTCTTTCAATGATGCGGGCGGCCCGGTTATAACCAATGCGCAGGTGCCGCTGAACCTTTGAGATGGATGCCTGGCGGGTTTTGGTAACAATCGCCACGGCTTCGTCGTAGCGCTCGTCGTATTCCTCGTTGTCCGGGTCGGCAGCTTCCTTGACGGGCGGTTTGAGGATCTCGTCGTTATACTCGGGCCCTTTCTGCTGCCGCAAAAATTCGACGATGCGGCCGAGTTCACCCTCGGATATATAGGCCCCGTGCACGCGCATTAAGTTGGCCGTCCCGGGCGGCATGAGCAGCATATCCCCGTTGCCCAGCAGGTTCTCGGCCCCGTTGGCATCGATGACGGTGCGTGAATCTGTCCGGGAGGAGACCTGGAAGGTCAAACGCGCTGGAAAGTTGGCCTTGATAATTCCGGTCAGCACATCCACGGAGGGCCGCTGCGTGGCCAGGATCAGGTGCATACCGGCGGCGCGGGCCATCTGGGCCAACCGGGTCAGGGCCACCTCGACATCCCGGGAAGCCACCATCATCAGGTCCGCCAGTTCATCGATGATAATGACGATATAGGGCAGCTTTTCAGGCTGCTCAGCATCCTCTTGGGTCTCAACTTTTCCCTGGGCCACCTTTTTGTTGTACTGCCCGATATTGCGGACCTTGGTTTCCGAAAGCAGTTCGTAGCGCCTTTCCATTTCGCGGACCGCCCAGAAAAGCGCATTGGTGGCTTTCTTGGCATCCGTGACCACCGGTGTGATCAGGTGGGGGATGCCGTCATACATCGACAATTCAATCCTCTTCGGATCTACCATGATCAGTTTTATATCCGCGGGTGTCGCGCGGTACAGCAGGCTGCAGATCATCGTGTTGAGCCCCACGCTCTTGCCCGTTCCGGTCGCGCCGGCAATTAAAAGGTGCGGCATCTTCTCCAACTGTTCCACCACCGGATTCCCCACGATGTCCTTGCCGAGACATAGCGGCAGGCTGGATTTGTTCTTTGCAAAGGCCGTGGACGCAACCACTTCCTTGAACTGGACCAGCTCACGGATTGCGTTGGGTATTTCGATGCCGATCACCGCTTTACCGGGAATCGGGGCCACGATCCGGATGCTGGCGGCCCGCAGGGCCAGGGCCAGGTCATCGGAGAGATTGACCACCTTGTTGATCTTGATACCCGGGGCCGGTTCATATTCAAACGTGGTAATGACCGGACCGGGAGAGACTGTCACGACGCTGCCCTTGACACCAAAATCATCCAGCTTCTTTTCCAGCAGGCGGGATTTCATTTTCAGGTTTTCATCATCGACCGTCTCCGGCCGGGGCGCCGGATCATCCAGAAACTTCATGGAGGGCAGCTTGAAGCCTTTAGCGTCGGGCATAAAATCGAACATTTCCTGCTTGGGTGCCGGCGCGGGCTTTACAGCCGCTTTGGGCGTGGGTGCCTTGATCTTCACCTCTTTGGGTTTGCGGGCAGCCTGTTTCTTTTGGACGGCCACCCTCTTTTTAGCTTTTTTACGGCGCTCCTTGATCTTGATCCAGAACGTCTGGAGACGCTCAACCAAATACTTTAAGGTGATCCAGCAGCGGCTGCCGAACCGCACCAGGGAAAAACCGGTGGCCATTATAAACCCTACCGTCCAGAGCACGATCAGGATGATCGCTGCGCCGGTGACATTGGAATACCGTACCAGGATCGATTTCAAGGGAATGCCAATGACACCGCCGGATGAATAGGCGCTGCCGAAAACCATGTAGTCGTTGGCGGGAGAGGCGCCCAAACTGAACAGGGCCCCCGTGGTAATTACCAGGAGGACCCCGCCGCCTATCGTCAGGGCCATAATTTTGCGCGGATGGCCGCCGAAGAAGTGAATGCTCACCAGCAAAAGCAATAGCGGCGTCCAAAACGCCCCGAGGCCGAACAGGCCGATGAGCAGCCCGGCCAGATGGGCTCCCAGAAAACCGAACTGGTTGTAGATGTTCTCGGACACGGCGGCGTTGTGGATGGAAGGATCAAGAGGACTGTAGGATAAAAGACTGATCAGGGTAAAGATGACCAGAAAGAATAACAGCAGTCCGATGATTTCTTTGCGCATGGCTACACTTCGAGGATGAACGGCAGAATGACCGGCCGCCTTTTAATGGTGAAAGAAAAATACTTCCGCAGCGCACTTTGAACTTTGGACCGGATCTTTTCCACCCGATGGGCGGTGTCCGGCCCGATCTCGTCCACGATTTCCAGAATTACACACTTGGCGTCTTCGAGCAAGTGTCCGGTTTCGGTCTCGAACACGAACCCGCGCGAAGCCAGTTTGGGTCCGTAGATAATGTATCCGGACTCCTCATCAATCGCCATATTGACAATCACCAGGCCCTCCTCCGACAGGACCTGTCTTTCTTTCAATACGCTCCGCCCCACATCCCCGACGCCTTTACCGTCCACGAGAACCCGGCCGATTTGCACGTCACCATAGGTCCGCACTCCTTTTTTATCGACACAGATAATTTGGCCGTTTTCGACAATCTCAATCTTATCGGCGGGGATTCCCACCTCCCGGGCCAGGCGCGAGTGGAGCGTGAGGTGGCGGTATTCCCCATGGATCGGAATAAAATACTGCGGCCGGGTCAGGTTGATCATCAACTTCAGTTCTTCCCGAAAAGCATGGCCGGAAACATGGATATCGGAAATTTTTTCGTACACGACGTCGGCGCCCCGGCGGTACAGGCTGTTGATGATCCCGGTAATGGCTTTTTCGTTGCCCGGAATGAATTTTGAAGAGAGGATGACCGTGTCTTCTTTTTTAATCCTGATGTGCTGGTGATTTCCGGAAGCCATGCGCGACAAGGCCGCCATCGGTTCACCCTGGCTGCCGGTGGTTACAATGAGGATTTCATTGTCCGGGTATTCGTGCACCTGGCTGATGTCGATCTCAAGCTCCGCCGGAATCCTGAGGTAGCCCAACCGGCGGGCGATCTCCACGCTGGTTTCCACGCTTTTCCCGTTAAAAATTATTTTGCGGCCGGTCACGCGGGCGGTCTTGACGGCCTGCTGAATGCGCGGGATGCTGGATGCAAACAGGGCGACGATCATACGGCCGCTGGCGGTTGAACCGATACCCGTAATGGTCTCGCCCACATCCTGATCGGAGATGGTGTAACCATCCTTCTCCACATTGGTGGAATCGGACATGAGCAGCAACACGCCTTCCTGTCCGCACCGGGCAAAGGCATTGACATCGGTGCCCGTGGCGCCGATCGGATTGTTGCTGATCTTGAAATCCCCGGTATGTACGATCTGTCCGTAGGGGGTCTGGATGGATAGGCCGACGCCATCAACGGTGCTGTGATTCACACGGATGAATTCAAGTTCGAATTCGCCCAGTTTCAAGGTTTCCCCGGCGTGAATCGCATGCAGGGCAACATCAGATTTGAGCCTGAAGTGATCGAGTTTATGCTTGATCATGCCCATGGTAAAGGGGGTGGCAAAGACCGGTGCGCTCACCTCTCTCAAGAGGTAGGGTAGAGCGCCGACATGGTCCTCATGGGCATGGGTGAGGATGACCCCCATAACTTTGGAGCGGTTCGCCCGCAGGTAGCTCATATCCGGGATGACATAATCGATCCCGAGCATGTAATCCTCCGGAAACATCAGGCCGGCATCGATAACGAAGATGGTGTCCCCGTATTCGAACACCATCATGTTCAGCCCGATTTCTCCCAGGCCGCCAAGGGGAATGATTTTCAACATGAATGCGATTCCTGTTGCCGTGCTATCGGATCTGCCGATACTACCGGGGTGACCCTGTTAAATACAATTTAGGCCCAACATCAGCCCTGGGATAGCTTCCAATTGTACAGTTGGCTGCTAAACGCTGATGTCCAGCTTTTCAAGTATGGCATCGATATAGTCAATCAGCCAGTTACGCTGTTCCCGGGTGGCATAACCGATGCAGCTGCAGCGGATAATCTGCTCGGCCCGTATCAGAAGTTCACAGGCAATCCGGTCTTCCAGAAGCTCCAGGGCGAAATGGTGCGGGCCGCACTCCGGGTGCGCCGCCTGACTATCGGCGAGTAGTTCCGGCGCCAGCGGGATCCAGTAGAGCCCCGCCACAGGTGAATTTTTAATATTGTCATCCAGGTAGGTCTTGATTTTTTCGTAATCTTCAAGCCTTAGTTCATCTATGAGGTATTGTTTCATGGGTAGAGGGTATACCAAAGTTGCCGGGGCTCCGCAAGTGTGACGGGCTCGATGGGGATCAGGGTTGGCCGCACCAGACATACCGCGGGCCAATAAAAAACCCCGGCAGCCATTTTAGGCATACCGGGGTGATTTAAACCGTTTTAGATCTTAGGTTTCTTCAACGGTGATGGCATCCGTTTCACATACTTCTATGCAGCTCTCACAGCCCAGACATTCGTCGCCATTGACGACAACGGATTTCTCGTCTTCCATCTCGAAGACTTCGACGGGGCATACATCTACACACTCTTCGCAACCTTCGCATTTATCTGCTTCTACGGTCGGAATAAAAGCCATTATTTCCTCTCCTTATAAATAATATGTTGAAATTTGGTGAACTTTTCACCATTTGTGTTATATCGTCGGAAAATTTCCTTATACCAATTGAATCAGTGAGTCAACCCCTGGCATATATTTTTCTTCACCGAGGCTCAATTTAAGACCGGACACATTTGCAACCATATTAAATAATTATAATTATTACTACTTTTGGTTATTAGCGCTAAACTTTGGCTTCGATCAAACAGATCACCAGATTAAACTTCCCGGCCGCCGGGGAACCTGCCCCTCCCGGTACATCCAGGCCGGTAAAAAACGCCGCCGCATCGATCCCGGCCAGGCGGTAAATGGAAAGATGTAATGCCGGCGCTGCCGCGGGCAGGCTCGCCGGGGGATTTACATCGGCCTGGCTTGAAATCAGCTCACCCAGATAATCCATCAGTTGCGATTGCCAGGCAGCCGGCGGCGCTTCAGCGGATTGCATCCGGGGCAGTACCAATTCAGGACCGGTTTTCTGCAACCCTGGATATCTTTCCACCAGATAGTCGATCACTGCCCGGCTGTCCGTGACCAATAGATTGCCGGGCCCGCTCCCTTCGCGGGCAACCTGCCACCAAGTCTTGAGCCGACTGCCGGTCATGTAGGCCCCCGGATCAGTCTCCTGACCGCCCGACATGGTGGCCGCCACGTCACGCTGGTGGGCCGCATCCCCTAAAAGCGCCACCAGCATGCTGTTCTCCTTGGCCCGCACGTCATCAAGTGATTTTTCCAGCTCACTGTCCTGCCGGTCAAGCTCCTGAGCCATGGTCAGAAACAACCGGGCTTCCATGCGCGGGTCGGATGTTTCGGCCTGCCCGCCCGGGCCGCCCATCTCCCGGATATTCTGTCGTATTCCCGAAACGGAAGTTTCCCCGAAAAAGGGTATCCCGGTCTCCCAACCTTTCAGGGCCGCCAGATCAACCCCCTTGTTTTCAACCGCCCAGGCATAATAAGCCTCCAAGAGAGCGGCCAGCTTGTCCGTCTCGGCGGCGCACGGTATCTCGATCTCCAGTCGCCCTTGTTGGGCTGCCGCCTGCATGGCTTCGGGCAGGGGGCTGTCTGCGGGCCGATACACCCGGGTTTTGCCAAAGCAGGCGGCCAGCCTGTTCAGACCGGTCGCCGGCAGATAGGTCATGGGGAAATAAACGGGAATATGTTTCATTTGAATTTGGCCTCAATACCCCGACCCTGAGGGCCGGGGTAGGTTATTTAGGCTGAAGACTGAAGGTTGAAGTAGGTTCACGTTCTTGACCAGGTCGCGCTGGAAATGTTCTGCCTTCAGTCTTCAGTCTAAATGCCTGCTTTTTTTGCCCTAACTTAGGCTTTGTAATCCATTACGACAACCCCCAGTTTTTCAAGCTGGTCCCGCAACCGGTCGGCTTTTTCCCAATCGCGTTCACGCCGGGCCCGGTCGCGCTGCTGAATAAGTCGGCGCACCTGCTCATTGGCGGCGGCATCATTGAAATCGAACAACCCGAGGACACCATCCAACTGACAAAAGGTGTCGAGGATCTGGTCGGCGCAGGCCGTATTCAGGCGTCTTTGCTGGAGGAGCACGTTGATCTGCTTGACGTGCCTGAAAATACACGCCATGGCCTTGGAAATATTCAAATCGTCATCCATGGCCCCGATGAACCCGTTTTTAAGGTCATACAGCAGTTGGTCCAGTTCGGGATACGGTTCAGCTTGGTCAGGCGCCTGCAGCAGCCCCTGAATGGTTTTATCAATGCGCTTCAGGGCCTTATGGGCCTGGACCAGTTTGTCCGCTGAGAAGGTGACCGGTTTGCGGTAGTGGGTGGTCAAAAGCCAGCACCGGATCTGACGGCCGGTATAACCCCTGGCAACCAGGTCGGGCAGGGTCAGGCCGGTACCCTTGGTGTCCACCGCTTTCCCGTTCACCGAAACCGTGTCGCAGTGCATCCAATAGCGCGCCAGCGGTTTGCCGGTAACCGCCCCGGCAATGGCGATCTCATTCTCGTGGTGGGGAAAGATCAACTCACGCCCGCTGGTGTGCAGATCGAATGTCTCCCCGAGGTATTTCATACTCATGGCGGCACATTGGATGTGCCAGGCGGGACGGATATTCCCCCAGCGGGTCTTGGTGTAGATGCCCTTTTTCAACTCCGACAGCGTAGATCGCCGCAGCAGGGTAAAGTCGCGGGGATTATCCTTTTCATAATCGTCCAGATCCACCGTGGCCCCCAGCTTGATCTTGTCGAGATCGACGCCGGACAGCTTCCCGTACTGGGAGAATCGGGAGATGTCAAAATAGAGGGACCGCAGTTTCTCGTAAGCAAAACCCTTTTCGATGAGCTTCTCGGACAGGGCGACCATTTCATCGATGTTTTCAGTTGTCCGTGGAAAATGGTTGGCCGGCTGAATGCCCAGCAAATCAAGATCGGATTGAAATTCGGTAATGTTCCGGGCGGTGAAATCGGCATGTGGGACACCCGCCTGCTCAGCCCCTGCAATGGTCTTGTCATCCAGGTCGGTGATGTTCACCACGTGGTTGACAGCATACCCGCGATACGCCAGATAGCGGCACAAGAGATCTGAAAAAATATAGCGCCGGCATTCACCCAGGTGCATCCGGGCATGGGCTGTGGGACCGCACGAGTAGATGGAAACCTTACCCGGCTCCAGGGTATCGAGCGGCTCTTTCTGGCGGGAAACCGTGTTGAACACCTTAAGGCCGACCTTCTCATGTACATCGAACAGGGGCGTGCTCAGATATCGCTCCCCATTGTCCGGCATAACGACCACCAGCGTCCCCGAATCCATCTCCCGGGCCTGCTTACAGGCTATCGCCATGGCGGCCCCGCTGCTCATCCCCACGAACAGACCCTCGATGCGGGCCAGGCGCCGGGTCATTTCAAAGGCTTCTTCATCGTCGATATTGATCTTCTCATCCAGACGGACCTTTTCAAATATTTCCGGACGGTAAGCCTCCTTCATGTTTTTAAGTCCCTGGATCCGGTGCCCCAGATAGGGTTCCACCCCTACGACGGTGACATCCGGATTATATTCCTTGAGGCGCCGGGATAGCCCCATGAGGGTGCCGGCGGTTCCCAGGGTTGCCACCAGTACATCCACCTGCCCGCCGGTCTGCTCCCAGATTTCGGGGCCGGTGCCGTTGTAATGTGCCTGCCAGTTGGCGGGATTGTTGAACTGGTCGGCCATGAAATACCTGTCCGGCTCTGCTAAAGCCCGGCTATAGACTTCCTCTATGGCCCCGTCCGTCCCCAGGTGCCCGGGGGTCAACAATATTTCCGCCCCCCGGCCCTTGAGAATCTTCTGCCTTTCGACACTTACAAGTTCCGACATGGCCAGCAACAGCCGATAGCCCTTGACCGAACAGACCAAAGCCAATCCAATGCCGGTATTGCCGCTGGTCGCCTCGATAACTGTCTTGGCGTGGGTCAGATCGCCCGTTTTCTCGCCGGCTTCAATCATTGCCAGGGCCGCCCGGTCTTTCACACTGCCGCCGGGATTAAAATACTCCAGTTTGGCCAGCATGCGTACATTGGGATTGGGATTCAGCCGCTTGATTTCAACCAGCGGCGTGTTGCCTATCCGGTCTAGAATCGAGCCGGCCGCGCTCTGGTTCACCTGCATTTTCTCGTTCACCTCGGTTGGGCCCGGCGCCGCCGTTGGGCGTCAGGAGCCATCTTGATTAAAGGTTTTTTCAAGCGTTGTTGACAGTTGCTGCCAGACTTCCTCCAGGGAGGCGGCCGCATCGAGAATGACAAACCGCTCCGGTTCGCCCGCTGCCAGACGCAGGTATCCCTCCCGGACACGGGTATGAAAGGCCAGGGCCTCTTTCTCGAACCGGGTCTCGCGGTCGCTGCGCGCACCACTGTCGATCTGCTCCCGGGCCCGCCGCAGTCCTTCTTCGGGGGGCAGGTCCAGCAAGAAAGTCAGGTCCGGTTTGAGATTATCAACCAGCAACCGGTGGAGCGTCTCCACCAGGTCGACATCCAGGCGGCGCGCCACCCCCTGGTAGGCTCGGGTCGCATCCACATATCGGTCGCAGATCACAATCTTCCCGGCCGCCAGGGCCGGCCGGATAACCTCGTGTACGTGTTGAACCCGGTCGGCGTTGTAAAGCAGCAGTTCCGCCACTGGATCGAGGTCATTGCTATCCGGATCTAGCAGGACCTGGCGAATCCGGCGTCCAATCCGGGTGCCGCCCGGTTCCCGGGTCAGCAGGTAAGGATGCCCGCCATCTTCCAGAAAGGCCGCCATTTTTTTAACCTGGCTGGTTTTACCGGAGCCTTCAATACCCTCGAGAGTGATAAACATGCCGTGTCCTATTCAGTCAGTTTTTCAAGTGATTCCATAAGGTTGTAATCTGTTGCATCGCATTTGAGGGGTGTTACCGAAATATAGTTGGCCGCCACGGCGGAACCGTCGGAATCGGGGTTGTCATGAAATGTCTGGGCATCACACCCCTGCCAGTAATAAGGGCGATTGCGGGGATCCACCCGTTTGTCGATGTTTTCAGGGAACATTTCAATACCCTGGCGGCAGATCCGGATACCGGCGGTCTGGGCGACCGGCATGTTCGGGAAGTTCATGTTCAAAAAGGTCCCGAACGGCAAACCGGTGGCCGCTACCTTTCTGGAAAACGATTCCACAAAACGGGCCATCTCGTCCAAATGGTCGCTGCCGGGACCCTGCACCGATACGGCCAGGGCGGTTATCCCGTAAAGGGACGCCTCTTTGGCGGCAGCTACCGTGCCGGAATAATTAATATTAATACCAAGATTAGCCCCGGGGTTGATGCCGGCGATGACCATGTCCGGTTTATCTTTGAGGATCTCCAGTATGGCGATTTTGATACAATCGGCCGGGGTACCACTGACCGCAATGCCCCGTGAACCATTGCCGACCACGGCCTTCTCGGCCCGCAGGGGCTGGTGCAGGGTAATCCCGTGGCCGATGGCGCTTCTCTCACGGTCGGGAGCAACCACCGTCACCTCATGGGCCTGGGCAAATGCCCGCTGAGGCGCCCAGAGGCCGGGTGCAAAGATACCGTCATCATTCGTTATCAGGATTCGCATGGCGATATACTCAGTACATCAACTCGTTCTTTTTTAAAAGGGGCAGTTTAACCCGACCATTGCAGGCAAACTATTTTGTCTGTATAGCATCCTAACCAGAGGTAAGGACTTTGGTTGGCCCCTTTATGAGGCCAGCCGGAGAAAAATCCGATTCAGGTTGATGGGCTATAGGCATTTAGGCTGTAGGAAAACCCTTTTCCAGCCCCTATCGAAGATGCCCAGGCTGGTAACCATTAACAATAATATTCCGCTTTTGAAATCGCAGATATCCTTGTATTCCCAACACTCTTAAGCCTACAGCCTAAACAACCGGCTCACAGGTACCGCAGCATGGCCAACTATCTCTTAGCTGGCCGTGAGGACCAGGTTTTGACGGCAGATTAAATGTTCAGATGATTCGGGTAGGCGCCGATGCTTCCAGCACCTAAAAGGGCGGATTCCCAACTAAAACTTGATTTTTCAAGTGGTTTGCCTGTAAATTGCGTCATCCGGACAGTTTCGACACTTGGCATAACAGATTGATTTCGCAAAACTTCCTCGGAAAGATCGGATATTGATGAACCTCGCATGGCAACCAACCCGGCCACCAGGCCCTGCCGGCGGTGCCTCCTGCTCAGGCATCCCGCGCCGCGTCACCGTGTGGGTTGCCTGGGGGATCTTGATCCTGGTTGCCATTCTTCCTGGCGCCCCTTTTACACTCCTGGCCGCCGACACACCCCTGCTGGATGACGATCCCACCCAGCCCTGGCATATCGCCGCCGATAAGATCACCCGGGATCAGAAATCCGGCGACCTGGTCGCCTCGGGCAATGTTATTATCACCAAGCAGGGCAAGCGCCTGTCTGCCGACCGGATAATCTTTAATCAAACTACCGGCGATATCCGCGCCGAAGGGCATGTGATGCTTAACGCCGGCAAGGATGTACTGACCGGGTCCCGGGTGGCAATGAACCTGAATACGCGCAAGGGCGTTATCGACCAGGGAACCCTCTTTATCGACTCAAACCATTTTTACATTACCGGTGACCGCATCCGGAAAACCGGCCCGGACAGCTACACCGTCGAAGGTGCGGCGGTTACATCGTGTGACGGCGACAATCCGGATTGGAAAATTACCGGCAAAAAACTGGATGTCACCATTGAAGGGTATGGGTATGTCACCGGTGCCGCCCTGTGGGCCCGGTCGCTGCCCGTTTTTTACACCCCGTATATGGCTTTCCCGGCCAAGATCAAACGGCAGTCCGGTTTACTGGTCCCCCAGACCGGGATCTCCGAGCGCAAGGGCTTTGAGTACATCCAACCCCTGTACTGGGCCATCAACGACCCGACAGATGCGACTTTTTATGCCCACTATATGAACGATCGCGGCATGAAGATTGGCGCGGAATACAGGTATGTGCTCGACGAGTCTTCCAAAGGAACGGCCATGGCCGATGGCTTTACCGATGACCAAATCGACGATGGCACCGCCGAGAATCAAAAGTGGGGCTACCCCGACGACGGCCTGACGCGTGAAAACACCGACCGCTACTGGCTGCGCATGAAACATGACCACCTGCTGGACTACGGCATTACCACCAAAATCGACCTGGATGTGGTCAGCGACCAGGATTACCTCAAAGAGTTCCGGGGCGGATATACCGGTTATGATGACAGCGACACCTACTACACCAAAAACTTCGGCCGGGACCTCGATCCGATCGACGAAACCGTGCGGACCAACCAGCTCAGTTTCAATAAAACCGGCAACAAATACAGCCTGAGTGCCGATTTACTCTGGAACGACGACGTGGTTGCCCGGAGAAGCGGCACAACCGACAGCACCCTCCAGACGTTGCCGCGGATCACCTATACGGCGTCCAAGCAGAGCCTGCTCTCCACACCCACCTTTTTTGATGCCACCGGCAGCTTTGTCCACTTTTTCCGCCAGACAGGCGCCAAAGGGAACCGGGCCGACATCCATCCCCGGATTTACTATCCGCTGAATTGGAAAAACTACCTCTCGTTCGAGCCCTCGGTGGGTACCCAGGCAACTGCCTGGTATATGGATACGACCGATGGCACGACCTTGAATGGCAACGGCTATTTTCGCAACATCTACGATGTGAAGCTGGATACTTCGACACATCTGTTTCGCGTGTATGGGGGTGACGAACCCGAAGCCTCCAAGATCAACCACGTGGCGATCCCCCGGGTTGTCTATGATTATGTCCCCCGTGAGGACCAGAGTGATCTGCCCTTTTTTGAAGCGGCCGACCGGATAGCGGCTCAGAATATAGTCACCTACTCGATCAACAACCAGTTCACCGCGCGGCGGAGTCAAAGCAGCCGGTCCCGGCCAGCGGACAAAGCGCCCGCACCCGCTTACAGCTATGACCAGTTTGCGCGCTTTGAAGTGGGTCAGACGTATGACCTCAACCTGGCCGGTGCCGGGGATCCGGAACCTTTCGGCCCCATATTCGCTGATCTCAACTACCGGCCGACCCGGCGGATCGGCCTGAGGGCCGATGCCGAATGGTCGATTTACGAGGATCATTTTACCAGCCACAACATCGGTCTCGATCTGACCCATGAACGGTATGGTCGCCTGTACACGGAGTATCGTTTTGAACGGGACCGGAGTGAATCGTTCTTCGCCAATCTCAGGGCCCACCTTACGTCCCAGGTCGAGGCCTATACGATCTACGAACGCAATATCCGCGAAGAAAGGGATATCGGCACCGGATTGGGTGTGCTATATAAAGCGCAGTGCTGGTCGATCGATCTGAGTTATCTGACCACGGCCAATGACAGGCGCTGTGCCATCGTGATCAACCTGCAGGGCTTGGGCGGCCTGGGGTCCGATATTCAAGGCCAAACCCTTGAAAATCCGTTCGCGACGCCACGTTAGGGGGCCATGTTCGGGCGGCCGACATTCAATGGCGATTATATTTGACCCGGCAATTCAAACCGGACCAATCTTTTAGCTCGCCGGGGGCAAGCGTTCATCAATATCCTTTTGAAAGAAACCATCAACCTGAAAAACCGTATATGATACCAACCGAACTGACCCCGGCCTGGTATGTGCTGCACACGCGCAGCCGCTTTGAAAACAAAGTCAATGAAGGCCTGGAGCGAAAAGCGAAAGAGGTCTTCCTGCCGAAAGTGCTGGTACGCAGCAAGCGCCGGGACCGCAAAGTCATGCTGCGGGTCCCGCTGTTCCCCGGATATGTGTTTATCCGTACTGACCTGGATCCGGCCGACCAGCTCGATATTGTCAAAACCGCCGGGATCGTAAAATTTGTCGGGAACCGATCCGGCCCGCTGCCGGTCCCGGACGAGGCCATTGAATCGCTGCGCCTGATGATTGCCACCGATCTGGATATCACGACCGGCACCCGTCTGAAAAAAGGCGACCGGGTGGTGGTGGTCCACGGTCCCTTCACCGGAATTACCGGCACTTTTTCCCGCTACCGTGGCCGTAACCGCATCGTTGTAAACATTGACGCCCTGGGTCAGTTTGCCGCGGTCGAAGTGGATGAAGATGATTGCGAACTGTTGCCGGCGATAGGCGTGTGATTGAACCGTGGTTCCCGGGTTGTCCGTGCCGGGTTTTTCGGTTGCCCTCTGGTTTACAAGACTTTGAACACGGAATCCGGGAACAATCGCACGCGGGGCGCCTTGAATCTTTCAACGCCGCCTGCCGCCCTGAATAAACTGGCGCACAATTGTGTATAACCACTTGACTTTCTACCAGGATACGGCTATTTAAGGCACTTTCGGGGTGAACCGGGTGAAATCATCTCCGCCCTGACCATAGGCTGCCCGGGGCCACACCCGGAAAACGGCCCAACTATAATCAACGGGCAACGGTCTTGATTCTGGGACCCGCGCCGGCTTTTATAAATAGGTAATATGAACTGGTCATAATTCAGGCATGGCACCCATGCCGGGCATATGCTATGTTTGGCTGCAGCGGCACATGCCCATAGAAGATGTCAGTAAGGAGGATCAATGAATAAATTGGAGCTTATCTCCGCCTTAAAAACTGAAGCAAACATATCCAAGTCCGAAGCGGCTACGGTTGTTCAGCTTTTTTTCGACAGCATGGCGGATGCCATGGCCAAAGGCGAGCGGGTTGAAATCCGGGGATTGTGCAGTTTTTTCGTAAAGGAGTATAAAAGCTATACCGGCCGCAATCCCAAGACCGGCCAAAAAGTTACTATTAGTCCTAAAAAACTCCCTTTCTTCAAAGCCGGCAAGGAGCTGAAAGAACGGGTAAACTACTAATTCCGGTGTCTGAATTTGATTTAATTGTCGGCCAGGACAAGGCGCTCACCATATTGAACGCCTTCCTGGGGAATGCCACAATTCCGCATGCACTGGTTTTTTCGGGACTGGAGGGTACCGGGAAAATGGCCGCGGCCAAAGCCTTCGCCATGGCCTGTAACTGCTCCGCGGCCCAAACCGGCGATGACTCGCTGGATGCCCACGCACCGCCGGGCAAAGTTGCCCTGCCCGCCTGTGGCCGCTGCCGACCCTGCAAAAAAATCAAGTCTGCCAACCATCCTGACATTCTGCACTTAAAACCCGCCGGAGACACCATCAAGGTTAAGCAGATCAGGGACCTGCTCGACACGATGGCGCTCAAACCGTTCGAAGCGCAGACACGCGTGGTGATTCTGGAGGATGCGCAGACGTTGAACCCCTCGGCCGGCAATGCCCTGCTCAAGGCCCTGGAGGAACCGCCGGCCGATACGCTGTTCATTCTCACAACCGGAGAATTGTCGGACCTGATGCCGACCATCGTTTCCCGCTGTCAGCATGTACGTTTCAGACCACTGGCACAGGCAGTCGTCACCGAAGCGCTCGCCACCACCAAGGGGATACCGGCTGCCGACGCCGCCCTGGCGGCCCGACTCTCCGGCGGCAGTCTCGCCCGGGCCGAACACCTGGCGGCGGCCGACTGGATGCATTACCGTCGGTGGCTGCTCGAGCAGACGGCGGCCTTGACAACCGCAACCCCGGGGATGCTGCTGGCCCTGGCGGCGGTTATAGCCGTCCGCAAGAACCGGATACCGGACACGCTTGCAATCCTTAAGTCCTGGTTCCGGGATCTACTGGTCTTCAAGCAGGCCCCGGACAAACTCATAAACCGGGATATGCAGGCCCTGGTCCAACAGGCCGCCCGGAAAGAAACCGCGGAATCGTTGTTGAAAAAAATAAACGCACTAGATACAGTTTCCAGAAGATTTACGGGCAGCGCGAATATACGGCTCTGCCTGGAAACACTGCTGCTGAAACTGGCTCGGACATAGATCATGAAAAAAGTAGTTGGCATACGTTTCAAACCCGCTGGCAAGGTTTACGACTTTGAAAGTGGCGCTTTTGTGCTGAATAAGGGGGATGATGTAATTGTCGAAACCGAACGGGGACTGGGCTTCGGCTCGGTGGTCGTTCCCCCGGCGCCCATACAGGCAGACGCCCCCCCCAGAAAACCGCTGAAAAAGGTCCACCGGCTGGCAAGCGAGAAGGATTACCGGCAGTTGGAGAAAAATACCGCCACGGAGAAAAAGGCCTATGGGTACTGCCTGGAGTGCATCGCAGACCTAAAATTGAAGATGAATCTTTTTGCAGTCGAAAGCACATTCGACGCAAGCAAGTTGACCTTCTTTTTCACCTCCGACGGCCGCATAGATTTCAGGCAACTTGTTAAAATGCTGGTAAAGCACCTCGGTTCCCGGATCGAAATGCGTCAGGTGGGGATTCGTAACCAGGCCAAGATGTGCGGCGGAATCGGCCGCTGCGGCCGCGAAATCTGCTGTTCGGCATACATGGAGCGGTTCGGCCCCGTCTCGATCCGCATGGCCAAGGAACAGGGGCTGTCCCTCAATCCAACCAAGATTTCCGGTCAGTGCGGCCGTCTGATGTGCTGCCTCACGTTTGAATTCGCTACGTACAAAGACCTGAAGAAGCAGTTTCCAAAGCTGGGCAAGAACATTACGACCCCGGAAGGCAAAGGCAAGGTGATTCGCCACAATGCCATCCGCGACCGCGTGGCCATCCGCCTGCAAGATGGCCGCGAGGTTGAGTTTTCATCCCAGCAGCTGGCAGCCCATAAATACGAACGCCGGCCCGAAAAGCAGCGGCCGCAGAAAAAAAGATCCAAGGGAAGATAAATGTCAGTACCATTTTATATAACAACGCCCATTTATTACGTGAACGCCCGCCCCCATCTGGGGCATGCCTATACCACCATTGTCGCTGATGTCGCCACGCGCTACCACGCCATGCGCGGCTGCGACACCTACTTTCTTACCGGCACGGATGAACACGGGGACAAGATCGTCGAGGCCGCCAAAAAGGAAAACACCTCCCCGCGAAACTATGTAGACACAATCAGTGCTCTTTTCAGGAAACTTTGGCCCCAAATCAATATCAACTACAGCCAGTTTATCCGCACAACCGACAAGGCCCACATAACGGTGGTTGAGCAAGTGTTGGCAAAGATCCACGCGGCCGGCGATATTTATTTCAGTGAATATGAGGGCCTCTACTGTTTTGGTTGCGAACGGTTTTACACGGAAAGAGAACTGGTCGACGGCAAATGCCCCGACCATGAAACCGCGCCCCAAAAGATCCGCGAGTCCAACTACTTTTTTAGAATGAGCAAGTATCAGGACTGGCTCATCGATCACATTCACAGCAACCCCGGCTTTATCCGACCGGAGCGTTACCGCAACGAAGTCCTGGCCTTTTTGAAGGAACCCCTGGAAGATCTATGCATTTCGCGTCCGAAAACCAGGTTGAAGTGGGGCATCACCCTGCCCTTTGACAAGGATTACGTCACCTATGTCTGGTTTGACGCTCTCTTGAACTACGCTTCAGCGCTGGGGTACCCGGATGGCAAAGCCTATTCCAAATACTGGCCGCATGTGCAGCACATTGTCGCCAAAGACATTTTAAAGCCCCATGGTATTTACTGGCCGATCATGCTCAAAGCGGCCGGCATGCAACCCTACCGGCACCTCAATGTCCACGGATACTGGAACGTGGAGCAAAGCAAGATGTCCAAGAGTCTGGGCAATGTCATCGATCCTTTGGAATTGAAAAACATCTACGGCGTGGATGCCTTTCGTTTCTTTCTGATGCGGGATATGGCTTTTGGGCTCGACTCGAATTTTTCAGAAGATGCCCTGGTACAGCGCATCAATGCCGACCTGGCCAATGACCTCGGTAACCTCTTTTCCAGAGTGGTGGCCATGACCCACAAATACTGCGAGGGCCGGGTACCCGCCGTCGATCCGGCCGCTGAAGCGGAGCTGGGCTTGGGCCTGCCGGAGGATGCCGCCGAAGCCATCGACGCTTACGAACAGGCCATGGACGAGTTTGCGTTTCACAAGGGCTTGATGGCCGTCTGGAATCTGATCAGCCAGATGAACCGTTATATCGACGTAACGGCCCCGTGGGTGTTGGCCAAGAAAAAATCGGCCCGCACGCAGCTTGAAGCAGTCCTCTATTATTTCCTGGAGGGACTGCGGGTGATTTCGGGTCTGGTGTATCCCGTCATGCCCGCTACGGCCCAGACCATGCAAAAACACCTGGGGCTCGATCCCGAGCAGGCCTTTTTCAATCTGGATGGATTGAAGACCTGGGGCCGCCTGGAACCAGGCACCAGCCTGCCCAAAGCGGTCAGCCTGTTCCCGCGGGTGGATCCCGAGAAGCACAAAACGGCGGCCGCCGACCCCGTGAAAAAAGCCAGCGAACTTCCGGACATAAAACCTGAAATCACGTTCGAGACATTCTCAAAAATCGATCTGCGGGTAGCAACGGTTGTCCGGGCCGAAGCCATTCCAAAAGCTCGAAAACTGCTGAAGCTCGAACTCGACGTGGGCGCGGAACGCACGATTGTCGCCGGTATCGCCGCCAGCTATCAGCCTGATGAACTGGTCGGCAAACAGATTGTCATCGTGGCCAATCTCAAGCCCGCAAAACTTATGGGGGTTTTATCCAACGGTATGCTGCTGGCAGCCTCGAGCGGCGATGGTCTGGCTCTCATCGGCCCGGATAAGATCGTCAAACCGGGAACTCCGTTAAGCTGATTCATGCACCGGAAAAAACAACGTGCCCCCCTCACCATCAGCCATCGCTCCGGCTGGCGGGACTACCAAACGGCGCTTAAACGGTCAGCGGCCAGTCGGAGACGGCACCGCCGCCTGTTCCGGGCGGGATGCCTGTTGATCCTGACTGCCCTGGCAGGCTGGGCCGCGGCCGGCGGCCTTTCCGGCCTGAAAGCCAGATTCGGGGAAAGCGCCCACCCGCCAACTCAAATCCTGACGCCCTCGCCGACAGCGGATCCAGCTCACGGCCTGCTGGATAAATTAAATCTGCAGCCCTTGCTGGCCTCCACCCAACTGATGAACAGCCGGGAAGATTATTTTTACATTTCGGCGGATGACCGGCGCCTGTGCGTCGATACCAGCCTGGACATGAATCTGCAAAACTACCTGCACGGCAAGATGAACACGGCGCATGCCCGGCAGATCGCCATGGTCGTCCTGGATCCGGACTTCGGCCGGGTGATCGCCATGGTGGGTTATGATAAACACAATCCAGCGGCCAATACCTGCCTGGACAATAACATCCCGGCAGCCAGCGTGTTCAAGATCGTTACCGCGGCGGCGGCTATCGACACATTTGATTTCAGCCCGGAAACCGTATTTCTGTTTAACGGGGCCAAACATACACTCTATAAACGGCAGTTGCTGGAAAAGAAGAACCGCTATACCAATAAAATATCTTTCAAGCAGTCGTTCGCCCAATCGGTAAATCCGGTTTTTGGTAAACTGGGCACGCATCATCTCGGTAAGGAAAACCTGGAAAAGTATTCCCTGGCGTTCGGTTTCAACCAGCGCTTCGGATTTGAAATCCCACTGGGCCCCAGCCGTTTTGAAGTGTCAGACGACCCTTATCACTGGGCTGAACTGGCCTGTGGCTTCAATCGCAGCACCACCATCAGCCCCCTGCACGGGGCGCTCATGGCGGCCACAGTTGCCAACGCCGGGCAACTGGTGGAACCGACCGTCATTGATCGCGTGACCGACGCACAAGGCCGGGTCGTGTATGCCCACCTGGCCAAAAAACTCGAGCGCGTCATTACCCCGGATACATCCGCCGCCCTGGAGCGGATGATGGCGGCCACCATTCGTACGGGGACCTGCCGGAAATTGTTTCGGGGATACCGGCGTGACAAGGTACTTTCCCGCCTGGCCATCGGCGGCAAGTCCGGATCCATCAGCAACCAGGCCCACGATACCCGTTATGACTGGTTTGTCGGCTATGCGGAAGAGAAGACCGGTACCGCCAAAATAGCCGTGGCCGTGCTCGTGGCCCATGAAGAGTACATTGGTCTGCGGGCGGCCTACTACGCCCGGCTGGCTATCAAACACTATTTCACTGATTTCTTTTCCAAGGCCGCAGCAAGCGGCGACGTTCGATCGTCCCCAGCGGGGGCCCCCTAGACCGGCCGACTAAGTCTTTGGTATTGCAACCAAAATAAAAACTTTTACCTGTCTCTTTACGGGACGCCGGAAACGTGATTTAAACCAGATATTCTAAAGGTCTTCAGCCTGCAACAACTTCATTTAGACAAGGAGACGACCATGCCTGGATTCGAAATATTCGGAGATGAAGAGCGCCGGGAGGTGCTGGATGTGTTGGATACCGGCGTGCTGATGCGCTACGGGTTTGACCAGGCCCGCAACGGCCACTGGAAGGCCAAAACCTTTGAAGAGGAACTGGCCCGGAAACTGGGGGCCAACCATTGCCATCTATGTTCCAGCGGCACGGCGGCCCTGAGCATTGCCCTGGCGGCCTGCAACATAGGCGCCGGCGATGAAGTCATCGTACCGCCCTTTACCTTCGTGGCCACCATCGAGGCCGTCCTGGCAGCCGGGGCGATTCCGATTTTCGCCGATATTGATGAAACCCTGTGCCTCGACCCGGAAGCCGTGGCCGCCGCCGTCACCCCCCGAACCCGGGCGGTTGTGCCCGTCCACATGTGTGGCTCCATGGCCCGCATCGATCAAATTGAAAAGCTCTGTCGTGAAAGGGAACTGGTGCTGGTGGAAGACGCCTGCCAGGCTGTCGGCGGGAGCTTTCAGGGCAAATATCTGGGCACCTTCGGGAAGGCCGGCTGTTTTTCTTTTGATCCCGTCAAAACCATCACCTGCGGGGAAGGTGGCGCGGTCATCACAGACGACAAAGCCGTCTATCTGGCCGCGGACGCCTTCGCCGATCACGGCCACGATCACATCGGCCACGATCGGGGCCTGGAAGGCCACGCACTCGTTGGTATGAACTTCCGGATCAGTGAGTTGAATGCCGCCGTTGGCGTGGCCCAACTGCGCAAGCTGGACTTCATACTTGCAAAACAAAGGGCGGCCAAGGACCGGATCTGTGCAATGCTGGCCGATTGCCCCGAGGTCACCCTGCGTGAGATTCCGGATCCTGAGGGGGACACGGCAACTTTTCTTAGTTTTCTGATGCCCACTGAAGACCGCGCCCGGCAGACTGCCCAAGATCTGGCCGCTGCCGGCGTGGACGGCTGTTTTTACTGGTATGACAACAATTGGCACTATATCCGCCAGTGGCCGCATATCCGCCAGCTGAAGTCCGCCGCCCGGCTGCCCATCCACCTGCTGGACACCGTCCCCGATTACGAAACCCTGGATCTTAGCCAGTCGGATGCCATCATGGGCCGCACCATCTCCATGCAGATAAAACTCTCCTGGAGTGAAGCGGACCTGGCAGCCCGCATCGAAAAGATGGCGAATGTTTTGAAAGGATAAACCCATGTTTCGAAATTTTAAACTTGTTTCACGGATGGTATTCGGTCGGGGCTGTTTCAACCAGTTGGACGACATTCTGGCGGAGCAGCGCACAGCGGACCAGGGGTTTATGGTTTTCCTGCTGGATGATGTTTTTACCCGGCACCGCCTGAAAGAAAAGGTCCCCCTGCAGGACGGGGACCAGCTGATCCTGGTGAACGTCGATGACGAGCCAAAAACAACCTATGTCGACCAACTGACCGCCGATATAAAAACCTATGCGGATACAATCACTGGAACTCCGTGCGGGATCATCGGCATTGGTGGCGCCAGCACCCTGGACCTGGCCAAGGCCGTATCTTTGATGCTGAACAACCCGGGCTCGGCCGCCGACTACCAGGGGTGGGACCTCATCGAGCACCCGGCTGTCTACCACGCCGGCATACCGACCCTGTCGGGAACCGGAGCGGAAGTCTCCCGGACCACCGTTCTAACCGGGCCGGAAAAGAAACTGGGCATCAACTCCGATCACACCGTCTTTGACCAGATTGTACTGGATCCGGAACTCATAGCAAAGGCTCCTGCCGAGCAGCGATTTTATACCGGCATGGATTGCTACATTCACTGTATCGAGTCCCTCACCGGCACCTTCCTGAACCAGTTCAGCCGTTCGTATGGCGAAAAGGCACTAGACCTGTGCCGCGAGGTATTCCTCGATCCGGGCCCGGACGCCGACGACAAGTTAATGATGGCCTCTTATTGCGGGGGGATAAGCATCGCCTACTCCCAGGTGGGCGTTTGCCATGCGTTGTCTTACGGACTGGGGTTTGTGCTGGGGCTGCATCACGGGATCGGGAACTGCGTGGCATTTGACTACCTCGATGAGTTTTACCCGGCTGGTGTGCGGGAATTTCGCCAAATGATGGATAAACACCAGATCCAGCTGCCCCGCCATCTGGTGGCGGAACTTTCCGATGACCAGATAGAGACCATGGTGAATGTGGCGCTCGTATTAGAACCATTGTGGGAAAATGCCCTGGGGCCGGATTGGAGAAAGACCGCCACCCGGGAAAGAATCCGCGAGCTCTATTTACAAATGTGAGGTCGTTAAGGTTGGAGATTATGAATATCGCTCGTGAACTTGTTGGCCGCACTGATGCTTTGATAAGCCGTGCCAAAGATATATTCCGGAAAAAAATCTTCTTCGGCCGGGCGCTGTCGCAGGTCCCGGCCGGAGCGCTTGTGTGCTTTCCGGTCCAAAACGGTCTGCTGGCGTGCGGACTGGCCGGCATCGTGGCCCGCGCCCCGGAATTGCCGGACGCAATGGATACGCTCACTGTTGAGGATATGGACGCCGGCATTACCAATTTGACAGCGTGCACGCTTGAAAAATGCGCTGCCGACCAGGACCTGTCCCTGGATGAAGACTACCTGGGCGGCAGTGGGCTTTTAGATAATCTGCTCAATTCCGCCTGGGATCTAAAAACCTATGCCAACCTCTATCAGATCTATACGACCCCGGATCTGCACCGCCAGCTTACGCAACTGGCGGCCCGCACCAGGGCGCTGCAGGAAGCCGAAGCAAATGCCCTGCACCGCAAAATCGGACGCCTCGAACAAGCGGAAGTGGACTTGATGAGCAGCCAGCTCGAGAAGCTGAAAGACTTTACCTGGTGTCTCCAGGTTGAGATCCTGGACAACCTGGCCAAAATAGAAAAATTGGGCGCCCCGGCTGCGACTGCGGCCAATCTGGCAATCTTTATGATTTATGCCCAGATCAATGCCGTCCTGAACAGCATCGGGTGTCTTGAAGTCCGGGGTCGCGACAGTGCCGGCCTGTCGGTGCTCCTCCTGTTCGACCAGACCGGCTTCGACACAGCCTGGCAGCAGATGGAGACCGCCGATTTGCAGGCCCAGTTCGATCAGCGTTGCAGCCAGGATCCGCTGATCAACCAGGGGATTCGCAAACCTGAAACGGGCAGTGGGGCTAACGCTCAGGTGGCCGTTACCCTGACCTATAAAATCGCGGCTGAAATCGGCAGCCTGGGTGACAACCTGCGGTTTCTACGCCACCAAATCGAGACGGATGCCGTCTTGCAGGCACTGGTCCAGTCACCTCTGAAAGACGCTGCGGTACTGTCCCATACCCGCTGGGCTTCGGTGGGCGCCATCACGGAAGCCAACTGCCACCCGGTGGACAATCAGTTCGTGGGTACGGCTTCCCGTCGCAACGGCAGCATGCATGTCTGCCTGAACGGCGACATCGACAATTTTCAGCAACTGAAGGAACAATTGGCCACGGATGCCATTCAAATTCAAAAAGAGATCACCTCCGACACCAAGGTAATCCCGTTGCAGATCCAACACTACCTGGGCCAAGGCCACGATATACATGAGGCGTTTCGCCTGGCGGTGAATGACTTTGAGGGATCCCATGCCATCAGCATGCTCACCGACCTGGCGCCGGGAAAGTTGTTTTGCGCCCAGCGGGGCAGCGGGCAGGCTATCTTTGTCGGACTGGCACCGGATCATTATATCGCCTCTTCCGAAGTCTACGGCTTTATCGAAGCGACCCAGCAATACCTGAAACTCGACGGTGAATCCCAGATAGAGGGTAAAAGGGGAATGACCCAGGGGCAGCTGTTCATCCTGAACCGGCAGGGCGCCGGGAGCCTGGCTGGCATCCAGGCCATGTATTACGACGGCACCCCGGTGCGCCTGTCGGACGCAAGTATCCAGCGAACGGAAATTACGTCCCGGGATATCAATCGCCAGGCGTATGCGCACTACTTTCTGAAAGAGATATCCGAAGCGCCGGACAGTGTCTGGAAAACCCTGGATAACCGTTGGAAGATCAAGGAAAACGATCATCCGGAGTACACGGTTGCCCTGGACAACAGCACCTTTCCAGCCGACCTGTCACGGGCCCTGCGCGCGGGGGACATCAAGCGCATATTCCTGGTTGGACAGGGGACCGCCGGAATAGCGGCCAAAGCCTGTGCTGATATAATCAGTACCCACCTGGCCGACCCCCGCCTGCAGATTCAAGCCATGAAAGCGTCCGAGTTGAGCGGATTTCGCCTGGCCGACCAGCGTGACAACAACAGTATGGCAGACACCCTGGTAATTGCCATCAGCCAATCCGGCACCACGACCGATACGAACAAAACAGTGGACATGGTGCGCGAACGGGGCGCCCGCCTTCTGGCGATTGTCAACCGGCGCGATTCAGATCTGACGTTCAAAGTGGACGGGGTCATGTACACCAGCAGCGGTCGCGATATTGAAATGTCGGTAGCCTCCACCAAAGCCTTTTATTCTCAGATCATGGCCGGCGCCCTGTTGGGCCTGCATATGGCGACTGTTACCGGTCGCCGCAGCCGTGCTTATATTTCTGCGGAGGTCCAGGAGTTGCTGCAGATACCGGGGCATATGCGCACCATTTTGACCATGGCCGACAAGATTAAGGCCTCCGCCACCCGCCTGGCGGCCAGAAACACTTACTGGGCCGCTGTGGGCAGTGGGCCGAACAAAGCCTCCGCCGACGAGATCCGCATCAAGCTCAGTGAACTCTGCTACAAAACGATCTCCTCGGATTACGTGGAAGATAAAAAGCATATCGATCTCTCCTCCGAACCATTGATTCTGGTCTGCGCTGCCGGCACCCGTGAATCCGTACTGGGGGACATTATCAAGGACACGGCCATTTTCCAGGCCCACAAGGCCACCCCGGTGGTCATTGCCAATGAAGGCGAAGCCCGGTTCGACCCGTATGCCGCTGATGTATTTCCGGTGCCGGCCGTCAGTGAGCACCTGGCCCCGATTGTCAACACCCTGGTGGGGCATATCTGGGGCTACTACGCTGCCCTGGCCATTAACGAGGGCTCGAAATTCCTGTTTCAGTTCCAGGAAGAACTCCAGCAGATGGTAGACACCGAAGCCCAAAAGGGCCTGGATGTCTACGAGCTGGTCCTGGAGAAAAGCTTTCGGGAAAAGATCGGCGAATTCTACAGGGCTTTTCGTCGCCGCAAGAACGGCAACGGCTTTCCCGTGGCGCTGGGCCTGGCTGCCTCCGCGGACCTCACCCTGCTGCTGAAATATCTATCCGGGCGACTGCCGGTATCGGACTTCGAACTGGATTTCGGTATCAAGGGTACGGCCCGCAACATGCTCAATACGTTGTTCGCCAGCCTGGGCAAAGCCATCAATGACATGTCGCGGCCGGTGGACGCCATCAAACACCAGGCTAAAACGGTGACGGTGGGTACCAGCCGTATCGAAGAACGGCTGGAGGGCCTGCTCTTCGATACGCTGGCGGATTACGGCTTTATCCCCGCCCAGCTGATCAACCGCAATGTCCTGGTATTCAAGAACGTCCAGCCCATCCTGTCCGAAATAAAGGGGGCCATTCATTATCAGATCGGCGGTCTGAACCTGCTGGGCGAACCGGTGGAAGATACCACCATAGAGGTGTTGAGCAAGAGCGGCACCCTGCAGCCGCTGCCTTCGCGCGTGGAATCCGATAACCTTCTGAAAGGCACCAAGCGCATTATCGTCCGGGAAGGCAATGTCTTTTTAGGCAAAGGAAAGAAAGATGACCGCAATATCATCGTCATTCCGATATTCTCCCTGAATCCGGCCGCGCCCAATATGATCGAGCACCTGCTTTTGCTCCACATCGGGTTCCGGAAAGAAATCACCCTGGCCGAAAAGATCAAAGCCCTGGGCGGCAAATATGAACGCATTAAAAACATCGTCCAGGAAAACAGCATCACCTGGGAAGACGACTTCCTCAACCAGGTCCCGACCGAGGACCTGTTTGGTATATCCGCAGAAAAGATTGGCGACCAGATTACGAACGCCGGTTCGTAGCATGGCCCGTCGAGGTGGTTCAACATCGAACCGCGAGGCTATCGGCAGGGGCCGGCACTATTAAAAAGGTCTTACAGGGACCCGCATGACACCCCCGGGCACACGTATTTTCATTTTTAACAACAACCCGCATTGTGAGGGGCGGGGCGTCGATGCAGCCCGCCTTTTGAACTACTTCACCGCAAATCGCTGCCGCCTTCTGGACAAACCGGACCAGGCCGATTTTATCATTTTATTCACCTGTGCCTTCAGCAATCCCATCGAAGACTACTACCTGGACCTGATCAACCGGTTCCGCCTCCATCGATACAAAGGGGACCTCATTGTCACCGGTTGCCTGCCCGCAATTGCACCGGCCAAGCTCTCCCGGGTCTTCAAAGGCCGGACAATCACCACCTGTGACCTGCCGGCTATCGATCAGATATTCTCCTGGTTCGATATCCCCTTTGTGAATGTCCCGGATGCCAACACCAGCCACTATTCCAAATTTGTTCTCCCGGATCCATGGCCGGTCAAGGCGGATAAGTTTCTAAACCTCACCCGTAAATCCATCCGCGAGTTTGAATGGTCGCCCCGCTTTTTAAAGAAAGGTGCCAATTACCTAAAGACCAGACTGGTCAATCAGATTGGGCATTATACCCGGGCAGAGCCACCGGTCATTCCGGTTGAGCAAAAACGGCATGGCATCCGTATCGGCAGTGGTTGCCTGGGCAGCTGCTCCTATTGCGGTATCCGCAAGGCGATAGGCCCGCTACAAAGCAAACCCCCAAAAGCGTGTCTGGCCGAATACCGACGTCTGTTGGCGGCCGGCCATCGCGACTTTGTGATCGGGTCGGAAGATACCGGCGCGTATGGTCACGACATTAAATCTTCACTGCCCCAACTGCTGGATGCCTTGTGCCGGGAAGACAAGGGGACGGTAACCCGCTGGTATTTGACTTCGCTGAAACCGGTGTGGTTGATTAAATTTCAATCTCAGATTCTGACGCTGGCAAAGGGTGGCAAACTCAGCCACCTGGAGTGCCCGCTTCAATTCGGCAGCGCAAGAATCCTGAAACTCATGAAGCGGCCCGTAGACTTGGACGAAACGGAGAACGTTTTGACCGCCATTCGCAAGGCGGCACCTGATATTGTCCTGGTTACCCATATCATCGTTGGCTTCCCGTCCGAAACGGATCAAGATTTTAATCTAACAATGGGCCTGCTCAAGCGCCATGCATTTCAGTCTATTGTATTGAACCCCTACGATGACAAACCCCAATCGGCTGCTTCCCGGATGACTGACAAGGTCGCCGCCGACGTCATTGCCAACCGCTACGAAATTGTCCGCGCCCACATAGCGGCCAACGGCATAGCCCCCATCCGGCCCGGCATCACCCACGATTGATTCTGCTGTATCAGCGCCATCCTGTTTTTTATCTGCAGGCTACCGGATGGCCGGCCACGTTCCGCCCCTCCCCCTTTACGGGACTGCATTTTCGTGTTAGGCTTGTATCTATCCAGTTTAATTAACGAAACGTTGAATTTGGCATCCGAACCCGGAAGGCCGCAAAATGCCAGTCTTTGAATATAAAGTCATCGATGTAAAGGGAAAGACCCGCACCGGCATCATCGATGCTGAAAACGCACCGGCAGCCCGCCAGAAATTGCGGTTGGCCAAAAAATTTCCAGTCTCCGTGGAAGAAGTCCAGAATATGCCCTCCGCCGGCACCCCGGGCCGCCGGCCGGCCCGCAGCTTCTTTGGACGGGTCAAGCCCGCGGAAATTGCGGCCACCACCCGCCAATTGGCGACCTTGCTGGGCACGGGCTTTCAACTGGTCGCGGCCCTGGACCTGCTGATTCCGCAAACGAAGACAGCCGCCCTTAAAAAAGCGTTAGCCCGCATCAAGGAGGCGCTGGGTGAAGGCCAAAGCTTCGCACGTGCGCTGGAGCAATTTCCGGGCATCTTCTCGCCGCTGTATATCAATATGGTGCGGGCCGGCGAATCATCAGGCACCCTGGAAATCATCCTGGAACGCCTGGCGGATATCAGTGAAAACCAGGTCGCCCTAAATGAACGCATCAAGACAACCCTGGCCTATCCTCTTTTTGTCTCCTTTTTCGGGGTAGTCGTCCTGATCGTGCTGATGCTGTTCGTGGTACCCAGTATTACCTCGATATTTGCAGACCTGGACCAGGTTTTGCCCCTGCCGACCCGCATGCTGCTCTTTACCAGCAGCCTGTTAACCACCTATTGGTGGTTGCTCTGCCTTGGCGTAGCCGGCCTGTTTTTCATTCTCCGGGCGGCCGGGAATACCCAACAGGGAAAGCGTTACCGGGACCGGGCCCTGCTGCAACTGCCCGTCATTGGCATCCTGACCCGAAAACTGGCCATGGCCCGCTTTTCCCGGACCCTGGGGTCCCTGCTCGAAAATGGAGTCGCCGTGCTGACCGCCTTGGCGACCGTGAAAAACATCACCGGCAACGTGATCATCTCACAGGCCGTCCAGGCGGCGGCCGATGAAGTGGAAAAGGGCGCCAGGCTGGGGAAGGCGCTGGTACAGGCACCGGTCTTCCCGAGCCTCGCCATCCAGATGATCAGCGTGGGCGAACAGAGCGGCAACCTTGAATTCATGCTGGCCAAAATCGCCGACATATTCGAGAAGGAAGTGGAAGCCCAGTTGCTGCGTGCCGTGGCCCTGCTGGAACCCGTGATGATCATCTTGATCGGAAGCCTGGTGGGCTTCATCGTGCTGTCCATTTGCCTGCCTATTTTTGAAATGAGCCAACTCGTCAATTAATCGGGCGGGTTTTCTACGGTAAGGAGTGATTATGAATAAGCTGCAAACCATCAAGCGCGGTGACCATATGGGCTTCACCCTGATTGAAATCCTGGTGGTCATTGTCATTCTGGGAGTCCTGGCCGGGCTTATCATCCCGCGCATTATGGACCGCCCGGAAGAAGCCAAGCAACTGAAAGCCAAAATCCAGATTGAAAGCCTGGAAACGGCGCTAAATCTCTATAAGCTTGACAATGGCTCATACCCAAGTACCGACCAGGGTCTGCAAGCCCTGATCCAGCAACCCGATACCGGTCAGGTACAGCAATGGCGCACCGGCGGCTACCTGGAAAAAGGCCGCTTACCGGCGGATCCCCGGGGCAACCCGTTTATCTATCTCAGTCCCGGAGTAAACGGCGACTACGATCTGTCTTCCTACGGTGCCGATGGCATCCAGGGCGGTGATGGGAAGAACAAAGATGTCAACAATTGGGAAATCCAGTAGACCAGGCGCTAGCCATGCACGCTCCGTTTTCGCTAAAAACCGACAGGGGCTTCACCCTTATTGAAATGGTCGTCGTCCTCGCCCTTGTGGCCCTGCTGCTGGCGGTTACGCTTCCACGCCTGTCGGTCAGCCCTTTTAAAGACTCTAAACGCGACGCCACCCTCTGGATTACAAACAGAATCCAGCAACTCAAGGAGCAATCCCTGCGCCGGGCCCGGAACTATAGCCTGCATATCGATATCGACACCGGGCACTTCTGGTCGACCCATGAAAAGATGCAGCCGGATGAGATCGACCTTGCCCGTCAGGGTGGCTATAACCTGCCGGAGGGTGTCTTGATTGAAAGCGTTGAGTTTCCCAACAGCGACAGACAGACAGCCGGTGAAGCCGAAATCCAATTTTTCAAAAAGGGTTACTCGCAAATGGCGCAGATCCAGGCCAGGTTTGCAGATCGCAGCCGGCGCACATTTTCAATAGAACCATTTTTAATGCGAGCAAAAATTTATGATGGACCGGTTTCAATCAACCGATGACGGATTTACACTGGTCGAGGTGCTGGTATCGCTTACCATCATGGCCATTGTCCTGGTAGCGGTCTTTAAACTGCACGCTCAATCGATCTCCGTGGAAACCGCCAACCGGTTCCAGACAACCGCCACCCTGTTGGCCCAGACAACCCTGGCGAAGGTTAAGGCCACGCCGCTTGACGCGCTCCAATCCGATTCTGGGGCGTATGAGGGTGCCTACACCGGATACCGCTGGCAGCTAACCCTTACGGATGTGGCGGCAGAAGAACTGGATACGATCGGCCGGCGCCTAAAACGGATCAGTATCGATATTTATTTGGAGGCGGATCGCTACCGCCATAATCTGACCACCTATCACTTTTTTCAGTAGACAGGGATCGCTTGCAAAAACCACGCCCCCGCGATAACGGCTTCACGCTTGTAGAGATCCTGGTCACTCTTTTCATTTTCGGGGTGATTGCCGGCACCCTGTTTACCGCTTATCGGGCGCTGTTTTTCGACACCGAGCGCTTCAAGCAAACCACCCGCAACTACGCCCGGGCTCAGGTGGCCGTCCAGCGTATCATGGCCGACCTGCTGGCCATCCGGGTCACGCTGCCGCCGACGTACACCCCCCCACAAGGGGACGATCCACCGGATCCCCTGCGCTTGACGGGCCAGACCGAACCGGCATCGCCGCGATCAGGTATTACCTGGAGGAAACAGCTGAACGGATATTTGTTTTGCGCCGATCCGACCAGCTCTATCCCTTTGCCACGGATGCAACCTCCGGCAACGACCCAATCCTGTGTGAGGCGGTGCAATCCTTCCGGTTGACTTACTACGACCAGGACGGGGAAGCCCATGACCAATGGGACTCGGATTCGGCAGTCGCTAAGTTTGCGACCCCGGCTGCCATCGAATTCGAGTTGAAAATCGGAGACACGCCGGACACCGTGGTTTTTACAACCCGTCTGAAATTGCCGGTTCACAGGGAGGCCAGCGCAAACCTATGACCCCCGACATGCCCAAACCATACCGCTACGCAAGCAGTCGGCGGGACCTGTGGGCGCACGCACCGCCGGACACGCAACGTTTGAATGGCGAGCGCGGGACGGCTCTTTTGGTGACCCTGGCGATCATTACGGTGCTTCTGGCCGTCAGCCTGGAGATCAACCGGCAGGCCCGCTCGGCCATCGGCGTCACCACGGCCCGCGCCAATCAGGGCAAACTGACCCACATGGCGGCCGCCGGCATTCAGGCCGCCATGGCGATTCTGGTTAAAGATCGGTATGACTCCGATACGGATCACCTCCTGGAACCATGGGCGGACCAGGCCCACACCGCGGCCGTCATGGATGCCCTTAACTTCGAATCCGGCTCGGTGGCGGTGTCGATATCCGATGAACTTAGCCGCATTCAGGTCAATGCCCTGGTCCTTTATCCGGACAGGCGCGACTTCAACGACCGCCAGGAAATCGTCTGGGACCAGTTCATCCGAGCTGCGGTTTCCCGCTCGCAATCCGAGGCGGATATTGATCCGGCGGCGATTATCAACACCGCCAAAGACTGGCTCGATCGCGGGGACGATGAGGCCACCACAGGGTTGACCGGGGCGGAATCCGATTACTACCAGGGCCTGGTTCCCGCCTATGCCTGCACAAACGGGCCGTTTAACCACATCGCCGAGCTTGCTCTGCTGAAGGACTTTCCGGCCGACCTGCTATTCGGCTCCCCTGAAATGCCGGGACTGCAAGCCTACCTTACCGTTCACGGTGCCGTTGACACGGGTGACGGCGCCTATAACTTTCCCGGCAGCATCAACCTGAACACCGCCCAGCTGCCGGTCATTGCCGCTCTGCTGCCCTGGGAAGATCTCGACAAGGCCCCGGCGATTGACGCTTACCGCCAATTAATGATCGAGGCGGACAACCGGGAGGCTTTTGCTGATCAGCGGTGGTACCAGCAGGCGCCCGGCTGCGGCGATGTTGAGATCGATCCCCAACTGATAACGACGGCCAGCGACCTGTTTCGCATAGAATCAACAGCCGTGTTGGGCAATTCCCGGCTCGTGATGACGGTGGTCGTAAGAAGAGAAAAGCAAGCGAAAACAGGTAAGTGGATATGCAAAACCTTGCAATGGGAAACAAAATAAAATAGATTGATGAAACTTGGCGAGTTTCTTTTCCAGGCCAAAAGAATCACTCAAACCGAGTCGTGAGAACGCCATGAGTCGCAGAATCCTGGGTCTTGAGATCAGCAACACCGCGGTGGCTGGTGCCATCATCAACAGCGGCATCAAAGGCGGCTTTGTAGATAGCCACGCCCAGGTCCCGCTGGCCGGGGCCCAGGACTTTGACCGGAACCTTGGCGACGCACTCAAGATCCTGACCGCTAAAATAGACATTACCGGCACTACCTGCATCGCTTCGCTGCCGGCCGGCTGCGTTTACTACCGGTATTTAACCCTCCCGTTTCGGGATGCGCGCAAACTCCGCCAGGTTCTGCCCTATGAACTGGAACCCCTCCTGCCCTTTCCGGTCGAGGATCTGGTGGTAGACTATTACCCGGTTGGGCCCAGCCCTGGCGAAAGCAGTGACCTGATCGCAGCCGCGGTTAAAAAGACAACGGTTTCAGACCTGCTCACGGCCCTGCGGCCCTTTGGAATCGACCCGGCCACCCTCACCGTGGGTGGCTTCGCTGCGGCGATCTGCTTGGCCAACACAACCGGGCAAGCGTCTGACTGGGTGTTGGCCGACATCGACGGTCGGGACCTATCATTGTTCTTTGCCCGGGCCGGCGCGTTGACCTATACGCGGACAACCCGTCCACCGACATTCAAGCACAGCCCCAACGGCGCCGCTGTCGCGGCCCAGATAAACCGCAGCCTGCTGGCCTATCAGGATACGCTGAACCCTGCTTTCGCGCCGGAAGTCCTGTTTACCGGCACGCCCGAGATACTGGAACCTGAAGACCCGGAACCCGACGCGGGCGCAAAAAGTCTCCCGGTCAAACGCATCGACCTGGCCCGCAACATTGACCTGCCGTCTTTTGCGGCAACCGGCACTCTAGCCGGTGACGCACCGCGTGATAATGCCCTGGCGCTGAGCTACCTTGAATGGTCCGGTCTCAAGGGACTGGATTTTCGCAGGGGGCCGTTCGAAAAGAAGAAGCAGTGGCGACAGCACCGGCAGCGTATTCTCCGAACCAGCCTGCTGGCCCTGATGGTAATGATCATGGCGTTTGCCAGTGTCCTGACAGACAACTACACCCTCGCAAAGAGGATCGATCGTCTCGATCGGGAAATTGAAAGCGTTTTTAAATCCGCCCTTCCGGAGGTGACCAGAATCGTGGATCCCCTGCAGCAGCTGCGGGTGGCGGTGCAGACTTCTCAACAGCGCCTCGCGCTACCGTCAGACAGCGGGGACCGCCTGCGGGTGATCGATCTCTTGCAGGGACTGAGCACCGCCATCCCCGCCCGGACGGATGTGGAGATGACGCGGGTCGTCATTGCCCGGGACAATATCCTGATAAGCGGCCACACCGACACATTCAATTCCGTAGACGATATTAAGTCCGGTCTGGAAAAGGCGCCGGCATTTAAAGAGGTAACCATCAGTTCCGCCAACCTGGAAAAATCAGGGAAACGGATAAATTTCAAACTCAAGGTGCAATTGTGAACCGGTTCAGCAAGCGCGAAAAAGTGATGCTTTACCTGGCGGCTGTGGTCATCTGCCTTTTTATCATTGTCCGCCTGGTTGTATTTCCGGTGTTCGATAAACGCGCTCACCTTGAGCGGGTTCTGGACGCGAAAACCGCAACCCTGGCGGATATCCGGACCCTCGCCGCGGAGTACGCCGCCCTTGAAAACCGCTCCGCCGCCGCCCTGCAGCGCATCTCCCGTAAAGAGGCCGGGTTTACGCTGTTCTCTTTTTTGGACCGCATGGCCGGCGAGACGAACCTGAAAGACCGCATTGCCTACATGAAGCCGTCTACCCAGACCCGGAAGGACAGCCCCTATAAAATATCGCTGGTCGAAATGAAACTGCAAACCATCACGCTGGAGCAATTAGTCGTCTACCTGCACCGCATCGAGAACGACGCCAGCGCCATCCAGGTAAGACGTATTTCCATAATAAAAACCGGCAAAGGCAAGGGCCAGATCGATGCTGTTATGGAAATCGAGTCCTATGCCACCTGAAAGTCGGTCGCTATGTATAAACCGGGCAAATGGGTTGGATACATGCTCTATCTGCTGGCAGTGGCCGGACTATGCCTGTATATCCTATTCCCCGATGATATCTTGCGCAACCACATCAATTCCCGCAGCGCGCGTCTGTTCGCCCCTTACCTGGTAAAAATCACGCAGGTTAAACCGGCGTTCCCTCCCGGCGTACACCTACAAGGGATCACATTGCGACGCGACCAACGGGAACTTTTGCATATTGCGTCTACCCGCGTCTCACCGGTATATAGCGCTTTGTTGGCGCCTGGCCACACCCTGCAGGCCCGGACGGCCCTCTGGGGCGGCGATCTGCGCAGCCGGCTGCACGTAACTGCCGACCAGGGCCAGACGATCATAACGGCGAAGACAACCCTGGCCGCGGTGGCCCTGGAAAACATTCCGGAACTGGACCAAATCAGTGAACGCGCGCTGGCCGGGCGTTTATCCGGGGCGGTTGTTTGGGATTCATCTCAATCAGCGGACCCGGTTACCGCCGACCTGACGGTTACCGACGGCCGGGTAGAACTGCTGATACCCTGGCTGGCAGTCAAACAGGTTGACTTTCGACGGATCGATACGGCCCTTACCCTGAACCGACAGCGCATCCTCATCAAGCAGTGCGTCTTCGTGGGAAAGCAGATCAGCGGCGATCTCAACGGATCAATCCAGTTGCGCTACCCGTTGGGTAAAAGTCTTTTGATCCTCGCCGCCGTCATCAAGTTGCAGCCTGATTTTCTCGACCAGTTGCAGTCAAAACTGCCGAAAGGCCTGTTACCGGCGGAAAACAAAAATGGTGGCTACCGCGTCCGCTTTGGTGGTACACTTGACAAACCTATGTTTTCTTTGAAATAATCAGCAATGGTCTTAACGCGTAAAACCTTTATTTTCCTGAATTTGGTGCTGCTGGGTGCCCTCGTTTACCATGGGGTGGCGATTTTCTACAAGGTAACCGCAGCGCAACTCGAACATGCGCCGGTCTCCACTAAAACCCGGCCTGACGAGGAGACCCGGGCCGATGCGGTTAAACGGCCGTTTAATTACTACGCTACCATCAAGACCCGCGACCTGTTCAAGACCGAAACAAAGGCCGTAAACCAGGCGTTGGTTGATGTGTCCGCCCTTGAGGTAACCGGGCTGGAGTTGAAACTCTGGGGGACGGTGGCTGACGAAAACAGCCAGCGCACCTATGCCGTCATCGAAGATCTCAAAACAAGACAGCAGGGCCTGTATCGCCCGGGAGACCCAATTCAAAATGCCACCGTCCGGATCGTCCTCAGGGAGAAAGTAATTTTGAATGTCAGTGGCCGCGATGAAGTCCTGGAGATGACCGGCCCCGTCGCAGCCGAAGCAGCGCCGCGCGGTCAGCAGCGCAAACCTGCCGGTGGGCGCAAGATCGCCTTGAGACGGACCTTTGTCGCGGAAGCCATGCAGGATATCGGCAGCCTCATGAGCCAGGCCAAAATCAGGCCGCACCTCGAAAACGGGCAACCTGCCGGCCTGATGCTGACAAGCATTAAACCAGGCTCCATGTTCCGGCGCCTGGGTCTGCGCAATGGAGATGTTCTGACCGCTGTCGCCGGCAGACCGGTTACCACGATCGACGAGGCCGCGGCCCTCTATACAGAACTGAAATCAGCCGACAGCGTGACCGTGCAGATAAAAAGGAGAAACCGCTTGCAGATGTTGACCTATGAGATACAATAGCGGTCGCTGCCGTTATCGCCGGTATATAAGCCTAATTCTATTGATGGTATGACCTAAATGAAAAACCCTTGCTACAGTCTGCTTCTGTTCGCTTTGCTCCTGATTGGTTGTTTCTTCGGCATCGGCGGCGATCTGCATGGTGCCGAAAGCAAGCAGGGCGCTTCCCAGCCCGGAACCGATCGCTTTGTCACCATCGATTTCAACAACGTGGATATCAATGTCCTGATCAAGTTTATCAGCGAGTTGACCGGGCGCAACTTTGTAGTAGATAACCGGGTCAAAGGCAAGGTCACGATCATTTCGCCCAAGAAGATCTCTGTCAAGGAAGCGTACCGCGTGTTTGAATCCGTGCTGGAAGTGCATGGCTTCAGTACAGTGCCGTCCGGTGATATTACCAAGGTCATCCCAGCCCCGGATGCCCGTTCCAAAAATATTGAAACCCGGCTCAAGGAAGAATCCGGCGTACCCGAAGACAAGGTCGTGACGCAACTCATCCCCCTGACCTATGCCAATGCCGACGAAATCAAAAAGCTGTTTGCCCCGCTGATTTCGAAAAGCAGTGTTATGCTGGCTTACGCGCCCACCAATATCTTGATCGTTACCGATGTGTACTCGAATATCCTGCGCCTGATGCGGATTGTAAAAGCCATCGATGTGGAGGGCATGGGGCATGAGATCACGGTGTTGCCCCTGCAGCATGCCGAAGCGGCCAAGATTGTGAAAACCCTTTCTTCGGTATTTGCCGTGCCCCGCAAAAAAGCCAAGGGCCTGTCGGCCAAGACCCTGCAGTTTGTGGCGGATGACCGTACCAATTCCATTGTTGTACTGGCCAGCGAGGTCGATACGATTCGCATCAAGGCCCTGGTTTCCCTGCTGGACAAGAGAGTGCCCAAGGGTGAAGAAAAACTGCGGGTCTATTACCTGGAAAACGCCACGGCCGAAGACCTGGCCAAGGTTCTCCAGGCCATCCTTTCAAAGCAGGGCGGCGCCGCCCGCAAAGGTAAAAAAGAAGCCCCGGTCATCTCGGAAAACGTCAGGATCACGGCCGACAAGGCGACCAACAGCCTGATCATCATGGCCAGTCGGGATGACTACCAGGTGCTCGAAGAAATTATCCGGCAGCTGGACATCAGCCGGGCGATGGTCTACATCGAAGCCCTGATCATGGAAGTCAATGTCGACAAGGATTTTAATCTGGGCGTTGAATGGCAGGTCGGCGGTTCCAGCACCGTCCAGGGCCGGGACGTCATCTATGGAGGGGGCAGTGGCAAAGGCGGCAGTATCCCCGGGATTTCCGGTACGACATATCCCCTGGGACTAGCTCTGGGCATCATTGGGGAAGGGATTACGGCCGGTGGCGTGACCTTCCCGAGCATTGCGGCTTTCGTCAACGCCCACCAGAGGGATAAGGACGTCAACATCCTGGCCACCCCCCAGATTCTGACCAAGGACAACGAAGAGGCCAAGATCTATGTGGGCAAGAACGTGCCCTTCCAAACTCGCTCGGGTTCCAGCAGCGCATCCACGGATGTCTATACTTCTTACGAATACAGAGATGTCGGTATAACCCTCAAGATTACGCCCCAGATCAGCAAAGATCGCCTGGTGAGCTTGAAAATCGCGCAGGAAATATCAAAGCTGGATGAGCTGTCTACGACCTCCCCCGACCGCCCCACAACCTTGAAGCGCAGCATCGATACCACCGTGGTGGTCAAGGATAATAACACCATCGTCATCGGCGGCCTGATTGATACAACCTCTACCATCACCGAGAACAAAGTGCCCCTGCTGGGAGACATTCCCCTGCTAGGCGTGCTATTCAGGTCTACCGCCCGCTCCAGTGAAAAGACCAACCTGTTTGTTTTCCTGACGCCCCATGTTCTCTACGAGCCGAATGAGGCCAAGGGAATTTTAAAAGAGAAACAAGACCACATTAAAAGTGTTCTCCCCGGGACGATAAAGCTTTATCGGGAAGACAATCCGAAAACCGCACCAAAAACCAATCCCGGCGATAACCCCGGCGAGGAGCAGCACTAGCCGCCGCCGGAATCCCTGGTTATGAACATGGAAAAGACCTTACTAGAAGCGCTGGGCAGGCAACCGGGATCTTCGGCCGATTTCCTCAACGAGGCTCGCAAGCTGCAGGCTATGGATAACGAGGACCTGGCTGATCTTCTGGTAAAAAGAAAACTGATTCCCGAAGGTGAACTGCTGGAAACCTTCAGCTCCCGCTACCAGCTGCCTTTCTGGCCGGAGCTTACTCTCGAAAATATTCAGGATGATTTTACCGATCTCGTCCCGATTCATTTTCTCAAGAAGCACCTGCTTATTCCCTTGATGACTGCTGAACCGGATGATACCGGCAACGACGTTGCCGGACGGACCCCGAACGGCAAGGATCAAGCCGGTGTCGTCATCGCGATCAACTCGCCGGCCGCCTTCCCGGCCCTCGACGATCTGGTGCGCATGATCGATGCCGACGCATATCAGGTTGTCTTTGCCAACCGCAGCACCATCCTGGAAGCCATCAGCATGATGTATGACTTAAAGCGCGATAGCGCCGAGCAACTGGTCCAGGATATGGAGGACACCGGCACCATTGCGATTGACGAAGTAGAATCTGCCGCTGACCTGACCGACGATGTCGGGGATGCCCCCATCATCAAGCTGGTCAACAACATCCTGACCCAATCGATCAAGGCCGGGGCCAGCGATATACACATCGAACCATACGATGAAGGCTTCAAGGTCCGCCACCGGGTGGACGGCATTCTCTATGACCTGGTCTCGCCGCCCAAGTGGGTCCAGGCGGCCCTGATCTCCCGGATCAAGATCATGGCCAAGCTGGACATCGCTGAAAAACGTCTGCCTCAGGACGGCCGCATGGAAGTCGGCATCGTCAACCAGAAGATCGACATTCGGGTGTCGACCATCCCCACCTCGTTTGGGGAACGGGTTGTCCTGAGGCTTTTGAACAAGACCAGTTCCCTTTTGGAACTCACCGAACTGGGCCTGTCCGACCAGGCTTTCACCGCAATGGAACAACTCATAACGGCCCCCAACGGCATCGTCCTGGTGACCGGTCCCGCCGGCAGCGGCAAGACCACCACGCTCTACTCGGTCCTATCGACCATCAACAAACCGGGCGTCAACATCATCACCATTGAAGATCCGGTTGAATACCAGATCAAAGGCATCAGCTAGATCCAGGTCAATCCCAAGATCGAACTGACCTTTGCCAAGGGGCTGCGTTCCATCGTGCGGCAGGACCCCGATGTGATCCTGGTGGGCGAAATCCGCGACCAGGAGACTGCCGAAATTGCCGTCCAATCGGCCCTCACCGGGCACCTGGTGTTCTCGACCCTCCACACCAACGACTCGGCCAGCGCTGTTACCCGCCTGGTGGATATCGGGGTGGAGCCCTTTTTGATTTCCTCTTCGGTCCTGGCCATCATGGCCCAACGCCTGGTACGCGTCCTGTGCGATCACTGCAAGACGCCCTTTATGCCGGGTAGTTCCATGCTGGAGAGTCTGGGGTTGGAAACTGCGCACCTGCAAGACAGCCAAATCTACAAGGCGGTCGGCTGCGAGCAGTGTTTCCATTCCGGCTTCCGGGGCCGCATGGGCATTTTTGAAGTGCTCCAACTGGATGAGAACATCAAAAGACTGATCCTGACAGCTTTCGACTCCAATCAAATTCAATCCGCTGCCCAACGACAGGCCATGATTACTTTACGTGAGGATGGGATTGAGAAAGTACTGCAGGGGCAGACGACTTTCGAAGAAGTTTTGCGGGTCGCCGCCAAGTAGGCTTCATGGCTATTGAGTGATGCTAGCGGTTATCCAATACATTCAAATCACATTCTCTAATTCTCACATAGTACGCCACGCCATCCACCTACACCTATACGAACTTCAGGCGAAATGCGCTTTGGCAGGCAATCAGCGGATAGGAACCAGTTCTACCCGGCGGTTCAAGGCCCGCCCTTCTTCGGTATCATTGGTGGCCTTGGGCTGGGAAAACCCATAGCCTACGGCCTTTAGACGATCCTTGGCGATCCCCTTGCTGACAATATAGGCCGCGACGGATTTGGCTCGGGCCTGGGTGAGTTTCAGGTTGTACGCGGCGGAGCCACTCTTATCCGCGTGCCCCTGGATCTCGACCTTTAAGTCGGGATTGCGCTCCAGTATCCAGACAACTTCATCCAGGTAGCTGTGAGATTCGGGGCTAATATCTGCCTTGTTCAATTCAAATAACGCAGCCTGGATCACCCAGCAGCCGTTGGTATCTGTCTGCGCCCCGATCGGCGTTCCCGCACACTGATCCAGCGAATCATCCACGCCATCCTTATCTGTATCGCTCTGGAGGCGGCAGCCGACATCGTCGGTCATAAATCCACAGGCCGTGTCGGGGCACTCATCGCGTGTATCCGGCGTACCGTCGCTGTCCGAATCCAGGATCCCCCGGATTGACGCCGCCTGCCGAACGATCAGTTTTTTGACATTGAACTGAACCCTTTTCAGTTTGGAGACACATACCGAGATGACCCCCAGTGAATCGGTTTTAACCTGCAGGCGCGCTTCCATCAACACACCGGCAAAGCGGCTGCCGTCATTTAGGTGCACGGTTGCCGCGTGTTGGCCGGGAGCCACAAGATCCAGTCGCGCCAGGGTATCCATCCGGATTGTTTTTTCCTCATAGGCCGTGTTCAACCGTAGATCGGTCGCCACGGGCCGTCCCGAAAACTTGTCGCCATTATGCATAAATAACAGGGCCGTGTCGTATTCCCTGGAAACACCGGTGCCGTCGAATTGAACATTCCTGATTTCGGCCGGCTGGAAGTCGAGCGTGTAGCCGGCGGTTGTTCGGAACGATATGGTTTCCGTGCGAAGCTTCCCGGAAAAGTAGTCATTGTTTATGGTCTGGATCTCGTCATTATCCATTTCGCTGCTGCGCATAAAAAGTCCCTTGACCATACCATTGCGGATAGTGACGGCACCAAAAGGTGCTCTGATCTCGAAATCCTGGTTTTGAACCTTGCCCTGGAAAAGGTCTCCATTTCGCAACACCACCGTATCGGCGATACTGACCTGTGTGAAAATCAGCAGCAACCCTGCAATTAGGGCTGTCAATCTCAGCATGCGATGTTCTCCTCGAAAGAAAGGGTCGGCCGGCGCCGGCCCGGTTATGCCATGGGCCGCCACTTCCTGTTATGCGTATACCCCTGACATTTAAATAAAAACTATGGCGTATTTGGATTGGATAGGCAAGGCAATTCTTCCGGTCTATATAAAACTATGGCAAGAAAACCAGGGGCCTTTAAAAATCTGCAAAGACAGAAAAATACGCCTGTAATATATGTGTTTCCAATAAGTTATCGAGAAACGCCCCTGATCCAACTTGACAGGTCTATTGTATCCTTTCAATAATTGAATATGGCCCTGAACCGTGACACCGTCATTATCTTGAACCTGGTGCTGCTAAGCGCCATAGTTTTCTGTGGGGAGGTTATATACTCTACGATTACCGCAGCCTTGTTCGAAATAGTGCCAGCCCTTGAAAAAACCCTGCAAACCAACCCTACCGGGACCGATACCGCTATACCAAAGTTTCAAGACTATGCGGAAATTAAAAACCGGGACCTGTTCAGAGCAGAGAAGAGGACAAAGGGGCCAATCCAAATCGATCTCGCTCACCTCAAACCCACCAACTTGAAACTCAAACTATGGGGCACGGTTAATGATGAAAGCAACCGGCATACTTATGCCGTGATTGAAGATATCGAAACACGAAAGCAGGGCCTATATCGCCCGGGAGCTTCGATCCGGAAGGCAATCGTCAAACGGGTCACCAGGGAGGCAGTGGTCCTCATTGCCAACGGTAGGAATGAAGTCCTTAAAATGGCCAGTCTGCCCGTGGAGGAGCCGGACAACATCGATCCCGATATAGGCGACCTTCCCGAACGGAGGATCGCCCTCGATCGTTCCCTCTTCGAGCAGGCAACCCGCGATATCAGTTATCTCATGAACCCGGCCGGGCTTACCCGTTACACTGAGAACGATCAATATGCCGGGCTGTTGGTGACAACTCTCTGGCCAAATTCCATCTTCCGGATACTGGGCTTGCGTAATGGGGACGTGTTAACCCTGGTAGCCGGCAAACCGGTCACCTCGGCTAATGATGTGGCCACCCTCTTCGAGGGTTTGCGAGCCGCTTCCAATACCGTCGTCCAGATAAAACGACAAGACCGCCTGCAAATGTTAACCTACGATATTTATTAGTCCATGTTGCAGTTGTTGCCTTTACATTGCGTTTTCCCCATAGAGATAGGCCCATCAATACCATCCTGACGGGCATGATCTCTGCCATTATATTATTATCTATTACTAAGCACGGCCCGCCCCAGACTCACCTGTATTGAAATATTTTAAGAAATGGTTAATTTTTAGGGCTGGTGCCCATAAGGGGCTATAGAGAGTAACTTTTTCTACGAACGTTGGAGCAGTTTTGGAACTCATTTATCCATATTTTAGAAAAAACGCCCTCAAAATTATGCTGGGCATTCTTTTTATGATCATCGTGGATGGCGCCCAACTAATAATTCCCCAAATCGTAAAAGGGGCCATCGACACCTTGAGCACTGACACCTTCGAGCGCAGCCGCCTGGTGTATCAATGCCTCTATATTATTCTGTTAGGCCTTGGGATGACCATTTTGAGATATTGCTGGCGCAACCTTCTCATGGGAAGCGCCCGGGATGTGGAACGCGGAATTAGGGATGCCCTATTTGATCATGTTCTGAAAATGGATTCGGCCTTTTATGACAAAGTCAAAACAGGCGATATCATGGCCCACGCGACGAGCGATATCAATCATGTCCGCATGGCCTTCGGGTTTGGCCTCATTGCGCTTGTGGACACCATTCTATTAGGCGGCACCACGCTGGCTATCATGGCATGGACACATCCCAAACTGACCGCCATTGCCATGATCCCCATGCCGTTTCTCATCTACGTGACCCGGACCCTTGGAAAGAAAATGCACCTGCACCACACCACGGCGCAGGAATCTTTCTCAGCACTAACCGAAATTGTAAGGGAAAGTTTCCTTGGCATTCGCATTATCAAGGTTTTTAATTTTGAAAACATCATATCCGACAAGGTCGGTACCGCCTCAAAAGACTATTTCAAAAAAAATCTCAAACGCGCAGTGATTACCGCGCTCCTGCGGCCCATGCTCGGCCTTTTTTTCAATCTTTCAACCCTGGTGGTCATCTTTTACGGCGGATTTCTCGTCATGCAGCAATCCCTCACAACCGGTGAGCTGGTGGCTTTTTTACAATATCTGGGTCTTTTGGCCTGGCCCATCATTGCCATCGGCTGGATGACAAACCTTTACCAGCGCGGCATGGCCTCTTTGAAAAGAATCAATACGCTTTTGGACTCCAAACCCGCTGTTGTCAGTCCGGTTCAACCGGTAAGCCTGAACTCATTATCAGGTAACATATGTTTCGAAGATATTGAATTTTCCTACAACGGCGGTAAACCGATTCTATCCAACGTTAATCTTGATATTACCCAGGGATCGAAAGTGGGTATCAGCGGCCCGCCCGGATCCGGCAAGACCAGTTTGGTACAATTGATTCCCAGACTTTACGATGTTGATCAAGGGAAAATTCTGTTGGAAAACTCCGGTATCAAGACGATCGATCTGGATTTTTTAAGAGCCAATATTGCCCTGATGCCCCAGGAGAGTTTTCTTTTTTCAGGCACCATCAGAGAAAATATACTGATGCACAGAAAGATCTCAGATGCAGCATTGGATAACGTTATACATGTTTGCAGCCTTGAACAGACCTTACAGAAAATGGACAAAGGTTTGGAAACAATTGTCGGTGAACGCGGGATAACCCTTTCCGGCGGGCAAAAACAACGCATCGCCCTGGCCCGCACCCTGATCGTTGGAAAGCCAATTATCATCTTGGATGACCCCATCAGCCAGATGGATACGGATACCGCTACCAAGGTGATGTCACGCCTGGGGCGCATGAACCTTGCGGCCACCATTATCATAATCTCCCACCGGATCAGCGCCCTGGCCTTTTGCGACCAGGTGTATATCTTACAAAACGGAAAAATCAGTCACTCCGGAACCCATGCGGAACTAATCGAACAAGACCACTTTTACCGCGAATCGTATCGGGTCCAACAGTTCGAGGGGGCCTACCATGCCTGATACCCCTTTTGAAGAAAAAGAGAGCAAACTGGCCAACCGTGAGATCGCCAAAGCTATCTGGCCCTTTATAAAGCCTTTTACCTGGATGCTGGGCCTTACCACTTTTCTTGTTTTTGTAGTCACCTTTTTAGATTTGCTGCAGCCCATTCTCATTCAGAAAGCCTTCGACGGATTTATCGTTCCGGTAAAAGATACCGTTGGGGTAGAACTGTTCGGGATAAGTGTTCGCTCTTTTAAAACCTATGCCATCTTCTTTGCCTTGTTTATCCTGACCGCATTTAGCCTTGATTTCATGCAAACACTTTTTATGGAGTACACCGGCCAAAAGATCATTCTGAACCTGCGCTGCCTCCTTTTTTCCCGCATGGCTTTTCTGGAGGTCGCCTTTTATGACCAGAATACGAGCGGGCGCCTGGTATCCCGCGTGGCCGGCGATGTTGAAAACATGAACGAAATGTTTACCAGCGTTTTGATCTTTATTTTTAAGGATCTTTTTCTCATGGCGGGCATCATGGTCATTCTTTTTACCATTGATTTTACCCTGGCCCTCTACCTCTCACTCCTGATTCCCATTCTCGTAGTCACCATTGCCGGCTTCTCAAAAGTATCCCGTAAAGCATTCAGAACCATTCGGCAGAAAATCGCTGAAATCAACCACAGCTTTTCGGAAGGAATTATCGGCATCAAGATCATCCAGACATCGGCGGCCGGGAATTCTTTCTTTCAGCGGTTTAGAAAACTGAACTTCGAACATTTTTCAGCCAACCTGTTTCAGATTAAAACTTATTCGATTTTCATGCCCTTTATCGGATTTTTAGGCGTGGTCAGTGTGGCGGTGATCATCTGGACGGCCAGCTTTCAATTCCTCGATAACGCCCTGACGTTGGGGGAACTGGTGGCTTTTTTGACCTACATGAAACTGTTTTTCCGGCCGTTGCGGGAACTATCCGAAAAATTCAACCTGCTCCAGAATGCGCTTGCATCGGCCGAACGCATTGTCACAGTCCTGAATATCAATCCCGTCAGTCCGGCGATTGACCAGGAAGCAAAGGGAATTAAAAGGATCGACACCCTCTCATTTGATCGGGTCGATTTTTCTTATAAAAAAGAAGAACCCGTTTTAAAACAGATCTCTTTTGATCTTCCCCGGGGAAATTCCATCGGTATTGTGGGCCAGACAGGTGCCGGGAAAAGCTCTATCATCAACTTGGTTACCGGATTCTATCAACCGGATGGGGGGAAGATTCTCATTAATAACAACCCACACCACCGGGTACCGATCAAGGAGATTCGAAACCGGCTCGCCCTGGTCATGCAGGACCCCATCCTATTTTCCGGCAGTATTCGCGAAAACATCAGCCCTTCTGTTTTGGCTGTCCAGGAATCCGTGCTTGAAAAAGCCCTGCACGACGCCAACTGTGATTTTTTATTCGACAAGTTCGACGGCCTGGACACCCACATAGAGCAAGGCGGTCGCCCCCTGTCCAGCGGCGAGAAACAACTGGTCTGCATAGCCCGGGCCTTTGCCTTTAACCCGGACCTGATAATCTTCGATGAAGCGACATCTTACATGGACTCCCAGTCGGAACAAAAGGTCCACGATGCCATGCAAAGACTAATGAAAGGCAGGCTTGCCATCATTATCGCCCACCGCCTTTCCACGGTTCAGGAGTGTGATTCCATCATACTGTTACGCGACGGAGTTATACGGGAACAAGGCACCCATGCCAGTCTGGTCGACTCAAAAGGCGAGTACTATCATCTGCTCTTAAAAGAACAAATCACCCCTGTTAATGTTCCTGCCTAATAAAGGATTACCCGAAGGAAGCCGAGGCTGGAATTCAGAACTCCTCATGAAGCCATTTCCATGGCAGTTGGTGGTGGACCTGCAGCTCGAATTCGACCCACCAAACTGTCTGATGCGCCAAGACTGCAGCAAAAAAAAGGGTCGGCTTACACACACCGACCCTCTTTTCTGCAGATCATATAGGAGCCCAATTCGGGACTCCTGAGCGTACGATTACAGGTGCTATATTAGAAGAAATTTCATTCGAATCTATATCATAGAGATAGGCTTCCACCTGATAGTCTCCAAGTTTCGTGTTATTATCAATGAATAATTGGAGTACTATTAAAATTGGTGAGCTAAAAGTGGTCCAGGTATACTCTATATTGTCTAGCGGCACAGGGGGGACATCTGGATTAGATACATCATATACCTCCTCAAAAACCGGCAGCGGAACACCTCGCACAAGCTCATACTGGGGAAAGGTGATAACAAGCTCCGCAATGTTAGCAATGTTAACAGTGCAATTGCTGCCCACATTGGGTTCAACACTGATCTCAAAAGCGCGTTCATCCCTATCAGGCAATATGTAATTTAGAGACTGCGGTGAAAAAACAATTGATAATTCATCAGGGCCACAGTCCGGCAGCTGCCCTGAATCTTCAACCACAACCGTCACGTCGTGTGAGAAGGGGTTGAAAACATCACGAAAGCAGGTTCTATTGTAATAACAATGTTTGTGGTGCCACCTGTCCTTGTAATATTTGTGGTGCCACCTGTACTTGTAATATTTGTGGTACCACCTGTCCTTGTAATACTTATGTGAAAAAGTTAAGATCTTCCCAAACAGTTTGAGATAGACGATAAGCGCCATCCCTGGCCCCAAAAGAAGACCAGGGTATGGCGCGCGGTCGTCCTCT
>CAJINA010000107.1 GCA_905176665.1 Olavius algarvensis Delta 4 endosymbiont | reverse complement strand
CTTTACTCAGTTCTTAAAAGCCTGGTCCTCAGGGCCAGGTCAGAGATATTTGGCTCTGCCGTAAAAGATTGTAGTGGCGCTCAGGTTTCAAGGTAGAAGG
>CAJINA010000106.1 GCA_905176665.1 Olavius algarvensis Delta 4 endosymbiont | reverse complement strand
CTTCTACCTTGAAACCTGAGCGCCACTACAATCTTTTACGGCAGAGCCAAATATCTCTGACCTGGCCCTGAGGACCAGGCTTTTAAGAACTGAGTAAAGCAGCCTGGCCAAGAGGGCCATGCTTTGGCACTTAAAAGGGGCCTCATTATCAAAGTACACTACCAAAACCATGCATCGCGCGACCCACATTAATTATCGAAATAGCGGGAAGTGCAGCTCGCCTGCCAGAGGCGCAGAGACGCCGAGAAAGGCAAGAACAGGTTTACCTCGCGCTATCGCGCTGAAACCAGACAAAAAAGGCTCTTTGAGTTTTAATCCCGCGGAGCGGGAAACGAATCGTGGTTTTCTCTGCGCCTCTGCGCGAGAATCTTGTGTATACGGCATAGCCAAAAGGTCTCCGAACTTGTCCTGAAGACCAAAATTTAAAGGGCGGCATAAAACGATTAAAAAACAATTCCTTGATACATTACACCCAACACTTAAAACAAAAACGTTTTACAGTAGTATGCCACCGGTGAAGCGAACAAGAGCGCATCGATCCTATCGAGCAGGCCGCCGTGCCCCGGCAGGATGCTGCCCGAATCCTTTATATTGCCGCTGCGTTTGATGATGGATTCAAACAGGTCGCCCACCGGCCCGGCAATGGCGATGCACAAAACAGCCAACAGGAACCAGCCCCACGGCAGGCCTGGCAAAAGATAGAGCCGGAATGCAACCCCCACCCCAAAACAGGCAATGAGGCCACCCAGCGACCCTTCTATGGTTTTACCGGGACTAACAGAAGGACACAATTTGTGCTTGCCGCAGAAGGTCCCGGCATAAAAGGCGCCGATATCGTTTGCGAAAACCAAGCCGATCAGTAGAAAGACCCAGACCATGCCGTCACTGCCGTTGCGCAGCAGCAGGATGTGCCCCAAAAGAACGGGGACATATACGACACCGGTCACTTGTTTCACGACCGCCGCGAATACGTCCTTATCGCCGGCATAGGATGCAATGGCGGAGATCCCCGCCAGGAGCAGGTTGGCGGTAAGGCCCAAGATGATAAGATCGAAGCGGGGCTGGTAAGCAGCCCAGAGAATCCAGGCCGCCATGATCATGGCCAAGACGCTCAAAAAAGATAATACCGGGCGCGGGGGCACCGCGCATACAATTCGCAGATACTCCCACAGCGCCAACAACCCGGCCGCAAGCACCAGTCCGAAGAATGCCAGGCCGCCCTGGACAATCAGGTAGATCAGAAAAGGTAGCGCCACAAGTCCGGTGATGATTCTTTTCAGATGCATGTTGCCTGTCTGGCCGATTGAGGTTTATCGGATCAGCTCGTTCGCTGGGCCCATTCGTTTTTATAAACTATTTTAACAAATTAAACAAATCGGAGCGAATCAACGCTCGGAAACTTTACCGTAGCGCCGGTCCCGATTTTGGTAGGCTTGCAGGATCTGTTCAAACTCACCTCGCGAAAAATCGGGCCAGAGGGTATCCGTGAAAAACAGCTCCGTGTAAGCCAGCTGCCAGAGTAAAAAATTGCTGATCCGCATTTCTCCACTCGTTCGAATCATGATATCGGGGTCCGGGATACCGCGGGTATCGAGCGCCGCGGCAATCAGCGACTCGGAAATGGCGTTTACATCGGTTTCACCACGGCTTACCGCCCCAGCAATCTCTTGAACCATGTTCACCAGCTCTGTCCGGCCACCATAGCTCAGGGCCAGCGTCAGGGTCAGGCCGGTGTTCCCGGCTGTGGCGGTTAAAGTCTGGTCGAGGATCTTGCGAACCCCGTCTGGCAGTTTGCGGGTATCGCCGATGGTATTCAGGCGGATATTCTGGTCGATCATTTCCTGCTTTTCGGACTTGAGAAAATTCTTCAGGAGGGCCATGAGGGCGGTGACTTCGGCCTTGGGCCGTTGCCAGTTTTCAGTGGAGAACGCGTAGAGCGTCAAATAGCGGATGCCGATCTCGCGGCTGGCTTTTACGATGGTGCGCACCGTTTCGGTGCCCCGTTCGTGCCCCCTTACGCGGCTTAACAGTCTTTTTCTGGCCCAGCGCCCGTTGCCGTCCATGATAATGGCCACATGGGCCGGCAGCGGTTTGGCGTCCTTGGAGGACGGCATTTGCTCGCCAGGCTTAGAACTCAAGGATTTCCTTCTCTTTTTCTTTGAAAATCTCGTCAATCCGCTTGACGAAATCGTCCGTGATTTCCTGGACCTTATCCTGCCCTTTGAAGAGGTCGTCTTCTGAGATGTCCCCCTCTTTTTTGGCCATTTTCAGAAATTCGTTCGAATCGCGGCGGATGTTGCGGATCGCGACTTTGTAATCTTCGCACATTTTACCGATCACCTTGACGAGTTCTTTGCGACGCTCCTCGGTGAGCGGCGGAATGGCCAGGCGGATCAGTTTCCCGTCGCTGGACGGGGTGAGCCCCAGGTCGGATGCCAGGAGCGCTTTCTCGATATCCTTGATAACCGTTGCATCCCAGGGCTGAATCACGATCAGCCGGCTCTCCGGCACACTGAGCGACGCCATCTGGTTCAAGGGGGTTTGCGTGCCGTAATAATCCACCCGGATACCATCCAGAATATTCAATGAAGCACGACCGGTACGAACTCGCTTCAGCTCATTTTCCAGGGCATCAATGGATTTTCCCATCCGTTCTCTGGTTTCACTGTATGTCGAATCTAGCATGGTCATCACCTGTTTAAAATTTACCGGTGCGCGTTCATAAATGGTAGGTTTTGGTTCGGAGCAAGGCTTGAGCGCTTATGAGACCGCAGGCCTAGCAGGCGCTATGTTGAGGATCTCAAAAGAGCGACAACGCCGCTCCGGGCCAAAAGATGCCGTTTGTGGACGTGCACCTATTTACTTATTCTGGTGCCTATCGCCTCTCCGCAAACCACCTGGCGGATATTGCCCCGGTTCTTCAGGTTGAACACCACCAGCGGCAGATTGTTGTCCATGGCCAGGGAGATAGCCGTCATATCCATAACCTTCAGCTGCTTTTCGAGAACCGTCACGTAGGTGGTATTTTCGATAAGCTCAGCCGCCGAGTCCGACGTCGGATCGGCCGTGTAAAGACCGTCGACCTTGGTGGCTTTGAGCAGTACTTCGGCATGGATCTCCTGGCCCCGGAGCACCGCCGCGGTATCGGTTGTAAAATAAGGACTGCCCGTCCCACACCCGAAGATAACCACCCGGCCTTTTTCAAGATGCCGTACGGCACGGCGCAGGATATACGGCTCGGCCACTTCATGCATCGAAATGGCCGACTGGACCCGGGTCTGCATACCTTTTTTCTCCAGGGCATCCTGCAGGGCCAGGCTGTTGATCATGGTAGCCAGCATCCCCATGTGGTCGGCCGAAGCGCGATCCATGTCATACGAACTGGCGGCAATCCCACGGAAAATATTCCCCCCGCCGACCACGATGGCGATTTCCACCCCAAGGTCGAAAACGGAGCGAATCTCTTCGGCCACATACTTGATCACATCGGGGCTGATACCGAAGCCCTGATCTCCCATCAGGGCTTCACCACTCAACTTCAACAGGATGCGCTTGTACCGTGATCGTATCAAGGGTCGCCTATTCTCCTATCTGGTAGCGTGCAAACCTTTTAATGGTAATATTTTCTCCGATCTTGGCGATCAGTTCATTGATCAGGTCGGCGATCGTCAGGTCCGGGTTGCGCACGTAGGCCTGGTTCATCAAGCAATTTTCCTTGAAGAACTTGTTCATCTTACCGTCGACGATTTTTTCAATCATCTTCTCCGGTTTGCCCAGTTCCAGGGCCTGCCCCCGGTAGATGTCCTTTTCGCGACTGACAACTTCTTCCGAAACATCCTCTTCCTTGATCCCCACGGGGTTGGTGGCGGCAATGTGCATGGCCACGTTTTTGGCAAATTCCTTGAAGTCATCATTTTTGGCCACAAAGTCGGTCTCGCAGTTCACTTCCACGATGACGCCCAGTTTGCCGCCCATATGGATATAGGATTCCACCACGCCCTCGGACATGGCCCGGCCGGCCCGTTTGGCCGCGGTGGCCAGACCTTTCTTCCGCAGAAAATCGGAAGCCTTTTCAATATCGCCATCGCACTCTTTCAGTGCGTTTTTGCAATCCATCATACCGGCGCCGGATTTTTCCCTAAGCTGTTTTACCAGCGCTGCGCTAATTTCAGCCATTATTCTTCTCCTGTCTCTTCAGCCTTCTCGGCGTCATCTGTTTTTTCTTCTGCCTCGGCAGTCTCAGCGGCTCCCTTTTTGATGATTTCCACAACCGGTCCGTCGGTGCCGTCCGAAATCACTTTGCGCTCTCCCGGTTTGAGTTCCGAGGTGGCCGCGGTGACTTCCGACTCAGGCTCTTCAACTGCTTTGTCCGCTTCGGCGCGTTTCTTTTCTTCGAAGCGTTCACGCCCTTCCAAACAGGCATCCGCCATCTTGGAAGCAATGAGGCGGATGGCGCGAATGGCATCGTCATTGCCGGGAATAACATAGTCTATGTCATCCGGGTCACAGTTGGTATCGACCACGGCGACAATGGGTATCCCCAACCGGCGGCCCTCACGAACGGCAATGGATTCGTTTTTGGGGTCCACGATAAAAATCGCCCCGGGCAGCTTGGTCATATCCTTGATACCGCCCAGTGTGCTGTCCAGCTTTACGCGTTCTTTGCCCAGTTTCAATCTCTCTTTTTTGGGAAAGAGTTCAATCGTACCGTCGTTTTCAATATTGTTCAGGTAGAGCAGCCGGTCGACACTCTTTTTGACTGTCTGGAAATTGGTCAGCATGCCGCCCAGCCAGCGGTTGTGGACGTAGAACATTTCACACCGGTTGGCTTCTTCGTAAATCGATTCGCGGGCCTGCTTCTTGGTGCCCACGAAAAGGACGGATTTCCCCGCGGCCACTGTGTCGGTAATAAAGGAGTAGGCGGTGCGGAACATCTTGACGGTTTTGGAAAGGTCGATGATGTAGATCCCGTTCCGGGCGCCGAAGATGTAGGGTTTCATTTTGGGATTCCAGCGTTTGGTCTGGTGACCGAAGTGCACGCCGGCTTCCAACAGTTGCTTCATGGTAATGTAGGCCATCTTAATTCCCTCCTGGATTTGGTTTGACCTTCGCCTCCATCTTCCCCGGGTCCAATCCCGCCCTGTGCGGGACACCGGGAGCCGGGTCCGGAAACGTGTGGGTTATAAAAACGATTTCTATTAACAAGATATATATAAATCTGCAAGCAAATTTTAGATAATTTTCAAATTTTCCGTGGGCCCATGGTGCGGTGTTCGCCCTAAATTTGAGACCCCCGGAGCGTGTAATTGGAAATCGCTATCGGGATCGAGCAGTTGGGTTGTTTGAAATATCGATACCGAGGACGAACTTGACCTGATATTTCCGTTAAAAATCGAAATCGGGATCGCTATCAAAATCGGACCACTGCCTTTCTGAAATTTCGATGGGACCTGAATGATAGCGGTCCTATTTAGCAAGCGTCAGGCAGGCAATGCGGTCGTAACCACTGTAATCCTTACCAAAATCAACCCGGTCATATGCCGGCAGCTGGTTGACGAGACTTTGGAGGGCGGCATGCTGGTCGTGCCCCGTCTCCAACAGCAAGCTGCCGCCCGGGTGCAGGTGCGCGGGTGCCTGTCGGATGATACGGCGAATACTATCGAGTCCGTCTGGTCCGCCGTCCAGGGCCGCCAGCGGCTCGAATTGATGGATTTCAGGCTGCAGGGTGGGAATAACGGCCGAGTCGATATAGGGCGGGTTCGATACAATCAGATCCAACAGCAACCGCGACGGAGCCAGCGGCTCCAGCCAGTCACCGGCAAAAAAATGGATATCCTCCGCCAGGCCGTTGGCGGCCGCATTGCGTCGGGCCACGGCCACAGTCTGAAAAGAACGATCGGAGGCATAAAAACACTGTCCGGGACGCTCCTTGGCCAGGGCCGTCACCACCGCACCGGAACCGGTTCCCAACTCCAGGATGTGCAGCGGAGTGCGGGATGCGGCGCCATCGATAGTCTCCAGGGCGCTCTCGACCAGGCATTCGGTTTCCGGACGGGGTATCAGCGTGCCGGGCGCAACCGCAAAATCGAGGCCCCAGAACTCCTTGGTACCAACGATATAGGCAACCGGCTCGCGCGCGGCCCTTCTTTTGATCAATACTTTGAATTGCTGCAGTTCGGTGGGATTCAGCGGCTGGTCATACTTGAGATACAGGTCGATACGTTTGACGGCCAGGGTGTGGGCCAGCAGAATTTCAGCCGTGGCGCGCGGGCTGTCAATCGCCTGCCGGCTAAAATAGTCGGTGGTCCATTTCAGCAGGTCCAGGATCGTCCAGCTGGCCCTGGTCCCATCAGACGGTGTTTTCATTTTGCATCGCCTGCGCCTGGTAAAAGGTGGCCAGCGAGCTGATGACCTCGTCCAGGTCACCCTCCATGACGGCATCGAGCTTGTAAAGAGTCAGCCCTATCCGGTGATCCGACACGCGACCCTGGGGAAAATTATAGGTGCGGATACGGCCGCTGCGATCACCGCTCCCGATCTGGCTCTTGCGATCCTCGGACCTTTTCTCGTTCTGCTCGCGCACCATGGTGTCCAGCAGCCGTGACCGCAGCACCTTCATCGCCTTGGCCTTGTTCTTGTGCTGCGATTTTTCATCCTGGCAGGTTACCACCAGCCCGGTGGGCAGATGGGTAATGCGGACGGCGGAATCGGTGGTATTGACGCTCTGGCCGCCGGGGCCGGATGATCGATATACATCTATTTTTAGCTCGTTGGGATCGATGTCGAGTTCGACATCTTCCGCTTCCGGCAGGACCGCTACGGTCACGGCGGAGGTGTGAATCCGGCCCTGGGTCTCCGTGGTGGGCACCCGCTGCACCCGGTGGGTGCCGCTTTCGTATTTGAAAGCACTGTAGGCGCCCTTGCCGTTGATCAGCGCGATGACCTCCTTGAAGCCGCCGACACCGGTGGCATGGTGGGTAAGCACTTCCACTTTCCAGCCCAGGTTCTCGGCATAACGGGCGTACATCCGGAACAGATCGCCGGCAAACAAGGCGGCCTCGTCTCCACCGGTTCCGGCCCGGATTTCGACGATGACATTCTTGTCATCCAGCGGGTCCTTGGGAATCATGAGGGTCTTGAGTTCGGATTCGAGACGCTCCTGCTCGACGGACAGACGCGCCACTTCTTCACGGGCCAACTCCTTGATATCCGGATCATTGTCCTTCAACAGTTCCTGGCTACTCTCGAGTTCAGTCAGGACGTCTGCGTATTCCCGATAGGCGGTGACCACGGGGTTCAGATCGGCATGTTCCCGGCTGTAGGCCTGATAGGCTTTCCGATCCTTGATGATGTCGGGATTACTGAGCAGCCCTTCCAACTCCAGAAATCGCTTTTCAATGCTTTTGAGCTTATCAATCATGTTAACTTAGTTAGTTTGGCTCAAGGCAATAAGCCTGAAGAATCAGCCTTTTGTCACCTGCCAAGGCAGGCTGGATATAAATACAACCTCAAGAAAGCCATTAGCCGTTGGGAAAATCATTTCAGGCCCTAATAATAATTAGAGAAAGGCCAAACAAGTGCCCAAGAAAACCAGGTGCTGCCGGATTTTAGCGGGTTAACAGCGAAATGCTAAAAGCTAATTGCTATTTTAGGTACTAAAAACGCAAGACCTTTGGAAATTCCCGCCAACGGGAGTTTACACAAAGGTCTCGGATGTAACAGTAAAGGCCGGCTAGCTGGCGGCCTGTTCTTTGTTGAATTTTTCGTATTTTTTACGAAAGCGTTCAATACGGCCGGCGGTATCGACCAATTTCTGTTTACCGGTATAGAACGGGTGGCACTTGGAACAGATTTCTACACTGATATCCTTCTTGGTGGAACCCGCCTGTACCTCGGCGCCACAGGCGCAACGGATGGTTGTATCCGCATATTTCGGATGAATGTCTGGCTTCATATTCAAAATTCTCCCTGTAATTTTAGGGCCTTAAATTTAAATCTGCGACCCCTGTACGTAATAATTAAGAGTTCATCGAGTCTAGAAACTCTTGATTATCGCTTGTTTCGTTCATTTTTTCAAGTAAAAATTCTAAGCTGTCGACCGGATTCAGCGAACTGAGCAATTTTCTCAGGATCCAGACCCTGTTCAGCGTCTCTTCCGGCAGCAGCAGCTCCTCTTTTCGGGTGCCGGACTTCTTGATGTCGATCGCCGGGAAGACCCGCTTGTCGGCCAGGCGCCGGTCAAGCTGGATTTCCATGTTACCGGTCCCCTTGAACTCTTCGAAGATCACCTCGTCCATCCGGCTGCCCGTGTCCACCAGGGCGGTGGCAATGATCGACAGGCTGCCGCCCTCTTCGATATTCCGGGCGGCTCCGAAAAAGCGTTTGGGGCGCTGCAGCGCGTTGGAGTCCACCCCACCGGAGAGAATTTTGCCGCTGGGCGGCATGACGCTGTTGTACGCCCGGGCCAGCCGGGTGATACTGTCCAGCAGGATGATCACGTCTTTTTTATGTTCAACCAGGCGTTTGGCCTTTTCAATTACCATTTCGGCCACCTGAACATGCCGTTCGGCCGGCTCATCAAACGTCGAACTGATGACTTCGCCGTCCACGGAACGTTCCATGTCGGTCACCTCCTCCGGACGTTCATCGATCAAAAGCACGAAGAGGACGATATTTTTGTGATTGGCGCTCAAACTGTTGGCGATAGCCTGCAGCAGCATGGTTTTTCCGGAGCGCGGCGGTGAAACGATCAGGCCGCGCTGCCCGAATCCGATGGGCGTGAGCAGATCCATGATCCGGGTCGAATAGTTCTCCGGATCTTTTTGCAGGGTCATCTTGCGTTCCGGATACAGCGGCGTAAGGTTGTCGAACAGGATCTTTTCCCGGGCCTCTTCCGGATCCTCGTAATTGACCGCCTCCACCTTGAGCAGAGCAAAATAGCGCTCGGTATCCTTGGGTTGGCGGATCTGGCCGGAAACCGTATCACCGGTACGAAGGTTGAAACGCCTTATCTGTGATGGGGACACGTAAATATCATCCGGTCCCGGCAGGTAGTTGCAGTCGGGGGCGCGTAAAAAGCCAAATCCATCAGGCAGGATCTCGAGGGTGCCTTCGCCATAAATCAGCCCGTTTTTCTCGATCTGGGCCTGGAGAAGTGAAAAAATCAGCTCCTGCTTGCGCATTCCAGCGGCCCCTTCGACTTTAAACTTTTTGGCCATCTGGGTCAGCGCGTTGATTTTCATGTCTTTAAGTTCGGCGATATTCATTTAGCTTGATCTCCACCTTTCTTGTTTATGGATCATACCGCGTCGCAATGCGATCGGTTACCCCGGCGGTACACATTATACCGTTTTGATCACAGCGGCCGGATTTGACGGACCTGATCTACAGCCTGGATGAGTGTCTGCCTGAAATAGGGGACAGGGTTTTCCGGATAGTTTCTATTTTAGCATATGATTAATTCAGTATCATGAATCCACAAAGGGCAACCTGTTTCATGACACCGAAGGAGACGGAATGTTATGTGATTTAAGTTAGAAGAATTTCCGGGTGTTTTCTCTCCACGGGGTGGGCCCTGATCAATTTTACCTTGCGCGGTCAAGGTATATCATGTTTTTTGGCCTGTCAAGCAGTTTCTCCCGTGTCAACCGACGGGCCGTTTTCACCCTGTTGCCGGTAACTTGGTCGCCACGGCAAGGTCTGCGGCGGCCCGGTTCCGGACTGTCCCCTGACCGTTGGCAGGCCTTGTAAACACCCCGATACCGGCCGTAGGCTGAAGAAATTGCCATCTTGTTGAAAAATTTAACAATCCATGCGATAAAAGGACTATATGCAAGCGGAGCGACTAACCCTTTCAATATGGTGACAGCCATCGAAAAAAACTTGCCGGAATACCGGGCCCTGTTTCAGGCGGCCCGGCTTTTACCTGCCCAAAAAGGCGTCTACCTGGTCGGGGGGTGTGTCCGGGACCTGCTGATCGATCAGCCCCCGGCTGATTACGACCTGGCCGTATCCGGCTCGCCTGAAGGGTATGCCCGCCTGCTGGCCGCAAAATTCGGCGGCCGTCCAATTGCCATCGGGCCGGACCACCACCGGCTCTTTAGGGTTGTGGCCGACCGCCGAATTTTCGACCTCTCGCCCCTGGTCGGCGCTTCCATCGAAGAGGATTTGAAAAATCGTGATTTCACTATCAATGCAATGGCCTTCGACCTCGCCGGACAGAATCTGGTAGATCCACTGGATGGCCTGCGGGACCTGCAAACCAGGACCCTCAAGATGGCTTCCCCGCGGGCCTTTGCCAATGACCCGTTAAGACAGCTGCGTGCCTTTCGGCTGGCAGCCCAATTCGGCTGCCGAATCGAGGCCGATATCCTGGCCGCTATCAATGCTATGGTCGGAACGATACAGGGCTGCGCGGGGGAAAGAATCCGGACCGAGTTGTTCAAACTGCTGGCCTTCAATGCGTCCACACCATTTATCGAACAGATGGCCGACTGCGGCCTGCTCTATGATATTTTTCCGGAGTTGGCCGAGTTGCCAAATTGCCGCCAAAATGAGCATCATCGTTTCGATGTCTGGACCCACACCCTGGCCGCCTGCCGCCATTTGGAAACCTGCCTGGATCCGGACTCCCCGGATGATGCGGCCGCCTCCATCCAGCGGGCGGTTACGCAATTACAGGACCGCAAACAGGTCGGCCTGCTGAAAATGGCACTTCTGCTCCATGATGTCGGCAAGCCCGCCACGCGCTCGGAGGACGCCGGGGGCAAGGTCCATTTTTATGGTCATGGCCGCCGGGGCGCGGCGCTGGCCGATGAAATCTGCAACCGGCTCAAGTGCTCCCGGACAGAAAGCGACTATATCGGCACCGTCGTCAGACAGCACAATCGCCCCCTGTTTCTGTATCTTCTGCAGGCCCACAATCGTCTCAGCGATAGGGCGGTCACGCGTTTTTTCATCCATTGCGCCGACCTGGCCCCCGATATACTGATCCATGCCATCGCAGATTATGCCGGTAAAAGGACGGCTCCGGGAGAGGGTTTGGAACGCTATATCCGCTTTGTCGAATCCCTGCTGACACAGTACTTTGACACCCACATCCGCCTCCGGGCCGAACCGGCGTTGTTGACCGGCCGCGACCTCATAGCCGACTTCGGCTTGCCCCCCTCCCCGCTGTTTAAAAAACTGCTCAAAAAAGTCGAAACGGCTCGCCTGGCAGGTGAGATTCAAGACCGGCAGCAGGCCCTCGAACTGGTACGCACTCTGCTCGGGCAGGCGGGCCTATCCCCGGGGCAGTAAAACCGTGTTGGAACCTATCTCAAAAAAGTCTTTTGGCCCAGACTCGGCGTTGGGCGTTCGGTTCAAGTCCTCAAAATACTATAGTATTCCTCCGGGTTGCAACCCACCATTAAGGAATAGGTCAAGCGGGAATTCCCGCATCGCGGGGCACCTCACGGCCGCCTTGATTTTGAACCAAAATCCATTTTTTGAGATGGGTTCTATTACAACTGGCCAGGGCTTGACAAGCCCGGGGCGTTTTGCGATAAACACAAGGTTGAAATATCCAGGCCGAACTACCTGTCTGCATAGTTACAGACACCGAATATAATCTTAATTCGAAAAAGGAGAGCCAGATGAACATTCTGTTTTTTGGGCCTAACGGCAGCGGCAAGGGTACCCAGGGTGCTATCTTGAAGGACAAGTACAACACCGCCCACATTGAATCCGGAGCGATCTTTCGCGACAATATCAAAGGCGGGACGGAGCTGGGCGCCCAGGCCAAAGCCTATATCGACAAGGGCGACCTGGTGCCCGATGAGATTACCATCCCGATGATCCTCGATCGCCTGCAGAAGGACGACTGTAAAGGCGGCTGGCTGCTGGACGGTTTCCCGAGAAACAAGAACCAGGCCATCAAACTGGATGAGGCCCTGAAAGAAGCCGGGATGAAGCTGGACATTGTCATTGAGATCCTGCTGGACCGCGAAATCGCTAAAAACCGGATCATGGGCCGCCGCCTGTGCGCCAACGACCCCAACCACCCCAACAACATCTATATCGATGTCATCAAACCGGACGGCGACAAATGCCGGGTATGCGGGGGCGAACTCTCCATGCGCACCGATGACCAGGACGAAGACGCCATCGGCAAACGCCACGGCATCTACTATGACGCGGATACCGGCACCCTGGCATCCGCCTATTATTTCAAAGACCTGGCGGCAAAAGAGGGTTCCATCAAATACATTGAACTCGACGGCAAACCCAGCGTCACGGATGTAACCGCCGAACTGGTTTCCAAGCTGTAGATCAATACGACTACAAACGACTGCCCGGATCCCGGCTGCTTGCCGCAGCCGGGGTCTTAGTTTGTGCGCCCTGGCGCTTTGCCCGTGCCTACCGGCGCCCCAAGATGGCCAGCCGGCAGAATGAACAATTTCATCCGATTTCTTGCATTTTTCACTTGCTTTTAGTAAATTACTTGGTTATGTAAAACGTTTCGATGTACAAAATAAGATATACATCGCGTCAACCCAGCTTGGAGGCTGGCCGATGTAAGTGGAGGGGGGGAGACGGTTGAAAGAAATCGAAGTCAAGGTTTATGACAATGACCTCGAAAAAGCCATGCGCATTTTGAAGAAAAAAATTCAAAACGATGGCCTTTTTAAACGGTTGAAGCTGAAGAAAAGCTACGAAAAACCCAGCGAATTCAAAAGGCGCAAACAGCGCGAAGCACTTCGTCGGCAGCGCATCGCTGCTTCCCGCAGCCGGCGCTACTAGACAGAATCCACAAGCGAAACACCCTGCCCGACAGATGGTTACCATTTGTCGGGCAGTTTTGTTTAGAAGTACCCAGCCATGATTTCCAATCATTGCTGGGTGCTATTAGCTTTTAGCAACAAGGTTTTAGCTGACAAGTTCATAAAACAGAGTTATACAGATTGCTAACTGCTAAAGGCCAAGAGCTAAAAGCTTAATTTGGGCATGCATGTGGCGCTTTACGAGTTTGCCATGATACTTAAAACTTAACACGTAACCCAACCAGCAAAATGACAACTTCCGACACCTACGAAAAAACATTGCAGGCCATGTACAGCCTGCACCGATTCGGTATCAAGCTGGGCCTGGACATCATCAGCGGCATGCTGAATGGCCTGGGCAATCCCCACGAGACCTACAACTGCATTCACATCGCGGGTACGAACGGTAAAGGGTCGGTCGCCTCGGCCCTTTCAACGATTTTACAGCATGCCGGCTACCGGACCGGCCTCTACACCTCACCGCATCTGGTCAGTTTCAACGAAAGAATCTGCATCGACAACAAGCCGGTCTCCAATAACGACATCATTACCGCCCATGACCGTGCCGTTGCGGCTTACCAGGGTAACCGGGAAAACACATTCTTTGAGTTGACCACGGCCATGGCCCTGGACATATTCGGGCGTAAACAGGTTGACTGGGCCATCATCGAAACCGGCATGGGCGGACGTCTGGACGCCACCAACGTCCTCAACCCGGATCTGTGCATCATCACCAACATATCTCTGGAACACCAGTCGTGTCTGGGCGACACCATCGCGCAGATCGCCGGCGAAAAGGGGGGCATCATCAAACCGGGTGTCCCCGTGATCACCGGCGTACGCCAGCCGGAAGCCATTGAAACAATCGAATCGCTGGCTGTTCAGAAAGAGGCCCCCCTGGCGCGTTTTAAGGAGACCTTCGACATACGGCCGAGTACGGAAAACATGTTTGACTACCAGGGCATCGCGACCGATCTGGACATGGTGGCGGCCGGTCTGCCGGGTGACCATCAACTTGAGAATGCGGCCCTGGTCCTGGCCGCCTGCGAGACCCTGAACATGGCCGGAAAAACGACCATCGCTGAGGAGGCTATGCGCTACGGCCTCAGGCAGAACAACTGGCCCGGGAGACTGGAAATCGTGGCCGAAGCACCCACCATCCTGCTGGATGGGGCCCACAACCTGGTTGCCTGTGAAGCCCTGGCCCGCTTTCTGGAAACCCGGTATGCCGACCGGGATATCACGCTGGTGGTGGGCATTCTGGACGACAAGCCGTACGAAAAGATGCTGGACCTGCTGGTGCCGGCCTGTAAAAACCTGATCCTCACCCGCCCGATCATCGACCGGGCCCTTGAACCGGAAGCACTCCTGCCGGTGGTAAAGCCCTATGGCAAGGAAACCACCATCATCGCGAGTGTTCCGGATGCCGTCAACCAGGCTATCGACAGCGCCGCGCCCCAAGACGTCATCTGCATCGCCGGATCCCTCTACGTCGTCGGCGAAGCCAGACACATGCTTGACATAACAGGAAGGATCAACTAATAGTCCGCATAACTGTTTTGGGCACTTATTTCCCAAAGGGTTTCGTTCACAGGCGGTAGGTTTTGGTTCTGGCCAAGGCCGCAGCCCTTCAGGCAACCTGAGGCGTAGTCGAGTCTACGTCGAGGATTGGCTGACGGCGAGAACGCCGGCCAGGGCCTAAAGATGCTGTAACCGTTTTAACCACATGTTGTTCGCTCACAAGCGGTAGATTTTGATTCTGAGCAAGGCTTGAGCATTTTTGAAACCGGAGGAATAGTTGCCGCTATTTCGAGGATAGCGCGGGAGCTTCACTTCGTGCTCAAAAAAGCGAAAACGCGGCTCAGGATCAAAAGATGCCGCTTGTGAGTGAACAACCAAGCGCCCGTAGCCCAGGGGATAGGGCGTCAGCCTCCGGAGCTGAAGATCGCTGGTTCGAATCCAGCCGGGCGTACCAAATAACATAAAGGGGTTAGCGATATTTCGCTAACCCCTTTATTGTTCAATACAATGCAATTTCCCACTCAAAAAAAAAGACGTTTTCAGCAGCAAGCAGGCATCACGAGTTTTCAAAATCTGTGACGCCTAACAGACGCAGCCACCCCTGCGGCAAATGAGTCTAGTGCGGCGTAACCGGTTTTGGCACTCCTTATACTTTCTTCTTTCTTTTTAAAACTCGACTCACGACAAAGCATCTGCGCAGCACTCTCAATAAATTATGATACAGGAAGGCTGATATTTTTCTTTTTCTAAAACCTTCCGATAGCATGGCTGCTTCTAACAAATTCAGATCATTAATATCATTCCAGCCTTCAATGTAATTCGGCAAACCGCCACCACCGTCGGTTCCCAGGGCAATATGTCTGATACTGAAATGGTTTTCAAACTCCTGAATTTCTTGCACCCAGTCTTCAAATGTTTCACGCGGGTATGTACCGCTGTAAGCCAATGGCCAGGTACAAAGTAAGCCGCCGGTTTCCACTATCGCTTCGATTTCAGGGTAAGTCCGCAGGCGGCTTGGGCCTCGATCTAATACAAACGGAGGTAGTGGATTTGTGTGCGAATCAATTACCGGGGCCTTCGTCGATTCAGCAATATCAAAAACTGTTTGCGTGCTCGCATGCGCAACATCGATGAGGATGCCAAGCGCGTTCATACGCGCTACCACGTCGTAACCGAAATCCGTCAAGCCGCTGTCCTCGGGATCATCGGAAGCAAATTGTCTCATATCGTTGCCGATCTCATTATTGTCTTTGTGGACCAGGGTAATGATCCGAACCCCCATTTCATAGAACTCGTTCAGGTGATCAATGTTTCCTTCAAGCGCATCGCCACCTTCGATGGTTAAAATTGCACCAATGGGATCCTCCGGGGCCAATCGTCGTCGTATCTGTTGCGGTCTGCGGATTATTTCGATGTATCCCTCATCTTCCCATTCTTTCACAATCGTCAACTGTCTTAACGTGTCTTCATAGGGTGAGTCGCCGGGATCAGGTGAGTAATTTGCATAATCGCCAACTGCCGCAATTGATGTCGCAACTATTCCAGCTTCACGAATCATTTCGAATGTGTGTTCGGTAGGGTTGGGTTGGTGGCGGTAAAAAGAGAGCGGATGCGCATGGGCATCGATGATCGGCATAACTCGATTTAAGAATCTTTCTTTGGCAAACGTCTTGATGGGCAAGGCACTAAGCAATCCTACTGAAAAACCATATCGGGATAGATTTAGGATAAATTGACGCCTGTTCATGGCCTGTCCTCCTTTAAGATTTCTTAGATGTTCCCCCGGTATAAACACCCCTTAAAGATGACTACCGAATCTCTTGCTGCTCTGCGGGAGAAGACTCTATTTTCTGTTTTTTAAGCGGCAACACGGTAGCGGATTGGATTTTGTCTACTGCCAGAGATGTCAGTGCACAGAATGAAGTATCAAAGCGAAGTTGAGTTAGGTATTCGGCCAGTTTCTTAAGGGGATAAGCGTTTAGTACGGTATTCTCAATGAATAGTCAACTGAGCTTTAAGCAAGAATAATATTGAATCCCATTCCTGATATGGCAAAGATAAAGCCATATTCCGGTTGGTTAAAAGTCACTATTGGTGGGTTTTGAATTCTTGCCAATATCGCAATTATCCCAAAACTCCATATATCTTAGGGCTATCACTACAACATCCAATTTAGTTGTATTAGAATTAAATCGCGTCCACCTTCGCCCCTGAAATTTGGAGTGATGAGAATATAGAATCTCCCGCCATTTACATTTCCAGCCATACTGGCGCCAGGTGCAATCTCACGATTCGAATGGGCCTGTAGTATTGGACCTCAAATTACGCCCAATAGTTTCAACCCGTCACGAAAAAGAACCAACGCCAAACCGAATAAGGCCAAGCCCAGAAAACGCATGGTGTAAATATACATATTGCCGACCAAAAAATTCTTTGATTTCCCCACCAATAGCGCCAGCATAATTTTCGAACCCACCAACAAAACATAGAAACTGCAAATGAAAGCCAACGCCGCAATGGCGCTTTGGTTCATGGCCTTGGTCATGGTTGGCGCGCCGACACTAATCCAAAACAGATAGGGGTGCGGGCTCAAGGCATTCACCAGGATACCCTTTGTTAATGATTTAGGCTTGGCTTCCTTGAGATTCAGATCTACCCCTTGAGTACGTATACTTTCGCAGCCCATAAACAGAAGGACGAATCCACCGGTCAGTGCAATCAAACCTAGGATGTTATGAAAATGGGATAACTTTGCCAGAATAAATAATGTTAACATGATGATCGGCAGATCGGTGATAAAGGGTGCCAGCGCAACTTTGACACCCGCTTTGATATCGTGTTGCAGCGTTTCCGCAATGACAAGGGTCAAGAGGGGGCCCGGCGCCAAACCTGCCGAAAGGCCTAACAGCGTTCCGATGGTTAAGAAATGAATCATATTTTAATTTCTATGGTATCGGCTCTCGAGTTTACGCTACTGGAATGATTGATTTTTTTGCGCCGCACAGCCACATTGGGTACCGAAGATTGAAAAATTAGCAATCCAATCGGTTCGAACTTTCACAGGCGTTTTAAGCGCTGTCATGCATCTTGCCAATAGCATGATTTCATAAAAATTCATGCAATTTTAAAAGAGGCCCCTACCTGCTGACTCTGGCCGACGTTATCCCGTTTTCGTCTTATAAGCTTCAATAAATTTGAAAGTATCTTGTTAGAATCCAAAATAACTAGAATGAATTACCTCAAGTATTTCTCTAAATGGCCAATAAGGAGGAAAAGGGAAATGGAGACAACTCAATTTTAGGCTAACTCAAAAATGTCTTTTGGCCCAATTTCGGTGTTGGGCGTTCGGTTCCACTCCTCGAAATACTTGAGTATTCCTCCGGATGGAACCTCACGGCCGCCTTGACCTTGGACCAAAATCCTATTTTTGAGATCGCCTCCTATAATTTATCGTATTTTAAATTTCGAGGGAGAAGCATGCACTTGAATCTTACCGTTGGCAAAAAGATCGCCCTGGGTTTCGGGTTGGTCCTGTTGTTGCTGGCCAGCCTAGCAGCCTGGAGCTACCTGGGGGTGGGACAGATTGTAAAGAACGCCGGCATGGTCATTTCCGGCAATCAGTTGGATGGTGCCTTGGCGCAGCGTGAAGTGGACCTCCTGAACTGGGCCCGAAAACTTACCGAACTGATCAACAACGACGACGTGACCACGTTGAATGTGCAAACCGATCACCACAAATGCGCGTTTGGAAAATGGCTGCACGGGGCGGAGCGTGAGTCCGCCGAAAAACTGGTCCCCAGCCTGACTCCATTGTTGAAAAAGATAGAAACACCGCACCAGGAGCTGCATGAAACCGCCATCGAAATCGGCAGCCTGTATCAGCCGGTCGACCATCGCCTGGGCTGGTTTCTGCGGGAGAAAAAGAGCGACCACTTGGACTGGATGCACCACATCAAGGATGCCCTGCTCGATTCCGGCCGCACCGGCGTCGAAGTCCAGAGCGATCCGCGCAAGTGCAACCTGGGCAAATGGCTGTATTCTGAAGAAGTGGCTGCCAGGCAAACCGAGAACAAAGACTTCGGCGGCCTGGTTGAAGCCCTGAAAACACCGCACGCAGCCCTGCACACCGGGACAATCGAAATCAATCGGCTGATGGGGGCCGGAGACCGGGCCGCAGCCCTGGCCTATTTCAACGCCCACACCCGGGCCCGGGCCATGGAAACCATCGCCGCCCTCTCCCGGGTCCGGGACTGGCATGACGGCCTGATGGAAATCCAGGATGACGTCCAGGGTATCTATGCGTATGCCACCGTCCCGGCCCTATTAGAAGTCCAGCAGCAGTTGCAGGCTATCCGCAAAGAGGCCCGCGCCAACAATTTAACCGACCAGGCCATGCTGACGACCGCCCGGACAACCCGGAGCAGTATCAGTATCATCGGCCTGGTTGCCATGGTCGCCGGCCTGATTTTGGCCTTTTTGATCGCCCGGGGCATTGTGACAGCTCTAAAAGCGGTCACCGCCCAGATGGAAACCGGGGCGGAACAGGTCGCGTCTGCATCACGGCAGATTTCATCTTCCAGCCAATCGCTGGCGGACGGCGCCTCGGAGCAGGCCGCCTCGATTGAAGAAACATCGGCTTCGTTAGAAGAGATGGCGTCCATGACCCACCAGAACGCCGACAATGCCGGTCAGGCGGACACCCTGATGCAGGAGGCCACCGTGATCATCAAAGACGCCAATCAGACCATGGGCGCGATGACGGTTTCCATGGAAGAGATCACCCGCGCCAGTGAGGAAACCTCAAAAATCGTCAAGACCATTGATGAAATCGCCTTTCAGACCAACCTGCTGGCCCTCAATGCCGCCGTAGAGGCTGCCCGGGCCGGCGAAGCCGGGGCGGGCTTTGCGGTCGTGGCCGACGAGGTCCGTAATCTGGCCATGCGGGCGGCCGAGGCCGCCAAATCTACGGCCGCCTTGATTGAAGACACGGTGGTAAAAGTCAAGGAGGGCGAGGCCATCGTCGATCAAACCAACGCCGCCTTCGACAAAGTGGAGGAAAGCGCCGAAAGCGTCAGCCACCTGGTGGCTGAAATTGCGTCTGCATCCAACGAACAGGCCCAGGGCATCGGCCAGGTCAACACGGCCGTTACCGAGATGGATAAGGTCACCCAGCAGGTGGCTTCCAGTGCCGAGGAATCTGCCTCGGCCTCGGAGGAGATGAGTGCCCAGGCCAAGCAGATGCAGGCAGTGGCCGATCAGTTGGCGGCCATGGTCAGTGGTCAGCGGAAAATAGTTGCAGCAGAACCGGTCCACTCGGATGTCGCTGCCGAAGGCGGCGCGCCGCCCCCCGACCACCTGGCTGTCCCAAACGACCGGGCTTGCAAACCGGTTGAATCAGCCGCATTGGATGATGAGAACTTCCGGGACTTTTAGGGCCGGCTTCAACCGGCTTCATACACCTCGTAACTGGTTTCGCCCCCCAGCAGGATATCGATCTGGCTTTGAATCTGCTGGCGGGCGGGGTTTTTGACCCAGTTTTGCCAGTCATTGGCACTTTTCCAGGTGCTGATCACTAGGCTCTCACCAGGATTGTCGAGCCGCGTCAAGGTTTCACCGGATATATATCCGGGTTGCTCGATAGCCAGTGCCCGGAATTGTCTGAGCAATGAATTCAGCGCTTCATCCTGCTTGCCCGAAAATTTGCGCTTGATTAAAATTTTGACCGTCATGGCGTCTCCTTTCTGTTCCGACAGTGAATCATCCTTGCCGCCTCTCGCATCCGGCCGCTCGCCGGAATGCAACCAAACGTGTTCGAGTAACCTCTCAGCTATGTAAAGAATCCTGGCCCGCAAGACCCGGCTTTGGATTACCCCTGGAAGGGGCGTGCAACCGAAGCATCCTGTTCTATCATGGCCGGATTCAGGCTGATAGGCTATAGATATTTAGGCTGTAGGAAAAGCCCTTTAACACCTTTGTAAGGATGCACTGTTTGGATACTACCCGGTAATATAAGACTGTTTGAGAATAAAGGGTTTAGAGGTTTCGCTAACAGTCTTCAGCCTACAGCCTAAACACCTGGGTGCGGTTACCCCGGCACAGCCAAGGATCTGTGACCCGGTCCTCAGGACCGAGGTTTAAAACCAGAGTAAAACGATCAATCCGCGGGACTCACGGACAGCGCCGGGCATTGCGCTTTGCGCACAACCCGATCGGTCGTCGAGCCCAAAAACAGGGTCTCCACCACACCGTGTCCCCGTACGCCCAGGACAACCAGGTCGATGCCGTTTTCCCCGGCGTAATCGGTAATGGCTTCGAATGGCCGGCCTTCGATCACGGCCGTCTTGATCCGGCACCAGTTCATGGCCTCCGGCGTAATCAGATCCGTCAGCCGCTGATCGAGTTTTTCCTTGATATCACCCGTCTCCCCCTGCACGTCGTCCAGGGTGGTCGCCAGAAAGTCGCTGTAGACCTGGGGTTCCAGAACATGAATCAAGTGCAGCTCCGCTTCGAACTCCTGCGCCAGGCTGACCCCGTATTCAAGGGCGGCGTTAGCGGCCGGCGAGAAATCGCACCCCACCAGGATCTTGCTGAAGCGCAAACCCCGGGCAGGGTCCGGCGGGGCTTCCCTGACCACCAACAGGGGGCACCTGAGCGAACGCATCAGGCGTTCGGTGACCGATCCCAATACAAACCGTTTGAGTCCCGTGCGGCCATGGGTCGCCGAGATGGCCAGGTCAATGTTCCGTTCCGCCACCACCCTGGAGATCTCATCCGCCGGCGGTCCGGTGGCCACCACGGCTTCCCAGGGTACCGTCCGGGAGGCCATGAGGTCGGCAATGCGGTCCTGGGCGGTTTCGATACTCTGGGTTTGCAGATCGGGCGGCAGGAAATGGACGGTGCCGTAAATGGCCGCGAACTGCAGATCGATGATATGGCAGACCAGCAGCCGGGCATCGAATTCCTTGGCAATGGCCACACCATAAGAAACGGTCTGGTTGGAATAATCCGAAAAATCAGTGGTGCAAAGGATGGTTTTAAGTCGAACACGCATGTTTTTTCTCCTTTTTGCCGGTAGGATTGATCAAAAAGGGAATCAACAGGGTCAGACCGGGGCCGTGGAGAGCAGTCGCGGTGTGGCGCGCATGAAATGAAGCGGGAGAGAACCCGGTAACCGAATCAGCGCTTCAATATTCTCAGGATATAGTTAAAATATAGGTGAAAGGCGTTGCGTTGTCAAAAGATTAAAAGCCCGTGCTTTAAGCGTGCAAAGCGCGCAAATCTGCCAAATTGCGGATTAGTCGCGGATGCCTCCCGGGCGCCTTGCATTTGCCCGGCGACGTGATTACAATTTGGAACCATGAAAGACGCCGGTGAAAAAATACCGAGCCCACGGGAACTGGAAAAGGAGATCGGGGAGTTTCTGTCCAAGAAATTCGGCCCGAACGTAAAAATTGTTTCACCGATCGTCATGCCGGAGCAGTTTCAGCAGGAAGAAGACGGCGAGATCAAGAGAAGAGGTCCAAAGCTGGCGTTCGATCTCAAGCCGGAGGACCTGATTGCCTACCTGGATCAGTACATTGTCAAACAGGAAACGGCCAAGGCCATCCTGGCCACAAAAATTTGCACCCATTTCAACAGGATAAGCCGTCAGGAGGCTTCCGGCGGCGAAGTGGCCGACATGGTCGGCAGCATCAAGAACAACGTCCTCATGATGGGGCCCACCGGTGTTGGCAAAACCTATATGATCAAGCTGATTGCCAACAAGATCGGCGTACCCTTTGTGAAAGGGGATGCAACCAAGTTCAGTGAGACCGGCTATGTGGGCGGGGATGTGGAAGACCTGGTCCGCGATCTGGTCCGCGAGGCCGACGACGATATCGAGCTGGCCCAGCACGGGATCATCTATATCGATGAAATCGATAAAATTGCCGGCAGTCGCAATCTGATCGGCGCCGATGTTTCGAGGACCGGTGTACAGCGCGCCCTGCTCAAACCCATGGAGGAAACGGAAGTCGACCTCAAGGTGCCCCACGATCCGATTTCCATGATTCAAGAGATTGAGCGCTTTCGCAAAACCGGATCAAAAGAGAAACAGACCGTCAATACCCGCAACATCCTGTTCATCATGAGCGGTGCTTTCGGTGGTCTGGATGAAATTATCGGCAAGCGTTTGAATTCCAAACAGATCGGATTCGGATCAGCACTTCAGCCGCGGGACAGGTCGATCGACCTGCTGCGGCGCGTAACTTCCGAAGATCTGCTGAAATTCGGGTTCGAATCCGAATTCGTCGGCCGGCTGCCGGTCCGGGCCGTGTTCGAGTACCTCGCCGAAGAGGATCTGTTTGCAATCTTGAAAAACCCCAACAATCCGATATCACTGGGTAAAAAACTTGATTTTGGGGCCTACGGCATCGATGCCAAGTTCGACGACAGCGCCATGGAACTGCTGGCCCGCGATGCCCATAGCGAGAATACCGGTGCCCGGGGTCTGGTAAGCGCAGTGGAACGGGCCCTGCTGGACTTTGAAAGACAATTGCCCTCCAGTGACGTCAAACAATTTCCCGTTACCGCGGCGGTGATCCGTGAGCCGGAAGCCGCGCTAGCGCGGCTCAAAACCCAGGCTGCGGAGGTCCTGTCCGAGTTCGACACCCTGGCCGAAAACGAGAAGCAGCGCCCGATTGATTACCTGCAGGAAAACGCCACGGTCTTGTCGGACAAATATAAACTGACGCTTACCGAAACGCGCCTGGACCTGGCGGCCACTTTTTACTGCCGGAACGTCATCGACATCGATCAGGCTCTCACCCGCTTGAAAAGCTTTTACGATGATGTCAAAAAGATAGAATTGGAGTTTTTCAACAAGCATGATATAAACATCGTCCTTGAAGAAGATGCCGTTGGTTTCATTATTGAAAAACGGGTGCTGGCCCAGCTCGACCTGGACCAGTTGTATGAAATATTGACCGACGATTTCGCTCTGGGCCTGAAACTGGTCAAGGAGAAAACGGGACGACACCGCTTTTTCATCTCCCGGCAGGCGCTTACCAATGCGGATGACTATGTGGGCACGCTTTTAAGGGACGATCTGGACACGGACAATGACCAACTGCCTGGTTCCTGACCCCACCCCTAAAAACTAAATCCCATACCGGCACCGCAACGGGCATGCCCGTTGCGACCTGCAAAAACGAAAGGTTTAAAAAACATATGATCGGTATTTCCAAACTGTACTGCGGCACAGTCGAACCTTCCGACGCCCTGCGCTACGGAAGACATTCGGGTTCGCTGCCCTCGCATCTGCTGCAGTTTTCAGAAGACAAGAAACCGGTGGTTGTCTGGAATATGACGCAGCGGTGCAATCTGAAATGTGTCCATTGCTATGCCCACGCCAAGGACAGAACGTTTGCGGGTGAGCTGACCACAACGCAGGGCAAGGCACTCATCGATGACCTGGCCGCTTTCGGGTCACCGGTCATTCTTTTCTCGGGCGGGGAGCCCACCATGCATCCGGACCTGCCGGAACTGGCCCAGTATGCGGTGGACAGGGGCATGCGGGCCGTCATCTCCACCAACGGAACCCTTATTACCGAAGAGCTGGCCCATACGCTCAAAGAGATCGGCCTGTCTTATGTCGGCATCAGCCTCGATGGCCTTGAGAAGATCCACGACCGCTTCCGTGCGGTGAAAGGCTCCTTTCAAGCCGCTCTGGAAGGCATCCGGAATACCCAGAAAGCCGGAATCAAAGTTGGCCTGCGCTTCACGGTCAACCGCTTTAACTATCAGGATATACCCGGTGTATTCGACCTTTTGGAAGAGATGGAGATCCCGCGGGTCTGTTTTTACCACCTGGTGTATTCCGGCCGGGGATCAAAGCTGGTGAATGATGACCTGACCCACACCCAGACCCGTGAGGTGGTCGACCTGATCATAGACCGGACCCAGGATCTGCATGAACGCGGCAAACCCAAAGAAGTGTTGACGGTGGACAATCATGCAGACGGCCCCTATCTCTATCTGCGCATGCTTAAGGAGGACCCCGAGCGAGCCAAGGAAATCCTGGAACTGCTGAAAATGAACGAGGGCAACAGCTCGGGCCGCGGAATCGGCTGCGTGAGCTGGGACGGCGAAGTCTATGCCGACCAGTTCTGGCGCCATACCAGTTTCGGGAACATTAAAGACCGCCCTTTCTCCGAGATCTGGACCGATACCGCCGACGAGTTGCTCCAGAAGCTCAAAAATAAAAAGGCATATGTGACGGGCCGCTGTGCCACCTGCCAGTGGCTGGATATCTGTGCCGGCAATTTCCGCGTCCGCGCCGAGGCTGTGACCGGCGACCTGTGGGCGCCTGATCCGGCCTGTTATCTGACCGACGAAGAAATTTCGGAAACCCTCTGAACAGCTGGTGTCCGTCCACAAATGGCAGGTTTTGGTTCAGACCAAGGCTTGAGCGATTTTGAAACCGCAGGCATAGTGCGCTATGTTGAGGAATTCAAAAGAGCGAAAACGCCGCTCTGGGCCAAAAGATGCCGTTTGTGGATGGGCACCTGTTAAAAGGAACGCGCTATGATCTTTCCTGATTATCGTCCCCGCAGAATGCGCAGCAATGATAATTTTCGCCGGATGGTCCGTGAAACCCGTCTGGGTGTCGAGGACCTGATCCTGCCGCTTTTTGCCATTGGCGGCCGGAATGTGAAAAACCCCATCGATTCGATGCCGGGTCATTTTCAACTCTCGCTGGACAACCTGGTGACGGTTGCCCGCGAGGCCGGTGAGCTGCGTATTCCGGCGATCATGCTCTTCGGTATACCGGATAAAAAAGATGCCCTGGGTACTGCCGCCTACGATAAGAACGGCATCGTCCAGCAGGCGGTCAAAGCGGTCAAAGACAAGGTCCCTGACCTGGCGGTGATCACAGATGTCTGCCTGTGCCAGTACACCGATCACGGACACTGCGGCGTGGTTGAAGGCCGGACCATCGACAATGACGCCTCCCTGGACCTGCTGGCCCGGGTGGCGGTCAGTCACGCCCGCGCCGGAGCCGACATGGTGGCGCCCTCGGATATGATGGATGGGCGGGTGGCCGAAATCAGGAACAGTCTGGACGAAAACAATTACGACCATATTCCCATCATGGCCTACAGCGCGAAATACCACTCGGCTTATTACGGCCCCTTTCGCCAGGCCGCCCACTCCGCGCCCCAGTTCGGTGACCGCCGCACATACCAGATGGATCCGGCCAATGCCCTGGAAGCCATCCGGGAAGCCGCCATGGACATCGAGGAGGGCGCCGACATCATCATGGTAAAACCGGCACTGTCCTACCTGGATATCATCTGCCGGATCAGAGAAGAGATCGACCTGCCGGTGGCGGCCTATAACGTCAGCGGTGAATTCGCCATGATCAAGGCCGCCGAAAAAATGGGCTGGATAGACGGCACCAAGGTCATGCTGGAGACCCTGACCTCGATCAAGCGGGCCGGGGCGGACATGATCCTGACCTATTTCGCTATCGAGGCGGCCAAAGCACTGCGGGCCCAATAAAGTGAACTTAGGTCTGTCTTCATCGAATATTGCGATAGGTTTCAGGTGTTGGGACAAACATGGCACCCAAACGGAGGATCAGGAAGACTCAACACCCTATACATAACTCAGCTTTCGGGTTTCAGCTCGAATCGAAATCGCTATCGGTATCGGGATCGAAATCGGCTTCGGAAAGGTCATGCGGACCTCGATTTCGATAGCGATACCGATACAGGGCCTGAACTTTCGTCAAGCCCGAAAGTTGAGACATAACCCTTAACACGCATTACAAAGAACCATGACTCCACATCCACACCATGCATCGAAACCAGGCGGTCATCCGGGGGGACACCCGGGCGAAAAAGCCAGAGGGGCCACCTTGCGGCTGGTGGCTTGGGAAATTACCCGTAACTGCAACCTGAACTGCATCCACTGCCGGGCAGCGGCCACCAACGGTCCCTACGAGGGGGAGCTCGATACAGCCGCCTGCCTGCGCCTGCTTGACCAAATTGCCAAAACAGGAGAACCGATTGTTATTCTAACCGGTGGAGAACCCCTGCTGCGTCCGGATATTTTTGAAGTTGCCCGTTACGGCACCGACAAGGGGCTGCGCATGGTGATGGCTCCGAACGGCACCCTGGTCACCAAAGAAAATGCCGCCAAAATGGCGACCGCCGGCATTCGCCGCATCAGCATTAGCATCGATGGGGCGACGGCAGAGTTCCATGACCGTTTCCGAGCGGTCGACGGCGCCTATGCCGCTGCTCTGCAAGGTATTGAGAATGCTACCGGGGCCGGCATTGAATTCCAGATCAACACGACCATCACACAGTCCAACCTGGACCAGATTCCTGCGATTCATCAGCTGGCCATTGATTTGGGAGCGGTGGCCCACCACATTTTCCTGCTGGTCCCCACCGGTCGCGGCAAATATATTGCCGACCAGGAGATCACTGCCGAAGAATATGAAAGCACCTTGAACTGGTTTTACGAACAGCGGGAGAAAAGCCCACTGCAACTCAAAGCCACCTGTGCTCCACACTACTACCGCATTTTGAGACAGAGGGCTTCCGAAGAGGGCAAATCCGTCACCTTCAACTCCCACGGTCTGGACGCCGTCACCAGAGGCTGTCTGGGAGGGACCGGCTTTTGCTTTATTTCACACACCGGTATTGTGCAACCCTGCGGGTTTTTGCACGTGGACAGTGGCGACGTCACCAAAACGCCGTTCGACACCATCTGGGAATCTTCCGAAGTCTTTACCCGCTTGCGGGATTTTAAACAATTGACCGGAAAATGCGGTGCCTGTGAGTACAAGCGCGTCTGTGGCGGCTGCCGTGCGCGAGCCTTTGAAGCCACCGGGGAATATATGAATGAAGAGCCCTTGTGCAGCTATGAACCTGTACTGAAAAACAAGGGTTAACTCCCGCTATTCGCCGCTCCTCTCCAAGCCATCCGAACCGCGGCCTTGAAATGGGCCGACCCGCGCACGCTTCCCGCTTGCGTTTTTTCAGCAGATGAGCGATGTTGTTTATATAGACCTGACAACTTCCAGCTCAAGCGATTTCCTGCCCTGCCGCTCCCGCTCACTGCCGTTTTCCGTATCGGCGCATTCCGACTCCAGGCTCGCATCAGGTCCCCACGCTTTCGGGAAACCAAGGAGCTTGCCATGAAAATCAAAGACCTGATGATTCCGGATCCCATCACCATCACCCAGGATGCCACTATCCAGGACGCCATTGCCGTTATGAAGACCAACTCGATCCGCCACCTGCCTGTGGTGGCCCAGGGAAAACGTTTTGTTGGCCTGGTGACCCTGGCAGACCTGAAACAGGGGTTGATTCCTTCGATGGTGGCCGGCGTTACGCTCATGGACCTTATGATCAAGGACACTATCTCCGTGTCCCCCGACAGCGACATCGAAATCGCCGCCCGACTGATCTACGAGCACAAAATCAGCGGTATGCCGGTCCTTAAAAACAATACCCTGATCGGGATCATTACCGAGACCGACATGCTGCGCGCCTTTATCGACATGATGGGGATCTTGACAGCCTCTTCCCGGATTGATGTCCGGGCCGGGGAAAATGGCCGGGGCGGGTTTCAAAAGGCCCTGGAGGTGATCAACGCCAGCGGCGGTGACGTCATCAACGTCGGCATAGCGACTTTACAGTCCACCGGCCGCATTTACTACTTCCGCCTGAAAGAGTGTAAAACCGCAAGCATCTGCAGTGCCTTGAAAGAAAACGGTTTTGAAGTAGTGAGCTCAACGGATTAAAATCAGGTAGATAGACTGAAGGCTGAAGACTGAAGTAAACCCTCAAAGAACGTAGCTACCTTCAGTCTTCTGCCTTCGGTCTAAACCCCTTGGCGGATGATTATTCATCTGCCAATGCATTCAACACCAACGTCAACGGCCGGTCCTCTTCGCTGTTCCCCGTAAATCGAATGGGCCCCGGGCGGCGGTAGTTGTCCGCTCCCGGTTCAGCCGCCAGCCATTGCTCCCGGAATGACTTGACCACCTGGAAAGCCACGGAATCCAGTTCCACCACACTTTTTTCCAGAACCAGAGATAATTTGCCTTTGCGTTCTTCCAGGCGCATGAGCGGGGCAATGGGAATCCCCACCGGCTCCCAGTGGGAAAACTCTTTCTCGAGATTTTTGATGGCCGCCATCTGGCCGGTGGCCCCATTGGCAATGAGGCTGAACACCGTCAGCCCGAGGTTGTAGGTATAGTTGCAGTCAAAGCGCGTGGGATGACTGCCGCGACCGTCGTAGCCGTAAAAGTGCCGCTGGGTTTTGAATTTGGGCATCGACTTTATGTAGATCTTCATGACGGCCGCGGGCACCCCGTCTTCGGCCTTTATGATACCGGCTTTTACCAGGGTCTGCGTCAGGGTTTTAATGGAGAAGATGCTCTTTTTCATGAGCAGGTAAGGTCCGTCTTGGTAATCACTGAAAAGCACCGGACCGATTCTGGCCGGGTCCAGCCCACCTGCTGTCATGACCTTTGCGAAGTACTTTCTTTCGATGCCAACTTTGTAGAGGCCTTTTTCCTTCAGGATGTCCAGGTAGTCCCTAACCAGCCCCATCAGGATCTTGTCCGTCTGAACCAGCGAAAACTGGAAGTTGCCGTGGCTGTCCCTTTCGGTCAAAAGCCCTTCCTGGAAAAATTCCGGGATGTCGCTGAACAGGTCGTTATCGCGGGCATTCCAAATGGGCAGCCCGCCATTTTCGCCGGACAGCTGCTGGAGGCGCCGGAGATATTCCAGCTTCTCTTCCAGGGCGGGAAACGTTTTGTGGAAATCGATATCATGGGTGTCGTTATAGTCCGCGATAATCGTGCTGAGCTTGATGATGAACGTCTGGATTTCGTTGATGAATTCCAACACCCCTTCCGGGATGACCAGGACACCGTAATTCTTGCCGACCGCAGCTCGCCGCACGATGCCGTCGCAGATGACCCGGGACAGGTGCCGCAGGGTCATGCCGTAGGCCGTGTAGTCGATCGTACCCTCCTTGGCCGCGGCGGCGATACGCCGCTTGTCCACGTAATCGGCGAGATCCTCCCCGATCAGGGTGATATTGGCGTGGGTCTGCAGGGCGACCTCCAGGGCCAGGTGGCTGGCCACCCGGCCCATCACCTTGCAGATGTGCCAGTACTTGATATCCGAACTGGCATCAGTACACAAGTTACTGATATTCTGTGCGAAACCACGTGCGGCCGAGTGGAATCCGAACGACATGGAACACAACACCGCGCCGTTCGCGTCGCGCACCTGGATATCGCCATCGATGGTCTTGGGAACACCGATTACCTGGACCCCGTCGTCCAGCATTTCCTGGGCCAGGAACGCGGCGTTGGTATTGGAATCATCCCCCCCCACCACGACCAGAGCATCGAGCCCCAGAGATTTGCAGGTTTCCCGCGAAAGGGACATTTTCTCGGCCGTATCAATCTTGGTCCGCCCGGTTTTGATCATGGTAAAGCCGCCGAGATTCCGGTATTCGTCCACCAGCTCGGCGGTCAGCTCAACCACTTCATTCTCGATGATCCCGTCCGGTCCGAGCCAGAAACCGTACAGGCTGGATGCCGGGTTGGCCTTCTGCATGGCATCGAACAAACCGGCAATGACATTATGCCCGCCGGGAGCCGGGCCGCCCGAAAACACCACCCCGATTTTGCGCTTGCTCTGATAGGCTTCAACAAATTTCTCATCGGCCGCGGGATAACACTTTACCGCCTGGACCTGATTGTGAATTATGCCCGGCAATTGACGGCGGGCGTCCTGATCGATTTCGAACTGGTAATCCGGACAGGCCTCCAACCGGGTGTAACGGCCGGCAAAGGCATCGCAGGCAGGCGGGATGAAAGCCCGCCGTTCGCGCAACTCCGTATTGATGTTACTCGTGGCCTGTTTCACATCCGGATGCTGCAGCAGGGTTTCCAGGTTTGGGCTTCCTTTAGCGGGCATGTGTTTATCTCTGAATTTCTGTATGTTACAAGCATTCCTCAGTCTAAAATACCGGTGCTGCTGGGTGGCCATATTACCTGTCCCATGTGGAAGGTGTCAAGGAGATTAGCCCCTGGGTCGCAACCAGCCCAAACCGCTATGGACAGAGGGTTATCGCTTGAAAACCATCCGGAACCGGCCATTGGCAAGGGCGCGATAACCTCCCGGATGAAGTTTGGCTTGACTCCGGACAGCGGAGATAGTAAATGGGTGATCCATTATAATACGTTCAGTCCTATTAAAAGCACGTCCTCAAACGCTAAACAAATCTTTACTTTACGCAGCATCTGATATATATCGAACCATCGGTCAAGACGACAGAAAATCAGCCCATTACAGGGCATTAACCGACCGAAACATGGTTCTAACGGAAACTGGGTGTTTCTCTATGGATACACCAGACAAACAGAGTCATTTTAAAAGGAGGATTTAAGATGAAAAAAGGTCTTGTAATGGGGTTGGTATTCGCAACGGCAATACTGTTTGGTTTTTCGGCAACCGCAATCGGATCGGATATTGATCTTGCCAAAAAATCCACGCTGGAACAGATCACCAAACGCGGCGAGCTGAGAGTGGGTTTCGAAGCCGGTTACCTGCCCTTTGAAATGGCGGACAAAAAAGGCCGTTTTATCGGATTCGACATCGACATGGCCAAAGAGATGGCCAAGGCCATGGGCGTTAAATTCGTACCGGTCAACACAGCCTGGGACGGCATCATCCCCGCCCTGATTACCAAAAAGTTCGACATTATTATCAGTGGGATGACCGTTACTCAGGAGAGAAACCTCAAGATTAACTTTGCCGATCCTTACATCATTGTCGGCCAGACCATTCTGCTGAATCCGAAACACAAAGGCAAAGTCAAATCCTACAAAGACCTCAACAACAAAAAATACACCCTTACTTCGAAGCTGGGTACCACCGGCGAGCAGGCCATCAAGCGCATGATCCCCAGAGCAAGATATAAATCCTTTGAAACTGAATCCGAAGCAGCGCTTGAAGTTCTCAACGGCAAAGCCGACGCCACAATCTACGACCTGCCTTTTTGCGCTACCTTCATGGCCCAGCAGGGCAAAGGCAAGCTCATCTTCCTGGACGAGCCCTTTACGTTTGAGCCGCTGGCCTGGGCCATCCGCAAGGGCGATCCGGATTTCATGAACTGGCTCAACAACTTCCTGCGCCAGGTGAAAAATGACGGCCGCTATCAAAAAATCTATAGCCGTTGGATCACGAGTACTGACTGGATCAAAGAGATCGAATAGTACCCCGGTTTGAGCAACTCCAGACTCTCATTTCAGGCCGGCAGCCCGGGTGCACCGGAGTTGCCGGCCTGTTTTGCCAACAGGATCTGACATGGAATCTTCTAGCTTACAGAAACCCCGTACCAAAGCGAACACAATATTCTGGATCAGCGTGTTTTTTTTGGGTGTCTTCTCAATGTTAGCCATCTTGTACATCGCCACGATTAAAATTGATTACGTATGGCGCTGGTACAATGTTCCCCGCTACTTCGCCCACCACGAAAAAGTAGAGACCAAGGCCGAAATTGAAGGGACCGTGGCTTCTATTTCAGCCGACGGCAACCGCACAGTAGTCTCAGTCAAAGGTGAAGACGGGGCCGAAGTCTATACCATCGAGCATGAGAAAGTGGAGGTCTGGGTCGGTGAAGGCGACCTTATCTCACCGGGTGATACCCTGGCCCATTACATGGAATGGCGTCCCGGCATTATGCTACAGGGCATGTGGATCACCCTCAAGGCGAGTCTCTATGCGATCGTGTTTGGTATTCTGATCGGCCTGATGGGGGGCATTGCGCGGCTTTCCTCCAATCCCGCTTTCAAATGGGCCGCTATCACCTATGTGGAAATCATCCGCGGCTCTCCTTTGCTCGTCCAGATATTTATCTGGTATTTTGTATTTGCCACGCTGGTAAACAATATCCTGCTACACTACAGTTTACGGGAAATTCCGGCAATCTATTACGGGGTGGCATCCCTGGCCTGTTTCACCGGTGCCTATGTTACCGAAATCGTCCGGGCCGGCATCCAATCGATTCATAAAGGGCAGTCAGAAGCATCCCGGTCTCTGGGCATGACCTACGCCCAGTCCATGTATCACGTGATCCTACCCCAGGCCATGCGGCGTATCCTGCCGCCCCTGGCCGGACAGTTTATTAGCCTGGTCAAGGACTCCTCTCTTTTGGGTATAATCGCGATCCGGGAACTGACCAAGGCCACCCGGGAAGCCATTACGGTCAGCCTGCAGCCCTATGAATTCTGGTTTGTCTGCGCCATCATGTACCTCGTGCTGACCTTCGCGCTTTCAATGTTTGTCCAGTATCTGGAAAGGAGGTATGAAACCTCGTGATAGATGTCAAAAATGTCTATAAAACCTTTCTGGTACCCCACGAAGTCAAAGCCCTCGTGGATGTCACCACCAAGATAGAAGCCGGCGAAGTGGTGGTGGTCATCGGGCCTTCCGGTTCGGGGAAAAGCACCCTGCTCCGCTGCCTCAACCATCTGGAAACTGCCACGAGCGGGCATATCATGATTGACGGCATCGATATCCTCGACCGCAAGACCAACATCAACAAGATCCGCGCGGAAGTGGGCATGGTCTTCCAGTCTTTCAATCTTTTCCCCCACAAAACCGTGCTGGAAAACGTCACCCTGGCCCAGACCGTGGTACGCAAACGGCCCAAGAAGGAAGCCCTGGATAAGGCCATGGCGCTCTTGAAAAAGGTGGGTATCGTCGACAAGATCAATGTCTATCCCGACCAGCTTTCGGGTGGCCAGCAACAGCGGGTGGCCATCGCCCGCGCCCTGGCCATGGAACCCAAGATCATGCTGTTCGACGAACCGACCTCGGCGCTCGATCCGGAGATGATCGGCGAGGTCCTGGACGTCATGAAAGCCCTGGCCAAAGAGGGCATGACCATGGTGTGCGTGACTCACGAAATGGGTTTTGCCAAGGAAGTGGCGGACCGGGTCATCTTCATGGATGAGGGCAAAATCGTCGAAGTCGGCACCCCGGAACACTTTTTCGAGAAACCGGATCACGAACGAACCAAGTTGTTTCTCAGCCAGATTTTATAATAATCGGAGGGAAGGTGTCGGGCACGGGCTGCGACCTGCAGCTGTGCCCGTCCCCGCCCGCCTGATTCCAACCGCAGCTGCCCCGAAACACGCGCCCATCCACACCCCGGATTCACGACCTGACATCTATACACCTATTTTCCCGATATTTCAGGCAATCCTATCTACACCACATATTGTATAACATCTGGCAGACACCCACTTTCTGTTGTGTTTTGGCTTTACATCACCAGCCCCATCTGGTATACCCGGAAGCACTGGTATCCGCGCCAATCCTGAATGACCCTAAATAAGGTAAGACACACATACATGAGACTGAAAAAGCTGGAAATCACCGGTTTTAAATCCTTCCATGAACGCTCCATCATTCAGTTCCCGGATGGTATTTCCGCGATTGTGGGCCCCAATGGGTGCGGCAAGAGCAACGTGGTAGATGCCCTGCGGTGGGCCATGGGCGAACAGAGCGCCAAACAGTTGCGCGGCAAGTCCATGGAAGACGTCATTTTTTCAGGAACAGCCGGTACCCCTTCGCTCAACATGGCCGAAGTGTCCCTGACCCTCTCCAATGAAAACGGGAACGGCCCGGAAGAATTCAAGGATTTCACTGAAATCATGATTACGCGGCGGGTGTACCGCAGCGGGGAACGGGTCTATTACATCAATAAGCAGCCCTGCCGCCTGAAGGATATCTACAGCATTTTCGTTGGCAGCGGCATGGGAGCCAGGTCCTATGCGGTCATCCAGCAGGGCAATATCGGCGCCATTACCGATGCAGGCCCGGACGAACGCCGCGCCTTTATTGAAGAGGCCTCCGGCGTGACCCGTTACAAAACCAGAAAGACCGAGGCCCTGCGCAAGGTCGCCGCCACCCAGCAGAACCTGCTCCGGCTCAACGACATTACCTCGGAAATCAGCCGTCAAATGGCCAGCCTGAAACGTCAGGCGCGCAAGGCCGAGCTGTACAACAAGGTCAAAGCACGCATCCGCACTTTGGATGTGAGGCTGTCTTTTGTGTATTATGATGAATTTACACAAAAAATATCTGATTCCGAAACGCTTTTGAAAGAGTTGAGTGATACTGATCTGGAACATTCCGCCGAATTGAAACGCATCGATGCGGCCGTGGAAGCGATCAAATTCAAGCGGGAAAAGAAGAGCCACGAGATCAGTGAACAGAAAACCCGGCGCTATGACGGCCAGCGTTCCATAGACCGTCTGGAAAACGACATGGCGCACCTGCGCAATGAAATCCAACGTTTCACCAGTGAAATAACCGAACTGGAAGACGCCGGCAAGGACCTTGAATCCAAAAATGTCAAGCTCGTCAGCGAAATCAACCAGGTAGAAGCACAGAACCAGGAATTTACCGGCCGGATTACAGCGGTCCGGGCAGACCTGGACAAAGAACGGTCTGCCTCCCAGAAACTTATCGACCGCCAGGCCGAGCTTGACCGCACCCTGGAGACTGCCAAGGCCGACCACATGGAGTTGGTCACCCAGGAAGCGCGCTTGAAAAATGTCTCGCAGAATGCTTCCCGCAATCAGGAAAACCTGACGCGTCGTCTCAAGCGGATCGACGAGGAAGCCGCCCTGGCTCAAAAGGCCCTGGCTCAACTGCAGCGCAAAAAAGAACAGAGCGAAGAAGAGCTGAGGATCATCAAGCGCGAAATCACCCGGCTCAACAGGCGCGTGGATGAAACCCAGGCCGATCTCAAGGAGAAAAATACGACCCTGGGGCAGCAGGTAAAGAAAGTTCAGACCCTCGAATTCGAAAAGAACCGGGCCCGTTCGAAATATGCCACCCTGAAAAAGATGGAGGACAATTTCGAATGGTACAAAGACGGCGTGCGGGCCGTGATGCAAGCCAATCAGCAAGCATCTGCGGACGCGCTGCCCCCGCTGCAGGCCGACATTCTCGGCTTGATGGCCGACATCCTGGAGGTCCCACCCCAATATGAAACCGCAGTGGAGGCGGTGTTAGGTGAATCCTTGCAGTACGTGCTGGTCAAGGATATGCAATCCGGCGTAAACGCAGTGGAGTATCTGCGGACCGCGGCAGCCGGACGCAGCGGTTTCATCCCGGTGGCGGACCTCAACGGCCCCCAGAGGCCGACCCCGGCCGACACGCGCGAAGATCTGCTCATACAGCATGTCACCGCACGTGCCGGTTATGAAAAACTTGCCGAGGAACTGTTGGGCCGGGTCCTGGTGGCGACCGATCTTGCGGCGGCGCGGGACCTGCGCGCCAAGACCGCCAATCAATGGGCCGTGGTTACCCTGCAGGGCGACCTGATCACCGCCGGTGGTGTTCTGGTTGGCGGCAGCCGGGACAAACTGGCCGGCATCCTGGCCAAGAAAGCGGAGGTCAAAACCCTGGCCGATGACATCGAAACCCTGGAAAAGGAACTGGTGTCTGGCCACGCCGCGCAGGAAAAAATCGCGGCCGCCGTGCGGCAAACGAAAGTAGAATTGCAAAAACTCATTGAGGAGCGCGGGGAGCAGATTCAAGATGAAATCGAGGCTGAAAAAGCTCTGTATAAAGTGACTGAAGACCTGAAACACGCCCGCCGCCACCTGGAAGTGGTCCAGTTGGAACAGGAACAGATCCTGGGTGAGGCGGATGATACAACCGCCGAAATGAACCGGACCAATGCGGCCATTGAAAAAATCGGCGTGCGCATCACAACCGCCCGGGAAACCGTGGCGGCCACCAGCAGCCAGATAGACGCCCTTAAAGCGCAGATGGAAGGCTTCAACCGGAACATTATTGATCTTCAGATGAAACTGACCTCCGCCGAAGCCGGTCTGGAAAACAGCAAAACCACCCTGCGGCGCCTGAATGAATTCCAGGCGGATGGCCTGGCCCGCAAAGCGCAGCTGGAGGCCGAAATAAACCGCAAAGCCCGGAAAATGACCGAAGCCAAATACCGTATCGATGAAAGCGAGACGTCCCTCAAAGGCCTCTACGAACAGGTGCAAAAACTCGCTACGGCCCTGGAGAGCAATGAGCAGGATTTTAGCGCTATTGATGAACAGCTGCGCGAAAACGACCGCAAGGCCTCGCGACTGACGAGTAAACGGGAAGCCGCCAACCAGAAAATTCGCCTGGTCGAACTCGATCTTTCCCAGCAGCGCCTGCAGCGTGAAAACCTGGAAAACCGTCTGATCGAGCGTTACCACAAAACCCTGGCCGATTTCCGGCGTGAGTTCGCCGACCAGGAAGACACGGCTGAAGCGTCGCCTGAAAAGACGCCGTCGCAAACGGTCGAACAGATGGAATCCGAACTGGAGCGAAGTCGCAAACGAATTGCGAGCATCACCGATGTCAACCTGGGCGCCATCCGCGAATACGATCAATTGAAAGATCGTCAGGATTTTCTCACTGAGCAGCGGGATGACCTGCTCAAGGCGATTGATGACCTGCACCGGGTTATCCGGAAGATCAACCGGATTACCCAGGAAAAATTTATGGCGACGTTCAACGCGGTCAATGAGAAAATCAGCGAAATCTTTCCACGGCTGTTCGAGGGCGGCACCGCTAAACTCACCCTGACCGAACCGGGCAATCCTCTCGAGACCGGCGTGGAATTTATGATCCAGCCACCCGGTAAAAAGCTGACCCGCATGAGCCTGCTGTCGGGCGGCGAAAAAGCCCTTTCCGCCATCGCCTTTATCTTTTCCATTTTCATGCTCAAGCCGGCCTCTTTCTGCCTGATGGACGAAATCGACGCGCCCCTGGACGACGCCAATATTTTCAGGTTCAACGAGTTGCTCCAGATAATCGGGGCCAAATCTCAGATTATCATGATCACCCACAACAAACGCAGCATGGAGTTTGCCGACACCCTGTTCGGGATTACCATGGAAAAGAAGGGTATTTCGAAAATCGTATCGGTGAACTTCGACCGCAACGGCAACCCGCCCGCCCCGGATGATTCTGAGCTTGACGTGGCCGCCAATCAATAGTATCCGCCTTGCAGGTGTTCAGGCTGGAGGCTGAAGACTGAAGGAAACCTGGCTTTAGATGCCTGGATCGGTTCGTTTTGGTGGACCTCCACGCAAGGGTGAAAGACTACCATTATCAAAAAGCCCTTGGCCGTAACCTTCATTCTTCAGCCTTCAGCCTTTTAACCTGACCAGCTTTACAATCTTTCTACGGCAAAGACAATAAATCCGGCCTGTTCCTGAGGGCCAGGGTTTAAAGACCGCTTAATAAAGAGGCACAATATGGCACTTGGATGGTTTAAAAAGAAAGCTCCGGACGAAGATGACCGGTCTAACGAAGAACAGGCTGCCCAGTCTGGAGAAGAGACACCTGACCGTGAGATCGATGCGCTTGATACGGCCCAAACAGCTGCAGAACCCGATATGCAAGCTGATGCGCCGGCCGAACCTGAACAGGCGTCCTCATCCCCTGATCAGGAAATTGAAGCGCCGCCGGAAGATATGACCCCGCCGGAGCCGGCCCCGGAGCCTGATGCAGAACAAGCGGGCGGATTCTTCAAGCGCTTGAAAAACGGCCTTTCCAAAACCCGGAAAGTCCTGACCACCGATATCGACGAATTGTTCACCGGCAAGGTCAAGGTCGACGACGAAATGCTGGAAGACCTCGAAGAGCTGCTGATCACCGCCGATATCGGGGTACAGACAACAATGGACATTGTTGAACGGCTGCGCAAAAAAGCGCCGCGGATTTCCGGTCCCGAGGATTTGAAGGAGATTTTGAAAGACGAAATCCGGGCCCTGCTGAACATCGATGTTGAAGAGAGCCGGGAACCCGCTGCCAAACCGCATGTCATCATGGTTATCGGGGTCAATGGGGTCGGAAAAACCACAACGATCGGGAAGCTGGCAGCCAAAGCCAAAGCTGCCGGCCAGGAGGTCCTGATTGCCGCGGCCGATACTTTTCGGGCGGCGGCCATCGAACAGCTGTCCATCTGGGCCGAGCGCGCGGACGCCGATATCGTCAAGCACAAAGAGAACTCCGACCCGGCGGCCGTGGCCTACGACAGTGTCGAGGCAGCCCTGGCCCGCGGTAAGGATCTCGTCCTCATCGATACGGCCGGCCGTCTGCACACCAAGGTGAACCTCATGGAGGAGTTGAAAAAAATAAAGCGCTCCGTTTCCAAGAAACTGGCGGGCGCGCCGCACGAAACCCTCCTGGTTCTCGATGCCACTACCGGCCAGAACGCCCTGTCCCAGGCCAAGCTGTTCAACGAGGCCATGGATATCACGGGTCTGGCCCTGACCAAACTCGACGGCACTGCCAAAGGTGGCATCGTGGTGGCTATCACCAGCAGCCTGAATATCCCGTTGCACTATATCGGCGTGGGTGAGCAAATCGACGATCTGCAGGCGTTCGATCCGGAAAAATTTGTGGACGCGCTTTTCTAAAAGTCGCTTTCAATCACTTTTACTTCAGTTGTAACTCCACGGGCGCAACCTTGTTTAGTTGCTAAGTTGAGTTGCGTGTTGTTGTAAAGTGTATCCCAAGATGTAGTGGATACGAAAACCGATCAGCGGCCCGTCGCCAGCCGACCTTTCTCTAAATGGGCATGACTGATCAAAAGAGTTGGCGGGCTACCAGGACCGTGACCATCAACGCTTTAAGGCTCCAGGCAATCGTCCGTATCCAGTTGGTGGCCACCAAAAGGTTGATCAGTTTTGTTTGTTTGCCTTTTCTCAGCAGGCGGTGTATCGGCACCTGTAATAAAAAAGTCGCCGCCCAGACTACGACAACCAGGACAGCCGCCATTCCCGCGGCCATTGACGCCGCCGTTGCGAACCAGAGCGCCACCGCCGCCGCCTCCCCGATCATCAACGGCAATACGATCACAGTTATGCGCTTGACGTACCAATCGTGGTATTTACGAAAATCCTCGGAAGGTACCTGATGAAAGCCGGGGTAGATGATGATCTGCACCAGCCAGATCAAGACCAGGAGCCCCCAGCTAAAAATCAGATTAATTACCGTGACAGCCATTACCAATGCCCGGTTCCTGGCTCGCCTTTGAAGGGGCCCAGGATCTCAGCGGTGATCCAGCCACCGTAGAATTTGCCCGGTTGTGCGCGGACTTTCTCGCCTGCCACGAAGCATGCCACTTGGGCCGGGTAGAAAGATACATACTCACGGATGGCCTCAAACGCCGGGAGTGGATCCGGGTAGCTCCAGCCGACGATACGGCTGGGATCGGTTGCCAGAGCCCAGTATCTCGCCACCCCTTTCCATTCGCAGACCGAACTACCCTGCGCAGCGATGAGATGCGTCCACAGAATATCATCGGCCGGGATATAAAAAGCCGGCGGACTGGCGGTCTCAAGCACACGGTAGCAGCGGTTGGAGGTAGTGATAATCTGATTCGTATGAAAGACTTCGACACGACGTCCATCACGCACCAATTTGGGTGGTCTGGGATAGTCCCAAACCGATTCCTGGCCGCTTTGCGGTTTGATGGCAAAAGCGGGTCGGCTTTGGCCGTTATAACGCCACACGATTGCCCCCTTGATTTTTTTATCACCAAGCAAAGGCGGGTTTTGAGTTTAGATTAGTACTGCTTGCCTATGATGTTTAATCACATTTTAAGCATGCGCAAGGGTTGACAAGCAAATCAGCCGCACTCGGCCCACGCAGGTCGTCATGTATAGTGCTACCATCGGTAGGCGAGGTATTTGCGAGCGGCTGTGGCTTGCGCTTGAACTGCCACAGATCCAGGTATTTTCTGCCCCTTCCCGTCGAGGGAGAGGAGATGGGTATCCCAATGGGAACAGCTTGTATTGCCTGGCGGTCGCTAACTTCTAAGTCGTCTCACCCGATTCAGAATAGACCATTTCTTGAGGCTGAAGAGGGTGCCCGCGGGCAGACAACCCACGTGCATGTTGTTGAAGCGCAGCATGTCGCCTTTGGCAACGGCATGGTAGTTTGATCCGGTGGCATGCACACTGTTGACGATGGTGACCATCCCCGAACCGATTACCTTGAATTGCATATTGGGATAGATCATGATCCCGGTATCCTCATCCAAGCCGATGCCTTTGCGGAAGTGGCCGCTGATGAGCAGTTGACACAGCCGGGCAAATCTGCGGCGGGCTGAAAAATGGGTGTCGATAACCACGCCGTCGATGAGACCGAATCCTTCTGAATATTTGATCGAGCCCTTTTTGTATCCCCGGCGATCGCCATTGTAGAGGATGGGATTGCCGGCGGCGGCGGCTCCGGCACTGGTGCCGGCGATGTGTAGGTCGCCGGAATTGAAACGTGCACACATACGGTTAAAAAGTTGGGTATGGTTGAGGACATCCACCAGTTTGACCTGATCGCCGCCCCCCAAAAAAACCAGATCGGCCTGTTCCACGGCTTCCAAATAGTCTTCGCGTTCGGCTTCGTCTCTGTAGCGGATGTCCAGATAGTTGACTTGGTCGACACTCAAATCTCTAAAGGCGTCACGGTAGCTCCGGTATACGTCCTGGGGATAAGCTGAGGCAGTGGGGATGATGAGGATGCTCCTTGGGCGTGTTTGTTCCACAAGGTTTTGGAGGACGTGTTTGTCCTTCTTTCGATCTTCAGCCCCGCCTATAAGAAATAAGTAACCTCTTTTCATAGATTCGACACCTGATCTCCCTTTTCATCAAATGCATTGAGCCGTTCGATCACCTGCTCTACCCGGCCGGACATGATGCAGACCAGATCGTCCTCCTGGGCGATGGATAAGGCCCGTTCAATGGCCTGACCTTCATCGGCTATTTTTTCAAACGCTGCGGCTTTGAAACCAGGTTCCAGGAATGCCTTTTCCACGATGTCCATCAATTCGCCCGGTTGCCTGCCGCGCAACTGTTTGTCTTCATAGACAATAGCGTGTTGACAACCGGAGGCTATCAATGCGCTTATTTCACGCAGATCTTCATCCCGTCGATCACCAACCACATCAAAAACAAACAGGCAGCGATTATGACCTAATCGGGAGATCAGGTCAATGATATTTTTATAGGCCGGCGGGTTGTGGGCGTAGTCCAGCATCACTTCGAAATCGTTGATGGAAAAAAAGTTGGTCCGCCCGGGAGTTTGGGATGGTGATGGAAAAAAGGATATCAATCCGTGTCGGATCTCTTCGATCTTCAAGCCCATAGCATGGCCCACAGCCGCGGCCGCCAAAGCATTTTGAACATTGAAAAGGGCACGGCCCTCTAAGGTTATGGGCATGTCCACAGCCCGGGCCACGGGTGTGGCCGAGGCACCGGTCATAACCGTGATATAGCCGCGATCATAAACAACGGCAGTATGTTCATTGTCAACATGGGATTGGATAACCGGGTTTGACGGGCGTAGCGAAAAATAAATGATTTCTTCGCGGCAGTAATGGGCCATGTTAATACACTGCTCATCGTCGGCATTCAAAACCGTAAAACCACCTTTGCGCACCATTTCGGCCACAACCGCTTTGGCCTTGGCCAGATCTTCGACAGTGTGAATTCCCTTGAGACCCAAGTGGTCCGGCTGCACATTGAGAACCACCCCCACATCCGCCATTTTATACCCAAGCCCTTCGCGAATAATACCGCCACGGGCGGTTTCCAACACGGCACAGTCAATCATGGGATCTTTTAAAATAACCTTGGCCGAATAGGGACCACTCATGTCGCCGCTGGCGATCAAGCGGTCTTGTACGTAAATGCCATCGGTGGTGGTCATACCAACCTGGTATCCGATGCCTTTTAACATGTTGGCGATCAGACGAACCGTCGTGGTTTTTCCATTGGTACCAGTAACAGCAACAATAGGGATATCGGAGGGTGTGCCTTTGGGGAAAAGCATATCGATAATTGGCCGGGCCACTTTGCGGGCCTCTCCTTTGGCGGGAGCCAGATGCATACGTAATCCCGGAGCGGCATTGACCTCAATGACGGCGCCTCCCACCTTGGCGATGGGCTCACTCAGCGTGGGCGCCATCACATCGATACCGGCGATATCCAGATCGATGATTTTGGCAATACGTTCAGCCATAAAGCGATTGGTCTTATGGACTCGGTCGGTAACATCCTCGGCCGAACCTCCGGTTGATAGATTGGCAGTCAACTCCAATTGAAAGATTTGATCCTTTTCCAAAACCGTTTCCATGGTGTATTCAGCCTTTTCCAACAAATGCTGGGTTACTGAAGAAACCTTCAGGCGGGTCATGACATTCTCGTGACCATAGCCACGGTCCGGATTCTGATTTTCAATATCGATCAATTGGGCGATGGTATGTTGTCCATCTCCGATAATGGCTGCCGGTAACCGTTTGGCAGCAGCCACAAATTTTCCACCTACTACCAGCAGCCGGTAATCGCTGCCGACCAAATGCTGCTCGACGATAACCTTACCGCTTATTTCTTTGGCCCGTTCAAAAGCCTCCACCAGTTCGGCTTCATCGGTAAGGTTGGTGGTAACCCCCTTACCATGATGACCGTCATGGGGTTTGACTGTTACGGGATAGCCAAGCCACTCTGCATCTTCGATGGCACTTTTGAGTTTTCGTACCACCGTGCCCTTGGGAACGGGAATGCCGGCATCTTCCAACATTATTTTGGTGAGACGCTTGTTGCCGGCGGTTTCAACACCGATGAGGCTGGTGTTGGAGGTCATGGCGGCCTGGATGCGTTTCTGGTATTTGCCCTCACCCAACTGCACCAGGTTGTAATCATCCAGGCGGAGCACCGTGATATCGCGATGCTCGGCCTCCTGGACGATAGAAGCAGTGGAAGGCCCCAGATAGTGATCGTCACGAATATCCTTTAGATCGTAAATGGTGTTTTCCAGATCATAGGTCTTTCCGCTGAGGATGCAGTTGACCAAGGCAACGGCTTCAATCCCGGCATAAATTCCGGCTTCCTCAACCCAGTAGCTGAAAATTACATTAAACGTTCCGGGGTCGTCGGCGTCCACGGTTTTACCAAAACCAACATCCATGTAGGCGATATACTGAAGCTCCAGAGCGATATGTTCGATCACGTGACCCAGCAGGGTACCTTCGCGCATCCGCTTGATAAAGCCGCCTTTAACTCTCTCTGAGCAGCGGTGATCTTCCAGGCTGGGAAGCATTTCCAGCAGCTTGTCGACAAAACCTTCTATCCGGTTGGTGAAAACCTCGTCGTATTCACCCAAATCGATGGTCATGACGATCACCGGGCGGTAACTGTAAATGTTGGCGCCCCGCAAGGCTCTTTTTTCTAGTATCTTAATCATCCTGGCCACCATTTCTTGTAAGTGGTTTTAAAGAAAAAGTAAGTCAGTCTTCTGGGATCTCAATCATAGACATACTATCTTATTAGCGATCACAAATTGATTTATCAACACTATTATCAGGTTGGCTGTTGGGGATCTTGAGTGATCCGCTCCGGTCCGAGTGACTTTATGAGGGTGATGGGTTGCGGCAAGAGTGCCAAGACGGCAATCAGGGCGCTGACCATGGACAGCCCGGTCAATAGACCGAAATAGGTGTTGGGATTAAACTGGAAAGGACCGGGATTGAGAAGCCGATAATAATCGTTACGGAAGCATAAACCATGGCATAGCCGATGCTTGTTGAGTTGATAAGAATTCCCTTTGCGGGGGTCGCCAGACGGCAACAACCCTAGAAGCTATCTCAAAAAAGTCTTTTGGCCCAATCTCGGCGTTGGGCACTAAATTCAAGTCCTCGAAATACTACAGTATTCCTCCGGTTCGAATGTAGCGCCCGCCTTGACCTTGTACCAAAATCTGTTTTTTGAGATAACTTATAGTAGGTCACTTTAAAACTTTCATAGTCACCTGTGTAATCTTCCCGGGTGACGTCAACTTTATGCACACCCGCCATCCGGGGTCCCTGCCGGCACCACGCCAGGAGTGATTCGACAGCGTCCTCCGGGCCCTCCATTCCCGCTTCAACCATCCCATCGGACAGGTTGCGAACCCACCCAACGGCTCCGTAATGCCGGGCGGCCTTTTGGGCTTCCAGCCGACCGTTCTTTAAATGGGTATGACCGATAAGGGGTATTAGGCCAACAGCTCATCGGTTGCCGATTTTCCTGAATTTCAAGAATTTTGAAAATAAAAACCCGGCCGCCCCTGCGCGGATGTTAAGCCTACAGCCGAAACAACCTGAATACATCTGCCCCGGCAAAGCCGAATATCTCTGACCTACAGCTGAGTACCAGGTTTTCAAGGACAGAATAAAGAGGCCGTACTGCGCTCATGGCTCGCAATCAACGATGAACAGTTCCACCCGGCGGCCCAGTTCATCGCGCTCATCATCCGTGCCGATGCCCACGATATTCTGGTTGAAACCCCGCCCTTCGACCGTTGTGCGCGTATAGACGGCCGGGAACGTATGGGCCAGTCGTTCACGGATAGCCTCGGCTCTCGCCAGCGACAGCTGCTGGTTGTATGCGACCGTCCCGGTCCGACTGGCGTGGCCGACAATCAGCAGATAATGCTGCGTGTCCTGAAAGTACTCTCCGATATGCCGGATCCAGGCATCATACCGTTCTTTTAAACCGGATCGGTCGACAAAATCCAAGGAATCGACCCCGAAAAGATATTTTACCGTCAGGTAGCGGTGTTTCTCCACACTGATGGCTACCACTTTTCGGAAGGCGGCGTCCGCTTCCGCATGCCGTCCAAGTTTGTAGGTTGCCAGATAAAGGCCGGCATAGATTCCCAGGTCTTGTCCATCGCGGCGCTTGGCAGCCAGATTGAATAATTTTCGGGCCGCCTCATAGTCGCCGTTCTCGTAGGCCATGCGGCCCTCGATCTGGATCGCCATGGTTTCCAGGGTTACTTCCGTATATTGGGGTGGGGGTGTGTCCGGGCGTTTTCCCGGGGGGCTTAAGCGGCTGCCCTTAAGATAAAGCGGGCTGTCCCTGAAAATCGCCGTGGGCGTGTAATTCAAATCCTGATCAGCTATCCAGGTACTGCCCTGCCCGACCCGATCGGCCGTAGCCCGCCGGCGTGCCTCCGTGGTTATCTGGTAGTGCTTGGTGGTGGATTTTCCTCCTTTGGGGGGATACGCTTTCAGGCCGATGATGCCGGAAATGATATAATCAGCGCTTGCAATGTTCTGATAGGTCAACCGGGCCAGTTTGAGGCGCTTGAATTTAGCCGATCCGGTTTCGAAAAAGATCGTTTCAATGCGCCGGCTGATTTCGGGCACCTGCCCGCTGTCCGCATCGGCAAACGGAATCAGCATCACGTCCACAGGCTCGGGAACATTGCCGGCCTGCCGGTCCTGCTCAACCTGTTTCAGGAGCCTGACTGCCAGATTAGCAACCCCCTGCTCAAATGGAACCAGCGAGGGCGCCGGTTGCGTAACTTGCAGGAATCCCGCACAACCGGCTACTGTCAGAAAGGTAATAAGAATCCATGCGAACTTCGCTGTTAGCATTGCTGTGCGCATTGTTATTTAACCCCTAACTCATCCCACTTTGATTTAGAACCAGAATTTCCTTTAAGATTGATTCTATAAAGTTTCAAATATTTCTGCCGCTGCGTTGATGGTTTCGTCAATGTCCGCCGCGGTATGGATTGCATGAACGAAAGTCGCTTCGAATTGGGAAGGTGCCAGATATATCCCGCGCGTCACCATACCTTTCTTATAAGCGGCGAACCGTTGCATGTCTCTGGTCTTGGCGTTCTCGAAATCATACACCGTCTGGTCCGTAAAGTACATGCCCAGCATAGATCCGACCCGGTCCACCTGCACCGGAATCCCGGTTGGTTGATAAGAATTCCCTTTTCGGGGGTTGATTGACGGTATTTTGCGGATTGTGTGCCGTTGTAAAGTGTACCCCAAGATGTACCAGGTCCGAATACCGATCAGCGGCCCGCAGGAATTCGAACCGGAGAAATTCGTCGACACTTTGTTCTATGGAAATTGTAAAGAGGTCGGCGAGCCTGATCAAGGCTTTTTGTCGGCGTATATATCTATCTCTACCGCACGCCCATAGGTCTGCCGAAACCAGTGCGCCCAGCCTTCCCTGGACATGCCGTGATCAACCCCGGTTATAGCCTTTAGCGCATCGACACAGTGAATGTAGATGCAGGGGTAAATCCGTTTTTCGCCAGGCTGCGCCGGTCCGGAATCGATCCGCTGGAGGTATGCGATTAAGGGCTCAACATCCTTCTCGCGTCCATATTTAACCAGGGTGAGAAAATCGTCATGGGTGAGATTGCGCCGATCGATGCCGCTGGTTTTGAAATGATACCAGGCTTCGGGCAAAGCGAAATAAAGCACGACGAGGGTCACCGCTACCACCCACGCAATCTTGGATATCTTCTTCATCTCCATGGTTGATCGGATAGCCAAGTAAAAAGTTTAATAGGTTACTTCAAAACTTTCATAGTCACCCGTGTAATTTTCGCGGGTGATGTCAACTTTATCAACACGGGCCATGCGGGGACCTTGCCGGCACCACGCCAGGAGTGATTCGACAACTTCCTCAGGGCCCTCCATCACCGCTTCAACCGTTCCATCGGGCAGATTGCGGACCCATCCGACGGCTCCACGCTGCCGGGCAGCCTTCTGGGTCTCCAACCGGAAGAAGACGCCCTGCACCCGGCCGTGGATGATAACGTGCGCTCTCGTATTGTCTTCCATGCTGCCCTCCCTGCCGATACGTTACCCGGTCTCGATTAAGTGGATATAGTCGGCTTCCGAAATTACCTGTGCCCCGGCTTTTGTCGCTTTTGCCAGCTTGCTCGCCCCCACGTTCTCACCGCAGACCAGGTAGTCGGTTTTGCCGCTCACGGCCGTCTGTACCCTGGCTCCCAGCTCCCGGGCCCGAGCCTGCATCTCTTCCCGGGTGCCCTGTTGCATCTTGCCGGTAAATACGATGCCTTTGTCCTTGATGGGGCTCTCGATCTTCTCTTGTTCGGCTGCCAGCGGGGTCCGGATCAGGTTGAAGTCCAGGGCCAGGATGTGCCGAAATGTGGCCTGGACGACGGCAAGGCCCGTGGTAATCGAACGGCTGGTAATCTCTCCGAATCCGTGAATCTTAACGATATCCGCCGCGGTCAACTCCGGCAATGACTCCAGGGTAAAGAAGCCGAGCAGTTTGCGACTGTCGCCTTTGCCCAGGTCGGAAATTCCAAAGGCCGCCAGCAGGCGCCAGTCTTCCACGGCCTTGGTCCGGCTGGTTACCACGGCCTCAGCCAGATTGACGGACTGGACCGGACCGAATCCCAGGCGGGCGAATTCATCCGCTTGCATGGCGTATATGCTCTCGAGGCTGTCATACCCCCCGTCCACCAATTTCTCCACGGTTTTCAGACCAAACCAATCGGCCGTGCCCAGGGTTCGAAACCAGTATACGATCCCCTGGATCACCTGACAGCGGCAGAGGGCACTGTTAGGACACCTTAAAAAATCGTTTTGCCACTCCAGCCGGGTGCGACAGGAGGGGCAGGCCCGGGGCAGATCGACGGCGGCGGCCGGTGTGACGACCCGCTCGAGTTTGGGGATCACTTCCCCGCTGCGGATGATTTCGATTTCAGCGCCCGGTCCGATCTGCTGCTTGCTGACCATGCCGGCATTGTGGGCCGTCACCCGACGGATGGTCGCCCCGGACAGATTGGTCGGCGCCACCTCCATGACCGGGGTGATATTGCCGGTCCGCCCTACCTGCCAGGTAAGTCCTGCAACCATGGTCACCGCAGTGGCGCCCTGGGTCTTGATGGCAATCTGCCAGCGGTAGTGGTGGCTGGTGGCCCCCATGTGGTCCTTGAGCCGCCTATCGATCACTTCGGCCACCAGGCCGTCCAGGGGATAATCGCTGCCGGCCAGAAGGTCGGCCCGGATGGTTTCCAGGTCGCGGATCAGGTCGGCGCCGCTGCCCTCCCAGGCCGTCAGGTTGGCGTAGGGTACGAAATGGACCGCCTTGTCCGCCAGCGCCTTGCGGACATGCTCATTGAGACGGTCGGAGGTGACAATCCCGACGACCAGGTTGCGCGGATGTTCAAATTCGCCCAGCATGTGTTTTTCGAAATAAGATTTGAGCATCACGATCTCACCCAGACCGCACCCGCGCCCGCCTTCCGGAACAATTCCCTTTTCAAACGCACTGCTGATCTCATACCCCACCTCGCCATTGCCCCGGGAGACGAAGATGTCGCCGTCATCCCGTCCGGCCAGGCCATCCAGTTTCACCGTCACCCGCAACCGGATGTCCTGCAGGCCAATCTCGGCCGCCGCCTTTTCCACCCGCGCGACAAATCGGGCCAGGGCCTCTTTGGTGTAGGCTTTCTCGGTCGAAAGCATGGGGACCGGGTGACGAATCTCGCGCCGGGAAGAAAACACTTCGGGTTCCACCCGCTGAAGAAAGGCATGCCCGGGATCCAAGGTGCGCAGCTTTTCAACCAGATGATCGTACTCATCATCGCCGATAAGGGGCGCCCCGGCCCGATAGGCCTGATTGTATTTCTCCAGCTGGAGAACCAACTGCGTGATGTTATCCATCCCTGGAATCCTGTTGATTTGACAATACCTGTAAAATCGCCGCAGCGGCGGATTCACGACTCTCCAGAAAACGGCGGTCCCGAAAACCGGGCTGCCAGACCAGATCGTGCAGCCGATCGGATGTGACCAGCACACAACCGATTTCAATCCGGCGAAACCGCGCCGCAGAAAATAGAGCTGACACCTCCATCTCAACCGCCAGGGCGCCCTTTTCCTGGAAACGCCGCACCTGCTCTTCGGTTTCGCGGTAAATGGCGTCCGTGGTCCAAACGGCACCCCGATGGGTGCTGCGGCTGGCGTGTTCCAGGGCAGTGATCAGCTGCGCGGGCAGACTGCCCTGCGGACACCGGGCAACGCCCCGAACGGGACCGTAATGACCGGAGGTGCCTTCATCGATGAACGCCTGTTCGGGTACGATGATATCTCCGATGTCCACCCGGGGCGATATGGATCCGCACCAGCCGAGGAACAGTATTTTATGCACGCCCCAGGCCACCAGCGTATCCAGCAGGGCCACGGCATAAGGAGCCCCCATGACAGGCCCCACCAGGCTGACGCGGGTCGCCCCGCAGGTGCCCAGATAGTGGCGGCCCATGAAGAGCTTGCGCTCCATTACCTTGCTGCCGGCCGCCATATCACGCTTGAGGGGCTGCAGATCACTCACACTGCTCACCAGGACAGCCACTTCACCAGGATCCGGGGTGTTTTTCGTTATGACCGGATTGACGATGGCGTCGAACGTCGGATTCAGAGGTTTTGAACGCAAGGCGTTGGGTTTCTCCCTTTGCAAAGAGTAAAAAGCGCCAGGCCCGGAGTGGTACCCCAGCAGGACGCTTTTTAGAAACTAACTCGTAAAAGTCTTTTGATTCAATTTCGGCGTTGGATGCTCGGTTATGATCCTCGCAATACTCAATAGTATTTACCACGCAAGGCATTGGCTTCGCTGGCACCTCCGGTTCGAATATCGCACCCGCCTTGACCTTGAACCAAAACCCTTTTCTTGAGATAGTTTCCAGGTCGCTTCTGGTTTCTCAAAAGCCCTTGCTCTACTGGGGCCGGCCAGACTTTGCAGCTCTTCTTTGACCTCATCGATCACATCGTAAAGCCACAAAACATCTTCGATGGTCAAGCGCCCGGCTTTAACCGGCGCCCGGGGGGATCCGTCTTTCTTTTTTAGAATTCGGGGTCCCACCTGCAGCTTGGCCTCGCCTTCACCGTAGCGGTGAATGGCCAGTACCAGGCCGGTTTCTTCGCACTTCCACTCTTTTAATCTTTTATCCAGTTCTGGATCGTATGGCATAAGTTCTTACCCTTTCTTCAGTTTGATATCTTTGTAAAATCAGCGAACAGGCCAAACAGCCCGGCGATCATGCCCAGCAGGGCCAGGCGGTTTGCACGCACTTTTTCATCATCCGCCATGACCAGCACCTCGTCGAAAAATGCATCTACGGTCGGCCGCAGGGTCGCAATGGTTTTAAAGGCCTTGTCGAAATCGCCGCCTTCCAGGCAGCCCTCCACGTTCTGCCTGACGTTCTTGACGGCAGCATACAGTGCCTTTTCCGCAGCATCGGTAAACAAAGCCGCATCCACATCTGCGCCCGCCGCCGAGCTCGATTTTTTCATGATGTTGGCCACGCGTTTGAAAGCTGCGGCCAGCGGTTCAAAGTCGGCCGCACCCTTGAGTTTCTCAAGCGCCGCCACCCGCTTCCAGACGTTGGGGATATGGTCGATGGAGACACTGGTCACCGCAGCCACAACGTCCTTGGAAAAGCCTTCGTCCACCAGAATCCGCTCCAATCGGCGCTGCAGGAAGACATAGATCTGATCGGTTACCTGGGCCACACCCCCTTCGACCTTTTCGCCGAACTGCTCGATCCCGAACTCAATCAGGGATTTGAGTGAAAGCGAAAGGTTCCGGGCGCGCATAATCTGGATAATGCCGATTCCCTGTCGCCGGAGGGCGTAAGGATCGGCCGCCCCGGTGGGCACCAGCCCAACGGAAAAGCAACCGCTAATGGAATCGATTTTGTCGGCAATGCTCAAAAGTGAACCGGTTAACGTCTCCGGCAGGGCTCCACCGGAATGGGTCGGGCGATAGTGCTCTTCGATAGCGGCAGCCACGGCATTGTTCTCGCCCGCCACGGCGGCATATACACGCCCCATGACCCCCTGTAGTTTTGGAAACTCGACCACGACCTGGCTGACCAGGTCCGACTTACACTGTCGGGCAGCCCGTTCCAGGTCCGTCTGTAGTTGGCTGTCAGCGCCGCCGACCGCACTCGCTAAAAAGCCGCTCAGGCGGCCGATGCGTTCGGTCTTGGCATACATCGAGCCCAACTTGGCCTGGAAGAGGACGCCCTCCAGTTTGGCAACGCGATCTTCTATAGGAATCTGTACATCGGCAGTGTAGAAAAACTTGGCGTCGCTCAAGCGTGCCCGCAGAACCCGCTCGTGACCGGTGGCCACCAGGGCCATATCGCGGGTACGGGTGTTGTTGACCGGAATGAATTTCGCCATCAGGTTCCCGTCGGCATCGACCACGGCAAAGTACTTCTGGTGTTCCCGCATGGCCGTAATGAGTACCTCCCGGGGAACTTCCAGAAATTCGGTTTCAAAACCTCCGGCGGAGGCAATCGGGTATTCCACGAGGTTGGTAACGATATCCACCAGTTCAGGGTCTTCCAGGACGGCCCCCCCGGAAGCTCTGGCTTCGGTGGCAATCTGTTCGGTCACCATGGCCTTGCGCTCGGCGATATCCACGATAACCCCGGCCTCCCGCAGGGTGTCGCGGTACTCATCGGGGTGCTTGAGCTTTATTTTCTTAGAATGCATGAAACTGTGACCCCGCGTGTACCGGCCGCTCTTCACATTGCCGACTGTAAACGTCAGCACCCGATCGCCCAAAAGTGCCACGATGGAATGCAGCGGACGGGCAAAGGCTATATCGAGGTCCATCCAGCGCATGGTTTTCGGAAACGGCGTGCCGAGGATTATCCCCGGCAGAATCTGCTTGAGAACCGTAGCCGTGGCGACCCCTCTTTCAACTTTTTTCGCAAAAAGGTAGGTGCCTTTGTCCGTCTCCCGGGTCTTGAGCCGGTTGACCTTGATCCCGACTTTCTCTGCGAATTTTTCAGCGGCCATGGTCGGCTGGCCGTTGTCATCAAATCCGATCTTGGCGGGCGGCCCGAGCATTTCGTTGGTCACCGATTTCTGTTTAGCGGCCACGTCCGCCACCATAACCGCCAGACGCCGCGGGGCACCATAGGTGTTGATGTCACCGTGATCGATTCGTGCTTTTTCCAGTTGAGCTGCCAGGGTTTCAGACAGGGCCTTGAGAGCGGGTTCGATATACCCGGCCGGAATTTCTTCAGCCCCGATTTCAAGTAGAAAAGTAGTCATACGCTCCTCATCGTTTCATCCGCACCACGGTTGGGCTACCGGAGCGCGGTAATTGGACGGTTATTTTTTAGCACTGCCCTCCAAGGTGCCAGGGCGATACGGCCGGTCCCGGGGGACCTGAAAATCGTACTACCGGTTGAGCAGGGGAAACCCCATCGCTTCCCGTTGGGCCAGATAGCCTTCGGCGCACCGCCGGGCCAGATTCCGGATGCGGGCAATGTAGCCGGTTCGCTCCGTTACACTGATGGCGCCGCGCGCATCCAGCAAATTGAAAGTGTGGGAACACTTCAAAGTATATTCGTAGGCCGGGAGCACCAGGCTGCGCTCTTCCAGTATCCGTTTGGCCTCGTTTTCATATTTGCTGAAGAGATCGAAGAGAACATCCACATCCGCCACTTCGAAGTTGTAGGTGGACTGTTCCACTTCCTGCTGGTGATGCACATCTCCGTAAGTTATGTCATCGTTCCATTTCAGGTCGTAAACGTTGTCGACGCCTTGCAGGTACATCGCGATCCGTTCGAGGCCATAGGTAAACTCCACACTAATCGGCGAAAGTTCGATACTGCCCGCCTGCTGAAAATAGGTGAACTGGGTAATTTCCATACCGTCCAGCCATACTTCCCATCCCAGTCCCGAAGCACCCAGGGTGGGAGACTCCCAGTCGTCCTCTACAAAACGGATATCATGCTCCAGGGGATCAACCCCCAGAACCTTCATACTGTCCAGGTATAACTCCTGAGAATATTCCGGCGACGGTTTCAAGATCACCTGGTATTGGTAATAGTGCTGCAGTCGATTTGGATTTTCACCATAGCGGCCGTCCGTGGGTCGCCGGGAAGGCTGCACATAGGCCACGTTCCACGGTTCCGGTCCCAGCGATTTTAACAAGGTGGTATGGTGAAAGGTACCGGCCCCCACCTCCAGGTCATAGGGCTGGGATAAAACACAGCCATATTTACCCCAAAAATTGTTCAACGCGGAAATTACATCCTGAAAATTCATTGAATACCCTCAACTAATATATGGTTAAGAATTGACCCGCATTCCCTTTGTATCGACGGCAAAATCCAGCAGGGCGGCTGTCGCGATCGTTTCTGCATGAGCCGCCCATAGCGGTTTGAGTTTTTCGATATCGGCCTGCCGTCCAAAAGTCCAGACACAGCCGCCACCGCCCGCCCCGGTAAACCGGGCCCCGCAGCCGGCCTTTTCCGCCGCCGCACACAGGCGCGTTCCCAGGTCATCGAGCACATCCGGTGTCATCCGCAGGCGGATGGCCGCTTCACGATTCATCCACATTGCCGCACCGGCCGCATCGCCCTTCTTCATAGCATCAACAAAGCCCCAGGTACAATCCACAATTTCAGCCCAATCCGACCGGGTCCGGGCCGCGAGAAACTGGGCAATCCACCGGCTGTTGATGTTGCGCGATTCATGGGGCTGTCCGCAATAAGCGAGCAGGACCCTCTTTTCAAACCAGTCAAGACCGTCGTCCACCAACAGGGCCTCCCGCTCGTATTCCGTCCCGTCCGGCCCGCCCTGCCAATGCCAGGCATGGATCCCGCCAAAAGCGGCAGCCAGTTGATCCTGGAGCCCACAGGGAACCCCGGCGACACCGGCTTCCACATGATGGGCCAGGCCGGCAGCCTGCCGGCGATTCAATCCCACGGGCTGTCCGGTCGCCAGGCGCAGATCTGCATAGGCCGCCACAAGTGCAACCGCAGCGGAAGAAGATCCACCCAGGGCACTGCGAGGCGGCGAGGCCGACTGTATATCAATATGCACACCTGTCAAACCGAAATAGCCCGCCACGGCAAACATCAGCCCGAGCGGATGGTCAAAAGGGGCCTTGCCCACCTCGAAGTCGGCATCTGCAAACCCCCGCGAGGAGACCTTTACCCGACCATCGCTAAAAGGCTGCAGCAGAATCCGGGTGCGCAGGTCAACCGCTGCGTTGAACGTCAACGGGTTCAGGTGCCGGAGCGGGTAATGCAGCGTGCTGATATCAAGGGTCCCCCCCAGATCAACCCGCACCGGCGCCGATGCCGCTATGGGTCCGTTATCTTCTAAATATTTACGGACGGATTGATACATACGCATATATGTCAAATCTTAGCTCTCAATTTTCGGGGTCCCCGAAAGATACTGCCCCTATCGGGATCGGGATCGAAATCGCTATCGGTAGTCGAACTTTGAATGACGTTTCCAGGACCGATTTCGATCCCGATTTCGATAGCGATTCCGATTTCTGCGACCCTTATTAACATTTAGAACTTAAATTGGTTATTGTCGCATTTGCCTCAAGAACTTCAGACTCTTGGGTTCCTTGCCGAGATGGTACGGCACGAACGCCTCACACAGGGTCAACCCCTCGGCCAGGGCCTGCTGTGAAAACTGCAGCCGTAGTGCTTTGCCGAGCGAACCGCGTTGAATCCAGGCCAGTTGTTTCAGGGTCCCCCTTGAAAGCGCTACCCGCCGGCCACCCGGGGAACCGCACTCCCCGCATACAATGCCACCGCCGGCCAAGCTGAAGTAGATCTCCCGGGAGCCCAGCCTGGCCAGATCAAGCCCACAACGACTGCATTGGGACAGGTTGGGTGCCAGACCGGATAGCGCCATGAACCGGATTTGAAACAGAATTGACAGGGCCCGGTTGCCGAAACCACCCCGGTCGAGTTCTTCCAGTAAGTGGGAAAGCAGCTGGAAAATCAAATCCTGTCGGTCGTACTCCTCCATCCAGGTATTGACCAGTTCCGACCAATAGCTGGCGTAGGCAGTCCTGATCACATCTGACCTGATATTGGTAAAAGGCTGGAGGAGCGCCGCCTCCTGCAAGACCGGCAGGCCTTTGCCGCGGCCGGGCTTGATCACGGCTTCCAGAGCGGTAAATAGTTCCAGGATTCCGCCGAACCGCTTGACACTTTTTTTGGCGGCTTTGGCGATCACCGACACCTTGCCGCGGTCAAGCGTAAACAGGCTGATGATCAGGTCATGGTCCCCGTAGTCAATCCGCTTGAGAACCAGTGCGGGTGTAGTGTAGCCTGTCATCAGTTCAGATACCAAGTAGCGTTGTTGCGATCATAAAGTAAAAATACACGCTGATGATATCGATGGAGGTAGTGACAAACGGACCGGTCGCAACAGCCGGATCGATATTGAGCCGTGCAAACAGCATGGGCACCATGGACCCGACCAGGGCAGCCACCGACATGGAGGAAAGAACCCCCAGCCCGACCGACAGGGCGAATGCGCCGGTACCAAAGCTGGCCTGGGCGACAATGCCGATGATAATGCCGTAGACGATCCCCAGTATCAAGCCGACTGACAACTCCTTGGATACTACGGTCCACAGATCCCGGACATTGAGGCGCCCGGTGGCCAGCCCGCGTACGACAATGGTCGAGGACTGGGTTCCGATATTGCCCCCCATCCCCATGATCACCGGGATAAAAGCCGCCAGGTAGGTTAACGTCTTCAAACTCTCTTCAAAATATCCGATGATAAAAAAGGCCAGGATTCCGCCCACGCAGCTGGCAAACAGCCACGGTAACCGGATGCGGGTGCTGCGCACGACCGACTGGGTCTCGACAAACTCCTCCCCGGCACCCGCCATCTTCAAGATATCCTCGGTTGCCTCCTTGCGTAAAATATCGATAACGTCATCCACGGTGACGATACCCACCAGGCGGTTGTTCTCATCCACAACCGGGACGGCCAGGATATCGTAGCTGGATACGATCTTGGCAACTTCCTCCTGGTCCATGTCCGTCTGCACGGCAAACACATCGGTGGTCATGAAGGCCTTCAAAGGTGTCTCGGCCGCCACAACTACCAGCTGCCGCAGTGAGCTGACCCCGACCAGCTTGTCGTATTGATCGACCACATAGAGGTAGAAAGGCATTTCGACATCCACATAGTCACGCTGTATGGATTCGATTGCCTCGCGCGCGGTAATGTCCTCACTCAGGGCGATAAAATCGGGAACCATGATACCGCCGGCCGTATCATCGCCATAACGCAGCAGATCTTCAACCTCTTCGGAACCCTCCTTTTTCATTTTCTCCAGGATGGCATCCGCTTTTTCCTCGGGCAGCTTCCCGATCAGATCTGCGACGTCATCGGCCGGCATGGTCTCCATGATGGTGACGATCTCATCGATGGGCATGGCATCGATCAATTCCAGCAGATCCACGTCTTCCAGTTCACTGAAGAGCAGTCCTTTTTGTTCGAGATCATCAATCAGGGCAAAGAGCCGGTGTTGCTGGGACAGCGGCAAAGATCGGAAGACAACGGACAGATCGGCGGCGTGGGTCTTATTGACGATCTTTTTAAGGTGCACGGTTGCACCGCGCCGCAGCAGGCGTTTGATGCTGTCGTACAGGACTTTGTTTTTGTCGCCAATCATCGCAAGTATCCCTGTTCAGGGGGTAGTGAAAATGTCAACGGTTGCTACGGATCAAGGTAACTGAAGGGGCACCACCTGTCCGCTTTTACCCGTTATGGGTACCGGCTCGTCATTGTAGGTCAGCTCGATGCCGGTGGCATTGCCAATCAACAGGTTAAAACCGAGGTCGGCCTCAAGTTCAAGGGTGTCTCCAGGGCCCAGGCTGTATTCAGTGGTCGTTAAACTGTCGGTGATCACCTTGAGCCAGGTCTCTTCGATGACCAGGATCTGGATACGCTGCCGGGGTTGGGCCACGGCTTGCTCAGCCGGCTGCGTTTCCGGTGGAGCGGCCGGGGCGGCCGCCGGCGGTTCAGGCTCCTCGGGGCCGGCCGGTTGTGAGACAGGTGACTCGGCGGAAGGCGGTGCCGTGGTCTGCTCCTTGCTAATTACTGCCGACATGCTGCGCCAGCTCCATACACCGGCAATCACAATCAGAATCAAAATGCCTAAAAAAAGCGGCCACCTTCCCCTGGTAGGCGGTTCCCCGCCGGTCAAATCAGTTCGGGGAGGCGGGCTGTCACCCAACAGCCGGCAGCTGGCAACGAATCCTTTGACAGCCACGTCGCCATCCGCACCCACGACCCGGGCATAGGCCCGGATAAACCCTTTCACAAATACTTCTGCTGGCAGCCGGCTGTGATCCTCATCCTCCAGGGCCGCGAGCGTATCCTTACTGATCCTGGTCTGCTCTGATATCGTGGACAGCTTTATCCCTTTTTCCAGTCGGACGGTTTTGAGATAGCTTCCAAAGGCTGTTGTTCTTTTTTCTTCCATGATGAATTGGGCCCCACGGCTAACGAATAATCTGAATATGTGAATTTTCACGCAGATCGTCGAGCCATTCTTCGAACCGTTTGTCCACCAGTTCGTTAAACAATTTCTGCCGGATATCCCCCGCAACTTCGTCGAATTGCTTGCCGGTGCCGGCCTCTATTTTGTGTACGTAGAATATCTGGAAGCCGCTATCCGTTTTAAGGAGTTCGGTGTACCCGCCCTCTTTCAGCTCACCCACGGCGCTCTGCAATTCCGGGGACAACACCCCGAAACGAAACATGCCGATATCATTGGCAGCCAGGGGGCCCTTGGCGGCGGTTATTTCCCGGGCAATCGCATTGAAGGCTTCCCCGGCGGCAAGCCGGGCCAGCACTTTTTCCATCTGGTCACGGCTGGCCTCTATTTCCGCTTCAAAGGCAAATTGCGGCGTATTCGTCATGATATTCCAGAGATGGACTTGCTTTTCCCCTCGGAACTCGTCGGGGTGACTATCGAAGTATGCCCGGGCATCTTCCTGTGTGATCACGATTTTGGAGCGTACGGCCACATTCACCAGGCGGGCGCGCAGCATCTGCTGCCGAATATTTTTTTTCAATATTTCGAGGGTCATGCCCTGACGAGCCAGATCAGCGAGCATCTGTTCTTCGGTGAGGGCATTTTTTTGCTTGACCCGCTCAATTGCATTGAGCACCTCTTCGTCATCGATAATGATGCCGAACTTGCGGACTTCCTGGTCGGTCAGCTTCTGGTCTACCATGCTGTTGATGATATCATCGCGGACTTTGTACATCATTTTCTTTTCTTTTTCGGGCGTGTAACCCATTTTGGCAATCCGGTCGGTATAGGGCTGCAACTTTTCGTTGAGCTCCGACAGGACGATGATATCGTCATTTACAATGGCCACGATACGGTCGACCACTTCGGCATCCTGGTCAGCCTGGACATCCCGGGTGATAAGGCCGCCCAGGCCACTGATAAACAGCCCGAGAACCAGAAGGTAACGAAACGTCGGGGTATTTACTTTCACTTCTGTATACATCACTTTCTAAAGCAGCCTTTTTCGTAAAAGACCGTTATTATATAATTTCATGAATTTTTCTGCGTTATCTGCTCCCATTGCCGGGAGTTGATATCGATAGTTACACTGCGCCGGTTGACTTTCATCCATTTAGCGTACGCAGCCTGAACCTTTTGGTTTTTCAGCATCTTTAGAATCATGGCATCGGAGATCTCCGGCTGCCGGTCGGCTGCGTCAGGCTTGGTATTCTCGGGGAACTGCTGCGCATAGTACCGGGCGACCTCATCAGCGGTAATGGTGATCTTGGCTTCCAGTTCCGATCGAATAAACTTGCGGGCAACCAGCTGCATTTTAAGCCTTTTTTTCCAGGCCTCGAATGAAACCGCCGCCTCCAGGAGCATCTCTTCGAACACCCCTTCGGGATAATCCGCCTTGATTTTCAGGACTTCACCTTCAAGCTCGGCATCCGAGACCACAATCCCGGCCGCGCCGGCCTTTTCAAGGAGGATCATCTCCTCGATCAACTGGTTCAATAAACGCAGCTTTATATCCGCCACAACCTGGGGATCCATGGTATCGCTGTGCGAATAAGCTGTTTTCGAAATCTCGAACACCTCATTGAACTCGGATACCGTCAATGTGTGACCGCCCACCCTGACTAGGTAGGCATCCACCGGATCGCTGGGCGTCTCCATGCAACCCGGCCAAAGCAAGCTGCCGAGGCAGAGAGCGACCATTGCCAGGAACCGAAATGTAAAGATAGCATCCTGCGATATACGTACCATGTATCCTACCGTAAACTCTTTAAAAAACAAACTGTTAAGCGTTAACACATTGGACAATCTCTTTCAAGATGTTTTTGGATTCGGAAAGCTGGTCGTAGATTCGTCCCGGAGTCAGGCGGACCCTGAATACGTGGTCCGGCGTCAGGGAATACGTATCTGATTGATCCACGACAAGGTCCACCACGGCGTAGGGCTTTTTCTGGTGCAGTTCGGAAAACCAAAGGGCCAGGGTACCCCCGCCCAAATCCAGTCGTCGAATCCCGGCCTCGATGGCCAATACCCGCAACATGATTTTTAAAAGCAGATTTTCAACATCGCCCGGCAGGGGGCCGAACCGATCGCTAAGTTCCGACTTATAGTCGGAAATCTCGCGTATCGTTTCAAGTTTCGCCAGGCGCCGGTAAGCTGTCAAACGTTGGTCGATATCGGTGATGTAGGCCTCGGGGATGTGAGCTGACAGGGGCAGGTTGATTTCCGGATCCAAAGGCTCCCGGACCGGGTTGCCCTTGAGATCGGCCATGGCTTCTTCCATCAGCTTTAGAAAGGTATCGTACCCCACCGCGGCAATGTGTCCCGACTGTGAGGCCCCCAGAATGGATCCACCCCCGCGGATTTTGAGATCACTCATGGCTATCTGGAATCCGGCCCCCAGGTCGCTGTGCTCCATCAGTACTTTCAGCCGCTTGCGGGCATCGGTGGAAAGAACGCTTTCCGTCGGGATGAACAGGTAAGCATAGGCCTGTTCGTCACTGCGCCCGACCCTGCCCCGCAGCTGGTAGATCTGGGCCAGGCCGAAACGGTCAGCCCGGTTGACCAGCATGGTGTTGGCATTGGGTATGTCCAATCCGGATTCGATAATCGTGGTACAGACCAGCAAATCGATTTCACGCTCTGAAAACGCCATCATGACGGTCTCAAGGTCCTCGATCGCCATCTGTCCGTGGGCCACGTCGAGTTTGACTTCCGGGACCAGTTTTTTAAGTTGGGCGGCCATGGACTGGATGGTCGCGATATTGTTGTGCACGAAGAAAATCTGGCCGCGCCGTGAAATTTCTTTGCGGATCGCATCGGCTACGATGGCGTCATCGTATTCACTCACATAGGTGACGATTGGCTGACGGTGCTCGGGCGGCGTGGAAATGATACTGATATCCCGGACACCCATCAGGGACATGTGCAGGGTCCGGGGAATGGGCGTCGCGGTAAGGGCCAGGACATCGACGATACTGCGAAATCTTTTAAGCTTTTCTTTGTGCTTGACCCCGAAGCGCTGCTCTTCATCCACGATGATCAGGCCGATATCCTTGAAAGCGATGTCTTTCGACAAGAGGCGGTGGGTACCGATCACGACATCCACCCGGCCGTCCTGGAGCCCGGCCACGATCTTGCGTTGCTGGGCGGGCGAGCGAAACCGACTCAGGCAGGCGACATTCACCGGGTAGCGTTTAAAGCGTTCCTGGAACGTTTCATAGTGCTGCTGGGCAAGTACCGTGGTGGGAACCAGCAGGGCCACCTGCTTGCCGTCGTTGACCGCTATGAACGAGGCCCGCAGGGCTACCTCGGTTTTCCCGTAGCCGACATCTCCACAGACCAGCCGATCCATGGGCGTCGCAGCATTCATATCGGCGATGACATCATCGATGGCTTTCACCTGGTCGGCGGTTTCTTCGTAGGCAAAAGCCGCTTCGAAATCACTGAAATAACTGTCGGGATGTCCGAAGGCATGCCCTTTTCTAATTTTCCGTTCCGCGTAGAGCTTGAGCAGCTGCCCGGCGATCTTTTCCACCGACTTTTTTACCCGGCTGCGAATGCGCTGCCAGGTTTTACCGCCCATCTTGTCCAGGACGGCCGCGATGCCTTCAACCCCCATGTATTTCTGGATCATTCCCATGCGGTCCACCGGCAGGTAAAGGCGGTCATCGTCATGGTAGTTGATCAGGAGAAAATCATTGGTCACATCTTCATGCACGAGCGTTTCCAGTCCCAGGTAGCGTCCGATGCCGTGTTGGGCGTGCACGACCAGGTCTCCTTTTTTGAGGTCCTCGAACGTCAGCAGCTTGGTTGGGGAAGTCTTTACCGGGTGATGGCGGCGGCGTTTGCTCTTGCCGAATATCTCCTGGGCAGTCAGCACGGCCAACTGTTCTTCCGACCAGACAAAACCCTTCTCCAGCGGCCCGATGCACAAATGAATCCTGCGGTGGCGAGAATCTCCGGGCACCGGCATCTGGTGCGTGAAATGCACCGTTATCTGATAGTGTCCCAGCAAAGCTTCCACTCGTTTGGCCTGCGACTCCGTCCCGCACACCACCACCGGGGTACAATCACGGTCCAGGGCACTGTTGATCCAATCGACCACCGGTTGAAACAGGTGGTCCGCGTCCAGGCCTTTTTCCAGCTCGCGCTTCAGCTCAAGATTATCCGCTACCGTGAATGGCAGGCTTAGCGGATCTGGCGGGTCCGCGTCTGCGCGCCTTACCATGTCCAGGGCATCCAGCTCCAGCGGGCCGGCAGCAGCCAGCTTGGCCTGCACCGCTTCCCAGTCGTAATACAAGGTGTCCGGTGCCGCACAGACCCGCTCTTTGTGGATAGCTGTCCGGTAATTTTCATTCACCCGGGCTGTGAATTTTTCGGCTGCCGCAGCCAGCGCGGGCAGCATGTCGGTGACGAACAGCGTGTCGGCCGGTAGATAGTCAAACAGGCTGTCCAAATTGGCATAGAGCAGCGGCAAAAGGCCCTCGATACCGGGAAACAGGCCTTCATCCCGTATTCGATCGCTGATGTCGCGCGCCCGGGATGCCCCCAGGTCCTGTGCGGAAGCCCGGGCCCTGATGCGGCTGACCACTTGGGGCAGATCTTCTTTTTTAAGAATCACTTCACGGGCCGACAGGATGATTGCCTCGGATAACTCACCGGTCTTGCGCTGATTGTCGGGTGAGAATGTCCGGATGGCATCAATGGTGTCCCCGAACCATTCCAACCGCAAAGGTTCGTCATACAACGGTGAAAAAAGGTCGATCAGGCCTCCCCGCACGCAAAAATCCCCGGGTTCTTCCACCAGGGCCGCATGGGTATACCCGCCCGATATCAGTTTTTCGATCAACAGGTCGCGATCCAATTCCTCGCCGGCCATCACCAACTCGGCAAATCCGATGAGGTCTTTTTTCGGCGCGAGTTTTTGCAAAAGCGCGTCCACGCAGGTCACCAGCAGGAAGGGCTGCCGGCTCTCAGTGAGGGTAAACAGGGTGCCGATGCGCTGGGCGGCCGTCTGGCTGTGGTAGCCCAGCATCTTGTGCGGCAGGATGTTATAAGGGGGAAACGTGTGCAGCGACGCCGAGCGGTGCCCTAAAAAAAATCCACTTCGCCGGCCATCCGCTCGGCCTCTTTCAGGGTGGCCGCGACCACGCACAACGGCCGCCGCACCTGGGCGTGCAGCCGGGCAACCAGCCAGGCTTTGGCCGACCCGGAAAGGCCGCTGCATTCAATGGTCCCCGTCTGCGCGGCAGCCTCTGCGAACAGGAGCGCGAGGGATGTTTTCTCTTGATTTTGGGTCATAAATACAGTAATTGCTCACCGATTGAGAAGCTATCTCAAAAAACGGATTTTGGTTCAAGGTGCGGCGGCCGCTACATTCAAACCGGAGGAGTACTGCTGTACTTCGAGGATTTGAATTTCGCGCCCAACGCCGAGATTGGACCAAAAGACTTTTTTGAGATGGCTTCTGGCCACCGTAGCTCAGTTGGTAGAGCGACGCACTCGTAATGCGTAGGTCTGCGGTTCGACTCCGCACGGTGGCTCCAAGAATACCTAAGGGGTTTCAGGTTTCCAGACCTGAAGCCCCTTTATTATCGCACCGGGTGCCGATTCATCCGACCGGCCCGCTCGTTGACGGTGGCGCGAGTGATGATGTACGCAGAACCCCGTTCTAAAATCAAGGAAAACTTATAAAAACCTTGATTTCAGGCAATGGGACGATATGATTGGCAAATTGACCGCGACAGGACCTAAATCGAGCCCCACGGGCCCGACACCAGGAGGACCATGAAACTTCAAAAGCAAACCGGACAAACACTTTCCGGCCATACGACGCGTGCCCTGCGTTTCAAGTTGGCCCTATATTTTTTTGCGGCGGCCGGACTGCTGGCCTGGGTGGCCGGCTGCGGGTCGGCGCAGGTCTATTCCACCGTCAACCATCACCAATTTTCGCTTTCCGCTGATGAACTGCGCAACAGCGGAATTGCGTTTATCACCCCCTCGACCGTAACCGGCCAGGAGGAGGAAAAACAGGCGGCGGCCTTCACCTTTGTGGAAACCCTGAAAACCGAGCGTCCGGATTTCAAATGCGTGTCGCTGCCGGAAACCCTGAGTGCCATTAATCGGGCCGACCTGGGCCAAGCCTACCAGCGCATGTTTGCCGAATACAAAGACACCGGCCTGTTTGACAGCAAAACGCTCTACCAGGTCGGTGAAGTGACCGGGACACGCCACCTGGCCCAACTCAAACTGGCCAGTTTCACCCAGGGTTCTTCCGGTCGTTTTAGTGTGTTCGGACTCCGCCTGATGGAAACCAAACACGCCAAATTACGGTTGTTTTTCCAGATCTGGGATGCCAAGGACGGCAGCATCGCCTGGGAAGGCGTGCAGGAATTGAACTGGTCTGAAGAAGAGGTCAACGAGGATGCGGTCTCGCTCCAGACGGTCATCGGCGAAGCCGCCCGGAACCTGGCCAAGCGGTTACCAGAATAAACTTCTGTGAGAAGTTTATGAATCCGAAATAATAAAATCGAAATTCGGAATGTTCCCAGTGCAAATGTGATGTAGGTTTTTATCAGCGTTAGGGCACCGAGAAGGGGCTGCGCCTCTCCTTGTTCTCATCCGGCCAGCGCGGCAGGCTGACGGAGACTTCGCGGTTTTCCCCAAAACGGATGATCACATCCCTGGATCTTGAATACCAGATCCCCATCTGAGCTCCGTCCGGGCTGAAGATGGCCCCGCCGTAGGTTTCCGGGGCGTGGCCGATCTCATTGGTCATGGCCGCCACCCGTTTTTTCAATATCTCCGGATTCAATCCCTTCATGGGCGTCCAGGAAGCGTTGGTCTGGGTATACGCTCTATGGATTCCCAGCAACGCGCGCGGGTTGTTTTGCCCGCCGGCATAATAGTAGTTGTAGTCCGGCAGGACCTTGGCCGCTTCAAACAACCGGTCCACCTCCGTGCTGGGGTCCATACGGCCGTAATGCTCCAGGCAGCCGATTGTCAGCAGGAGGATGCCTGCCAGGCACCCGCCCAGCATACGGCCACAGGTACCGGTGACAGCCACCCAGTTTACACGATGCATATCTCCTCCCGGGTATAGAAGCTATCGATACTTTCGCGTATCGTATTTAACGGCCAGCTCGATCCGCTTTGGGTCCTCCAAAGATCGCATGTAAGCCTTCCATCCGGGGCACCAGCCTGCATGCCAGCGCCAGATCCGGCCTAACAGGGATTTTGGATTGCGGTCGTACTTGGCCCGAAATGCACAGGTTTCGCAATTATGCTTCGCCATGATATTTGTCCATCGTAAGTTGAAAACTCAACATTCGGGTTTCAGCCTGAATCGAAATCGGCTTGGAAAACCTCATGCGGACCCCGATTTCGATAGCGATTTCGAACCCGATACCGATACGGAGCCCAAACTTTCACAATTCCCGAAAGTTGCGTTGTTAATATGGCCATCTCAAAAAACCGGCAATCAGTTGTACATGGCCTCTATATAATCACTAAACGCCTCATGCACAAACTTTCTTTTGACCTTCATCGTGGGGGTTACTTCGCCATCTTCCTCGTACAATTTTTTGGGAAGGATGGTAAATTTGCGTACGTTTTCCACCCGGGCCAGGGTGGCGTTCACCTGATCGACCTCCCCCTGGATCAGGTCGCCGACGGCCGGGCTTTGGGTTAGATCCCGGTAGGTGCTGAACTGGATCTTATGGTCCTGGGCAAACTTGATCACATTGTCTTCATCAATCATGATCAGGCAGGTCAGGTACTTGCGCCGGTCGCCGACCACCACGGCATCGTTGATATACAAACTGGCCTTGAGTTTGTTCTCGATGTACTGCGGGGTGATGTTCTTCCCGCCGGCCGTCACAATGACATCCTTTTTGCGGTCCGTGATGGTCAGGTAGCCGTCTTCATCCAGGTTGCCGACGTCGCCGGTGTGCAGCCAGCCGTCCCGGATCGTCTCGCGGGTCCCTTTCGGATTCTGATAGTACCCCTTGAATACCCCGGGTGACTTGACCAGAATTTCGCCATCCGCGGCGATTTTCACCTGGGTGTCCGGCAGCGGCTTGCCCACCGTCCCGAATTTCACCCGACCGTCCGTCGACAGCGTGGTGACCCCGGTACCCTCGGTCTGGCCGTACCCCTCGATCAGGTTGATGCCGATGGACTGAAAAAATTTGAGCACCTCGCCCGAAATCGGGGCGGCCCCGGAGTAGGCCACCCGGATCCTGTCGAAACCCAGGCGCTCCTTGAGTTTTCTGAATACCGCCAGGCGGGCCAATGTGCAGAGCAAGGCCACCGAACCGGGAACCGGTTTGAAATTCATTTTCAAATTGGCCCGGGCATTTCCAACCTGAAGGGCCACTTTGAATACGGCGCGTTTAAACCAGGTGGCATCTGACATTTTAATCATGATTGCCGAGTAATACTTCTCCCAGATTCGGGGCACCGCGTAGCCCACGGTGGGAGAGACTTCTACCATATTGTCCATGACGGTGTCGGGCTTTTCGACAAAGTTGACCGTATAGCCATAGGTGATGTGGACAAAAACCGAGAAGAGGCGTTCAAAAATGTGACACAGGGGCAAAAAGGAAAGCACTTCGTCGGTCGGGTGAATGGTGTTGGCTTGGCTGACGGCCCGGGCCATCCAGGTGACATTGCGGTGGGTCAGCATAGCACCCTTGGGCGGCCCCGTGGTACCGGACGTATAGATCAAGACGCACAGGTCTTCGGGCTGAACGGCCTGCATGCGTGTATCCAGCCGTTCGGGATAATTTTTTTCGGCTGCCCGCCCAATTTCCAGCAACTGGTCATAGGTCATGACCATGGGGTCCGAAAACTGGCGGAGCCCCTCGGTATCCCAGACAATGACCCGGTAAAGCTGCCGGGAGCGCTCCTTGAAATGCAGCCATTTATCCAGCTGCTCCTCATTCTCGACGAACAGAAACCTGGATTCCGAGTTCTGGGTCACGAATTCAACCTGCTGCCAGGCATTGGTGGCATAAATCCCGACCGCGACACCGCCGGCGCATTGCACGCCCATATCCGCCTTGACCCATTGGTGGCAGTTATCACCTATGATAGAAACGCACTGGCCCGGCTCGAGGCCCAGTTCGATGAGGGCCTGACCGACATAGCGCACCTGCCGGTAATAGTCCTCCCACAAAATGTCATGCCACAGACCCAGCTCCTTTTTGCGCAGCGCGACCCGGCCGCCGCATGCCCGGACGGTGTTGGTGAAAACCTGCGGCGTCGTTTCAGCCGCTTGTGTGGGAGATGGGGCCATCAGCGCCATGCCTTCTTTCTTTTCCACCGCTGGTAGCCTTTGGCGGAAGTTTCGGACCGCACCCCCATATAGAATTCCTGGACGTCTTTATCCGCGGCCAGGTCGTCGGCGCGGCCCTTCATCACGAAACGGCCGTTTTCCAGGATCAACCCAAAATGCGAAATAGCCAGCGCCATCCGCGCATTCTGTTCGACCAGCAGAATGGTCACGCCTTTTTGGTTGATCGTCTCGATGATACCGAAGATCTCCTTAACCAGGATGGGAGATAGCCCCAGTGACGGCTCGTCCAGGAACAACAACCGGGGCCGGCTCATCAGGGCCCGGCCGATGGCGAGCATTTGCTGTTCGCCGCCGGACAGGGTGCCCGCCCATTGCCGGGAACGTTCCTGCAACACGGGGAAATAATCATACACCCTTTCAAAGTCGCTTGCGATTTGTTCGCGGTCGCGCCGGGTATAGGCACCCATCAGCAGGTTTTCGTGCACGGTCAATTCCTCGAACACCTCCCGGCCTTCGGGTACAAACGAGATCCCCCGGCGGACGATCTCTTCGGTATCCCGGCCGTCGATCCGCCGGTCGTCAAAGGTGATGGTGCCCTTGTCCGGCTGGTCGTCGATCAACCCCATAACGGTCTTGAGGATCGTGGACTTGCCGGCGCCGTTGGTGCCGAGAATCGTCGTGATGGTACCTTCCTCCACGGCCAGGGACACCCCCCTGAGGGCATAGATAAGGTCGTAGTAGGTTTCGATGTTCTTTATCTCGAGCAATGCGTCCAATGGCTACTCCGGTCCTGTCCTTTCTTACTCTCACTCTTACGCTTGCTCCTAATCTTAATCAATCAGCGGCATTTAGGACAATGCAAACCGGGATTAAGATTAGGATAAAGCGTAAGATCAAGAAACTGGATGCGGGCACTTTGGTTCCGTTGGTTCCCCTACCCCTCTTCCGCCCCTAAATAAGCCTGCAGAACCTCCGGATGCCGGCTCACCTCGTCCGGACTGCCGGTGAGTATCGGCTGACCGAAGTTGACGGCCAGGATCCGGTCTGAAATATCCATGACCATGTTCATGTCGTGTTCAATCAGCAGGATCGTAATCCCCAACTCATCCTGGATATCCTTGACCCAGAAGATCATATCCTGTTTCTCTTCGGTATTCATTCCCGCGCAGGGTTCGTCCAGCATCAAAAGCTCAGGCTCCAGGGCCAGGGCCCTGCCTAGCTCGATGAGTTTCTGGGTCCCGTACGGCAGGGCGCCGACCGGTTTGTTGCGCACGGCCTGCAGGTCCAGAAAATCGATAATCTCTTCCACCTTTTTACGGTGGCGCAGCTCTTCGCGGCCGGCATAAGAGTGCCGGCCCCACATAAACACCCCGCGCAGCAGCCCGGTCTGCATAAAAATATGCCGGCCCAGCATAATGTTCTCCATGGTATTCATGTGGGCAAACAGCTCGATGTTCTGGAAGGTCCGGGCGATTCCCAGGCGCGCGATGCGATCGGGCTTTTTGCCCTGCAGGGAAACCCCCTTGAAAAAGAGGGTCCCCCTGTCCGGGCGGTATAGCCCGCTAATGCAATTGAACAGGGTGGTTTTTCCGGCCCCGTTGGGACCGATGACCGCGAATATTTCACCCTGGTCGACACTGAGCGCAATATTGTCCAGGGCCGTGAGCCCCCCGAACGAAATGGTCAATTGATCTATTTCAAAGAAAGCCTTCATCAGCGGATAGTTATCCAATCAGTCAGCTTTTTAGATTTACCGCCTTTCAGGCACTGCACCAAAAAGGTGGCATGCGTGCCCTGGCGGCTGTTGGGATCCTTGGGATCGAACGGCTTGTAATTCACCACCGGACCAATCCCCTTGAAATTACGCAATCCTTCCAGCTCTTTGACCAATCGCTCCCGGGTTAGGTCCCGACCGCAGCGCTTGATGGCTTCCACCAGCGGCTCGGCAAATAAGATGCCAGCATAATAGAACACCCCCCAGCGCTCCTTCGGAGCGGCGAATTTGCCATAGGCCTCGGCTTTGTATGTCTGCAGCAAGGGGTTGTCGGAATCGGGCAGTTCGCCGAAGGCCGCAGTGATCACCCCTTCCCAGAGCCCTTTGGAAATGTGGATCATCAACGGGAAATCACTACAGGTGCTGGTGCTCATGAACTGGGGCGCGAACTTCATGGCCTTGCTGGTACCGACGAGGCGGACGGCGTGGCCGACACTGGTCCACAACAGGACCATGTCGGCATTGGACCGGCGCAGTTTCATGACGTGCGGTTTCATATCGGTGTCCTTGAACTCCACCGGAACCAGCGCCACCGGCTTGAGATTGTGAGCCGCGAGTTCATCGATGGCCCCTTTCAGACCGTTTTTACCGTACTCGTCATTCTGAAAAGCAACGGCCACCCTCTTTTTGCCCAGGTTTTCCACTGCATACCGCACCAAGGCTTTGGCTTCTTTGTAATACAGGGGGTAAACGCCAAAAAGGTACTTATGAGGCGGCTTGATCCAATGCAGTGAACCGGCGGCCGGCCCGACCCAGGGAATCTTGCGTTCCATCAGGTAATCCCTGACGGCAAGTCCCGGGGAGGATCCCACGCCCACCACCCAGGCGAACATGCCGGTGCCTTCCTGCAATTCCTTGACGCCGGCCTTGGTTTTGGCCGGGTTGTAGCTGTCATCGAAGCTGTGGTACACAATTTTGCGGCCGTTGATCCCGCCATTGGCGTTTATCATTTTAAAATAGGCGTCCGTTCCACGGGGCACAGATCCCCAGGCAGCCGCGGGCCCGGTCTGCGGTCCCCAGGATCCGATATGGATCTCCGTGTCCGTAACCCCCTCTTCCGCCATCACCCCGGAACAAAGCCCGCTCACCAGCACACCCGTTACAAGTAATACCGCCAGCAATCTTCTATTCATGACCCCCTCCTTTGTTTGAAGTGTCATCCTATTGCCTAAATCTATTTATACTTATAGAAGCTGTCTCAAATATGAATTTTGGGGCAAGGTCAAGGCGGGTGAACAGTTCAAACCGGAGGAATACTTTAAAGTATTTCGAGGATTTGAAATGTCCGCCCAACGCCGAGATTGGGCCAAAAGGCCTATTTGAGACCGCTTCTATACTTTTTTAACGTAGTGTTTGGCAAACAACCCGCTCGGCTTGAAACACAGGACCAGGACGATAATGGCAAAAGCCACCACGGACTTGAACTCAATAGAGACGTACCCGCCGAACAGGTTCTCGATAATCCCCAGCAGGTAGGCGGCGACAACCGCCCCCGGCAGGGAGGTCATGCCGCCCATCACGGCGGCCGCAAACCCTTTGAGCATGGGGTCCCACATCATGTAGGGCTGCATGATGGTGGGCGCGATCAACAGCCCGGCCAGGCAGCCCACGAAAGACGAAATCCCCCAGGTCATCATGAGAATGCGGTTGGTACGGATCCCCATCAACCTTGCCGCCACGGGATTTTGCTGGGTGGCCTTGACAGCCAGCCCCAGCTTGGAAAACCGGAAAAAGAAAAACAGGACGAGCATGATGACCAGGGCCACCACCAGCGTCAGCAATTCCAGGGTGCTGACAAAAATGTCACCGATCACCAGGCTGTCATAGGGCGATATGGGAAAGGGCATGGTCTTCTGGTCGGCCCCAAACTTCCAGGAGACAAACCCCAGCAGGATCATCTCCAGGCCGATGGTGATCACGATCATTCCCAGGATATTGGGTTCCTTGGCTCTTCTGAGAACCGCGTACTCCAGAAAACAGCCCAGCAAAATGGCAAACAGCAGGGCCCCGGCAAAAGCGGTATACCAGGCCGCCCCGAACGAATCGATCAGCATGAAGGCGAAAAAAGAGGCTATCAAGGCCATTTCGCCCTGAGCGAAATTGGGGACCTCCGACGTTTTATAGATGATCACCATGGCCAGTCCCATGAGGGCGTAGGAACTGCCGACCGCAATCCCGCTGGCAATCATCTGGAGAAAATCGATCATCAAAGTTTTTCCTTTGCACCGAGGGGCTGTTTCTATATTAGGATTTTGGTTCAAGGTCAAGGCGGCCGTGAGGTTTCAACCGGAGGAATACTTTAAAGTATTTCGAGGATTGAAACCGCACGCCCAACGCCGAGATTGAGCCAAAAGACAATTTAGAAACAGCCCCTAAAAGGGCCACGTCCGCCAATACTTCTTGATCCTGATCCACACCCCGTAAATCCCCAGCGGCTCAAACAGCATGATGAGCACCATGATCAGACCGAACACGATAAATTGGATATTGGAAACGCCGGTAATGGAAAACCAGGATTTTGAGAGCGTTTCCAGCCAGGTGCCCAGGTAGGGGATTTCCAGGATGTTGCGCAGCTGCAAGTCCAGCCAGCTGAGCAGACCGGCTCCGGCAATGGCGCCCATGATGGAGCCCAGGCCGCCCACGACTACCATTGCCAGGAACATGATCGACATCATCAGGGTAAAAATTTCAGGTTCGATAAAACGCAGCACAAATGCATAGAGACCACCCGCCATACCGGCATAGAAAGCACTGACGGCAAACGACAGGGTTTTGTAAAAGACCAGGTTGACCCCCATGGTCTCGGCCGCCAGGTCGGCATCCCGAATCGCAATGAAGGCCCGCCCTACGCGGGTACGCACAATGTTGCGGGCGGCGGCTATCAGCAGCACGGTCAGGGTCATCAGCAGGTAGTAGAATTCCACATCCGTATCCAGGTGCCAGCTCCCGATGGTCAGATCCGGGGCATGCAGACCCTCGCGGCCGCCGAACAGGTCCAGACGGCCAATGACCTGGGTGATGGTCAGGCCGAACCCGAGCGTGGCGATGGCCAGGTAAGGGCCTTCCAGCCGCAGGGAAGGCAGGCCCAGCAAAAAACCGAACAGGGCGGCAATCAGGGCGGCCGCAGGCAACGCCAAAAGAAACGGAAATCCCGCCTTGGTCATGAGAATGATGGTACCGTAACTACCGATGGCAAAGAAACCGGCATGCCCCAGGGAGATCTGCCCGGTATACCCGACCAGCAGATTCAATCCCGTGGCCACGATAATATTGATGGCGATATAGTTGGCCACATACACGTGATAGTTTTTTACCATCAACGGGTAGGCCAGGAGGAACAGGATCAGCATCACAAACCAGAAAAGGACCACGCCGGATGTAAAGAACTGGACATCCTCATAATAGTCTCTCTTCATATCCATGAAAATACTATCCCCGTATGTGCAGATGGGTGGTCTTTGGCCTCAGCCGAAAAATCGAAACCTGAAGAAGAACACAAATAATTGTGTTATATTCATATGATGAGTGTCGATCATTTGTATTGCAAAGTCGAGATGAAGTCAAGCCAAGGGCCGTTCTTATCACCAGCAACCCTTAGACCGGAAGTTTTTGGACCAGATTTTCCAAGAATCTTGATTTTACCTGCCGACAGGCAAGCGTCTGCTTAACGGGCGGCAGCTTCAAGATCGCCCCGAGTACGACCGCCATGGCTCGATGGCTCCACATCACCCGGTTATCAAAAATCAGGTCCTGCAGCCGGCCCCGCTCGATGGCCATTACCACGGCCCGGTGCGTCCCATTGAGGGGCGGGATCACCCGTGTGCGACGGTGCCGCAGCTGGATGTTCCGGTCGGGGCAATTGCGGGCGCAAAGACCGCATCCCAGGCAGGTCTCCGGATCAAGGCGGGCTATCCTGCGCCGGGGCCGTCGAGGGTCGTTGGCATAGACCAGCGCCAGGGACTCAACGGGGCACACCGTCACGCACTTTCCACACCCCTTGCAAGCCAGCGTATCCAGCACCGGTATGAAATGGGTCGTGTGCACCGGTTTAAAAAACGCAAACCGCCGGGCGGCGAGCAGCGCCTCGCAGCAGCACCCACAACAGTTGCAGATAAAATTAACGTTCTCCCGGATGTTTTCGCCGAACTGGACCAGATTTTCGTCATAAGCCCGGTCCAACAGGTCCCGGCACTCCGGCACGCTCACGCGTCGGGCTACGCCGTGTTTGATCAGGGAGTAGGCCGTGTTGTTGAAGGTCATGCAGATGTCCTGAGGCGCAGCACAGGCCCGGTCCAGGTGGTGCATCTTGTGCCGGCAGTAGCAAAGGCCGATGGAGATATGGGTGGCCGATTTTATCACGGCTGTGGCCCGTTCATAATCGAGGACATGCAACGAGGCCTCCTCGGGCAACGCCGATTCATTTACAAACACGCGCCCCAGTTGGGTCTCGCCGCGGGTAAACAGGTCCCGAATGAAATCCTCTTCGACATTGAGGTACTGGTAAAACAATTCACTGAGAAGCTTCTGGTCGATATCATGGCGAACGCGCATCAAGGAGAATTCGAAAAAGCCGGCCATGGGGGGAAACAGGCAATACTGGGTCTCGTCCCGGATTTCCATATCGATCAGAATGCCTCTGTCCGCCAGTTTGTCCAGGGTTTGCCGGGCCGCGGCCGTAGACGTTTTCCAGAGGCGACCGGCTTTGCGCGCCGTAAAAGGCTTGATCGGCAAAAGGGCAACCAGGGCGGCTTCCTTGTCCGTGAAGAGCATCGCCAGGATCCGGTACAACAGTTCGGAGGGCGGCGCTCCCTGGGGATAGCGGTTCAGACGCTCCACCAACTGGGCATAACCTGTTTTCGGGGACAGATGGGCCATGGCTTTTATGACTTTTATTTCAACAGGTTGGGTTAATCGTCACGGTCATCTTCCAGATAACTAACGAACATTACAATAAAAAAATATAAACGACAAGTGTGTCCAGGTTGGCTGAATGAAATGGAAAGAGCCAGGCGTGAACAGTGCAGAACAATGACTTGACAATTAGTTCTAATTATGCTTAACTTCGCTTAAGTATGTTTAAAAATACCACTCGCTGATGAAAGCGCCGGGATTAGAATCCCGGCTGTTCCGTGCCTTGAAAGCTTGACTTGCACCACCAAAATCCTTATTTATGGTGAGTTAAAATGATGAAGGCTACAGGGGACTTGCCGTCGGTCTGGCGGTACCACAACGGGAATGTCATGAACAACCTGGACGCAATTGAAGGCTCAGTAAAATCGATCCTGGAAAAACTGCACGGCGTATGGATCGATTCCCATCTGGATGATTCCGAGTACATCCGCAATACCTGGGCGGTTATTGAAGCCACGGACTGGTATATCCAGGAAAACCGGGAAATTACCAATGAGCCCGATATTTTGACCGATGTCTTGCGCCAATTTGCCAGGGCACTGTGGCTGAACCACAAAACAACCGTTGAAAAAAACACTGCCGGTGACAGCGACGACAATGGCGACTACAGTGAATACTGTTTTGACTATATTTATGAGCACGGCGTATACCCGCCCTGACCCTGATCGGAGAAAGCACGCGCATGGACGAACTGGAAGAGCTGCAGATCAAAGCTGAAATCGATGAAATCGCACGTAAAGTAGAGATGATTATGCAACGGGTAGAAACCGAAGACCCCGGTCGCCCCCCCACCCCGGAGGCTGATGCCGAATCCGGCAACGAAAATTAAAACCATCTCCAAAAAAGTCTTTTGGCCCAATCTCGCTTACCGAAGCGCCTCGTTTGCTAAGTTTTCTGAAGATGGCGAAGTGGGCGTTTGCAAGGGTTCGGTTTTGGTTCAGGGCAAGGCCTGCCTGTTCTTGAAACCGGAGGTGTCAGCGAAGCCAATGCCTAACCTGGTGCCTAGTGAGATACAATGCAGAGGATCGCGCGGTGGCTTCACTTCGTGCTCAAAAACACGCAAACACCGCTCTGGAACCAAAGATGCCGGTTGTAAATGCCCACTAAGAAATACCGTATTGTTTCATTTTGCTGAGTAAACTGGGATGGCTGATTTCTAAAAGCCGACAGGCCTGGCTCCGGTTGCCGCCTGTCTTCTGCAACACCCGGGCGATCATAATCTTCTCCAACTCCCGCCGGGCCTCCTTGAGCGAATCCCCTTTGACCAGAGACCCAATGTCCTGGTTGACCGCATTGGGACCAAGCGTGTCGGGCAGGTGTTCCGGCAGCAGTTCCGGACCCTCGGCCAGCACCACGGCGCGTTGGATGACATTCTCCAGTTCACGGACGTTGCCGGGCCAGGCGTGCGCCAGCAACAGAGACATGGCGGCCGGTGAAATACTCTGGACAACCGTATCCAACTGCGCACTGAATTGCTCCATGAACAGGCGGGCCAGCAACGGTATGTCCTCGCCCCGTTCACGCAACGGCGGCAACCTGATCGGCATCACGTTTATGCGGTAGTGAAGATCTTCGCGGAAGAAGTTCTGTTTAATTTCTTCTTCGAGATTGCGGGCCGTGGCGGCCACAACCCGGACGTTCACTTTTATGGGGCGTGTCCCGCCCACCGGCCTGACCTCGCTCTCTTGCAGGGCCCGCAGCAGTTTCACCTGCAGGGACACCGGCAGTTCTCCAATTTCGTCTAGAAACAGGGTACCGCCGTCGGCCTCCCTGAAAAGCCCGCTCCGGGCCCGGTCCGCACCGGTAAAGGCCCCCTTGACATGTCCGAAGAGTTCGCTCTCGATCAGATTCTCCGGTATGCTGCCGCAATTGACGGCAACCCACGGTTTTTGCGACCGCGGGCCGGTAAAGTGGATCCCCCGGGCCACCAGTTCTTTACCGGTTCCGCTTTCACCCGTAATCAGTACGGTCGTATCGAAGCGCGCCACTTTCTCGGCAAACCGGAACATTTCCCGCATCACTTTGCTCTTGGCCACCATGTTGCCGAAACTGGATCTTTCCTCTATGGTGCGCAGCGTTTTGCGCAGACGGGTGTTTTCCCGCTTGAGCCTTTCCCGCTCCTCGGCTTTTTTCAGGACCAGGTTTACTTCGTCGGATTTAAAGGGCTTGGAGATATAGTCGTAGGCGCCCTTTTTTATCGCTTCCAGGGCTGTCTCCATGGAACCGTAGGCCGACATCATGATAACGGTGGAATCGCTGATCCGGTCGGCAGCGGCCTCCAGAAACTGCAGCCCATTCATTTTGGGCATTTTGATGTCACACAGGATAAAGTCGTATGGGGTCCCGGAAACCATTTTCAACGCCTCTTCGCCATTGGCAGCTGTCGCGACTTTAAAGCCTGAATTGGTCAGCAGGGAAGTCAGCATGTGGCGCATGTTCTGTTCATCATCGATGACGAGCAGATTGCGCGCTTGCTGGTCGTTGGATTGATTCTGCCTGCGGTTCATGGGGCAGCATTCCTTTCGGTACATGGGAAGGAAAGGACAAACCGGGTTCCTTTCTCAGAAGCGGCCTCGGCCCTGAGGGTACCGCCGGTCTCTTCCATGATCATAAAACAGACCGACAAGCCGAGCCCGGTGCCCTTGCCGGGTTCCTTGGTTGTATAAAAAGGATCGAATATGTTGTTCAACTGATCGGCCGGGATGCCCGGGCCATTGTCCTCGACGACAATCTGCAACTGCTGTCCATTGCCGCCCTGGCCGCCGCTGTTGCAGCTGGCAATCCGGATGTGTCCCTCTTTGGGCGCCGGCTCCAGTCTGATGGCGTCGGCGGCATTAATCAACAGGTTTAAAAACACCTGCCGCAGGCGCTGCGGATCGGCCTGAATAAGGTCCTGGCCGGCCGCCAGGTCGGCGCTCAGGGCGATCTCTTTCATCATGGGCTGCTGACGCAGCATACCCACGATCTCTTCCACGATCGCATGAACCGGGACATCTTTTTTTTCATCTTTGGCGGGCCGGGCAAAGTCCAGCAGCTCCCTTATGATATCGTTGACCCGCGCGATCTCGCTCTGCGCCCGTTCGATGTAATCCAGCCGCTCTTCATCCGTGAGATTCTCCTGGCGCAGCAGATCCAGGTAACCCAGCACAATCCCGATGGGGTTGCCGATTTCATGGGCAATGCCCGAAGAGAGGCGACCGACGGAAGCCATTTTTTCGGCCCGCAGCACTTCTTTGTGAGCTTTTTTCAGTTCGGCATTGGCCTGTTCGAGCGACAGAACCGTCGACTTTAATTCCTTCTTGTCGGCATCTATATTTTCAAGCATCCGGTTGAGCGATCGCGACAACCGGTTGAACTCGCTCTCGGCGTCATCCGAAAGAAACAGCAGATCCCCATCGGGTTGAAACTCATCGGCCCGACGGACGAGCTTTTGCAACGGCTTGCCGGTTATCTGCCAGAGCCGGTATACGCCGAAGAAAGTCAGCAGCAGCGCATTTATAAGGATATAGTAGATAATGATCTTCTGGGTTTTACCAAGGCTGGCATAAGCCGGTCCCAGGTCAAAAACCAGGCAAATGGAACCGACCGATCGGTTGCCGGCCGATACGGGGCCGGCCACGACCATATACTGCGACCTTTCATAGGGCCCCCGCCAGACGGACCCTATAAACTCCAGGATGGGTTTTTCCTGAGTTGCGGCCTGCTTGGCATAGCGCGCCAAATCGTTTTCCCCGGGACAATCCCGGCCCCACTGGTAGACCCGCTGCCGCTTGTCCTCCAGGCGGCCGCAGATAATCTGGGATTCCTGCAGGACGGATTTAATCTGCGGAGAGACCCCGGTGAGGTTCCGGGCGCCGCGCAAATGCTTATCTTCAGTAAACGCCAACGCCTCAAGGGTAGCCAGGGCGATACGGGCTTTATCGGCTTCGGCTCTGATCAGGGCCTGGCGGGTAACCATCATGATGACAAAGTCCAGCAGGAACATCGCCACCAGCAGGATGATCAAAAGATTGAGAGCAAATTTTGCTTTTAAGCCAAATCGCACTGCCTGACTCCCCGGCCGGCGGTTTTAGCATCCCCAAACACTGTTCTGACAGCCGCAGCCGTTTGCCGACTGCCGCGCGGCCCGTTTCCGGAGAAAGTAGCACATCCCTGAAATTAAGGTAAATTTTGAAGAATCAGCTTCACTTTAGGTTCAAGGTTTAAGGTGTAAGGTAAGGTTCTAGGCGTAAAGGTTGAACCTTGAACGGGGAACCTGGTGAGGGTTCGAGGGTCGCGGAGTCAAGTAGTCGAAGGGCTGAAAAGAATCGAAATCGGGATCGGAATCGTAATCGTAATCGAAGTGACCGGCTGGATCTTACAGGATTTCAAAAATCATTGATCCTCATACCGATATTGATGACTCGTGAACCGGTACGCTGTTCTGAATACAATCATAAAACCTATTCTCGCGCAGAGGCGCGGAGAAACCCATGTTAAACTCCGGCTATGCCGGTTAAGACCTTAAGACCATGCGGACTAAAGAGTTCACCGGTTTTGCGCACGGCAGTGCGCCCATATCGTAGCTTTTGGTTTCCCGACTTCGCTGGACTTCGCATTGATTCGAAGTTTAAGGAGGACGTCTCTGCGCCTCTGCGTCTCTGCGCGATGCATGGGTTGGGATTTTAATGCCCGCCATCGTATCATTGTAGTAATCGAATACGCTGGCAAGGGCCAAACTATTTCAAGGTTGTTTTCACCTCATGTTTTGGGGTTGCAGGCGGTAGCTTTTGGTTCTGGCCAAGGCCGCAGCCCTCTGGCCGACCGGAGGCGTAGATTATCTACGTCGAGGATCGGCCAGAAGCGAGAACGCCGGCCAGGGCCGAACTATTTGAAGGTTGTTTTCACCTCATGTTTTGGGGTTGCAGGCGGTAGCTTTTGATTCTGGCCAAGGCCGCAGCCCTCTGGCCGACCGGAGGCGTAGATTATCTACGTCGAGGATCGGCCAGAGGCGAGAACGCCGGCCAGGGCCAAAAGATGCCGCCTGCAACCCCAAAACCAAAAAAGCCCGAGGCTATGTTACCATAACCTCGGGCTTATAAAAGATTTCCCGGCAGTGTCCTACTCTCCCACACAGCTTCCCGTGCAGTACCATCGGCGCTGAAGAGCTTAACTTCCGTGTTCGAGATGGGAACGGGTGTGACCTCTTCGCAATTACCACCGGAAAAATTCTTGCAAATTTTTCGGCAAACGTCAATTCGGATGTAATTACCAAATACTCATAAGCTTGTGTAAATTATTTTGTAGCCAAGCCGCACGACCAATTAGTACCAGTTAGCTAAACACATTACTGTGCGTACACATCTGGCCTATCAACCTTGTAGTCTTCAAGGGGTCTTTAGTCATACTGTTGCCAGTATGAGGGATATCTTATCTTGAGGTTGGCTTCCCGCTTAGATGCTTTCAGCGGTTATCCGTTCCGAACGTGGCTACCCAGCAGTGCCGCTGGCGCGACAACTGGAACACCAGAGGTTCGTCCATTCCGGTCCTCTCGTACTAGGAACAGATCCTCTCAAATATCCTACGCCCGCAGAAGATAGGGACCAAACTGTCTCACGACGTTTTAAACCCAGCTCACGTACCACTTTAATTGGCGAACAGCCAAACCCTTGGGACCTGCTCCAGCCCCAGG
>CAJINA010000105.1 GCA_905176665.1 Olavius algarvensis Delta 4 endosymbiont | reverse complement strand
TTGCCATGCCCTTCGGGCAGATAACCTTCAAGCTCAAACCTCTTTTAGACACGGATTACACAGATTCCACGGATTGCGCCTATACGGCTTGAGAAGCGTTCTTAAGGACCTATTTCCAATTTCTGGGGAAATTGAAAATGTTTCAGCCGCTGCGCGGATGTGGTTC
>CAJINA010000104.1 GCA_905176665.1 Olavius algarvensis Delta 4 endosymbiont | reverse complement strand
CTTGGTAAAAAACGTCGAGAAGAATTGTCAAAGGAGGCCGCCTAATAATCACTGACCCGAGAGGGCTGACTGTCCGGGAGGTCTTTGACTTTTACAGCTTAAGATACCTTGTGATACGCTTAAAATATCCCACTAATACCGCTTATGTATCCTGGCGGTATCCCGTTCAATATGTTAACCTTCTATAATTGTTAATAAAATTTGGGTAGGCTGCGGGTTCGACTCCCGCCGCCTCCACCACAAAATTATCAACGAACCGTCTGAACCTTGAAATGGAACCCTTCCTGTTTTTGCAGATGTGCGATGATTTCAAAAATGTTGCGAGCTTGAGGGTTTCCTTTAGGGCCAAACATGCGCATAAGGCTTTTAGGGGATTTGGCCGTGGCCGTGCCTAAAGCATCGAAACCGATTGTGGCGTTTATATAATCACGCAAAATAGCTTTACCGGTATCCACTTCTCCGTTTAAAAGGCACTCTATCCCTTCTTTGAGTAACGCTTCGCGAAATGCCGGTTCACGTTCAATCCGGTTTTTAATAGTCTCTTTAAAATCTCTCGTGAGTGCCATTTTTAGCCCTCCTGGCGTTTTCGCCTTTTGTATTCTTTCCAAAGCACCTTTGCGTTTTCTATGTCACTTTGCTGGCGCTTTTTGGTACCGCCCCCTAACAAGATCACAATCCTGTCGCCATCGCGACCAAAATAGATGCGGTATCCTGGACCAAAATCAATTCTATATTCCAAAACTCCGCTACCAAGACGTTTGGAGTTGGAAGAGTTGCCCTGCTCCATTCTGATTAAAGCGGTGGCGACTTTCGCGGCTGCCACAACATTGAGGCGGTTGAACCACTTGGCGTAAGGGCTTTGGCCTTTAGAATTGATATATTCCTTGACTACGATCATGGCCAAGAAGGTAACATTTATGTTACCATTTGTCAACGCTATATTCTATCTTGGTAGCTGTTCACGCTGGGTTCGTTTTTCAATACGTTACTGCGAATGTACTGCGGCCCCGCCAATATCTTCAATGATTTCAAGGGGGACAGCGGGTTCGACTCCCGCCGCCTCCACCATTAAATATTTAACAAAATCAGGTTGTTATATATATATTCATTGCTCAAAAGTGGTATCCCATCAGCAGTGTAATCCTACCATTGAATCCTGCACGATCGCAGGAGCAATTTAAACCTGTCATAATTTGATAATATCACCATATCTTGCTAAGAATGATATATTGGTTTTCTGGCAAGCTGTACGACATAAACTCTAATATATCATATAAATTAGGTGGGTTACATAATGTTTTCCTGTTTCAAACTTCTTCCATTGTCAACTCTTTCTTTATCATAGTACTTGTGAGGCAAAATTGAAAACGTTACCACTATTGAATTGCCCCTATTTGTAATATTGGCCGAATAAGTGTTTTCCAGTCCATCCTTGACAAAACAAAAAACCTCCTCAGTATATGTATGCCACAACGTGGTACTGATAAATCTTTCAAAAGACTTCATTCCCATTTCCTACACCAATAGTAATTAAAAGTTTTTAATACCTGATTTGTCGGCTTGATAAGAATGTCGAGAATAGAAGCAAGGGCTAATAATCGCTTGCACGCTGACACAGAAATACTGCATTCAGTCCCTACTCCCCTTTCTTTTCCCGGTGAAACAAGATTAGACGCTCTTGCTCGAAATAGAGACCGCGATAGGTATCACAACAAAGGAGATTTCAACATGCAACCAAGTGTGTTAGAAGCGCAAAAACCTCTTAGGGCACAGTATACGCGAGAACCAGAGCTGGCCATGGTTACAGACCATGCAAAGACATCCGGTGATATTGCTTCAGATCCTTTTCATTCAAAGGTCGAACCTATGGATGGCTGTGGCGTTTCGGTGCCGGTTGGCGTCCATGCAGCGGTCGGCGGAAAACACGATGCTCCGACACCTGGAGATCTGCTTTGCGCCGCGTTAGCGGCCTGCCAAGACTCGACCATTCGGATGGTCGCAAACTTGATGAACATCGAACTCATTGACTTGGAGGTCCGAGTAACGGCTACCGCAGATGTTCGTGGTGCTTTGATGATGGATCGGAATGTGCCTGTTGGATTTCAGGCCATGAAATGCGAGGTAAAGATGAACGTGAAGGAAGGAACTCAGCCGAGACTGTTAGAGCACCTCCAGGCTGCCGCGAAGGAGTGTTGTGTTGTTCAGCAAACTCTCAAGTCACCGCCACCTATTGAGACTACCTTTGAATAGTGGATCTTCGATTTTGAATAAATCTATTGACGACGATGCCTAGCATGTCAGTGGTGCGGACGCAAGGGGCGCGCCGCACAGTTTGGCGTTTAACTACAACTATCTGCTATGTACATGTATCCCCGAGGTACCCCGCCCCAAATGTTATCCTTCAGATATAATTGAAAAAAATGGGTAGGACACAGGTTCGACTCCCGCGGTCCTCCACTTAAATCATTAACATATCTGCTTCTTAGGCAGCTATGGTGCGGGCCACGCTAAGTAACATACATTGCCCGCAGAATAGCGTAAAAATTCCTCTGAAACAGGCTTAATCGCCCATTTTCGCCCCTAAATTTGCTATAGTAATAAAGTCTGCCTTCGCTTTCCAATCTTTCGAATTCGCTCACGGCTTTTCCGTAAAGGGCGATGGACAGGTCGAGATGTAGTATCAATTATCTTTAGCACTTCTATCACTGTGTCTCTCTTTTCCGCTTGATTGTCATCAGATCAATAACCATCATTGGAATATGGTACGCCGACTAACAGGGATTCGACAAATATAATGATCCGCAGCGTCGAGGATCCATTGGGGATTATTAAGTTTTTGGAGGTAGCAATTCTAATGAAAACAATCAAAATGAGGTGCCTGCTGCTGACAGTGGCCCTGGCTGGTCTTATCGGTTTTGCTGAGGCTGGTGAAATCAATCGGAATCCTGAACTGGACGGCAGGGTGACAGCGTTTTTAGAAAGCCACCGATCGAGCTGGCGAGATATGAACGTGCCCATGGCGGACGGCAAGCTCCTGTATGACATCATTGTAAAACACAACTACCGGAGAGCCCTTGAAATAGGAACATCCACAGGCCACTCAGCAATTTGGATTGCATGGGCGCTGAGCAAAACCGGTGGGAAACTCATCACCATCGAAATTGATCAGCGCAGATATAAAGAAGCTTTAAATAATTTCGATAAGGCCGGCCTATCCCAATATATAGATGCCCGGCTCGCCGATGCTCATGCTCTGGTAAAAGATTTGGAAGGACCTTTCGACTTTGTGTTCAGCGACGCAGACAAGGACTGGTATACCAATTACTTCAAGGCTATCGCACCGAAGCTGACAGTCGGGGGCTGTTTTACCGCCCATAATATGTCTATGGCAGGGTGGAGCAGAGGGATACAGGACTTTATGGATTATGTTCACAGCCGCCCGGATTTTCAGACAACCATCAACCATTCGAGCCGGGCCGGCGTTTCTATAAGCTACAAGAAATACGAAATGAAACTTAAATGAATCAATTTACCTGAATCGACTCGAACATGCGGTTGGCGGTGGGGTTCTACGAGTAGTATAAAATTCTTGTGATTCGGTGGGGTTAGGTCCAAATCTTACTTGTGTGTCCCGGAGGTGTCCCACTATAAAATTTAACTATATAATGTTGCTCGGAAAATACGAGTGGTACGCCAGCGCGCCTTCACCGCCGCCACCGCACTTTTTTTCATTTTAATCCTACCGGTCCCGGCGACCTTGTGTCAGGTAGCGATTCTTCCAGTTTGAAAGGATTTCCGCTCTTTTTCCAGGCGTTACTCCATTGGACATAATTTGAGCCGGGCGGCAGTGTGAGACCGGTGAGTCGGGTCAATGCGGCTTCGATATCTCGCGAGGCGAGCGATTCTCCCCCGTCGCGTCTTAGCACGTCGATGAGAAGCGGCACATCCCGTTCAGGATCGCCGTAGCGCGCGATGACGTCGCTGGCCACCCCCGACCTGCGTGGTTCTATCTCCGCCGCAATCCGGCGAAACTGCGGCAATGCCGACCGCCCCTCTCCTTTCAAGGCTTCCATGGTCAGCCGACCCGGAGCCGTATGCGCCCACTTGATTGCGTATTCTGCGGGTGTGCGAGTCAGATGCACATGGGCGGTTAATCCGCCAAGCCCTATAAAAACAGCGATAACCACAAAGGCCAGCGACACCTTCAACACATGGAAGCGACGCTCTTGCGAGCGCAGGTGTGTCCTGAGGACACCGGCACAAAAAATCATCAATGGAAGGGCAAGGACCACCATAAACCAGATCCCAAGGAATCCGGCACCGGCCAAAAGCAGCACGCTAATAACTATAAACGCCCTCAGGAAGGAGGGAATACCGCTTAATCTCTCTCCGGTTATTGAACCGATTAGAGATATCAGCAAAAAAAGTATAGTCAGCCAAAGCGCCCAAGTCTCAACAGGCGGCAGAATCTTGTCGGCAGAGGCGGTCACGCACATGGAGCAGGCATCCGCAGAGGCGGGAAGCAACAGGAGCTTCCACCCAAGCATCCAAATATAGTTTCTTTGACTCATCGCGACACCACCTGTCCGTTGGAATCGCTTGCGGGTTTTAAGAATTCGTTTTTCAGGAACGGAAAAAGATAAACTTCACAGTATGCGACGTAGCAGGATTGACCCCGATATTTAGTGGACCGGATTCCGCGCTCCGAATATCGCGCTGCAGTCACCGGTAGGAACTTTTATGCCCGCAATCAGATATTATGTCAACAGGCGACATACCGGGTAAAATGTTAGAACTTTGGAATCTCTTTCCATGGTTGCCGTATTGTCTGACCGACAGTTATCCTGGTCTTGCTGAGATAAAAAAGGTGGAAGCTATTTGGTAAGTATCCACTGAATTTCATTTAAAACAAATTTCCCGTTAGAAACTGAGGGAACAACCGCCTGCCGGGGATTTTTGTGTGTTCTGTATGAAGTGGCACAATGATTGCTTTGTAAATACTAAATTAATCCATGATGATTTGAAAACCGGTAAAAGGTAATTGTATACTTGTTTCATCACTTTTAGGAGCTCGCGTGAACAAAAAAATCCTATTTGTCGATGATGATAGAGTCTTGAGGAACTTGGTCAGCAAGAAACTCAAGCCTTATTCAGAGATAGTTACTACATTCCTGGCAGCAGATGGGATAGAAGCCCAGCAGATTTTAAAGGAAAATCACATTTCCATAGTTGTTACAGACCTTCAGATGCCGAGAATGGACGGCTATGCTTTACTATCCGAAATTTCAGATAAATATCCCGATATTCAGGTAGTTATCTTGACCGCGTACGGGAGTCCGACGTCCGAAAAGAGGGTCATGGACACCGGTGCGATAGCTTATTTAGAAAAACCCTTCGTTGTGGAGGAACTGGCGGACCAAATTCTACAAATGTTGAAGAAAGAAAACGAAGGCGGTACTCTCCAGACCGTTTCGATGGAAATGTTCATTCAACTTATCGAGATGGATCATAAAACCTGCACCGTAAGAGTTGTCAACAGAGATACCCAAAAACAGGGCGTCCTATTCTTCCACAATGGGGATTTTATGGATGCGCGGATCAACGACCGCCAAGGTATTGAATCGGCCTATGAAATATTGGCCTGGGACCACGTCACAATTTCCATTCAAGACGAATGCGCAATAACCGAAAAAAAACTCAAAGGTGGACTAAAGGCTATACTTTTCGATGCCATTCGTATTAAGGATGAGGCTATCAGTCAACCGGGGACGCTTTAAGTGGCTCCGACTGATACTGGGTATTGGGCGTGGATAGATATTGGATTCACCTGTGTCACCTGTGCACTCATTTTTTATTCATTTCTATCGCCTCGATAAGTTCATGGTCTTTCATTCGGATTCCAATCTTTCAGGATGATTGCTTGTTGGTCTCTGCCCAGTTATAAACTCTATAAAAAACGGTAAGTTAATGAAAAATCGAAAAGTCCTCTTTGTCGAAGATGATCGCATTACGTTGGCCAAAATCAGAAAGACAGTGGCCGCGGAACCGTACCAGGCAATATTCACTGAAAATGGTGCCCAGGCCATTGAAATACTTGATTCTGAAAAAATCGATGTTGTCGTGACTGATCTAATGATGCCTGTGATGGATGGGCTTGAACTGCTGGAGCGGCTCAAAGAAAAAAAGCCGGAGGTCTTGCGTGTGATCGTGTCGAGCGCCAGCGATACCGATTCTCTGCTTGATGCAATCAATAGGGGGTCAGTTTATCGCTACGTTTTGAAACCCTACAAGACAGATGAGCTCAAAATTGTGGTACGTCAGTCTTTGGAGATGTCCATTATCCAGCAAGATAGACAGCGAATTTTGATGGAATTGGAACAAGCCAACCGCCAGCTTCACAAGACTGTTCAATATCGCACAAACCAGGTGTTGGATTTGTATAATCAGGCGGAGATTGGAAAATACGCCGCGCAGCTTGTGCACAATCTGAACAATCCCTTGCAAGCTATATTTGGTGCTTTGCACATCTCTCAAATTGCTTTGGAGCCCAGCCCTCCGGATGAAGACTTGTTGAACAGAATGCATAGCGTGCTGCTTAGCGGTGCCGATAAACTTGAGAAGATTATTGATTCAGTGCTCGCGCATTCAAAAAACCGTGCTCTCTATCAACCGGAGCCAGTGGATATCAATGAAATTATAGATGACGAAATGGAGTTCTTCAATCTTAACGCAACTTTTAAAAATGAAATAGAAAAGAAGCTGGATCTCCAGAAAGACCTTTTACCTGTCCATGGCAATTATATTCAACTCAAACAGATTTTTGACAATCTTATAAAAAATGCCATTGATGCCATGGAAGCAACCCCGCTAAAATTTCTCAGGATCAAGACCCGCAGCAGCGAAGGGGGGGTTATTATCGAGATTGAAGATACCGGTGAGGGGATCGAAAGTGACAATTTTGAGAAAATATTTAAACCTGATTTTAGTACAAAACCCAGGGACAAAGGCACGGGGCTGGGGCTTGCCAGTGTGCGGTCTATGGTCGCTGCTTACAATGGAGAGGTGCAAGTTCGGTCGGAACGTGGAAAGGGTACCACATTTACGGTACGGCTTCCGGCATACACTCTCGAAAGCGATGGCACAAAGAAGATCTAATCTTGTTCATCCAATAACGGCTTATCTGGAAAAAACTCCTTAATTGCCTTCAAGAGTGCATTCTTATCGATCGGTTTGACAAACGAACGGACAGCGCCGATGCCCTCTGCCAGGGAAAGGTATTCGCCTCGCTCTCTGCCGGCACCCGACATAGCGAATATCGTCGCGTGGGGGTCAGCGGTTTTGAGATCAGTTATCAATTGGATACCTTCACTCTCGGGCATCACGATGTCTGATATTACCAGGTCCGGTGCATGGTCATGATAGAGTTTGAGCCCTTCAATGCCATTGGAAGCCTCGATGACCTCGTATCCAAACCTTTCCAGCCATCTTTTTATTTTCCTTCTTTCTACCCGAACATCCTCAATCAATAGAATTTTCACTTATAAAATCATACTCCCGTAATTATGTAAGAACAGTAAGTACCTTCCTAATCTTGGCCTTAACTCCCGGCAAGAATTCACCGTAATTTGCAATGGCGGGAGATATCACAAATACAGTAACCCTGATAGAAATTTTTCGTATCTGTTATACCGGTATTAACAAATTGCCAATACTGCTTGATTGTCTCAAATAAACAATATCAATAATGTTCCTGACATGGTGATACATGCTGTAAATATCGCTAATTTAATTAAGTATCGTTTTTGGTTTTTTATCCAAGTTTCTTTGTCGTAGACATCCTTGCTAATGCCAAAGAGAAAAAAGTAAAAACTATCGATATTCTCGATATTAATTTGCGAATCATACACTTTTTCCATTTTAAGCCATAATAGCACCAGGATAATTATAAATATTAGTACGATCCCGGTTATAAAGAGAAAACTTATCATATGATTCTAAGACCAGCTTTAGTTATACACCTGAAGATTGTAAATGTATCGTATTCGAAACCAACGTACTCGGCCAAGCAAATGTTACCGATGTTGCTGACGGTAATGTTCTTGAAAAACATAACATATAACCCATAGTTTTTACATCATTTTTTTATTATAAGGTTTTGCAATCAAAGCAGACAGGTAGGTCTGAAACAGAGCCCTTTCAGCAAACCAAGGGAATACGGAGGTATAGGTTCAAATCCCCGTGCTATCTTTTTCACATCTATTACTAATCTTCCCTTTGATATTCTATTGGTGGTATCTATGTGGTGGTGTGCCACAGAAAACCCTTATCCTCTATAGGCTACCTCGGGTTCGAACCCCGCCGCCGTCATCAACTTCAAAAGTTACGTTAATCAAACGTGGTATTTTCTCCAGTATGGACTTTAGCGCAATTATCGGAATTTTATTTTTTGCCTAAATATGCACCTTACAAACACCAAACATACCGGTTCTCGCTGTACGCATTTCAACAAAGACGCTAGCAAAAACCCTCCATCCAATAGTCACGTCAAAACCACACTCAATTGCACCTAAAGGTTCGGCCGGATCTCATATTGATTGAGAGTTAAACACACTGGAGCCCTTATGCGAGGATTCTTGCAAGGGATCTGGAATTATCTTATGATCTAAGGTAAATGTAATGATCATCCTATACTCTCAGGGGGCTATCGTTCAGTGACTACTCCTCAATTGAGCATATGGTCGATTTTAGCCAGAGCACTTATTGCACCATTCAGTTTGAGCGCAACATCATGGCAGGCACTTTTGAGGCCAGGATTTGCTCTGGCTGTCTCTATCGCTGTGCTGTTAACAGCCAGCTATTTCAAGCTAAACGCTACCTTTCAATTGTTTGCCCAGCTTCCCGTATGGACATCAATCGCCTGGTTTGGTTTGGAATATCAGCGCCACTTGGTGATCGGCCCTTCAGGACACGAATCCGAACCCGGGATGTGGCGCCGGTATGGCCTCTTTTTACTGGTGTTGGTGTTACTGTGTCTGTTCCTGGCACTATTTCTGGGACTGCTTTTGTATTTGGTCCTTCCTGCAATTGTCTGGTTTTCCATGGCAATCAACAGCCCGAAACCCTGGTTGGCATCTGGATCCGTCTTGATTTGGGTTTTGGTGGTGGGCGCAGCGGCATACCCCGTGGTTCGCTTTGCCTTGGCACTTCCGGCCATTTCGGCCAGGCACGACGTCACCCCCAGGCGTATATGGAACCTGTCAAAGGGCAGCGGGTTCAAACTTCTTATACTGCTTGTACTTATTCCGGGATTGATCAACGGCTCTATTAGTATAGCTTTCGAGATGTACGTGAACCAGACCTTGATAAAACTTCTGGCAGGCATCCTGGAAACTTATTTTATCTTATGGTACCTGTCCATTCTCGCCCTTTCATATGCAGAATTGACGGGCCGGCGGGTGCAGGGAAAAGCGAGCCTTAAATCTATTTCGAATCAAATTCTGGGTTCACGATTTCTGTGGCCTGCGGTTTTAATCCTGGCAGCTGGTATCGGCCTGGCGATGGCATTTGATGCGGTGTATAAAGTTGAGCCCGGACAACAAGTCATTATATCCAGGTTTGGAAAACCCGATCGGGTTCAATCCAAATCCGGTTTCAATATTAAAATTCCATTTTTTGAGCAAACCAAACGGGTTTCAGAGGAGAAATTCTACAAACTAGAAGGAAACGGAAAATTCTTTACTATCGATAAGGGCAACGTCTCAATAAAGTATGCCGCCTCCTGGCATGTCGTGAACGCCGACACTTACCTGCGGACCACAGCCAGTCAACCCCAACTCGTTAGTCGACGCCTGGAGCACCTCCTGCAAAGCCAATTACGCGACCGGGTATCCAGGCTGCCGCAAACAGATCTACAAAAGATATTGAAAGACGGCACGAATAAATTCAGCATCGAGAATGAGTTTGTCAGTGAATCATCCTTTGATGCCGTGCTAAAAGAAGTCAACGCCCGGGTCAAAGAATTAGGCGTTGAGATGACGGCCTGGTGTTTTGAAGATTCTTAATATCTTGCCTGGCTCGCGGGATCGAGCGTTACGCATCTATTCGCTAAGTTACAGGTTACCCCACCCTGAGATATGCATTGAATATCTGGCCTATTAGGATTCAACTTCACAGGCCTTTCTTCATAAAAAAACCCACCATTTGTTGGCACCTGTTGGCACCGTGTTGGCAGGGCGTTTCAATTCTTTATGTTGTAATTACAAATAGTAGAGTGGTGGGCCGTGAAGGAATCGAACCTTCACTCCAATTTTAAGATGGAGAGGCTTGAAGATTGGAAAGAGGCGTCTCCTGCCTTATGAATACTGGTGAAACAGAATTCTTGGCAGGGATCCTAATTCTCCCCTTTTTTCCGTGCACCGACTATGCGGTTGGCAATTAGGAAGATTACAATTCCGCCGCATATCCCCAGCAGCACAAAGTCAGATGATGTGAAGTCGACTCCGAAAATATTCATAACCGGCACTATATACTATAAGTGCCTAATTTGTCAAATAATCGACCAGTCAGAAAGTTATTTAGGAACTCAAATTGTCGTTTAGGCAACAAATAATCAAGTGTTCGATTACTCTTGCCGGTCACGATATCTGCTAAAGATTTGGATTTTCTGTAAACTTTTTATGAATAAAGCGTGTCCGGTTCTGCGAATGTACCGTGGCCATATCAATATCTTCAATGATTTCAAAAAGGGTAGCCGGTTCGACTCCCGTCGCTACCTTCTCCCCCCAAAAACTGTATCTCCATTGAGGCAGTTTAGGTCCGTGAAAATTGGACAAAACTAATATATTTAATGAGTTAGGCCTTTCATATATGAATATCGAAGGAGTTATTTAGCGATGATGATGGCCCACAATGATATGTATAACTCAGGGACTGCGTTACTGGATGACAAAAGGTAGAACAAATTCTATAATAGATACTCACTATTTTCTTAGCCGACTTTGAGTAAGTCAAATGAAGGCGAACCATCAATTTTCCAATTCGGGCGGACGCGGATCAAAATCTGAAGATGGCTTCGAAAAGATTCTGATAGCGTTCACCTATGCTTCGGCTGGTGCGATGTTGGGAGCATTTTTGGGTGCGGCCCTTCATTACACGCGCTTCTGGCTGATTGCGCCAACCCTCCTGGGCATGATTTTGGGTGGACTGGCATCATATAATAATCCCCTGGGTAGAATGGTGCTGGGCATTCTATATTCAGCTTTAGACCTTGAGGGCCCCCAGGCCCCCGATGGGATGGTCGGCATAGGGGCTATTGGGCTTGGGGCGGTGGTTGCCGGTATAGCGGCTCTGATCATCCTCTGGGAGAATCCATTCTGGGCTGACATCACAAAACATATCCGGGCGACGCCACCGAGGATGTTTGCAGGTGCCGTGATGGGGTTTTTGGTATTTTTACTGCGCAAGCGGCTGAACCCGGTGATTACAAAGTATCGTCCCAGCCCCAGCGATCAGCTGGTGAATGCGGCGAGAAAAGGTGATATCGATCAGGTCTCAAAACTGTTGGCCGATGGTGTTCCCATTAATTCCAACGGTGGAACTATCGGTTTTACGCCCCTTATAGCGGCGTCCTATTCCGGCCGTATCAAAATTGTGATCCTTTTGATCGAGAAAGGCGCGGATGTTCACAAACGTGAAAAAGGTAATGATTCGACTGCGCTGATACTTGCGGCCCAGAGGGGGCATCTGGACGTGGTGCTCACACTTATATCGGCGGGTGCCAAGTTAAATAAATCTAACGAAAACGGCGTTACCCCAATCGGCGCTGCCGCGACCTGGGGCCGTACCCATGTTGTCCAAACACTATTAAAGAAAGGGGCTCATATCGAACCCACCAACGCAAGTGGCCGGACACCATTGATTCTAGCCGCGAAACACGGTCACTTAGGGATTGTCCGGCTGCCGCTGGATAACGGTGCAAATGTAAACGCCGAATGCTACAAACGCAAAACCGCCCTGATGTATGCCAGGGAAAATGGATTTTTAAAGGTGGCTGAATTGATCTTGAGTAGAGACAGCCAGGCGCCTTATTGGATGGTTAAAAAGCGGCGAGGGGAACCTTGAAGGTAAAATTGCCGGTGTAGTTGCTTGATATATTGAAAGTGGTAAACTTGATCTCTTTTGGATATTAGCAGACCCTCGCATAGATATCCCGGGGGTATCCCCCCTGAAAATTTAAACGGTAATATTCCATTTACAATCAGAGTGGGGCGCAGTTTTGACTCTATCCGCCACCACCAACCGATGCCACAGCTTCTGCTGGCTGGCCTGGCTATAAAGTGAAGCTTCAGAATCGCTAAAAGGGTTTATTTCTATTGTCGCCCCCGCTTCATTTTTTTTAACCCGCGCAACAGGCTGGCTACTGTTTTTCCCTCAATTACATTTTCACCGGCCTGATTATCAATCCAGCTCTTAATTTCAATCCGTTCCTGCTCAGGGTCTATGGCGATGATTTCAAAAAAGGCCGTGAGGGTATCCCCCACAAAGACCGGCCGCAGAAATTCAAGCGTTTGTGATTTGTAAATTGCTCCAATACCGGGCAGATGCATGCCCACCAACGTTGAAAAAAAGGCTGCGGACAGCATGCCGTGGGCGATCCTTTGGCCGAAAAATGTTTGCCGGGCAAAGTCATCATCAATATGCAGCGGATTTTCATCGCCCGTGATCTGAATAAAAAGGTCTAAATCCTTCTCGGTAATCGTCTTTTGTAATGATGCGGTTTGCCCCACTTTCAGGTCGTCGTAGGTTGTAAGCTGATAGGCCATGGATGCCCTCCTCAATCATTTGTCGCACTTAAAAGCTGCACCGAGTGCAGCTTCGCTAGTCGGGTGTTCATGAAATGCCCCAACCAGAATCTGGTTTTTTGCGGGGCCAGCTTTTTTATATCACATATGAAATCTGTATATATCTATAATTTTTCAGCTATTCTCTCACCAAACTGAACGGCTAAGTGTTCTTCTATGACCTTCCTGATAGAAGCATGGCGGTGCTCAGCCAATTGCGTATGAGTCATTATACCGGTATGTTAGGTGCTTAAGGGGATTAGGCCGCCTTGCATTTGTGAAACTCGTGCATTAGCATTTCAATATTCAGTTTCACATAACCCCAATTCATAAAAGCTCAAGCTGGAGGGCGCTTTGAAACGGACAATTCTGCCTTTCCTGGTACTTGCCTTGATAGTTCTGGTGCCGCCCGCAATGGCCCAATCCCCGCAAAGGGGACTGGCTGTGGCACCCACCCAAGTAAACGCCGGTTCCTGGGGTACGTACTACGCCCTTATCATCGGTATAAACGATTATGCCAAGTGGCCCCGCCTCCAAACCGCGGTGAAAGACGCCACCGTTATCCGGGATACCCTGATCACCAATTACGGTTTTAACCCGCAGAATGTCATCCTGCGCACAGACCGGGATGCCAACCGAATCAGGATTACTGGTGACCTGCGGTATCTGGCTGTATCCATGAGTCAGAACGACAACCTGCTCGTCTACTTTGCCGGTCACGGGCAATTGGCTGATTTCACCGGCGACGGCTACTGGGTGCCGGCCGAGGGCGCCCTGAAAGACCCGGCCACGTGGGTTGCCAATTCCTATATCAAGGCGGTCCTGAGTTCCGAAAAATTACAGGCCAAAAATGTGGTTGTTATTGCCGACTCCTGCTACAGCGGTTCCATGCTGCGCGGCGGGCCGTCTTTGATGTCCCTGGAAGATCGGCGCTACAAGGAAAAGCTGGCCCAGAAGGCCGCCCTGCGATCTCGCCAGGTCATCTCTTCGGGCGGCGTCGAGCCGGTTGCCGACGGCGGGGCCGACGGCCACAGCCTGTTTGCTTACTACCTCATCAATGCCCTGAAAACCAACGACCGTGAAGTCATCGACCTGGAAAACCTCTTTCATACACGGGTGTGGGAGAAGGTGACCCAGATCGGCGACCAACGACCCAACGTGGGCCGTTTAAAAATCCCGATGGACCAGGATGGCCAATTCGTGCTTTACAACGCGGCCTGGGCTGAAAAGCAGGCCCGCAAGCAAGCGGCTGCCCAAGCAACTGCCCAGGCGGCCGCCAAAAAAGAAGAGCAAGCCCGCCAGAAAGCCGCGGTCGCATCGGCGGAATTGGAACTCCAGCGCCAGCGTATCCAGATGGAGAAACAGAAACTTGCCCTGGAGAGGGATAAACTGGCCCAACAGAAAAGCCTTGAGATGGAACGGCTCAAGCTGGAAAGGGAAAAACAGGAGATCGCGTATGCCAAAATGCAGGCGCGTCTGGATAAATTGGAGAACGACCGCAAATTGGCCGATCAGCGAACTCAGCTTACCAAGCAGCAAACTCAACTTTCCCAACAGCAAACGCAGTTAGCCGCGGTAGATAAAAGTTTGCAATCCGAGCGCCCCGTCTTCCGGGAACGCTATAAGCTGGCACTCTTTCCGATAAATGTGATCGAATCGGCCACCGGGGGTCTGGCTAACTTTGAAGCGGCAGCCATACAGGGCGTGTACCTGGCTACCGGAAAAAGTGACGCAGTTGAATTCGCGGCATCATACAAAATTACCAGCGATTTGCCCGAGACAATCACACCCTTGGCGGAGAAAATCGACAAAAAAGAACTTGCCGTCTGGAAAAAGAAATCCTTTCTTTCAAAACCGGAACCGGACTTGGAGCAGATCAGAAAAGTCTGCCGGAAGCTGGATATGGATATCGCTGCTTTAATAAAGATTCACGCCGACTCTGACGGCGTAACAGTCACTATCCTGGTCTATAATGCCAGAACCGGAAAAATGTATAACGAAAAAATACGCGCCCGCGCCTGGTTCGGCGTTGGTAATTTGGTTGACAAATATACTACCAAGCTTCTGGAAAAATACAAACGTAGCTTGTAGAGTGTCGCATTGCTTCACCGGCCACATATCGGTTGCCTATCTTTAGATGTTTACTTGAAAATTCAGACAAATCTTTACCGTAACTCTCTTGATTCTACCATCGAGGCAGCATGCAAACAAATAACTTACTTGAAAAGTTGACCTTCTCCATAGATGGTCCCATTAAGACACCAATTTTAAAACAGGAGCATTTTGCTCTGGTGCGCATTGCTTTGGGAAAAGGGGTGACCATTCCGCCCCACCGGGGCGGGCATGCCGTCTTTTTCATGGTCATTCAGGGAAAAGGAATCTTTACGCATGGAGAAGAGGAAATTGAACTGGGGCCGCACGAATACGTCCACATTAATGCGAATGAAGCCCGCGGGATACAGGCATTGGATGACCTGGTGGTTCTGGTGGTGAAAAGTTAGTTCGGCCGGTGAAGGCGACAAAGGCCTTTGAGTGGTTCACTGAAAGTTGATTGCCGGTGGCCTGCCTGCACTTCAAATCATCCATGTCTAGTACAGGCTAGAAAGCCAAAATCTTATCGCTCTCTTTGATCAAGTCGTAGAGAACTTTCTGGGTCCCTCTCTTGTGGTGACCTTCCTTCACACCGTGAAGGTCCATTAGCTTCCCTCAGGCAAAAAGCGCTCCTTCGGAAAGGGTGAATGCCTTGGCCAACTCAAGCAGGGGGAAAGTCACGGAATCCATCTTTTCATATTCAACAGCCGGACCATTTAAAAAAATGCTGACGTCTTCCATGCCTTCCAACATCATATTGGCCAACCGGAAGGCGTTCCAAATGACCTCGACGTTTTCCTGGCACAGGACCATTGCTATCTTCATTCCTTCTTCCTCCTTGGTATCAATCGCAATCAACTCTCTTGGCTAAAACTCGGCGTCGGGCGCAGGCAGCAAATCTTCAAAATACTATCAGTGTCCCTCCACATTTGATATACAAGACCGCTTTGCCTTTCGAGCCTGCGCGTAGAGCGAAAACTGGATTTTGAGGATGCAATTTTGTTCACTGATCTCAAATCACGAGGGAATACCACATACGGATAGCGGCCAGTGCGATTAGGACGGCCAGAATTCTTCTAAGCCATTTTATCGGGACCCTGCGGCTGACATGGCCACCGAGGGATGCGGCCGGGAGCACTGTCAGTAAAATCGGGGTGGATAAAAGCCACTCGATTTGTCCGGTAACGGCCTTGCCGATAAAAGCCGCCAACGATGATAAAAAGACGACAGCCAGATTACTGCCGATCGCGATGCGGGTAGGAATATTGACGTAGTTCGTCATCAGGGGAATCAAAATAAATGACCCCCCCTGGCCAACCAGGCCGCCGAAAAGACCCACCCCGGTGGCTGCCGTCACGGCCCGGGATTTGCGAAACACAAGGGCGGCGGTATCCGGGTTTTCCACATCATGGTTGAGCGGTGCAAACATCAAAATCGCAGCTGCAAAGGCCATGCTGGCGAAAATGAACAGGAGAATCTCGTTGGCGATAAATTGCGTCGCGGCCCCGCCCACAAACGCGGCAATGAAAATACTGATCCCCATATAAACGGAAAGTCGGGTTGACACGTAGTCGAACTTGCGGTGGGTTAATCCCCCGGAGAGGCAGCCTAATAGTCCCATCACAATGGTAAGCCCGGCTACAATCCGCATGGTATAGGGTTCCAGGCCGAATAGTGGCGGTAAAAACAGAAGCAGGGGCGCCATGACGATGCCCCCACCAATGCCAAGCAGTCCCGATGTAAAACCTGTAAAAATGCCTATGCAGCCAATTAACAGATAAGTTTCCATTTTTCGTGATGCCCACTAAAGTCGCCGGTGGCAAGCGTTTGTGTACATAACTTGCGTCGCCACCTGAACGTAGCAAAAATGCCCCGGCAGTTTTCAGACCCGTTTGCCGGTGGGGTTTTTGAATACGTACTATAGCACCCAATCATAGATAAAATCTATATAAAAAATTTTTTAAATAGAATTTATCAATGTCATTGTGCGAATCCGTCTCTCCCGAACACGCTGTCAAGCGGCCGTTTTCGACTCACTGCTGTGGCGAGGGTACAGATTAATTCAGTACAGTCGGATATTTAGATCGAGATAGGCACATCTGGTGGGCCCTTGCCCACCTCCGGGCAGGCTGATTTGTCGCGCCGCCGCCTTGACATGCTGCAAAGGAGTATAACTCTATTTACAGGATGCTGCGCCCTATCTATCTGTGATCAAAGGTTTTCCCGGCGCCAGGCAAACAACGCCAGACTTCTTCCGGGTGTTGGCTGAACAGCCCTATTTATCAGGCTGGCTGAGGGTGCAGCGGAATCCTTTCCGGGGAAAGTGAGTTGAAATGAAATATTCTCGCACACTTTTAAAAATACTGTTTCTCAGTGCCTTGATTCTGTCTCTGTCCGCAGGCGCTTATGCATCCGATGATTCCCTTAGAATAGAACCCGCCGAGTTGAACGCGATGCTCAATCAACAGGATCTTACAGTGATTGACGTACGCAGGGTTTCGGATTGGCGTGGCAGCGACCGCAAGATTGCCGGCGCTGTTCGCAAGGACCCCCACAACGTCAGCGCGTGGGCTACGAAATCGCCCAAACAGAACACCTATGTCATCTACTGCGCCTGACCCAGCGAATACACGAGCGCCAGTGTGGTGCTCCGGTTGAAGGAACTGGGATTTGAGCAAGTCTTTGCGCTCAAGGGGGGCTGGGATGCCTGGGTGCTGGCCGGGTACCCCACTGAAAAGAAATGAAACTTATTGCCGAGGAATTGTTATGCGAAATTATCGAAAAGCAGTCTTGCGCATAAGCTTCCTGCTCGTCCTCGTATTCGTTTTCGGCTGTCACCACCGTATCAAATCCATCAAACAGGTGGAGCACATACCCAGGATAACCAAGGAAGAGCTCAAACAAAAGCTAGGCGAGCCGGCCGTCAGCATTATTGATGTCCGGTATGGCCCAAACTGGAAAAAGAGTGATCGCCTGATTGCCGGCGCCGTGCGCGAAGAGCCGATGGAAGTCGGCTCCTGGATCCACAAGTACCCCAAGCACCAGATGATTGTGTTGTGTTGCGACTGAGCCAGGGAACAGACGAGCGCCAGTGTGGCGTTCAATTTAGTCGAGCAGGGTTACAACAACGTTTATGCCCTCAAGGGCGGCTGGGATGAATGGATCGAGGCAGACTATCCGACAACGGCCAAATAGGCGCCCGAAAAGGTGATGGTGGTGAACATCTTAATGCCGGGTCCTTTAGGAAACTTGCCCCCTGAGTTCATAAACTGGGGATTTGGCCTGCCAGGTAGCAGACATGCTGCCCCCCGGTTGATGGCCAGGCGACTGCCTTTCAGCCCAATCGATTTACCCGTCCCTCTAAAGCCCAGCGTTTGATGCATACATTCCCCGTAGTAATAGCTATCGCTTTGATAAGTTCATGTTTCTCATTTATCCTGATGTGATCGGGCTGCTGATTTTTTAGAGCTGCAACCGGTCGGTTCAATGAAGACCAGACACTGTTTAGCAATCATTTTTATCAGGATGACCACAGCGGTCTCAATTATGCTGTAAATTTTATTGATTCATGTATAATGCCACCTATCCGGTACTGAAATCGACCTACCTTCCATTGCATTGAACTATCCGGATTCGTTAGCCACCCAAGTGCAAAGGCCTGCAAACGCGACCTTGGGGAGGGCCTTAGATGAAAACATGTTTTACATTGACAACCCTGTTTGTGACTTTCTGCCTATTGTCCGGCTCCCATACCGCAGGCATTGCTGCAGATGCGCCCATTAAGATTGGGGCGACGATATCGAAGGAGGGGCCCTACAAAGAGCCTTCTTTGATGATTCAGAAGGCTTATCAACTATGGGCCCATGAGGTGAACCAGCAGGGCGGCCTGCTCGGGCGCCAGGTGAAACTGGTCCTCTATGACGATAAAAGTCAAAAGGCGCGGGCAAAAAGTCTTTACCGTCAATTGATCGATGAAGACCAGGTAGACCTTGTCCTGTCCCCTTATGGTACCCCGCTGACCCTCACTGCCTCGGAAGTCAGCGAACAACACGAATTGCTGATGCTGGCCTGTGCTGCCTCAGGTGAAGTTATCTGGGAAAGAGACTTCCAATACATTTTTGGTGTCTATGCGCTGGCGAATCGATATTTTATCGGGCTGCTGGACATGATGGCGCGCCAGGGAATCGACAGCGTGTCGCTTGTCTACAACAAAGGTTCGCCCTTTAATGTGGACGTGGCTGCAGGGTCCAAAAAGTGGGCCCGGAGATTCATGATTTCCGTTGCACACGAAAAGCCCTACCAGGATGGCGAAAAGGAACTGGCGGCGATTGTTTCTGAATTAAAAGCGGCGGAGGCGGGCCAGATTATCGTTTCCGCTTATCCGCCGGACTGTTACCGGATACTGGATCTGATGCGGCAGCTTGACTACCATCCCCGGGTTCTCGGGATGACCATTGCACCGGTTCATCCGGACTTTGCCAAAAACGCCGGCCCCATGGCCGACCGTGTGTTCGGCCCATCCCAGTGGGAACCCAATGAACGGATCCCCTTTCCAGGTACCAGGGAATTTGTAAATGCGTTCAACCGTTTTTCCGGGAAGATTCCATCTTACCACGCCGGGTCGGCATATGCCGCCTGTCAATTGATGGCAGACGCCGTTCGATACACCGGATCTCTGGACAATCGCAAGCTTCGCAACTACATCGCCGCCCTGGATACGGTGACCGTAATTGGCCGTTTCAAAGTAGATCCGGCCGGCCGGCAGATTGGGCATAATCCGATCATTATTCAATGGCAGCAAGACAAAAAAGAGATTGTCTGGCCTTATAAAATGCAAACCGCTCCGGCGCTTTTTTAAAAATCATGGCACCTTCAAGCGAATCTCACACCCCGCCTTTTTACCGGCGAATTATTTTCTGGCTGATTTTACCGGTATTTCTCGTCGGCGTCCTGATTGCCTGGCTGCTGATTGTTTACATCTCCCCACACATAGAAGACCATGTAAACCAACACTTTGAAGACAACCTGCGGCTCACTGCCAGTCTGGGGGTTGGGGTTTGCGAGAGCCATTTCAACCAGCTTCTGGATATGCGCCTGGAAGACAACCTGGATATGAACGCTGCCTTGCAAAAAGAGGCTCTGACGGCAATAAAAAAAATCGGAACCCAGGTGACGGGCGTGCATATCATGGTCCTGGAAGACAAACAGATCATCAAGACCATATCGGTCGACTATCCTAATGATGTCTGGCAATTGCCGCCCCTGGAAGGGCAGGAAGGGAAACTTGAAAACATTCGGCTGGGCGCGGAAACGATTCAGGCGCTGGTCCAATATTTTCCTTTCTGGGACTGGCACATCATCAGTTTCGTGTACATGCAGGAACTCCAGACCCCCATGGCGACGGCCCGTCGCAGCGTTGTCATCAGCACCATCGTGCTGCTGGCTGCCGTATTTTTCGTGCTGTTGCTTACGTTCCGGTACGCCCTCACGAAACCACTCAACCGCCTGATCCGGGCGACTCAGGATGTTGCCGCGGGAAAGCTGCTGCCGGTCGACCCGATCCGCGACAATGAAATCGGCCAGTTGACAGCGTTCTTCAATTCGATGGTCGCCAGTCTTAGTATGAAGACCCAGGAGGTCCAGAGCCTCATCGATCAGCTAAAGGAATCGGAAAGCAGGTACAAAAGCCTTGTAGAGCTTTTTCCGGAGGCTGTTTTTGTGCACCAGGACAATATCATCAAGTACATCAATCCCAGTGGTGTAGAAATGTTTGGTGCGGCCAACGCACAGGAGCTCAACGGCCAGGATCTGATGAATTTTGTGTCCCCCCAGTTCTATGAACACGTAAAGGCGCGGATCCAAAAAGTATACCAAGAACATATCACCTTACATCCAGCGGAATTTCAATATTTGACAGTTGATGGTCAGACTTTGGTAGCTGAGTCGACCGCTACCTATATCGAATATGCCGGGGCACCGGCCGTACTCAGTGTGGTTCGGGATATCAGCGAACGCCAACAGGCCGAACTGGCCCTGCAGGAGAGTGAAGAGCAGTTGTCGAGTGTGTTTCGGATTGCACCGACCGATATCGGCGTGGTCGCCGATCGCATGTTCAAACAGGTCAATGCACGCATCTGTGAAATGACGGGCTACACCGAGGAGGAGCTGGTCGATCAGAATGCCAGGATATTATATCCCAGTGATGAAGATTATGAATATGTCGGCCGCGAAAAATACCGCCAGATAAGCGAGCACGGCACCGGGACGGTCGAGACCCGCTGGCAGACCAAAGACGGCCGCATACTCGATGTGCTGCTCAGTTCAACCCCCATGGATCTGAGCGATCTTTCGAAGGGGGTTACCTTCACCGCACTGGATATCACCGAGCGCAAGAAAAACCGCGAGGCCCTGCGCATATCCCATGAAAGGTTCCTTACGGTACTGGACAGTATCGATGCGACCATATATGTGGCCGATATGGATACCTCCGAAATCCTATTCATGAATAGAAATATGGTGGAGAGTTTCGGTGGGGATATGACCGGCCAATTGTGCTGGGGAGCATTCCGGGGCTCGACCGGTCCGTGCCCGCACTGCACCAATGACCAACTGGTGGATGCCCAGGGTCAACCAAAGGATGTATGCATCTGGCAGGGTAAAAATCCCCTTACCGGAAAATGGTACATCAACCACGACCGCGCCATTCAATGGACGGACGGACGGCTGGTCAGGCTGCAAATTGCGACCGATATAACCGATCTTAAAAGAATGGAACAACAGATTCAGCAAACCCAGAAGTTCGAGGCAATCGGCACGCTGGCCGGCGGGATTGCCCACGATTTTAATAATCTTCTCATGGGCATCCAGGGGCGGTCTTCACTTCTGGCGGTAGATCTCGAATCTTCCCAAATGGATTTGGAAAATATCAAGGCGATCGAGACCTATATTCGCAATGCCACTGATTTGACCCGCCAACTCCTGGGGCTGGCCAAGGGTGGCAAATATGAAGTCAAGCCTACCGAGATCAATGACCTGGTGGGCAAAAGCGCCAAAATGTTCGGGCGGACAAAGAAAGAAATCCGGATACATACCCGGTTCCAAGACCCATCCCCCGTAGTGGCTGTGGACCGTGGTCAAATCAAACAAGTATTGTTGAATCTGTACATCAATGCCTGGCAGGCCATGGTCGATGGCGGCGAGCTGTACCTGGCGACCCAGATTGTCGACCTGGACGAGTCTTACTGCCAACCTTACGACATCGCACCCGGGCGGTATGTCAAGCTGTCGGTGACGGACACCGGTGTCGGCATGGACGAGGCCACCAGGCAGCGGATATTCGACCCCTTTTTCACCACCAAAAAGAAGGGGCGCGGGACCGGCTTGGGCCTGGCTTCGGTTTACGGCATCATTAACAATCACGACGGTTTTACCGTGGTAAATAGTGAAGTCGGCGTCGGTACCACCTTTAATCTTCATTTGCCGTTGAGCGATAAAGACGCCCTCCCGGAGGTTTCCGTCAAAAGTAAACTGGTCAGGGGAACCGAAACAGTCCTTCTGGTCGATGACGAAGAAATGATCCGTGATGTGGGCGAGGCCATGCTGACCAAGTTGGGCTATAATTCCCTGGTGGCCGATGGCGGAGAACAGGCCTTGGATCTGATCAAGCACAATGGCCATGCCATCGATCTGGTGATCCTGGATCTGATCATGCCGGGTATGGATGGAGGCAAGACCTTCGATCGCATTAAAAAGATCAAGCCGAATATGCCGGTTATTCTCGCCAGTGGCTACGCCCTCGACGGCCAGGCGAACGAGATCATGAAAAAGGGCTGCAACGGGTTTATCCAGAAACCGTACAATATCTCCGATCTGTCCCAGAAAGTCCGGGAGATTCTCGATGGTAAAAGCACCGGAAGGAATGGTAGCTAGCGGTTCACTACCGGAACAGATTAAATTAGAAGACGTTTAAACTGAACCGATATTCAAGTTTAAACGAGTGTGTACACGGATTGGAAGGTGGGTACAAATGGAGGCCCTTAAAAACAATATCCGCCTAATCATCTTGATGTTCCTGCTGCCGCTGCTTGCAGGGGCCTGTGTCAGCTCATCCACCAACCTTCAAATCACAATTCCGCAGGGTAGGGAGAACCTGCACCTCGAGCAGGAGCTTTTTCAGAGCCGAAACCTGGGCGTGCAGATGGGTTCATCAGGCAGCGGGGGCGGCGTACGTCAATCCTACCACTTTGATTTCAACCTGAAAGAGACCCAGCGGATTCGGTACGCCTACCTGAGCATCGATACCCTGGATGTAGATCATCCCGAAAACCCGCTCTTTTTAAACGGCCATCCGATTGGCTTTTTGAAGCGAGCAGGATACGGGATTAATCAGGACGAATGGTACGCCGGGCAAGCCGGGCCCAAAAAACGAAAAAAGCAGGCCCGGACCCAGCGCTACCTGCCGGCTTCCTATTTTCGTTCCGGAAAAAACACCATCGAGTTTGGCCACCAGAAAGTACGCTCGGCCAACAGGGGCGGTAGGATTAATTATGAGCGGTATATAATTAAAAGAATAAACCTGGCGATAATCAGAACCCATACATCAGGGCGTTCACAGCTATCGGCAACCGGGGTGAAAGAAGATCGTCGCTTCCCGGATCAATTCGCCCTCTTTAAAGACCTGAACGATGAAGAACTCTATATCGCTTTGGTGAAGCTGCCCTATCTGTTGGCGGAAATCAGCGACCCCGGGAGTCTGGCCGGCGACAGCCTGAGCTATGTTTACGCCCGGATCGGCGATTATTACCGCTGGACCGGGCTATACAATAAGAGCCTGGATTACCACCGTAAAGCCAGCCGGCTGCAAGCGGAGCAACCCCTGACCCTCTTGACGCCTAAAGTGCGCTCCGGGCTCGCCTTGGCGTACAACTTCGTGGGGGACTACCACAGCTCGGTGGCCGAATGCGAAAAGGCCCTCAAGGAAATCGAGCGGGTAAAAGAAAATCTGTCACGACCGGTGCCCAAACACATCATCGGCAAAGCGAATTACCTGGAATTCCTATTAAGTGCCTACCTGGCCATCAACCACTACCACCTTCAGGATGGTTCTGAGGCCGAATACTATGCGTACCGGGTCATAAACAATTTTGACGACACCTGGGCGCATTACAATACACGGACGACGGAGATCGGTAAGTTTGTCCCCCTGGCTATCGCCTATCAAACCATGGGCGATGCCGCTCTGCGCAACGGCGGTTATGTAGAGGCGCTGCGGCTATATAGGGAGGCAGAAAAGTATCTTGGCTACGAGGTTCGGCCTGCCATATACCATGACCAGATGATCAGCATCCAAATCGGGATCGCCAAAACACTATACCACCAGGGGCAATACAAGCCGGCGCGGGAAATCTTGCAAAACGTAAAATCCCCGACCAATGCCTTCCTGTGGCGGTCCTACCAGCTCCAGGGGATGATCGCCGAGTCCGAAAACAAGCTGGAGTTGGCCGTGGAATTCTACCAAAAAGCAATCGATGCCATCGAATTTTCGCGGGCGCGACTTACTTCGCATGGTCTTAAAATTAATTTCATGTCGGACAAGCAGGAGCCTTACGCCCGCATGGTAAAGTGCTTGGTTAAACTAGAGCGAACGAAAGCAGCCTATAATTATGTAGAAAAATCAAAAGCACGCGCCTTTCTTGATTTGATCGCCAGATCGGATAAAATCATCGGCCAAAAAAACGAAGCCCTCAAGGAGATAACGGAAGAAGAAAAAAGGCTGCGGGAGAACTTGTTGAACGTCCAATACCGTACGGAAATGAACACGCGTATGTTCCAGGAACGCGGTGCGGCTATAGACAACAGCCGGGAAATAGCGGCCGCCCGGGGCGCCCTGGGTGAGTTCTTTTCGCGCTGGTTTCGTCGGAATAAAGATTTTGCATCCCTGCGGTCAGCGGACACCCTGCCGATTGAAAAAGTCCAGGCACTGCTTCCGGCGGATGCCCATCTGGTGGAATATTACTTCCGGGATAAGCACCTATTTGCCTGGATCATCGGGCCGCAATCTTTTCGGTTTGTTCAAAAACAGATAGACGCAAGCGAGTTGCTTGAGCTTGTCAGCGCCTACCGCGACCTTATCAGTCGGCCGGATACAGTCCGCGGGCTGGAAGTCGCCGCACAGGAAGCGCCGCGTCAGACCCCAACCCGGGAAAGCCTGGCGGCCATCAGCCGGCAGTTGGAAGATGTCCTGGTCACGGACATTTTATCAGGCATCCCAGCCGGGAAAATATATATCATTCCGCACGGGATTCTCCACTACCTGCCTTTCCAGGCCCTGACCCTCGAAGGAAAATATTTGATTGAAAGCTACGAGATTGGCTACTCCCCCAGCGCCTCGGTTCTCGGGCATGTCTTTGATAAAAAGAAGACTGTTAAAAAGGCGGTCCTGGCACTCGGAAACCCCAATCTGGGTAACCCCCAAATGACGCTGCCCTATGCGGAGGTTGAAGTCCGGGACATCAGGCAGTTTTTCAATCAGACCACAGTTTTGACGCAGAACCAGGCTTCAGAGTCGGCTTTCAAGCAAAGCGCCGGCAACTACGATATTCTGCATATTGCTTCCCACGGGGAATTCAACCAGGACACCCCGCTGCTCTCCTGCCTGCGGCTGGCCCCGGGCAACGATGAGGATGGCCGGCTGGAAACCGCCGAAATCTTCGAGCTTAATCTGAATGCCTATCTGGTTACACTTAGCGCCTGCAACACCGCTATGGGCAAAATGGCCAGCGGCGACGAGCTCATGGGGTTGACCCGGGCCTTCATGTTTGCCGGGACACCCTCGATCATGAGCACCTTCTGGAGTGTGAACGACAAGTCCACCAGTGTGTTGATGAAACACTTTTACGCGAATCCAAAATCCATGAATAAGTTTGCCGCCATGCGGCAGGCCCAGTTAGAAATGATTGGGAACCCGGAATACCGGCATCCTTATTATTGGGCTGCATTCCAGGTTATTGGTGATTATCGATAGTCTTTTAATTTAATAGGGAGGATAGGATCTCAATGGACTGGTCTGCAACTTTTCAAGCAATTCCCTTGCTGGGAAAACTACCGGAGCTAGACCTGAAACAGCTTAGTGACAAAGCGAAACAATATGAATTTGAACGGGAGGATGTCATCATCCAGGAAGGCGAACAGGGTGACCGGCTCTTTATCGTGATCGACGGTCAGGTCAAAATTTATACTGGCTATGGGGAAAAATACCAGAAGCACATTCAGACCTTCGGGCCCAAAAGCTATTTTGGAGAGATGTCCCTTATTGACCGGCAAAATCGTTCCGCCACTGTAGTGGCCGACACTTATGTGCAAGTGGTCTGTATCGAACGGGAAGATTTCCAAAACCAAATCCGGAAAAATCCGGAGTTAGCCTTGGAGCTGCTGGAGAGCATGAGCCTGCGGGTACGCGCCATGAACAAGTTGATATTGGGTGCCCTGGGGGAAATCGCGCCCATCTGTATCCGTTGCAACAAAGTCCGCGAGCCTGACAACCGCTGGGTGATCGTCGAGCAATATATAAAAGATTATTCAGACATAGAAGTTCCGCACTCCATGTGTCCCGATTGCTCCCAGGAAAATTATCCCAAATTTTATAAGCAAGGATAGCCTCCAATCCAACCCGGCAACTTGCCTTTGACACCAGATTGTACTAATAGAGTGGGTATCATTTTCATTGGAGTTGGCCGGTAACATTACAGCGGAGGCTATTCTTGCATTTGAGAATTCTTACCTTATTGGTATTCCTGCTTTTTCTTCTCAATCATCCTGTTTTAGCTCAATCCCCACAGCGCGGCCTGGCCATCGCCCCGCAATCCGGTGCGTCCGGTTCCTGGGGTGACTACCACGCCCTGATCATCGGCATAAATGACTATGCCAAGTGGCCGCGGCTGCAGACCGCAGTGAAGGATGCCACGGTTATCAAAGAGACTCTTATCTCCCGCTACGGATTTCAACCTGATAACGTCATCCTGCGTACCGACCGTAAAGCCAGCCGCCTGCAGATCATCGAAGACCTGCGGTACCTGGCCCAGTCCATGGGCGTGCACGACAACCTGTTCGTCTATTATGCCGGCCACGGCCAGTTGGACGACTTTACCGGCGACGGTTACTGGGTACCGGCCGAAGGTGCCCTGAAAAACCCCGGGACCTGGGTGGCCAACTCCTACATCAACGCGGTGCTCAGCTCGGAAAAACTGCAGGCCAAGAACGTGGTGGTCATTGCCGACTCTTGCTACAGCGGTTCCATGCTGAGAGGCGGACCGTCGTTGATGTCGCTAAACGACCGCCGCTACAAGGAAAAGCTGGTCCAGAAAGCATCTCTGCGTTCGCGTCAGGTCATCTCGTCGGGTGGGGTGGAGCCGGTGGCGGACGGCGGCGCCGAGGGCCACAGCCTGTTTGCCTACTACCTGATCGATGCTCTGCGCAAGAACGACCGCGAGGTGATCGACCTGGAAAACCTGTTCCACACCCGGGTCTGGACCAAGGTGACCGAGATCGGCGACCAGCGGCCCAACGTGGGGCGTTTGAAGACGCCCATGGACCAGGACGGTCAGTTCGTGCTTTACAACACGGCCTGGGCCGCGGAGCACGCCCGGAAGCACACGGCTTTGGAAGCCGAGCGGCAGCAGCAGGACCGGACCTGAAAGCAGGCCGCGGTGGCCCAGGCTGAACTGGAGCTACAGCGCCAGCGCTTTGAGATTGAAAAGCAAAAGCTGGCATTGGGAAAAGAGCAGTTGGCTCAGCAGAAAACCATCGAACTGGAAAAGCTCAAGTTGGAACAGCAAAAACAGGAGATCGAATATGCCAAGCTGCAGGCGCGACTGGAAGATATGAAGCGCAAACCTCAAGAAACCGCCCCGCCGGTTGGCCAGCAAATGGTCGCGGCAGTATCTCCTCCCGTAAAAAATCAACCCGGAGCGTTAAACCGGAAAGCTTCCCGAGAAGAATACAAATTGGCGATATTACCTCAGAATTTATATGCTTCCACGAATGATGATAGATATCTGCGTAGTTATCAATTGGCCAGCATACAAGCAGTCGCCAATGTAACGTTTGATGATGATAGATTAAAATTAACCCATGGTTACGAAGAATTTGAGGACTTTACGGAAGGCGTAACAATTCTAAGTGATATTACGAAAAATGATGTATGGAAAAAGAAATCGATATTCTCCAGATTGAAGCCGGATTGGGAAGAAGTTAATAAACTCAATCTGAAAATTGACGTGGATCTTGTTTTGATGATAGAAGGTGAAATCTATCCCGGAAGTTTTACCTTCTATTTATATGACTTAGCTAAGGCAAAGATTTACTCTAAAAATTTCAGGCCCGCCTGGCTTGCATATCCTAACAGCGTTGAGGGTTATGTACGCAGCCTTATGAAAGACTATTTTAAGAACCAATGATATCGGATGCCTGGCTTTAAAGAATCGACTGGCCATTGGTTAACTATCTTCTAATTGTATTACCTGCCGATTGCATCATTGTTACCTCAAAATCGTGCTTCCTAAAAACCTGCCTTCAAAGTAATGAGCCAGCCATTTTAAGTGTTCCAATTTAAGATATTTGGTCCATCGTCATTGCCAATAGGCACCTCAAGCAATCCATCTGACTTGGCTGACAAAGAACGTTTACGGATAATTGGATACATGAGCGCCCACACTTGCCTTTATTTTGAAACTATATTAGCATCCGCAGACCCATTTCAATTGAGACTACATTTGATGGTTCCCTTGGCTGGAGGTTGCTTTTGAAACGGCTTATTCTGACCCTTTCAGTATCCCTGTTTTTTCTTCTCAATCATCCCGTTTTAGCTCAATCCACACAGCGCGGCCTGGCCATCGTCCCGCAATCCGGAGCGTCCGGTTCCTGGGGTGCCTACCACGCCCTGATCATCGGCATAAATGACTATGCCAAATGGCCGCGACTCAAGACGGCTGTAAAGGACGCCACGGTCATCAAAGAGACCCTGGTCGGCCGCTACGGGTTCAAACCCGACAGTGTCATCCTGCGCACCGACCGCCAGGCCAGCCGCCTGCAGATTATCCAGGACCTGCGCTACCTGGCCCAGTCCATGGGCGCGCACGACAACCTGTTCGTCTATTATGCCGGCCACGGCCAGTTGGACGACTTTACCGGCGACGGCTACTGGGTGCCGGCCGAAGGTGCCCTGAAAAACCCCGGGACCTGGGTGGCCAACTCCTACATCAAGGCGGTGCTCAGCTCGGAAAAACTGCAGACCAAGAACGTGGTGGTCATTGCCGACTCCTGCTACAGCGGGTCCATGCTGCGCGGCGGTCCCTCGCTGATGTCTTTAAACGACCGCCGCTATAAGGAAAAGCTGGTCCAGAAAGCCTCCTTGCGCAGTCGCCAGGTGATCTCGTCGGGCGGGGTGGAGCCGGTGGCGGACGGCGGCGCCGAAGGCCACAGCCTGTTTGCCTTTTACCTGATCGATGCCCTGCGCAAGAACGACCGCGAGGTGATCGACCTGGAAAACCTGTTCCACACCCGGGTCTGGACCAAGGTGACCGAGATCGGAGACCAGCGGCCCAACGTGGGGCGCTTGAAGACGCCCATGGACCAGGACGGTCAGTTCGTGCTTTACAACACGGCCTGGGCCGCGGAGCATGCCCGTAAACACGTCGCCCTGGAAGCACAGCGGCAGCAGCAGAACCGGGCCCGGCAGCAGGCCACCGTGGCCCAGGCTGAACTGGAACTCCAACGCCAGCGTTTTGAAATGGAAAAACAGAAACTGGCCCTGGAGAAGGAACAGCTGGCCCAGCAGAAAACCATTGAACTGGAAAAGCTCAAGCTGGAACAACAAAAGCAGGAAATCGAGTATGCCAAATTGCAGGCCCAAATGGAGGAGATGGAGCGCAAGAGGAAGACCGCTGAAAAAACCGCTACAGCAAGTAGCCTCCAGGCAGCTCTTTCGCCTCAAACCACAAATTCACGCAGGGTCGCCCGTGAAGCTTACCGGTTGGCAATCCTGCCCCCCAACATTTATACCGCTGAGGCGAACCTGGAGGCCTGGCTCAAGAACGTGGAAAGTAGCGCCCTGGAGGGGATCGTTTCCACCCTGGACCGTGATGAACGGGTTGCCTTGCAATACTCATATGAAACGTCCGATAGCATTCCCGTGGAACTGACGCAGCCGCGCATATTTGAAAAACACAACAGCCCCAATCTTTGGAAGCGCAAGAACATGTTCTCGAAATTGGAACCGGACTTGAAAACCGTGCGTGACATCGGCCTTCAGGTCGGCGCGAATCTGGTTGTTCTGGTTGACATCGATGTAGGGATAAGCATTAAAGAAAGTTGCACGGTATTTCTGTATGATACGGAAAATGCCAAGGTCTATAAGAAAAAAGCCCGGGGCAATCACTATACAGCCGGTGGAGTGATCGGTGATCTGGTCAAGGGCGTGCTCAGGGACTATTTCCGAAATAGATAAAATTAAGGGAAACAATCTCGCTGAGAATTACCCGGCGCACCTTAAAGCAACTACCTCAAAATATCTTGTAGTGAAAACGATCCTGCTGGATGACCGCTATGATTATTACCTGGCGGTGAACCGCAAAACTGAGGATGTTCTTGTGAATAAACTCCAGACTTCCTTGGATCGGATCAAGCAAAACGGCGCTTATGGGCACCTGTGGAAAAAGTATTCCGAATGACGGCTTAAAATGCGAATGTGCCTTTCAGGCAACCTGACAGCCATTTGACATCCACCGGTTGCGTATCCATCTTTTATCAGATCTTTCAATTCCCTGAATTTTATCAAGGTTCGTCCTCCGTATAACCTAGCGAAGCCCGTGCTTGCCCTGCATATTCCGCACTCAAGTTTCAGAACCGAAATCATTGAAAGATCTTGGCGAAATCCGACAGTTCCGGAGCGTGTTATCCGTGCGGATATGACACCTGTCGATGCGTATTCTCAATAAGCCTGCAACGCGGAACGAACCTTTGTCGCATATATACAACCAGCGGGAGGTGAACATGGGAGCCAACGTCACCGAAAAATTGATCGCTGCCCATCTGGTGCATGGCAGCATGGAAATAGGAAAGGAAATCGGGTTGCAGATCGATCAGACCCTAACTCAGGACGCTACCGGTACGATGGTGATGCTGGAGTTCGACAGCCTGGGGATTGAAAACGTAAAAACAGAGCTTTCGGTCCAATATGTTGATCACAATCTGATCCAGACGGATTATAAAAATGCCGACGACCACCTGTTCTTGCGGAGTGCCTGTGAAAAGTTCGGTGTCTGGTACAGCCGGCCCGGCAACGGCATCAGCCATCCAGTGCACATGGAGCGCTTTGGAAGGCCGGGACGAACCCTGCTTGGGTCCGACAGTCATACCCCGGCTGCCGGAGCGCTGGGTATGTTTGCGATGGGGGCCGGAGGCCTGGAAGTGGCCATGGCCATGGCCGGTGAGCCGATCTATATCCCCATGCCGGCCGTGATGGGCGTCCGCCTGGAAGGCAAGCTGCCCGAATGGGTAAGTGCCAAGGACGTCATCCTGGAAATGCTCAGGCGGCACGGCGTGAACGGCGGCCTGGGCAAAGTCCTTGAATACTACGGGCCCGGTTTGGATGGTCTAAGTGTCATGGACCGCCATGTCATCGCAAACATGGGGGCGGAACTGGGGGCCACCTCCACGGTCTTTCCATCGGACGAGGTTGTAAAAAAGTTCTTGAACGTCCAGGGGCGCGGGGCGGATTGGCGCCCCCTTTCTGCCGACACCGATGCCGAGTATAAATTTACAGACGTGATCGATCTGTCAACTCTGGAACCGCTGATTGCGTTGCCCAGCAGTCCGGGAAACGTGGTGCCGGTGCGCGAAGTGGCCGGCCGTGAAATCTTCCAGGCTTACATCGGATCTTCGGCCAATCCCGGTCAGCGCGATTTCACTATCCCGGCCCTTATGGTGGATGGCAGACAGGTACCTGAACGCGTTTCCTTCGATATCAACCCTACGTCACGGCAAATGCTCGAAAACCTCATAAATGCCGGCATGGTGGAAAAGTTGCTCCATTCCGGGGCGCGCTTTCACCAGGCGGGCTGCAACGGCTGCATCGGGATGGGCCAGGCGCCGGCCACCGGTAAGATCAGCCTGCGTACGGTACCGCGAAATTTCCCGGGACGGTCCGGTACCAGGGAAGACCAGGTATATTTGTGCAGCCCGGAAACGGCTGCTGCATCCGCTATTACCGGCGTTATCACGGATCCACGCACACTCGATATGCCCTACCCAACTTACAAGGAGCCCAAAACACTGCGCATCAACACCAAGATGCTGACGCCGCCGCCGGATAACGGGAGTGGCCCGGTAGAACTGGAGATGGGACCCAATATCCAACCCCTGCCGGTTTTCGACTTGTTGCCGGATTCGATATCCGGACCAGTCCTTTTAAAAGTAGGCGACGATGTGTCCACCGACGAGATCATGCCGGCCGGGGCGGCAATTTTGCCATATCGCAGCAATATCATGGAGATCAGCAAATTTGTTTACAGCCGAGTCGATGAGACCCTTTATGAAAGATCCCGGGCTTATCAGGAAAGTGGCTTCCTATGGGTTGGCGGGGACAACTACGGGCAGGGCTCGAGTCGCGAACACGCTGCCCTGGCCCCCCGCTACCTTGGTCTGCGCGCAGTCGTAGCCAAGAGTTTTGCCCGGATTCATCGCCAGAATTTAATCAATTTCGGGATATTGCCGCTGACCTTTGCCGACCCAGCCGATTACGGTGCAGTTGAGCAGGGCGATCAGATCGAGATTGCCGACATCCATGTAAACCTGCGACCAGATTCAGGTTTAACGGTGATCAATCCAACCAGGGGAGAAACTTACAAGGTCGAACATCACCTCAACCAGCGACAGGTTGATATTGTGCTGGCAGGTGGAGTGCTGAACCTTGTCAAAGCCCGGTTGAAAGGTCATTGATTAACAAGCTATTGCAATTGACTTTGGTCGGTAGGCGTTTATCTTAAGGTTAGACACACCACCTATCGGTGGTGAAGTTCTGATTGACATTCACCAGGGTTTTCCCTGATATACTAGAGGGTGTACTGCTTATGAAATCCTCTGCAAATAAGAGTGCCAAATGCTGCAGCATGGAAAAAAAGCGCTTGGTTGAAGACCTGCGCAAGTGTGACATGAGTTCTACGAGTTACGCTGAATTTCACCGGTGTTCTCGCGCGGCGGCCCGCGAAAGCGGAAAACGTTCACGAGCCTGCATGCTGTCTTAATCACCATACAAAGCGTTTTAATGTAAGTCCGCGGTCGCTGGCTGCGGACTTTTTGTATTTGAGGATCACACCGCTTTCGGATGTAACCTTGGCAGGGCGTTTCTCTGCTTGTCTTCCGTTTGAATTTACTATAGAATAATTAATATGATTGGTAGGTTGAACAGAGAAGGTTGCTACGCGACACCCCTTTCTGCAGTCTGGTGGGCCTCACCACATCACTAATGCGAGCAGAAAGCGTTCATCCTCATGAGTGCTCATTATGCCTCCGAAGCCGACCCACCCCGATTTGGCCGCCCAAGTCCAGCATCTGGACCCGGAAGCCCATTACCTAAAAAAGGAATTGTACGCCCTTATCCAGTCCGATCCGTCCATTTTTGATTTTCTGCAAAATGGGTCATTGGATGGTATCTGGTACTGGGACCTGGAAAAGCCGGAAATTGAGTGGATGAGTGATCGGTTCTGGACGTTACTCGGTCATGACCCCCGAGACAAAGAACACCTGGCCGCTGAATGGCAGGATATCATTCACCCGGACGACCGGCAGGTGGCCCTAGAGAATTTCAACAAGCATTGCGAGGATCCTGCGCATCCCTATGATCAAGTTGTGCGGTATCGGCACAAAGATGGTTCGACGGTCTGGGTGCGCTGCCGAGGTATCGCCATCCGCGATGAGACCGGCAAACCAATGCGCATGCTGGGCGCCCATACCGATTTAACGCTGCAGAAAAAGACCGAAGCGTCCCTGAAAGAGAACGAGCAGAAATATCGCCAGCTTTTTGAAACGGCGTTGGTAGGGATATATCGCACGAGAATTGAAGACGGTAAGTTTCTGGCCGCCAACGAATCGTTGGCCAGAATGATGGGCTATGATTCCGTTGATGAATTCATTGCTGAATTCATCACATCGGAACACTATACCGACCGCAGGCGTCGCGAAGAACTCATTGAAAAGCTGGAACAAGACGGGTTCGTGGAAGGCTATGAGATTGAGGTGGCCCGAAAAGACGGTACGCCTATAAATATCGCCCTGAGCGCTATCCTTTATCCTGACCAAGGATATTCGGAAGGGGTTATCATCGACATTACTGCCCGCAAACAGATGGAACAGCAGTTGGCCAACTCCGAGCGGTATTACCGGGAGATTTTCGGCGCTACCAGCGATGCGGTCTTTATTCATGACATGCAAGGCCGGATCCTGGATGTCAACCGGACGGTCAGCGAGATGTTCGGGATGACCCGGGAAGAAGCGCTGAACTGCACGGCCGAGGATCTGTCCCAGGGTGAGCCGCCCTATACCCAGCAAGACGCTGCTAAGTATATACAAAAGGGTATTGAAGAGGGGCCGCAACTTTTTGAATGGCGGTCAAGAAGAAAAAACGGGGACCTGTTCTGGACGGAAGTGAAGTTGGAGTTAACCACTATTGATGAACAGAAGCGTATTGTCGTGGTCGCCCGGGACATTACCCACCGGAAAGAGGCTGAGCAGGCCCTGGCCGATTCAGAGCAACGGCTGGCCGACATCATTGAGTTTCTGCCGGATCCCACCTGGGTGATCGATACCCAGGGCCGGGTCGTTGCCTGGAATCGGGCCATGGAGCGGCTTTCCGGTGTAAGTAAACAGAACATGCTCGGTAAAGGCAATCATGCCCATGCCGTCCCGTTTTATGGCATCCCCCGGCCGCTGTTGATAGACCTTGTATTGAAAGGCGATCCGAAGTGGGAAAGCACCTACCTGAGTTTCAGGGATGAAGGAGACATCATGGCCAGCGAGTCCTTCAATCCGCTAATGGGTGAGGGCGGTAGTTACCTGGCCGGATCTGCCGCCAGGCTATACAATACCCGTGGCGAGGCGATTGGCGCCATTGAATCAATACGGGATGTGACGGCTGCTAAAAAATCGGAAAAGGAACGCGAACGGTTAATCGGCGAATTACAGGCGGCGCTCAGTGAAGTGCGCGTTTTAAGCGGTCTGCTGCCCATATGCTCTTCATGCAAGAAGATTCGCGATGATGGCGGCTATTGGAACCAGATCGAATCTTATATCCGGGATCACTCGGAGGCCCAGTTCAGCCACAGCATCTGTCCGGAATGTGCCCGGGAATTATACCCCGACTTGGAGTATCCTGAATAGGGTTGTCGGATACGAAGAGGAGAGTCGTAATTGAACGCTAATCTGGAAGCATCCCATAATATCCTTTTAACGGTTCTGGACAGCCTGGATGCCATCGTCTACGTAGCCGACCTGCAGACGTACGAACTCCTGTTTTTAAATAAGTATGCCCGCGAGATATTCGGAGATGGTATTGGGAAGCCTTGCTGGCAGGTTCTCCAGAGCAACCAGGCTGCGCCGTGCGATTTTTGCAGCAACGACAAACTGGTTGCACCCGATGGAACCCCGAAAGGGCTGTATGCCTGGGAATTTCAAAATACGGTAAGCCGTCGCTGGTATGACATTCGGGACAGGGCCATTACCTGGATCAATGGTCGCATGGTGAGACTTGAAATTGCCACCGATATCACCGCACGAAAAAGGGCTGAACAGGAACGTGAAAAGCTGATAGACCAGCTTCAAGAGGCTTTGAATGAGATCAAGACCCTGCAAGGCATCCTGCCCGTTTGCTCCTACTGCAAGAAAGTAAGAGATGATGAAGGGAACTGGAATAAAATCGAGGCCTATATCCAGAGACGGTCTGAAGCCAAATTCAGTCACGGGATCTGCCCGGAATGTGCTTCCGAACGTTTTCCCGACGACGACATCTATCCTGGAAAATAAAAACTTCAACTATCAACAGATTTATTTTTGCTACCTTATAAATCCTTAAGCTGATGAAAAGAATCCGGCACAATCTATCAGTATTTATCTGCATGGTCTGCCTGTTGGGCAGCCTGCTGCCTGGTCAGGCCTTTGGGGTCGATCCCGGCCAGATTTCCCGTACGGCCGAAGCAACCTGCGCTTTTCGTACCATCGGGGCTACTGACCCGGACCCCAAAACCAGAAACCCGGATTATCTGGCCCGGCATTTTCTAAACCCTGAGTGGGAAGGACGCTTTCCCGGTCTGGGCATGGACTATGCGGCGGCCAAGATCGCAATGGACCAGATGAAAAGCGGGGCGTTCTATTACGTCAATGCCCGCACCCTGCACATGGATGCGCTGCTTGCAGAGGCCCTCCAGGAAGGCTGCCGGCAGGTGGTGATCCTGGGCGCCGGGTTCGACAGCCGGGCCTACCGTTTTCACGATTCCTACCCGCAGGCACGCTTTTTCGAAGTCGATCTGCCGGCCACTTCAATGGATAAACAGGCCCGCGTTGAAAAGCTATTGGGCCGGCGGCCCGATTGGGTGCATTTCGTGCCTATTGACTTCAATACCCAATCATTGGCGGACGTGCTAGCCGCCGCAACCTTTCTCACCGACCAGAAGACTTTTTACGTTTGGGAGGGTGTGACCTATTACATCTCCCAGGAGGGCGTTGACAACACATTACGATTTATCGCGGAACACTCAGCACCCGGCAGTGGCGTCGTTTTCGATTACCTGCACGCAGATGTAGCCCTGGGCCTGGACTATTCGGCCTATGGTGCCCGGCGGGTGACTTCCTATGTTGCCTTCCAGGGGGAACCCTATGTCTTCGGCATTGATCCTCGGCATTTGGAGACATTCGTACACCTGCGCGGCTTGGAGATGCTTTCTGACCAGAGTCCCGAGGCGTTGACTCAACATTATTTGATCCGCAGCGATGGCACGGTCAGCGGCAAAATTTGCGGCTTTCTGAATATTGTCCACGCCCAGGTGCCGGTACATTCCAAACGTCGCCGGCTCATTCAGAAAGCGAAATCACAAATGAAAATGTTTAGGGTCGCCCGAGCCAGCGATATAGAGACCCACCGCATAGACGTCCCCCATGACGTGCAGGATTTCTTGACTGCCTATTCCCGCCTGCTCGTGAGCAGTGACTTTAAGGCGTTGGAGGACTATTTCTCCCCTGACTATCTGTCCAGCGGCATCTACAATCGGCAGCAGGTAATGGGATTCATCCGGCGCGCCTACCAGAAACGCCCCATACAATACCACCAGATCATTCTGACCCGTTTCGACCGGCAGGGCAACCGGGCCCGGGTAGACGGATATGTCCAGCGCAAGGGGTATCGGACGCCGCTGATGGTTTCACACATGGCCCAAAAGTCCGACGGCAGATGGTGTTGGTACCGTTATGACCCTGAGCGTTAGTTGCTTTGTTCAAATATTAGGATCATAACCGTTTGGCAGATTGAAATTAAACACATTTCCGCCCTTAAGATCTGAAGCTGTGATCCGTATGCGGGCGCCTACCTATACCGCTACTCATACCGGGGTACTTTTTCTGGAAAAATTGAAAATCTCAACAGTTTTTGGTATAAGAAAGCATCCCTTTTCCGAACATACCGATAGTACCTCTGCAACTTTTGGATTGGTATCAAAAATTCCCATGCATCAGTTTGTAAAGAGAAAGGAAGTGGCATGCATACGACTTCTGCGCGGTTGCTCAAGATCCTTGTATTCATAGCTATGGTTGGAATCATCACCGGGTGTAAAACCAACACTATGTCTGTTCAAGAGGCCCAGGATGTGGCCATTGAGTTTCAGGAGACATATAAGATCGTTCCGCCACGAGGGTTGGGGGAGTTGATCGAGCGGAAGGTGGCCTACTATAAAGACCCACCCAATGTGCCCGCAGAATTCCTGATTCCCCGTAAAAGGTATACCGACGCGGAACTCAATGACCTCTATAAAGGCGTAAAGAAACAACGCAAGTATGATGAGCCCAGATTTTATGCCACTTGGGCCTATGATGAATTTTTACTGGGCAACCTCAGCTTTTCAATCCGGTTGGCAGACCTGGCAATTTCCAAAGCGCCTGAAAGGATGTCTGGGAATAAATCTGAAGCGTATGCCTTCAAGACCTCAATCCTGGCAGAGGCCGGCGATTACAAAGCAGCCGAACCGGCGCTTTCTGCAGCCAATCGTTACTATAGCCAATATAGATCCTGGACGGGGCGAAACCACAGTACCCACGCCAGATCACTTCTGATGAAGGCAGTCGTCACCCGGTCCAGGGCAGCAGTTGATTTTGCCCGCGGGGATTTGGCGGCGGCCGAGCAGGCGTATCGACAGCTTCTGATTGACCTTGATAAGTTCCGCCACAATGGCCGCTTGGCCGAGCCAACCTCGCATGAACCCGAAGCCCATGTAAATCTTGCTCGGGTTCTGCTGGCGCAGGGGCGTGTAACGGAAGCAGAAATACAGGTGCGCGAAGCTGTTCGCCTGGGGCACGTAAACATCCAACCGCACGCATTCCTGACTTTGAGCCGCATTTTTTTCGCACAGGGCCGCTTTGAAGATGCCAGCGTATGTGCGCGGACGGCGTTGCATGTGACCATGTCTTTGCGGGCTCCCATTGACGCCTTTGTTAGGGCAAAAGCCCGGGAAGATTATGCGCGAGCCCTGTTTGCCCTTGGTCAGTACAGGGACGCGCTGGAGCAGTTCAAGCTGATCGAGGATGAGTTGAAAACCGACCCGGCGACCTTTAATCGTCGGTTTAAAGGGAGTGCCGAATGGGGGCTGGCTCTGTTGATGAGCGGCGATATTCAGGCGGCCATTGATAAGCTTGAGTTCGCCGTCCGGCAAAGTGAACAAATTATAGGTGCGGATACCTATAAACAGGCTGAACTGAAAGGGTTACACGCTATTGCATTGGCAAGGTTCGGCCAACCCAAGACCGCGCTGAAAACATTTGACCAATATGTTCCCATGCTGCTGAAAAAATGGGAAACCAAGGAGGAGGGCATCAACTCGGAGAATGCGCGGCCATTTAAGTTTAAACTGATTCTGGAAGCCTACCTGGCGCTGCTGGCCGACAGTGGCAAATCTGAGGACGCCGAAAATAGTTTTAAATATACCAGCGCCTTGCAGGACAAGCTGATCGGCCGGGCAGTAGCCCAAAGCTCAGCTCGTGTTGCAGTGAAAGACCCTGGCCTGGCTGGCCTGATCCGGCAGCGTCAGGATTTGGAATTGAAACTGTCCGCTTTTAAAAACCGACTGAACAATGCCCTTTTTGCACCACTAGAGTTGATCAATACCGAAGTCATCAATGAACTGCGCGACCAGGTAACGACCGTTCATCTGGCAGTAAAGACTTTGGAACAGGAGATTAAAAATAGTTTTCCCGAGTACGCCAATATCGTAAACCTGGAGAGTGCCGATGTGGCCAAGGTCCGAACTACGTTGGATGAGAGCGAGACCCTGATATCTATCTTCTCGGGAAAAGATTATACCTTTATCTGGGCCATCCCCAAAACCGGGCCAGTAGCACTGGCCAAGGTTCCCATCGGAAAAGAAAAAATGGCAGGCGTGGTGGGCAAATTGCGAAAAGCCCTCAATCCGGGTGAGGTGTTCGGGATCCTGGAGTTGCCGCAGTTTGACCTGGAACTGGCCTACAGTCTGTATAAGCAGACGCTTAAACCAGTCGAAACCGGCTGGAAAGAAGCCGAGCATCTGATGGTGATCACCCAGGGACCGATCGGCCAGATACCACTCTCCATCCTGCCGACTAAGGCGAAATTCAAAACCGAAGCCGCAACCGGCAAACCGGTCTTTTCAAATTATCAGGATGTCGACTGGTTGATAAGACACCATTCGGTGACGGTCCTGCCGTCGGTATCCGCTTTGGTCAACCTGCGTTCCATTGTTCCCCAGCAAACTGAACGGGCCGCCTATGCCGGATTCGGTGATCCCTACTTCAATAAAGATCAACTGGCCCAAGCAGAGGACGAAGCCATGCAGGACCAGATGCTGGCCATGCGCAATGCTCCCATCCAGATGCGCGGCATCCGGGTGACCGAAGCCGGCCGGATCGACAAGAAGAAGATTGCATCCATTGACATCAGCATGCTTAACCGTCTGCCGGATACCCGTGAGGAGGTCCTCAATATTGCCGTTTCGCTGAATGCGGACACTGAAAAGGATGTGTTCATCGGTAAACAGGCCAGCGAGCAGATTGTTAAATCCCTGGACCTGAGCAACCGCAAGGTGGTGGTCTTTGCCACCCACGGCCTGGTGCCGGGCGACCTGGACGGGCTCGATCAGCCGGCCCTGGCCCTGAGCGCCCCGGATATCACCGGTAACCCAGACGAGGACGGCCTGCTGACCATGGGTGAAATCATGGGGCTGCGGCTCAATGCCGACTGGGTTGTTTTGTCGGCCTGCAACACCGGGGCGGCCGAAGGTGAGGGCGCCGAAGCAGTGTCCGGATTGGGACAAGCCTTTTTCTATGCCGGGGCCCGGTCTATGCTGGTGACCGGCTGGCCGGTGGAGACGGTGAGTGCGAAACTATTAACCACTGACCTGTTCAAACGGCAATTGGAAAACCCGGGTATCAACCGGGCCGAAGCGCTGCGTCAGACAATGAATGCCATGATTGCCAAGAATCATGACCAGGGGTTTTCATACGCCCATCCGATTTTCTGGGCGCCCTATGCCATTGTAGGTGATGGTCGACGCTAGCCACTGGATAAGTAAGAGCGAATGCTGAAGTCTGTTTCCTTTACAAGTAGTGTTTTGTATTTATTTTTATAGTTAAACTAAAGGATTACAAGGCAGGGCCGATACCAGGGTAGAGAGGTAGGCAACCCATCGACTCGAAAATTATATGAAGGATTGTACCATGGCGTCTCCAAAAAGCCTGAAAGATATGAATCTACGAACCGTCATCGATACCATACCGTCCGCGCTATTCATTGTAGATCAAGACGCTCGGGTTGTAGACATGAACCATTACGGCGCTCAACTTACCAATAACATGAAGGATGTTTCCCTTCATCGTTTGAGCGGTGAGATTCTGCATTGTGTCCATGCTATGAATGCCCCGGCTGGTTGCGGGACAGCAGAACATTGTCCCGATTGTGTGATCAGGAATACGGTTCGTGATTGCTGCACCGGGCAGCATGTTGTCAAAAGAAAGGTCGAATTTTTAAGACAGGCAAAGAATGATGTTTACCGGTGTGTTTATCTGGTTTCCGGGTCGCCCTTTCAACACGAGGGGCAACCATACGCCATATTGGCATTGGAAGACATTACAGAACTTGTCGTTCTGAGAGAAATGGTGCCCATCTGTTCACAATGCAAGAAGATAAGAAGCCCTGAAGATCAGTGGGAAACCATTGAAGACTACTTGGGGCGCAAGGCCGGCACCCAACTGACCCACAGCCTCTGCCCCGATTGTGTCCACACCCTCTATCCTGACTTAAAGCTTTCAGCGCATGAACGCGCTAAGGATTGATTGCCGCACCTGATTTTTTATCTTTGAGAATACGGCGGATTTGGCGGTGGTGGGTTTCGAAATGCGCCAGGGCCAATTCTAATGTCCTGACTGGATCCAGTGGCCCGGTGACCGTATGCCTGGCCACCACTTTGCCCACATCTGCCGGTGTGACGGTCTCCAGGAGATTACCGAGTTTTTCACGTTCAGTATCCCAGAGCTTTAGGAGGTCCGGCAGGTCTTTATTGCCAACCGGCTCTATGCTCGGATCCGGGACATCCACCGGCACGTCTTTATCCAGGATCTCAATGACCATTTTGAACAGCTTTTCGGATTGCGGGTCAGCTTCGATCTGTTCGCCAAGGATTTCGGCCCCTTTCAACCTAACACCTCTTTCGCCCATGATCATGTGTTCAACGACCATGAGGATCGACCAGCGATCCGGCCCTGGTCGAAATCTGAGCACAGCGTTCGAGCAGAGTTCGAGTTCCTCTATCAAGGCATAACGTCGGTATTCCAGGTCCTCATATAGATTACGCAGCTTGGCTATCATTTTCATTTACCTCACGAACCAGGCGAAACCCCACGCGGCTGCTGCGGCGATCCGGTGAGCTGAGACTGCGGGAAGCACAGCGGCAATACCAGTCAAGACTGCTCCAGTCTCCGCCCCGCAAAGCCCGGGCCAGGCCTGTAGATGGGCCTGTGGGATCTGTTTTCGGGCTCTGGGTATAATAGTTTCGATCAAACCAGTCCTGGCACCATTCATGGACATTGCCATGCATGTCATACAACCCCCATTCATTCGGTTCGAGTTGTCCAACCGGCTGTGTCATGTCCCCGGCATTCTTTTTAAACCAGGCGTGTGCGCTCAATGAGCTGGTTTCATTCCCAAATGAATAAGCCGTCGTTGAGTTGGCCCGGGCCGCATATTCCCATTCTGCTTCGGTTGGCAAGCGGTATGTCCGGGTGTTCTCGCTGGCGTTCAGGCTTTCAATGAACACCTGGGCGTCATGCCAGGAGACACATTCCACCGGTCGCTGGCCACCGGCGAATTCGCTGGGGTTGGATTCCATCACACGGGCCCATTGTTCCTGGGTGACTGAAAAGCGACCCATGAAAAACCCTTTCCTGATATCAACCCGATGAATAGGATTTTCATGATCCTCGGCCTGCTCGCGGACCTTGTCCCCGCCCATTTTAAAAAAACCCGATGGAATCGAAACGAATTCCATGCCGATACTATTGGTCGTGGTAGTCAACATGTTCCCCAACGGTCCTTTCAGGTGAGTTCTGTCTCAGGATAGCTTCATGTAGGTGCCACAAGCCATAAAAAACTACATACATAGAGATATCCTTTGGTCCGGTAACAAATCAATGCCGGCAGTTGCCGTTGCAATTAGCTATACCGTAAATGCCCGTGCCAACCAATGAATAGCATTTTAAAAGAAAATGACATTTTAACTGTCTAATACTAAAACAATTTAGACCTTTTGCAATTTTCAGGGCGGTTTTCCCGTGATCATTACCTCAAGTTGCTTGTCTATATGCCGATAAAACATAAGATGGCCGGGTGTGGGTACACGCGGCTTGTGACCAACCAGACTGCCCACTGAACAACAAAGCGAGACACATTCCATGGCTGTCAATTATGATAAATATCTCCAGTTACTGTCCGAAGCATGCAAACAGGTATATGCGCAGATGGCCAGAAAGCAGACCGACAGCTATGTTGTCAAAGCCAGCAAGACCACCCAGGTAGGTGATTATGCCACGGGTATTGCCGTCCCATATGAAGATTGGAAAGAAAAGCTGGCCGGGCAATGCTTCCTGGGCCTGACGGATTATAAAAAGACAATCCGCCTGGCATCTGAACTCGGCATGGATGACAAATTGTCTGCGGCATCGGAACTGGACAATCAGGTTGCGAACATCCTTACCAGGTTTCTGTGCGCGGTGGTCGGGGAGGCGGTTGATGGGTGGGATAGACTGGGCAAGGATACCAAATTCAGCCCGCCTTTAAAGCTGAATTCCAATAAGATAGTCAAACTCGCGCCTACCAGACGCGAAACTCACATTGTTACCCTGCGCGTTGCCGGCGACTCAATTTCCATGTTTGCAACCTTTGAAGAGTTTGCGGAAACCGTATTGACCGGCAAAAAGTTACTCGTCGTCGATGATTCCCGGACAATTCGCAAAGTGCTGGTCAAGGCTTTCAAGAACCAGGGTTGTACTATTGTAGAGGCCGTGGATGGGGCTGACGCCGTCGCAAAGTTCAAGGTGGAGCGGCCCGAACTGACCATAACGGATATGGTGATGCCGAATATGGACGGTCTTGAGGCCATCAGTCAGATCAGAAAGATCGCGCCCCAGGCAAAGGTGCTTGTGCTGACCTCCACGGCGGACAAGAAAGAGGTCATGGCGGCGGCCTCATTGGGGACTCGCGGGTACGTGAAAAAGCCGGTCAAGCCGGAAAAGGTAGTTGAAGCGGCAATTGGTTGCTTTGACTAGAGATTGCAAAGCCCCATATTGCGAATTTGAAGAATTTTGTTTGAAGGGGAGTGCCGTCAGACCGGAACTTCGTGGGATGCCATGACCAGGTCCTTCACTTTATCCAGAAGCGCGTGAATCGACATCGGTTTTTCAAAAACAGCGTTAAAATCATTCCGATCAAGCAGCCAGGCAGTCGCCGAAATGCCGATGATGGGCGTCTCGGGTCTACTGGAACTGCGTATCTGGCGGGCAACGTTATTGCCGTTGACCCCGGGCATCAACATATCCGTGATGACCAGATCGAAATGCTCCTGATTGAAACAATCCAATCCTTCACGACCATTGGTCGCTATTTTTGCCTCAATACCATTTCGCGAAAACGCGTAAAGAAGCAGGTTGCAGATGTCATCTTCGTCGTCGATGATCAGAACTCGGTACATGGCATTTCCAAGTATGGCAGCATCCAAGGATCAAGCTGATACGTCGCAGTTTCCTTCATCGTGATCCAATTAACTTGAAATTATGCTACATTTTATATAATTTTATATAATTGTCAACAAAATAATGCAATCCTCTCATTTGCTGGGGGCTCGAATAAGGTTTTGGTCCGTCTGGGCAGCGTAATACCCAATTCCTTGTGTTTTAAAAGGGCTATGGTATTCTATCCTGTATAGCGTTGAACGATCTAATCGAGTGCTGATGATGGAACACCTTACAACTTCGCATTGTGACATCGAGGGGCATCAATTTGCCTATTTTGTCCGTGGCCAGGGAGAACCCTTACTGCTGGTCCATGGCATATCAACCTATTCGTTTATTTGGAGAAAAGTGCTCCCGTTTCTTGAGGATCGCTACCAGCTTATCGGGGTGGATCTGGTGGGCTGCGGCTTATCCAGTAAGAACCTGGACCAACCTTATTCCATAAAACGCCATGCGCACTTGTTGCAAAAATTCTTGCAAAAACTTGAGATTGGTAAATTTCACTTTGTCGGCCACGATGTCGGAGGCGGGATTGGTCAGATTTTTGCGGTCAATTATCCGGATATGCTTTTTGACCTCGTTGTTATTAATTCTGTCGCCTACGATTTCTGGCCGGTACAGCCGATTATTGCCATGCGGACCCCGATTGTCCGACAATTGGCGATGGCTACCCTGGATATGGGCGCGTTGCGCATGATTGTCCGACGTGGCTTGTATCACAAAGAGAATCTGACCCCGGAACTAATGGAATATTTCTGGGCCCAGATGAAATCCAGGGAGGGGCGTAAAGCCTTTCTGCATTTTGCCGCCAGCTTGAACAATCAGGACCTGCTGGAAATTACAGACCAACTGCATCGGCTTGAACTGCCGGTCCTTATCATCCGCGGTGACGCAGACCCCTATCTGAGTGGGGCCATAGCAGGCAAATTGGCTCGCAATATTCCCAACAACACACTCATCAAAATCCCCACGGGCAGCCATTTCATCCAGGAAGACGAGCCTCAGCAAATTGCAGCGGCGATGGTTGACTTCTTTGCAGGAAAGTAAATGTTTGAAAAGTTGAAGAAAAAAATTGGCGTTCTCGAGCATAAGGTTCGCGTCCTGGAGGAGGAAAATGCCCAGTTGGCCGAGAGGGCGGAAGACTCTCTACTGTTAGGGCTGGTTTCCGAAAACATTCAGAACCTTTCCAGTGGCACTGAAATTATAGAGAACACCCTTGAGCGTATTTCGATTCTGAAAACGATCCCCTATGCAACCTGTGCGGAATATAACGGTACCACGCTAAAACCCATCGCCACCTATGCCGCGTTTTCCGAAGAGGAACACACCGGTTATCCCATTGAGTTAACCCCAGCCATCACCCGCGAATTGGAATACGGGCCAACGATCATCCACCCCGGTAATGACATTCAGTACCGTTTCAACAAAGAGAATTTTGCCCCGCAGCAGATAGCGCTTATTCCGTTCAACTCCCAAACAGTCGCCCATGGCGTGTTCCTGTTCATGGACAGTGCCCCTGAGGAATTCCGTTTCAGGCAGATTCTGATGCTGCTCAACCAGGTGGTTGAGATGGCCATAGCCAAGCATGACAACCTCTATCTTCTCAGTGCCCTTACCCGGTCCAAGAATGAACTGGAGTCCCGCGTGCTGCAAAGAACCCGTGAGCTGGCGCGGACGAATGAGCTTCTCGAGAATGAGATCGACGAGCGCAAAGGTTCAGAGCGGGTTTTGAAAGAAACCCACCAGACCTTTCTCAAGGTCCTCAACAGCATCGATGCCACCGTTTACGTTGCCGACATGGACAACCATGAGATCTTATTCATGAACAAATACATGATTGACAGATTCGGCGGAAATTTTACCGGTGAACGTTGCTTTAAAGCCTTTAGGGGGGAAGACCGACCCTGTGGAATCTGCACCAATAAGCGGCTGCTCGACAAAGACGGGGACCCCGGTGAGGTGGTCATTTGGCAGGGAGAGAATCCCAAAACCGGCGAAACGTATATCAACTATGACAGAGCCGTCAAGTGGATCGATGGCCGCATTGTAAGGCTGCAGATCGCCACGGATATCACCCAACTCAAGGAGATGGAGCAGCAGTTGCATCAGTCCCAGAAATTTGAGGCGATTGGGACCCTGGCCGGCGGTGTTGCGCACGATTTCAACAATCTTCTCATGGGAATTCAGGGGCGGGTATCGCTGATGTCTATGGATACCGAGCAACCGCCTTCAAATAATGAGCACATTGAAGCCCTTGAGGACTACGTTCGGAGTGCAACCGATCTTACCCGACAACTCTTGGGCTTTGCCCGGGGCGGAAAATATGAGGTCAAGCCTACCGACATCAATGACCTAATTCGCAAAAGCGTGAACATGTTTGGGCGCACAAAAAAAGAACTCAAGATTCATGTCAAATTCCACAAGCCGGCCCCGGTGGTTAAAGTTGACCGCAGTCAGATAGAACAGGTCATGATCAATCTATATGTCAATGCCTGGCAGGCCATGCCGTTGGGTGGCGACCTTTACCTGGAAACCAGGATTACGACGGTAGACAGTACCCAGGCCGGCCCCCACCAGGTAAATCCAGGGCACTATGTCAATATCATCGTGACCGATACCGGCACAGGCATGGAGGCGGAGACCCGGCAACGCATTTTCGACCCCTTTTTCACAACCAAGGAGAAAGAACGCGGGACCGGTCTTGGGCTGGCTTCCACATACGGGATTATCAAAAATCACGATGGATTTATAACCGTGACCAGCGAGATCGGTCAGGGTGCGAGCTTCAATATCCATCTGCCCCTGTCAGATACAAAAGCCCGGCGGGAAGCACAAAAAGCCGAAACGTATCTGCGGGGATCGGAAACCATCCTGCTGGTCGATGATGAGCAGATGATCCTGGACGTGGGGCAGGGTATGATGGAGAAACTGGGATATCGGGTTCTTGCTGCCAAAAGCGGCAAGCAGGCGGTTGCTCAAATAGAACAGGACGGTGATGAGATTGATCTGGTTATCCTCGATCTGGTCATGCCGGGCATGGATGGCGGGATGGTGTTCAGCCGCATCCGTGAGCTTTACCCACAAATGGCAGTGTTGCTCTCGAGCGGCTACGCTATTGACGGTCAAGCCGCAGAAATCATGCAAAGCGGGTGTAACGGCTTCATTCAGAAACCATTTTCCGTAGCTACCCTTTCTGAAAAGGTACGGCACATACTCGATGAAACATAAAACCTGCTGTCCTGAACCGATCACCACGCGCATTCCCCGCCGCTTGCTGCGGGAAGCGTTCAATATCGGTGTTGAAACCCTACAAAGAATACTCGGACTATCGGCGCGTTGATTAAAAGCCGAAAATCACAGGAATTTGCGCAAAGCGCTATAGCAACAGCGCGACACTGGTTGGCCATATAGAAGAGAAGCACCCGCTAGCGGCCCTGGCTTCGTTTCATAATGCGGTTAACCGGCGGAGCAGGCAGCATCATTCCAACCCAGGATTTGACAAGACAGTAGGTCCTCCTAATATTCTATCTGTTTAGACCTGTCCATTTCGGCAAATGGCCTTTTCTATCAGCTTACCGGTGCAGGCTCCCGCGGAGTCGGTATTCGGACAGGTTGCATTCAATACACAATATAACATTTTCTGATAAAAATCAGTTTCTGCGTTTGGTTTCTAAATGGGTACCTGCACGTTCTTATCCGACCAAACTGGCTGTCGTTATATAGAACGCCTTGGGTCACCCCGCTTAGGGCCGAACCAGATATAAGAGGATTGAGAAGATGCGCGGAAAAATTCATTATATGGTCAACTCGCTTGCCTTTGCTCTCTGGATAAACCTGATCATTGTGATCAATGCCACCTTAATCGGGATTGAGACCTATTATACCAGCACGCTGATCGGGTATACGCAAAGGGTTATACTCGGCATCTTTACACTCGAGATCGCCTTGCGTTTTATCGGCCGGACCTCCATCAAGGCCTATTTTTCGGATGGTTGGAACCTGTTCGATATTGTGATCGTGAGTATTTCCTATATCCCCGATTCGCTTTTTGAAAACAGCGCCGCCTTAAGCGTTTTCCGGATCATGCGTGTTTTCCGGATCCTGCGGCTTGTCAAGACGCTTCCGGAACTGAAAATCATTGTTAGTGTGCTGCTGAGGTCACTCAAATCCCTCGGTTACACCTTCATCCTGCTGTTCATATTCATGTACATGTACGCCATCATCGGGGTCATACTCTTCAAAGGAGGGCCGGTGGCCGCCAACGGGCCGGCTATGGGACCGACCAGCCCCGATCCATACGGGACGATCACCGAATCCTTTTTTACCCTCTTTCGGATTATGACCGGCGAGGACTGGACGGATCTGAGGTACAACATGCTTGGCGGGCAGGTCGTTGGGGCAACGGACTGGCTGATCACAGCCTACCATGTCTCATGGCTGGGGCTGTCGGCCTTCCTGCTGATTAACCTTGTGGTCGGCGCCGTGGTCAATAACTATGACCAGGTTATGGCAGAGTGTCAATCCGAGAATGAGGACGAGGACCAATGCGGATCAGGCGCGATTACCGATCTGAACAGGAAAGTGGATTTGTTGACCCAACAGGTCGGCGTACTGATCAATAAAGTTGACCGGAAGCAGGAGCAGGCGCCGGGGTAGGCCCCCAAACAAAAAAGCCGATATTTTGCCTTTAAAACCTGGTCTTCGTAATCAGGTCAGAGTCTATGGCTATACCGTAAAACAGGATTCTCGCGCAGAGGCGCAGAGACGCAGAGAACCCATGCATATATCCGGCTTCGCCGGTTAAAACCAGAAGGGCCATTGAGTCTGAAACCTGAAACGGTTTTCGCGCGATAGCGCGACGAAAATCTGTTCTTGCCTTTCTCTGCGACTCTGCGCCTCAGCGCGATGCATAGTTTTGTCATCTTGTTTTGATGGGGAGGCTCCTTTTAGGGGTACCTCAAAGCCTGGCCCTCTGGGCCAGGATGCTTTACTCTGGCCGGTAACCGGTGGTACATCCGCCTGGCAACCGGCCGCTCAAAATTCCTGGCCCGCTTTTCTACTTCATCAACTTGGTCGCTGGATTCTCCTTTACCCATTTATTGAACTTGGTGTCGGTCGACTCCAACATGGGCAGCCGCCGCTTGAAATGCTTGCCCTGGATGCCCATCAGGCTGCCCCTATCCGGATACCAGAGCGTGCCGGTTTCCTTGTCATAGAGCACAAACGTGCGCCGATAGGTCCACCCCGAGGGCGCCAGCGTGAGCGCCTGTCCATCGATTTCGCGGCTGTACACAGCCGCCAGATTGACAAGCGGTCAGTAGCCGGCGACGATCGGCTGGGAACCCAAATGGGTATTGGCGGTTTCGTGTGACCAGAGTTTCGCTATGGAATAGGCGTGGGCCTCACCGTTGCCGGTTATGCCGATAACCCGCATCTGGGAATATTCGTCCACCGGGCTTTCCTGCCAGTTGTCCTCCCCCAGGGGCGTGAACGCATTGCGCCCGATGCCGAATTCAAAATAGCGCGGATTGAACCCCAGGGATACCGCCTGGGTGATGTTCCAGCGCTCGCCGGTTTGATCGACAATATATGTTTTTTCACCTTCTTTCAGGGCGGCCGTCCCGGATGACTGGGACACCAGCAGCAGGCCTGCGAAGGCAAACAGGATCACGAACAAGATCCATTTTCTTTTTAGTTTGGTTTTCATGGGACCCCCATTTCCGTGAGCCGCTGCAGTCATAGGCAGTGACTTACGATATGAGTTAATAGCTTCTATTAATTTTGTCAGTTACTGGCCAAATTCCTTACAGGAAAATTGGGGCTAACCATATTGCTCAAGGGGAGGGGCAGTACCAGGAGAAAAACCGGGACGTGATTTACTGATAGCTTCGCAGCGCTTCTTTGATACGGTCTTTACACTCTTCGGACAGGAGTTCTGAGGGTTCACATCCGGGAAGATCGGTGTCGATCTGGCCGCTTATTTCGCGCAGCTGTCGCAGCTGTTTGCGATAGCGGGCACAATAGCGGCACATCACCAGGCGAAACTCAACCGCCAGGCGCTCATGGAAGGGCAGCCCGGCATCCATACCCAGTGATACCTTCCGGGAAATGTCTTTGCATCGAAACATCCAATGGTTCATCATTTTCTTCTATCCTAAAACAAGGTTTACCCTTATTCTGCAGCCCCGCTTGGCCCAAGACCGGCCAACTCGAGGCATTTACGCAACAGCATTCTAGCCCGGTACAAAATCACCCGACAATTGCTGGCGGTGATGTTCAGGCGCTTACATATTTCCTTGGTACTCAGCCCGTCGATTTCCCGAAAGGCGAATACCTCAGCTGTTTTCTTGGGCAAGTCGGCCAGGCACTGGTAGAAATGATCAATAAACTCTCTGACCTCCTGGGATTTGCCGGGATTCAAGCGCCAGTTTTCCGGCATGGTTGACCAGGCGCCTTTGGCGTTAAAAAAAGCATCCAGGTCTTCGGTTCCCTTACTGAGGTCCTGTTCATAAATGACTGACCTTTTCTTGCGGTAGTGATCGATCACTTTGTGCTTCAGGATACCGAACAACCAAGTCTTTTCCGTGGATTTTCCTTTGAAGCGGTCCTTGGCTTTGACAGCCGCCAGGAAGGTTTCCTGAACAAGATCTTCAGCGATCTCTCTGTCTTTGACGCGCGCCAGAGCAAAATGAAATAGCGCGTCACCATAGCGGTCTACCCAGGACTCAGGATCTATTTGCGGGCCATCTTTCATGCCGGTGGGTACCCTTTTTGAGAAGTAGTGTGATTGCAGTAAGGGTACCAAACTGGTGATGGAATGCAAGCTGGAATATCAAACCGGTTTATCCGGGTTTAATAGCGAGCAACTTTAGCGGCCATTGAGTGACCAGTCATAATCCAGATACTCTACTTCGATGGCTGACCGGTTGGCTGTGATGTTACGTTTGAGTTCGCCCTCCGCGTATTTTTCAACGAAGCCGATAACATCGTCGTCGAAGTCTTCGCTGAACCATTTAAAGATTCGGCTGACATAAAGTGTGTTGCCTTCCAGCCGGTTAAATCCAGGATTGTTGATGAAGTTACGGGTGGCAGTGTTCAGTTGATCATTGAGACGGCTGCCTGTAAAGGGCTCGCTCCAAAGTGGCGGGCAACTCTTCGAAGCACAGTTCACCGCCATGTGCACCCGGGGATCTTTGAATTGCGGTCTAAGGATATCATGTTCGATATGGTCCAGGGTGATGACTTTGCCTCCCAGTTTGACGAACTTCTTCTTCCAGGGACTTCTAAACAGGCTGCCCAGGTCCTTGATCGATCCAACCCCGGGATACCCGGTTAATATGAGCTTGATGGTCCAGGCATTGTAAGCGTTTGCGTAAAAGGCGAATCTCTCGTCGCGGGATAAATCTTCCGGATCGATTTTAGCCAATTGGTCCAGATATTCATCCAGGCGTGCTTCGTCTTTCTTGAGGCCGGCATAATCCACATTCCCGTTACGATTGTATTGGGTCAACAGGTCGGTATACGAGGTGTGGTCCACTGCCGCTGCAGATGCCGTCCATATACATAGTGTCAGAAATAGTACCGCCAGGGTCACAACCCACGGGCGGAACCGGATCAAGGCTATAGAGTTTATTTTGACTGACATGTTGCTTTTCCTTTTCACTGGAACGCATCGTAATGAAATTGAGTTTAGCATTTTGTCGCTTGAATGGGCTATGCCTTACAGATTAGCACCTTTGAATTTTTTAAATCCCTCATATAACCCCTCAGCCTGTCATCTTTGTAAAAGATAACAGTATCCTGTAAGGTTTACCGGCAATCTGCGACGAAAATTTAAATGCTTGCAATAGAGAGGAACCCATCCATGCTGGCAACCCGATATGAGAAATTAGACACCGCCTTCGATGCCGACCATATGAATTTCTGGGGCAACCTGAGCCGGGTCAACAACCTGCTGGTCATCATGAATATCAGTATGTTTTTTCTGACCGGTTTGGTGGCGCGAGGCTACTATTTTACCTTCTACTCTTTGATCTGCCTCGGCATCGTGGCCATGGGGAGTCTGATCCCAACCACATTGATCCGCAAGCTCTGGTACTACTGGATGTTTTTGGGCGTTGAATTGATCGGCCTTTATTTCATGGTCGCCAGTATTCTCTATTGGGTTCAAAATGGCACCGGATAGGTCGTGACCTTTTCATGGCGGTCTGCGGTTTTCAACGCGTCATGCCGGGCTCGACCCGGCATCCAGAATCTTCCCTGGATCCCGGATCAAGTCCGGGATGACACCCAGTGTAAGACTAAGGCCACAGACAAATGAAAGGCAACCTATGGCTGCAAACACTGAAAAACCACTCAACAGACTCTTGAAAAAAATCGGTCGTTATTTCCTCAAGCGCCTGGAACGGCCGATCTCAACTTATGAGCAGCGCATCATCAACAACATGGACAACCTGTACCGCGAGATCCGGCCGGGTGATGTCCTGCTGGTTGAAGGCAACTCCCAGGTCAGCCGCATCATCCAATTGCTGACCAAGAGTTCCTGGAGTCACTCGGCCCTGTATGTGGGTGACCGGCCGGAAATGGCGGGCAGTCCCCATGTCGTTGTCGAACAGGAAAACCTCACCGAACGAGATATAAAGCACATGCTGGTGGAAGCCGATGGCGGCAACGGGGTCATCGCCGTGCCTTTGGCCAAGTACCGGGATTTCAACATCCGCATCTGCCGGCCCTTCGGCATCACTCTCCACGACCTGTCCAGGGTCATTGATGATGCCATTGCCAACCTGGGCAAACATTATGATCACGAAAACCTGCTGGATCTGGCGCTGCTGGCTATGCCGCCTCTTTTAAATCCCTTTAGAAAGCGCACCATCCAAGCCTGCCTGGGCGGCTGCACGGAGTACAAAGTGATCTGCTCCGGGATGATTGCCAGTGCTTTCCAGAAAGTGGGCTATCCCATTGTCCCCGCCCTGTTGCCGAATGCTGCAATTAACAAACGGCAGACTAGCGACCCTTGCGGCTCAAAGCTGCGGATGCGCCATTTTTCCCAAATTGTGCCCAGGGATTTTGATATCAGCCCCAACTTTGAGGTCGTTAAATACAACATCATCTGTTCGGGGCAATTCGATTATAAAACGCTCTGGGCAGAAAAACCCCTCCAAGCATTATAACGGCGCATTCGATCGCGCTGCTTATACTGAAACCGTTAACCTACTGTTAATAACAGATTAAGACTTCAGAAACGTTTGACTATACGGCCCATGATAATTATCGTTTTTAAAATATAGATGATCAGATGGCTGTACTGCCTTTCACAAATACCCTACCTCGGCCTTTGACGGCCACAAGTTACAGGAGGAAACGATATGGTAACCTCATTGCGACTGCAATTGATTACTGCATTGACGATGACTTTCACGATGCTGGTGCTACTGGTTTTAGCCTTACCCGGATATGCCCATGCTGATTATGCCGGGGCCGTTAAGGCTGATCAGAAGAGCGTCAAGCAGGGGATTAAGAAACCCAGTTATTCGCCCTATGCCGGTCGCGGTTTTCCGACCCAGGTCTATTGGGGCGATACCCATGTACACACTGACAACTCGCTGGATGCACGGGGATTCGGGGTGACGATTGGGCCGGAGGAAGCATACCGCTTTGCCCGCGGTGAAGAGGTTGTTACCAGCAGTGGCATGCCGTTTAAACTCTCCCGCCCGCTCGATTGGCTCGTCGTTTCGGACCACTCCGACGGTATGGGAGCCATGAAGGAAGTCATCGCCGGCAATCCCAACCTGCTGAAAGACCCCCAGGTCCGTAAATGGCACGAGGCTTTTCGCGAGGGGGGGGAGGCGGCTTTTAATGCCACGATGGAAGTGATCAACGCCTTTTCCCAGGGTAAGGTGCCCGCCGTCATACTCGATAAGACTTTTCAGCAGACGGTGTGGGACGACTATATCGAAATCGCTGAGCGCTTCAACGATCCAGGTACTTTCACGACCATCATCGGCTACGAGTGGACCTCGACCGAGAAAGGCAACAACCTGCATCGCAATGTCCTCTATCGTGATGGCGGCGAACGCGCCCGCCGGGTGGTCCCTTACACGACTGCCGAGAGCTTCAATCCCGAGGATCTTTGGAAATGGATGCGTCGCTACGAGGAGACCACCGGCGGACAGGTGCTGGCCCTGGCCCATAACGGCAACATGTCCAATGGGATCATGTTTCCCGTGGAGAGAAATCCGGCCACCGGCAAACCGCTTACCAAGGGCTATGCGGCCGAGCGCATCCGTTGGGAGCCGCTTTACGAGGTAACCCAGATCAAGGGCGACGGCGAGACCCACCCATTGCTGTCATCGGACGATGAATTTGCCGACTACGAAACCCTGGCTCTGGGCAACCTGAACCTGACGGTGCCGAAAAAAAACAGCATGCTGCAGTATGAATACGCCCGCGAAGCACTAAAAAACGGGCTCAAGTTGGCCACTAAACTCGGCACCAACCCTTACAAGTTCGGCATGGTCGGCTCCAGTGACACCCACACGGCCCTGGCTGCGGTCGAGGAAGACAACTACATTGGTAAGCATGCCGGTACCGAGCCGACACCCGATCGCTGGAACCACCCAATGGCCAAATTTGCCGGCCGGCAGTACGAAGGTTATGCCATGGCTTCATCAGGTTATGCCGCTGTATGGGCCACGGACAACACCCGCAAGGCCCTATTCGATGCCATGAAGCGCAAGGAAGTGTACGCTACTACCGGCCCGCGCATGCTGGTGCGTTTTTGGGGGGGGTGGGATTTTGTCGAAGCGGATGCGCAAAGCCGCCTGCCAGCCGAAGTCGGCTACGCCAAAGGTGTGCCCATGGGGGGCGACCTGTCCGCCAAGCCGAAAGACGTAAGCGCCCCGACCTTTCTGGTCGCTGCGCTAAAGGATCCTTACGGCGCCAATCTTGACCGCATCCAGATTGTTAAAGGCTGGCTCGACAACAAAGGCAAAACCCATGAAAAGGTGTACAACGTGGCCTGGGGCGACACCCATCGCCGCAAAAGGGATCTGCAGGGCAAGCTGACGCCGGTCGGTAACACGGTGAATGTGGAGAATGCCACCTGGGCCAACACCATTGGCGATCCCGAGTTGATCACCACCTGGCGGGACCCGGATTTTGATCCAAAGCATAGGGCCATTTACTATGCCCGCGTGATCGAGATACCGACGCCGCGCTGGACGGCTTATGACGCCAAGCGTTTCGGCGTGCAGCTGTCCAAAGAGGTTCCCATGACCACCCAGGAAAGGGCCTATACCAGTCCGATCTGGTATACGCCTGAGTAAAGAGAGGAGCCTGCGTGTCGAGATGCCGTCATCTGGATAATGTGCGGTGGGTGGCATGAAGTCCCCACCGTCATCACCAAATCAACGCTCGCTACTGAAAAGGTGGCTTTGGGAGCCGCTTGTCCATTTCTTTGTTCTGGGCCTGGTGGTTTTCGGCCTCTACAGCTTTCTTGGTGTAAACGCCAAACCGGTGGATGATCCTTTATTGGTGGAGGTGACCTCGGCCGAAATCGAGTGGTTCCGCACCATGTGGCATACACGGATGGGGCGCCAACCCACCACAGAAGAACTGCGTGGCCAGGTCAACCAATTCATCCGAGAGCAGATTCTCAGCCGTGAAGCGGTTGCCATGGGGTTGGATACGGATGATACGGTCGTGCGGCGCCGGCTGGCTCAGAAGATGGATTTTCTCTTCAAAGACCTGTCGGCGATCGCTGACCCTTCGGAAAGCGAACTGCGGGCCTACCTCCGGGGAAACCGGCAGGCCTACGAAACCCCGCGTCTTATCAACTTTACCCAAATTTATTTCAATGCGGATAAGCGCGGGCCATCCGACGCGGCCCAAGCAGCTAAAAACCTGATTGCATGGCTAAACGAACATGGATCAAATTCGCCGGATCTGTCGTCCCTGGGTGATGCTCTTCTCCTGCCCGCACGACATACCAACAAACCGATCACTAAGGTAAGGGACGAATTCGGCGAACGCTTTGCCAGGGAGATCTGGCAGCTGTCGTCCGGGAAATGGCAGGGGCCGGTCACTTCCGGGTACGGCCTGCATGCGGTTTATGTTCAAGCGCGGACGGAATCAAGCCTGCCGGCGTTCGGCGAACTGGCTGAGCGTCTCAAAATGGACTGGTTGGCTGCCAGGGAGCGAGAACTGGCGGCCCAGGGCTACCTGAACATGCGGACACGGTATCAGGTTCTGGTTGAGGGGATGCCCTATGACCTGGATGTGAATCAATGATGACCGCAAGTAAAAATAGCCTTACCCAAAAAGCAGTCAGCCTCCTGCTCCTGATTGGCGCAATCTTCGGCCCGGCTGTCTGCGTGGCCGATAACGTCCAACCGGTTTATCTCGAGATCGAAGAGTTCAAGCCCGATACCCTCCGGGTTGTCTGGAAAGTGCCGCTGAACCAGAAGATACCAGCGCATGTCCGACCGAAGTTCCCGAAAACGTTTATTGCCACCTCTCCTAAAAGCCGGGTGCAGGTACCCAGGGCTCAAATCGAAAAATGGACCATGGTTTGCGGCGGGCAGGCTCTGGCCGGGTCGACTATCGGCATATCAGGGCTTGAAGAAACAACGACGGATGCCCTGGTACGCATTCAACTTGTGGACGGTTCACTACATCGTATGGTTCTGCGGCCAACCAAAACCCAGGCTGTCGTTCCGGCTCGCGAGACATCGGGCAGCTTAAGGGTAAACCCGTTAGAAGACAGTTTCCTGGCCGCAACACCCTGGCTATACGTCGTGTTCTTCATGGTGGCCTATCTTTTGAGCTTGACCCCGAATGCCCGTAAAAGGGGCGTTTTGCTCTGCGCTATTGCCCTGATAGCGGGAAGTTTCAGCGGGCATGCCCTGGGGAGCCGCATTGATTCCGGCGAACTTTGGGGGGCCAGAAACCTTACGGAAACCGAGACCAAGCGGGTTTTACAGGGTCTCTTGTTAAACACCTACAGGGCCTTTATATTGGAAAATGATGATGAAGTTTATGCGGTTTTATCCAGAAGTGTCGCGGGTGATTTTATAGAGCAGGTCTACCTGCAAAATAGGGAGACCTTCCGGACAGGTGCCAGCAAAGGGACATTGAGCATCATTGATCGTTTGGATATCAAATCGATCGAATCCATGACCCACAGGCACAATGGGACCATCAATGTCGTTGTGAACTGGGACGCCTATGGCACCGTAAAGCACCTGGACCACATCCACTATCGCTGCAATACCTACAAAGCGGGGGTGACCCTGATCCCGGTGAATGATTACTGGAAGATCTCCAAAGTAGAATTGCGCGATGAAAGCAGGGTCGTTTAGACGACACCAATTTTCTTTACCGTCGCCGCAAATAAGGCAAATAAATTCGGCCCGCTCGATATCGAGTTAATGAGGTGACTAATTTCGAAATGTTCTCAAGGCGAACGCCCCAAACAAATCTAAAATTCAAATGTCTAAATGACCAAAACAGAAACTTGGTAGCTGTTACAATAGGTGTTTTTCGAATTTTTTGGTCATTCTGATTTGCTTTATTGTTTCGAATTTGCGGCGTTCGCTTTGAGAACATGCCGATATTCGGATTTCGAATTTTTAAGGTGTTCACAATCACCACTACGGCAGTGTCATTAAATAAGAAACTTATGAGACGCAACACCAGTGAGTTTTTGTTTTTCAGTTCGGTAAGAATACTGCCAACAGGACTGGCAGGATGAACAGGGCAACCTGGCTGCTTTTCTATCCCACGATCATCAACTTCCAAATGATTCCGGCAGCTGCGGCGATGGGTATCAGGTACTGGATGGGCAGGTGGAATTTCTGGAGCAAGAGCAGGGAGACCCCTGACACGCTCAGGGCATAAAGGTCAATGCCCTGGGCCGGCCAGATTACCTTGTAGCCGAACCAGACCGCCAGGTTCAGGATAACCCCGACCACGGCAGCTGTGACACCGGTGAGCGCCGCCTGGAGTTTTTCGCTTTCCGCCATCGTCTCGATGTAGGGCGCGCCGGCGAAGATGAAGAAGAAGCAGGGTAAAAAGGTGACATAAGTCGTCAGCAGGGCGCCCAGGACGCCGGCGGTCAGCGGTGAAAGCCCGCCAGGCAGATGCCAGGCCCCCAGAAAACCCACGTACTGCGTCACCATGATCAATGGGCCGGGCGTGGTTTCCGCCAGGCCGAGGCCGATGAGCATCTGGCCGCTGCTCAACCAGCCGCTGCCGACCGCCACTTCGTTGATGTAACTCAGCACTGCGTAGGCCCCCCCGAAGGTGACAAACGCCGCCTTGGTGAAAAAGAGGGCGATCTGGGTCAAAATGCCGCTGCCGCCCTGCCAGGCCCAGACAGCGCCTACCACTGCGACCCATAATGCAAAGCAGATAAGGGAAACCCGAATCAGGTGGGCCCCGGAGGGCGGGGCTATTTTATTGGCGCCAGCCGGCTCGATCGCGATGCGGCATTCGCCGGACTCCGGATCGAAATCACCCCTGCAAAATACCTGGGGCAGACGGCGCTGCATGAGTAGACCGCCGCAGGCCGCCCCGGCAACCACGTAAGGAAAGGGGGCTTTGAAAACAAATATGGCCGCAAACGCCAGGACGGCAAATCCATACAGCGCCCAGTGGTTGAGCGCCTTTTTGCCGATGCGCAGCACGGCTTCGATCACCACGGCGACGACAACCGGCTGGATGCCGTAGAAGGCCGCCGCAACAGCCCGGACATCGTAGTGGGCCACCGCCAGGTAACTGAGCAGCAGCATAACGAAAATCGACGGGATGACAAAGAGCGCACCGGCCGCAAGGCCGCCCAGCACGCCATTCAGCCGCCAGCCGATGTAGGTGGCCAGCTGCTGGGCCTCAGGACCGGGCAAGAGCATGCAGAAATTGAGGGCCCGTAGAAACTGGTTCTCACCCAGCCAGCCGCGCTTCTCAACCACCTCCCGGTGCATCATGGCAATCTGGCCGGCCGGGCCGCCGAAACTGATGAACCCCAGACGGGTCCAGAATTTCAGGGTCTGCCTGAAAGGTGCCGACGGGATTGGGTTCTTTGCGTTTGATGGTGGTTCCATTTTCGTACCCGATGCTTTCAAGTTCGATTCCGTGCCCAGTTTTCTGATAAAACCATAATATTTGGAAGAAACCATCCCCTCAATATGGGACCTCAGGTGTAATTGCAAGCCGCAGTTGCGGCAAGTGCGTATTACCGCGTTTATTTCAGGCAGGGAGCCGCAGTCCTAAAAAAATGGGAGGAAGCGTATGCGGAAGGGAATCATTCAAACTTGGTCAATCCCGCGCTGGTAAGCCCGGCAGCGAGCAATTCGATGAAATCCGGAATTGTTACGGAGTTACCCATTAATTGGCGGCCCGCATATACAAAGCTTGTCTAAATGTAAAAAGTTCTATGCAAATATCTTTAGCAGAATGCACGTCTATCCCTCTCTAAAGAAACCTGATACCTAAATTCTCTTAAAACTGTCATATTTACACATGTTACAACATTTTGCTAAGTATGATATATTGGTTTTCTGGCAAGGTGACCGCAATTCGAAAAGCTCAGACCTAAAGCAAGATCGCAATCTATAGATTATAACCAAATACCGAATGGCCAAACTATTTAAAAAGTCGCGCAAACCGGTTGGGGGCGCTCCCGGCGCCCTTATCCATGTTGGTGAAAAAAAGGTTCAACAGACTAGCACTTCAATTACGCACTATAACGAGGGTCACCTGATAGAAAACGAATCGGTTGAGACTGAGCAATTCAATCAGATTCGCACGCAAGTCGGGGTTGTCTGGTACAATGTCAATGGTATCCATGATGTTGAATTCATAGGGCAGCTGGGCAAAGATGTGGGTATCCATCCACTAACCTTAGAAGACATCGTGAACACCCGACAGCGCCCCAAAATCGATGACTATGAAGACTATCTTTACCTGGTCTTTAAAATGCTGGTGTTCGATCAGCAGGCCGGGGTTGTTAAAGCCGAGCAAACCAGCCTGATTGTGGGCGACGGTTTTGTGATTTCCATTCAAGAAGCAGAGGGTGACCTATTTGAGCCTGTCCGTGAACGGATCAAAAGAGGAAAAGGCCGTATCCGCACGGCGGGCGCTGGTTATTTAGCCTATGCATTGATCGATGCTGTCGTGGATCACTATTTTGTAGTCCTTGAAAGCTTGGGAGAAAAGATAGAAGGCTTTGAACAAGATTTGATGGATAATCCGAGTGCCTCCCGGCTTGAGTCTATCCACAAGCTAAAACGCGAGATGATCTTGTTTCGAAAGCAGGTTTGGCCCATGCGAGAAATGGTAAATCGGCTGATCAAGACAGAATCCCCGCTAATTCAAGAGTCCACAGGGATCTTTTATTCAGATGTATATGATCATCTTATTCAGGTGACGGACACAATCGATTCTTTCCGAGATATCCTCTCAGGTATGCAGGATCTGTATCTTTCCACCGTCAGCAACCGGATGAACGAGGTGATGCAGGTGCTAACCATTATGGCCACCATCTTTATTCCCTTGACTTTCATAGCCGGGATATACGGGATGAACTTTGAATGGATGCCTGAGCTGAAGATGAAACACGGTTACTTTGTTGCTCTGTCTGCTATGGCAGCCATCGCAGCTGGCATGATACTGTATTTTAAGAAAAAGAAATGGTTTTAGGTACTGATAATCTAATCAGTGACAATTTTGTATAGAGGCCAATAGGCATGATCAAGAAAGAAGTCTTTGCATATATGGTACTTATCCTGGTCTCAGCTGCATGGCTTTGCGGATATGGGGTAAATGCTGCAGACGCGCAATCCCCTGTCTCTGATCAGACCCTGAATCTTGCAGAGTTAGGTCGGGCGGTCGATGAGTCCATAGCGGCAGAAAAAGCAAGTGTGGCGAGCTTTAAAGAGCAGTTGAACCTTCTAAAGCATGATAAGCTCTATTTTACAGCAGCACTAAATGGCTATCAGCTAAGGGTTTCGACCTACGAGAGCCTTTTGCTGACTTCGGGTGTTGCCATCGCTACAGTCCAAAAGGCGCAAACGGAGTTGCAGGCCTCAATCAATGAGGTCCGTGATATGGTTGCTGAAAATGCCCCGCGCTTGAATGTCATCACCCAGGCAATAGAAAACATAGGTCAGCAGAAGACTTTAAATAAGAAACAGCTGCGTGAGCTGATGAAGATAAGCGCCCCGGCCAGTGTTGTCGAGGGCCTCAAATCACGTACCCGGGAAATATCTAATTTGCTGGTCCAGAAAGAAAAATTGCTGTTGCAGCTGAATTCAATTATTGCGTCGCGTTTAGATCAGCTGAACAACCTTAATCAAGCGTATTCTGAACTGGCGGTTAAATTTAAGGGCATGCTTGAACAGCTTAATGAGCAGCATCTTTTTCAACGCCGCCAGGGGCTGTTTTCATATATAACCAGGCCTGCTTTAGAAGCTGAGTGGGCTTCGGTTTCAAAGAAAATAGGTGCTTTTACACGATCGCACGAGTGGCAAACCGACCTGCGGCGGTTCTGGAAAAATTCCGGCAATGTCCTGATTGCTTTTCTTTTTTTACTCGGGGCGCTGATCATTTTGCTTAAACGGGCGACCCTGGGCATCACCCGCCTTTCAGAGCACGTAATCTTACAGAAATTGGGCCCCTGCCACCAACTGGCGGTCCAAGTGTTAAATTCGTTGTTTTTCACTACCGGGATTACCGTGCTTATTTACATCTATTCACATCTCGATGTCTTATATTTATCTACTGCCGCGTTGCAACTTTTGGCCAAACTGTTGTTGGTTTTAATATGTGCTCGTTTTTTAAAGTTGCTTCTTGAGTCCTGGGACTGGGGGCCGGCCCTGTCGGATGAGACATCAGCCCGCTTAAAGAGCTTGATAATCCTGGTGCAATATTTCTGGTGGATTTATCTCATTGCAAACTGGAGTCTGGGGAATGATTCAATCCTATTGCTGCTAATCAGAATCGCCTTTGAATTATTTTTAATCGGCTGGGCTTTAAATTTCTGGCGCCGAATGTCTTTTGGTCTGAAATCCAAACCTGGGGAAAATCAGAACCGGCGACCGCTGGTTATCGCCCTTAAGGCAATCAGTTACCTGATTGGCGGGGCGGCCCTTATTTTGGATTTGGTAGGCTATGGGCCCCTGGCAATTCTTTGGCTGGTGTCGTGGGGCCGGAGCATTATCGTGATTTTATGCTGGATCGGTTTTTATACGATGCTGCAGGAGTGGGATCATTATTACCGGGAGAAAAGCGTCAGCCAAAAAAATGAACTGCTGCAGGACGAATATCCCTGGCAATGGCTCATGATTCGCTTCGGGCAACTTGCCTGTGCACTTTCCCTGGTGGTTGTTCTCATCCTTGCCTGGGGCGGCCAACGAGCCGTCTTGTTTAAAATTTATGAGTTTCTGGGATATCCACTGAAAATCGGGAGTATGACGTTCAGTTTTCTGGGTTTGATTTATTCTGTATTGATTCTTTTGGCGACCCACGGCATTACCCGGCTTTGGCGCTGGGTATTTCAAAATAAATTCCTGAATCGCAGTGGCATGGAAATTGGTCTGCAAGATTCGATAACCTCTATCACCGTCTATGGCATCTGGTTTTTGGGTATTACCATTGCGATGCACGTGTTTGGATTGAATATGGCAACGATGGCCGTGGTTTTAGGCGGGCTTGGTATTGGTATTGGTTTTGGCCTTCAGAACATAGTCAATAATTTCATTTCCGGCATCATTCTGCTTTTCGAGCGACCGATCCAGGTGGGCGATGATGTTGAAGTCAATGGTACCTGGGCAACCGTAAAAAAAATCAACGTACGTTCCACCGTTGTTCAATCCTACGATAACGCTTCCCTGATAATTCCTAATTCTGAGTTTATCAGCCGCCAGGTAACAAACTGGAGCTTTAAGGACAGGCGCCTGCGACGAAATGTGGATGTGGGGGTTGCCTATGGTTCGGACATTGAACTCGTTCGGGAAACCCTGCTTGAGATAGCAGGGAAGACAAAGCGTGTCTTGAAGCATCCGGCACCCGAAGTCCTGTTCACAGATTTCGGAAATAGCGCGCTGATATTCAGGCTGCGTTTTTGGACCGCTGTTGACTACATGCTCAAAGTCGAAACAGACGTGCGCTTTGAAATCGATCGCCTTTTCAAGGAACGCAATATCGAGATCGCCTTTCCACAGCGCGATATTCACATACGTTCAACTATTGATAGTAATTCTGCATTAGAAATACCTGCTGGTGACATACAAAGTCGGATAGAGAAATCTGAAAAATACCCCAAAGAGTGAGAGTTAAAGTCAGTATAGGCAGTACTTTGCTTTGATATTGAAAGTACCTTCTTTTGATTTATTCAGTTCTTTAAAAACCTGGTCCTGAGGAACAGGTTTCAAAGAGCTGCATAAACGACCTGACGATGCAGAGTATCAATGAGACTGCAAAAATAGTCACCCTGGAACGCAAGGCCAGTATCGACCAGTTCAGGCGTTAGGCAATGTATGTCATTCCAACCTTCTTGAGACCGGTAATAAGTGATTCAACCAGGACCGGGACTTTCACGTAATTTCCCATTAATTGGCGGCCCGTCGATTCAAAATCCGGTACAAGTGTAGAAAGTTCCTTGAGGGCCTTTTCAGCCTCCTGCTGTTCATCCAATTGCGCCAGGGCGACGGCCCGTATCAGGGGGTCCCAGAAAAGTTCCGGATAGTTGAATTTCAAAGCTTCAACATAAGCGGATTCGTAATCCTCACGATGATAACAATCCATAAACGTTGCCAGGTAAAACCAGGTGGGATGATAAGGATTGAGCTGCATGCCCTTTTGCAGAAGCGATAGACCGCGATCCCATTCGCCGTATAGGCAAAGGTGCCACCCGGCCACACCGACGATGTAAGGCGCGTTTGGATTAAGCGCGAGCGTTCTATCCAGGTGTTTGATAAAGGCAGCCTTGTCTCCCCGATGAAAGTGCACGAGGGTCAGGGCATCGTGTACAAACTGATTTTCAGGTTCCAGTGCCAGGCCTTTCAGCGCAAAGGTCAGGGCTTTTTCCGGGGGGTTTTCAAGTTCACAAAACCCCAGGGCGTGGTTGTCGGCGTACAGATGGCCCAGCACGGCCCAGGCCAATCCATATCCCGGTTCGATTTCAACTGCCTTTTCAATTGCGGCCAGGGCTTCCTGGAAAGCATCCGGGGTCAAGACCGTTTCGTAGTGGTAGAAACGTAAAACTGCGTCATAGGCATCCAGGTCCTTCGGTGGCTTCTTGCGAGACTCTTTGGATAGGCGGCGGGTGATCTGGCCGAACAGATCGGCCATGGCGCCTACCGCGCTGGACGAAATTTCTTCCTGCAGAGATATCAAATTCTCAGGTGTAAGTTTGCGAGTGTAGCTCTCTCCCCAGATCTGCCGGGCGGTCGTCGAGTCCAGTAAGCGGATGGAAATCTTGATCGATTTCGAATCCTTACGGATATTACCGGTTAGCAGAAACCGGACGTCGAGGTCACTACCAACCTTCTGGGGGTCAACCTTTTGACCTCTTAAATGTAGGGTTGTCTGGGATGCGATGACCTGGATTTCCTGGTAACGGGCAATCTCAGCGGTCAGCTCTTCCGTCAGGCCGTCGGCAAAATAATCCTGATCTTCAGTGCCGCTTAAATTTTCCAACGGCAGGACCGCCAGGGAAGGTCGGGTGCTGGACTGGCGCGTTTTCTGTCCCGTAGCAAGCGGTTCAGGTTCTCCGGGGAAAGTCTGCATCGCTTGAAAGGTCGGCATGTAGGCACCTTTGGGAATTTCAATCCGGACGGGGTCGTTTTTTCCATCCGTCAGGTAATAGTGCTCCAGCGCCCGGCGCAGTCGGCCGGCCTCCACGCGCACAATCGGATCGACCTGGGGGTCGAAGCTCTCGTCACGCCCATAGACGGCCAGCGCGATGGTAAACCCTTTGAGTCGGGTGCCCCTGCCGGCCAGGGTCTCGTCTACCACAAATTTCAGGAAGCCCTTCTGTTTTTTCGAGCTCCTGAATCGGTCGCTTTGGAGGATTCGCGCTGTCTGGGCCCGGACAGCTTCGGGGGTGGGTTCGCTTACAGCATTCATCGTTTTCCGTTCTGAAAAACTTACAGGTACGTAACAGTAACTTACTTGTGACTATCCCTGAAAAACCAGTAATCAATCAGTATCCTCACAAATTACCAAATATGTGGCTGGCATGCAATAGCTGCGAGCCGAAAACAGGTTCCACCTTTAAGACACAATGGGTGACATTACGCACCAAATTCAAGCGCGATTTCCGGACAAGAAAGAGGCCATTGCCGACCTGATGGCCGAGGATGCCGATTTTTGTGTCGTCTGCCAGGACTATGGCGCCTGCATCGATGCCTATCGCTATTGGTCACGCGCCAGGGACCCCGAAGCCGGGACCCGGGCCAGCGAGTACCGTGATCTTATCCAGGCCCTCGAAGGTGAGATTGAAGAGGCCCTGTCCGGGCCGCAAAACCGGCAGTCGAAATGATGCGTTCGCTGAAGCAGATGAATATACAGAATGGCTGCTTTCTAACCGTCCGTTCAAGCAAACCTCGGTTTTCCTTCCCGATAGAAATAATGGAGATTGTTTTATGATTCGATTGAGCCCCACAGGCGCTAACCGTATGCGTTGTAAAATTATAATCCTGGTTTTGGTATGGTTGTTCTCTGCTGGCATTGCCTTCGCCCAGGATGCGGGCCAGGCGGCGCCTGGCAAGGCCGCGGGCGGCGAGGATCTGGCTGCCAAGACCCAAAACCCGGTGGGGGCCATGTACAGCCTGCCCTTCAAGTTTACCTTCGATTACGGGGCAGACAATGGCGAGGCAACCTTTCTTAACGTGCAGCCCGTGATACCGGTCACCGTGGGCGACTGGAACCTGATCAACCGTGTGATTGTGCCGCTTGTAGACCTTGACGGCACGGTCACGGGAACACCCGAGATCCCGAATCCGACACCCGGGGACGGTGCCTCCGGACTGGGGGACATCAACTATTCGCTGTTTGTATCACCGGCCGAGCCCGGTAACATCATCTGGGGTGTCGGACCTTCCCTGATGATGGATACCGCCACCGATGAGCAGTTGGGTTCCGGAAAATGGAGCGCCGGTCCCACGGCCGTCATCCTCGTTCAGCCCAAGCCCTGGACCGTCGGCCTCCTTGGTCGGCAGCTTTGGGATGTGGCTGGAGACGACACCCGCAGGAGCGTCAGCCAGCTGCTTTTGGAACCGTTCATCAATTACAATCTTGCGGACGGCTGGTACCTGCTTACGGACATGATCATCACCGCCAACTGGCAGGCGGATTCCGGCAACCGCTGGACCATGCCGCTGGGCGGCGGCCTGGGCAAGATGTTTGCGATCGGGAATCAGAAAATGAATACGAAGGTTGAAGCCTATTACAACGTAGAAAAGCCGCATGGGGCCCCGGACTGGTCGTTGAACTGGACGCTCCAGTTCCTGTTTCCCAGATAGATTAAAATACAACCCGCGGGTAGGTTTAAGACTAGCTGCGATGTATAAAAAATGGATTACGGAGATGTCATGGATTCCGGTGATAGTACTATTGGCCAGATAAAGATCGTACCTAAAAACGTATATCGCGGCAAACCTGTGCGGCGCATGCATGTTATGATAAAACCCACCGGCGCTCTTTGCAACCTCGATTGCACCTATTGCTATTATCTGTCCAAGCAGGACCTGCTGGGTAAGCCAAACACCTGGCGCATCTCAGAAGAAGTTTTAGAAACGTTTATCCGCCAATACTTTGAATCCCAGAATTGCAAAGAGGTTGTTTTTTCATGGCAAGGAGGGGAACCGACCTTACTTGGCCTGGATTTCTTCCGGAATATTGTGGCGCTCGAAAACAAATACAAACCTTCCCATGTGCGCTGTGAAAACGATCTGCAAACCAACGGCATGCTATTAGATGACGAATGGTGCGAATTTTTACATGAGCATAATTTTCTTGTTGGTCTCTCCATTGACGGCCCGAAAGATCTACATGACACGTACCGCAAGGACAAAGCCGGATCCGGCAGTTTCAAGCGTGTACTGCGCGCCGCAAAGCTGTTGAAGAAGCATAACGTCAATTTTGCAACCCTGACCTGCGTAAATCGGACCTCGGCCCGCCAGCCTTTGAAAGTCTATCGTTTTCTTAGAGATCAAGTCGGTTCCCGGCGGATGCAATTCATACCCATCGTAGAACCTGTTGATTTTCGCTCGATGGCACCAGGGCATGGCGATTCAAACACCGCCCCGCTGCTTGGTTCGCCGGGGGCGCGTCCGGGAAATGCCGATTCGGTTGTGACGGACTGGTCTGTGGATCCTGATGAGTGGGGCCAGTTTCTGTGCAGTGTTTTCGACGATTGGTACCAAAAGGATCTGGGCCGTATTTTCGTGCAATACTTTGATGCGGCGGTCGAAACGTGGATGGGGCATGTATCACCGCTCTGCACCCAGGGCCCGATGTGCGGCAAGGGGCTTGCGCTGGAGCAAGATGGCGCCCTGTTTGCCTGCGACCACTTTGTCTATCCTGAATACCGCCTGGGGAACATCATGGAAGCCCCCCTTGATCAGATGGCCTACGGGAAGCGGCAGGAAAGATTTGGCAAGCGCAAGGAAGGCACGCTGCCGGGCTACTGCCGAAAATGCAAGTACCTGTTTGCCTGTTTTGGTGGGTGCCCCAAGAATCGATTGATAAAGACCCCGGATGGTAAGCCTGGGTTGAACTATCTATGCCGGGGGTGGCAGAAATTCTTCACACATATAGATGCCCCGGTTCAAAAAATTGTACGCCGCCTGGGTGGGACTGTCGCGCAGCGACCTTCCAGGCGGGCGGCAGAACATTGGAGGCCGGAAAAAGGAAAATGAAAATTGATTTCCTCGATCAGGAACAGGGGTATTCCCGGGCCCAGGTTGAAATAGACTGGGTCGATTGCAAGGCCGATTACGAGGACTGCGTGCGGGCCTACGCGAGACTGCCAATCCCGGGATTCCGGGCGGGTAAAATACCCAAACATGTCGTTGAAAAGCGATTTCAACATAAGATTGCCGAGGACTTGTCACTGAGGTGGGTGCAACGCATCGACCCGGAGGCCTTGAATAAGGCGGATTCGGCCACGATAGGACCGCTTGAAGTTTACGAACCGGAAGTCGTGAAAGGCCGCTGGCTGAAGTTGGTATTGCGTTACCTGTCAATGCCGGCTTTTGACCTGCCGAATTTTAATACCATGCATATATCCAAGGAGAGCGAAGATCCATTGAGCGAACTTTCGGATTGGTTGTTGAGCCGCGTGACTGTATCGCCCCCGGATGCTTTGATCGAGGCCGAACTGGGCGCGGATGGAGTCGAACCAATCGTTCCGGGAAGCGACGCATGGGCCGCAGCAGCCGAGCGTGTAAAGCTGATGTTGATTCTAAAAAAGATCGCGGCCGCGGAAGGCATTGTAGTGGACGAATCCGATGTGACAGCGCGAATCAAAGCAAAAGCAGCGGAATTCGGAACTACCGCCGGCGAGCTATCCGCACAACTTAATAAAGGTGGCGGGATAGGTCGGCTTCGGGATTTATTGGTTGCTGAAAGTACGCTTGAATACCTTTTGGACAACTTTGGTACTTAATTAACCTAACTAGAAAAGGAGAAGAATATGGCCAAGAAAATGAACCCTAAAAGCATGAGAGCTGCGGCCTGGGCCGCCGTGGGCGGTGTGCTCACGGCCGCTACTATCATGACGGCTCAGCCGGCCATGGCCAAATCGGCGCACGCGGCCACACATTCGAAAAAACCCAACATCCTGATTATCATGTCCGACGATGTAGGTATTACTAATATCAGTGCCTACAGTCGCGGCCTGGTGGGTTACCAAACCCCCAACATCGATCGCATCGCCAACGGTGGGATGCTTTTTACGGATTACTATGCAGGGCAGAGCTGCACTGCCGGTCGTTCGGCTTTTATTACCGGACAGCATCCCGTGCGCACCGGGCTGACCAAGGTCGGGTTTCCCGGTTCAGCCATCGGGATTCAAAAAGAAGATCCCACCCTGGCGGAGCTGCTCAAGAACCATGGTTACGCTACCGGGCAATTCGGGAAAAACCATTTAGGCGATCGTAACGAATACTTGCCCACGGTACATGGATTCGACGAGTTCTATGGCAACCTCTATCATTTAAATGCCGAAGAAGAGCCGGAGAACCCGGATTACCCCAAAGACCCGGCCTTCCGTAAGCGGTTGGGGCCGCGGGGCGTACTGGATTGCAAGGCTACGGATAAAGTCGACAAAACCGTCGATCCGCGTTTCGGGAAAGTGGGCAAGCAGACCATCAAAGACACCGGGCCACTGACCAAAAAGAGAATGGAGACTGCTGACGAAGAGTTTTTAGACCGTACGATGAAGTTTATCAAGAAGAATACCCAGGCAAAAAAGCCCTGGTTTGCCTGGCTGGCGACCTCCCGAATGCACTTCTATACCCACCTGAAGCCGGAGAGTGAAGGCGTAACCGGGCTGGGTATATATGCGGACGGCATGGTGGAGCACGACGGCCACGTAGGCCAGATGCTGGACTTGCTCGAAAAGCTCAAAATCGACGACAATACAATTGTCATTTATACTGTGGACAACGGCCCCCATTACAACGAGTGGCCCGACGGCGGCATTTCTCCCTTTCGGGGAGAGAAAAACACCAACTGGGAAGGCGGCTACCGGGTGCCGTGCCTGATACGCTGGCCCGGTAGGATTCCTGAAGGTAAAATCTCCAATGAGATTGTTTCCATGCAGGACTGGGTGCCGACCCTGCTGGCCGCAGCCGGTGAGCCGGATGTCAAAGAGAAGTTGAAGAAAGGCCACAAGGCAAACGGGAAGAGATTCAAGGTCCACCTGGACGGCTTCAATCTGTTGCCCTACCTGGAGGGGAAAGAAAAAGATTCACCCCGCAAAGAGTTTTTCTACTTCAGCGATGACGGTCTGCTGGTAGGTGTGCGTCATAATCAGTGGAAACTGGTTTTTGCCGAGCAACGCGCAAAAACCTTTCGCGTCTGGTCAGAGCCGTTCGTACAACTGCGTATTCCCAAGCCCTTTAATCTGCGCAGCGACCCCTTTGAGCGGGCGGATACCGATTCCAACAATTATGACCGTTGGTGGATTGAGCGCAGTGCTTTCTCGGTGACAGCCATACAGGAGATCGTCGGAGATTTCATGGGGACATTCAAGAAGTTCCCGCCGCGCCAGAAGCCGGCCAAGTTCAACGTGGGCGATGTCATGAAAGCGATGTATAGGACAGGGGCCCATTGATGTGTTCGCTAGTTGCGTGGGAGCGTTGACAGCGTCACCAAGCAGCTTGAGAACCCGGCAGTGCGGCACTATTCTCGATCTGCAGGGCAGTTGATTATTAACATAAACTGATAATTCGGCTGGCGCATGCCAACGGCGGCATGCGTTAGTCGTTGGCATTACCGATTCCACAACTCTTTTTTAAGGCGTTGCGACAAGTGGTGGCTTCCGCACCGCGATTGGCTGGTACCCAACGAGACAGACAAGGGGCCGCAATCTTTATTTTCTTATAATTTACTGTGAATAGGAGGGAAAATGACCAAGCTGCACCAGGCGACAACCAACAGGGTGGTAACAGTACCAAAACCACGGAATTTGAATATAGCAGATAGGCCTTTCCCGCGTCTTAAGCCGGGTTCTGGTTCAGTAATTATCAAGACCGAGATCGCGGCCTTGTGCGTCGATGATAAGATGTGGACTGATCACGATCACGAGTGGTTTTCCCACCCGATCCATGGAATGGGACACGAAGGCGTTGGTATTGTTGTTGATGCCGGCACCAGCGCCAAGCTGAAAGATGGCGATCGGGTGCTTATCTCGCATGGGGGTTATTGCGGCGGTTGCTATTCCTGCGAGAACCTTCTCTGCCAGGCGATGTGTACAAACATTGCAGGCGGAGAGGTGGGGACGAGCTCAGCCCCTCCGGCATTCTTCATCGATGGGTTTGCTCCTATCGAACGCAAAAACGATTCAAAGTCGGGATGGGCGGCTTTGGCGCAATATCGTCTCGCAGATGAAGGAACCTGCACCGTCATACCCGATGACCTTGATTTTAAGTATGCCATCGCTGCGGAATGCTCTGTTGGGATGGCCTATTGTGCCCAGGAATTCTTGGGTGTGAAATCGGGCGACTACCTTCTGCTACTTGGTAATGGTCAGCGGCAGTTTTCGCTTAGTCATGTCATTGTAGGCCTTTTCAGAGGGGCGCGTGTAATTGCTGCTATCGGTGACGACTATCAAGCAGAACGGGTGCGCGCGATTGGCAAGGCCCGTGGCGGAACCCCAGACCTGCACATTGTTGACATGCGGTTATCCGACTGGAAAGTCAAAGCTCTATCTTTGACAGACGGAAATGGTCCGGAGAAGGTTGCCGATTTCACCAGTGACGAGAAAGTTCTTAATACTGCCCTTGATCTATTGTGTGTGCAAGGTGTGCTCTACATCCAAGAGAATCTGTACAACAAGAACCGAAAACTGAGCATAGACCCTTATGCGCAGCTGGCCGAAAAGAACCTGACAATTACCGCTACCATCGATTCTCGCCACATCGACCGGCCCGGCATCATTCGAATGCTGCGCAATATCGAGGTGCAGCGCATGTGGGATGAGGTGGCAACTCACGAGTTTTCTTTGACAGAGGTAGACAAGGCCCTTGAACTCACTGTCACGAAACAATGCGGGAAAGTCCTGGTGTACCCGCACCGCCACTAAAGTGTAGAGGAATACACAATATGAGCAATCATACAAAAACATTGGAGAAACCAGCAGCAAGCTGGCGCATAAAATTAGGAGCCGCGCTGTTTGGAATAAGTATTCTATTGCCGGTTGCCGGTATTCCACTGGTGACGACGCTCGGCCTATCAAAAACAATGATCGCATCTGCATCCGGCGCTCTCCTGGTGGGGGCTGAGGTTCTCGGTGTCTGTGCGGTAGCTATCATGGGAAAAAGTGGCTACGCGTTCATCAAGAATCGTATTTTCGGATTTCTAAAGCAGCATGGCCCACCCCAGAAAGTCAGTCGCGGTCGTTATAACGTCGGGCTCGTGATTTTTTGCGTGCCGCTCCTGTTCGGCTGGTTGTCATTATATATATCCAAGTGGGTTCCCTTGTTGAGTTATCCGCTCGCTTTTGCAATTGGCGGGGACATCCTGATCCTGGTTAGCCTGCTCCTTCTCGGGGGTGACTTCTGGGACAAGATCCGTTCGTTATTTGTTCATAACGCGAAGGTGCAGTTTTCACAAACCTTCAAAAAGGAGGCTTTGTAAATGAACATTATGGCACTTGGTCAAAACAAGAGCGCGTGTTTGTTTACAATTTTCCGATATTTGACGTTGGGTCGCTAGTTTAGACTGTTTACGCGGTGGATAGATTTTTATATGGTTACAGTATCTATTGAACAAATCAAGGAGACAGTCCGCATGCGTACGAAGCTACGAGGAAACGTTTTATTTGCTTGTATGTTCCTGTCTGTGATTTTCAGTCCGATCTTTTTTCAGCTGACTACTGAAGCCGCCAACTCGAAATCTACGCCGCCTGAAAATGCAAAATCCGAATCAATAACCAAAGAGAAGAAAACCCCGCCTGGTCCTGTGGATGATTACAACCGGGGAACGCCCCGATCCATGGTGCAAGGGTTCATCGAGACTACGCGGGATGGGAAATTTGAAAAAGCGGCTGAATATTTAGACTTGAGATCGTTGTCGCCGGGTTCGCGCCAGAGCCGGGGTCCGCAACTGGCCCGTCAGTTCATCATTGTATTGGATCGTTCCCTTTTGGTTGACCTAGAACTGCTGAGCGACGATCCAAAGGGAAACTTAGAAGACGGCCTGCACCCCTCACTTGAAATTCTGGGCAGCATCAAGACCCCGATTAAAACTGTTGAAATCCGTCTGAAGCGCTTACCACGAAAGGACGGGGTGCCCATCTGGAAATTCTCCCGTAAAACGGTAGCCCAGATACCGCATCTGAATGCACACTTTGGCTATCGGCAATTTGAAGAAGCACTTTCGCATTTTTTCCCGGACGGCGTTTTTCTCGGCTGGCAGCTCTGGCAATGGGTGGCTTTAGCCATCGGCATCGGCCTGGCCTATCTGGCGGCTTATTTCCTCAGCCTGGTTGTTCGCTGGCTCGTCTGGCTTCGCAACAAGGAGATGGGCAGGCATATGCAAACGTTGGGCACCGGGCCGGTGCGTATTCTTCTGTGGCTCTTTCTGGTTGACAGGGTGATCTACTTGATCGGGCCATCGGTGACCATCCGTACGGTTTTGCGATCCGATACCATTGGTGTCGTGGCCGTTACGTGGGCTGCCTGCCGCCTGGTTGATCTGGGGCATATCTGGTGGACCAACCGGCTGCAACAGGTGGGTCAGGATTCAACGGTACCTTTGCTAGAACAGGCCAGGGCGTTTCTAAAAATTGTTATCGTCGCTATGGCTTTGTTGGTGTGGCTGGATAATCTCGGCTACAATGTCGGCACCCTCCTGGCCGGTCTCGGGGTCGGCGGATTCGCTTTTGCCCTGGCCGCCCAGGATACCCTGAAAAATTTGATGGGCAACCTCATTATCCTTTTGGACAAGCCGTATCAGATCGGCGAGCGCATTGTGGTGAAAGGTCACGACGGCGTAGTGGAGGAGATCGGCCTGCGTTCGACAAAACTGCGGCTTCTCTCCGGTCATCAGGCCACACTCCCCAATGAACAAATGGCCACCACCGATATCGAAAACATCGGCCGGCGACCGCATATCAAACGGCTCAACAATATTGCGATTCGCTACGATACGCCCCCGGAAAAGGTTGAAAAGGCGGTTGATATCGTCACAGGCTTACTCGCCAACCACGAGGGCATGGACCCCGAGTTGCCTCCTAAGGTGTACTTTAGCGAGTACAACCGCGATTCATTGAACATTATGATGCTATACTGGTATCACCCTCCGGATTACTGGGCTTTACTGGCCCTGAACCAGAGGATCAACATCCAGATCATGCGGAAATTTGAAAAGGAAGGCATCCGGTTCGCGCTTCCGAGTACGACCGCTTATTTGACCCAGGATGATGAAAGGCCGCTGCAAAGTAAATAATAGCCGGGGTTTTCAATGTGGTTTTTATCTGGCTGGTTATTGGTCTATACAGCGGAGTCTATCCCGGCATTCACCCAAAGTCCGCTGCTTTACGCCCTGGGTGGCGAACTACTGTCGCCGCCGAGCCTGTTCGCGCGCGGAGGGGAATTTTTTGGGCAAGATCCGTTCGTTATTTATCCATAGTGCGGAGGTCCGTTATGAAAGTCCATCAGATAGCGTCTAAAACCGTAGGGATAATTCTCACTCTGGTGCTCATGGCCGGGTGTGCCGGCATGGGTCCCAAGACCGTCTCGCGGGATCGTTTCGATTATATCGAGGCTATCTCCGGCTCCTGGAAAAAACAGATGCTCCTCAACCTGGTCAAGGTCCGCTATGTGGATGCGCCGGTGTTTATGGAAGTGTCTGCCATTATCAGCCAGTACGAAATCGGCGGGAATGTCAATCTGGAGGCCACCCTCAATTCTCAATTCGGAAATAGTCAAATCGTCGGGGGCAGCGCTACATACTTCGATCGGCCGACCATCACCTACAACCCGCTCACGGGGGAGAAGTTCACCCGCAGCTTGATGAGGCCCATCCCGATCAGGGCTTTTCTGGGGCTGATACAGTCGCAGTATCCGGTGGATTTCGTGTTTCGCATCTGTGTCCATACCATCAACGGCGTTTCAAACAGTTTTGGTGGCAAACTCATGCAATCTTCGGCGCACACTGATTTCCCCAGATTGATTGAGGCCCTGCTACGCATCCAACAGGCCGGCGGGTTGGGTATGCGGGTCAGGTCTGATGGCGATCAACGCTCCGTGGTCATGTTTTTCCGTGATGAGGGCCCGGTTGAAATTGAAGAAGATATCAACACCGTGGCAACCATCCTTGGCCTGGACAAGAGTGTCCGGGATTTTCGGGTGCTGTATGGCGCGTATGCTGCTGATGATAAGGAAATCGCCGTGATCACCCGGTCCATGCTGCAAATTATAGCGGACCTGGCATCGTATATAGAGGTGCCGTCCGGAGACGTACAGGAAGGACGGGTGGCGGCAGGGCTCGCCGGTAAAAAGGTGTCCGGTATGCTGCCCTTGATCCGGGTCCACAATAATAACGATTTTCCGGAAGACGCTTTTGTCGCGGTCCGGTACCGGGATTCCTGGTTTTACATCGATGATACGGACCTTGAATCAAAACGCATGTTTTCATTTCTGATGATGCTTTTTTCATTGACCGAAACCGGGCCGCAGGCCGGGTCGCCGCTTGTGACGGTGCCGACCTATTGAGCTTGAACAACCGTACAGGCCGCAATTGCTAAAGATACCGTTGGGGTCCACAGGGGCGTAAAACCGTGAAAGCTACATCAATTATAAGGAGAACAAAATGGACAGAGGAAAGTTTTCCAGAAACATCCGGATTGTTCTGATTGGTCTATGGCTGGTTGCTTGGGGCAGCGCCGCGCTGGCAGCCGAGAAAAAGAGCTCATCAAAGGACGCGCAAACCGTAATGACCCAGGCCGAACTGCAGGTCGAGGTAATGGCCTATGCAGATCGCCACTTTTCCATAGTAACGTCTGCTTACACGGCGTTTGAAAACCAGGTGCCTGTAAAAGAAGATCACAAACGGATATTGGGGGTCTGTACCTACAGTATTTCTTCGGCTTTCACTATTGCGGCCCAGGCAAATCCTGCGGGTGCTCTCATGGATATGTTGGTCATGGTAACGTTGGGGCGCATCATCGTTGAAGAAAATATGCTTCCAAAGTATGGCCCCGCATTTCAGCCATTGGTAGATGGTTTTCGAAAGGCGGAAAAAGACATTTGGCAGGTTGCGGCTAAAATAGGGACTCCGGAACAGCTGCAAACCCTGAGATCCCTCATACTGGAATGGCGGGAGAAAAATCCCAATATTTTGTTTTTTCCGGCTATTCGGTTTAGTGATTTTTCGTCTTTCCGGGCGCGGGTCGACCATAAAAAGGCGAGCGGCCTGTTCAAGTCGGTTGCCAATGCCACCCAGCAAGTGGAAGAGGCCCGCCTGCTGGCCGAGCGCGGTATGTTTCTGGCGACCCGCATGCCTCTGCTGGCCGGATTGTTTGGCGGGGTCTGGTTTTCACAGCTGGCAAATCATCCCGATGTGGATAAAATATTAAATAATATCAATAAGCTAACTGAGGTGTCCGAGCGCCTGACGGTTGTCGCTGAGCAGATGCCCGATAAAATTTCGACCGAGCGGGATGCTACCATCAAGCAGGCCATGGGAGGCCTAAACGACCTGACGATACAGAGTCTCAATGAGACTGCCAAAATAGTCACCCAGGAACGCAAGGCCAGTATCGACCAGTTGATGCAGGGGCTTTCCAATGAGAGAAAAGCAATCATAGAAGATTTCACATCAGAGGAGGCAAAGGTGCGCGGGCTTCTGGCGGAACTGCGTTTGACCCTGGAGGCGAGCAATGCGGTCATTGTATCGGCCGATTCACTGGTCAAGGCGCTACCCCTCGAGCCATCCAAGGCTCAAGAAGCGGCCCCGCCCGGCAAGCCCTTTGATGTCCTGGAGTATCAAGCCGTACTCAGGGAGGCAGCCCACACGATATTGCAGGTCCACGAGGTGTTGAAGACCCTGGATAAAATGGGCCTGAAAAGTATGCTGCCGCAAATTATAGTGGCGCTTGAGAATCTTGAAAAGAAAGGGCAGGCCTGGGTGTATTTTGGTTTTTTTCTGGGGGTTGCCCTGATCCTGGTTTTTCTGGTCGGTTCGGTTATTGCTGCGCTGACTTACCGGCACTTTGCGTTGCGGATCTTCGGTTCAGGTACTCAGCCGGCCAACCCCTGAAACGATTACGCCAATCAACACAAACTGGGCTGCAGAGCCTGCAAAAAGGGAACGACAGGAACCGCAAAGATGGAAATAGCTTTTTTAATGGACCCGCTGGGGTCGATCAACCCGGTCGACGATACCACCAGCCACCTGATGTACGCGTGCAACCAACGGGGGCATACGGTCTATTTCCTCGAACCGCACGACGTGTATATCCGGGGCGGCGCGGTGGTGGCCAGGATGCGCAACGTGACGGTGGCCCGCGACCTTTCAATGACAAAATACTGGCAGGCCATGATCAGGTGCCTGCAAAAGGAGGAACTGATATTCGAAACCGTCACCGATCTCGACGCCCTCTTTCTTAGGAAAAAGCCCCCGCTGAACTACCAGGTGATGGAATTCTTAGGCCCCGTCGGCGAGCAGGTATTCATCATCAACAGCGCCATCGGACAGATTCTGGGCAACAGCAAACTGTATACCCTGAATTTTCCGGACATCAGCCCTGAGACCCATGTATCCCGGGACCCGCAGCGGTTGAAAAAGATTATCGATGATTTTGGTGGCGCCATGGTGGTCAAGCCGCTGCAGCGGTATGGCGGGGAAGGGGTTATCAAAGTCAGTACCCGGGATCAGGAAAACCTGGCCTCCCTGATCGACTACTATGTCCAGGCCAACCGGGTCTACCCGAAACGTGAACCGATTATGGTTCAGGCCTATGTCAATGCTGAAAAATACGGTGGCCACGTCCGGATTCTGATGCTCAATGGCGAGGTTCTTGGGGCCCTGCGTAGAAAGTCAGTGCCGGGAGCCTTTAAGGCCGGCCCCTGCGCCGATGGGCTGGTCTGCCGCCACGACGTTACGTTCCGACAGGCTTCCATCTGTGCCGCCGTCAAAGACCGCCTCATCAAAGACGGCCTCTATTTTGTGAGCCTGGACCTGATCGGTGACCAGCTGGTCGCGATCAACTGCGCCTGTCCCGGCGGAATCCCCTGGATCAACAGGCTCGACAATGTCCGGCTTGAGTTAAAGATTGTCGATTTCATAGAGAACCGTCTGAAATTCAAAGCCCCCCGGCCAGAGGGTATTAAACGCTCGCGCCGGAAAGCCGGGTAAAACGGGTATCGTCGTGCCCGAGCAATGAATCTTACCCAGTTGTCATTGAAGACGAGAGGAGCAAAATAATGGAAACCCAAACGACCAAAATGCAAAGGCTGAGTGAATTGATGGCCACGAGTGGCCCGGAACTGATTTTATCCCTGCTGGTCCTCATCATCGGCCTGCTCCTGATCAAGTGGATCTTGCGGGGATTGCGCAATGCCCTGGGTAAGGTGATCCAGAATAAAACCAGGATTTCGGTTATTTGCAATAGTGTCGGCGTTCTGTTGTTCGCGCTGGTGATCATCGCAGCCGCTGCCGAGGCCGGTCTCAAACTGGATCGGATCGTCTCCGCCCTGACGATCATCTCTCTGGCCGCGGTGGGCGCTATTGTGCTCTTTCGACCGCTGATACCCACCATGCCGTTTAAGGTTGGTCAAACGGTGAAAGCCGGTGACCTGCTCGGAAAGATCGAAGCCATCACGCTTCTCAATACACGATTTAGGACCTTTGACGGCAAGACCTTCTTTGTACCCAACCGCAAAATCCTCGATGACATCGTGATCAACTACCAGGTCACCGAAACCCGGCGGATCAAGCTGGATGTGAGCATCCGCAGCGACCAGGACTTGATGCTGGCCAAGCAGACCCTGGAGACCGTGATGATTGCTGACCCACGGGTCAAGGCAAAACCCGGCCCGGTCGTCTATGTTCTGGATACGTCGAACGGCCGCGTGAAATTGGGCGGCCGCTGCTGGGTGGATAATGCCAAATATTGGGTTGCCAGGTGTGATCTCATAGAAAAGGCCAGGTTCGCTATATACCACGCGGGCATCGTGCCGGCCAGGCCGCAGATGGACATTCACCATTTCAACGACCTTTATCGGGGGCCAGTTGCCGGGAATGACCCGGAAAACGATGAAGGCCAACTCTAATAACAACCTGAAAGGCGGAAAGATGAAAATAACCGAGGGACTCAAAATGATCGACGCCGGCTGGATCCGGAAACCAGCCGGGTTCCGGGTTAAATACGAGAAACTGGTCGACGGCCGGCGGGTGACCGAACACTCGCCACCGGAGGGTAGCGCACTGCTCGATTCGGATGTGACCGCCTGGCGGTATGCCTGGAAGCTTTTTGCGGCCTGCCGTTCAGAAAAAACCGACATCCAGGAAAACGAACTGGTCAACATCCACGTGGTCGACGACGCGGGTGAGCAGGTGAAGTACTACGCTACGAATAAATACGATTTGTTCAACCCCAAATAGGCAGATTGCGATACCGGCCGCCTGCGGTTGAGAATCGGCACTCCACTCGTAACTGGTCACCTGGCCGGTGAATTTGTTGTCGCCGCATAGAATTTGAGCTATAATTCTTCAATTGAGACATATAAATCGCTGCCAGCGTGCTATAAGCCGATACGCGGACATTGCCTCCAAGATTTCGGTGTAACTTAATTAGGGCAATAAGAGAGGTGAATTATGTTATCGAAACAGTTGCGGATAGCCGTCGCCGGATTAATGGTTTTGGCGCTTGTGCTTATGATCAGCGCCTGCTCCAGTCAAACCGGCCAGCGGGCCGGCCAGGGCGCCGCCATGGGGGCTGTTTCCGGCGCAGCCGGCGGCGTGGTCAGTGCGCTGATTTTTGGAGGCGACGTAGGCGAGGCCGCAGCCCGTGGCGCGGCCTGGGGCGGTTCGATGGGGGCTGTGGGTGGCGCCCTCACCGGAATGCAACAAGACAGCGCCATCAAGAAACAGCAGGAGGATGCGGCCGCGAAACTGAAACAGGAACTGGGAGATGACACTTTCAATGGACTTGTCGCCCTGGCCAACTGCAAACACGACGTGGCCGCAAGCCACGCGAATACCGCTAAAAACCTCGATAATCAAAATTACGCGTTGGCCGGTCAGTGGCTTGAAGTCTTGACCCTGTCAGATCGGCGGGAAGAGGACCAAGCGCGAGTCCTGTTTCCAGCCTTGATTGAAAAAGATCCCGAGGTGAATTCGGAAGCCAAGGCCGAAGAGAATATGCGCAGTGCCCTACAGGGTCTCATGCAAATACGCGCGAAACACAATTTGCCGAAAACTTGTCAATAAGCAGGAAGGCCTAATGGTAGTAAAGGATTTGCTTTGTCACTTCCTCAAAAAATACGCTGCTGCCAAATGCTTTTGCTGGCGTTTCTGTCGATATGGTTTTTAAGTGCCTGTGCCTCCACGCCTGTCGACCAGTTGGTATTGATGCCGGCCCCGGATGTGTTCGAGCATGGTGATTGGGACCCGTTTACGGACCATGATCCTATCAAGAATATCCCCTATGGCGGCATCCTCTATGCCACTGACCGCGAACCTGCTCAAGAGCCAGGCCGCTATTACCGGGATGCGCGCGGCCATGTCCTGCGTCTCGGCGTTGCCTAGATAACTGTTGGCAAGGAAGGCATAACGTGGGAAGAGGCCCGTCGTATTTCGCTGCTCAAGGAACGGCCCGAAGCGTATCCGCTCAAGGTAACCGATGTACGCGAACTGGGCATTCTGGATCGCACGATCAACCCGCTTTCCGAAAGCCTGGTCGATCAAGATCAGCGGCACTTGCCCGGTGAACAATTTGCTGCCAAGGTAAACGCGAAACTGGCAATATCTGAGCGCAAGGACGTTTTTATCTACGTCCACGGATATAAAGTGGTCTTTGAGAACCCGCTGCTGGTGGCCTCGGAGCTGTGGCATTTTCTCGGTTACGAAGGCGCCTTTATCGCCTATGCATGGCCTTCCACCCCGGACACCCTGGCTTACTTTTCAGATCTGGAAACAGCCGCGTTGAGTGCCGGGAACCTGCGCATCCTGATCGAGTACCTGGCCGAGACAACCGCTGCCCACCGCATTCATGTCATTGGCTACAGTGCGGGCACGCGGGTGGTCACCCAGGCGCTTAATCAACTGGCCCTAATACACACAGGCTTGGACCGCAAGGCGTCAGCAAAAGAATTACGCATCGGGCATGTCATCCTCACCGGCAGTGACGTCGACCAGCATCTTTTTGGTTCGTATTTAATAGATGGCATGCTCGAAGTGACTGACGGTATCACCGTGTATGCTTCCACGAAAGACCGGGCCTTGGGCATGTCCAGGTGGGCGTTCGGGCGCCAACGACTCGGACAGATCGTCAGTGAACCGTTGTCGGCCGAGGCTAACAATTACCTGCGACAGAATGAGAACCTGGTCATCGTCAATGCCACTGATTCTCCGGGGGCCGGTACTGGGAACGGGCACGCTTATTTCCGGAAAAGCCCCTGGACCAGCAGTGACATCCTGACGACGCTGACATTTGATTTAAAACCGGCCCAGCGGGGCCTGCAACAGACAGGCGGCCAACATATTTGGACTTTTGCAGAGGATTACATCGACCGACTGCGTACAGCCCTGGTAAAGGTGGGAGCCAAGCAACAGCAATAGAAAGAAAATTTTGTGATCCAAAAAGGAGATATCCATCGTGTCTAAACCAAATGGATTTTTTAAAAATACTATCGTTGGGGGAATCCTGGTCCTGTTGCCGGTCCTGCTGCTTTGCTTGCTACTGTCAGAAGTACTGCAACTGGTGGTGGCCCTGGCCACACCGATTGCAGAGCTGCTCCAGGAAGGGGGGCTTGAAAAAGCGGCTAACCCGGTGCTTGTGGCGCTTTTGCTGCTGGTCGGGGCCTCTTTCATCATCGGGATCATCATGCAGTCTCGAATCGGTCGCAGGTTTGGTCAGTGGCTTGAAAAAATGACCGTGCAGCGGCTGCCCATTTACTCTGCGCTCAAACGTCTCACCCGCAGTTTTGTCGGCACGGAGGAAGGGGAAACCTTTATGCCGGCGCTGTTCGAAGTTGACGCCGAAACGCAAGAGGTCGTCTATGTGGTCGAAGCCAGCGAAGACGGTCTGGTCGCCGTCATGGTGCCCCACGCGCCCGCGGCCTTTACAGGACCAGTCAAAATAGTTGCCCGTGAACGGTTGACATTTCTCGATACCAATATCGGCGACCTGTCTCGTTCTCTCAGTCACTGGGGGGTGGGCACAGTGCCGCTGGCGTCTAAAAAATTTACTTCTGGAAAGGAGTCATAGCATCATGAGCTGCCACCGTATAATAATTTTTGGTTTGATCTTTTGTTTTGTGATGCCGATCAGCTCTTATGCCAAGGTCTATCGCTACATCGACAAAGACGGCGTGGAGCGCTTTTCAAACGAACCGCCACCGGCCGGTGCCAAAATTATCGGTGAGGAGGCTGAAATCAAATACGATGAGGCTGCCGACAAGGCCCAGCAGGATCGCACTCAGCGTGCCGCCGACGCTATTGCCAACCAACCGGCAGCGCCACCACCGCCTAAAAAGTCTCCTGCGCCGGCAGTCGAAGCAGGCGGGGCCGAGGGCACAGGTGAAAAGGGGTACTCCCGACGCAAGCATCGCCGTAAGAAGCAGATCCGCAAGGAGAAGGCTGAGGCGAAAAAGGCCATGGAGGGGGCGGCGGCGGAAGAAGGCAAGAAATAGCACTACTGACAATGCCGATAATCCTTGCCAGTTATCAGGATAGGTTAGAGCAGGCGTTCCTTCTTTGGGTAGAACCGCTTCTATTCGATGACTCGCATCGCCTTCCATTTCCCCCCCAAATACCGTGTCCAGGACATCAAAAACAGGGATAGAATAAAAAGGACCACGCAGCCCCAGGCGAACATAAGGCCGGCTTCGAACCAGAGGATACCGATGGATACCGGCAGGATCATGCAGATCAGCGACAGCGAACCGATAACCCACATCAGGTATTTCGTGTCCCCGGCACCTTTCAGGACCCCACTGTAAACCATGTAAAGTGCATCCACACACACGTACACGGCCACGATTCGCAGCAGGATCGTGCCCAGGCGCATGATTTCCTGCCCGGCCGCTCCGGCTAACTCCGTTCCCATGAATATCGACAGCAGCCACTGCGGCGCGAAAATGAATACCAGGTCCAGACAAAGGATATAAATCAGCAGCAGATGGATAGAGCTGTTGGCGGCCTTGACAGCATCTGCAGGCCGGTTGCCTCCCAGGGCCTGTCCGGTCAGGGTGCTGACCCCCATGGAAAAGCCCATGGCCGGCATGAAGGCCAGGGAATTGATGGACAAAACGATATTGGTGGCGGCCAGTTCATATTTGCCAATACGGCCCACCATGAGGATGAAAAAGGTGAAGGCAAACACATCCAGGCAAAACTGCAATGATCCCGGGACACCGAATTTCAGAAGCCGCATAAAGAGATCGCGGTCAAAGCCGCGGCTTTGCCACAGGTTGAAGCGGATGATGTTTTTCCGGGTAAAGATCAGCAATCCGTATATCAGCAGCATCAGTCCCCATGACGATACCGTGGCGATGCCAGCTCCGGTGATCCCCAATTCCGGGAAGATCCAGATCCCGTTGATCAGGGCGTAGTCCAGCGGTATATTGAACAGCATACCCAGGAAACTGACCATCAGGACGGGCCGGGTGTAACCCCGCCCACTAAAAAAACAGGCCAGGGTTGCGGCGGCCACGTTTAGCCCGGCCCCGCCGCAGAGAATGCTGAAATAGGTGACCTCCAGCCGCTGCACTTCTATGGGGTGCCCGCTGAGTTTAAACAACGGTCCAGCGATAAACACCAGGCTGCCCAGGACGATGGCGGACACGAGGGTAAACCAGAGCCCCTGCCACAGGCAGGCACCGACCCGGTGGTGGGCGCCGGCTCCCGTGTACTGTGCGATGAAAACATTGACATACCCGGCCACCCCCACAAAGAAGGCCAAGAACAGAAACTGGGTGATACCCGCCGGTACCACCGCCGCAATCGCTTCCAGGGAATAGTTGGCCAGAAAGACCCGGTCGGTAAACTCCATAACAGTGGTGGCCGCCATGCTCATGGCCAGCGGTACACTGATGGAGATCACCCTGCGGTAAGCTGATTTATCTTTTTGAATAGTCGGTTGAGCCATGTATTAGCGATCTTTTAGCAGTTTTACCCAACTCGTGCCCTGCAGGAATAATAGTCAGGGATTGCTTATCTATACCATAAGTTGGGGGAGAGTGTTGCTGCTCTACCATATGTGGTAGGTTTTTGTTTGACTATAGTCATAGAAACGGTTTAAAGACCTTCAATCGGGTCCAAGGTCAAGGCGGCCGGGAGGTTCCAACCGGAGGAATACTTGAGTATTTCGAGGATTGGAACCTCACGCCCAACGCGGAGATTGGTTCCGAGGGGAGGTCTTGAAACCGTTTCTATCGGTATTCCCGCCGGGCTCGATCCAGATCCCTCTTCTCATCCCGCTTTTTAATGGTCTGGCGCTTATCATACTGGCGCTTGCCTTTGGCCAAACCCAGCAGGATTTTCACTTTCCCATTTTTGAAATAGAGTTTCAAAGGGATCAGGGAATACCCCATCTCGTTTACCTTACTGTAGAGCTTTTTTATTTCGTACTTATGCAGCAGGAGTTTGCGCGTCTGGAGCGGGTCGTGGTTGTCGTAATGGGCCCAGGGGTACGGGCTGATGTGCATCTGGTAGACGAACACTTCGCCTTTCTTGATCTTGGCGTAGCTGTCCTTCAAGTTCGCCCGACCCTGTCGCAGGGATTTCACCTCGGTGCCTTTGAGGACGATCCCGGCCTCATAGGTGTCTTCGATGAAATAGTTGTAGCGGGCCTTCTTGTTCTGGGCCACCAGCTTTTCGTGTTTCTTTTCTGTCATAGCTTGTATCAGCCGTCACTCCGGCGAAAGCCGGAGTCCAGGTGCTGGCACATAACACATTGTTTCCACACCTTGCCTAGCTTCTTTCCCAATATATTATTGTTTGTGGGCTTTTCCTTGACCCTCGGACCCTTGGCCCCTTGAACCCTGCCTTTCTATCTTACCACCGAAAAATGTTCTTCCAATAGATCGCCATACGATTCCTGGCAGAGGTCAAGAATTTCATCGCTGGTGTTCAGGGCTAGCACTTTCTTGGTGAATTTGCGGGTTGCCTTCGTATCCAGAAGGCGGATCATGCTTTTCACGGCGGGGATCGCCTGCGAGTTCATGCTCAACTCGTCTATCCCCAGGCCTAAGAGAAGGGGGATGTTGGCCGGGTCCGCCGCCATCTCGCCACACATGTAGAGTTTGGTACCCGTCTTTTGGGAGACATCCGCCACGTGTTTGACCATTTTAATGATGGCCGGATGGAGCGGGTTGAACATGTGGGCGACTTCCCGGTTGCCGCGGTCGATGGCCAGCGAGTACTGGATCAGATCATTGGTGCCGATGCTGAAGAAGTCAACCTCCGGGGCCATGCTGTCGGCCAGCATGACGGCCGAGGGCACTTCGATCATGATGCCGATTTCAATATCGCTGTTATAGACCTTTTTCTCTTTTTTTAGCTCGGCGGCAGCGGCCTGCAACATAGCCTTGGTTTTCGTAATTTCTTCCATCCCGCTTATCATGGGGATCAAAAGCCGAACCTTGCCATGCGCAGCGGCTCTTAAAATGGCTCTTAACTGGGTCATGAAGACATCCGGTTTCTGAAGGCAATACCGGATGGCCCGCAGGCCCAGTGCTGGATTTTCCTCGGCGACCGCTTTGCCATTGCCCATGGCCTTGTCACCGTTGACATCCAGGGTGCGGATGGTCACCGGCCGGTCACCCATGACATCGATTACGTCCTTGTACTTCTCATAAAGTTCGTTCTCCGTGGGAAAATCCGGCCGGCTCAGGTATTGAAATTCGGTGCGGTACAGGCCGATGCCGTCACCGCCGTAACCCAGGACCGATACGACTTCCTCGGGGAGTTCGATATTACCCATCACGCTGAAAGTGATGCCGTCTGTGGTCGTGGCATCCAGGTGGCTCTGGCGGCCGATCTGGGCTTTTTGGACTTCGTAAAGCTCCTTGCGAACTTCAAACTCGATGAGGGTCTCTTCGGTCGGATTGATAATCACCAGGCCGGCGACCCCGTCCAGGACGATGAGGTCGTCATTTTTGATGACGGACGTGGCGCGATTCAATCCCTGGACGGCCGGAATTTCAAGACTGCGGGCGATAATACTGGTATGGGAAGCCTTTCCGCCCCGGTCGGTGATGAATCCCATGACTTTTTCCAACTGGATCTGGCTGGTATCCGCCGGAGACAGGTCGTTGGCTACCAGAATGACCCGTTTCCTGATTTCGGATATATCGACCGGCGCCGCCCCGATCAGTTTGTTCCAGATACGCTCTGAAACCTGGACAATGTCGTTGGCGCGTTCACGGAAATATTCGTCTTCCATTTCGTTGAAGACGGCCTTCAGGTCGGTGACAACCCGTTTTAAAGCCCACTCGGCGTTGATGAGCTCAGCTTCCATCGTCTCAAGGGTTTTGTCATACAGCAGCTTGTCTTCCAGGAGTACCACGTGAGATTCCAGGATGCTGCTCTGCTGGCGCAATTCCTTGGGCGTGTCCTTGATGATGTCGCGCAGGTCGTTCTTGGCTTTTTTGACGGCCGCTTTGAAGCGGTTCTTTTCCTTTTTAAGATCGGAATCAAGAATATAATATGTGTTCAGGACTTCAACACCGTGGGTATCCACCAGGCAAGCCTTCCCGATGCAGATGCCCGGAGATGCGCTTATTCCGCTGATGCGAATTTCCTGGATGTCACTTTTTACAGCCATTACTGCGTTTCTCCAAAACCGTTGTTTACCAAGTCCAACAGGTTTTTCAGAATATCATAATCCTCAGGGTCTTCAATGATAAATTCGAGGGTTTCCCCCGCCGGGCAGGCCAGGGTCAAGATGTCGATGACACTGGTAGCGTCAGCCTCCGATTCTCCGCGTTTCAGCCGAACGCCCGCCCGTGCCGCTTTAGCCGCAGCCGCAATTTTGGCGGCACTGCGGGCATGCAGGCCAAGGGCGTTCACCAGGGTGGCCTTCCCGGTCGATCTGTTTGGTTTTTCCGTCACGCAGGGATCTCCTATTGGAACATATCGCTTGCAAGAACGCAACTTCCTATCAACATGCCGTAGGTTTGTCAAACCCCCTGATTGACACTATTTCCTGTTACTGGTAACCTTTGGCCGTCGGTGAATTTCTTTGCGGCTGGAAACCATCTGGACAGGGGCGCCGATTTGGCCCCGGGAGGCTGATATGGCATCCAAAGTGATCATTTTTGGCAAGAACACCTGACCCCATACCAACCAGGCTCGGGAAGCCTATCAAGCCAAGGGGGTCGTGGTGGAATATGTCAATGTTTTCGAAGGTAACGACAATATGGAAGCCATGCTGGAGTATTCGCGCGGAGAGCGGAAAGTGCCGGTGATTGTCGAAAATGAAAACGTTACCGTAGGATATAAGGGGGGCACCTGACGGGTGTGAGCACCCCCGGCCGTGTGCCGAACTGAAAACGATCTCAATAACGCCTTTTGGCCCGATCTCGGCGTTGGGCGCTATTTGTTAACCCTCGAAATACTGAATAGTATTCCGAGGGTTAACAAATAGCGGCCGCCTTGATCTCGAACCAAAATCCATTCTTGAGATCGTTTCAGATATTAGACATATGCTAATTGTGAAAACCTAAGGTAGGGGCTATGGAAAAACAGTGGGTGATAGATGATTTCAAGCTGGAAGAGTCGTGGCGTTTGTTCAAGATCATGGGTGAGTTCGTGGATGGTGTCGAGGCGCTGCATCACATCGGGCCGGCCGTGACCATCTTTGGGTCGGCCCGGATGAAGCCCGAAGACCCGATCTATAAAAAAGCCGTTGAGATCGCGTCGTTGTTCGTCAAGGAAAAGTTTGCCGTCATTACCGGCGGGGGACCCGGCATCATGGAGGCCGCCAACCGGGGGGCCAAAGAGGCCGGGGGGACGTCCGTGGGATTAAACATCGAACTGCCGTTTGAACAGGCCCCCAACCCGTATGCCGATATACAGGTGGATTTCCGGTATTTCTTCGTACGCAAGGTAATGCTGGTAAAATATTCGTTGGCCTACATTATTATGCCGGGCGGTTTCGGGACCCTCGATGAACTGTTCGAAGCCGTAACCCTGATCCAGACCGAGCGGATCAAGTCTTTCCCCGTTATTCTGGTTGGATCGGATTACTGGCAGGGGCTGTTGGATTGGGTCAAGGACCGCATGCTGGCCGAAAAAACGATTTCGCCCGATGATATCGATATCCTACAGATACTCGATGAACCGGCAGATATTGTGAAAGCGGTGACCAACAAGGTGATCATCTAGAACCCTTCTTAAAAGCGTCTTTTGGCCCAAACTCTGCGTTGGGCGCGAATATCAATTCCTCGAAATACCCGATGTATTCCTCCGGATTGATATTCGCGGCCGCCTTGACTTTGAACCAAAATCCATCTTTTAAAAAGGGTTCTAATATATTCCTAAACCAATTTAGACGCTTGTTTTAACATTGTTGAGAAGTTTATTTAGCTTTTTTTGTAGTGATGTCAAGAAAACCCACATACGAAGAACTGCTCCAGAAGGTCAAGGTCCTGGGAAGGGAAACCGAGCGGCGGGAACGTGCCGAGAAAACCCTGCGCCGGCAGAATGCGTATCTTTCCGCCCTGCATGAAACCTCTCTGGGCCTGATCAATCGTCTTGATCGCAAGGAGCTGCTGGAAGCCATCCTGGATCATGCGGCCCTGCTGACCGGCACCGAGCATGGCTTTTTCTATCTGCTTGAGCCGGAAGAGTCGCGGCTGCAGATGCGGGTGGGCATGGGGTTTTTCGCCAGCTGGCTCGGGCTGCGGGTGCGTCCGGGGGAAGGCTTCGGCGGCAAGGTCTGGGAAACCGGGCAGCCTCTGGTGGTGGACAACTATCGCTCCTGGGAAGGACGCTTGCCGGACAAGTCCCTGGATGCCCTCCGCAACATGATAGGCATCCCCTTGAAATCCGACCACAAGGTTGTCGGCGTGCTGGGCCTGGCCCGGGTTAAGGGCGAGAAGGAGTTTAGCGAGGACGTGGTGGACGCCCTGGGTCGGTTTGCCCAGTTGGCCCTGATCGCCCTGGACAACGTGGGCCTCTATGAAAATTTGCGGCATGAGCTGGCCGAACGCAAACGAACCGAGGCGGTTTTGCGGGAAAGTGAAAAACGCTACAAGCTGCAGCTGGAAGGCATGCCGGATCCGGTGGTTGTGTATGACATGCAGGGCAACGCCAAATACGTGAATCCCGCCTTTGAACAGGTGCTGGGCTGGACCCAGGAAGAGCTGACCAGCAGCAACATCGATTTCGTGCCCGAGGAAAACTGGCCGGAAACCCGCAAGGCCATTGACAGCATGCTGGCCGGCCAGAAGATCCAGCTTTTTGAAACCCGCCGGAAAACAAAGAGTGGACGCATCCTGGATGTCCAGATCGGCTCCACCCTTTTTTCCGACCTGGATGAAAATCCGGCCGGCAACATCGTGACCATGCGGGATGTCAGCGCCCAGAAAAATGTTGAGCGGGAGCTGCGCCGCTACCGTGAGCAGCTCGAGGAGCTGGTAGAGGCCCGCACGGCAGCCCTGGAAACCAGCCACCGCAGACTTGAGAATGAGGTCGAGGTCCGCGGCCAGGCTGAAAAATCCCTGCTCCGCAGCCAGGAAGAACTCGAGGCCCAGTCCCGCCACCTGGAGGAGGTCAACACGGCTTTGAAGGTCCTGCTCAAACAGCGGGATCAGGGTAAACAGGAGCTGGGCGAAAACGTGCTGTCCAACGTGAAGGAACTGGTGAACCCCTATTTGGAAAGACTTAAAAAGAGCCGGCTCTCGACTGATCAGTCCACCTTCGTAGGTATTCTGGAAGCCAACCTCAACAACATCGTATCGCCCTTTATCAGCAAACTTTCATCCAAATATTTCAAACTCACGCCCATGGAGATCCGGGTCGCCAATCTGATCAAGGCCGGCCGGACCAGTTCGGAGATTGCGGACATGCTGTTTCTATCTAAAAATACAGTGCTGTTTCACCGTTATAATATCAGGACCAAGCTGGGTATCAAAAACACCAAAACCAACCTGGCTTCCCACCTGCTCTCATTTGATGAGTAATGGTATTTGCCCACTATTTAACCACTACAAAAACACTTTGATTGGCGTGCCCCGGTTCTGTTAAGGCAGACCATTAGAATGCTGAACTTGGATATCGTAACTATGAACCACGATTGGTTTCAACTTCCTGTTTATCCGAATCCTTTTAAAGCGCCTTTTTCTGTTTACAAAAAGACCAAAGCATGATTGTTTGTAACATCCTGAAAGTTAAGAAATAAGGTTGATAATCCGTTGAGGTGACATCGCCTGTATGGCAACAGGGGTACATGATGGTGGCACTGCGCGCGCAGTGTCTAATTGTCGGGTGCTGGCGCAACGGATCCCCCGGGTGTCCAGTTTAGCTATTTTGTAAATACAATCCCACGACTAGTGGTTTGTGAAAGAGGGCTGTGCCGGCTAAAGTTTTTTGCCTTGACTTGATAATTTATAGTTGCGATTAATCAAATTAACGATAATCGGTAAATGAATTATGTTCATTTTTAGTTTGAGGCGTGATTGTATGTTTCAACCCGTTTTACCGGAGCCATCCCACCGCCGGCAGGCAACTGGCAAATTCAACCCAATCAAAATCGGTTATAGGTATCTATGACACCACTAAACGTTTCGACACCGCTAAATATTTCGAATGTAACCTTGACCTTTGGGGGGCTGGATGCCCTTTCCAATGTGGACATGAACATCGAACCTGGTTTGATCACCTCGATTATCGGGCCGAACGGTGCCGGAAAGACCAGCATGTTAAATTGCATCTCCGGTTTTTACCACCCGAACATGGGTGAAATAACCTATGGCGAAAAACGGCTGACCTTTTCATCACCGCACCAGGTGACCAAGCTGGGAATTGCGCGGGCCTTCCAGAACCTTGAGCTGTTCGGCGGGCTCTCGGTGCTGGATAACCTCATGCTGGCCCGGCATACCAGCCTTAAATATAATTTTTTCCAGGCCTGTCTCTTTTGGGGCAAAGCATCCCGGATAGAGGCTGAGAACCGCCGTTACGTGGAAGAAGTAATCGATTTCATGGAACTGGAAGCCTACCGCAAGAGTGTGGTCGGCAACCTCAGCTACGGGGTCCAGAAACGGGTTGAAGTGGCCCGGGCCCTGACCCTGGGACCGGAACTCCTGCTGCTCGATGAACCCATGGCCGGCATGAATATCGAGGAAAAAGAAGATATCGTCCGGTTTATCATGGATATCAAGCAGGAACGCAATACCACAATAGTGCTGGTGGAACATGACCTGGGCGTTGTCATGGACATATCCGATCGCATATACGTGCTTGATTTCGGGCAGGTCATCGGGTCGGGCACCCCTGAAGAAGTGGCTGCCAATCCAAAAGTTATCGAGGCTTACATCGGAGAAGAATAAGTGAACACGGAAAAAAAAGACCAATTGTTGGAATTCAGCATTCCCCAACTGCTCCGCTGGCGGGTAAAGTCCACGGGCGAAAAAGTCGCGTTGCGTGAAAAGGATTTTGGGTGCTGGAACAGCTACACTTGGGACCAGTATTATGATTATGTCCGCAAGGTCGGCCTTGGCCTGCAAAAGGTCGGACTCCAAAAAGGGGATATCATTGCCCTGATCGGTGACAATATTCCGGAAATGCTTTTCATAGCCCTGGGAGCCCAGTCCATTGGCGCTATCTCGGCCGGTATCTACCAGACCACAATGCCGGATGAGATCTCGCAATTGCTGCAGTACATGAACGTCACCGTGGTGTTCTGTGGCGATCAGGAGCAGGTTGATAAACTGGTCGAAATCAGAGATGAGGTTCCGGAAGTACGCAAAGTTATCTATGAAGATCCCCGCGGGATGCGGGATTATCGCAAGGATGACTGGTTCCTTTTTATTGATGACCTCTATGCGGAAGGGGACGCCGTTCACCAGGCTCAACCCGAGGCTTTCGAAACTTTGGTTGACCAGGGCAAGCCGGACGATGTCTGCCACCTCTGCCTGACCTCGGGAACGACCGGTCTCTCCAAGGGGACCATGTTGACCCACAAGAATTATATCGCGATGGGGCTGCAATTATCCGAGGCCGACTACCTGGCCAGTACCGATGAATATGTTTCTTTTCTACCTTTTGCCTGGATAGGCGAGCAGATGAACTCTTTCGGGGTGGCCATGGCCACCGGGATCACCATTAATTTCCCGGAGTCCGTGGAAACCGCCATGGAGGACCTCAAGGAGATCGGCCCCCACTTCATGTTCGGCGCGCCGCGTATTTATGAAACGATCAGGTCCCAGATCTGGCTTAAAATCGATGAGGCCTACTGGCTGAACCGTCTGTTATATAATTACTTTATAAAAATAGGCCTGCAGGCCGCCACGTTTCGCATGTCGGGTAAAAATATGCCGCTGGGCCTCCGGTTTAAGTCCTGGCTGGGGTACCAGATGGTGTTTCGTCCCCTGATCAACCAGATCGGCCTTTTGCGACTGCGGCGGGCCTACACGGGCGGTGCGGCTTTGGGGCCAGAGCTCTTTACGTTCTACCAGGCCATTGGTGTCAATCTCAAACAGATTTACGGCCAGACCGAAATTGTCGGGATCGCCTACATGCACCGCGACGGCGACGTGCGTCCGGATACCGTGGGAAAACCCCTGCCTGGGACCGAGTGCAAGATTTCAGAGGAGGGCGAGATCCTATCCAAATCGCCCTGTGTGACCCCCGGTTACTACAAGATGGACGATAAATCGGAGGAGCTTCTGGCCGGTGGCTGGCTGCATTCCGGGGATGCCGGATACATCGATGAGCACGGGCACCTGGTGGTCATCGACCGCCTGGCGGACGTTATGCACAACAAGCAGGGCGAGATGTTCAGCCCCATGTTTCTGGAGAACAAGCTCAAGTTCAGCCCTTATATAAAGGAAGCAGTAATTTTTGGTGACCAGCGCGACTTTGTCGCCTGCCTGATCAATATCGATCCCATCGTGGTGGGCAAATGGGCCGAGGACCGGGGGATTTCTTATACCACCTACATGGATCTTTCCGCCAAACCGGAGGTGGCCGAGCTTATCCAAGAGCAGGTCATGGAGATCAACAGCCGGGCGGAACAAGAGCACTTCAAGATCAGGCGTTTTGCCGTGCTCTACAAACTTCTGGATACAGATGATGGGGAATTGACCAAGACCGGGAAAATTCGCCGGAAATTTGTGCGGGAAAAATACCAGGATCTTTATGAAGCCCTCTATGATGAAGCCATTTCAGAGAAAGAAGTAGAAGCGCTTTTTCAATACCAGGATGGTCAGTCAACCTCTGTTAAAACAAACATTTCATTTTACACAATGGAAGGGGTCTGATGAGTTATTTTTTTCAGCTGGTGGTCAGCGGTATCGTGGTTGGATCAATATATGCCCTGGCAGCCCTTGGTTTTGTATTGATCTATAAATCGAGTAAAGTCCTCAATATTGCTCATGGGCAGATTATTGCGGCGGGGGCTTTTATTACGTTTGCCCTGACCAGCAAGATGGGGATTCCAGTCTACATCTCCTTTTTGTTGAGCATGGGGATTACTTTCTTTCTGTCCATGAGCGTCGAAAGAATATTTTTGCGCCGCTTGATCGGGGAGCCGATCATCTCGGTCATCATGGTGACCATCGGGCTGATGTCGATTATTGACGGTTTGATCTTCCTGACACCCTATGGTTCCGAGAACTTCTCGTTCCCGAAGTTTCTGCCAACAGAACTGATTGCTTTTGGCGGGGTTTCCATTTCCTGGACCCAGCTTGTGGGTGTCCTGCTGACGGCCACGATGATTGCAGGGTTCTCGATTTTTTTTAAAAAATCCACCATCGGGATCTCCATGCGGGCCGTATCGGACGACCAGTTAGCGTCCATGTCAATTGGCATCTCAGTTCCCCGGGTCTTCGGCCTGGCCTGGGCCCTAGCCGGGTTAAGTGCGGCCGCGGCAGGTTGTATCATTGGCAATATCACCGGGTTGAATTTTGAGACCCTGCAGGCTTTTGGGATTACGGTATTTCCGGTGGTTATCCTGGGCGGTCTGGATTCCATCCTGGGGGCCGTGGTGGCCGGGATTATTATGGGGTTGATCCAGCAATTTGCCAGCGGGTATCTGGACGGTAACTTCGGGCTTAACGGGACCGCGGAAGTTCTTCCGTATATCATTTTGCTGATCATACTGCTTATCAAGCCACACGGATTGTTTGGCATTCATGAAATAGAACGGGTATAGATTATGGCGACAAATAGATGGATGGCGACAGGCAATTATTTTACATCCTACAGGGATGAACAGCGTATTTACTTCACGAACCTGGACCGGACGATTTTTTCAATGTTCCTGGTGCTGCTGTTTGCCTGGCCGCTGCTGTTCTCATTGAGCAACAAGTACATGCTGGTGATTGACAATATTCTGATCGCGGTGGTTGCGGTGATCGGGCTGAATATCGTTACCGGGTTTGCCGGCCTGATCTCCATCGGGCACGCCGCCTTTGTCGGTATCGGGGCTTATACCGTGGCTTCTTTCAGCACCCTGATCGGTGATCGGCATGTGATTATCACCCACTGCTGGCCGTTGATGATCCTGCTGGCCGGTTCGATGGGGGCTATCTTCGGGGCCATCGTTGGGCTGCCGGCCATGCGGCTGAAACACCTTTACCTGGCCATTGCCACCCTCTCTTTCCAGATGATCTTTTCCTGGACCATCAACTTCCTCGATTTCTTCAACCAGGGGCAAACCATCTTCGTGGGCCGGGCCTACTGGTTGACAGGTAAAGTGGGCCGGAGCGATCATTATCTCTTCTGGTACTATGTCATTCTGGTGGTTGTGGTACTGTCCGGGTTTATGGTCAGGAATCTTTTGAGAACGCGCTACGGGCGCTGCCTGAGCGCTGTCCGGGACAATGACCGGGCGGCGGATGCCATGGGAATGCATCCCGGTCTTACCAAGGTGTATGCGTTTGCCCTGGCCGGATTTTTCGCCGGTATGGCCGGCGCACTGCACGCGTATGTGTACCGGGGTGTTGGCTTCGAGTCTTTTACCCTGCATGAATCGATTGCCTACCTGGCCATGGCGATCGTCGGGGGGCTGGGTACCCTTAACGGATCCTTCTGGGGGCCGGCTGCCATTATGACGCTTGATCTCCAAGTTGAGCACCTGGCCGAAAAAGTCGGCAGCCTGTTACCGTCGAACATGAACCTGGCCACTGCGTTGAATCCGCTCTCTTTCGGCCTGGTCATCGTCCTGTTTCTGATGTTTGAACCCCGGGGAATCGCCAACTGGTGGCGGATTGCCCGTTCATATACCAAATTATGGCCGTTTCGTTACTGACGGAGTGGCCCGTAAAAGGTTTTGTTTGAAGCGTTTGTGCCATTGTTAACAGCTCCAGATCTTAAACCGTTAATTATCAACCAGACCAAGGGGGAAACATGAAGAAAAGAACAAGGATGCTGTTTAAAATTTCGCTGGCGTTTATGATCGTATTCGCGTTTGCATTTCAGGCCCAGGCCGGACAAACTTACAAGCTCGCCCTGTCCCTGGCCATAACGGGACCAACCTCTGATGCCGGCAACCCCTATTCCAAGGGTGTCGAGGATTATTTCCGGTATGTAAACGACATGAAGCTTCTCGGGGATGACAAGATCGATTGTACCATCCGGGATGACCAGTATAAGACCGATGTCACTAAACGGAATTTTGAAGATTTTATCGATATGGGCATAGTTTTTTACCTGAACTATTCAACCGGCAGCACGCTGGGTTTGAAACGGGATTTTGAAGAAGAGCAGATGCCGGTGATCCCGGCCTCCTTTCATGCCGGCAACCTGGACAACTCCAACTACATCTTCCTGCCCATTGCGTCCTATTCCGCTCAAGCGATCGGGCTGGCAGAGTATATTGTTAAAAATCACAAAGGCGCCACGCCCAGAGCAGCCATGTTCCTGCATCCGTCTGCATTTGGACGGGGACCATTGTCTGATGTCCAGAAAGCAGTCAAAGCCGGGTTGGATATGAATATCGTTGAAGTAGTTGAACATGGTAAAGATTTGGACAACACCGCCATGCTCAAACGTCTGCAGTCCAAAGGTGTTCAGTATGTGATCAGCCAGACCATCCAATCTCCGGTTGCCACGATGATCAAAGATGCCAGTCGTCTGGGTATGGTCGCGACATCCTTTGGCCAGAAGGGCAAGATCACTTTTACAGGTTGCCACTATACAGGTGGTAATGACCTGGTGGCCTTGGCCGGATCGGCTGCCGAGAATTACTACTGGACAACGTCCTATATTGTGACATCTGAACCTGGTGCCGGTACCGATGCACAGATTGCTCTGGCAAAGAAGTACGGCCGGGATGACAAGGCGGCCATGTCGCATAACTACGCCAACGGTGTCATGGTAGCCCAGGTCGCGGCTGAATGCATCCGCCGGGCCAAAGCCAAAGGGAACAAAATTACCAAGGAGACGCTTTATGCAGAGCTCCTGCAGATGAACGGCATGAATGCCTTCTACCCTGTAACCACGGTAGGTCCGGTGACTTATTCAAAAACCGACAAGGCCGGCGTGGACACATTGCAGATGTATTCTGTCCAAAACGGGAATTTTCTTTCTGTGGGCAAACCGTTCATCCCGGAATATACCAGCAAGATCAAATAGGTTTGACCAAAAGGGGCCTGGCCCCTGCTGTTCAGATCACATCAGATACCCCCTGCGCCGTCGGCCGATTTTGGCCGGCGGGGCAGGCTTGCTGCGAGCTGTGCGGCTCGACGGCAACCATATGATAAGGATGTTTAAAGCTGCCCTATGGATACGAACACGAGTGAAAACCTGCTGGAAGTAAACAACATCGAAGTGGTGTACAACGATATCATCCAGGTCCTGCGCGGTGTCAGCCTGAATGTCAAAAAAGGTGGCATCGTGGCTCTGCTGGGAACAAACGGTGCCGGGAAAACTACAACCCTGCGCGCCATCAGCGGATTGCTTAAACCGGAAAACGGCTTCATCCGGGATGGTTATATCAAATTTGCCGGCAGCGATATTACCAATGTTCTAGGAACCGAGGTGGTTAAACTCGGTGCAGTAATGGTCCCGGAAGGTCGACGTGTTTTCAAGCACCTGACGGTGGATGAAAATATCCGGGCGGGGTCTATCACCCGCAAGGATGGTGCGCAAAAAATCAAGGCAGACAACGAGTTGATGTATGATCATTTCCCGCGGCTGTCACCGATCACCAACCGCTTGGCTGGTTATTGCTCGGGTGGTGAGCAGCAGATGATTGCCATCGGCCGGGCCCTCATGGCTGCGCCGAAGATGCTTATGCTGGACGAACCGTCCCTGGGGCTGGCGCCGCTGCTGGTCAAGGAAATTTTCGAGAATATCGAAACCATCAACCGGGATTTGGATACCACCATTCTGGTCGTCGAGCAGAATGCCAAGATTGCGCTGCAGGTTTCTGATTATGCCTATATCATGGAATCGGGAAAAATCGTGTTGGAAGGACCGTCCAATGAGCTGCGCGACAATCCGGATGTTAAAGAATTTTATATGGGGATCACCCAGGGTGGCGGTCGCAAGTCCTTTAAAGAAGTAAAGTCCTATAAGCGTAGAAAACGATGGATGTAGAAACTTGGATCTCCGGGAAAGGAGCTGTAACATGAATATTCTGGTTGGTTACAATGCAAGCTATGTTGCCAAGTCCGCGCTTGAGTTGGCCAGAAAACACGCCAAAGCCTTTGACGCCAAGGTTTATGTAATGATTTCTTCGGAGGGCGGATCCAAGGAGAAACTCGAAGATGTAAGCCAGGCCAGAAAAGAACTCGAATCCGCGAAAGAGTTTGTTGAACAGGAAGGCGTGGCGTGCGAAGTGGTTCAAATGGCCCGCGGCCTTTCACCGGGCGAGGATCTGGTGCGTTTTACCAAGGAAAAAAGTATCGACCATCTGTATGTAGGGATCCAGAAGAAGTCTAAAACCCAGAAACTGCTGCTAGGTTCTACAGCCCAATATGTAATTTTAAAGGCCAACTGTCCGGTTACAACTGTAAAGTAGCATCGCGACAGGGATACCGGTACTGACTTCACCCGAAGCCGGAACCGGCAAGTGCCCCGGGGACAGGTATATGAGAAGCCATCTCAATTCAGATCCCGGTTTTTGAGACAGCTTCCGGTACGATTTCCAGACCAGCAACAAGAATTCTCCCGAGAATCAGCCGGTCAATCCGGACACTACCGGTGCGTCCAGATCCGCTGATGACGGAGGTGACCAACGCAATGTGCAAACTGCCACCCAGCGTTTAGATGCCACTTTTGGCTGGAGGTTGACATGGGACTATATGATTTCACCTTTTACGACCTGATAAACCGCAATGCGGCCTGCTACGGCAGCAACGACGCCTGGTTTGAGGTCGATACCGACCAGATGATTTCCTTTCAGGAAGTCAAAAAGTTGACCGACCGCCTGGCTTGCGGCCTGCAAAACGCGGGTGTCAAACCTGGAGACCGTATTGCCGTGCTGGGCAAGAACAGCATTGAGTTTTTTCTCGTGTACGGAGCGGCGGCTGCCCTGGGCGCAATCGTCCTGCCGGTAAACTGGAGACTTGCCGAGGACGAGGTCAGGTATATTTTAAACGACGGGGCTCCGACGATCATGTTTGCCGATGAGGAATTCGAGGCCATTTTAGAAAAACTGGAAGGCCAGCTTGACACGATGCAAGGCCAATACAACCTGAAGTTCGATGGGGGTGGCAGCCTGACCGGGTTTGATACCCTCCTGGACAACAACGGGCGTTTCAGGAGCGGTCCGGTAACATCTGATGACGGTTTTGTCATTATCCACACGGCAGCTGTGGCCGGAAAACCCCGGGGCGCGCTCTTAAGTCACGCCAATCTGCTGTGCGCAAATCTGCAATGGAACTGGCTTTGCGGGATCGGCCGGGAAGACGTACACCTGAGCATGCTGCCCCTGTTTCATGTGGCCGGCTTGTTTATGGCGGCGGCCAGTTTTCACGTGGGCGCCTTGAATGTCAATATGAGCAAGTTTGATGCCGAAGCAGCGGTTACGTTGATTGCGGATCGCAAGGTGTCTTTATTGTTCGATTTTTCACCGATACTGGCCAATATCATGGAAAAACAGGCCGAAACAGGCGCGGATATCAGCTCTCTGCGGGCGGTCATTGGCCTCGATTCTCCGGAAGACATAGAAAAGTACCAGGCCCTGCACGGGGGTACGTTTTACTGCATGTACGGCCAAACGGAAACATCCTGTGTGGCGACCTTTGGTAGATACAGTGATTGCCCCGGGTCGGCCGGCCGGGTTATTCCCATGGCCCAGGTACGGTTGTTTGATGATGACGATCAAGAAGTCCCCCGGGGGGAAGTCGGTGAGATCGTCATGCAGGGACCAATGGTTTTCAAAGGGTACTGGAACCTACCTGAAGACAATGCCACCACCTTTCGCAATGGGTGGCACCACACGGGCGACCTGGGACGCTTCGATGAAGACGGCTACCTTTTTTATGCGGGACGCAAGCCGGAAAAGGAACTGATCAAACCCGGCGGCGAAAATGTATATCCGGCTGAAGTCGAGAAAGTCATCCTGGAACACCCGGCGGTCGCAAATACCGTGGTATTCGGGGTTCCCGATCCCAAGTGGAAGGAAGGCATCAAGGCCGTTTGCGTCACTGCAGCGGGACAGAGTGTTTCCGCCCCGGACCTTATCGCTTTCGTAGGAGACCGCATTGCGCGCTATAAAAAGCCCCAGTATGTGCAGTTTGTGGAAAGCCTGCCGGAAAATGAAGACGGCAGCCCTGACCGGGCGAAAGTCAAGGAGCTGTATGGCGGCGAGCAGGGATAAAGGCCATCTCAAAAAAGTCTTTTAGCGCAACCTCTGCGTTGGGCACTCGGATCAAATCCTCGCAATACTACCAGCATTCACCACGATGGGCATTGGCTTCGCTGGCACCTCCGGTTTACGACCCACCTTTGAGGAATATATCCAGTGTGAAGTCCCGCAACGCGGGGCTCCTCGCGGCCGACGCACCTTGAACTAAAATTCGTTTTTTGAGGTGGCCTTTACTCAGTTCTTAAAAGCCTGGTCCTCAGGGCCAGGTCAGAGATATTTGGCTCTGCCGTAAAAGATTGTAGTGGCGCTCAGGTTTCAAGGTAGAAG
>CAJINA010000103.1 GCA_905176665.1 Olavius algarvensis Delta 4 endosymbiont | reverse complement strand
CCATATGTACGAGATTTTTTTAGAGCTGAATGATATTGAACACAGGACCACGAAAATCGGGAACCCCAGAACCAATGGTTTTGTGGAGCGCTTCAACCGAACGGT
>CAJINA010000102.1 GCA_905176665.1 Olavius algarvensis Delta 4 endosymbiont | reverse complement strand
GGACGACCGCGCGCCATACCCTGGTCTTCTTTTGGGGCCAGGGATGGCGCTTATCGTCTATCTCAAACTGTTTGGGAAGATCTTAACTTTTTCACTTTACAATATCGTCACATATCTTTTTCAATTCGTCGGTAATTGGAATATTCATTTTTTGATATGTATAACGTTTGAGCTGAGACGCGCAGATTTTCGCGCGTCGTTCTCCAGCGATATGTTATACCTTTCTTATATAATTAGGGCTTGAACATCCTCACACCAAATAACGGTAATACAAAGATATTGAATAGTATAATCCAGATAAAAAGGCTTAACAAAGTTAATACATAAACCCAATCAGAAGCCATTTGCTCTGCAAATAAGTTATGTACAGTTATCAAGGGCCCCACAAATAAAATCAGAGGTACTAAAAAATAATATAAGCAAAAAGCAATTTGAAAAAGTTAAGATCTTCCCAAACAGTTTGAGATAGACGATAAGCGCCATCCCTGGCCCCAAAAGAAGACCAGGGTATGGCGCGCGGTCGTCCT
>CAJINA010000101.1 GCA_905176665.1 Olavius algarvensis Delta 4 endosymbiont | reverse complement strand
CCCGCAGGGTCGCGTCTTATGGGCGTTTTCTTTTGGTTACTTTTCTTGTACGCACAAGAAAAGTGACAAGGTGATACAGAATAATAACAAACTGTTACATAAGTCTCACCATGAACAAAAAAATCAATCCTCACCGGATCGGTGCAACCTCGCCGGGTCCTCAGCCAGAGGTGGAGGGTTTAGATCAAAACTAAATCGTCAAAAGTTGCGACATTGTATAATACAAAATTGACTTTTAAAAGATTAAAATGTATTAAAAAGCTATTTTGATATATCAGAGAGGCAAAATATGATATCAACCCACGACTTTAGCCTGAACAGTGCCCGTTATGCCCGCATGGGGCCCCAGGAATGTAAAAAAATTCACATGGCGACCCTGGAAATTCTCGAACGAACGGGTGTGGATGTCCATGACGAACAGGCCCGGTCCATCCTTCGGGACGGGGGCGCCTACAGCGACGGTATCCGGGTCCGGGTGCCGGAACACATGGTGGCCGCGGCGCTGGCCACCGCACCGGAACGCATCACCCTCTACGACCGGAACAAGAATGTCGCGCTGCGGGCCTGGGGCCACAACACCTATTTCGGCGGTGGATCAGACTGCCTGAACATCCTGGATCATAAAACCGGTCTCCGACGGCAGCCGGTTCTCCAGGATGTGGCCCGGGCAGTCCGGGTCATGGATGCGCTGGCGGAGATTGATTTCGTGATGTCGCTGCTTCTGCCCGGGGATGTCCACCAGAGTATTTATGACCGCTACCAGATGGAGGTGATGCTCAACAATACAACCAAGCCGATTGTTTTCGTGTCACCCGATTTCGAGGGCTGCAAGGCGGCCGTGGAAATGTGTGCAGCGGTAGCCGGCGGGGAAGAGACTTTCCGGCAATACCCATTCGCCACCTGTTATATAAACGTGACCTCCGGCCTGGTCATCAATGCCGAGGCTCTGCAGAAATCCATCTACCTGGCTGAAAAGGGACTGCCCCAGCTCTGGATTCCCCTGAATGCCGGGGGAGTCAACTCGCCGGCGACTACCGCCGGATGCATGGCCTCCATGAACGCCGGCATCCTGCTGGGGGTGGTCCTGTCCCAACTGGTCAAGGCGGGGGCGCCCATCGCCGTGCCCGGCTGGAATGGCGGCCCCTATAACCTGCAGACCATGGTGGGCAATTATGTCCTGGCCGATGAGCAGGGGGTGGCCACCTCCATGGGACGCTATTACAACCTGCCGGTGTTCGGTCTCGGCGGTTCCACGGATTCCAAGGTGCTCGATCAACAGTGCGGTATCGAGATGACCATCAGCCTGATGACCGCTTTACTCCACGGGGCCAACATTGTCCACGACGTCGGTTTCATGGACTCCGGGCTGCAGGGATCCCTGCAGCTGATGGTAATGGCCAACGAGACCATCGGTTTTTTAAGAGCCGCCACCCGCGGCGTTCCCGTAGATGAGGAAACCCTGGCACAGGATGTGGTTGCCGAACTGGGCCCGACCGGCGATTATCTCCAGCACGCGCACACGCTGAAGCATTACCGGGAGCCCTTTTACTCCAAACTGTTCGACAAGGGGTCGTATGCCCGGTGGGAGAAAAGAGGGCGGCTGACCATGGAACAAAGGGCGGCGGCGGTGGTGGACAAAATCCTGGCGGAGCATACGGTCGCCTCGCTTTCCGAAGACGTTCAGGTCGAGCTGAAAGCCATTGTCGATAGAGAAAAAAAGTGGATCGAAAACAGATAATAGAAGCCATCGCGAGGATACATAATCATGTCGATAGACAAGCACTTTTTTCTGCGAGATCACTGGGTGTATGATCCCAAGGCGCCTGCACCGGTAAACGCGGATGCCGGCCGATCAATTGAAACGAATGCCCTGCACGCGGGTTTTCACCCGTACCGGAACCAGGCGGACTTCAGGTCCTTTACACCGCCGTTGGTCCAGTCGGTGACGTACCCGTACGAGACCTTCGACCAGGTCCCCTGCCCGGTATATGGCCGGACCCGCACGCCGACCAATACGGTCCTGGAGCAGCGTCTGGCGGCGCTGGAAGGCGGGCAAGCCTGTCTCACTGCCGGTTCCGGCTCCCAGGCCCTGTTTGAACTGATCTTCACTCTGGCCCGGCCGGGCGACAACGTGGTCACCTCGCTCAATATCTTCGGTGAAGGCTACAAACAGGCAACCGACATCTTTCCTGAAAGGTGCCAGGTTGTGTTCCGGTTCGTTCCGGATCCGGCCGACCCGGATTCGTGGGCGCGGGAGATAGATAGCAACACGAAACTTGTCTGGGTGGAAACCCCCAGCAATCCATGTCTGTTTGTTACCGATATCACCAAAGTGGCGGCCGCGGCCCATGCCAAAGGGGTCCCCCTCCTTGTGGACAACACCACCGCGACCGCGGCCCTCCAGCGTCCGCTCGAACTGGGAGCTGATTTTGTGTTGCTGTCAATTTCAAAGTTTCTGGCCGGCAACGGGGCCCTGTTGGGTGGTGCCCTGGTAGGGCCCGAGGGCCTTGTCGAAGATATCCGCTGGAATACGACCGAGTTCGTGGGGGCCGTCATGCCGCCTATGGAAGCCTGGATGACCCTCCAATGTTTAGAGACCCTGCCCATGCGGATGCAGCGGCACAGCATCAATACTCAGGCCGTAGCCGAGTTTTTACAATCCCATGCCAGGGTAGCGCAGGTGAACTACTCCGGGCTTGTCGACCATCCCCAGCACGAACTGGCCGGCCGCCAGATGAGCGGTCACGGCGGCCTGATGTCCTTTGTGATCAAAGGCGGTATGGATGGGGCGGCCACGGTCATGAACAGCCTGAAGTTGATAGTACACGCGGTAACTTTCGGAACCAGCCGGACTATCTGTATGCACCCGCCGACCATCACCCATGAACACATGACGCCGGCCGAACGCGAACAGGCCGGTATTGCCGACGGTCTGATCCGGTTGTCGGTCGGTCTCGAAAATGTGGAAGATTTACTCACCGACCTCGACCAAGCATTGGCGCAGTTGAGTTAGTTTTAATCTATATCTTTTGCTCTGGTGGAGGAAACCGGAGAGTTTCGACCGACCCGGGGAGAACTCACTTTTTGATGTTTGTTGGGATGGCAGGTGCCACACTTGGTCACATCGCTCGTCGGGTAACGCACTACGCTCGTAACCTGACCTACACTGTTTTTGGTTTTGACCGGCAAAGCCGGAAAAATATGTGGTTTTCTCTGCGCCTCTGCGTCTCTGCGCGAGGAAAAGGTTTTTGGGGCTTGGTTTGAAAAAGAACCCATGCATCGCGCAGAGACGCAGAGGCGCAGAGAAAAACGAAACCACGAATTTATGCCTGCTATGCAGGCTGTTCTATTCTTCTTTTCCGATCCCCAGCACTTCCCGGCAGTAGCGAATACTTTTTTTAATGGTGTCCAACTCAAGCTGCAAGGCGGCGCCTTTGTCTTCCAGGCTGAAGCCCATTTCCGTCTCGATATTGATCCGGTTGCCGGGCGAGCGGTGTTTCAGCAGGTTGTAGGCGGCTTGCATATCGATATCGCCATCACCCACGGCCACGCCCCGGACCCGGAAACCATCCCGGCGAAACTCGACCCGGTCATCCCGAAAATGGTTGGTAAAGGCGACCGGGGCCAGGTTCTCGATCGCTTTCATCGGGTCTTCGGCCACGTGCCAGGCATTCACCGTGTCGATACAGGCACCGACAAAGGGATGGTCGACCTGTTCGAGAACCCACAGGATCTCTTCTGAAAAGCTGTCGCAATGGTTCTCGAGGGCCAGGCGAATGGCATACGCTTCTGCCCGGGGAGCCGCCCGCTGCAGCCGTTGGACCGTTTCCGCAAGATAGGGCCTGACCGTCGGATGAAAACGGCTGCCGGCCCGGGGACGGGGCCGCGGAATTTCCATGCCGACCTTGAGCACGTCGGCGCCGATGGCCCGGGCGGTTTCCAATCCTGCGGCCAGGTCGTGCTGGATACCGATGCCGAAGCGGCCCAGATCGAGGGACAGGTTATATTCCAGGTAAAGGCCTTTTTCAGCTGCCGCGGCGCCGACTTCAGCGAGAAAGGATCCGTCCAATTTTTCTAAAACACCGTCGTCCAGGTGAAACCCGTCCAGGCCGAGCTCAAGGCCCAGGTCGAAGAGTTCAAAGGTGCTCAGCTGTCTTTCCCAGGGCAGCTTGAATCCGGCCCAGGCCTGGCCGATACCGTGCAGATACAGGCTGTAGGTGTGCAATCCCAGGCGCATCGCTTGCGGTGTGACACTGTCGGTCCCCATCACGCTGCTCCTATCCCCAGGACATTCCGGCAATAGGCGACACTGCGTTCCAGGGCGGCCTGCTCCATAGCAAGGGCCGCCTGCATGTCGTCCCGGGGGCAATCCAGGTCGAGTTCTATGTTTATGCGCTGCACAGCAGGATTTGCACTGATCAATTCATAGGCGGTCTCCATATCCAGGTCGCCTTCTCCCACGGCGGCCCCGGTGAGCCGGAAACCCCACGGTTCGATGATGATTTTATTGTCCCGGAAGTGGTTGGTAAAGGCCCGGGGCGCCAGGTTGCGAATGGCTGTGATCGGATTTTCAGTGACGTGGAGGGCGTTTACCGTGTCGATGCAGGCCCCCACCAGAGGGTGATCGATTTGGTCCAACAGCCAGAGCACCTCCTCCGAAAACGCATCGGTGTGGTTTTCAAGGGCCAGTTTTACGCCGGTTTTTTCTACATGCGGCAAGGCCCGGCGGATTTTATCCAGGACGTTTTTCAGTTGCTGCTTGACATCAGGATGAAATTTGCTGGCCGCCACCGGCCGGGGCCGCGTGATGTTCATGCCGATCTTGGCGACATCCGCACCGATACGGTGCGCCACGGTAACGCCCGCCTCGATATCCTGCTGGACGCTGGCATCATAGTGACCACTTTGCAGTGCAAAATTATACTCCAGATACAGGTCCCGGGTGGCGGCGTAAGCCTTCACCCGATCAAAATAAGGTGCGCTCATTTCATCGAAGGCCTTGGCATCCAGGTGTAAACCCTCCAGGCCCAGGGTGACCACATGGTCCATCATCTCAAACAGGGTCAGCTGCCGGGCCCACGGTAGCTTGAAACCGGCCCAGTCTTCGGCTACGCCGTGGTGGTACAGGCTGTAGGTGTGCATTCCCAGGCGCATGGCAAGCCTCCTTAGAAGTGGTTTCAAAACCTCCCCTCGAACTCAATCTCTGCGTTGGGCGCGAATTTCAAGCCCTCGAAATACTCGAGTATGTCTCGGGTTTGAACTTCGCGGCCGCCTTGACCTTGAGTCCGATTGAAAGTTTTAAAACCACTTCTCCTTCGTAGTTTTAATTTTCCGGTGTTATCATCACGCTGTCCGGTCTGCCGATCAGGCTGGCTGCGATGGTGCGGCCTAAAAAGACCGGATCTCCGGCAGCCGTGGCCGGAATGCGGTCTTCAGTCTTTAACGCCACCTTCCGGCAGTTCGTGCCGGCGGCGGCCGCGCGCTGCCGGACGATGCGGGTCAGTTCATCCCGGGCAAACCGGTCAGCGGTTTCAAACTGCTCGAATTGATGGTTGCCGGCGATCCCCTCCACCCGAAAGCCGCCCAGCTCGTCGGGTATGATGCGCACCTGTTTGCGGATGACCACCTGGCTGGTAATGGCCCCGATGGCATTGGCCACATCCGCGTCTTCCGGGATGATGGCCTCTGTCCCCAAGGGTTCTACAGCCGCGGGTAGAAAATGGCGGATAGGCGCTCCGACCCCGATGACCGGCCGTTTGAGGTTTATGGAAACGCCGTATTGGGGATTGTCCTTAGTCAGCAGGGTGTCGATCAAGGTTTGGCAGACCGGGCAATCGTCCAGTGCGGCCGGATCAACCTCTTCGTCCAGTTGTCGTTTCAGCAGTTCCAGGGTTAAGCGCTGAACCCCCAAATTGAGCAGTTGCCGGATCATGGCCTGCATCTTTTGTCCAGCCAGGGCGGCAAACAGGCGGCCATAGTCACGGGCCGCTTGCGTGTCCCACTTTGTGAACGCACCGGTGATATGCAGCAGATCCGTCAGCGTGAGGCCGCAGCGCTGCACGCTGAATGTTTCTTCCAGCCGCTGCAGGGGCAGGGCGTCTGCAGAGTAACCACCCATTTCCTGGAGCAGTTCGGCAATGGTGTACGGCCGGTCCTGCAGCCGGCGGACGAGCTTTTTTTCCATCGGCGTCATGGCCGCCGTCTGTACCGCACCGGTCAGAGCCAGCACCTGCATATGGCTGCCGTTGCTGCCCGGCTTGGGTGGATTGTTTTTCAAGAAGGACAGGGCCGCCGACGTCCCGTTGTACATGGCGCCCAGCCACGCAATCGGCGCCACCCGTCGCGGGCCGATGTGAAACACGCCTTTTTCAAATCCGATCAAGCTGTCCCCACCCAGTCCGGCGGTGCGGATTTCGAGCGCCTGCACGTGGGTCCGGTGCCCCCCGACATTGGCCCCTTTCGCGTTCAGGCTTACCAGGTTATCCACCAGGGCGGCCGTATCGCCCGTGGTACCGCCCATGTCCACGACCAGAGCATCTTTGATCCCGGTCAAATGCCGGGCACCGGCCACACTGGCCGCGGGGCCGGAAAGAATCGTTTCAACCGGTCTTTGCCTGGCCAGGGCGGCGCTCATCAAGGTCCCGTCCCCTTTTACGACCACGGTCGGTGCGTTTATGCCCATGGCCGCCAGGACGTTTTCGAGATCTGCCAGCAACCCGTTTAAACGCGGCACAATCCGGGCGTTGAGCAGGGCGGTGACCGCCCGCGTGTGAAAGTTCAGAGTGTCGGACAGTTCATGGCCGCAAGTAACAAACAGCCCGGTCTGCTGCTCCAGGATTTCCTTGACCTGAAGTTCTTGGACCGGGTTGACGGCGCCGGCATACCCCGACACGGCAAAGGCGGTCACGTTAAAGTCGGCCACCATTCGATCGGCGGCCCGTTTGACCTGTTCCGGGTCTACGGCCGTGATTTCCCGGCCGCTGATATCCAGCCGTCCCTGGAGGACGGTTTGCGGCTGGTAGGCAATCACTGCGGTGGGATCGAGATTGTGCGGCGGCATGAGCAGCATCCCGACTTTCTGGCCCTCGTTTTCCACGATGGCGTTGGTTGCCAGGGTGGTGGACAAGGATACCAGCTCCACCCTTAGCAACTTATCCCGGTCCAGCTTCTCAAGTGCCTCTCGGATACCCTGGGTAAAATCCCATTTGGTGGTCAGGGCTTTACTTTTGCCCAGGGTTTGCTTGTCGGCCAGATGATAAATGACCGCATCGGTGTAGGTGCCGCCGGCATCAATGCCCAGGCCGGTCTTGATAGTGGCCGTGGAGGGCGGTTCCCGGTCTTCGGTTTCTACTCCGGCGGCCTGATCCGGTATCGACGCCAAGTCATCGCCTTGCCATAGCGGATGGGCCGCCAGGGTGGATCGGATGGGATCGAATCCGATCACATGTTCGGGCGGCACCCTCAGGATTTCAGTGGTCGACTGCTGGGCATTGAGCATCTGCTTGAATAAGGTCCGGCTGCCCCGGATTTTTTCGTAGCGCCAGTTGTATTGGGCCGCCATTTCCCGGGCCAGGCCTTCGTACCGGGCCGGGGCGCCCGCGCCGGTGTCGATGAACGCTGCCCGCTGGTAATTTTTCTGCCAGGAGTTGAGAAAATCGAAGGTCTGCCGGGCGGCCGGTTCCCCGTGCTCAGCCGCCAGTTCGTCGAAATTGAGCTTTTTATCGCCGAAGTACGTCCAACGGCCTTTCTGGGAACCGGGATCGGTTTTTTCCCGGCACCACCCGGTGGAGAGATAATAGGTGCCCGGGTACTTTTTGAATTCGTTTTGATAGGCCCGGTCGCCGCCCAGAAAGAGGGCGATGCAGTCATGCACCCGCGGCAGGATCAAGGGTACGGAGCGGGCCTGCACACCGATGGTGCCTTTACCGCAGATGCCGTATCCGATGACAATGCGGTCGCAGGCATCGGTCGCGGAATGTTCGTCGATGGCCGCCTGGAGTCTGTCCCGAAGCAATTGGGGGTTGTTGTGCAGACCGGCTTTCAGGAACTTGAATTCGACATTGAGCCCCAATTCGGCGGCGCTCGCTTTTAAATCGGCAGCCAGGACGGCACAGGCAATGATGAGCGTTTTCTTCTTCAAACCGAGTTCCTGCTTTTGGTTTTATTACGCCTTTAAAACCTGATTATAGAGACCAGGTTAGAGATAGTTGGCTATGCCATAGAAGCAACATTCTCGTGCAGAGACGCAAAGACGCAGACGTCTTCCCTAAACCGAAGCTTAAATGAACAGTCCAGCTCGGCTGGGGAAACCCACATCTTTTACCGGCTTCGCCGGATAAAACCAAAAGATCGCTTTCACTGTAAGCATGAACCGGTTTTTCGCACGCTAGTGCGACCAAATTCTGGTTTTGCCTTCCCAACTGCGCTGGACTGTTCATTGATCTTAGTCTAAGGAGGACGTCTCTGCGGCTCCGCGTCTCCGCGCGATGCCAGGTATTGCTTTTTGGTTTTAGCAAAGCCCCTATACAGAGTAACACCTAACACCGTTTGCTACTATTTTGTATCATCTTGTCATTTTTCTAGCGCAGGGGGAACCATGACAAGCTTGCCGGTATGTGCTTTTGACAGAAAATCCTTCTGGGCCTGGATTATCTCCTGCAAAGGATAATGTTTGGCAACCACCGGCCGGATTTCATTCTTCTCGATATAGGTGACCAGGTTTTGGAAAACCGCCGGCTCCTGATAGGTGCAGCCCAGGAACGTCAGGTCCTTCAGGTACAGGGTCCGGACATCCAGTGCTACGACCGGGCCGGCAATGGCGCCCGCCACGGCGTAACGGCCACCAATCTTAAGCACATCCAACAGCTGGGGCCATTGGGGACCGGCCACGAGGTCGCAGACCACGTCTACGGTTTCCCGGCCCAGCGCTTCAAAGAGATCCGATTCGCGGGCGATTACCCGGTCGGCACCCAGGTTGCGGACCTGTTCGGATTTGGCCTGTCCGGCTACAGCCACGACGATCGCGCCTCTTCTTTTCGCCAATTGAACGGCGGACGAGCCCACTCCGCCTGAGGCGCCGGTAATCAAGACCCGCTCACCATCTGAGACATCCGCACGGTGGAGCATATTTTCCGCGGTGGACCAGGCGCATGGTATCGAGGCCAGCTCGATGTCGGACCAATCGGACTGCACGAGATAGGCGGTCGACGCCCGCACCGCCACATACTGGGCAAACCCGCCGTTGATTTCAGACCCCATGGTGATACAGCGCCAGGGTTCCCCGGACGGGTGCGGCTGCATTGGGGCCACGATCACGCGCTCGCCCAGTCTGCTTTGATCTACCTGTTGACCGACTCCGACAATGCGCCCGCAGACATCCGCTCCCTGGATGCGCGGAAACGCCAGGGCTTCGCCCGACCAAGTGCCGGTTCCGGCCGCCAGCTCCTCGAAACCGTCCCGGGCACCGTCGTCAGTGGCCGTGGTAACGGAGGGGGCATACCACCCGATGCGGGTGTTGACGTCCGTGTTGTTGATCCCGCAGGCCAGGACCTGGATGAGAACTTCATCATCGGCCGGAATAGGTACCGCGACATCCCGGCGATAGTCGAGTTTGTCGAATCCGCCGTGTCCGGTGAGGCGCACCGCGGTCATGGTTTGGGGTATGGTTACCGGCATCGGCGCCTCCCTGGAGAGTTGCAGTTTCAGAAACTGGTTGCAGATTTTTCCGGAAAATGTAAAAAAATTTTACAGGAAAAAGTGTAAAATTGTGTCCGTTCCGGGTATCGGCTGTCTGTTTTTCCGCGATAATTCTCCCCTTTTAATTGAAATAAGGGGCACGGCACAATGAAAATCGACCCTGTCAGGTGAAAAAAATGAGCCCGCCCGTCACGGTGGACGATTTTTAAAATGGGCCGCCATCCCTGCCGGGGAAATATAGCCCTGAGCCTTATGATTGGTACACTAAGTGCAATATAATCACTCTTTGAGATTTCCTGACCGGAGGACATAACCCAACCGTGACTGAAAGGAGGTTTGCACATCATGAAAACCAACGCTAGAGTCGCCATTATCGGAGGAGGGGCCATCGGTGTCAGTCTGGCCTATCATCTGGCAAAATACGGGTGGGACGATGTGGTGCTCATCGAGAAACACGAACTGACCTCCGGCTCCACCTGGATGGCAGCCGGTAATTGTTCCTATTACCATCCCAGTTATTACTGCACCCAGGTCAACATGAAGAGTATCGAAACCTTCAAGCAGCTCGAAGAGGAGACCGGGCAGTCACCCGGCTGGCATACCACGGGGTCGATCCGTACAGCCGACAACCCCGACCGGCTCGACGAACTGGGCTATTACTACTCCATGAATCGTTGCCTGGGCCTGGACGTGAATTTTGTCAGCCCCGCAGAGATCGGCGAACTGCACCCCCTGATAGATACGACCGGGTTGGTGGGTGGTCTTTACTGGCCGGATGACGGCGATGTGGACCCAGCCTCCATGACCCAGGCCCTGGCCAAGGGGGCCCGCAGCTATGGTGCCGAGCTCAACCTGCACACCCGCGTCACCGGCATCACGCAAAAACCATCCGGCGATTGGCTGGTTCAGACCGACAAGGGCGACATCACCTGTGAATTTATCGTCAATGCCGCCGGTCTCTGGGCCCCGCAGGTGTCGAAAATGGTGGGGCTGGAAATCCCCTCCATCGCCATTGCCCACACCCATATTCTGTACGAAACCATCAATGCGGTCGTCGAAAGGGATACCATGTTGCCGCTGGTGCGCGATCCGGACCGGTCCATCTATCTGCGCCAGGAGATGGACAGCCTGATCCTGGGCATGTACGAAGCCCACGGCCAGCAGTGGAAAAAGCACGGGGTCCCCTGGGATTACGCCCAGGAGGAATTGAATCCCGATATTGACAACATTGCCGATTGTATCGAAGCCGGCATTGAAAGGTTTCCGATTCTCGGCGACACCGGTTTCAAGCATGTCACTGCCGGTCCGATTACCTATACGCCCAATGGCGATCCCCTGGTGGGGCCCGCCTATCCGTTGCGCAATTTCTTCCAGGCCTGCGGCTACAGCTTCGGCATCACCCAGGCCGGCGGCATCGGGCACTACCTGGCCGGCTGGATCATGAACGGCGAGCCGGAAATCGACCTGTGGCATGTTGATTCCCGGCGGTTCGGCTCCTATGCCAACTGGGCCTATAACCATGAAAAAATCGCGGACATCTATCCGCGGCTGTATTCCATCTTCTTCCCCAATGAATTCCGGGATGCCGCCCGGCCCAACCGGACCAGCCCAATCTACACATACCAGAAAGCGGCCAACGCGGTTTTCGGCGACTACTTCGGGTGGGAGTGTCCCAATTATTATGCTCCCGAGGGGGCCGACCTTTATGAGCAGCCATCCTGGCGGCGGTCCAATGCGTTTGAGCATGTCGGCCGGGAATGCACGCACATGATGAACCATGCCGGCATTATTGATTTGACCCGCTTTGCCAAGACCTGGATTTCGGGACCGGGCGCCCGGGATTGGCTGAACCACATGACCTGCCAGAACGTCCCGGGGAAAGACGGGCAGATCGCCCTGTGCCCCATGCTGGACCACAACGGGAATTTTAAATCCGATATGACCGTCACGCGGATCGACATGGACACCTATTTTTGCGTCACCGCCAGTGTGGGCAAACGCCATGACCAGCACTGGATGCTCCTCAATCTGCCCGCGGACGGGTCGGTGCAGTTGGAGGATCTTACCTATAAAATGGGCTGCCTGGTGCTGGCCGGACCCAAGAGCCGCGCCATACTGGAAAAAGTGGTCTACGGCGACGTGTCCAACGCGGCGTTTCCATTTTCCACCTGCCGGGAACTCTATGTCGGCCGCACCAAATGCCGCGTCAACCGCATGAACTATGTGGGCGAACTGGGGTATGAAATATTTCATCCGATCGAGCAGCAGATCGCTGTTTACGAAGCCCTGATGGCGGCCGGTCAGGAGTTCGACCTGCAGATGGTCGGCATGCATGCCATGGATTCGATGCGCCTCGAAAAAGGCTACCTGGCCTGGAAGAGCGAAATGAATGTGCATCACACCCCGCTGGAGACACCCATCGCCTGGACCGTGAAGCTGGACAAGGACTTCATCGGCAAAGAGGGTATCGTCAAACAGAAAGCGGCCGGCGTGCCGCTGCAATTGGTCGGCATGGTGGTGGAGGCCAAGGATTCCGATCCCTGGGGTTACAACCCGATCCTGAAAGATGGTGAGCGTATCGGCATGACATCCTCCGGCGGCTATGGCCATCGGGTCGGCAAAAGCATTGCCATGGGCTACGTACCACCCGAGCATGCCGCTCCAGGGACGGTTCTCGATGTTGAGATCCTCGGGCGTCCCCGCAGTGCCCAGGTAGTGGCCATGCCCCTGTACGATTCTGCCAATGAAAAAATGAAGTCTTAGGAGGCCAGAGCAAATGAAAATTTGTGTATGTGTAAAGCATGTGCCCGATACGGCCGCTACCATCAAGATTACCGGGGACACCGGGTATGCCGATGAGGAAATCAAATTCGTCGTCAATCCTTACGATGAGTTCGGGATCGAGGAAGCGGTCAGCCTGGTGGAACAGCACGGTGGCGAGGTCGTCCTGGTGGCCGTGGGCAAACCGGCCGCCGCCGCCACGCTCCGCAGCGGCATGGCCATGGGCGCCCACCGGGCGATCCTGGTGAAAACCACGGGGCAGTTCCTGGACAGCGGTTTGACGGCCCGGGCCCTGCAGGCTGCCCTGGAAGCGGACGGGCTGCCGGATGTGATCTTCACCGGCAAGGGCTCGGTGGACACGGAGAGTTTTCAAACCCCGTACCGGCTGGCCCGCGCCCTTGAATTGCCCATTGTTAACGAGGTTTCGAATCTCGTCATTGACGATGGGAAGGCCGTGGTGGAACGTGAAGTCGGTGGGGGGGAAAAGCAGGTGATCGAAATGCGCCTGCCCGCGGTCATCGGCGCCACCAAGGGTTTGAACGAGCCGCGCTATCCCAAATTTCCGGATATCATGAAGGCCAAGAAAAAAGAGATCAAGGAGCTTGAGATCGCTGCCCTGGGCATCGATGAATCCCAGGGGGCGGTCGTGCTGGAAACCCTCGAACCGGTGCCCGAAAGATCCGCAGCGAAAATGCTTGACGGTGATGTGGATAAACAGGTATCGGAACTTATCAAGATCCTTAAAGAAGAAGAGAAAGTTCTCTAAGACAAGGAGACAAGCTGATGACGCGGACAGGTATCTTGATTGAAACCGAAAACGGGGCTGTGAAAGACACAACCCTGGGGGTCCTCACCGCGGCAGCCGGCCAGGACATCTATGCTCTGGTGCTGGGGGAGAGCCCCGCTGCTCTTCAGGCCCGGTTGGCCGAATACGGGGTCGGGACCATTGTCGGCATCGAAGTCGCCGCCGGAGACCTCGGCGCCAGCCCGGATCTTGCGGCAACTGCGGTGGCGGCCGCATTGAAAGCGTATGACCTCGGCGCCCTGCTGGGGACTGCCAGCGCTGCCGGCAAAGACATTTTTGCCCGGCTGGCCGCCCTCCTAAATGAACCGCTGGTAGCGGACTGTGTGGCCGTGGATATCGGCCGGCAGCAGGTCCGGAAATCGCACTTCTCGGGTAAAACGTTCGCCACCTTGAAAGTCAACGGTTCCGTGCTGCTGTGCACCCTGCGCCCCAATGCCGTCGAGCCGGTCAAATCTACGGGGGACGCGAAAATAGAAACGTTTACCGCGGACGGGGCAGATCCCGGGTTGGTCCGGGTGATCGAAACCAAACGGGGCGCGGCCGGAAAACTTGACCTGACCGAGGCCCCGGTGGTCATCACCGGGGGGCGGGCCATCAAGGCGGCCGAAAACTACAAAATGCTGGACGAATGCGCCGATCTCATCGGGGCTGCGGTGGGCGCCTCCCGGGCGGCGGTGGATGCCGGGTATGCCCCTCATTCCATGCAGGTCGGCCAGACCGGTAAAACGGTGAGCCCCAAGCTCTACCTCGCCTGCGGTGTTTCCGGGGCGGTACAGCATTTTGCAGGTATGAAGACATCCCGGGTGATCGTGGCGATTAACGAAGACAAGGATGCCCCGATTTTTTCAAAGTGCGATTACGGAATCGTGGGCGACATCTTTGAGGTGGTGCCCCGGTTGACGGCCCAATTGAAAGAAGGTGGTTCCTAGTGTTGCGTCTCACAAATAATAGCCAAAAAGATTGACCGTTCTATCTTAGATTCAGGGGACAAACTAAATTCGAAATACGAAGCACGAATTTCGAAACAAATCTAAAATTCAAATGTCTAAATGACCAAAACATAAACTTGGCAGCTTTAGTAATAGGTTTTGTTTGAATTTTTGGGTCATTCCGACTTGCTTTATTGTTTCGTATTTGCGGCGTTCGCCTTGAGAACATTCCGATATTCGGATTTCGAATTTTTAAGGTGTTCTAAATCGCCATTGCTGCGGTATTATTTTGTAAGAAACTTATAGGACACAACACTAGGGACCCTGCTGCGGAGGATTCGAGATCTGTATGAATACGTATCTTGTCTTCAAATCAGTGCTGATGCTGGCGGCCCTGATAGGCGCTTTTGGGTTGTTCTTTAAAAAAGTTGTCCGGCTGTACAACATCATGATGGCGGTGGAAGGTGAGGCCCCCGGCAGACTGGACCGCATCGCTGACCGGATTACCGTTCTCTTTGTGGATGTGCTCGGGCAGGCCAATGTCCGCCGGAAACTGATGCCCGGCCTGGCACATACCTTGATTTTCTTTGGTTTCCTGGCCATTCAGCCCCATTCGCTGGAATTGATGATACAGGGGGTGGTCCCTGCCTTTCACGTTGGTGATCTGTTTCCGATACCGTATACAGCCTACCTTTTCGTCGCCGACCTCCTGGCCGCCTTTGTGCTCGTCGGCCTGGCCTATGCCCTTTACCGGCGCCTTATCCTGAAACCGGAGTATCTGACCCCGGGAAGGGATGCCAACCTGATCATCTTATTCACCAGCGTCATTGTGATCTCGTTTCATTTTATCAACGCCTTCCTGTACGTGCAGCCGATTGCCCCCGGAGACTTCAGTTATGCCGGGGTGTTTCCCATCTCGGCTATTTTGGCAACAGCTTTGAATCTCAGGGCCCTCAGCTCAGGCCAGCTCTTTTTCTGGTCTGAATTTTTTTACTACATTCATATCGGTACCATCCTGGGGTTCTTGATTTATATCCCCGGGTCTAAACACCTGCACCTGCTGGCCGCTGTCCCCAACGTATTCTGCAAGCGGTTGAAGGTAGAAAAGGCGCTGGTTAAAACCGATATCGAAGATGAAGAGGCCGAGACCTTCGGCCTCGGCCGCGTACCTGAATTTAACTGGTTCAACGTGCTCAATCTGTATGCCTGTACCGAGTGTGGCCGCTGTGAGGAGTTGTGCCCGGCGTCCCATACCGGCAAACCACTATCCCCCAAGAAAATCATCCACGATTTCAAAATCGACCTGCTGGACCAGGCGGACCTGCTGCTGAGCGACAAAAGGGAAGCGATCCAGCCCCTCATGCGTGAGGGGTCCGAACTCACCGATGATGTCCTGTGGGCCTGCACCACCTGCCGGTCGTGTGAGAACATCTGCCCGGTATCCATTGAGCACCTGGATTTCATAGTTGAAATTCGCAAACACCAGGTTTTGATGGAGGCTAGCTTCCCTGCGGAAATGCAGGCAACCTTCAACAACCTGGAAAACCAGGCCAATCCCTGGGGATTTTCCGCGGATACCCGTGCCGACTGGTGCCAGGGACTGGATGTCCCCTTGATGACGGACAAACCGGATGCCAAGGTGCTGTTTTTTGTGGGGTGTGCCGGCTCTTTCGATGAACGCGCCAAAAAGATCAGCCAGGCCACTGCCCGGGTGCTGCGGAAAGCAGGGGTTGATTTCGCGATTCTAGGCCCGGAAGAAAGCTGCAACGGGGATATGGCCCGGCGGGCCGGGAACGAATACCTGGGCCAGATGATGATCCAGCAGAACGTAGAAATTCTCTCACAGTACGCTCCGGATATGATCCTGGCCGGCTGCCCCCACTGTTACAACACCCTCAAAAATGAGTACCCGGAATTTGGCGCCGCCTTTCCGGTGGTGCATACGGCTGACTATTTTGACACCCTGCTCCGGGAGGGACGGTTGCAGGTAGATGCCCGGGACCTGGGTAAAATGACCTATCATGACTCCTGTTACCTGGGACGCTGGAATAACCTTTATGACGCTCCCCGCAATATTCTCAGCCGGGCCAATGCCGGCCCTCTGGTCGAAATGGACCGCACCCGGGCAAAGGGATTTTGCTGCGGGGCCGGAGGGGGGCGGATGTTTATGGAAGAAACACTCGGCAAACGCATCAACCGTGAACGCGCCGAACAGGTGGTGGCCAGCGGGGTGGGCACCGTGGTGACCGCCTGCCCGTTTTGCACGACCATGCTCAATGACGGTATCCTGGAGGCGGAAGAGAAGATTCCCGTCAAAGATATCGCGGAAATACTGGATACGGTTACCCTTTAGGGGCTGCTTCTAAATTGAGATTTTGGGTCAAGGCCAAGGCGGCCGAGAAGTTCCAACCGGAGGAATACTCAAAGTATTTCGAGGATTGGAACCGAGCGCCCAACGCCGGGATTGGGACAAAAGGCAATTTAAAAACAGTCCCTAGTTCGAAAAAGGTATAATCCTAAGAAAGGAAACGATTCATGACGCTTGAGGAAAACATCATCGAGATTTTGAAGAAAAACAAAATTGACTATGAAGTGTTTGAACATGAACCGGTCTTCACCAACCCGGCCATGGCCACGGCCCTGGGGGTCAATGAGGCCGAAACCGTGAAGTCGCTGGTACTCATGACCAAGGAAAAAGAGATGGTGGTCCTGGTTCTTCCGGGTGACCAAAGGGTCGACTGGAAAGCGGCCGCCAAGGGGATTGGCACCAAGAAGGTGACGTTTGCCAAACCGGAACAGGTCAGCGAAAAAGTGGGCTGTGAAGTCGGCTGTGTGCCGCCCTTCGGCCAGTTCGCCCCACTATCCATTTACATGGATACGGCTTTGACCCGTAAGGATTATGTGTATTTCAATCCCGGTGTCCACGACAAATCCTACAAGCTGAAGGCCTGGGACCTGAAAAAGCTCTGCAGTCCCAAGCTGCTTTGACGGCGTCGACCGGGTGTTCGCAGCTGCCTGTACTGAGCGGGTAGCTTTGCATATGTCTTCAGGAGGAGGGCCAAAGCTATGCGAAAGCGTGCTAAAAAGATCATCAGAATGTTTGATGATGCGGTTGCCGCCGAGCAGCAGTATGAGTTTCAGAGTGCCAAGCGGCACTATGCCAAGATTGTGGAACTGCACCCCAGCAGCCCGGAGGCGGATATTGCCCGTGAGCGCATAGCCGATATGGACACGCTCTCCAATGAACTCCGGATCTATAAACGCATCGACCGCAATGCCCGCAAGATTTTGACCGAAATCGGCATGGATATTGTCAACAGCCCGGAGCTCATGGAGTTGCTGATAGAGGCGGATGCCATCGATGACGATAGTGAACAGGCGCTGTTTGTGCCTCTCCGCGAAGACTATCTGGAGCAGTGCCTCGACATGGTCCCCAAAGATATGGCGGAAGATCCGGGCGAGAACGCCTTCGGGACCGGCGCCACGGCGCCTTTTCTGCTGCGCCCGGGACGCGATGACCTGCAGCCTGCCAATCGCGAGGAGTTTGAAGACATCGTCCGGATAGCGGGCGAATTTGCGGACAGCCTCGGCATTTTCAGCATCCCGGTGACCACCGACAAATCCATCTCTGACTTTGAGTGCGCACTGCTCATGGAGGAGCATTTTTCGGACCTGAAGATGACCACCACCCGGAACATGACCGACGAGGAAACTTCCTATTTCAGCTACCGGGATGACTGGCTGGACGGTACCAGCCTGATCACTTCCATGACCTTTATGCCCAACATGGTGGCCCCGTTTTTGCGCAGCGCCCGCGAGGGAAACAATCTGTTGATCCTGGATCTCACCATCGCCGGCTCCACGGGCCCCGCGAGCCCGGAAGCCCTGCTCACCCAGATCCACGCCCAGGTTCTCTTCATGATGGTGCTGGCCCAGACCATCAATCCGGGCATCGGTTGCGTCCACGGCGGCATCCCGGACCTGCTGGGTATCGACGGCAACCTCGATTACAGCGACCCCGGGCAACCGCTCATCAATTCGGCCATGGCCCGGCTGAACCTTTGGGTTACGGGCATGGCTTCGGCCCAGTCGGGCGGCAGTACCAGCATCCTCACCGATATCCCGGCTGCCGTCCAGGAGTCGGAAATTTCCCGCGACATCCTGCGAACCTATGGTGTCCATATCCTGCGGCACGCTATGGGCACACTGGGCAACCTCAACTATTTCAGCAAGGAAAAATTCATCAAGGACTGTAAACGGGAAAGAGCGTCTCGCAAGCTCTGGCTCCAAACGCGGCATGATTTCCTCGTTCCGCTCTATCTGCCGGAGGACAAACAGGTCGTCAAGGGAATTCGTGAAATTCTGGAAAAGGGCGGACCCAAAAACGCGGACCACACCCTTACACATGTGGGGACGTTCCTCAAATGGCAGGACAAACTTAACGAGATTTCCCAACTCAAAGAATACTTTCCTGAGCTGGATGAAATCGCCGAGGATGTCCCGGACGACGTCGCCCGTGGATCGGAAACGGGCAGCCAGACCCAGTTACAGGACACATTTCTGAAAACCTAAATTTGAATAGGAACACGGCCGGTGATCCCGAGTGGTGATTCAGGGCCGGAATAAAACTCCTGTTCGCTGGTTGTAATGCTTTTCAATTCGGTTTCATCCTTTTATTCAGCCTTTGACCCAATCCCCTGAATCCGGCCATGTTACGAATGCGTTCTCTGGATGCTCGGCCCTTCAAAAGGCAAGCCAAGGCCTGGACCTTTGGGCAAGGATTCTTTATAATCATTTCAATCCTGAAAACGGACTCTCAAACGATGGAGATGTGCTATGAATCCGGTTATGCAATTACTGCGTTCCCACCGATCCATCCGTAAATTCACTGATCAGCCGGTCGCAGACGAGCTAATCAACGACATCGTCCGCTGCGGGCAGGCGGCCGCCACCTCCAGCAACCTGCAGGCGACTACCGTGATCCGGGTTCGCAATCCAGACACGCGGTGTGCCATTGCCCAACTGGCCGGCGATCAGGAATATGTGGGCACTGCCGGGGCGTTTTTAGTATTCTGCGCCGATTTGAGCCGCTCCCGGCAGGCCTGTGAAATGCAAGGCGGCGATTTCGTGCCAGGCATGACCGAGCACTTCATCATTGCTACCGTCGATGTCGCCCTGTTTGCCCAGAATTGCGCCATTGCCGCGGAATCGGCGGGACTGGGGATCTGCTACATCGGGGGCATCCGCAATGACCCGGCCGGGGTAACGGCCCTGCTGGATTTACCGGACCAGGTGTACCCGGTCTTCGGGTTCTGTCTCGGGTACCCGGCCCAGGATCCGGAAGTCAAACCACGCCTGCCCCTTTCCGTGGTGCTCAAGGAAGAGCAGTATCAGGCAGCCGCTGACCCGGATGGTATTCAGCGCTATGATGATCAGTTGCGCCAATACTACCGGACACGTACCGGCGGCACCAAAGACAGTAATTGGACTCTGGAGATGCGGGACCTGGTGGGTAAGGAATCACGCCCCCACATGCGCGGCTTTTTGAAAACGCGTGGGTTTACTATGCGCTGATCGTATCAAGCAGAACCTATCTCAAAACCCTTCTTTGAGATGGGTTCTGGAAGATCAACCCTCTGAGGAAAGGGGGCAATTATGGGAATGGCCCCAGACGAGTTACATTTTAAGCCGCGCATACAGGTCATCAACCAGGATCAGATCGATCAGATCCATAGCGCCACGCTCGATGTGCTGGAGAGAACCGGTGTCGACATCCCGCACCCAAAAGCCCTGGAAATGTTATCCGGACACGGTGCCCGGGTGGAAGATGACCGGGTAAAAATACCTTCGTGGATGGTAGAAGATGCCATCCAGCGGGCACCTTCCCGGGTTATCCTCGGCACCCGGACCGGCAAACGTACCATTACCCTGGAGCGGGATAAAACTTATTTTGGGCCGAGTCTGGACTGTGTCGATTATTTGGATCCCAAAACCCATGCACGCAGACGCTTTGTCAGCGATAACGTGAAGGTTACGGCCACTTTGTGCGACGCCCTGCCGCATCTTCACTGGGCCATGATTATCGGGATGGCCGACGACGTGCCGCCGGATATCGCCGACCGGGTCATCGCCCGATATGCCATGGAGTATTGTGAAAAACCCATCGCCTTTTGCAGCAAAGACACAGCCAGCAGCAAAGATATCTATGCAATGGCCCTCCTGCTTTGCGGGGGCAAGGAAAACTTTGACATGGCGCCCTGTTTGCTGCACTACTCGGAACCGATTTCGCCCCTGGCTTATTTTGGCCTGGCCGTGGATAAGATTATATTTTGCGCGCAAAACAACATCCCCTTGATTAACTCGTCGGCGCCCCAGGCAGCGGGTACCGCTCCGGCTACGCTGGCGGGCACGGTCGTGCAGGGAAATGCCGAGACGTTGAGCGGGCTGGTATTGCATCAATATGTAAAACCGGGGGCCCCCTTTGTGGCCGGTGCCCAAGCAACTGTCATGGATATGCGGACGGCGGTTTTTTCCTACGGTGCCTGTGAAATGCCCCTGATGACGGCGGCCCTGGCTCAGATGGCGCAACACTATCGCCTGCCGTTTTTCGGTACCGCCGGGGCCACGGATGCGAAGTTTTGCGACGCCCAGGCCGGGGCAGAGGCAACCTTCCAGTGCCTGGCGGCGGCCACCATTGGGTCCGGATTGGTGCACGATTGCGGCAGTTGGCTGGACCACGGCTCCCTGGCTTCACCCGAATTCATGGTATTGGCCAATGAAATTGTTGATGCGGTCGATCATTTTATGCAGGGCCTTTCGCTGGATGAGGAAAGCCTGGCGTTGGACGTCATCGACCGCGTGGGGCCCCGCGGGCATTTTCTCCAGGATCCCCACACCTTCAATAATTTTAAGAAGATCAGGTATTCTGAAATATTTGACCGCGCAATCCTTGATCAGTGGAAAGCCTCCGGTTCTAAAACCTTCGAGCAACGGTTGCAGGAAGTGACCCTCAAGAAAATGGAACATCGTCCGGAACCCTTGCCGAAAGACACCGTCAAGATCTTGGATGAGATGCAGCGCGGGTGGAGATAACAGTACCTATTGTTGTGTCTCATAAGTTTCTCATTTAATAACACTGCCGCAACAATGCTTTAAGGTAAGCAAAAATCCGGAATGTTCTCAAGGCGAACGCCGCAAACTCGAAACAAAAGGGCAAATCATAATGACCGAAAGAAACAAACAAAACCTGTCATTACAAACTGGTAGGATCTGTTTTTGTCATTTGATTTTTTGAATTTTGAATTTATTTCGAATTTAGTTACCCCATGAATTCAGGCTGGAACTGCTACTATTTTTTTTGCATTATATGTGGGACACAACATCAGCGTGTACTGTTTAAAAAGCGGATAGGGGTAACCAACTTTGCGAACACTGGGTTTTAAAAACGCTTTTAAGCCGGAAAAAATAGCAGCAGGGCAATACTGCTCGGCTGGCTATACGGTAAGCTGTGCTTATCGATATCGGATCAGATAAGAGGAAAAGGGATATGACCGACCGTATGCAGGTGCTTTCGAACGGTGAGCTCAGCCTCATCCATGATACCTCCGTGGAGGTTCTGGCGGAAACCGGGATGAAATTCAACTCCGACAAGGTGCTGGATATCTTTCAACAACATGGGTTCAAGACGGATGGAACACGGGTTTTTATTACTGAGAAAGAACTGCGATCGGCGTTGGAAACCGTCCCGTCACGTTTCACGATCCACGCCCGCAACCCGGCCCACCATGTTGCGATTGGCGAAGATGATTTTGTATTTCTGCCCACCGGCGGCGCCCCGAACGTGGTCACCGCCGACGGCGAAATGCGGCCGGCCACGCTGGCAGACTACCACAACTGCTGTCGCCTGGTACAAACGTCGGACCAGCTGGATATGAACGGTATGTTGATGGTCCAACCAGCGGACATCCCCTCCCAGATTGCCCATCTGGACATGCTATTCGCCGATATGGTGCTTTGTGATAAAACGTATGTGGGCACCGCCATGTCCAGGCAGGCAACCAAGGATGGTCTTGAGATGGCTGCAATTGTTTGTGAAGGACGGGAGAACTTGAAGCGCCGGCCCGTGATGGCGACGATCGTGCACGCCATGTCGCCGCTAAAATATTCGGGTGAGGAGGCGGAAGCGATCATTGCTATGGCGCGGATGCGCCAACCGCTGGTCATCACGAATATGGTGATGGCCGGCACCAGCGGCCCGATATCTTTGTCGGGCTTGCTGGCCTTGGCCAATGCCGAGATTCTCGCCGGACTGGTCCTGGCCCAACTGGTGTCTCCCGGTACCCCGGTGGTATATGGCTCTGTCTCTGCGCCCGCCGACATGCGCACCATTGTTTCGGCCGTCGGGGCTCCGGAGGCGGTTGCCCTGGCGTCGGCCATCATTCAATTGGCCCGGTTTTATAAAGTACCCTGCCGTACGGGCGGCATGCTGACGAATGCGCACTGCCTGGATGCCCAGGCGGCGGCCGAGGGCACCCTGATGATGACCACCGCGGTGCGCAATGGCGCCAACTTTATTTTCCAGGCTTGCGGGCAGCTGGGGTCCTATGTCTCAATGAGCTTTGAAAAATGGCTTTTCGATGAAGAGGTGTGCCGAACACTACGCCGAACGCTGACCGCCATGGATGTTTCGGTTGAATCCATAGACGTGGATACGATAAAAAGTGTGGGCAGCGATGGCAACTATTTGACCCACGAAACGACCTTTAAGCATTGCCGGCGTCTCTATCAACCGAGACTGTTCACGCGTGATGATTATCAAAAATGGTATCAAAAGGGAGCCAAGGACACGACCACATTAGCGGCGGAAATGCTGACCCAACGCCTTGAAGAATACATCAAACCTCCCATTGATGAAGGGTTGGAGCAGGCGTTGCAAGACTATATGAGCCGGAAAAAGAAGCAACTGTTAGCCTGAGCGATGCGGGGCACCTTGCGTCCGGCCGTGGATCTATATATAGTTACCATACTGCCTGGACCGCTCCGGCGGTGCCAGGAATAGCTGATGGACAGTGAAAATCTGCACTCCGCCAGGTAAGGTGTCCCGCGCCCTGGGGAGCAATAAATCCTGCAGATTTGGGATGATCTGACTAACTTGTCGAGTGTGATGGAACGAAACGATATCGCCCTATGACATCTGATCCGAATACGCCAATGCCTGCTGGTCGTTTTGAACGGGAGCTGTTTGCCTATCCGTCTATCCTGAAGCTGATCCTATACCTCGTCATTCCCCTGTTGTTGGTCCTGATGGTTGCCCTGTTTCTGCAGCGTAACTATACAGGCGCCGCTATCATCGTCCTCATGCTGGCCCTGACGATAGCTGTCCTGATCATCGACCGTACCGGGCTGGCCCGGGAAACCAAGGTCAGATTAAACAGCCTCCTCTTCAAAATCCTGGTGTATACGGCCGCCTTATTGCTGCTTGTAGAGATATCCCTTGCCTTGCGGTGGGAACTGGTGCCGTGGATATTTGTCGTCTGTTACCTGGCGATGGTCATTAACGGCATTCGGGCCGGGGTGGCGATATCAGGTGTGCTCTGGGGAGCGCTGCTGTGTGCGTATGGGCTCGGGGCGGCACCCGCTTTCGTCTCTATCGAAAGCCTGTCCTTACGCTTCTTCCCGTCCCTGCTGGTTGTCGTTATTCTATTTGCGGGTGTTGAGTATATTCGCAATGATTACCGCCGCAAACTGGCCCGGGCCAATCTGACCCTGAGCGAATCAAAGGATAAGTATCAACGTCTGTACGAAAAACTTTCCGGGGAAGTGAGTGACCGCAAGCAGGCCGAGGAAGCGCTCTGGGGTAGTGAAGAGCGTTTTCGCGTCATAGCGGAGAATGTGGCAGATGTGATCTGGACCATGGATATCGATCTGAGTTTTACCTTTATTAGTCCGGCCATCGTGCGGCAACGCGGGTACACGGTTGCGGAGGCGATGCAGCAGCCCCTGGAGCAGATGGTCATGCCGGATTCCCTGACAATGATTCTGACGCTTTTTGCGGAAAAGCTGGCGTTGATCGAATCCGGCGATCGAACCGGGTTCGAACCGGTAGAGTTTGAAGTCGAACAGCCTTGCAAAGACGGCAGCACCATCTGGACCAGCAACCACGCCCGCATTATGGCCGGATCCAACAACGAAGCTGTCGGCGTACTCGGCATCACCCGCGATATTACCGAGCGCCGGCAGACCGAAGAGGAGTTGCTGCGGCTGAATCAATTTCGAGGGTCGATTATCGACAACGCCAATATCTGGCTGAATGTGCTGGATGAGCAGGGGAATGTGGTTGTCTGGAACAAGGCGGCGGAGAGTATCAGCGGTTACACCAGAGAAGAGGTGGTCGGCCATGACCGGATTTGGGAATGGTGTTACCCGGATGCAAACTACCGTGAAGAGATGATGGGCCGGACGGCCGCTGTTATAGCTGAAAATGAAGTGCTGGAGGACTTTGAAACCATCATCCGCACCAAGGGCGGACAGCGGCGGGACATAGCCTGGCATGCCCGCAGCTTGAGCGATGAAAGCGGCAACCCCATGGGCTCCATTGCCATGGGGCGGGATATCACCACACAGAAGATGGCCATGGAGGCCCTGCAAAAGAGCGAAGACCGGCTGCTCCGGTCAAAAAAGATGGAATCTTTAGGGCTGCTGGCCGGCGGTGTAGCCCATGACCTGAATAACGTCCTGTCCGGCATCGTCAGCTATCCGGAACTGCTCCTGATGGAACTCCCGGCCGACAGTAAGCTGCGTAAACCGATCGAGACTATCCAGGAGTCGGGACACCGGGCAGCGGCAATCGTTCAGGACCTTTTGACCGTAGCCCGGGGGGTGGCGGTCGCCAAGGAACCCATGAACCTGAATGAAATGGTTTCCGATTATCTCCGGTCGCCCGAGTTCGAAACGCTCAAACAGACCCATCCGGATGTAGTGGTCCACAGCGACCTCAATTCCGAACTGCTTTTTATTAGCGGCTCTCCGGTTCATCTCCGGAAAGTCGTCATGAACCTGGTCGCCAATGCAGCCGAATCAGTGCAGGGTAATGGCCGGGTGGTGATTACAACCGAGAATCGCTACCTGGACACCCCCTTGAAAGGCTACGATGCGGTGGAACCCGGGGAATACGCGGTCCTGATTGTATCCGATAACGGGCCGGGCATTTCACCGGAAGACCTCCAGCGCATATTTGAACCGTTCTACACCAAAAAAGCAATGGGCCGCAGCGGAACCGGGCTGGGGCTGGCGGTGGTCTGGAACACCGTTCAGGATCATAAAGGCTACATCGACGTTTCCACCAATCGCGATCAGACCACCTTCGAACTTTACTTTCCCATCACGCGCGAAGGAATACCCGCGCAGCGCCAGGCCGTGCCCATTGAAGAATTCAAAGGTAACGGCGAGCGTATCCTGGTGATCGATGATGTGGCCAGTCAGCGGGAGATATCCTGCAAAATGCTGGAAACGCTGGGCTACGAAGCCCGGGCGGTGGCCAGTGGGGAAGAGGCTGTGGCGTATCTAAGCGAATACACGGCCGACCTGCTTTTGCTGGACATGATCATGGACCCGGGCATCAACGGCCGGGAAACCTATGCGCGTGTCTTGGAATTGAATCCGTACCAGAAGGCCATCATTGTCAGCGGGTTCGCCAAGACCGAAGAAGTCCAGAAAACCCAGGCGCTGGGCGCCGGTAGATACGTGAAAAAACCGCTAACGCTCAAACGCCTGGGGTTGGCCATTAGAGAGGAACTGGGACGGTAGGGCACTCATACATTAGTGTTGTGTCCCATATATAAAGCAAAAAAGAATAATAGCAGTTCCTGCCTGGATTCATGGGGCAACTAAATTCGAAATACGAAACAAGAAATTCGAAACAAATTCAAAATTCAAAAAATCAAATGACAAAAACAGATCCTACCAGTTTGAAATGACAGGTTTTGTTTGTTTCTTTCGGTCATTTTGATTTGCCCTTTTGTTTCGAGTTTGCGGCGTTTGCCTTGAGAACATTCCGAAATTCGAGTTTCGGATTTTTTCTTGCTTTAAAGCATTTTTGCAGAAGTGTTATTAAATAAGAAACTTATGAGACACGACACTATCGGCAATTCAAAAAATGGATTCTGGTTCAAAATCCAACCTTCGCTCTGCGAGCGTCGCCCGACAGGGAGGCTTATTTGAGATAGGTTCTACCCGATGGCAGTTTTGATCCGTGCCAGGGCTTCCTGGACATTTTCGAAGCTGTTGAAGGCGCTGATCCGGATAAACCCCTCGCCGCAGGCCCCGAAGCCGGCCCCGGGGGTGCAGACCACACCGGCCTCGTTGAGCAGCTGGTCGAAAAAGGCCCAGGAGTCTTTCCGGCCGTCAATCCAGATATAGGGTGAATTTTCACCGCCCACACACTCAAAACCGAGCCCCTTGATCTCTTTTCTGATCAGGGCTGCGTTGTTCAGGTAGTATGCCACCAAACCTTTCACCTGGGTCTGGCCGTCTTCTGAATAGACTGCGGCGGCTGCCTTCTGGACCGGGTAGGAAACCCCGTTGAACTTGGTCGAATGGCGGCGGTTCCACAATGGATGCAGCGCCTGCGAATTCCCTTGTTCATCGAAGGCCCGACACGCCTTGGGCACCACCGTGAAGGCGCAGCGCGTTCCCGTGAAGCCGGCGGTCTTGGAAAAACTGCGAAACTCGATGGCCACTTCCCGGGCGCCCTCGATTTCATAGATCGAGCGGGGTAGGGATTCATCCTGGATAAAGGCCTCATAGGCGGCATCATACAAAATGAGGGCCCTAGTATCACGGGCGTAGGCTACCCACTGGGCCAGTTGGTCGTGGCTGATGGTGGCCCCCGTGGGGTTGTTGGGAAAGCAAAGGTAGATCAGGTCGACCGGTTCGCTCGGCAGGGCGGGGATGAAGTTGTTTTCCGCCGTGCTGTCGAGATAGGCAATGCCGTCATAACGACCGGCATTGAAGCTGCCCGTGCGACCGGCCATGACATTTGTATCCAGGTAAACCGGGTAAACCGGATCCGGAATGGCGATTTTGGCATCCAGGGCAAAGATTTCCTGGATATTGCCGGTGTCGCACTTGGAGCCGTCGCTGATAAAGATTTCGTCCGGCTGGATGTCAGCCCCGCGGGCCTGAAAATCGTGTTTGGCGATGGCTTCCCGTAAAAACGGGTAGCCCTGTTCCGGGCCATAGCCTTTGAAGGTGCCGTCGGCGGCCATTTCATCCACGGCCGCATGGAAGGCGGCGATACAGGCCGGCGGCAGACTGCGGGTTACATCGCCGATACCCAGTTTGATCACGTCCCGCTCCGGATGGGTTTCCTGAAAAGCCGCCACTTTCCTGGCAATGTCCGCGAACAGATAAGAAGCCTGAAGTTTTAAATAATTTTCATTAATTTTGATCATGATCGGTCCTTATGTTATAGAAAGTGTAGTCAGAAACAGAAGCGTTATAAACTATAATTTACCCGGTTGTCAATGGGCTTTGCCGAATAAAATTCTGAAAATTGACAATATATCCAAAAATAATTCTCATTTTATGATTTTCCACGAAACCCCACATGGAGGCCGAATACCACTTGGTCGGAACCGTCTGCCCGGGGAGACGCCGTGAGCGCCAGGGCGGAATTGGCCAGCATGGAGCGGCGGCTTTCCGCCGGCCCGCTCGATTTCAGCGAGTTGTTCGTACGAGTCGGTCAATTGAAAAGCCTGCTTGACGGTGGCAGTACGCCGGCCACCGGCCGCACGGTGGCGGTACTCGCAGGCTTGTTGGACTCCGACCGGCATACCCAGCAAACGCAGGCCTACCATCTTTTCGGTTCGATCGCCGCGACCCTGGCCACCATCGGATGCAATCGGGATGATCCGAACGTCAGCCGCCAGGCCCTGCAGATTCTGGTTCCGGCCGCCACCGGCAGCCGGGGGGAAAGGCAGCGTGCGTTGGCCGAAACCGTGGGAACCCTGCCCGTCAATATCAAGGGGCCGCGCTTCCGGCCGGCTACCACCGTAAAGCAGCCACCGCGCCGGTCCTTGAAAAGCCTCCTGTCCCAGCTGGGAGCCGACGCCCTCGCCGGCAGTTACCAGGGCCGCAGCCTGGTGGTGCCGCTGGCCGACAGTGATGAGGTTGCGGTTATTAAGATAGCCCGCCGCGGGGAAGACCCGGCCGGTCTGAACCGTGAGGCCGGTTGGCTTGATTATCTGCGGGCCTCGGCGCAGCTGTTCGCGGAGCCATTCATCATTCCACGACCGGTAGAGATGAAAAGCGGGTATCTTTTCCGTCCCCTGAATCTGCCGGTGTTGAACGGCCGCCCGCAGGATATCGATCCGGCCACAGCGACGGCCATCGCTTTTACAGTTCACCGCGACTATTTCGTGTACCCGAACGATCATCGGCCGGAAGCCCGTCTATCCTATGAACGCTTTCGCCAGGTCCTGCAACGCGCGGCCGTGCTTTTCGGAGAACTGACGGCGGGGGGGATCGTGCACACCGCCCCGATTCCCCTGTTTCACAACCGGGTGCAGCGTATGCGCCGGGATGATGGTGGGCTCTATGAATGGGATCGGGCCGGACGTCTGGATCGCTGGCTGCAGTCCAGCCGGTTTCCAAATTTCGGTCCCACCGGTCTGCGTGATTTCGAGCACCTGACATCCCTGGGTACCAGGGCGGGCCGCCGGTTGTACCAGCACATCGGCAACCAGCTGTTGAGCCTGATCCTGGTGGCCGGCAGCTATTTCCGGCACAAGGCTCCTGACCGCGTAGGGCTCGATAAAGACGGCATACCCCTTGATGTCCGCCACCTCTTCGACCGGGCTCAATTCTCCGATTTGGTGCAAACAGTATTCAACGCGTATCACACCGGTTTTTCCAAGTGTGCACCACAGGTGGATATGCGGGCCGAGATCGAATCCCTGGTCACCACCCTGATCGACCAGATGGGGGTGGACCGGCACATGCGTGAAATTCTGCGCCAGGAAGACCAGCATCGCATGACGGCGGCCGATTTTGAAGCCTACCTTTCCCAATACCCGCTACCCGCCGGGGGGGCGGCGGAATTTGAAAAAGGTCAGGCAGATATCGAAATTCACTCGGGGCCGCACCTGGGGGACTTCAACGGGCCCATTTCCGTACCCGAATTGACCACGTTTTTGCGGTCGGCCGCGTCAGCCATCGTGGCGGGCCGGTTTCTGGGGCAACGCTTTGGAGGAGATGTTGGAGGCGCCCATGGATGAAGACATCCGTGACAAGGCTTACCTGGCCCATGCCGATGTGATTGCCCTGAATTTCATCCAGGATTCCGGGCGGTATGTCTATCGGCGACATTTCAGAAACGGTCTGCGCTCGCATATTATGGAAGTCCTGGACGCGGAGCAGGTTCGCCAGGAGACGCGCGGCAAGGTGGTAGCCGGCGTCCGGCTCTTTCCCAAGGCCACGCCTTTGAAAATGCTCCGCATCTTCCGAACCCGGCTGGCGTCTATCAGCCAGGCCCTCAACGAAATCGTGAAGCTGCGCGTCATCGAGACCTTTCTGACCAAAGACCAGTTTGCCGGATCCAGCGAGTTTATCGTGGGTTATCAAGCCCCGGAGGGCCCCGACATGCTGCTGTGCGGCTTGCAGGAATTTGTGCAGGGACGCAAACTGGATCCCTGGCGCCTGAAAAGCGGCGGGATATTCCAGATTTACCCCGACAAAAACGCCCCGGCCCAGCAAACATTTGAAACCCAGCTGCGGGAGAGCGCCCAACGATTCGTGGCCGGCATCAAAGAAATGGTGTTAAAAGCCGGCTACATTCCCGATATCGCCGGTCAGCGCAACCTGCTGGTGACCCGTCGCGGCCGCATCCGGCTCGTGGATATCAACAATGTCTCGCGGTTACAGTACAACGATGATATATTTATCGATGACAAGGGCTACCCGGTTTGTGACAAATCCATAGAAGCCGTGGCTCTCATCGATCGGTATCTCTGTGACGGCCGCAATTGCACCGGCGAGGTGCTGTTCGAGATGTTCCTGGACCCGGATCGTCTGCGCGCGGTCGCCGTCCTGGATGAAGCCTTTCATCGCTCCTTGAAAAAGAGAATGGTCCCGTCTTTTTGACCCACCTCCCGGCTCTGGTCGCCAGAATGCGCCTTTTCCTATCTGCCAATTTCAACGTGTCACCTGATACGCATGCTCCAGTGGACTTTAAGCGATTGATTATTTGCACAAAACTTATTGTGTCGAAAAAATATCATGAAATATTCGGGCTAAAGGTTTGGGATATCTTGTCGATAGTATTGGTAAGCAACGGCAATGAGCCAAGCTTAACGGCCCGGAGCGAATCCGGCCGGACCCACGTAGCGGAGGCACATCATGTACAGGGAAGACATCATATTTTTCGATCAACTGGGATTTGGCTGGGCCCTGGATAAACGCATCATCCTCAAGGTTTTTGCCCGGGCCCACAAACGTGAAAAAGTGGACGAGAAGGTTTTTTTCAACCGGTCTTATCAAGCCAAATAACCGGGAGTATGTCCGGACCTGCCGGCGACTATAAGATGGTGGGTGATAGGAAATCATTCTCCAGGTCCTCTGTTCAATTCCCCGGTTTTCCCCAGCCAGTTTCAAGCCCTCTTTCAGCTTGACCGTCTTTTTTAGAATCAGCCCCAAATCCACGGTTGTAAAAAACACCCCAAGTGGTATACAATTGCTATCATTTCAGAATGTTAGTATTTAGTCAGTATGAATAACCTGCCCCATAGGGTATGGTCAGAGATAGTTGGCCGTGCCGGGGTAACGGATTCCAGGTGTTTAGACTGAAGGCTGAAGACTGAAGGTAGTGCCTCTCCACGATTGGAAATCATGGATGGGAGTTATTAGCTGATAGCCATTAGCTTTTAGCTGAGAGGCAAAAAGCAATGCATTTCCGAATCGCTAATTGCTAAAAGCTAAATCCCGAGATCTTTCTTCAGCCTTCAGTCTTCGACCTGATCCCCTGAATCCGGCCGCGCCAGGATTCACTACATCCGGGGGTATATGGAAAAATCGGTCTACCGTAAAGTCACCATTGCGGCCCTGATCATGATGGCCTCGGTATTTTTGAGTCGCGTCATCGGGCTGGTGCGTGAAATGGTGATTGCCGGCGTAGGCGGGACCCAGGCCCCTGTCGATGCTTACCAGGTGGCGTTCGTCATCCCGGAAATCCTGAACCACGTGGTGGCCTCCGGCTTTCTGAGTATCACCTTCATTCCTATTTTTACAGGCTGCCTGGCCCAGGGCCGTGAAGCAGAGGGCTGGCGGGTATTCTCAGTCATCCTTACCCTTTTCGGCAGCCTTCTGGCCGTCCTGATCGCTGTGGCCTGGGTGTTCGCGGCGCCGCTGCTGTCGCTGGCGGCCCCGGGTTTCACCGCCTCCCCCCATTTTGACCAGGCGGTGACGATGCTGCGCATCATTTTGCCGGGTCAGTTTTTCTTTTTCTGCGGCGGACTCTTTATGGCCGTGCAGTTTGCCAAGGAATCCTTTGCCATCCCGGCGCTGGCACCGCTGGTTTACAACCTGGGGATTATCATCGGCGGGCTGATCGGCGGATCGCAGCACAGTATGATAGGCTTTGCCTGGGGGGTGCTCGGCGGGGCCTTCGCGGGCAGTTTCTGCCTCCAGCTGTTGGGTGCGGTCCGGGCCGGGATGCGCTTTGTGCCTGCCCTGGACTTCAAGCACCCGGACCTGAAAAAATATATCGTTCTCACGGTTCCGCTGATGCTCGGCCTGACCATGACCTTCTCAACGGAAGTCCTCTTTCGGTTCTTTGGGTCCTACCTTTCCGACGGCAGCATTGCCGGTCTCAATTACGCCCTGCGGGTGATGTTCATCGTGGTCGGCCTGGTCGGGCAGGCCGTGGGGGTGGCGTCCTACCCGTTCATGGCCCGCCTGGCTGCCGAAGAGCGCCTGGGGGAGCTCAGTGACCTTTTAAACAAGCTGTTGCGGTACCTGGCGATCACCATCCCCATTTCGGTTCTGGTGATCATCCTGCGCTATGAAGTGGTGCTGGTGCTTTTCCAGCGAGGGGCCTTCACGCCGGCCTCCACTGCTCTGACCGCCGAGGCGTTGGCGTTTCTCATGGTGGGTGCCTTTGCATTTTCAGCCCAGACAGTGGTGGCCCGGGGGTTTTATGCCATGCAAAATACCCTGCTTCCGGCGGTGTACGGCACGATAGCCGTGCTGCTGAGCCTGCCCCTTTATGTCATCGGGCTACGATGGATGGGGATCAACGGCGTGGCCCTGGCCTGTGCCCTGTCCGCCACCGTTCAGGTGGGGGTGCTGTTTGCCGTCTGGAACCGAAAAAGAGACAACCAGGCCGGCCGGACCGTTTACCGGGCGATTTTTAAATTTCTGGGGATGAGTGTTGTGCTGGGTTTCTTTGCTTTTGCGGTGCGTGCGGCCGTGTGCCTGGCGGTTGATCCCGGGACCTTTGCCGGAAGTTGCATCATTTTAGTGGTGACCGGTGGTCTCTCGCTTGTATTTATGGCCGGGGCTGGTTATGCTTTAAAGATCGAAGAGATATCCGCTGTGCTTGACAAGCTTGTCCGTAAAGTTAAGGGCTGATGTGGTCGCTGTCGCCTACCCAAAGGAGAGGTGCCATGCCTGAGACATACGATCTGGCCGTTGCCAAAGCTTCCCACCGGGACGTTGACACACGGTTTTCCGTATACCACGAACTGATGTCCATCAAGGTCCAGGAAGTTCTCCTGGTGGCCACACCGTATGACGCCTACATCATGGAGGAAGACGGCAGCCTCGCCTCGCGTATCATCAACGAATACCATGGTTTGAACCTGAGCCGACCGCCCCGCTTGATAAAAGTATCCTCGGGCCGGGCTGCCCTGGAGATCCTTGAAGAGCGGGACTTCGATCTGGTGCTGACCATGCCCAACCTGAAGGACACCAACCCGTTTTCCCTGGGGCGCAAGATAAAAAAAATGAAGCCCGACCTGCCGGTGATCCTGTTGGTTTATGGCCGCAGCAGCTTTACCGACCGGCAGATGGAGACCGCCGGCATCGACCAAACCTTCGTGTGGTCGGGGGACAGCGACCTGCTGCTGGCCATCGTGAAACATGTGGAAGACCGGATGAATGTGGAACGTGATACCCGCCAGGCCGGCGTCCGCGTGCTGATCCTGGTTGAAGACTCACCGTTATACCGCTCATTCTTTTTGCCGCTCATCTACCGGGAGGTGGTCCATCAGACCCAGTCCGTTCTCGCAGAAAGCCTCAACGAAGAACACCGTCTGATGAAAATGCGCGCGCGGCCCAAGATTATGGTGGCGCAAAATTACGAGCAGGCCCTGGATATCTACGAGCGCTTCAAGCCGTACGTATTCGGCGTTATGTCCGATACCCGCTTTCCCAAGGACGGCCAGGTCGTGGCCGACGCAGGGGCGCAGCTACTGGCCAAGATCAAGGAAGAGATCCCGCATCTGCCGCTGCTCCTGCTCAGCTCGGAATCGGAGAACCGGCGCCTGGCCGAGTCCCTGCAGATCCAGTTCGTGGATAAAAACTCGCCGCGTCTGGCCGCGGAACTACATGACTTCTTCCTCGAGTTTCTGGGTTTCGGCGATTTTGTGTTTCGCCGCCCCGACCAAACCGAAATCGGCCGGGCTTCCAGCTTCAGAGAATTGCAGCAAATTCTGCCGAAAATACCCGACGAACCGATCTACTACCAGGCCGCCCGCAACCGCTTTTCCAACTGGTTCATGGCCCGATCGGAAATCGCATTGGCTTCCGTGATTGCCAAGATACCGGCCTCCGAGTTTTCGGATGTGGATGCCCTGCGGGAGTTTTTGATCAGAAGTATCCAGGTCCTGCGCAAGAGCCGCCAGAAGGGCGTGGTAGCGCAGTTTTCGAAGGCTGAGTTCGATCCGACGGTATCCGAATTCGTAAAGTCCGGCAAAGGGTCGCTGGGCGGTAAAGCCCGGGGGCTGGCTTACTTTGCCTCTATTTTATTCAAGGAATCCGCCCTGACGGAAAAGTATGCCGACATCACCATATCCGTGCCGGGAACCCTGGTTGCCGCGACTGACTGCTTCGATCAATTTATTGCTGAAAACAACCTCAAGGACATAGCCGCCATAGTTACCGCTGATCGCGACATCGAGGCGCGCTTCCTGGCAGCTAAATTGCCTGAATCGCTGGCAGCCGACCTTACCGTCTACCTGGAAAAGGTGGCCGGACCGCTTTCGGTGCGCTCTTCCGGTCTTTTTGAAGATGCTTATTTTCAGCCCTATTCCGGTTTATACAAGACCTACATGATCCCCAATAACCATCCGGACTTCAAGATCCGCCGCCGGCATCTGTTCACCGCCGTCAAACTGGTCTACGCATCGACCTTTTTTAAAAGTCCACTGACCTTCAAGAAAAGCACTCAATATCACATCCGGCGTGACGCCATGGCCCTGATGGTCCAGCAGGTGGCCGGCACTGTGTACGGGGAGTATTTCTACCCGGCCATATCCGGGGTGGCTCAGTCGAAAAACTACTACCCGGTCGCCGGCATGCAAGCGGAAGATGGGATCGTACGGATGGCCCTGGGGATGGGGAAAACCGTGGATGAAGGGGAAGGGGGGCTGCGCTTTTCACCGGCCCGTCCGGAAATACTGCCGCAGTTTTCCAAGATCGAAGATATCCTGGAAAATGCCCAGTACAAGTTTTATGCACTGAAGGTAGCGGACTACGATGAAAAGCTGGGCTTTCACCGGGGCACCAACCTGGAATTGCGTGACATCAGCGACGCGGGGAGTGAATACCCCCTGACGAGCCTGTGCAGCACCTATATCCCGGCCGAGAACCGCATCCGCGACAGCCGGGTGAAAGGCGGCGCGCCGGTGTTGACCTTTGCATCCGTCCTGAAGTACGACCGTTTTCCCCTGGCGCCGCTGACGGCTGATCTGCTGAAAATGGGCCAGGAGGGGTTGGGCTGCGATGTCGAGGTCGAGTTCTGCCTGAACCTGCATCCGGAAGGCGAGCCCGATGAGTTCCACATTCTCCAGGTACGTCCCATGACGGCCGGCCAGGAGCACAGCGACATCCACATCGGTAAAGCGGATAGGGACAAAGCGTTTTACTACTCCCACCAATGTCTGGGCAACGGCCTGGACAAAAGCATGCAGGATATCATCTACGTCAAACCGGATGTGTTCGACGCGGGGGGTGACCCGGGATATCGCGGCGGAAATCGGCCGGCTGAACGCTCGCTTTAAAAAGGAGAACCGCAAGTATCTGCTGGCAGGTCCCGGGCGGTGGGGCTCGGCCGACCGTTGGCTGGGCATCCCCGTGCGGTGGGCGGATATCTCCCAGGCCGGGGCGATCATTGAAATCCGCAACCGCGATCTCATCCAGGCCGATGCCTCCCAGGGGAGCCATTTTTTCCAGCACATCACCGCCCGCGGTCTGCAGTACGTCACCATCACGGAAGGATCGGAAGATTTTATCGACTGGGCCTGGCTGGAAGCCGTTCCCCTGGAGGCCGAGACCCAATATTTGCGGCATGTCCGCCTGGAAAGCCCCATGCTGCTCAAAGCCGATGGCCGGCATGGCCATTGCGGCGGTATGCCGGTCGCAAATAGAAATGCTCCGTCTTCGTAAGCGCCAAGCATCGCCTCCTTGTGAAAAGTTTGGCACATCTGCGTAGGGTCAGAAAATCAGTGAAAATTCATTGAGTTGACTTGGTACCATAAAGATATGCTATCATACGTGCATCGTAGCCAATGTGATGTGACTGATATTGGCTGGGCCGGGCGATTTCCAAATAGTTGAAATCCCAAACTATACATTTAGCGATTGAAGCTAAGCGGAGTCTGAAAGTCCTGGCCGGCAACTGAACGAGAGATTGGCCGGCCTCGTATTATGCGGCGCGATCGTAAATATAAAACGTCTTCCTGATTTGAGGATGTTCACATGATATCGGTTCGTAATATGTTTCCTCATGCAATGTTCATTGCAATCCTCATTTACATATCTTCAATAGTGATCTTTGAAAGTACCCCTGCGAATGCGACCACTTACGCTTCCAGTACAAAAGAGAAATCGGAAAAATGGCCAGAGGCCATGCGAGAGGAAATTCCGCAGGTTGAACTGACCCCGGAAGAACGCGTCTGGCTTGAAGCTCATCCGGAAATCGTATTGGGCATCCCCACGAGTTATCCGCCCTTGGTGATTAAAAAGGCCGATGGCAAACACGTCGGTATGCTGGTGGATTTGTTCGATCAGATCAATCGACGCCTCAATTCCACATTTAGCCTGCACACTAAGGATTCATGGCCCGACATTCAGGAAAAGGCGCGCAACAGGAAGATCGACGGTTTAGCCCTTGGCGGTAAAGATCCGAGCCGGGAAGCTTTGTACAATGCAACCAACATTGTGCTGACCACCTACTTTTCTGTTTTTGCACGCTCCCAGAACGAGTACCGGCTAAAACGCTTTGCAGATTTGGCGGGTATGCGAATTGGATACAAAAGGGGGGCCCGCCCAACCAGATCCCTGCTGGAGAAACTTCCTTCCGCCATTCTCAAGCCTTATGACGACAATGAGTCCCTGACCCAGGCCATGCTAAGCAAGGAGATCGACGTTATCGTCGCCTGGATGAGTTTTGATCATTGGCGTAAGGAGAAATTGCAGGGAACGATAGACAATATCCTGTTAATCACCGAGTATCCCATAGAAATGGTCAGTTACATCCGTGATGACTGGCCGGAATTGGTTCCCATTTTTAACAAGGTCCTGGCTTCCCTTCAAAAAGATGAACCGCCCCGCATCATCAACAAATGGTACGGTAATTGGCCGCAACCATCTACAGCGTTCCGTTTGCTTTTGACTTCGGAAGAACAAGTCTGGCTCGATAAAAAGCATACGGTTCGGGTGCGGATTGTCGATTGGCCGCCTTACCAGATTGTCAATAACGACAAACCGCCGCAGGGTATTGTGATCGAGTATCTCAAGCTGATTGTAGAGCGGACCGGGATCTTGTTTAAAATGGAAGCGACCGACCGGCCGTTTGTGGAATATCTCAAAAGCATGAAGCAGCGCCGGGGCCCTGACATGACCGGAGTCATCGTACCGACTACGGAACGTGAACAGTATTTTCATTTTACCCAGCCGTATCTCTCCTCTCCATATGTCATCTTTACCCGTGAAGATGATAACCTCATCTTTGATATTCAGGGTCTGATTGGAAAATCAATCGCAGTCCCGCATGGCCACTACGTCCAGGAGCAACTGTCCCGGGATTTTCCTCAGATCAGGCAGGTGCTGTTTGATTCGGATGTGAAAGCGCTGCGAGCCGTGGCGACCGGCAAGGCAGATGCTTACATCGGTAACCTGACCGCGGCCAGTCATATTATTCACCGTCAGGGGTTGTCCGATCTCAAGGTCGCTGCTCCCAGTCCTTTTAAGGAGCAGATCCTATCCATGGGTGTCCGCCGCGACTGGCCGGAGTTAAGTTCTATAATCAACAAGGCGCTGGCGAGTATCACGGAAGAAGAGAAGACTGCTATCCGCAACAAGTACCTGGCGATAAAATTCGAACAGGGCATTAACAAAGCCAAACTATTGAAATGGGGATTAATTGCCGGGGGATCGACCATGGGCATTATTCTCATATTTTTATTCTGGAACAGGCAGATGAGTCGAGAAATCAACAGGCGCAAACAGACAGAGCAGGCCTTAAAAAATGCCAGGGATGCAGCCGAGACCGCCAACCAGGCCAAGAGTTTGTTTCTGGCCAACATGTCCCACGAGCTGCGCACGCCGCTCAATGCCATTCTCGGTTTCTCTGGGATGCTTGCCAAGGATCAAGACACCTCTACGGACCAGATGGAAAAGCTGGCTATCATCAACCGTAGCGGCCAGCATCTGCTATCCATGATTAACGATATACTGGATATTTCCAAGATCGAGGCGGGAAGAGTCGAATTGCAGGCGCAACCAATCGATCTGGTCGCCCTGATTAAAGATATCAGCATTATGCTTCGGTCGGCGGCTACTGCAAAAGGGCTTTCAATAGTACAGGATGTCGAAAAGGTAAGTATTCCTTTCGTAGAAACCGACGCGGGTAAACTGCGCCAGATCCTGGTCAACTTGCTGACCAACGCGGTCAAGTTTACTGATGAGGGCGGCGTTACGATTCGATGTGCCACTGATCGGATTCCGGAAGAGCCCAACCGTTGTCACGTCGTGATTGAAGTCGCGGACACCGGCCCGGGGATCGAGCCAGCCAGGCAAGCTGAAATTTTCGAACCTTTCGTAAAGGAACGCGATGAGGCTGAACGCAAAGGCACAGGGCTCGGATTGTCTATCTGTAAAGAATATGTCGATTTTATGGGCGGCACCCTCGAGGTAGCAAGTGATGTGGGTAGGGGCGCCCTTTTCAGGGTGCGATTGCCGGCCCAAATCGCTAAAGCGGCAGATGTCGGGATACCTGTTGGCCAAAAACCGCGGGTGATCAGCCTGGTCCCGACCCAGAAGACCCGGCGGATTCTCGTCGCCGATGACAATCCGGAAAATCTCCTCTTGCTGAAATCCTTGCTGGAAGAAGTCGGATTGTCAGTCATAGCGGCCAAAAACGGCAAAGAAGCGGTGGCGGCACTTGAAAAAGAGTCGCTTGATTTCATTTGGATGGACATGCGTATGCCCGTGATGGATGGCTATGAAGCCACCAGGCGAATCCGCAGTCTTCCCGGTGGCAATGCGACTAAAATTGTGGCGATTACCGCCAGTGCTTTTCAAGATCAGCGTCCGAAAATACTGGCAGCGGGTTGCAATGATGTAATCAATAAACCGTTTCAGGTGCACGAGATCTTTGAGACGATGGGCCGGCTTCTGGACATAGAATATATCTATGAACAGGACGACGAAGCAGCGTTGGCCCGTGAAATAGAACTCACCAGTGATTTGCTGGAGGGCCTCCCCGCCGAACTGTTGCAAGAACTAAACAAGGCTTGCCTGTCGCTGGACACGGAGGCCATTTCTACCGTCATCAAGCGTATCGAACAGCAATCCCCGAATACGGCAAAGGGACTGCAGAGTCTTTTAGATGACTTTCAAATTGGACGGATTCGGGAGCTTTTAGGAGAGACATGAGCAGCAATTTTAACAACCAGGGACTCCTTTCTCGCGACATCCTCATTGTTGATGATGAAGTCGCCAACTTGAAGCTGTTGAGCCAGATTCTCTCGCAGCACGGTTACCAGGTGCGGCCAGCGGAAAGACCCCAACTGGCTATCGATTCCGCCATAAACCAGCCGCCGGCTCTGATCCTGCTGGATGTGAAGATGCCCGGGATGGATGGCTTTGAAGTGTGTCGACGTCTCCGCCAGGACAAACGGACGCACGACGTGCCGGTCATCTTTATCAGCGCACTGCATGAGACGAAAGATAAGGTCCGGGGGTTCGAAGTCGGTGGGATGGATTTCATCACCAAGCCGTTTCAGGAAGAGGAGGTCCTGGTCCGGGTACGAACACACATCGAACTGCGCAACATGCAGCTGAACCTGGAGGAACTTGTCGCCAGGCGCAGCGCGGAGCTGGCCAATAGCGAAGCCAAGTATCGCGGCCTGGTCGAAAATTCGATCGTCGGCGTGTTCGCCACAACGCTCGATGGTCACATTACATTCGTCAATGACGCCATGGTGCGGATGTACGATTTTGACAGCACCGAACAGATGATTACCCATGGGGCGCTTGCACGCTGGCGGAATCCAAAAGATCGCGAACGGATGGTGGCCGAACTTAAACAGCAAGGTTATGTGACGAATTTTGAAGCAGAATCCACAACCCATACCGGACGACATATCCATATCATCTTCTCGGCCAAACAGATCGGTAATGATGTCATCGGAATGGTGATGGATATTACCGATCGGAAACAGGCGGAAATTGAATTAAACAGGGCTTATACTGAAATCAAGCAGCTGCAGGCGCAGCTGGCGGCAGAAAGCGCCTACTTGCAGCAAGAGATCAAACTGGAGCATAATTTTGAAAATATCATCGGGCAGAGCGAAGCGCTGAAATACGTGTTGCGTCGGGTCGAAATGGTTGCCGCTCAGGATTCCACGGTAATCCTACTGGGGGAAACAGGCACGGGCAAAGAGCTCATTGCTCGGGCCCTGCATCAGTTGAGCTCGCGCAGCAAAAGGCCGTTGGTGAAAGTGAACTGCGCCGCCCTGCCCGGTGAATTGATTGAAAACGAGCTTTTCGGGCGGGAAAAAGGGGCCTTTACCGGCGCTACGACGCCCCAGGTCGGACGATTCGAGCTGGCCAATAAGTCCACGCTCTTTCTGGACGAGATCGGTGAATTGCCGCTCGAGCTCCAGGCGAAGCTGCTGCGTGTATTGGAAAGCGGTGAGTTTGAGCGATTGGGCAGCCCCCGGACCTTTCATACGGATGCCCGTATCATCGCCGCCACCAATCGGGATCTTGAAGTGGAGGTGCGCGAAAAGCGCTTCAGAGAGGACCTCTGGTACCGGTTGAAGATTTTTCCGATTACTATACCGCCCCTGCGCGATCGCATCGAGGACGTTCCCTTGCTGGTCGACCATTTCATTCAGCTTTTCGCAAAGAAAATGGGGATAGAAGCCGCAGGCCTGAAAATTACAAAGTCTGCCATGCAGGCCTTGCAAGACTATACCTGGCCCGGGAACGTGCGCGAATTAATGCATGCGGTTGAAAGTGCTTTAATTACCACGGTAAACAATGAACTGCACTTCGATCTTCCCAAAACTGCTGATTCCGCGGCCGGCAAACTTAAATCTTTCGCCGAAATGGAGCGGGACTATATCCTGGAGGTTTTGAAAACCACAGACTGGAAGATAGGGGGCAAGGACAGCGCGGCTGCCATTCTGGGGCTGCCGCCCAGCACTTTGCGGTCAAAGATCAAGAAACTCGGACCGAAAAGACCTTAACCCACCTTACAGCTGTTCCCAAAAATATGTTCCGATTGATTTGTCCTGTCATTCTGAGAAGTGAAACGACGAAGAATCCCTTACATGAGAGCACTGTGCTAGCTGTAGGGGACTCTTCGCTCCGCTCAGAGTGACAAGCGAGCGGAACGTATTAATGGGAATCTATATAGTTTATTACCTGCCTATCTTCTAATACCCCCGATACGCTCTCACCGGGTAATATCCTCCTGATTTTTTCACTCCGCCCCCTCCGGTTTCTTAATCAAATAGATTTTTCCGTCTTGCTCCCCGCTTTCATTCCGCCGCGATATACCGCGAAAGCCGCGATATTTCGCGGTTTCTGTCGACCACTCCCTGCTTGCTACCTCCCACGGCACACCCCGATTTCGATTTATATTCGGCAATTTAAGGCTTGTATGCCTCTGTTTGGTTGATTGGCACATGAATTGAACAAGATAGATCAAAGCTTGCCTTTACGTGCTTACTGGAAAGGATGTTGAATTGTACAGGTACCATTTGAAACTCCTGATTGCAGAAAACAAACGCGATGAATTTGTCGATTCTCTGCACTTTCTATCAGGGGGCATTCGAGCAGAGGACAACTGCCTTGATTTCAGCTTGTACCGGGACATTCAAGGCAAGGACGCGTATATCGTACTGGCCGAATGGAAAACGCGGCAGGCCATGGAAGCGCATTTCAAACACAACAACTTCTCGGTGTTAATTGGGGCCGCCAAAGTTCTGGGTAAGGATTTTGAAATCAGCATAGATGAAACCCTGGAGAAAGGCAGTTTCCGTTTTGCACGAGAGAAGATTAAATTGAAGCAAATCTAAATCCGGACGTCGGTAGCCATCAACTATTCAAGACGCCGACATACCATTTTGAGAGGAGGAATTAAAAATGAATCGCAGAGAATTCATCAAACGATCAACGCTGGCGGCTGCGGCCGTCACACTGGCGCCCGGAAAAAAACCGGCGCAAGCTGGGGAGGCCGGAACCGCCTCGAAAAAATCTGGCATGCACCATGTGCTTTCCAAAAAGCCCGGTACGCCGGACTACGCGCTCTATGCGGAACGCCAATCCGATATGCTGGGGCTCGGGCCCGACGGCAAACCGGTTCCCGGTTATAAGGCCACCGGCGTCGGGGTGACCCCTGCCAAGACTGGCTTTGACCCGTCCCAGCCGCCGCACCGGATGAAATTGACCAAAGAGGAGCAGGACATCCTGGACGGTAAAAAGGGCAAGGCGCTCGCCAAGGTGATGCGCACTGTTGTCGACCACGGCAACCTTTTCGGCGCGACCAAGCTGGTCGACCTCGGTGGCGCGCCGCATACCTCGGCCTTCACCGGCACTCCGGCGCTGAAAGGGATTATCGAAGCGCTTACGGAATGCGCGAACGAAGGGCTGAAAGCGTATGCACCATACACCATCAACCCCCGGCCTTTCGATCTTTACAACGTGCAGACCGAACCGGACGAGCAGATCATGATTTTCGAGGGCTACCCGCTGCAGGCGGAACTCGATCACCTGCATGTGCGGCTCGGCGGGCGGAATCTCGATACGCGCAGCTGCATGTGCTACCTGCCTGAGGTCGGCAACGCGCCGAAAAAGGGCACCTTCGTTGCCTGGGCTGAGTCCTCGGCGGTCAATGCTGGAAACTCCATCCTGGGAATCCGCACCAACCGCAACTCCTGCGGTATGGACCTGATGTGCGCCTTGTTGGGCAAGGCGCCCTACTTCGGCCTCCTGACGGACGAAGGCCGAATGGCCAAGTGGCTGATCGAGGTGAAGACCAAGGGGGAACCCGACTGGGGTGTGCTGGGCGGCGCCATCGGGGAGAAGTGTGTCGAGGACGTGCCGTATATCGTCGGCATCGACAAGTACTTCGACGGCAAGATCACACCCGAGAACCTGCACAAGATGAAGGCCATGGGTGCGGCTACCGCGTCGAGCGGCGCGGTCGGCCTGTACCATGTCGAGAACCTGACCCCGGACGCGTTGGATCACGGACGCGACTTGCTGGCCAAGGGGTATCAGACATACGTTATTGATGACGCGGAGATCGAGCGGGTGCGCAGCGGCTTCCCGAACCTCTGGCCGAAGGACGTCAATAAACCGAACCGCGCCTACATCGGGCGTCCGCACAATACCTACCAAGAGATGGTGATTTGGGGAACCAGGATCCGTGATGAACTCAAGAAGCGCGGCCTCAAGAAAGTCGCGCTTCCCACGCACATGTTCTCGGCGACCGTCGTCCGGAATCGCTTGTTCTACGAGCACCCGGTCCTGACGCGGGACTTGCACAAGGCCGGCGTGACGTTTTCGAACACCTGCACCGTCTGCTTCAGCGGTCTGAAAGGCTACAGCAAAACCGAGTTCGGGGTCACCAATTCCAACAAGACCCGCAAATACTCAAACTCGATTTACCTGACGGATGACAAAATGATTGATGTCATCATGACCGGAGAAATGCCCGCCTGATCGTCCAGGTACCGTTAACCCCACTCTGAGGCGGGGCCTGCGTCCAATGGCGCAGCAATGAAAAGAAAAACGAGAAGGAAAGGAGATGAACAATGGCAAAGAAAACATTCCAGGGCCGCACCGTGGTCGCCGGGGACATCACCGGCAAAGCGCTGGTATCAAAGCAGCCCTTCAACCCGACATCCTCTTATATCGAGAACATCTGGGGCGGGGCGACCGATAAGGCCCCCTGCACGGACCAGGATAACAAAGAACTGTATAAGAAAGACCTCAACGGTGTGGTCCTTTGTACTACCCAGTGCATTGGCTCGAGCATGGGCGGTGGTGCTTTCATGGCCGTGGCCGGTTTGGGCGTGGCACCCAAGGCGATGCTCTACTCGCGCCACATCGATGCGGTGTCCGCGTCGGGCATTGTCATGGCTAATGTGTGGCAGGAAAAGCCGATCATCACCATCGATCTGCTCGGCGACGAGTTTCTTGACGCTGTGAAGACCGGGCAATCGGTTGTCATCAAAAAGGATGGAACTGTAGAGGTCGGTTGACGAAACCGGTTGTCATTGCCCAGCGCCACGGGCATGCATCCATAAAAAACAACTGCTTTAAGCACACTAAAATAAAAAGGAAGGTATTCGCATGGGTTCAGAAACGAAAGAAAAAGAAATAGAAGGCATCGATCGCCGCCATTTTTTAATGGCGGGAGCGGCCGGGGCTGCGGGAATTGCGGCTACCGGCCTGGGTGTGAACGCGGCTTCGGCCAAGACCATCGTACCGGGTGAAGTCCTCCACACCAACGCGACCAAGGGCGGCAAACGCGTCGCCATCCTCAACGACGCCTTGATGCAGATCGGCCCGCCGCTGGCACCCAAGCTGGCCGAGAAGGGCCACAACCTCGTCATCGCGCAGCCGGGCAAAGGCCTTGTAAAGGCTTGCGAGGGCCACGGGGTGAAGGTCATCGTGGTCCGCGGTATTGAGCAGGAAGGCCCGCAAGACGAAAGCCAGCCCGGTTCCACCCAGAAGCTGGTCGACGCGGCGATGAAACATTTCGGTGGTTTCGACTCGGCTTACATCCGGACTGCGATCCATACTCCTGGTGATGTCCTGAAAACGACCCCTGAAAAATTCACGGAGGTTTACGAGTCGAACTTTCTCGCTGTGGTCCACGCGCTGCAGTCTTTGATGCCGCCGCTCATGGACGCGGGTGCCGGGCAGATCCTGGTCCTGACCAGCGCCACCGGTAGCCAGCCCTTCATTGACATGGCTGCGTACAGCGCCATGCGCGCGGCCGCGAACATGCTGATCCGCTGCGCCGCCATGACGGCCGCGCCCAAGGGTGTCTGCATCAACGCCTTCGGCACGAACTTCATCAACTACCCCGACGCGGTAAAGACCCTTGGCGGCCCCGACAAGATGGAGGCCGTCTCCCGGAATATCCCGTTGGGACGTTACGGCGAGCCGGCGGAATGTGCGCACACCGCCGCAACGCTGCTCGACGGGCGCAACATGTTCGCCACCGGCATGTTCATCCCCATGGCCGGCGGGTACAATACCAAAGCCGACGCGCAGGGGTCATTGGCAGAATAGTGACGCGGTGAGATGACTGGCCCGGCTTGTAGCAGCAACTGAAGGCGGAGACCCAATATCTGTGCCACGTCCGCCTGGCAGGGCCCATGCTGCTCAAAGCCGGCGGCCGGCATGTGCATTGCGCCAGCTTGCCAGCGGCCAGCCTAAATCTTTAGACTTTTGTAAGCGCCATGTATTGCATAGATAGCAGTTGCCGATGGCGCCCCGAATGAGTGTCGGGAGAATGAAAAGATGACTGTCTACCGGACTACTTCGAGGCCTGTTTTGAACGGCAGGTCTTGAAGTCTGGGCCACTGGTATGTGTTTCTTACGGTTATGAGGATGCCCTGTGAAAGCTTTATCTTTGCGTCTCTGTATATTGTTAGCCGGTGCAATCATCGGTCTGTCTTTATTAGCATCACCTGCCTTGGGCCAGGATACCGGTAAGATTGATGAGCTGCAACGGCTTATCGAGGCTCAACAAAAACAGATCGAGGCCCAGCAAAAGCAACTCGATGAACAGCGGCAGCTGATGGAAGCGATTCAAAAAGAGTTGAAACTACAGGCCGAGCAAGCGGAAGAGGCCGTGGCGCCGGCTGCCGCAGAAAAAGCGCCGGAAAAATCTTTGGCGCAGGCGACCAATGCGCATTCTTCCCAAAGGGCCGGTTTGTCTGATGCGGATAAGCATGACCGGGACAGCCCTACCGGGGTAAACGTCACTTACTTTGACCCTGCGATGGTAGTAAACATCCCCGGTACGAAAACCGACATCGGCCTGCACGGTCTGGTGCAGTTTCAAATGATGCACGACACGGTCGGTATAAACAACAACCGCTTTGACACCGCGACCATTCCCGTAAATGGCGGCCCCTCTCAGACCAAGTTCAGCGTCAATCCCACGCAGTTTGCGCTATCCAGCGCGACAGAGGTGAAGGATGGTCAAGTCAACACGATGATTTCCATGGATTTCAATGGCCAACTTGACCGCCCGGAACCGCGTTTGCGGATAGCTTATGGCGAGTTCGTAAACAATGATCAAGGATACGGGATAATCGGTGGCCAGGCATATTTAACCATGCTGGATCTTAAGGCCGTTCCGGAAACACTTGATTTTGCCGGGCCGGCCGGTCTCTGGCAACTGCGCCAACCGTTGCTGCGTTTTACCAAGGCGGCCTCTGACAGTGTGCTCACGGAGGTGGCTGTCGAAACACCCGAAAACGTCAGCTATCTGAATGCCAGCAAACTCACACGTTGGCCTGATTTAGTCCTCGCAGGTACATGGAACCTTGGCGGTCAATACTTTAAACACCTCAGATTGGCCGCCAATGTCCGCGACTTGAATGCCGATTTGAATGCCACGCAGACCACCGGGGTGGAGGATTCGGCCCTGGGGTGGTCCATAGGCGGGTCGACTAAACTGGGATTGCCTTTTCTGGGAGCAAAAGACAATTTCAAAATCAACATCCACTATGGTGACGGATTTGGTATGCAGCTAAAAGGTGGCCCCCAAGAAGGGGCATTTAATCCTGCCACTTTAGAATTAGAACCCATTGGCATCTTCGCATCCTATGGCGGTATCCAGCATTTTTGGTCTGAGAAGTGGCGCTCAAATCTGGTCTATGGCTATGTCGATGCCGATAATCCTGAATTCGTCCCGGGGAATACTCTGGACAGCACCAATTACGCCGCCGCCAATCTTGTCTGGAATCCTTTTAAAACCGTTACGCTCGGCTTCGAATACCTTTGGGGACGCCGCGAAAATAAAAACGGAGCCGCTGGGACCAGCAATCGATACCTGCTCTCTTCCCGGTATAATTTTTAAGAGGTGTGTGATGAAACCCCGGCTGCTCCTATTCGCCATAATTTATATCGTGTTTTGGTCCCGACGAGTAAGCTTCCCATAAAGTACCTTCATGGGGAGCAGGCCCTTGCAATGACGTTCTGATCGCGTCTTTTGGATTCAAAGGAGCATGGACATGGATGACTTGTTGGCCAGCATAGAACAACTGGAGACGACCATGATGTCCTATGGTCATACGATGATTGTTGCCCTGGTGATCGTCATCGCAGGGATTATTGCTATAAAGTGGACCAACCGGGCCTTGAAACAGGTTTTCAGCAAGATGGCCATCTCCCCCAATAAGGGTGTGACCGTGCGAAACAGCGTCTGTGTATTGTTGTTCGCGGTGGTGGTCAGCATCGCGGCCATTGTGTTGGGACTAGAGGCCAGGCCGGTCTTCCGGCTCCTGTCGATAATTGCCTTTGCCGTGGTCGGTCTGATCGTCGCGTTTCGCCCGCTCTTTCCAGCCCTGCCTTTCAAGGTCGGCAACACGATCAAAACCGGGGACCTGTTGGGGAAAGTGGAGGCCACCACCGTGTTGAACACCCGGCTGAAGACCTTCGACGGCGCCACGATATACGTCCCCAACCGAAAAATCCTCGGCGATACTGTCATCAATTACCTGGTCACCCCTACACGGCGGCTTGATTTGAAAGTCAATATCCATTTCGATCAGGACCTTATGAAAGCCAAAGAGGTTTTAGAAAACATTATGATGGAAGATCGCCGGGTGCATACCACCCCCCGGCCGGTCGTACATGTGATGAGTCTTGACAAAGGCTGTGTCGAATTACAGGGCCGGTGCTGGACGGACAACTTGAAACGATTTCTGCTTAACCGCGAAATGCTTGAAAAGGCCAAGCTGCGCTTTGACCAGGAGGGCATTAAAATGGCCGTGCCCCAGATGCGCGTGCATCATTCCGGTGCTTACATCCCCCGCACTTATTCGGAGGAATAAATGGATTTCAAGGACATTTACAAATTGGTCGATGCCAACCGGGCCCAAAAAAGAACCGGCTATCGGGTTCAGTTCCAACAAAAGGTCGATGCTGAAATCGTCATCATTACCGTCCCGCCCTTGGAAGAGGAATCCTGGCCATCAGATGTGGCAACCTGGCGTTTTGCCTGGCGGATTGCGGAAGCCAGGCTGTCGGACCCGCCCGATATCGATGCCGGTGATCTTGTAAACATAACCGTGGTGGATGATCAAGGCCGCCCGGTAAAATATTACGCCACCAACCAGTTGCATTCATTCAATACAGTAGACTTGGAATAAACGAATTACTTCCGGTGCCGGCTTAAACGATCAACGTATAGAGATGTCGACCCATCAAAGCGAGGAGACATGCACTACATTAAAAAGGTGACTGCTGCTGTCAGCATCGTCGCAACGATTGTGTTATCAGGAACAGCATGCCCCGGTTTTGCAGAAATGTACAGCTGGACAGACGCCAACGGCGTGCGGCATTTCTCAAACGACCCGCCGCCTAAAGGCACCCAGGCAGCCAGTTCATGGAATGAAATTGCCTCACCACAACCAGCGACCTCCAAACAACCTTCTGATAGCAGCCGCTTAGAGCGGGATGTCGTCCCCGATGAGAAGGAGACGCGGGTCATCGTGATGGGAAACGCCGTGATCGTTCCGGTCACGTTTGGTTACCAGGGGCGCCGGATTAAAGCCCGGCTATTGCTGGATACCGGTGCGGCCCACACGGTGTATTTCGAAACGGCGGCCACTCAGAAAAATATCGTTGAATTTAAACCGATAAAAGGGCGCGTAGCCGGCGGAGGTGAAATCAAGGGACAAGGTATTAAGGTTGGGTATTTGCAGGTTGGCCCAAAGAGACAACCTGATGTAAAAGTTTTCGTTGTACAACAGGTTGGCTCCACCTCTGGTGCGGATGGTTTGTTGGGGATGAATTTTCTCAGGCATTTCAAGCACTACGTGGATATGGAGCGGAAATTCATTGTTTGGCTTAAGAAGTAATCCCCAAGCGCGGAACCGAGAACGAAGAGAATTACCACCACGGCCAGGTTTCAGCGTGTAGCCGCCGCGCCAGCGACCGGCCCTCGTGTCGGACCGGCCTGCCATCCACTGTAAAGGTTCGAAACTACCGTTTAATCATCGAGCAGTTCCATCAACTTGCCACAGCACGGCGGGATCCGGTCGCCGGCCTTGAGGTTGATGTACTTGTTGCAGGTCTGACAGTAGCACGTGCAATCTTTATCTACGTATACCACCGGGTATTCGTCGTCGCCCTTTTCACCTTCCAGGGCGAAACTGGCTTTTTCATTCTTGGCCGGGACATACTCACCAACTGGAACCAGCTTCTGGTTGAAGCGCACACAGTCGACCATCAACCGCCAGAGCGCTTCCAGCATGGTCTTTTCATTATCGGTTTCGGGCGTGAAGTCCACCATGGTTTTACTGAGCTCGATTCGCATGCGTTACCTCCTGGATTCAAATTATATAGATTTATGTTAAGTTTGGTCAGACGATATCACTGGGTGGCTACGTCTTTAAACCGGTAATTCGGCCGCTTCCTTTTTACCTTTTTCTTCATCGACGAAGTAAAGCAGTATCATCCCGATAACGAACAGCACCACCACCGAGGCCATGCTCCAGCGGGTAGCCAGTTGGCCCACTGCCTGCATCTGCACTTCGGTCGGCGAAGCGGGCATCAGGATCCTGCGGGCGGTCAGGCCCACGATCCCCATCAGGGCCGGGCCGATAATAGCGGCAAATTTTCCGAGCATGTTGTAAAAACCGTAGAATTCGGCCGCCCGTTTTTCCGGGATCATGCGGGCATACCAGCTGCGGCTGAGGGCCTGCACGCCTCCTTGGACCGTGGCAATAGCCACCGCCAGCAGGTAGAATTCGATCTTGCGGGAGAGAAAGGTGGCATACAGGGTCACCCCGATATAGATGACAAGGGTGAGGTAAATGGACTTTTTTACGCCCCAGGTTTGTCCCAGCCACCCAAAAAGCAAAGCGAACGGAAAACCAACGAACTGAACGATCAGGAGGGCAACAATCAGGTCGTTGGAGGCAAACCCCAGACTCATCCCATAATCCACTGCCATGCGGATAATGGTGTCGACCCCGTCGATGTAGAACCAGTAGGCAATCAGGAAAAGCAGCACGGTTTTCATCTGGCGCAGCTGCCCCAGGGTCCGGATGAACCGCCGCAGGCCCTCGGCAATTACGTTCGGGCCCTTTTCTTTGCCTGTCCCCACTGGCTCCGGCACCCAGAACAGGGTAAAGAGCGTGAACAGGCCCCACCACAGGGCAACCGATAGAAACGAGAACCGGACCGCTGCCGCGGCATCGGGCAGGCCGAATTTGGACGGCATCAGGGTCATCAGCACGTTGACCAGGAACAGGAGACCGCCGCCCAGGTATCCCAGAGCGAACCCGAAGCTGGATACGGAGTCCAGTTTCTTCTCGCCGGCCACCCTGGGCAGCAGCGAGTCATAGAAGATATTGCCGCCGGAAAAGCCGATAACGCCCATGACGTATAGAAAGACGGCCCATTGCCACTGGCCCTGGCCGACGAAGAAAAGCCCGCCGGTCATGAGGACGCCCAGGTAGGCGAAAAAGGTCAAAAATTTCTTCTTGGCTGATCCCCGGTCGGCAATGGCGCCCAGCACCGGGGCCATCAAGGCAACCAGGAGACTGGCGGCCGAGTTGGCGAAGCCCAGCATGGCGGTGCTTTCATTGACGTCTGTGCCCACACTCCAGAACTGCTTGAAGAATACCGGGAAAAATCCGGCCATGACGGTGGTTGCAAACGCCGAATTCCCCCAGTCATACAGGGCCCAGCCCCAGACGGTCTTCTTTTGTTTGTCCATTGGTGCAACGCCCCCTTACAGTGAAAGGTGAAAGCTGCAGGTCCACGTGGTTGATTCAGTCTTTACAAACCTGGTCCTCAGGGCTTGGTCAAAGATAATTGGCTATGTCGGGGTAACGGATGCCAGGTGTTTAGTCTGAAGGCTGAAGACTGAAGGTAGTGCCTCTCCACGATTGGAAATCATGGGTGGAGTGCTATTAGCTATTAGCCATTAGCTTTTAGCTGAAATGCAAAGACGGATCGCTAATTGCTAAAAACTAGATTCTGAGATTTTCCTTCAGCCTTCAGTCTTCGGCCTGATGTCCTGAATCCGGCCAAGCTAAAGCAGAGGGACTTCTTCCAGGGGTAATCCAAACCCAGGCCCTCCGAGCCAGGATTCTTTACTATTCTTGCTGGAGTGTGAGGCACTGCCGCACGCTATCAAAGTTGTCAGGCGCCACCACCAGCAAATGATCATCGATGCGGCGTCCATCGAGATATTCATTTAGAAAGAAGGTGCAGCCATCCAGCATGCAGATTTTACCCCCGGCCGCCTCGATGATGATGCGGGCGGCCGCCAGGTCCTGGTAAGACTCATTGGCAATCAGGGCCGCGTCGGCGCGGCCGGTGGCCACATAACAGATATGGGCGGACGTACAGCCCAGGTCGCGGATCTTGCCGGGGAATTTCGAATCATAGTTCTGGTGAAAGCGGGAATAGGTCAGCAGGATGCTTTCATCATCCACCGAGTTCCGAGACGGAATGGAGATCGGGTCATTGCCGCGGTAGGCCTTGCCGTCGGCCCGGGCATGAAAAAGATCTCCGGTGGCCGGCATGTGAAAGGCGCCGAATACCGGCCAGAAGTTTTCCAGCAGGGCGACCGATATCCCCCAGACAGGGATGCCCGACTGGAAATTGTCTACGCCGTCGATAGGATCGAAGATCCACAGGTAGCGTTTGCCGTCGTGCGAATAGTCATCGGCCAGGGCGCTCTTTTCAAACAATCCATGGTCGGGAAAGCGGCTCTTCAACAGTTTCTCGAAAGCGTTCACCAGGTGCAGCTCCGCTTCAGTAACCAGGTTTTCATCGAATTTTACGGCGTCCCGCCCCTTGCCATAGTAGTTCAGGGATTCTTTGCCCAGGGTTACCAGGGCGTCCGTGGCGAACCCGGTTAATTCATCTATGGCCTGATGACTGGTTTTTCCCATGTGTCCTCCTTGCGGCATATGAAAGGATGGTTGCGCGAAGATGCACGCGCGTGTCTTGGTACGGGCCGCGAGCCCGCTAAAAAATACATTTTACAGCTTATCAAATAGGGTGTTGTTGGCAAGATTAAAAAAAGAGGCGGGGGCGGTAAGGAAAGCCTGGATGCGGGAAACGGCTCCCGGCCGCGGTGGGTAACGCGCCGCCTGGGAGCAGGGGCAAGCACTCTTAGTCCGTGTCCGTTCACAGGTGGTAGATTTTGGTTCGGAGCAAGGCCTGAGCGCTTTTGAGACCGGAGGCGTAGCAGATGCTACGTCGAAAGAGCGTGACTGGCTTCGCCATTACCTCACAAGAGCGAAAACGCGGCTCCGGGCCAAAAGATGCCGCCAAATTTCACAAGTGTCCGTTCACAGGTGGTAGATTTTGGTTCGGAGCAAGGCCTGAGCGCTTTTGAGACCGGAGGCGTAGCAGACGCTACGTCGAAAGGGCGTGACTGGCTCCGCCATTACCTCACAAGAGCGAAAACGCGGCTCCGGGCCAAAAGATGCCACCTGTGGACGGACACTAGTTGGGGGACATCGCGATACACACACTCCCCGGCCCGGCATGGACCGAGATGGTTGCTCCGACTTCGGCCAACTGCATCTCTTCGGCTTTGCGGCCCAGGCGCTCAGCCAATTTTTCTCTGGTTCGCAGGGCCTCATCCAGGTTGCCCGCGTAGGCCAGCCAGATGCTGCAGTTGCCTTTGAGCTGCCGGTATTTTTCTTCGGCCATGGTCACCAGTCGTTTCAGGGCCGGTTTTTTGCCCCGGTGTTTTTCAATGGGGACCAGTTTGGAGTTGTCGAGATTGATGATGGGTTTGATATCCAGCATCCCGCCGACAAACGCGGAAAAAGCGCTGACCCGGCCCCCTTTTTTGAGCCATTTCAGGTTGTCCACCGTAAACCCCATGAACGTATTTTTCTTATAGGGCGCCAGACGCTGTTCGATGGTCGCCAGGTTGCCATCCTGCCGGAGTAACTCAACGGCCTTTTTCACCACCAGTCCCAGGCTGACCGAAACGCTGCCCAGATCGAGGATTTTGATACGCTCCGCATCATCACTGAATAATAGATTGTGGGCGTTGACGGCACTCTTATAGCAGCCGGATAACTCGGTCGAAAGGTGGAAGGATACGATCTTGTCGTATTTCCCCAAAAGCCGCTCATAATAATCGGCACATTCGAACGGATAAAACGGCTTGGTGGATACCGCTTTGTTTTTCTGCATTTTTTTGATTACATCGGTGTTGCTGATCGAAACACCGTGCAGGTGGTCCTGTTCACCGACCAGGATATGCACCGGCAAGGTGTGAATACGAAGCTTTTTGGCCAGTCCGGCTGGGAAATCAGCAGTACTGTCACATACGAATCCTATTTTTTCTGCCATCTCTTGCTCCCCCTAATCTTTTTTATCAATACTATCGGTTACCTCTGTGATCCTTTACGCGAGTCTGAATCGCATTTATTGGGTGAATATAACCCATTATATCAAACTGTTATCTCGACGCGGGTTTATAGCCGAAGGCCGAAGGATTGTCAATAAACTTAACGTTTACGTCATTATTAGGTTGTATTCACCTGGATTAACGGGGCAAATTGGATGCGGGCAGCGGGTGGGTTGGGCAGATTGCCCAGTAAACAAAAAAATCCCCCTGCTGTGGGCAGGGGGATGAGCGGGCAGACGTTGTCCTGTACTTGAAAAACCCGGTCCTCAGGGCCGGGTCAGAGTTAACTAGCTATGCCGGGGGAGCGGATACCAGGTGTTTAGTCTGAAGGCTGAAGACTGAAGGTGACAGCGCTAAAAGAGCCATATAAATGAAGACTTACCTGTTCTGTAGCAGATTTTGTTTCCAGTTAATCACTTCGGTCAGATTGGTTTTAGGGTTTTTCTTCAGCCTTCAGTCTTCGGCCTGATGCCCTGAATCCGGCCGCGCCTGAACAGCGTGCTTTGGTAGCACGCATCTCTCAGGGGCAACCCAGAGGCTGACCCTCAGGTTCAGGGTTCTTTATTTCTTTTTGGCTTTGGCTTTGGAAAGGGTGGTGGTGGCTGTATCGGTTTCGAGAATGGTATCCAGTTCGTCATCCTCGAGGACATCTTCCATGGCTTCTTCGGCCAGTTTTTCGGCGGCTAACCGCCTTTCGGCAATTTCGGCCTTGTCGTCGATTTTTACTTCAACAATTCCCTGGGATTCATCAGCGAGAAGCTGAGCCAGGGACTGCGCAATCCGCAGGGCATAATCGCGTGGCGGAAACAAATTCCGGGTGCGAAAGGTCTCAATGAGGGCTGCGGGATTGTCCTGCAGGGCGTCCGGCAGATCTGCAATTGCAAAGGTTTCTGCACACAACTGGGCATAGATGTCCTTGTCGACTTCACTGTATTCCGTGATGGTGATACTGCTGTTGTCCTCGCTTCTGCCAATGGTATACTTCTGTTTCATTTTTTGTCCTTCCGTCGGTATATGGCAAAGGAAAATCTAAACAACCAGGTGGGAGACCGGGAGCCAGGCGGCGTTGGAGCGTTGTTACAACCGGTTCATACCATATGGTTATTTTTGTGTAAGTATATGTATTGAAACGGGAAAAGTCAAGTTTTGGTAGCGGAGGCCGGCGGGTTTACAATGAATTCTGCCCGGGAGGTGACGGTAGGTCGGCCGTGGGTCCGGAAGGGCCCAAAAAAAGGGCTTCCCGGGGTGGCGTTGTTTGATCTCGAAGCCGATCTCATCTTTTAATTTTCAGTATATTATATTTGGAGATCGCTCGATAAAAAAGATGCACGCTCACTCGCGAAGCCTTTACATATAATATCGGTCCGATTGGCGAAAACTCAACCCTTTTTGCTTGGAAAAATCAAATTTATCAGGTAAGTTAGTGTTTATGCGTAGAAAAACGACAGCGATCCTCTTTATAGTGACGGCCCTCCTTTGGCCCGCTGCTGCCCCGGCGGCCGACAAGCCGGCGGCTTCCCCCAATAAGCCCGGTGCCCTGACCCTTACCGAAGCCGTGATGTGCGAGGGCATCGAGTCCTACGCCCCTAAGACACCGGCGGTAGTTTTTTCGATAAATATCGGTAAAGTAAGTTGTTATTCCAATTTTGATCCGGTTCCGGAAAAAACGTATATTTACCATCGCTGGTATTTCAAGGATCGGCTGACGACCCGCAAAAGGCTATACCTCAAGCCGCCCCGCTGGGCGACCTATACCAGCATTCAGCTGCGCGAGGCCGACCGGGGACCCTGGCGCGTTGAGATAACCGATAAAGATGGCAATATTTTAAAGGTCTTGCGATTCAGTATCACGGATTGACGCTATGGATAGTTACTCCTTTTTGACCGGATTGCGCTGGCAGGACGTGCTCGACATCGCCCTGCTGAGCTATATCCTGTTCCGGCTCTACATCCTGTTCCGGGGGACCTACGTTTCCAGGGTCATTGCCGGTCTGGCGGTTATCTGGTGTGTTCAAGAGATTGCCCAGTATCTCGGATTAATCGTGACCAGTTGGATTATGCAGGATATTATCGCAGTTGCTGCGCTGATCATCATCATCATTTTTCGCAATGAGATTCGCAATGTCCTGCAGGCCAAAAACCTGCGGGCCATTTTCTGGAGTGTGCCCGATAAAGCAGTGGAAACCCCCCTCGAAGTGACCATCGAAAGTGTCTTTCGCCTGGCCCGTCACAAGACCGGCGCACTGATCGTATTTCCAGGCAAGGAAGACCTGGATGACGTCGTGCGGGGCGGTGTCGTACTGAATGGCGATGTGTCCAAGGAAATTATCACCAGTATCTTCAAGACTGAAAGCTCGGTTCATGATGGCGCGGTGATTATCCGCCAGGGACGGGTGTACAAAATGGGGACCATCCTGCCCCTCTCCCGACAGGAGGATCTGCCGTCCCATTACGGCACCCGGCATCGGGCGGCCCTGGGCCTGGCGGAAGTGTCCGATGCCCTGGTGATCGTTGTTTCGGAAGAGCGCGGTGATATTAGTGTGGCCCAGGATGGCAAGATGACCGACATCAGGGATTGTTTTGTCCTGAGCGGACTGCTTGAGCGGCACCTGGGCGTCCTGCCCAAGGCCGGCACCGAACAATCTGAGGCCCGCATGCACACCATGGTAGCGGCCCTGGTATCGGTATTGTTTGTAACCGTGGTGTGGTTCAGCTTTTCACGGGGTTTTGAAAGCATCATGACCATGGAGATACCGGTTGAGTTTACCAAACGGGCACCCCGGATGGAGATTCTGGAGACGTCGGTCAACATGGTCAACCTGAAACTTAGCGGCAGTGGTTCCCTGATACGGGCAACCCGGCCGGACCAGGTGCATGTCAAACTCAATCTTGAAAATGCCGTTGCCGGCCGCAATACATACACGATTACCCGGGAAAACGTCTCTTTGCCGCCCGGTGTTTTTCTCAAGGAGGCGGATCCGCGTGCCATCGAGGTCTCCCTGGATGCAATCGGGCAGAAAGAATTGCCTATTCAGGTCGATTGGGCCGGCCACCTGGCCGATGATCTGGTGCTGACCCAGGTGACGGTCATACCGGATACCGCAAAAGTGTCCGGCGGACAGCGGAATTTAAAAGAACTCGTGACCCTTTACACCGAGAAAGTATCATTGGACGGCATTGCCGGCTCGGGAAGCCAGAAGGTCAACCTGGTTATGAGCCAGGCGTCCTTGAAACTGCTTCCCGGTGCCAAACAAAAGGTGGAACTGCACTACCGTATAGAAAAACGCACCGCGGAGAAAAAGACCGACGGTTAACCGGAAATGTCGCCGCGCTGCCGGATAGTATCACGAGCACGTGTTTGATCCATCATTACCAGGAGGGGACACTGCAAAACGGATCGAAAGCCATCCAGGAATACACCCCGGCCGAGCTGGCTGTGTGCTATGGCTGTGGCTGGAATAACCCGCACGGACTGCATGTGAAAACATACTGGGATGGGGAAAAGGGCGTGACCCGCTTTCGGCCGGCTCCCCATCATGCCGCTTATCCCGGTACGACGTATGGCGGGCTCCTGGCCAGCCTGGTGGATTGTCACAGTGTGGGCACGGTGGTGGCTGCTGCCTATCAAGCCGAAAACAGGGCGCCCGGCACGGATCCCGTGATTATCTATGTGACCGCCAACCTGAATGTGACATTCAAGCAACCGACCCCGTTGGAGGCGGAATTGGAATTGATCGCCCGGGTAACCGCCCTAAACGGCCGCAAAGCCCGGGCGGAATGCATCGTGAAAGCGGAAGGGAAGGTCTGTGTCACCGCCGAGGTGATTGCCGTCCGGGTCGACCCTCAGACCTAAGGCAAATCAAAATACTACCATATGTGGTATGTGGGAATATCCTTAACTCCCATATATGGTACTTAGAAGCCATCTCAGAAATGGATTTTGGTCCGCCCTACAATTAGATCCGGCCTAAACCCGCCACCTTTGATGTAGGATCCGGGTAGGTTTCATCGATCCGGGGAGAAGTGATTTTTCTACGTTTACGGTGAGATCCTTGTAACAGTTTGTTATTATTCTGTATCACCTTGTCACTTTTCTTGTGCGTACAAGAAAAGTAACCAAAAGAAAACGCCCATAAGACGCGACCCTGCGGG
>CAJINA010000100.1 GCA_905176665.1 Olavius algarvensis Delta 4 endosymbiont | reverse complement strand
GCTACGTTGAGGATCACAAACAGGCGAGAACGCAGCCCCGGGCCAAAAGATGCCCCACTCAAAACCAAGAGTGTCCGGCCAGAAGGGGTAGCTTTTGGTTCGGGGCAAGGCCGCAGCCCTGTTTGGGACCGCAGGCGTAGTATTGCTACGTTGAGGATCACAAACAGGCGAGAACGCAGCCCCGGGCCAAAAGATGCCCCACTCAAAACCAAGAGTGTCCGGCCAGAAGGGGTAGCTTTTGGT
>CAJINA010000099.1 GCA_905176665.1 Olavius algarvensis Delta 4 endosymbiont | reverse complement strand
TTCCATCAGTTCCAAAGGCCAGAATAATGGCTGCAATTATCGGCACTCTTATTAAATTGGCTTTAATATTCATGCTTATAACGTCCGAGCTGAGACGCGAGGTTCTTCGCGTCGTTCTCCAGCGATTTGTTAAGCTAACCTTCAGTATATATTGTTAAATTGTACAAACTAGCTTCGAAAGACTCAATTAAATGTTTATACTTGTCAATTGATGGGTAGATTTCATTTAGTGAGAATTTTAGCACACCATCTTCTAATCTAATTTCATATATATTTTTCATAATTTTTTTTAAATTGTTCAGGGTTTCTCCTGAAAAAAGATTTCTCGCGAATTCTGTATTTCTCGATTCTACAATAAAATATTCATCGAACTCCTTGTCACCGATTTCAACATCTGGCCAATCAAGGTTTAACTTTTTTAGGCCTTTAAGAATAAGATCATTTCGAAACAATCTCAAAAATGTTCTTTGATTCACTTTTGCTTGAAGAATTGTAAGGCTCGGAGTGTACTTACTTCCAAGTTGGTAAGTAAGGTCGCACTGATTGTCTGCTATTGAAAAAACGAGGCTTGGCTTGGAAAGAATCTTTGTTTTTAAAACTTTCCCGCCAGTCACCTCGGAAATTGACAAATACCGATCTGCAATTTTTCTGTTTATAAAATATAAAATATATCCAACAGTAAACAACAGTGGTCCCAGTATAAATAGTACTTTCAGGTATAAAACCGATGGGTTAAAAATATTAATTAAAACTATCCCCAATGGAACCGAAATAAGAATAAGTAATAGTGCGACAATTGAGTAGAGTCTTGGCATGCTATAATTTTGTAAGCTTAACGTTTGAGCTGTGGGGCCTGGAAACGCGAACCCGAAGCAGGGAAAAAAGTCCGGAATTATATCGGCCATGGCTTTGAAAAGGGACCCGGCTTATCCAGGTCCCACACCAGCGAATTGTTAGGGTCTTCCTTTTTAATCTTTGATCCATTTCATAAGCTCATCCATTTCACGGAAAACATTGCAATTGTCTTCATACCCCGAGAGTTCGCATGCATAGGTTTCCCACATTCTGCCAAGCCCAAATATTAACTCAGGATTTCCAAGTACGGCCACGCGCATATTTGGATTAATATTAAAAGCCTTGGCTGCCATTTCAGCCTTCCTGATTACCTGTTCGCTGGACATCTCAATTTTGTCTGCATTGGAAACATCAAAAATTCTATATGCAATTTTCTTTATCTGTTCTTCATTTGGATAAATATCTTTATATAATTGTTCTATATCATCGTCTGTAATCACGCCTAATCCCTTATGAAGCACCCCACCATCTTCAAGGAATTTTGTCTTAATGGGCATCAGATTTATCCTGCCGAGTAGTATTCTATAGATTAAATATAAGAACCCCTAACGTTTGAGCTGAGACGCGAGGTTTTTCCGCGTCGTTCTCCAGCGACTTGTTAGTTTCAGCACTTGTTATTCTTTAAGCCGAGGTTTCCCCTTCGG
>CAJINA010000098.1 GCA_905176665.1 Olavius algarvensis Delta 4 endosymbiont | reverse complement strand
GCCCGGAGGGCCAGGCTTTGGGACGCCCCTAAAAGGGGCTTTACTATCAAAACACAAAGGCAAAACCGTGCATCGCGCAGAGACGCAAAGGCGCAGAGACGTCCTCATTAAACTTAAAATCAATGAAAAGTCCAGCGCAGTCGGGAGATCAAAACCAGGATATAGTCGCACTATCGTGCGAAGAACCACTTCAAGGCCCTTTCGGTTTT
>CAJINA010000097.1 GCA_905176665.1 Olavius algarvensis Delta 4 endosymbiont | reverse complement strand
TTCTTAGTTGCGGTCATTGTGTCCTCCTTTGGGTATTATTGTTCGGCAAAACATTTATACCCGAGAGGACGACCGCGCGCCATACCCTGGTCTTCTTTTGGG
>CAJINA010000096.1 GCA_905176665.1 Olavius algarvensis Delta 4 endosymbiont | reverse complement strand
GAGAGGACGACCGCGCGCCATACCCTGGTCTTCTTTTAGGGCCAGGGATGGCGCTTATCGTCTATCTCAAACTGTTTGGGAAGATCTTAACTTTTTCAGCTAAATCCATGGGGTTGATCGATGTTCCATCGGTCCAACCTTCTAAAAACGGTGGTGGGGAACAAAGGTAGTATTTATTCCATCGAGAGGCCTCGTAAGCGTTCATACCCGCATCCAATAGTCTTGTTTAAACTGCATGTTTTTAATGGTTTAAACGGAACTGGCATATTTGGATATTCTGACGATATATTCAGAGCATCTGGGCTGCGCACTCTACTATGTGCCATGTCAAATCAAATCTGACGGTATTTCAATCGAACCCAACCAATCTACTATTCGTGGTTTTCCCTTATAGAGAAACCACATGCAAATAATTCG
>CAJINA010000095.1 GCA_905176665.1 Olavius algarvensis Delta 4 endosymbiont | reverse complement strand
GGCCTTGAAGTGGTTCTTCGCACGATAGTGCGACTATATCCTGGTTTTGATCTTCTCTGCGCCTTTGCGTCTCTGCGCGATGCACGGTTTTGCCTTTGTATTTTGATAGTAAAGCCCCTTTTAGGGGCGTCCCAAAGCCTGGCCCTCCGGGCCAGGATGCTTTACAGGCTCAAAATGGGACCGAAAGGCTAGAAGTGAAGAAAAAACCGAAATCCGAATATCGAAACCCGAAACAAAAGGGCAAATCAAAATGACCCAAAGAAACAAACAAAACCTGTAATCACAATAGGCAAGCCTATATTTTGGTCATTTGAATTTTGAATTTATTTCGAATTTCGTGCTTCGTATTTCGGATTTAGGTAACCCATAAAATCGATATCAAGCAGTCCATATATATTTGCCTTAATTGTGGGGCGCGACACTAGGCAGGTGGTGCAATAATAGTCAGGGTCCGCTTGACCTCCTGGCCGCTGTCGGTTGTAAAGTTCTGCTGCTCGGTTGAAAGCCGCCCTTCGGCAAACAGCTGAATGCATTCCGGATAAAGGATCCACTCCTGTTTCAGGCCGTTGGCTTTAATGGTATCCAACGAATCCCCGGGCTGGATTTCAAATGCCCGCTGTCCGATGATCGGACCGGAATCCTCACCGTAATCGATGAAATGGACGGTGCAACCACCGATCTTGCAGCCGTAGCGGTAGGTATCTCCGTATCCGTCCACGCCCGGAAATGAGGGCAGCAACGCCGGATGGATATTCATGACAATCGGTTTGCCGGGGACGGTATTGATCCTGTCGATCAGATAGGGGGTCAGGTTGCGCATGAAGCCGGCCAAAACCAGCAGGTCAAAAGGATACGGCCGCATGGCCTCCAGTAAGGCCGCCTCTGCCACGGCCCGCGTGTGCAAGAAGGCATTGACCTTCTCCGGATTCGTTTCGGGTGAGAAAAATCCTTGTTTCTCAACGAGATATTCAAGATCAAAATCAGCCGGCAAGGAAACCGAATCGGGATTTTCGCGGTATTGCCGGATGATGTGGCCATAATCCACCACAAAAGTGGGGATGCCGTGCTTTACACCCCGCTGCAGTCCTTTGGCATCCGGGTTGTCTGACCCCACGAAAACCATCTCGCCGTCTATCTTGCCCGTCTCGCAGGAATCGATGATTGCCTGCAGATTGGTCCCGCCCCCAGAGATTAATGCGCCGATCTTGATTTTATCCACCATGCCGCCTCCTGTTGGTTGGTAGGTTCCACTGTTATTATCAAGGAATTAGCAAAACCGTTAATGCGTGTCAATTACCGGATATGGGCCGGCTTTACACGGTTGACAATGAAAACCAGCACGATTATATAATAGCCATCACTCAAAAATAGAAAAGGAAACCAGGCCAATGGGCGAAAATGTAATTGAAATTGAAGACAGTTCCTTTGATACTGAAATTTTGCAGAGCGATAAACCCGCCCTGGTAGATTTCTGGGCTCCTTGGTGCGGGCCCTGTAAGGCGATCAGTCCAGTCATCAATGATCTTGCCGGCGAATTTGGCGACAGGGTCAAGTTTACCAAGTGCAATGTGGATGACAATCCGGTGACGCCTGGAAAATATGGGATCAAGGCCATTCCCACCCTCATCTTTTTTAAAGATGGCCAGGTGGTGGAACAGATCACCGGCATGGTGGCTAAATCCAAACTGGAAGAAGCCCTAAACAAATTGTTGTAAGCCACGCCTTTCTCCATAAAGGCGGCAGGACTCTCAAAAAACCGGTGATGCCGACGGCAGGGCCTCACCGGTTTATTTATGCAGGACCGATAGGATTCACCCGATGCTAAAGATTCGCAAACTTACCGTCTGCGCCCTGGTGACGGGCCTGATGGCGCTGGGCTTATTTTCCGGCTGCGCCTGGTTCAGCCGGGAGGACACCCGACCGGCACATGAACTGGCCCAGGACGGTATGGAGGACTACAAATCCGGGAACTACAGTACGGCGATCGAAACCTTCGAGCGGCTCAAAGACTGGTACCCCTTCAGTAAATACGCCATCCTGGCGGAACTCAAGATCGGCGATGCCTATTATAAGAAAGAAGAGTACGAAGATGCCGTGTTTGCATACGAGGAGTTCCTCAACCTCCATCCACGCAACGAAGCCGTCCCCTATGTGATGTACCAGATCGGGCGGTGCTATTTTGACCAGGTGGATACCGTTGATCGCGACCAGGCCAATACTCGCAAGGCCTTGGAAAGCTTTAAAAAGCTGGTTGACCGCTATCCGGTGGACAGCTATGCCCGCAGGGCCCGGCCCCTTATAGCAGTCTGTATTAAAACCCTGGCCGGTCATGATCTGTACGTGGGCCGCTTTTATTTCAAGAGCCGCTACTACAAAGCAGCCCTGAGTCGGTTTCTGGCAGTCATCAACGATTATCCGGATGTGGGGCTGCAACACGATGCGCTGCAATACCTGACCATTTTGGAAGCTGAGATCAAACGGGCGGACGACGGCACCCGGCACTACTTTCCGGGCGAAAATCCTTTGGAGCAAAAGCCGGAAACACCCGCACCGGATAAATAAACCCACCTTTGTGGAACCGGCCGTATTTTCAGGCCGGAAATCAGGCGCACTGCAATAAAAAAGCTTTACACAATCCACCCCATATTATATGAGAAGCGTTTGCAGTTTTAAGCGGCGGGAAACCTACCGTCGGTGCATCTTGAAATTTGAAATAAATGCAGGAGACGATACCATGTCTAAAGTATGTGAAATATGTGGAAAAAAACCTGTCGTGGGCAACAATGTCAGCCACGCACACAATGTCACCAAGCGGCGTTTCAATCCCAATCTGCAGAGCGTGCGCGCGATGGACAAAGGCCGTCCCAAGAAGATGGTGGTCTGCACGACCTGTATCAAATCCGGGCGGGTAGTTAAAGTCGCTTAAAGCGGTTACCCGCAATACGTTTCGTATGCCGGATGGCTTCTTTTATCCGACGCGCTTTACATCATGAACATTCTTGATCTTTCTGATCGACGCCAGTATCCGCCGCAGATGTTCGGTACTCTTGACGCCAACCGAAAAACTGCTTTCCACATGCTTGTCATTCCCGGTTTTGGTATTGGCACTGAGGATATTGGCCTCGTTTTTAGTGATGCAGCCGACAATATCCGCCAATAGCCCGACCCGGTCATAAGAGGTCACCTGGAAATCGGCTGGAAACGCCTCGGATGCTTCCGTATTCCACTCCACATCGATCCTGCGTTCCGGACTCATCTTGAGCGCATTCACGCAGTTGGCCCGATGTACCGTCACCCCGAATCCGCGGGTGATATAGCCGGTAATGTTGTCACCGGGAACCGGCTGACAGCATTTGCCAAACTTTATCAGAATGTCGTCCACCCCTTTTACCACCACACCGGTTTTCGGCTTCTTCTTACGCACCCGTCCCATTAGTTTGTTCAAAATGGATTCGCGGCCTTCCGCGTCATCCGTTTTCGGCCCGATGCGCCGGATAATCTGCAGGGGCGTAATCTTCCCGTAACCCACGCTGGCAATCAGGTCATCCAGGGTTTTAAACCCGAAGTAATCGACCGCCGCAGCCATCTCTTCCGACTTGACCTGGGTATTGAAATTCAATTTGTGCTTGCGAAACGCCTTTTCACACATTTCCCGGCCCAGGCTCAGGCTGCGTTCTTTTTCCTGAATCTTGACCCACTGCCGGATTTTTGATTTGGCCTTTACCGTCTTGACGAAGCTGAGCCAGTCCTTGCTGGGATGATGGTTCTTCTGGGTGACCACTTCTACGATGTCGCCGGTCTGCAGTGCATACTGCAGGGGCACCAGGCGGCCGTTCACCTTGCCACCGACACACTGATTGCCAACCTCGGTGTGGATCAGGTAGGCAAAATCGACCGGCGTGGCGCCCTTGGGCAATGTCTTTACCTCACCGGTGGGCGTGAAAACGTAAACTTCGTCCGGGAACAAATCGATACGCACATTTTCCAGAAACTCGTCGGGGCCCTGGGTGTATTCCTGGTTCTCCACGATGTTCTGTATCCAGGCAAACGTGTCGCGCACCGTATCTTCGACCTGGTTGCCCTCCTTATAACTCCAGTGGGCGGCAATGCCGGATTTGGCCACGTTGTCCATCTCGTAAGTGCGGATCTGGATTTCAACCCGCGCACCCTTAGGTCCGATAACCGTTGTGTGCAGGGACTGGTACATGTTGGGCTTGGGGCGGGCGATATAATCCTTGAACTTGATGTCGATAGGCTTCCACAGGGCATGAATCAGGCCCAGCACCTCGTAGCACTGCGGTACCGTATCCAGGATGATTCGAAATGCGATGATGTCATAGATTTCATCGAACGGCAGGTTCTGGGTCTGCATCTTGTTATAGATACTGTAGACTTTCTTGTGCCGCCCCAGCACTTTGCCCCGCAGGTCGGCTTCGGCCAGTTTCTGGACAATGACCTGGCGAACGGTTTGGACATATTCCTCCCGCCCGGCCAACCCCTTGCTGACCAGAGAACTGATCCGGTTGTAATCGTCTGGATATAGGTACTTGAATGAATTGTCTTCCAGTTCGTGCTTAATCCAGTAGATACCCAGGCGTGAAGCAATCGGGGCAAATATATCCATCGTTTCCCGGGCTATTTTCGTCTGGGTTTTTTGGTCGTGAAACTCCAGGGTGCGCATATCGTGCAACCGGTCGGCCAGTTTAATGAGGATCACCCGGATGTCATCGGCCATGGCGAGCAGCATTTTGCGAATGCTCTCCGCCTGACGGGCCCGGGCATTTTCAAACGGCAACACACTGAGCTTGGTCACCCCGGATACGATGTGTTCGACTTCCGGGCCGAAGATGTCCTTGACCTCATCGGCGGTGGCATGGGTATCCTCGATGACATCATGCAGCAAACCGGCCACGACACTGACAGTGTCAAGTTTCATTTCGGCTAGGATGCCGGCAACTTCGAGCGGGTGCGACAGGTAGGGTTCGCCGGACAGGCGCACCTGCCCGTCGTGCACCCGGGCCGAATAGACGTACGCCTGGTTGACCACCCCCAGATCCGCCTCGGGATTGTAAGCGGAGATTCTATCGATGATGTCGCTGATCCGAATCATATGTTCCTCCTCCAGCATAACTGGAGGTATTTCGGGGGTCTTCCCCCTCCCTCAATCCCTCCCGCCTGGGGAGGAAAGGTTAATCTGAGCAGGAAATTATAATCGATAGTCTTTGTTCACTTGTTCTCAAGAGAACCAACTATTTGACCATTGCCCTTTGCATTTCCCTCTTTCTTATGAGAATGCAAGTCTATTTCCCGGTTGTCCATCCTTTAATCGTCACAGGGCCTTTGGATCCGTCAACCTTTCAGCGTAATTATAGCGCAAGCAGAACCTATTTCTGAAATTGGATTTTGGTCCAAAATCAAGGCGGCTGCGAGTATCAATCCGGAAGAATACGGATAGTATTTCGAGGATTTGACATTCGCACCCAACGCCGAGTTTGGGCCCAAAGATGTTTTCGAAATGGGTTCTAATATGATTTTGCGAATACAACCCTTTCTTCAGAAGGCTCTCCACAGCAAATGCAGCTGCCGCCTGTATCCGAACCCATTTTTTCAAACGGAATGCAGCGGATGGTCACTTTCAGGTCTTCCTTGATACGTTCTTCGCACTCATCGCGGCCGCACCAGTGCGCCAGGGCAAAGCCGCCGTGGATCTCGGGCTTGTCTGTGTTCGCCGCCGTAAAAAAGTCATAAAACGCCCGGTTGTCGTTTATTTCCAGGGTATGCGCCTGCTGGTAGGCCAGCGCCCGATCAAACAGTGCCTGTTGGATGTCGTCGAGCACCGTCCCGATTGAAGCGACGAACTCATCGCGTTTGATGCCCGCCTTGTCCCGGTGGGATTTATCCCGCCGGCCAACAAATACAGAATCCTCGGCAATATCGCGCGGGCCGATCTCCGCCCGGACCGGGATGCCTTTTTTGATCCAGTCCCAACTTTTACCGCCCCCGATATCGCGGTCGTCAATCTCGACCTGCACGGGGCGTCCGTGATAATTTTGACCTTTCAGGTCGACTGCCAGGCGGTTGACATAGTCCATCACGGACTCGCGGTCTTTCTCTTTCCGGACAATCGGAATGAGGACCACATGGGACGAGGCGATGCGTGGCGGCAGCACCAGGCCGTCATCATCGCTATGGGTCATGATCAGGCCGCCGATCATCCGGGTGGAGGTGCCCCACGACGTCGTCCAGGCAAACTCTTCCTGCTCCTTGGCCGACTGAAATTTTATCCCCGAGGCCTTGGCAAAATTCTGACCGAGAAAATGGGACGTCCCGGCCTGCAGGGCCTTACGGTCCTGCATCATCGCTTCGATGCACTGCGTGTCGACCGCACCCGGAAACCGTTCGCGGGCGGTCTTGCGCCCCTTTATGACCGGGATGGCCAAAAATTCCTCCACAAACCGGGCATACACATCCAGCATTTGCGCAGTACGCTCGATGGCCTCTGCGGCGGTGGCATGGGCCGTGTGCCCCTCTTGCCAGAGGAATTCGCTGGTCCTCAAAAAGATGCGGGTGCGCATCTCCCAGCGGACCACATTGGCCCACTGGTTGATCAGGATGGGCAGGTCCCGGTAGCTGCTCACCCATTTGGAAAACGATTCACCGATAATGGTTTCCGAGGTGGGACGGACCACCAGGGGTTCACCCAGCTCTCCGGCCGGCACGAGACCGCCATGGGCGCCCTTTTCCAGGCGGTGATGGGTCACGACAGCGCACTCCGTGGCAAACCCTTCCACGTGCTCCGCCTCTTTCTCAAGATAATTCAGGGGGATAAAGAGAGGAAAATAGGCATTCCTAACCCCGGTCTCCTTGAACATCGCATCCATGTCGCGCATAATGTTTTCCCAGATGGCATAGCCCCAGGGTTTGATGACCATGCAGCCGCGGACCGGCGACGGTTCGGCCAGATCCGATGCTTTAACGACCTGCTGGTACCATTCCGGATAATCTTCGGACCGGGTGGGTGTGATTGCTGTTTTGGCCTGCTTTTTTCCCATAATCTCCTCTCAGTCTATAAGCTGCTTCAAATGAATCACTCTTTCTGCTTATCTTTTTCGTGCTTTTCAACTTCGTCAAGCAGCACCGACACCAACTCGGTTTGGTCAAACTTCCGGACGACCTTGCCCTGACGGAACAGAACCCCGGTGCCGTCCCCGCCGGCAATGCCGATATCCGCCTCTCTGGCTTCGCCGGGGCCGTTGACCACACAGCCCATGATGGCGACCTTCGCATCGGCCCGGGAAGTAAACAGGGCGGACTCCACCTGCTCGGCGATATTGAACAGGTCGACCTTGCAGCGCCCGCAGGTCGGACAGGAAATGATCTCCGGGCCCCGGCTGCGGATATCCAGGGACCGCAGAATTTCATAACCGACCTTTATCTCCTCGATCGGATCACGGGTCAGGGAGACCCGCAGGGTATCCCCGATACCCTCGGCCAGCAGCATGCCGATGCCGACTGCAGATTTGACAATGCCGGCGTACAGCCCGCCGGCCTCGGTAACCCCGACGTGCAGCGGCAGATCTGTCCGGCCGGCCAGCTGGCGATAGGCGGCCACGGTACGATAGACGTCCGAAGCTTTCAGCGATACCTTCAATTCGTGAAAATCCAGGGACCGCAGATGCTCGATGTGCCGCAGGGCGCTGGCCACCATGGCGTCGGCAGTGGCCTGTCCGCCGTATTTTTCCAGCAAATCCTTTTCGAGCGAGCCGGAATTCACGCCGACGCGGATGGCCAGCCCCAGGTCCCGGGCACAGTCGACCACTGCCCTGACTTTCTTTTCGCTGCCGATGTTCCCCGGGTTGATCCGCAAGCCGTCAGCCCCCGAACGCGCAGCGGCAATAGCCAGCCGATAGTCAAAATGGATATCCGCTATCAGGGGAATGTCGATGGCCGGCTTGATTTGGGCTATGGCCGCTGCGGCTTCCTCGTCCGGCACAGCCACCCGGATAATTTCACAGCCGGCGGCGGCCAGTTGGTTGACCTGGGCTACGGTGGCTGCCACGTCCTGGGTATAGGTATTGGTCATCGACTGCACGGCAATGGGGGCGCCGCCCCCCACCGGGACGGATCCCACCTTGATCTGCCGGGTTTTTCTTCGTTTGATGTTAAACGGCATTTGGTCCGCGCAACCTCTCTATCCTATTTGATTTACAATTCATCCGGTACAGTGGCGTTTTGCAGGCACACAACGCCGTTGAACAGTCAGCGGGGTTGGGCGCCACGGGAAAATATAAGCATATTTCAGGAATGAGGCAATAACACCGCCAAGTGTGGATGGTATCGGATTTTATTTAGAACCTGTCTCAAAAATTGAGATAAGTTATAGTCGTTTCTAACAAAGGCCCCTGATGAGTTCAAGGGAAATTGGCCCGCGGGCACCATTGTGTTTCAACCGGCTTGACTTATATTCATGATATTGATGTTATTATAATCTTTCCAACAACCACCGGAGGACATTCAGGTTGCCGCAGCCAAACCAAATTACCGGCCCCAAAGGATATCTGAAGGTCATGTTCCGGCTGCTGGTGGCAACCGGATTTCTTATCCTGTGCAGTCTGTACATCTACCTGTTTACCCCGGAACCCCCCCCTGAACCGGCGTTGGATCGCATCCTGCGCACCGGTAAGATTACCGTGCTGACCCGCAACAATGCCAATTCCTACTACTTGTATCGCGGCCAGCCGATGGGTTTTGAATATGATCTCGCTAAGGCCTTTGCCGATCACCTGGGCGTTCGCCTGGAATTGAAGGTCGCCGAACGCTGGGAGGGCATGATCCCGGACATTCAGACCGGTGAGGCCGACATGATCGCGGCCGACCTGACCATTACCGCCAAACGCCTGCGTCAGGTGGCCTTTTCCGACGGCTACCTGACCACCCGCCAGCAGATCATCACCAATCGGCACCACCCCCGGATTCGTCGCCCCGGCGATCTGGCCGGCCAGACGGTGCACGTGCGCCGGGGCACCTCCTACCAGGAACGGCTCGAAGAGATGCAGGCGGCCGGCCTCGAGGTCGATATCCGGCTGCACGTGGATGTCCCCACTGAGGAGCTGATTCGGCAGGTCGCCATGGGCGAAATCGCCGTTACCCTGGCCGATGAACATATTGCCTTGTTAAACCGTCGGTACTACCCGGGTGCCCGGGTCGTCTCACCTGTCAGCGAAATCCAGGCCATCGGCTGGGCGGTCCACAAAAACGCCGTCAAGCTGCGCCGGCACATCAACCGGTTTTTCAAACAGATCAAGGCCGAGGGAAAGTGTGCCGAGATTTACAACCGCTATTTTTCCAACCTGGAAATGTTCGACTACGTGGACGTACGGTCCTATCACCGGCGTCTGCGTACCCGCCTGCCCAGCTACCAGGCCGTTGTCGAGGAGGCTGCGGAGCTAAACAACTTTGACTGGCGCCTGATTGCCGCCCAGATGTACCAGGAGTCCCATTTCAATCCGGCTGCCCGGAGCCATGCCGGGGCTTACGGTCTGATGCAGCTGACCATTCAGACCGCCCGCAGCCTTGGGGTAACCGATATCCTGGATCCGCTCCAGAACATCCAGGCCGGTGTGCTGCACTTGAAAATGCTCTATGATTTCTTCAGCAACGCGCCGGAACCCGACCGCCTGTCTATCGCCCTGGCCGCGTACAATGTGGGGCAGGGTCACCTGCGGGATGCGCGGGACCTGGCCCGGCAGTTCAACCTTGATCCGGACCGCTGGGCATCGCTGGAGCACACCCTGCCCCTGCTGCGCTATCGCAAGTACTACAAGAATGCACGCTACGGTTACTGTCGGGGAACCGAGCCCATCAAGTATATTCGCCAGATCTATTTTTACTACGACATTCTCAAGCGCCACGGTATTGAGTGCGAGCGCATTCATGACCCGGCCGGCAATGAGGGGGCCTAGGTTCGCAGGGCCCTGAAATTTCACCCTTCGTCAAACACAAGCCACAGGTCTTATCTGAAATCTGCGCAGGCATTGTAAAACCATTGCGGATACCTGTCCCGCAAAAGTACTCCCTCCCTTGACGGGAGGGGCTGGGGGAGGGTGACCTTTTTGTAGGGGGCTGAGCAAATCCGGGTAACCCCAGACAAACCCGACAGCACTCCCGTCAAGGGGGAGGAGCCAGGCCTTTACCGTTAAACAGCGTGTTTAGATTGAAAGATTCCTTCCAGACCGCCCAAGGGCAGATTGGCATCAGAGGGTTTTTTAGCGCCAAAAAAAAGAAGACCGACATGATCACCTCCATGCCGGTCATTATTTGTTGAGCCTAATTTTATGTGTCAGAAGCTGTCTCAAAAAGTGGATTTTGGTTCAAGATCCAGTCTTCGCTCTTTGAGCTTCACCCGGCTGGCAAGGCGGCAAGTGTAATAACCGGGTATAAGTTGATAACCGACCCTGAAGTGGTTTTAAATCCTTCAATCGGGCCCAAGGTCAAGGCGGGGCAAAAAGTTCAACCACAGGAATATATGGAATATTTCGCGGAATGAACTTTTTGGCGCAACGCCGAGATTGAGCCCGAGGGGAGGTTTTTAACCCACTTCAGCGGATGGCACAGAAGGGGTTAAACCGTTTCTCCTGCCCGATGGTCGTGGGACCCATGTGGCCCGGGTAAACCGAGGTATCGTCATCGTATTGAAAGAGTTTGTTCTGAATGCTGGCGATCAGCGTATCGAAATTACCGCCGGGCAGATCGGTGCGGCCGATGGAACCGGCAAACAGGGTGTCGCCCACGAAAATCCCGGCATCGCAAACAAACGCCACCCCGCCCGGTGAATGCCCGGGCACGTGTACGACGTCCAGTTTGACATCCCCAAAGGTAATTGCATCTGTGTCTTGCAGCAGGCGGTCCGGGTCCGGTGAATTTTCAGCCTGCATGCCGAACATACGGGCGGAGTTGGCCAGTTGAGCCAGCATGGGCGCGTCATCGCCGTGAATCATCAGCTGGGCCTCGGGCACCGCCTGCTTCAACTCGCGATTGGCCCCCACATGATCAAAATGCCCGTGGGTGTTCAAGATGAGCTTGAGGGTGAGGCCGTCTTCCTTTAATGCGTCCAGGATCCGCGCAGCCTCTTCACCGGGATCGATGACCGCTGCTTCGCGGGTATTTTCACAGCCGAGTACATAACAATTTGCCATTATCGGGCCCAGGGCCATGGACTTGAGAATCAATGTCAGCTCCTTTTGAAATTGCGCCTAAGGTTGTTCGTCCGATGAAAAACGGGGCCCTTTGCGTTTCACGACCCCTTTTTTACCTTTTACCTGTTTGAACCGGGCCAGCGGTACCTGCTTTTTCGGCGTTTGGGCACCGGCTGCCGGCCGGGCATCCCAGTCGATGGAGATCTCCGGTATGTCTATCTCGAGACTTAGCTCCTCATTCTCTGCAGCCTGGTGGATACTGTCCAGGATCCCGTTGATAAAGGCTCCGGATTCTTCGGCCCCAAAACGCTTGCCGATATCGATGGCCTCATTGAGGGTGACCCGGGTGGGAATGTCGGGGCAACAGAGCAGCTCAAACACCGCAATTCGAAGGATATTACGATCGACCCCGGACATCCGGCTGACTTTCCAGTTACTGGAAAAACGTTCAATCAACGCGTCGATATCCGGCCGTCCGGCACCGACGCCGCTGACCAGCTTGAGAAAGAATGGGCGGGCTTTCTTGGGCGGCAGGCAGCTTTGGCAAAACAGGTCCAGTCCTTCCGCCAGTTCGCACTGCCGCGAATCAATATAAAAAAGAGCTTGCATGGCAAGCTCTCGCGCTCGGCGACGAATCCCCATAGAACGTTACGCCCGGTTCAGGGTGTCCATCAAGTTGGCCATCTCCACGGCGGAAACAGCGGCACTCCAGCCCTTGTTGCCGGCCTTGGTTCCGGCCCGCTCAATGGCCTGCTCAATGGTGTCCGTGGTGATGATGCCGAAGATAACCGGCGTGCCGGAATCCAGCGACACCTGGGCAATGCCCTTGCTGGCTTCCGCACACACGTAATCGTAGTGGGACGTGGAACCGCGGATCACGGCACCCAGGCAGATTACGGCATCGTATTTTTCGGTGGCCACCGCTTTTTTGGCCACCAGGGGAATTTCAAAGGCGCCGGGAACTTTCAGCAGGTCGATATCATCGTCGTCCACGCCGCTGCGCACCAGTGCATCCAGGGCACCCCCCACCAGCTTATCGGTTATGAAATCATTGAACCGGCTGGTAATCAACGCAAACTTCTTACCTTCGCCCAGCAGTCTTCCTTCAATTACATTCGGCATTGCCTTTCCTCCCTGTTAACGGGCCATATCCAGCATGTGACCCATTTTCAACTTCTTGCACTCGAGATAGCATTCATTGTGTTCATTGGCTGGAACTTCGATTTTAATCTGCTCCACGACACTCAGGCCGTACCCCTCCAGACCCACCATTTTTTTGGGATTGTTGGTTAAAAGGCGCATTTTACGCACCCCCAGGTCCACCAGGATCTGGGCCCCGATCCCGTAATCACGCATGTCATCCTTAAAACCCAGTTCCAGATTGGCTTCCACGGTGTCGAGGCCTTTGTCGAGTTGGAGGGCATAAGCCTTAAGCTTGTTCACCAGGCCGATTCCCCGGCCTTCCTGACGCAGGTACAGTACAACCCCCACGCCTTCCTGGGCGATCATCTCCATGGCATTGTGCAGTTGGTCGCCGCAGTCGCAGCGCATGGAGCCGAAGATGTCGCCGGTCATACATTCAGAATGCACCCGCACGAGGGTCGCCTGGTCCGGATCGATTTCGCCTTTGATCAGTGCTATATGGGTCAGGTTGTCGATCATGTTTTCATAGGCCGCAATCCGGAAGTTTCCGCCGTAGGCCGTCGGGATCTCGGTTTCAGCCGCACGGGTCACGAAGGATTCGGTGCGGGTCCGATAGGCCACCAGGTCGGCAATGGTGCAAATACCGACACCGTGCTCCTGGCTGAACGTCTCCAGGGCCGGCATCCGGGCCATGGTGCCATCCTCGTCCATGATCTCGCAAATGACGCCGGCCGAGGTCAAGCCGGCCAGACGGGCCAGGTCCACCGAGCCCTCGGTCTGTCCCACGCGCACCATCACCCCGCCGTCCCGGGCACGGAGGGGGAAGATGTGACCCGGGCTTACCAGGTCTTCGGCCCGGGCATCCTGAGCCACCGCGGTCAAAATCGTGGTCGCCCGGTCCGCGGCGGAAATGCCGGTGGTAACTCCGTGCTTGGCTTCGATCGACACCGTGAAGCCGGTTTCGAAGGGCGAGGTGTTTTTGTTCACCATCATCGGCAGGCTGAGTTCATCGGCTTTTTCGCCGGTCAGCGACAGGCAGATCAGGCCGCGGCCGTACTTGGCCATAAAGTTAATGGCCTCGGGCGTCACACACTCGGCCGCCATGGTGAGGTCGCCTTCATTTTCACGGCCTTCATCATCCACCAGGATGACCATCTTGCCTGACCGGATATCTTCAATTGCCTGTTCAATGGAAATCTTGGGCATGGTCCTGTTTACACTCCCGGGCTGCCGGAATACTTGCTCGGCAGCCGCTTGCTTGTTGCAGCAATTTGATTAGAACCCATCTCAAAAAAGTCTTTTGGCCCAAACTCGGCGTTGGGCGCTCGGTTCAAGTCCTCGAAATACTAAAGTATTCCTCCGGGTTGCGACCCGCATTTGCGGAATAGATCAAGCGGCAAGTCCCGCAACGCGGGGCACATCGCAGCCGCCTTGATTTTGAACCAAAATCCGTTTTTTGAGATAGGTTCTATAAAAAGCCTGTCTTTGCCAGGAATTGCATATCCAGCGATTCTGAATTCTGTGTTTCCCGGCTCTCCTTGTTCTTTCCGTTAATAAATTTTTCTACATATTTACCCAGCATATCGGTCTCAATGTTGACCGCCGCCCCCGCATCCTTCAGGCCAATGGTGGTCAATTTGGCCGTGTGGGGGATGATGCTGACACTGAAACTTTGTTTATCGCAGCTGTTGATCGTCAGGCTGATACCGTCTATTGCTACGGAACCCTTGGGAATCATGTACCGTGAAAGGTCCTCGGGAACGGCGTACGTCACCACGATGGCGTTGCCCTCGCGTTGCTTGCCGGTGATGGTACCCAGGCCGTCGATGTGTCCGGACACCAGGTGCCCATCCAGGCGGTCGGACAACCGGAGCGCCCGCTCCAGGTTCACCCGATCGCCGATTTTGACCGATTGAAACGTGGTCTTCGACAATGTCTCGGGGGATACATCCACCGAAAAACGGGGACCCTGCAAGGTGACCGCTGTCAGGCAGGCCCCGCTCACCGCAATACTGTCCCCGAGCCCGGTACCTTCAAGGGAAAAGTCCGCCGTCACCGTCAGGCGGCTGCCGCCGTCCACCGGTCGCACCTGCGACACCGTTCCCAAACCTTCAATAATACCGGTAAACATATGCTCCTAACAATCAGTGCAAAGGAAACCGTAAAGGAAACCGTAAAAGCCGTGATTAACGGTTCAATCGGGATACTGCACATACCCTTCAACCAGCAAGTCGTCTTCAAACCGCTGGGTCCTTACGTCGGTCAGCCGTATGCTGTCCGCCATACTGTCACGGCTTGGCCCCGCACAGATCGGCACGCCGTCATCCCCGCCCAGGATTTTCGGGGCATAGAAAAACAGGGCTTTGTCGACAATGCCGGCGGTAAACGCGGCGGCAATCACTTGGCTGCCGCCCTCGATCAGGAGGCTGGTAATATTCCGGTCGCCCAGGTACTTCATGAGGGCCGCCAGATCGATGCGACCGTCACTGCCGGTTGGTACGGCCACCACTTCCACCCCGGGCCGTTCAATCCGATCCCGGGCATCGGCCGGTACGCTGTCCGCACATATAATAAGGGTTACCGCCTCGGAGTCAAGCCGCAATATGCCTGCGTTTTCAGATATTGACAGGCGGCTGTCCAGGATGATCCGCACCGGGTCCCGGGGGGTGGGTTGAACGTCTGCCGGCAGCCGTGTGGTCAGGCTTGGATCATCGGCCCGCACTGTGTTGATTCCCACCATAATACCGTCCACCGCGTGGCGGAGGCGGTGTACCTGCAGGCGGGATGCCGGACCGGTCACCCAGCGGGCATCCCCGGTGCGGGTCGCAATGCGGCCGTCCAGGGTCGCGGCGCATTTGAGCGTGACGAACGGACGCCCGGTACTGATATATTTGACAAACGCCTCGTTCAGGCGCCGGGCCTCGGCTGCATACACGCCGCGATGAACCTGAATGCCCTGCGCCTCGAGCACGGCGTGGCCCCCGCCGGCCACCAGTGGATTGGGGTCGTCCATGGCCGCTACGACCGTGTCGATACCGCTGCGGATGATCTTTTCCGTGCAGGGCGGCGTTCGCCCGGTATGGTTGCAGGGTTCCAGGGTAACGTACAGGATTGCACCGCGCGCTTTGTCACCGGCATCATCGAGCGCATTGACTTCGGCGTGCGGCAACCCGGCCGCCTGGTGGTAGCCTTCACCCACAATCCGCCCGTCTTTGACAACGACCGCTCCCACCATAGGGTTGGGGGAGGTATATCCCTCGCCCCGGCGGGCCAGATCAAGCGCCCTGCGCATATAATACGGGTGATCCATGGTGCCTCGCTTTAATGTAACGGAATGCCTGCTCTCTATCGTGTTTTGCGGCAGTTTGCAATGCAGGGTTTGAAATGCCGGGCGGCACCGGAGGTCGACCTGGGCCGCCCCCGGTCGGATGCTTATTTAGGCGGAATCCGGTTTGGCGGGAGATGCTTTGAATTGCTGGGCCGGGTCAGGTTTTATGGCTGCTCAACAGGCTGCGCAGCTCCGACACAAAATCGTTGACATCCTTGAATTCACGATACACGGAAGCAAACCTTACATAGGCGATATCATTGAGATTGTGTAGTTTTCCCATGACCTTCTCGCCGATGTCGTGGGAGGGGATCTCCTTTTCCCCGGTCTCTTTTAAATCCCGCTCGAGGTCATCGAGAAACTCCTCGATGATGTTCATGCTGATGTCCAGCTTTTCACACGCCCGCTTAATGCCCGCAGCGACTTTTTCACGGTTGAAAACTTCGCGGCGGCCATCTTTTTTGATGATCATGATGGGCACTTCTTCAATGTGTTCATAGGTGGTGAACCGCCGGGTACAGACGATGCACTCGCGGCGCCTTCTGATCACATTGCCATCCTTGCTCAACCGGGAGTCAATTACCTTGTTGTCAATCTCACTGCAGAACGGACATTTCATCGTTATCCCCCTCGCTCGCTGGATTAAATTTTATGAGGTCCACACCGGCTTCTTTCAGCATCTCTTCCGACATGGAATCGGCATAGCCGGAGAGATAGACAATTTGGGTAATACCTGCATTGATGATCATTTTGGCACATATGGAACAGGGCAGATTGGTGCAGTATAAAATCGCCTCTTTGATGGACACCCCGTGCAGCGCGGCCTGAATGATGGCATTTTGTTCGGCGTGTATGCCCCGGCAGAGTTCGTGCCGTTCGCCGGACGGTACGTTGAGCTGTTCGCGCAGGCAGCCGGTCTCGGCACAATGTTTGACCCGGGTCGGAGCCCCGTTGTAGCCACTGGCCAGAATTTGTTTGTTTTTTACCAGAATCGCCCCTACACCTCGGCGGGTGCAGGTCGACCGCTTGGCAACCAAGCTGGTGATATCCATAAAATAGGCGTCCCATGAAGGACGATCAGACGGGTCATTCATTACTGCGGGCCCTCCCCATACAACGGAAACTCCCGGCACAGGGTCTTTACCTGATCACGGGCAGCCTCTACGCGGGTAACATCATCCGGCGCTTTCAAAACAGCGGCGATCAGTCCGGCGATGGTACGCATCTCGTCCGCCTGCATCCCGCGACTGGTTATGGCCGGGGTTCCCAGGCGGATGCCGCTGGTCACAAAGGGGCTGCGGGTTTCAAACGGGATGGAATTCTTGTTGACGGTTATCCCGGCCCTGCCGAGCAATGCCTCGGCATCCTTGCCGGTGATGTTCAAATTGGTCAGGTCGGCCAGCATCATGTGGTTGTCGGTACCGCCGGAAACCAGGTCGATGCCGCCGGCCAGCAAGCCTGCCGCCATGGCCCCGGCATTGGTCACGATATCCCGCTGGTAGGCCCGAAACGAATCGGAGAGCGCTTCCCGAAAAGCAACCGCCTTGGCCGCAATAACGTGCATCAGCGGGCCGCCCTGGATGCCGGGAAAAACCTGCTTGCTGATGGCGACGCCGTGGACGGACTTGGCCAGGATCAGCCCGCCGCGGGGACCACGTAGGGTCTTGTGGGTGGTGGATGTCACCACGTCGGCAAACGGCACCGGCGACGGGTGCACGTCGGCAGCCACCAGGCCGGCGATGTGGGCCATGTCCACCATGAACAGCGCCCCGACGGAACCGGCAATCTCTGCCAGGATCTCAAAATCGATAACCCGCGGATAGGCACTGGCACCGGCGACGATCATTTTCGGCTGGTGTTCGTCGGCCAGCTGTCGGACCCGGTCATAGTCAATGGTGCCGGTTTCTTGCCCCACGCCGTAATGCACGAAATTGAAGATGCGGCCGGAGAAACTGGCCGGGCTGCCGTGGGTTAGATGCCCGCCGTGGGCCAGGTCCATACCCAGGATGGTGTCTCCGGGTTCCAGCAGGGCAAAGTAGACCGCCATATTGGCCTGCGAGCCGGAATGGGGCTGCACGTTGACATAGTCGGCCCGAAAGAGTTCCTGGGCCCGCTCAACGGCCAGGTTTTCGGCCACGTCCACATTTTCACACCCACCGTAGTAACGTTTATCCGGATACCCTTCCGCATATTTATTGGTCAGGACACTGCCCTGGGCCGCCATGACCGCCGGGCTGGCTACATTTTCCGAGGCGATCAGCTCCAGGGTGTTGCTCTGCCGGTCCAATTCATCCCGGATAACCTCCGCAATCTCCGGGTCAACTTTGTCTATCACGCTCATGGTCATCGCGCACTCCTCACGACTGCAAATCTTCAAGCTTGTCAAACTTGTCCAGGCGGGCCTGGTGCCGGCCCCCCTCGAAATCCGTTTCCAGCCAAGCCTTCACGATCTCGAGGGCCAGGCTTTCACCGATCACCCGGCCGCCTAGCACCAGGATATTGGCATCGTTATGTTTTCGACACATGACGGCCGAAAAAAGGTCATTGCACAAAGCCGCCCGTACGCCGGGAAAACGGTTGGCCACCATGGACATCCCGATGCCCGAACCGCACAGCAGGATGCCGCGGGGGTATTCCCCGCGGGACACGCCGCCGGCCACACCGGCCCCAAAGTCCGGATAATCCACAGAATCTTCACTATGGGTACCAACATCGGAGACCTCGATACCGGCGCCGGTCAAAAACGCCTTGACCGTCTCTTTCAATGGGTAGGCCGCATGATCACAACCGATAATCAAAGGGTCTTTTTCGCTGCCAGCCATGCGCTGTCTCCTTCCATATATTGTGTTCACCGGAACTGTTTTGGTTGGCTCGGTATCATATCTTGTGATTGGCCGAACGACAAGGAAAAAGTTCGATCGAACCTCAAACACTGGTTCAATGATTCGGGGTTCACGATTCAGCGGTTTAATCAGGACAAAGAAAACTGTATTCAGCCAGGGGAAGTGCAACCAGGGCGGGAATGCATTGCAAAGGTTCGGGAAATACCGGATCTAGACCGGGCGCCCCATGATGAGGACGGCATTCGTTCCACCGAAGCCGAAACTGTTGGTCATGGCCGCCGAGATGTCCTTCTTACGGGCCACATTCGGGACGTAATCCAGATCACAGCCTTCGGCCGGGTTTTCCAGGTTGATGGTGGGCGGAATGACGCCGGTTGACAGGGCCAGGGCCGTAAAGACGGCCTCGATACCACCGGCGCCGCCGAGCAGGTGACCGGTCATGGATTTGGTGGAACTGATCATCAGGCTGGTGGCATGATCGCCGAATACCTTTTTGATTGCACTGGTTTCAGACGCATCATTCAGCGCGGTCGAAGTGCCGTGGGCGTTGATGTACTCAATTTTTTCAGGGGCCAATTCGGCATCATCCAGGGCCATCTGCATGCAGCGGGCTGCGCCTTCGGCTTCCGGCGGGGGCGAGGCCATATGAAAGGCATCGCCGCTCATACCGTATCCGAGGATTTCCGCATAGATCTTGGCCCCCCGGGCGCGGGCGCCTTCCAGCGTTTCCAGGATAAGCATGCCGCTGCCTTCGCCGACCACGAATCCATCGCGGTCCCGGTCAAAGGGCCGGGAGGCTTTTTGCGGATCATCGTTGCGGGTGGAAAGGGCCTTCATGGCGTTGAAACCGGCGATGCAGCATGGTGAGATGACTGCCTCCACGCCGCCGGCGATCATGGCCTCGGCCGCCCCGTTCTGTACGATTTTGAAAGCCTCGCCCACGGCATGGGTCCCGGCGGCGCAGGCGGTCGCCATGGAGAGGTTCGGTCCCTTGGCACCGGTCACGATGGAGATCATGCCGGGCGCCATGTTGCCGATGATGGTGGGGATGAAAAACGGCGAGATTCGTTTGGGACCGCTGCGATCGAGTTTCTGGGCCTCGGTTTCCAGCAGGAACAAGCCGCCCAGGCCACAGCCCGAAGAGACCCCCACGCGACCGCCGTTGGCGTCGTCAATCGCCAGGGCTGCGTCCTCCATGGCCATTTTGGCGGCGGCGACCGCATAGGCGATATAGGGCTGGGTACGCTTGGCGTCTTTTTTATCCATGAAATCAAGGGGGTCGAACCCCTTGACCTCGGCAGCAATTTTGGTTTTGAATTCACTGGTGTCGAACCGCGTAATGGGTCCGATGCCTGACTTGCCAGCGCAAATCGCTTCCCAGGATTCCTCAACACCAACCCCGACCGGGGTAACCAGCCCAACACCCGTGATCACAACTCTGTTTTTCACAAACCAGCCCTTTTTAATCGTTAGATTCTCATTAAGAAGAACCTCATTAAGTTAGAAGCTATCTCTGAAAACGGATTTTGGTCCAAGGTGCGCCGGACGTGAATATTGAACCGGGGTTGCCAGCCTATCCAATGCCCCGTGGTCAATACTCACAGTATTTCGAGTACTTAACACTTGCGCCCAACGCTGAGATTGGACCAATCAGTCTTCGCTTAACAAGCTACGCCGGATATAACGCTCGACGGGAAGACTTTTTCAGGATTGTTTTTAGTGCTCGTCGATATAGGCAATGGCATCTTTAACGGTTGCCAGCTTTTCCGCATCTTCATCGGAGATGTCGATATCGAATTCTTCTTCCATGGACATGATCAATTCAACCAGGTCAAGGGAGTCCGCCCCCAGGTCATCCACAAAATGAGCTTCCGGAACAACTTCAGTGAGGTCAACGCTCAGCTTCTCGGCAATGATTTTTTTAACTTTATCTTCTACTGACATGGTCTCTCTCCTTAATATTCGCGCAATTTACAATTGTGTGCTCACGTTACATGTACATGCCGCCATTCACGTGCAATACCTGCCCGGTGATGTAAGCGGCCTGGTCTGAAGCCAGGAAAGCGACCGCAGCCGCCACTTCAGCCGCCTCGGCGGCCCGCCCCAGGGGAATCTGGACCAGCATCGCATCCTTCGTCTTCTCGGGCAGATCCTTGGTCATGCCTGTTTCAACAAACCCCGGTGCCACCGCATTGGCGGTAATATTCCGCGATGCCAGTTCCCGGGCAACGGCCTTGGTGAAACCGATAATGCCGGCCTTGGCAGCGACATAGTTGGCCTGTCCGGGATTGCCGGCGGCGCCCACCACCGAAGTAATGTTGATAATCCGGCCGTAGCGTTGCTTCATCATGGTCTTGGCCGCGAGTTTGGTGCAGTTGAAAGCGCCTTTCAGATTCGTGTCGAGGACCGTATCCCAGTGGTCCGCCTTCATACGCACCAGCAAGCCGTCGCGGGTAACCCCGGCGTTGTTCACCAGCACATCGATGCGTCCGGCCCGTTCCCGAACTTCCTGGAAGAAGGCCTTTACCTGGGATTCGTCGGTGACGTCCATCTGCAGGCCGATCGCCTGGCCGCCGGCCCCTGCTACCAGGTCCCGGGTATTGTCCGCTTCAGCGGCCGCCTGGTTATAGTTAAACAGGACCAGCGTGTCGGGATCGGCAAAGGCCTCGCAAACCGCCCGGCCGATACCGCGGGAGCCCCCGGTGACCACAACTGCTCTTTTGTAGGATTCCGGCATCAGGCGTCTTTAATCTTCATCATTGGTCAGGACGTCGCGTCCCTTGTAGGTGCCGCAACTGCTGCAAGCCGTATGGGGCAGCTTGACCACACCGCATTGCGGGCAGGTTGTCAGGTTGGGTGCCTCGGTTTTCTTCTGGGCGCGGCGCATGTCCCTTTTTGACTTGGATTTTTTTCGCTTAGGTACAGCCATTAGTAATCTCCTAACATATTAATATTATTTTAAATACTTGTTTAAATGGATCCAAAATTGAGCAAGTCATTAAGTAATTGAAATAATGAAGATTGTCAACCTTTTTCGGCAACTTTTTTTATTTTGTAGTATTGTGAAAACGATAAGGGTATGTTAAGGACATCGCCCGATATGAACGTTGTGGGGATAAATTTCAACCTATTGTTTATTTTAGATATTTTACTCAATCTTCGCGTTGACTCAAGCGCCCGGACTGCAATACGCGCCCGTTGCCGGAACAGGCGGTGGTCATTGAGTGTTGCACCCCGCTGTACGGATGAGCACTTCGAGATTGCTAATTACTACAACAAACAATAAGTAATAAGCTACTTGTTAACCTTCTATTAATATTTAAGATACGACAAATTAGCACATCTACTTGAACATACACCGTTGACTCATTACTACCATCATAAGGAACTTACCCATGGCAACCATTGTTACCCGTTTTCCCCCCAGCCCAACCGGATACTTGCACGTCGGCGGGGCCCGGACCGCACTCTTTAACTGGCTCTACGCTCGCCATACTCAGGGCCGCTTTGTACTGCGCATCGAAGACACCGACCGGGTGCGCTCCACCAAAGAATCGGTGGATGCCATTTTCGAAGCCCTTGAGTGGCTGGGCATCGACTGGGACGACGGCCCCTACTTTCAATCCGAACGCCTTGAGCTATACGGCGAATACATCGACAAATTGGCCCAGGCCGGCAAGGCCTACTACTGCACCTGCAGCCCGGAAAAGATCGACGCCATGCGCAAGGCGGCCATGGCCGCAGGCGGCAAGCCGAAATATGACGGCACCTGCCGGGAGAAGGGCCTGCCCAAAACAGAGGGCGCCGTGGTGCGCTTCAAGGCCCCCCTGGTCGGCAGTACCATCATCAAGGACGTCATCAAGGGCCCCATCGAGTTTCAAAACAGCGAGCTCGACGATTTCGTCATCGCCCGCAGTGATGGCACCCCCACCTATAATTTCGTGGTGGTCGTGGACGACATCACCATGGGCATCAATACTATCATCCGGGGCGACGACCATGCCATGAACACCCCCAAACAGATTCACCTCTACCATGCCCTGGGAAGCGAACTGCCGGTTTACGGTCATGTACCCATGGTGCTCGGTGCGGACCGCACCCGGCTGAGCAAACGGCATGGTGCCATGTCGGTCACCGCCTACCGCGAGATGGGCTATCTGCCTGAAGCTGTACTCAATTACCTGGTGCGTCTCGGTTGGTCATACGGCGACCAGGAGTTTTTTCACACCGCTGAACTGATCGAAAAATTCTCCCTGGAGAACATCGGTAAATCGGCCGGCATATTCGACCAGGAAAAACTGCAGGCTCTCAACGCGGACCATATCCAGGCCATGGCCCCGCAAAAGCTGTATCCCCATTTGCAGCCGTTCCTGGCCCGGGCCGGATATGATCCCGGCCCGGGAGATTATATCGAAAAGATCATCGCAACCTTGAACCAGCGCAGCAAGACGCTGCAAGAGATGGCCGACGCTGCGGGGTTCTATTTTGCCGATGATATCGAATACGAAGAGAAAGCCGCCCGAAAATTTCTCAAGCCGGCTGCTCTCGAACCGGTGCGTCTGCTGGCCGAAAAACTGACGGCATTGAAAGTGTTTGCCGAAAAGCCCCTGGAAGATGTGTTCCGGGCGGTCATGGAAGAGACCGGCCTGAAACTGGGCAAGATTGCCCAACCTGTGCGGGTGGCCCTCACCGGTCGGACTGCCAGCCCCGGCATTTTCGAAATTATCGAGATCATCGGCCGGGAAAAGGTGCTCAAAAGGCTTGCCAAAGCAGTAGCCTATATGGAAGAGTAGAAACTAGCCTGATGCTATCTCAAAAAGGGCTTGACTGACCAATAATTATTCTATATCTGAGTCATTTACACTCACTGGGGCATGGTCTAGTGGTAGGACGACGGGTTCTGGCCCCGTTAGCCCAGGTTCGAACCCTGGTGCCCCAGCCAGCTTACACCAAGGGCTTGCGAAAACATTCGCAAGCCCTTTTTACATATAAGGGTTCAAGGGGTCCAGGGGGTCAAATGATACCCAATGCCCTTTGGAAGCACTCCAATTAGTACTTGAACCCTTGATCCCTTGAATCCTCGGACCCTTTCTCCAACGAAGTTGGAGATCATAACCCCCAACCCCAGTAGTCTAGAAACACCGCAAAATCCCGCATATCCGATGCGTCCCGCGCCCAGGGTTTGAGGCTGGTATAGAAATTGATGCCATCGGATTTGGTGGTGCCGAATATCTTGTCCTCACCCACGCGCCAGTCAAAAGCCCACCAGCTCATCAGCCACCTTTCACGCACCTTGTAGCTGCCTTTCACGTATCCTTGGCGGCTGCCGGCAGTTTCATAGAATGAGGTGGTCCGCCCGTTTGCCAGGGGCAGGGCTTTCAGGGCCTCCAGCGGCTGGAGGTCTGCGGTCACAATGGGGACAGCCTGCAGGTCCTGGGGTTCGGCCAGGCGGATATCTTTCACCCGGTGGGTGCCATCCCGCAGCACGACCACGGGGCGCCTGGTTCCCGCCGAACGTTTTTGAAGATCGAGAAAACCCGGCAGGAATTCGCCGTACACGGACTGTTGCCCCTTATTCCAGCCGCGTGGGAACGCCTCCGCCGAAAGACGGGAAGTCGGCGTAAAGGCCAGGTAACAGCCGCAGGTGTGTACGGTGGTATACAGCAACGGCTGGTTCAGCAGATCGAGAGTAACCACCACAAGCAGCCCGATATTCCGTCCGGCCCCTAGATAGAAAGGTTTCCAGCCGCCCGGAATTTCCGCGAAGTGCACCCGGTAAATCAGGTTGGTGTAAATTCCGTTGGCAGTGGTAAATGTCTGCTTCCGGGCATAAAAAGTAGCATGCGCGGGATCGATATGGAGTTCTTCCCGGCCATCTTCACGAACAATGGCCTGGGGGGTCCCGATCCGGTTATACGGCACCTGGTTGTTCTCCACCAGAAATACCGGCGCATACCTTGCAAAGAGGGTCTGATCATCACCAGAGGTATAGACTGCCGGGGAACCCGGCGCCGGCACACCGGGCCCGGAGGCACAGGCGCTCAGTAAGATCAGGCTCAGCAGGGCCCCAAGAATTGTTATTTTCTGAATCAGTTTTCGCATCCGCTGCTCCGCTTGGATATATGATTATAGGGTGAGATTGTCAGACGCCGCGCGCTGCAACCAGACCGGCGAATTTTCTGAGCAATCCGCCGGCCTCGGGAGTCGGTGCGACCGCCTGCAGAAGACCTTCGGTTTCCAGGCCGGCGGCAGCCAGCTCTCCAGCTTGTTCGCGGATATAAAAACGCATGATTTCAGGTGTATACTCCGGGTGAAACTGAACCCCCCAGGCGCAGGTGCCGAGGCGAAAGGCGTGGTTGGGTTCATGTTGGTTGGCGGCCAGCCGGGTGGCACCGGGCGGCAGGGTCAGCACGGTCTGGGCGTGGGTGACATGGGCGGGAAAAGACGCCGGCAGGTCACCAAAAAGGGAATCATGCTCAGCTTCCGGCAGGCGCTTGACGTCGACGGTTCCTATCTCCTTGCCCCGGGGATGATACCCAACTTCACCGCCGGCCGCCCGGGCCAGCAGCTGGTGCCCGTAGCAGATTCCGAAGATGGGTGTTTCAGTTGCCAGTTGAGATGGCAGCCACTTTTCAATGGCAACGCTCCAGGGCAGATCATCGGTAACCATGGGGTGCGCACCGGTGATGACCACCCCGGCACAATCCGCGGCCGGGGGCAGTTCGGCCCCATTTTCCGCATCTACAATCCCAATTTCGGTGCTGATCCCGCCCAGGCCCACCCGGGTCCAGGTGTCAAAATCACCCAGTTGTTTCAATGTCGCGGGAAAGGTGGTTCCGGTTTTGATGATATACAGCTGTTTCAAGTCTGGTCCTCTTTAACGTGTCTTTAACACGGGGCCGGTCATTTGGGGGGCAGGGAATCAGCAAAATCCCGGGCCAGCGCCAGCCAGTCGGCCAGGTCGGCATCACCTGGGAAGCCCTCCTCGGACACCATCACCCAGCCCTTCATCGGCCGACCGGTAATGTCGAAGGGACGCGCATGTTTTCTTTGCAAAGCTGCCCCGCCCTTTTCTTTCCCCAGCCGCAGGATCAGGTAGTCCTTGTGAACCCCGCAGAACATGTTCCCGTTCAGCAAGTGACAGACACCGCCGAACATGTTCTTGTGGGTGGTGTTTTTCCATCCTTTGATAGCCTTCTGGATTCTCTGTTCAATCCGTTCATTATAAGGCATGCGGCAACCCCTTTCGATTAAAAGAACATATTTCAAAAAGCGGATTCTGGTTCAACATCAAGGCGGCCGCGAGGTTTCCCGCGGTGCGGAACTTCCCGCTAATTGATTCTAAGCTGGCGGCGCAACCCGTATCAATACTTCAGAATTTTAAAGACTTGAACCGAGCGCCCAACGCCGAGTTTGAGCCCAAAAAGATTTTATTGAGATGGGCTCTATAAATGCCTGTTTCCAAGGTAGCCATCGGCCGGGCCGACTTCAACCCGGGCGCGGCTGTTTAGCGGCAACCACCAGCATTTCGTAATCTTCGGTTGTCAGGGCATGCTCACGGCTGAAAGCACCCAGCCGGGCGCCAAATATATCGATCTTGTGAAAATCGAGCGATTTCAGGAGCCAGGTAATCTCCGACGGCACGTAGTAGCGTTCGTTGCAGACCAGTTCCAGGGCCTGCCCGTCATCATCCACCACCCGGGTGACGTTGTGGTCCCGAAACGTCATCAGGTCAAAACTGTTGTCGTCATAGCTGGCCTGGCCTTCCTGCGCCGCGGCGGCCAAAAAGTCTTTAACGGAATGAAACAGGGGAAACAGGCCGTTTAACGTCGTGAAGATCAAGGTCCCGGCCGGTTTCAGTGCCCGGGTGGCATTTTGCAGTATCTGGAAATTCATCTCGTCGGTTTCCATCAGCGGGAAGCCCCCCTCGCACAGCATGATGGCCACATCGAACTCCCGTTCAAAGGTTAGCTGCCGGGCATCGCGCTGCTGAAAATCGATCTGCAGGTTGAGCGCCGCCGCTTTTTCCCGGGCCCGCTGCAGTTAAGCCGCGGAGAGATCGATTCCGGTAACGGTGTAGCCACGGCGGGTCAATTCGAGGGCGTGGCGGCCCGTGCCGCAGCCCATATCCAGGATCCGCAGCGATTTGTCACAGGCGATTTCCTGCTCGATGAAATCACACTCCCCCAATGTCCCCTGGGTAAAAGGTTCCTGGTCGTATTTACGCCCGTAGTTGGCAAACAGGGCTTCGTACCATTGTGTCATCCGTTGCCATCCTTTCCGCCGTCAGTTTTTTCCGACAACACAGCTTCGAAGGTTTCGAGAAATTCGGTAATGTCCCGCTCGCCGATAGTAAGCGGCGGATCGATGCGTAATACGTTCAGGTCCGGCCGCTGGGCCACGATAAAACCGGCCCGCAGCAATTGTGCCTGCACCCGGGTCGTAAAGTCGAGCGGCGACGCATCCGCCAGTTCGACCGCAACCATCAACCCCCGGGCGCGAATGGCCCCGATTTTTCCGGTGCGCGCCTGGACCCCTTTCAGGCCGCTTTTCAGGAGGGCGCCCATTTGACGACCGCGTTCAATCAGACCCTCGGCCGTGATGGTGTCGATTACCGCCCGCGCCACAGCCGCACCGAGCGGGTCATTCTGGTGCGACTGGGCATACAGCACCGGCCGGTCGCCCAGGCGCTTCACCAGGCCGGGCGAAAACGCGGCAACACTGACCGGATACCCATTGCCGATACCTTTACCCATGACCACGCTGTCCGGCGCAAGTTCGTAGTGCTGGTAGCCGAACCACTTGCCTGTACGCCCCATGCCGGTGGTGACTTCATTGATGAGCACCAGTCCGTCGTTGGCTTTAACTGCGGCGGCGATGCTGCGGATCAGCTTTTGGGGCGGAAAACGAACCAATCCGGAGGAACTGCCCGGTTCAAAAAGAAACCCGCCGAGGTACTCGAAGGGGATCGCGGCCCAGCGCGAGCATTCCGCGTTACAGTTACCTTCCGTTTCGCAGGCGGCGCATGCCTGCCAGTCGAAGGCGTACCATTCATCGGCCGCCTGCTGGCGCGCGGCGCCATAGGCCCCGAAGTAGGAATCACTCAGGGTCAGCAGCAGCGGTCGCGGCTTGACCGTCTGCGCTACCCGGACACTGAATTCCACCGCTTCGCTGCCCGAACACAAAAAATTGCATTTGCCTTCGGCAAATCCATGCAATTCCAACACCGCCCGGGCGACCTCTTCCAGGATGCTGTTGGAATAGGCGTACCCCGTGTGGCTGATTTGAGCAGCCTGCCGGGCGAGCGCCTCCAGCACAGCCGGATGGCTGTGACCGATGGCCGTACACCAGACGCCGGATTCGAGATCGACATACCGCTGGCCGTCCGCAGCGTACAGGTAGCAGTTTTCGGCCCGGGTGATGTGTTTCAAAGGCAGCTCATAACCCGGGTACCAGAAAAGGTGACTCACGTATCCCCCCTGTCGCCAGTTATAGATTACATAATCAGGTAGCGCGCAACTTTTTGCTTATAGCGGGTGTAGGTCTCGCCATGCACGGACAGCAGGTAGGCCTCCTCCTTGCGGACCATGCGATGCACGAGCCAGAAACAGAAGACGGACAGCCCCAGCAGCAGCCCGCTGCGCAACAAGATGGAATAGGCTGCAAACATGAGGAGGTAGGCCACAAAAAAGGGGTTGCGGGTATACCGGTATATTCCCGTGGATATCAACTCGGTCTGCTGCCCCTCTATCACGCCGACCCGCCAGGAATCTTTCAGGTGCAGCAGGGCTGCACCGGACACCACCAGGTTGATGCCCAAAAGGAGCAGGCCGACCGCCAGGGCAAATTCCCGGGGCAATATCGGAATCAGTAGAATGTCAAATCCTTTGAAACTAAGGATCAGTGCCGTGGTGATAAAAATCGCAAAGAATATAATCGCGGCGTTTACCTCCCGGTTCGTGCCTCGAATCGGCTGGCCGAGCTTTTGCCGTAAAAAAATATTTTTAGCTATAAACATCCCCTGGAACACCAGTTGATGTGCCAGGATTATGATCCCCGTTTCGTTCATATTGATTCCCGGTTGATCCCGTCCTGCTTCTATCCGTGCCTCTATGCCTGTTTAAAAAAACCACCGGCCAACAGGTCAGTCGAGACCGTAAACTTGCTGTGGACCAAGGTGTTGGCTCAGTGCCGACAACCTGGCTTTGCGCACCAGATAACACAGGTGACACTCATCGACATAGCCTTCATCAGGTTCAAATCCCAGTACCCTGGCTAACTCAGCCGGGCCGCCCCTGAGCAGCGGCCCGCAAATAAGATGCTCCTCCGGCTTGTAATTGCGATCCAGCACCGAAAGGGGCGTTTGCCACATGTTGCCCATGCTGATCCCCTGGCAGATGTGCACGTTACCAAATGCGTCAATGTGCACCCGTGATGGTGCTGCCAGGTCTTCATCGGGGCATTCGCACAGGGTCTCCCAGGGACGCCGCGGCAGACCGGCGGTGAGTTTATCCACTGCCCGGCCCCGAAACCTGGCCCCGCCGCCGATTACCGGCTGCCCTTTATCCCCGGAGGTTGTGGGCTCATCGAAAACCCTGGGCGGATCAATAGAGATCGAATCGGTGTCCAATCCCAACTCGCGGGCCACGGCGAGGGCAATGGCCGCCGGCGTTTCCTGCGCCTCGCCGTAGTGGAACTGGTCATCGCTGACACTCAGGTAATTCAATCCGGCCTTCAGCATCGGTTCCAGCCAGAGGCGGGCATCCCGCCTGGATATGGCGCCGTAGGCATTGGTGACCACCCCGGTTTTAAAACCTTTGCGGCGGGCATAGGTGAGGCCGGCCTCCAGGAGCGGGAAATAGAGCCACGGTTCGCCCCCCTCAAAGAAAATCCACTGCATGGTGTCGATTCCAGCCGCCTCATCGAGGACCTGCTCGACCTGGTCGATGGTGAACGTGCCCCTGGCCCAGGGGCTGCAATGCAGAAAACAATGATCGCATTCCAAATTGCAGGTATAGGTCAATAAAAAATGGATGCCGGTCAGCATGGTCTGGATCCTCGTGCTCAATGTTGCAGGTAAATATGTACCTGTGATCGGACGCAAACAACGCACCCCGGGCAAACAAGATTAACTCCGGCCGTGCTATCTCCAGGGTAGCGGTGGGCCATTTTAACACAGTTCTCAGATAATTTATCTTATAACACTTTACCCGCCCCCTCTTTTCCCCAGTTCCTCTATGGTGCCGAACCAGAGATAGGGGATGCCGAGACAAACCAGAATCGAAAGCAGGATAAAGACAATATTCAATACGGTTGTCAATGTTTGCAGGTTTTCGGGGGCAATGATCTGCTTTTCATGGATATAGTCTGACCGGGTGATCTCACGGCAGAAAAACAGGGCCAGGATGGGTACCACCGCCCACGCCACATTAAAATCCGGACCGGCCACCTGCCACTTTTTCAACACTTCGCCCAGGATGATACCCAAACCGACCAAACCCACGATGCAAAGGCTGATTCTGAGAAATGCTTTGACCATCTTTATGTATTACCAGAATTACGCAACGCTGCCTATACGAGACGCTGCCCGAGCTTACCGGCTTTTTCGAAATAGTGCTCAACTCCCCGGCGTTCAATATCACCGGCGTATAGATCGCCCACCACCTTGGCGTTCAAGGAGTCCTTTACAACGCCCCTTATCTGGCCGGTGGCCCAGTCACAGAAGATTCTAAGGTGGGGCGGCACGATTCCTGAGGTAACAATGATGATGGCCTTACGCGCTTTATCAGATCGGGGGCCCGGGCATCCTTTTATCGTGAGCACCTGTTTTTCCGGTTTCGCGAAGGTCCAGCAGATGCGCTCCAGGAAAGTCATCATCACCGCGGTAGCATAGCCCATATGGACGGGGGTGCCGAATATGAGGGCATCGGCATCAAGAATATCATTGTTTATATCGTCCATGTCGTCCCGAATGATACACCTGGCCACAGGCGCGTCGGTCTGGCTGTCCCGGCAGGTAAGGCAATTTCGGCAATAATTGATATCGCGCTCAACCAGGTGTAGTTTTTTTACCTTGCTGGCCGGCCGCTTTGTCCAAATCCCTTCAATGGCCTTATCCACGAGCGTATCGGTTGCTTTGCCTTTACGCGGACTGCCGACAATTGCGAGTACGTTCATACCTGCTGCCTGCCTATGGTTACACGGTTGTAAAGGAACTGGCCGGCTACGCTATTGAGCCATGATAATTATATGGCCTCCTGTTCATTTGCCTGCGCCAGCAGTTCGCCTATCGAATTCCCCAGTTTAAGGCTCGCTTCCAGGATGGCCTTTTTAAACCCCGCGATTGTGGCTCGGTGATACATAACGCCTTCTTTTGAGTTGGCAAAAGCAATGTAGCCGTCCAATTCGGTATCGGTAAGCGGCTTGTAGGTATACAGAAATGAAACCAGGATATGCATCTGGACGGCCGCCGCGATCTGAGGCCGGGCCTTCTCGATCTGGGCCTTGATATGAGCTAATGGGACCTGTTTTTCTTGCGGAAGAGTCGCTACAACCGCGGATGTTACCGCCAACTGGGTATTCATGGTTAAATTGATATGATGCTCTGTAGCGCCAATTGCCTGATCCAGTTTCTGCACCTGTTCTAAACGCTGGGCGGAAGGCGGATTTTTTCCAATTGCATGGCAAACTGCTGAATTGCCTGCATGGCTTCGACGGTTACGGCGGATTCTTCGAGCCGGGTGCATTTTTGCCCCAGCGGTGAATCCAGCCAGTCGATGACAGACTGCATGGCATCCTGACTGATACCCGCCTCTATTTCCCGGATAATCGACTTTTTCAGGTGGCCGGCAGCGAAAGCGTCCCGGATAAGCCCCTTGATCGCGACCATGGTGCCGCGATTCATTTTCTGGAGGTTTTTGTCCTGCAAAAGCGCCTGTTCAAAACCGCTCCCGATTAGATTCGGCACCTGCTGAATCTGCTTCTCCATTCCCGATTTTATATAAAGCTCTTCCGGCAGGTCTTGGACCGCGGCCAGGGCCGCGCCCGCCAACAGCACGGACGATATCACCATGGCCACCCAGCTCGATGTTTTCAGCATCGCTTGTTCCTTTTTTCTATAGGTTCGTTCGCCCTGTTCAGCAAAGGTTAGCCGGCAGCGGTTGATTCTCCGCCACCTTGTCTTTCAGCGGCCCGCGCACGCATCACCGCTCTGATCTGATCCTGCCAGGCCTCCAATTTCTTCACTCGCAAGGCCAAGGCATCCTGGTTGCCGCTGTGGTCGGCATATTCGATCAGGAGCATCCCCAACACGTGCCCGACCCCCAGAAGCCGTTTGGTCTTTCCAACGCCCTGAATCGAATCGGTTGAGATCGAGATGGAATTGTCCAGCAGCTGCATTGCGAAGACCAGTTCACTATCAGTCAGCACCAAGTACCCCATTCCCTGCACTTGTGAATAACCCCTTGATTTCTGTGCCTTTAAAACTGCGTGCTTGTCCAGGTAGCGTATGTTTTTGCCTGAAAATCGTTCTTGGAAATTGGCCTCGAGCAGATCCTGCCGTCTCTTCAGGTATACAAAAAACCAGACACCGGCGCAAATCGCCAGGGCAATGCCAAGGTACGCGAACTTAAAAAATATAAAGGCCCAGGCAAGGGCAGCGATATTGATGGCCAGGGCCAGTTTGGTTTCGAATTTCATTGTCAGTCACAATATCATGGTGTCGTGATAGAGTGGGCAGGCTGTTCGCTATCCCTAAGAATAGCCGCCCAGCGGTTGAACTGAGACGTGTACGGCTTTTTGCGCGCCGGGTTCTCCGGGGACTGGTTAGCAGATTTTTCTTTCTAAAATGTCACGCGCGATGGCCTCGCCCAATAGGCTGTGTTGATCTGCGTCAAGGTGAATACCGTCAACCTTACTGGCCTCCGTGACACGCGCCGAATCAAAAAACATCGTTTTTTGCTCTTTGGCTATTTTTTCCAGTTCGATTGATAGAGTGGCGCTGCGTGTTTTTGCTCCTTCAAATTTATTCGCGATGACGCCCTTCGGCGTTATGATTTTAGGCGGCGCTACAATCATGATTTCCGGTACGGGCATTCCAGGTTCTATTGGTGCTTGCCGTATAATTTGAACCAATTTGGCTGTGCCCTGCGCTGACATCCAGGCATTGATGTCATGGGTACATTGAAAATCGTTAGTACCCAGCATTAAGATAACAAGCTTGAGCGGGGAACATATTTCAACAAGTTCTGACAGCCCCTGTGAAGCGTCACGACCGCTTTTAAAAGGATCTGGCCAGGCAGTTCTGCGACCATTTAGACAGTTCTCGATAACTCTGATGTTTTTTTCTTTTTCAATAAGAGACTTTTCTAAAACACCAGGCCACCTTTTATCAAAAGGTAGTCGATTTCTTGTGTTTGGTATTATGCCCCAGGTAAGACTGTCTGAATATATAAGAATCTGATCCAAAATTTATCTCCTACTATATTCTAACACCAATAATCAGCAACGCGGCTTTATGCATCGGCTGAATCAGCTTTGCCAGGCATTTTTTCACTTTCCATTTAAAAATTAGATATGGATATTCAAATTCAATTTTCGATCCTTTTTTAGCATCTCCAGGCTTTCTCTAAGCTCTGCCCAATAGCTATGATCTTTTGAGAATATTACCGGTTCAATTTGTTCAATTAAAGTTGGAGACTGGTCCCTTAAAATTTTTTGAATGTTCAACCAGTTTTGGCCCGAACGATCATTGATACTAAGGCCGTATATCCATATCACGTCAGCATATGGTTCCAGCATAGCGATCATCTGAATCGCATCCGTGATATAAGGAATAACCGGACAGAGTAATGCGCCAGTCCTTACGCCTGCTTCTTTCAATTTATTGAGAGCTGCAATCCTCTTCTCGGTATCAATGGTATTGGCTTCAAACAGCCTGCGTGTTTGATTATCATTGAAGGCGACTGAGACGCTGATTGCAGCAGCGTTCATTTCTTTTAAAATATCGATATCGCGAACAACTAAATCAGACTTTGTGAGGATACTGGCCGAGAAACCGTTTTTCAAAAATAACGCCAAGACCTTTCGGGTCTGGCGGTATTCCGCCTCACAGGGTTGGTAGGGATCAGTATGATAGCCCATATATATTGTCTGAGGTGGAATCTCATCAAGTTCCTTGCCCAGTTGGTCAACGATGTCATTGTAAATGAGGATTTCCTTTGACCAATCAGTTTCAGCTTGGGGCAATGCATAGCAATAATAGCAGTAATGTTCACACCCAACGTAAGTATCAACTTGATAGTCAATGTCTTTCAATCCGCATGCGGCGAGAATTGGTCTGCTTGTGCATTCAGATACTTTCATTGACTTATATCCCTTTTAATATAAGGGCGGTCATCCAGTGCGGAATCGTCCTCAAATGTAATCATGCCTGACGCCCCAGATAAGCGACGGCATAAAATACCGTCCGGCAACCGTAGGGGGAGGGCTTGGTTGGTTATAGGTTTTTGATTGTGTATTCAAGTTGCACCATATCAGACTCATGGGTTTTCTGACTTTCTTTATTGAGCATTAGAGGGGACGGTAAATTGCCAAATAATTTAATGCCGCGACTTAACACCAACGGCATAAGGGAAACGTAAACATCCGTGAGTAAATTGGCTTCTAGTAGTGACGAAGCGACGTTGCCGCCGCCAACACACCATAAATGCTCTACTTCCATTTCTTTGGCTGCTTTGTATGCGCTCTCAGTCGTATTACCAGTTTGCAGGTTGCAACCATCAATAGGCTCGATGTGATTGCCCGAACACACCCAAACGGGTTTTTCGCCGTATGGCCACTGATCAAAGCTGGCAATCACTTCGTATGTCTTACGTCCCATAACCAAGGCATCTACGGTTGAATAGAAATCAGCATACCCTGCTTCGGACACAGCAATATTCAGTTCTTCTAGCCAGGAAACATCACCATCATCTTTGGCGATAAATCCATCTAAACTTGAAGCGACGTAATAGGTGATTCTCATATCTCTCTTTTACGTAAAACGAAAAGTTCACCGGCGATTGGGGTGGAGCGACTGGTTATATGGCTGCGGTCATTGCCCTCCTGCCTTTTTTCCTGCCGGGCATACGAACTCACACTTTCTACAATATTTTATCGTAGGTTGTTTGCCAACCTTATTTTTTTTGCTTTCGGTAACATCCTTTTCCATTCTTACATTACAGATTTCTCTATTATAAGTGCCATCCCTTCCAGGCAACCGTTCTGAGAATTCAATTGTCTTAAAAATCGGAGCTTTCTCATCCATAGCATTTTCGGGACAAACTCTTCTGCAGTAAACTTTGCAGTCGGCACAGGGATCAAAGGCTATGGGCCCGGTTGAGTGGAACTCATCCTCTAAAAGTAAAGCCCTGAGTCGAATTCTGGGACCAGTTGACGGCGTTATTAGCATATTATTCTTTCCAATACATCCAAACCCGGCAAGCACTGCCGCATCTTTGAGAAAAACTCCCCCTTTTTCGACATAATAATGAATCTTACGGGTTTTTACGTTTAGGCTATTTTCAATCTGTTGGCTTGTCCGCTTTATGATATCAATCAAAATTCGGTTACCAGGAGTGCCTCTGCCATCCCACCAATCGAGCTCCGGTTTATTTTCTGGATGTGAAAGGCCGATCACGAGTACAGATTTTACAGAATCCGGCCAAGTGAATAATTGAGTGTCTGGAAGAGTATCATCCCCTTTGACGGTACCGATACCTGTATAATCTCCCATTTTAGTATATATCGTGTGCGACGCCGACACTTTAATCGCATCCATACTGGCTATACCGGCAAGCGTTGCCCCGTTTTCCATGGCCGTTTCAATGATACGTTTTCCAATTGCCATTGCACCTACCCTCCTTGGTCGGTCCGTGAAACTGTATCTGCTGTTTCGAACCCTATTTCGGAATTGAGTATGTACCCACAACATGAGCCACGGGTTTTTCGATACCCTCCGAGTACAAGTACACTTCTCCAACTGCCAGCGACCTGCCGATTTTCATGAGATTGCAGACCCCAACGATATCACTGTCTGACTTCGGTTTTCGCATGAAGTTTATGTTTAGATTTGTTGTGACAGCCAGGGGAACGATACCGATTTCACCCAGAATTGCCACATACAGTGCAACATCGGCAACGGTCATCAATACGGGGCCTGAGATTGTCCCGCCTGGCCGCAAATGTTTGGCTCCCACCTGTAGTTTGACCGTAGCCGATCGGCCCCCAACGGCTTTAACGGTGCAATTGGTATGGGGATACTCCGCGTTTAAAAATTCAACGATTTCTGCTTTAGTCGCCATATGATCCTTTTTCTAAAACTAACGGTTAAGCTATGGGGTGCAAGATCTTAGGTTCCCCGCCAGTGATATGGTTGTGTTTGCCGGCTTGAAACCCAATTCGCCTTTTCTTAGGTGGCGGATCTGGTTTTAACAGCTGTTTAATGGCCGTAATTAATTCGATTATTTGTTCGTCATGGTCAGCCAGTCGATTCTCAATTCGGGCAATCCGTCTTGATATTTCCTTATGTTCAGCAATGACTCGACGTATTTTTACAAAGACCCTGACAATGTATACGCTGACTTCGATTGCCTTTTTGGGATTAAGCACGCTGGCTGCCATTATGGCACCATGTTCTGAAAAAACGAATGGTAAGCTTTTGGAATATTTTAAATTGTTGAGGTGGTCGCAATTTGCGACCAGTTCGGTTTTCTCATCTGCGGTTAATTGAAACATGAAATCTTTTGGAAATCGAGCCTTATTCCTTTTCAATTGCTCATTCAAGCGCTTGGTAGGTACTCTATAAAATTGGGCTAAATCTGCATCGACAACTACCTTTTCGCCACGAATCAACAGAATGCGCTTCTCGATTCTTCCAATCGGAATAATAGCCTTTTTAGGAGGCATGAATAACAAATTCCTTTCATAACTGGTCGCCATCTGCGACTACCTAATATTTAAGACGAACTTTTGCGATGTTTGGTTTCTAAAAATTGTAGCGACGAATTTGCACAGCTGCAGAAATCCGAACCATTACTTTGTTGGGCATTTAGTACTTTCTGCATTTGTCAAGTATGGTTCCAACAATCCCAGTAGTTCATTGAGGTGCTCGGTATCTTCCAAGATGTATACTTTTCCATGACATTCGCTGTTGACTACAATAGCATTGATTCCATTACTGCTGAAGTTCGTGAGCTTTGTGATGTCTGACAATGGGATGGCGTTTTTCAACATCCAATAGTTTCTACCTGTAATTTTCCCATCAGATACCGTGATGTTAGCAATTCTGGAGTACTGTGAAATTAAAAAAGCGAAAATAACGGAAAAAAGTGGGACGCCTAAGAAAATAAGCGTAAAAAAACCGAGTGGACTTAATTTTTCAAAGGTTTTTGCATAATCGAAACCCTTTGAAATAAAATGATAGGCCATAAAAAATAATATGGGGATGGAAATTACTATCGTCATATAGACTGAAAAAGTTAAGATCTTCCCAAACAGTTTGAGATAGACGATAAGCGCCATCCCTGGCCCTAAAAGAAGACCAGGGTATGGCGCGCGGTCGTCCTCTC
>CAJINA010000094.1 GCA_905176665.1 Olavius algarvensis Delta 4 endosymbiont | reverse complement strand
GTGGCCTCCTATATGTGTTGGTTATTCAATGCTCGCTTGAATATACCATCAGATATAAAAAGCCTAAATTCTCAATTGCAGCATAGTTGCTTGCCAACATTGCTTGGTTGCAAATGGCAATTATCGACCGTGGAATGATGTTGGTATTTTGGGACATCCGGCCACTGATGAATGCCAGAATTTGTAGAATTCAATCATGTTGTGGTGCGCCCCTATCAATTTTTCTTAAGATATCAATGGGGATAAGAGGTTATATCGCTCGCGCCCTGACCAGATAATCAATAAAAAAAAGCGGGTTAGCACACAAGCTTTCCCGCCTTTATCTTTAAACAGATGCCTTATAAGGGCCTCCCGCACTTTTCATAGCAGTGCCAGTGCTAAAGATACCTGTAACGGATAAAAACAAGCGTATCGATCGGAGTGCTTTTGGACCGTCGCTAAAAGCCTACCGCTTCAGGTAATGTTGGCTGCGCAGCGGACCGTGTCACTATCTCATCGGCGACCATCTGGTCGAAAGAGCATTTCAGGCAGTTGTAATTATGGGCGCACATTTTGCAATCCACCAGTCCGTTCACCATGTGCCGACATTTTCCCCCGTATTCTGCCATGCCCACAAGATAGGTACGTCTTGTTTCAATTCTGATTTTCTTGCCCATGACTTCCTCCTTTGTGTTTGCCGGTTCACTTGGTATTTTCGGTTTGCCTCATCTGCCCATTCAATACTTCGCTGTTTGATTGTTTATATCGCATAATCCGGGCCAATCTCTCGATTCGACACAAAAAATTCATAACTATCAGTAATAACTAGTGAAAAATTATACCAGGGTAATCGTGGGGAGTGAGGTCTGCTATATAAATATGTGGCAAAATACAGCAGGATAAATGTTCAAAACTGAAAAGTGTTTAAATATCAAGCCGTTATAAAAGTGATGCAAAACGCTATATGTGGCGCATTTTTCTACAGATGCAAAATGCGACACCCCTGCTCGGATGCTATGGTTTGCAAAATGATACGCTCTCATTACCCTAACGAATTGATAGAAGTGTCAAAATGACGAAAACCGATACCAAGCAGCCTGAGTTGTGGAACTTCGCCGATATTGTTCGGTTGAAGCTGGTTGATTTCAACTGCGGAATGATTTTGACATTTAGGGGGATCTTGCCATAAGTTCCAATATCCAACTATCTGATTAACATACAGATATACCCCTGGAGCCTCACTGTGTCGGGTGGGGCCGTATTGACATTGCCGGCATCATCGTTAATTTATTTTCAAGGACTAAGGTATTTGTAATTGTTAAATATCTTATGTCTACCCTGAATTTTAAAACCCCTGGAGTGCAATTAAGCGAGGTAAGAGATATGAACGAAAAAGATAAAGCTTTCGATGACCACCACTGCAGTGTCATCGAAAGGGAGAACGTAAAAGTCGAAATGGACGCTTGTGATTCAAACTCTGACAGCCGTGAGGAGCGTGAAAAGTGCCAGGACGAGGTCAAAGAAGCCAGCCGAAAAAGGGAACGGGCCTGTAAATTTTCCTGATTGGGCGCCTGCCTGATTAAACATAAGTAACCCGGAACACTATCGTTGTTCCGGGTTTTTATTTGCCTGAAAGCGGCGCCCGCTGGAACAGGATCGAAGGTTAAAGCCTCCCTCAGCGGGGCCTGAGCCCTCCTGCTCCGCGGGGGAGATTCAATATGGCCCGGCACCGGTCAGTTGACTATTTGTGGGGATAGGGGTTATGGTCATATGAAAAGAATTCAGACGGCCAGCCACATTCATAATTTGGCAAAACCGAACTCTATTTAAAGGCAGACCAAGAAAGGCTGAAGCATAGACACCTCCCGGAGAAGGCCATGAAACTATCGACGAGAAGCCGCTACGGTACGCGTATTCTGCTCGAGCTCGCTCGCCACCCGGATAAAAAACCCGTTACGGTCAGCGACATATCCAGCCAGCAAAACATTCCCGTAAAATATCTGGAACAATTGATCCGCACCTTGAAAAGCGCCAATCTGATCACCAGCGTCCGGGGGGCCAAAGGTGGGCACATCCTGGCCAAGGCTCCCGAGGAGATCACCCTGGGATTCCTGGTCAGATTATTTGAAAAGCCTTACGAACTGGTTGAGTGTATCAGTTCCCCCGAAACCTGCCAGCGTGCCGTCGACTGTAGAGTCAGGTTGGCCTGGAAACAGGCCACGGACGCGCTATACGAGAAACTGGACGCCATTAGTGTGGCCGACTTACTCTGCGATTCTTCCCCGGAATGTGCTCCGTTGGATATCCCGCCCATCTGAGAGGATAGACAGGGGCTGTTTCTGGCTATCTCAGAAATAGGATTCAGGTCGGATCTTAAGCCAACCGCACGCGCCCTACCGGCGGCTGCACATTAATTTTGGCTTTTCGAGGCCATCCTATACGCGGTTGCCTTTTTCTGGAGGCGACGGGGCAATTTGCAGTGCAGATTCCCATCGAGGTATCCCTGCAAATCCGCAAGTGCGTCGCGCCTTCCTTTTGCAAAGGCCGCCTGCTCTTCTGCGGGACCACGGATTTCCTGCTGCGCTGTTGTCGTATTTAACCGCGTATCGATGTAAGTATAAAAATCAAATAGATAATTATGCGACATGTTGAACTCAATCAATATTTACGTTGCTGTTTTTAAACCGGGATTTATGCGCTGATAGTTATTAGAGGCAATCTCAATAATAGGATTCCGGTTCAAGGTGCGGCGGCCACGAGGAATACACCAGGTATTTGGAGGATTCATTCTGAGCACCCAACGCCGAGATCGTACCAAAAGACATTTTTGAGATAACCTCTAGTAGTACGTCTGCGTCGCTAGATCATATCTGCTGGAAAGAAAGCGCCTGGCCGCATAGAGCTCTTCCAGTTGCCCTTCCAAGTAGCGCTTGCGGCAATTGTCGCCGACAACAGCAGCGCTTGTCAACTTGGCATTGATGTCTTCTATCCTGCCGTTAATGAAGCTGTGGATCCCCGCCAGATACTGATTTGCCATGGTGGTCCTTTACTATTTTATACCATTTCCGACCTGCTGACCACATGAATGCCGCGGTGCCGCAAGCGGCGGTTCAGTCCCGGAGACCAGGCGGCGGTATTTAGGGGCCAGCTATTTTTTCAGGATTTTCTGCCTCAGGCTAACGATTTCTTCCCGGATATCTTCTATAGATGTGCTGGAAAGGCAGCCCCTGCACACATAACTGTCCTGGGGCGCCGGATGTTCGCCGCATTCGATGCACAGACCTTTTTTTGCAAGCTCGCGCTTCTCAGCACCGAGTCTATTGGGCTTGAGCGTCGGCACCTTTTGCCGCTTGCTCTGTGCGGCTATTTTCAGAATACTCCGCATGGGGTGCCGGTTCTTATTTCGAGGCCAACATGTTCTTGATCTTCTGAAGCGTCTGCTTATCGGTGGAATTGACCAGTTTCAGGATGTCGGCCCTTTCACCTGCCGATGCAAGACCGGCCGGTTCGGTCACTTCAACGTTGAGGATTTCGCTGATGGCAGTGACGATTTTTTCCGGCGTTACCGGCTTTTCGAGCGTATAGCGGGGACGCAACCCCGATGCAAAGGCGCTGGCCATTTTGATATCGTCGCTGCCGAGGTCTGTGTTGGCGTGTGCGGTAATAACAATAACCGGCAACTCTTTGAACCGTTCTTCGGCGCGCAATTCACGCAACACCTTGATCCCAGACTTTTTCGGCATGACCATGTCCAGGGTCATAAGGTCGGGAGGATCGGCGAACACTTTGTCAAGGGCATCCTGGCCATCCACGGCGGTACTCACCTGGAAGCCGGCATCCTCAATACAGGTTGCGAGAAAATTACGGACATCCGGCTCATCGTCCACCACCAAAATTCTTTTTTCCGATGCGTTTGCCATGAAATCTCTCCTTCAGTCGGTATACTATGGAGAGGCGGCGGTCATTGCGGACCGCCGCCGTTTTCCACGGAGGGCTTTTATAATCGTAACCAAGCAGGTTGACGTTCAATGACGATCAGGCACTTTTATCCTCTACCGGCTGGGATTCTGCTGCGCTGCCGGCACCATTACCATTGTCCTGCATGCGTCCAAGCGCTTTGGTAAGTTCCAACACCAGGCCCAACCCCTGTTTGATCTCAGAATTGAAGCCGGCTGACATGAGGCCAAAAGCCCCCACCGGCTTGCAGTTTTCAAGATCCACCTGGGAGGGCAATGCCGCGGTTTTCTCGAGAAATTCGAGCGCTTTGGGATCGGATACTTTTTTGGCCAACCCTAACAGGGCTACCATGGCGTCACCGATCTGATCGATGTCCTCGGCATCATAACGGGCGGCCACTTTCGCACGGACATCCACCATGGCACCGAGGATGCGGAACACGCCGCGTCGTTCCAGAGCATCCAGGTACTCAATGATTTGCGGAACGGCCGACTTCATCAACGGTTCAAGATCATTGACGAAATCGATGATGTTTGACATCTGTTTGATGGCAAAGGTAAAGTTGCTGATGTTACGCGCCGCTTCTTTGGCGAGGTACATGAGATCGTCCAGTTGGAAACCGGCCTCGATCTCCTGCAATTCGTCGATGAGTACCCTTACGGCCGTGTTGGTCAGCGGCAGTACATCTTCCTTGAGTTCGTTCACGTCCCGAGCGGTTTTCAGCAGGAGGGCTAACTGCGCCTCAAGATTTTCGATCTTTTGTAAGATCAATTCTTCATTTGTCATGGCCGCCTCCTATGCAGCTTCAGTCCGCGGCCAGCTCTTACCGGCCATGTTCATTTGAGGCTCCAGGGGCATCTCATTTCCGGAGAGCAGCAGGTTCCAATATACCCACTTGAACATCATCTTGCCCCAGTAGTTGACGTAGCTTTCGCCGACCAGGTCAAAAGGCCCTAGACCCGGGAAGGGGAATTTACCCGGCAGTGGCTCGGTTTTGTAATTGAAGTCAAAAAGATAGGCTTTTTCGTAACCCGAAACGATGAAGTAGGTGGAATGCCCGTCAAACGCGGGCTTGGGCTCCTGCCCGTCAATTTCAAGGATAATGTTTTCAACAACGATTTCAGCCTCGTAATGCGCAACGGATCCGGCCTTCGATGTCGGCACGTTGGTGGCATCGCCCACTACATAGATGTTGTCGTACTTTTCCGCCTTCAGGGTGTGATGATCGGTAAAGACATAGCCCATGCCGTCGCCCATACCGGATGTCTCGATGTATTCGGCGCCGAGGTTGGGCATGGTGGAGACCAGCAGGTCATAGTCAACCCGGTCACCCTTGGCCGATTCCAGGTATCCCTCTTCGGTATTGACTTCGGTGAGGTCGAAATTAGGCGTTACCAGAACCTCTTTTTCCTCGGCGGCGACACTCAATACCTTTGTGGCGATGGGTTTGGTGAAAATGCCGGTATTGGGGGTGACAAATTCTATAGTGACGTTGTCGCGTACACCGTTGACCGCATAGAACCAATCCGCCATGAAAATGAATTCCATGGGCACCACCGGGCACTTATGGGGCATTTCCGCAATGTTGAAGACAAGTCTACCCTTCTTGAAGTATTTCATCTTCTTATGAAGTGCCAAAGCACTTTCAAGCGTAAAGAAGGTGTGCTCATTGGAATTGGGGTCGGGCTTCCATTCTTCGAGACCTTCGACCTCTTCCGGCGCAATTCGACAGCCCGTTGCGATGATGAGATAGTCGTAGCTGTATTTACCATTTTTACACTCGACCTCGCGATTATCAGGATTGACGCCGACAATGATGTCGTGGACGAAATTAACACCGTTGGGGATAAATTCCCGTTTCGGCTTCATACAGTCCTCGGCCGTATAGATCCCAAAGGGGATAAACAACCAGCCGGGCTGATAATGGTGAACCTCGTCTTCGTCGATAATCGTGATCTGCCATTCGAGTGGATCCAACTCGTGCCGCAGCTTGACGGCGCAAATGGTTCCGCCCGCGCCTGACCCTAGGATGAGAATCTTTTTCATTAATGCCTCCTTAAGTAGGGTAATAATTTAATGGTCAAATTAGGATAATCCTATATAATCGTATGTGCTGAATAGGCGCCGCCTCCATATTGGCGTTCCTACTTGCGAGTGCCGTCAATGAGATTGTTAATGCTGATTTCATCCAGTTTTTCGTAGAGCGCCTGAGTCGCCGCCTGCCAGGCTTTCCGAATTTCGTAATCCTGGCGCTCTGTTGTTTCAGCGGTAGACCCCACCTGTTCAACGGTCTCCGGGGGGCCTTCGAATATCCTGGCGATTTCGCCCAGGGTGATATCGTCTATGCTTCTCACAAGCACGTAGCCGCCTTTGGGCCCCCGGACGCTGTCGATAATGTTGCCCTCTTTCAAGGGCCGCATGAGTTGCTCGAGATACTTCATGGAAATACCCTGGCGCATTGAGACTTCGCTTGTCTTGAGGGTGGCTTCGTTAGAATTGAAGGATAGTTCCATGATGAATCGTGTTGCGTATCGAACTCTCGCGGTAAGTTTCATAAGGTGTGTGCTTGTTAAGCCGAGTTATATAATCTATATTAGTTTAGTGTGAGATAGATGGTGGGGGGAAATTGTCAAGAAAAAAATCCTACTATTTGAGTATATATTTATGGATTTGACGGCCTATTTGGTGGTATACACACTTAACTGGCTAATATGTAAGTCTAAATAGTTTGTTGAAAAAAGGGCAGGAGATAGTAGATATGCGTGACGCAACTGGTGCAACTGAAGGGAAGGTCAATACGGGCAGCAGCAGCATAGAGGATTGCGAGCGGATAAGGCGGGAATTCGAGCTGCTTTTTGATCAGGTGCCATGTAATATCATCATCATCGACAGGGACTATAATATCGTGCGCGCCAACGAGCGCGCCCGCAAAATTATCGGGCAGGTCGAAGGCAAGCCCTGTTACAGATCCCTGAAGGGCAGAGAGTATCGCTGCGACGAGTGCACGGCCGCGCAGACTTTTGAAGACGGGCGGCAGCATACCGGGCATCATGTGTGGCAATCAAAAACCGGTCAGACCCTTCACCTGCACGTGATTACCGTTCCTTTAAAAACCGATAACGGAACATTCGATACGGTAATGGAGTTGGCAGTCGACGTGACTCAGACCAGGAAGCTCGAAGCCGGTTTGCAGATCGCCAATCACTATTTCGAGGCGCTTATCGACACTTCCATGGACGGCATCTTTGCCCTCGACGGGAAAGGCAAGGTAACCCTCTTCAACCCGGCCGCCAGGAAACTCTTCCGGGTCGGGGAGGACCGGATCATTTCACGCGAAGAGGTCGCCGCAATGATGCCGAAAGGATTTCTGGCTCTGGTGTCCGATGCAACCAAGAGTGTCTATCTCCCGGAGACGGAGGTGCGTACCATCGACGGCCGGACTGTTCCCGTCCGCCTGGTAGGATCGCGACTGAAGCATGATGATCAGGATATGGGCATGGCTTTTTCAATTCAGGACTTGCGGGAGATCAAGCAGCTTGAAAAAGAGAAGCTCGAATCGGAACGATTTGCAGCTGTGGGACAGACTGTGGCGGGCCTGGCCCACGGCCTCAAGAACCTGATAAACGCTCTTCAGGGCGGTTTATACATGCTCAATTCAGGCTTTAAAAGCAGTAGTCTCGATCGGATCCAAAAGGGCATGGAGACAATTGACAGAAACTCGGACCGCATGGCTACAACCGTCAAGGCGTTTCTCAACTTTGCCAAACAGTCGACGCTGTCGCCAGCCGTCATCAATCCCGTGGTTATCGTCGGAGAAGTAATCGAGGTCTTTGCTGCCAAGGCAGAGGAGAAAGAAGTCGGCTTCGCCTACGAACTCGTAGAGGATATGGCACCGGCGCCGCTGGATTACGACATCCTCTATGGATGCCTCTCCAACCTGGTGGACAACGCTATTGATGCCTGTCTTGAAGATTCTTCGAAAGACACCCATGCGGTGACTGTACGGACCTATGAAGACGAAGGCGCCATTGTCTTCGAAGTGGAAGACAACGGCATGGGCATGGATTACGAAGTAAAGAAAAAAGTGTTCTCACGCTTTTTTACCACCAAGGGCCTGAACGGGACTGGACTTGGATTGCTGATGACCAAAAAGGGTGTCCAGGAACATGGGGGCATGATTGATTTGTCATCAATCCCTAGAAAGGGGTCCACCATGCGGATTCGTTTGCCAAGACATCGTTTGCCGCATCCCAAATCCGATTAGGATGAACGTTTTTTAATTCAGACACCTTGACTCACAGTGCCAGGTTCATTACAAATCCTACCGTAAAAAAGCCACCCGGTTATAAAAAGAGGGGAAGGAAAAGTGGATTATTATGAATTCGTACGAGGACCGCTGGCATATTTAGCCTTTTCAGTATTCATTCTGGGCCTTTGCTTTCGTTTGCTTCGGTTTTACTGGAAGGGTACCAACCCTAAAATGCTCTATCCGGGACGGAGCCTTACCAACGGAATAAAAGCCGTGTTTCTGGGGGTTGTGCCCTTTGCCACCCGCTATATGCGCAAAAGGCCGCTGTTTACCCTTATCACGGTTTTTTTCCATTTGGGTGTCCTGCTGGTGCCCCTGTTTCTGCTTGCGCATATCATCCTGTGGTTCGAATCTTACGGGGTGTTCTGGCGCCACATCCCGGATGGCCTGGCCGATGTGCTGACGCTGTTTGTGCTGTTTGCCTGTGTGTTCTTTTTAATCAGGAGAGTGACAGTCCCGGAAGTCCGGCAGGTCAGTCAACCATCGGATTATGTTATCCTCGGTGTTATTTTTAGCTCTTTTTTAACCGGGTTCCTGGCATTTCATCAAGTGGGCCCCTACCGCCCGATGCTGATTGCCCATATTTTATGCGGTGAGGTCTTGATCGTCATGTTTCCCTTTTCAAGGCTTTTCCATATGGTTGTCTACCCGTTCTCCAGATACTATATGGGCGAAGATTTCGGGGGACCTTTAAAAACACGTGACTGGTAATTGGCCGTACTGATTCAGCTGTAATGAGGAAACATATAATGAAAAAAGCGATGAACAGGGCAACTATCTATTTGATTTGCCTTTTATGGGGACTTGGCTGGCAGGCGGTTTCTTTTGCCGAAAAAGAAACTGCGGGAAATCCGGTGCCGTATATCTTGGCCGACAAAGCCAGACCGTCGCCCGCTTTTGACCACACTCGCCATGAAGAAGCCTTCGATGACGGGGGGTGCGCCCGCTGCCACCATGCAATGGACGCAGAAACAGGCCAACTGGCTTATATTGAAGATGAGGAAGCGGCCTGTAACGAGTGCCATGCTGCTCAGGCAGCCGATGGTATTCCCGGCCTAAGGGAAGCTGCGCATGAGAGTTGTACCGGCTGCCATCGGCAAATGATCAAGGCCGGCAATCAAACAGGACCCACCACCTGTGGCCAGTGCCACGGCAAATGATAGGCAAGGAACGGATACCATGATACCTGGAACGGAAGCCGACAACACCTCAGCGCCGGATGGCAATGAACTGAGCGCCGCGCAATACATTGAAAGATTAAGGCGTATTTTCGATAGGTACACCAGCACCCGGTTTTTTGCCATGCTCAACGCCTGTATCAACTGCGGGGCCTGTGCCGACGCGTGTCACTATTATTGCTCTGAAAAAGACCCTGACCATATTCCCGCCAACCGCGCCAAGCAACTGGACCACATCATTGCGGAGTACTTTCATCCACTGAAATCCAAATTGGGGTTTTTGAAGCCCGGCGATCCCATGGCCAACCCCAAATTTGAAAAACTGTACCAGGCTGCTTTTGAAAACTGCACCCTGTGTGGCAACTGCGCTTTGAACTGCCCCATGGGTATCAATACCGGAGAGATCATGTATGTGGCCCGGGCCCTGCTGTTTGGCCTGGGAAAACTACCTTCCGGGCTGGTCGACCCGGTGAACACCACCCTTGAAACCGGCAATTATCTGGGGCTTTCCGATGAGGATTTTATTGATACCGTTGAATGGCTGGCCGAAGAGATGGAAGAAGATATGGGGGAGGGCTTCGCTATCCCCATCGACAAGGAGAACCCGGAAGTTCTCTATATCCCCCACCCCCTGACATTAAGGGACCTGCCGTTTCTGCTGATGGATGAGTTGAAAATTCTGGCCGCCGCCGGCGAGAATTATACCCTGTCCACCCATGATTTCGATACCGTCAACTACGCTTTCTACCAGGGCAGTAAAGAAAACGCTTACACCATTGCCCACAGCACTCTCAAGGCCCGGGAGATCCTGAATGCAAAGTGTCTTGCCCTGGCACCCTGCGGGCACGGCTATCGGGTTTTAAACCATGAAATGGAAAAGATCATGGGCACCCGTTTCGATTTTAAAATCTATACGCTGGTGGAATTGATTGATCGGTATATAAAAGACAAACGCCTGGTTCTAGAAAAAGACCGTTTCGAGGGACCCATCACCTACCATGATCCCTGCAATATTGGACGCCGTGGAGGGGTCATTGAAGAACCCCGCAATGTGATGAGAGCCCTGACCACTGATTTTGTAGAAATGACCCCCAGCGGTGTCCACAATTACTGTTGCGGCGGCGGCGGCGGGCTGGCTTCAACCGGCAGCTTGGGAGGGATCCGGCAAAGGATGGGAAAGATAAAAGCCGATCAGATCAGGGCCACAGGTGCAAAAATAGTTGTAACAGGATGTTTTAACTGCAAAAATCAAATCCGTGATATTGGCAAAAACTATGAACTGGACATCGAGGTCAAAAGCATCGTTGAGGTCGTGGCCGGTTCCATAATTTGACCAGTACCAATCTCGAGACTGAAACACTAGCGCCGTTGGAGGGGAGCTTTGCTAACCGCCGATTTCAGATTTCCGGCCTTCACCCTCCACCTTCCACCTCATACCTTATACCCTATACCTTATAACTTGAACCTTCCCCTAATCACTATCCTGCAGCATGGCAATGATGTCATCTACCCGATTTTTCAGTTGCATAAAGTTTAAAATGTAAAAATCCTCGGCCTCTTCTTGCAGCCGCTCCGCGATGAGGTCGAGGCTGGCCCAGCCGGTCTGCTGGTCCAATTCCGGCGAAATGATCCACCCACCCAAGGTTTGCAGTTCCCCTTCGGAAACGACCCGGGAAAACGCGATGCCCACCACCTTGATCCGGGGATAGGCGGTAAGGGTCTGGCAAAGGGAATAGATATTAATCTTCTCCGTAGCTGTCGGCAGGGATATGCCGGCCTCGGAGACCTTTTTTAAAAAAGCCAGGTGATAGAGGTCTTCCCGGCTGAACCGGATTTCCTTCTCTACCGCCCCCGGGGGGCTGTGGGCGCTGGTCATCCAGCCGTGCTTCATCCAGCGCAGCAGGAGTAGTTTGGTCACACCGGTGGTAATGATGGCATCGGAAACAGTAAAAGATTCCATGATGCGCACTCCTCCCGGATTCAAGGTTCTCGTCGGTGCAAGCCTGATGCCCGGACGTACACTGAATCCTGATTTACAGAGTAAGTTCTACTTGCCCAAAATGCAAAAGTGGGGTCAGGTCTGGGGCTGGCGTTTGGCGGTCTCGATTAAGGGCAGACAGCGGCCCTTTTAAAATAGTGCCCGGATCAGGTCAGTTGGAGGGCAGGCGTTGATACCGATTGATAACTACCGGTGAGTATACCAAATCGCCCTGTGAAATACAAACCGGGTTTCAGTTGATTTTAAATTGCAAACCACATAGGAAAGAAGGCTGAACGTTTCCACAGCACACTTCGGGGGAAGCGCTCGCTGCCCGAATCTAATCCTGCTAAAAAAACCGAAAGGTAGCGAACATGCTGGATAAACATGCGACCATCGCCGTCATCGGTGCCGGCGCTGTCGGCGGTGTGACCGCTGCCGGCCTGAAAACAGCCGGGTGGCAGGTGCAGTTGGTCTGTAAGCACAGGGAAGTAGCCGATCTGGCCAGAACGACCGGACTTTCCATCACCGGCATCCGCGGGCAATATTCGGTACAACTGGATGCCGTCGAGACTATCGCTGACCTGAACGGCCCCCAGGACCTGGTCCTGCTGGCAACCAAGGCCACGGATTGCGTGGCCGCGGCTTCTGACCTGTTGCCCCTGCTAAAACCGGACTCGGTGGTGGTCTCCCTCCAAAATGGCATCTGCGAAGACGACCTTGCGGCCGTAGTGGGGCGCGACCGGATTATGGGCTGCGTGGTCGGCTGGGGTGCCAGCATGGTCGGCCCGGGCAAGCTGGAAATTACATCCCTGGGAGATTTCATCGTCGGAAACTTCGACCACCAGCCGGATGACAACCTGGCATTTGTAAAGGACCTGCTGGACAGCGTGGTACCAGCCCGCATCTCGGACAATATCATGGGCGAATTGTATGCCAAGTTGATTATCAATGCCTGTATCAATTCACTGGGGGTTCTCGTTGGCGTCCGGCTGGGCAAGCTGCTTGCCAATCGCCAGATCCGACGGATATTTATTGCCATCATGCGCGAGGCCATGGATGTAGCGGCCGCCTTGGGCATAAAAGTTGAAAAGGGGGGCGGCGGCAAGCTGGATTACTACGTCTTCCTGGCCGGCGACGGGTTCCTAAAGAACCTGAAGCGCCATCTTATCATCCGGGCCATCGGTTTCAAATACCGTCGCATAAAATCCTCCAGCCTCCAGTCCATTGAGCGCGGCCGGCCCACTGAAATCGATTATTTGAACGGATACATTGTCAACCAGGGCCGGGCCAACGGCGTGCCGGTGCCCATTAACAGCGCGGTGGTAGGCATGATTAAGGAAATCGAAGCCGGGACTCGTGCGGTCGGGTACGCTAATCTGGCGGATGACGCCTTTAAAAGCACCTAGGTTGGTACCCTAACCGGGACCTGTTTTGGGGTGTTGTCCGGCGGATAGTCCCAGACACTGCTGCCGGGAAAACAACCGGGTACAGATCGATACCGGCTTTAACTATCAGGGGAGGTAGAATATGGCTCCAAAAATCATCAGTATGCGCAACCTGAAATTTCTGCTCTACGAAGTCTTCGATATTGAAACTTTGACCCAGTATCCCTATTACAAGGCGCACAATAAGAAAATGTTCGACCTGGTGCTCGATGCAGCCCAGAAAATAGGCACGAAACTGCTCTACCCGGTTTTCGAAGAGATGGACCGGCAGGTTCCCCGGCTTGAAAACGGCGCGGTCAAGGTCCACCCCCAGGTCGCAACCATCCTGCAAGAATTCGGTGAAGGCGGCTGGATCTCCGCCCGTTTTCCGGAAGAATTCGATGGTGACCAGATGCCCTTGCTGATCACCAGCGCCTGCTGGTTGATTTTCTGCGGTGCCAACTATTCGGCGGCCGCTTTCCCGGCGCTGTGCGCGGGGGCCGCCCGCTTGATCACCTCCTTCGGGAATCAGCGACTCATCGATACCTATGTCGCCAAAATGCTTTCCGGTCAATGGCAGGGGACCATGGCCCTGACCGAACCGCAGGCCGGCAGTTCCCTGACGGATATTACCACCACTGCGGTGCCGGCCGACGACGGGACCTACCGCGTCAAGGGCCGCAAGGTATTTATCTCGGCCGGGGATCATGACGCCACGGAAAACGTGATTCATCTCATGCTGGCCAAAATCGAGGGTGCCCCCGTCGGCATCAAGGGCGTGTCCCTGTTTGTGGTCCCGAAAAAGCGTATCGCGGCAGACGACGAACTGGTTGCGAACGACATCGTCGTGTCACAGATTTTCCACAAGCTCGGCTACCGGGGGTGTCCCATCACCGAATTGAGCATGGGGGAAAAGGACGACTGCCACGGCTACCTGGTGGGCGAACCGCATCGCGGCATCATGTATATGTTCCAGATGATGAACGAGGAGCGGATCGGGGTCGGCACCGCGGCGGCGGCTATCGCCTCAGCCGCCTATTATGCCGCCCTGGCATACACGCGCGAGCGTCCCCAGGGCCGCCGTCTGTCGGAAAAAGATCCGGCGGTGCCCCAGATCCCCATTATCGAGCATGCCGACGTGAAACGCATGCTCCTGTTCCAGCGCAGCGTGGTCGAGGGTTCCTTTGCCCTGCTCTTACAGTGCGCCCTGTATGAGGGCCTGATTACCGTGACCAAAGATGAAACCGAAAAGGAGAAGTATCGCCTCCTGCTGGACCTGCTCACCCCGGTGGCCAAGACCTATCCGGCCGAAATGGGCATCCAGGCCACCAGCCAGGCCATCCAGTGTTTCGGCGGCTACGGGTACTGCGAGGACTTTCCCGTGGAGCAGTTGTTCCGCGATATGCGCATTCATGCCATCCACGAGGGCACCACCGGTATCCAGGGGATGGACCTGCTGGGCCGTAAGCTGGTTATGCACGAGGGTCGGGCCGGCTGGCTCTTTATCGAAGAACTGCAAGGCACCATCGCCGCGGCCGGGGCCTATCCGGAGCTGCTTTCCCTGGCCAAGCGGCTGGATGCGGCCCAGCAGAAACTCCAGGACGTCACCTTGCACCTGTTCGGCCTGGCCGGTGAGAAAGGTCCGGAAGTCTTCCTGGCCGACGCAACCCTGTTCCTGGAATTATTCGGCACGGTCGCCATTGCCTGGCAGTGGCTGCTCCAGTCCGTCAAAGCGCAGGCAGCCCTGGCGTCCGGTCCGTCAGCGGCCGAAACCAATTTTTACCAGGGCAAACTTTACACCGGCCGTTACTTTTTCAGCTACGAGCTGCCTAAGATTGAAGGCCTGGCGATCCGGCTGCTGGAAACCAATCCGCTAACCATGGGCATGGAGACCGCCTTTTTCAACGATTAGCGTCCCTTATGGGCGTGGCGGCCGGCTGACAGGTCGGCCGACCGCCGGCGCCGGACAGGCTGCTTCCAAACGACGCCTGATTTGACAGCTGTTGGGTTACGCGGTAGGCTAGGGCAAAATGCATCACTCAGACGGGGTGTTCTGCATCTATCCTGCTGCGGCCGCCCTCCTTGTGCATCTATTTTACCGGAATTCGACGGAACTCCATCGCCTGCCCGCCTGCAAGCCGCCGTAAGAGTGTACAGCCATCATCAGCGCCCTGACATTGTTGTCGAACGGGAGATACCATGGACACCAACACAGAATCCGAAAAATCCCTGACTCTCAATGTGGGGGTGGTCGCCCGTGGCGCGCGTTGTCTGACCATCATGCAGACCCTGAACGCGTTCGAGCCTTCCCGGATGCGGCTCAAACTGGTGGCCATTACAGCCACGACCAAGTCTGCCGCTTGCTATAAATACGCCGGCGAGATGGAAATCGACGTCTATGACCACTACCTTGACCTTTTATCCTTGGAATCGCTCGATTTAATCCTCGAGTTGACCGGCGACAAGCAAATCCTCAGCGACCTGGTCCGGAACAAACCGGAGTCAATCGGAATTCTTGACAGCCAGGCCTCCACCTTGTTTTTCGACCTGTCCAACTTGTACGAACAGGCCGCCCGCCGGGAAACGGAAATCAGCATGGCCACGTCATTTGCTTCGGCCCTACTGGAAGCATCACCGGACGGCGTTATGCTCATCGATCGTGATTACCGGATCATCAATTGCAACAACTCACCACTGATCACCGGCGATCAAAACCGGAGTGCCATCCTGGGGACGCACTGTTATTATGTCATGTACGGGGATGCAGAAGCTTGCCCCCGAAATGACCAGATCTGCCCGGTCCAGGAGACAATGGAAACCGGACGCCCTTCACGAGCCACCCATGAAATTCTGGGGCCCGGCGGCGAATCTCAGCTTTCCCAGGTAACCACCTATCCCATATTCAATGAAACGGGGCAGATCGCTCAAATCGTGGTAACGGTCCGGGATATGACCAAAGCTCTGGCCGAGACAATCGAACAGCGCACCCAGGCCATCAAGCACGACCTCGCCCATTTTGTGCAGGAGGATCGGCTGGCCTCGCTGGGGCGCCTGGTGGCCTCGGTCTGCCATGAAATCAATAATCCGATCGCCAGCATCGTTACCTTCAATAAACTCATCCTATCTTACATCAGAGAGGGGACCCTGCCAGAAAAAGGGATGGACGATTTTGATCGCTATCTGGACCTTTCGGTTAAGGAGGCGATGCGCTGCGGTGAAATCGTAAAGAACCTGTTGACTTTCGCACGGCAGAAAAGTGTTGAAGCCCGTGAAATTGACCTGATCAAACTGGTCGACACCATCATGCTGCTGACCAGCCATCAACTTGAGCAGGGGAAAATTGCCTATGATGTCGATCTGCCCGACGCACCGCTGGTCGGCTGGGGGGATCACGCCCAGATCCAGCAAAGCCTGATGAATCTGGTATTCAACGCCATCGATTCCATGCCGGAGGGCGGCTATTTGATGATAACCGGTGGCATCGACCCGGAAGATGATATGGTGTGGTTGACGGTCACCGATACCGGGCACGGGATAGAAGCGGATGACCTTCCCCGCATATTCGAGCCATTTTATTCCACCAAGTTAGATGGCAAGGGCGTCGGCCTGGGATTATCAATGGTGTACGGTATTATTCGCGAGCATAACGGGATTATCACGGTTGACAGTAAACCCGGGACCGGCACTGTTTTCAAGGTGAAATTACCGCGTCACCAATCAGGTGATTAAAGGCGGCCCCATAAGGCCGCGTAGCTGGAAAAGGAGGATCCAATGACCCTGTCCATGCAAATCATGGTCGTCGATGATGAAGAGACAATCTGTGAAGCCCTGGCAGCCTGGTTCGCCAAAGACGGTCACAGCGTCCAAATTGCCAATTCCGGCGCCCAGGCCCTCGAATGCCTGGAGGACTGTCTGTTCGACGTCTATCTGGTGGACATCAAGATGCCCGGTATGGACGGGCTTGAATTTCTGGCCCACTTGAAAGAGAAACACCCGGACGCCAGTGTCATTATGATTACCGCCCACGGATCCATCCAGACAGCCGTGGAAGCCATGAAACGGGGTGCCAGTGATTACCTCTGCAAACCGTTTGACCCGGATGAACTGTCGCTGCTCATGGAGCGTATCCTGGCCAACAGGGCCTTGCGGGACGAAAATTTCGCCCTGCGGGAACAATTGATGGAGCAGCAGGAGGTTGTCTTCGGCGGGTTTGTGGCCCAGTCCGAAATCATGCGGGAGCTATTCACCCACATTGAGGACGTAGCCCCTTCCTCGACCCCGATCCTTATCACCGGCGAGACCGGGGTCGGCAAGGAGATGGTGGCGCAGGCCATCCACATGCACGGGGAACAAGCGGAAGGCCCGTTTATTGCCATCAATTGCGGGGCGTTATCTGAAACCCTGCTGGAGAGTGAATTGTTCGGCCACGAACGTGGGGCGTTTACCGGGGCGGTCAAAGCCCGGCGCGGCCGGTTGGAAATGGCCAATTACGGCACCTTGTTCCTGGACGAAATCGGAGAGATATCACCTAAAATGCAAGTTACCCTCTTGCGGGCCCTGGAAGAGAAGTGTGCCACGCGCGTGGGCGGCAGCAGCCCGATAGAAACCGATTTCCGCTTAATCAGCGCTACCCACCGCGATCTGCCCCAACTCATCCGGGAAGGCCGCTTTCGGGAAGACTTTTTTTACCGTATAAATGTGATCACCCTCGGTGTTCCGCCGCTGCGGGACCGGCGTGAAGATATCTCCGCCCTGGCCGACTATTTTCTGGAACACTATATCCAGAAGACCGGCAAGCGCCTGGAGGGCTTTACCCAGAGAGCACTGGGGATTTTGACGGCCTATGGCTGGCCGGGCAATGTACGGGAATTGCGCAATGTGATCGAACGGGCCGTGGTCATTGCCAGGGGTCGGATGATCGGTGCCGAAGAGCTAACCTTCCTGAACCCGGCCGCCGCAGACTGTAACCTGGGCGCCCTCACGCTCCAGGAAGTAGAGATCAGCCATATCGGGGCCGCCCTGGAGACCTGCAACTGGAACATCAGCCGGGCGGCCCGGCAACTGGGAATTGACCGCAGCACCCTGAACCGGAAGCTAAAGCGCTACAACTTGACGCGCCCCTAAGTGGATACTGCCACCGTGAATAACGCAACGCGCACCGATCAGGCCGAGCTGGATATAGTGCTCCTGGGCCAGGTTGACGAAACAGCGGTTTCAATTGTAGCTGCCAACCTACAGGCGGTCATGGGTCTGAACACCAGGGTCCAGCCGCCCCGCGAAAAACCCGAGTATGCCTACCTGCCGGGGCGCGGACAATTTGATGCTGCCAAGATAATAGGCGCTTTGGCCGACCTTGAGAATATGGCCCCGTTCGTTCTGGGTCTAACGGTTTTCGACCTGTGCACGCCCATCCTTACCTTTGTGTACGGCGAATCACAACTGGGCGGGCGGGCGGCGGTGATCTCATTGCAGCGTCTTACCGACCCGGACCCTGAACTTCCCTTGCTGCGCGCGGCCAAAATCAGTCTCCACGAAGTCGGCCACTTGCTAGGCATCGGCCATTGCTGGCAGCCGGACTGCCTGATGCATTTTTCCAGCAACCTGGAAACGCTGGACGCGCTGCAACCGCAATTTTGCTCAGCCTGTGAATTCGAGATGGTTCGCAGGCTGCAAACTCAGTTTCCTAAAGAGTAAAGAAGCCTGGCCCAGAGGGCCAGGCTTTGGGCTGCCCCCAAAAGGGGCTTCGCCATCAAAACACAAAGACCAAACCATCCATCGCGCAGAGACGCAGAGGCGCAGAGACGTCTTCCTTCAGTCAAGAATTAAATGAACAGTCCAGCTCAGCTGGGAAACCACAACTATTATCCCGCTACGCGGGATTGAAGCCCAAAGGGCCTTGAAATGGCTTTTCGCACGATAGTGCGACTAAATTCCGGTTTTAATGTTCCCTGCGCCTATGCGTCTCTGCGCGATAAAAATACTCTTACAGCCCAACCTGATATCGCCGACTCCCGCGAAACGGGACAGGCTTGGCCCTGAGGACCAGGTTTTAAAGGATTGAATAGAACGTTTGAGCCATAAAAAAGCCACCCTCTGAAAGGGTGGCTTTTCATTGCTGTAATAGTCGCTTCGGGATGTGGATCAGCCGAGGAACTCCTGTACCAAACGATCCCAACCGATCTCCGGCACGGCGCCATAGATATCGCCGATTGCCTCACCACCCGTGGCGGCCATCTGGTATCCGGTCTCCTCGCTCAACAGTGAGTTCAACCGGGTGGCTTCATCGTCCATCCAGGCCATACATTCGGTCCCGAAAAACAGGTTCTTCAGGTTTTTCTTCAATCCGCTGGGCTGAATGACCATCAGCCATCCGTCTGCGTAGGGTGCCTCATTGGCCAACCGTGCTTCGCGGGTCACTTTGTAGTTGACGGCCACAACTTTCCCTTCGACCGGACTCATGGAAGCGGCCTCATTGGTGCCCCGGGTAAGAATGGCCTGGGGGCTGCCCTGCCCCACGGTTGCGCCTAGTTTCGGCAGTTTGATGTCATCCTGGGGTCCCAGCAGGCGCAGGGCAAAGTCATCAACCCCGATCCTTACCTTGCCACCGTACTCTACGCGTGCCCAGGCATGCCCATAGTGGTAATAGTGGTCCCGGGCTACGTTGAAGCCGGAAGCCTGATCGCAGGCGGGCGGCCGCAATCCGGGTGCATAACCGGTATCCTCGATCATCTGGTCATAAGGGCACTTGGCACAATTATAACTGTGGGCGCAAAGCTTGTGATCCACCCGTCCGCTCAACATGTGACGGCATTTGAGCTGATGTGCGGTCAGCCTTATACGGGCCCGGTTTTTTGTGCTCCAGGTGTCGCCGGCTTTCTCTTGTTTGGCCACGAAGTTTGACTGCACCTTCTGATCAAATGAACAGCCCAGACAATCGAAGGCATTGATGCATTTTACCGGCTTGATGACACCGGCTCTGCTCCAGACACATTGGTCATTCGCTATTCCGTACACCGAAGGTCTACCCGATCTCTTTTTTGCCGTCTTAGCCATGATGTGCCTCCTTTTGTCGTTTCCCGCTGTTTGCAAGTGGTGCGCCATGCCGCGCTTTGGTAGCTCTAAAGAGAGCATAATCGGTGCCAAAACACGCATTGTTCTCAAAGAAATATTTAATCGTTTGTAATAATTGATTTTTTAATGCTTCAGCAAGTTCCGACGACGAGAAGGCTCTAAATGAAAAAATCGGCGCAAGATGCGTCACTTATAGAAAGTGTGAACTAAAACCATTTAATAACAAGTAGTTATAAGTATGTTGCGATTCGCGCCGCACTGCGGCAATTCGCGCCACTGCATCGCAACGCAAAATGGCCGGTTGTGAGAATTAGGGATCACAACGCATACTGGAGATCCAAGTTAGTGCTAAGCGGTACATTGACCAGTACGGAAAACCCATCGGTATTTACCCGATTCCGGTCTCCAGGCAGACGTGGGGTCCGGCCACCGTAATCCGTTTGGCTGTCGAACATAATCAGAGTTGCCTACCAGAGGTTATTGATATATCTTAGAAACGTTGTGATACCGGCGATCAGGAATAGCGGAAGCGGATAGGAACGCATGGTCCAGAAAAAACAATATGACATTCTGAGGCAAGGGGTCGGCGAATGGAACCAGTGGCGCAAGGCCAACCCAATGATTACCCCTGACCTGACTGCGGCCAATCTTTCCGGGAAGATGCTCGTGTCGGCGGATCTGAGTGGAGCCAACCTGGCCGAGGCCAACCTTTCAGAAGCGCGCCTCGATCGAGCGGTGCTCGCCCATGCAGATTTGAGAGGGGCCAACCTCTCCTACACCAGCCTGAACCGTGCCGACCTGACCGATGCCAACCTGAACAACGCGGATTTACGTTTCGCCCAACTCTACTGTGCCATGCTGGTTTGCGCGGATCTTACCGGAGCGGACATCTCCAGTGCCCGCTTTGAAAAAACCGATACCACGGCCTGGATAATCACCAACATCCGCTGTACCGAGATCGTACAGGACGGTGAGACGACCTGTTATGAGGCCGGCCAATTTGAACAAACGTTCGCCCGGCCGGAAAGGGTTATCCAGATTGTCCTGGATGTGCCCACTTCCATTTTGACCCACCACATCGGGCAATTGATCGAAGTCTATTTCAACCGCACTTCGGCGGCACCGTGCTGGCTTTCAGGGGCCAGGTTAGCTTGACCAACAATCAGACCACCCAAAAATACGGGCTCTTGCGGGAATCGGAAGAAGAAAGAATTCAAAGCCGGCTGGAGGTAGTAAAAATAGGAATCGGCTACATCATGAAAGACGGTACCGCCTGGGAACTGGCCAAGCGGCTGGCGCTGTTCAGCCCTTCGGTGGGCACTCTGGTTGGCAACCTGAACCGAGACCAGCAAACAGTTGAAAAAGCCCTGGACGAACAGCACACCGCATTAAAGCCCCTGCTCCAGAAAACCATCCGCGCCATCCAGGAAGTTCTGAAAAGATCCCCGACTTGATCCTGTTAAAAAACAGCTGATCCATATAAATTAAGGATTAGTTTTTGATGATTTTGCGTGTTTCAGAAAGCCCCTGACCGGTATATCACCTGGGGCAACTTTGGGGAAACGCATCTCTAACAAAAAAGAGTCTTCCAATGGGACACATAGGGTCCCTTCACAGAGGGTAGGTTTTGATTCGGGGCAAGGCCGCAGCCTTCTAAGCAACCGGAGGCGTAGACCACCTACGTCGAGGATTGCATAGAGGCGAGAACGCAGCACCGGGCCAAAAGATGCTCTCTGTGGAGCGACACTAAAAATAGGAGGTGCCATCCCAGCAATGGGTACACAGCTTTTCTTTCGGCAGTCCAATCGCCTCAACGAGGTCGTCCAGGGCCTGGTATTTCAATGTGGTAAGCTTCAGGTGCTGGCGCACCAAGTCGATCATCTCCAGATTTTTATCGGAACCGGCCCGGGCATAATCCTCCAGGTTTTTATCTTCGGCGCCTTCGATCTTTTTGATCATCTGGCGCCCGGCTAGGTCCAGGGTGGAACGCGAAGTGGAAAAATTGAGAAGCTCGCAGGGGTGGATCAGGCAAGGGCAGGCCGGCCGCATGTGCGTTTCCCGGGCACCGTATTCGTACAAAATCTGGATGTTGTCTTTGGGTTGGGTCCCCCGAACGATCGAATCTTCACAAAAGAGGATCCGCTTACCGTCAATCAGGCGCTTGACCGGAATCAATTTCATTTTGGCTACCAGGTCCCGCAGTTCCTGGTTCTGGGGCATGAAACTGCGCGGCCAGGTGGGAGTGTATTTTACAAACGGCCGGAAATAGGGGATTTTCTTCTCACTGGCATATCCGATGGCATGACCGATACCCGAATCCGGAATACCGGCCACGAAATCGATATCGACATTATCCCGGCGGGCCAGGGCGGCGCCACACCTGTTGCGCACATATTCGACATTGATCCCTTCATACTCTGTGGCTGGATAGCCGTAGTAAACCCATAAAAAGGCACAAACCTGCATCTTGTCTCGAGGCAGGATCCGCTGTTCAATGCCGTCGGCCGTCATGAACACCACTTCGCCGGGGCCCAGAAAATAGTCCACATCATAACCAAGGTTGGGAAAGGCACAGCTCTCCGATGCCGCCGCATACGCGCCGTCCTTCCGGCCGATCGCGATGGGCGTCCGGCCCAGTTTGTCGCGGGCGGCATAGATCCCGTCTTCAGTAAGGATCAGCATCGTGCAGGATCCTTTCACCCTCTCGAAGGCATTCTGGATACCGGCTTCAAAAGAGTCCTCCTCACAGATCAGGGAAGCCACCACCTCGGTAGGATTGTCCTCGCCGGTGAGGATTTCCGAAAATTGCTTTTTCAGTCGAAAGGCCCTGGCCGTCAAGGCATCGATGTTATTGATCTTGCCGACCGTGACGATGCCGAAGGGCCCCAGATGGGAACTGATAATGAGCGGCTGGGCGTCGAAGTCACTGATGACGCCGATACCTTTGCTGCCGCTGAACTTGGGCAGGTCGGATTCGAACTTGGTTCGGAAATAATTGTTCTGGATGTCGTGGATGGACCGCTTGATGCCATTGGAATTGATGACCGCCATGCCGCCGCGCTTGGTGCCCAGATGCGAGTGGTAGTCCGTTCCGTAGAAGATGTCCTTAACGCAGTCTGATTTCGATACAACGCCGAATAATCCACCCATGCCCGCTCCTTCTGTTTTAAGATAGGTTGTTGTGAATCGATCTGAATCGCCAGTTGCCTAGAAGACCATTCCTTACTTTACAAAACCAAACTTAGTCAAACTAAAATTGCGATCGCAACAGCGGGCGGTTAGGTACCTTGCAAGGGGGTATTTGCATTCAGCAACAGGCGTTCAGAAAAGTCAGGGACGCGTCTGCCCCCCGGCGGGTCATGGCGGTAAATTCCGCTGTGGGCAGCAGTCTGCCGCCGGTGGTCCAGACAAGGTGGGTGGCTTTGGGCATGTACGCGGACAGCCGGCCGGCCTGCAACCAAGTGCGCCCGGGCAGGGAGAACGTGACAAAATAGGGGCCGGCAAAACCGGCCGCCGCCGAAGGCTCGATGCGGATATGTTCAGTCCGGTAAAGCGCCTCTAAAAACCGGAACAGGCTGTCGTCGTCGATCGTGAAAAGTCCGGATACCAGATCCCGAACCATCTGCCCCACCAGGCCGGATGCCCGTCCCACTGCCAGCCCGTCGGCCGCCGTATCCATCTCCAGGCCAAGGGTCTCAACAGAACGGGGCGACGAAAAACCGCCAAGAAAGGCAAGCAGCATACAAGGGGCCTGGACCGGCTCGCCAAAAAAACAGTGGGCCGCATCGCCGAATACCTGTTTCAGCCCAAAGGTAATGCCGCCGGGCGCACCGCCGACTCCGCAGGGCAGATAGACAAACAGGGGGTGGTCACGATCCACCCTAATTCCGGCTTGCACCAGTTGCGTTTTCAAACGCAACGCCGCCACGCTGTAACCGAGGAAAAGCGCCTGGCTGCTCTCGTCATCCACGAAATAGGTCAGTGGATCGATGCGGGCCGCCGCACGCCCGGCCGCCACAGCCACCGTGTAATCCGCGGCATGCTCGATCACCGTCACCCCATTCGCGCGCAGATGCTCTTTTTTCCACGTTTTGGCCTCGCGGGACATATGCACCACTGCCTTGAACCCCAGGGCAGCGGCCGTAATGCCAATACTCATACCCAGATTGCCGGTGCTGCCGACGGAAATCGTGTAACGCCGCAACAATGCCTGCGCCCGAGCCTCTGCCAGGACTCGTCGATCGTCATCCGGGGCGAGCATTCCTTTTTGAGTGGCCAGGTTCTCGGCAAACAGCAGCACTTCGTAGATACCGCCCCGGGCCTTCACCGAACCCGCCACCGGCAGATTCCCGTCGGTTTTGATCAACATCTGTCCGGGCAGGTGCCCGCGGGCCTGGTCGGACATCCAGGCTGCCATGGCGGGAATCGGCTGCAGGTTAGACTCGATTATGCCCCGGCTTTTTTCCAATTCCGGAAACAGATCCGCCAGCAAAGGCGCAAACCGCTCCAACCGGGTCTCAGCATCCAGGATATCTGCGTACTGCAGGGGTAACTTGGGCAGAACGCGATCCACCGATCGACATTCAGGATTGATCCAGAGAAAAGGCTCCTCGCGCTGGAGGTGTTCAAGAACGGCCTGCTTGTCCACAAGTTTTCTCCCAGGACATAACACTTAAGGCTTAAAACGAATCTTTAATAGGCATACACCGGAAAGCGCTTACACAGCGCCTGCACTTCACCTTTTATTCCGGCGAGGCAGCTGGCATCATGGGCACCGGCCAACGTCCGGTCAATCAAATCGGCGATCATATCCATCTCGGCCGTCCCCATGCCACGGGTGGTCACCGCGGCCGTCCCAAAGCGGACGCCGCTGACGGCTCCCGGTTTGCTCTCATCCCCTGGAATCACGTTGCGGTTGGCAATAATGCCCACTGTTTCCAGAAGCTTTTCAACCTCCCCCCCTTCAAGATGCCGTGCACCTACATCCACCAGCACCAGGTGGTTATCCGTCCCCCCGGTAACGATCCGGTAGCCGCGTCCAGCGAGGGCGACGGCAAGATGGGTGGCATTTATGACTGTTTGGGCCTGGGTATCGATGAAGGCCTTTTCTCCGGCCAGTTTGAAGATCAGGGCCTTGGCGGCAATCAGGTTAACGGCGCTGGTTCCCTGGCAACCGGGAAAGATAGTCCGGTCGATCTTCCGGGCGAACGGCGCCCGGCAAAGGATCACCCCGCCGCGGGGCCCCATGAGGGTTTTATAGCCGGTAAAGGTGACAAAATCACTGTGCGGCACAGGGCTGGGAATGACACCCGCAGCCACGAGCCCGGCCAGGTGGGCCATGTCGACCAACAGGTAGGCGGATATGGAACGGGCAATTTTCGCCATGCGGGCGTAATCGATACAACGCGGGTAGGAACTGGCGCCGGCCACGATCATCCGGGGCTGAAACTCACCCGCCAGGCGTTGTACCTGGGCATAATCGATCAACTCGGTTTCCGGGTCCACGCTGTAGTGCCGAAAATCGAAGCATCGCCCGGTGATGGAAGCCGGGTGCCCATGGGAGAGATGCCCGCCGTGGGCCAGTTTCATGGACAGAATACGATCGCCGACCTCCAACACTGCAAAATAGACCGCCAGGTTGGCCGAGGTGCCGCTATGGGGCTGGACGTTCACATGTTCGGCCCCAAACAGGCCCCGGCCGCGCGCGATGGCCAGGGTTTCCACTTCGTCGACATGTACGCACCCGGCATGGAACCGTTTGCCCGGATAGCCTTCAATGGTCTTGGTATTCAAGACCGATCCCAGGGTTTCCAGGACAGCCGCCGGCATGTGATTCTCCGCCGCGATCAGGTTCAAAGTCTCTTCCAGGCGTATGCGCTCGTGATCAATCAAACTTGCAATCTCAGGATCTGCCATTGCGAGGTGGGCCACCGGTTACCTCCTGTGTATATAAAGGAATGAACTTGCCAAGCTACGGATGGTTCTAGGTTTATAACCTACTTGATGCGGAGCGCCAATAGCCTTGTTTGAACAAGCCATAAAAAAGACCGCCCTCAAACATGAGAGCGGTCTTTTAAAACCCGATCGGATTTAAATTGTTACGCGACGAGAAAAAGTCAGGTTGCAGTTGCGCTGCGTTCGTGCTTTTCCCATTCTTCCACGACTTCACCCTCTTCTACATCTTCCCAGCCGGTAATCATGGCCTGGATGTGGGCGCTGATCGAATGGCCGGTCGTGGTCATATAGACATGGATTATCAAAAACTGCAGAATGCCGAAGGCCCCGATCATGTGAATGATGGCCAGGACATCCAGGCTGAGCCAACCCAGCCCCCAGGCTTCCCAGGAGTTGTAGCTCCAGTAAAGAAACCCGGTGGCCATCTGAATCGGCAGCCCCGCTGCAGCCAGGGACAGGTACACCAGGCGCTGCAGGGGGTTATGCTTGGCGTGCTTCTTTTTCGGCACCGGGTGCGACTCGCCCCGGAAAATCCCATAGGCGTAGTAGCGCACCACGGCCAGCACCTTTTTTGTCGTTGGCACATACTGCTTCCACTCACCGGTGGTGAGCAGCCAGAACACAAAGAACGCGAAAGCGATCAGCCAGGTTAAACCGACATAGTTATGGACTTCCACCGCGGTGGCGAACCCAAGCAGTTCAAAGGTACCGTGGATTTCGAATCCGGTAACCAGTAAAATGAGGATCAGCAGCATCTGCAACCAGTGCCAGAACCGTTCATAGCGGGTATACAGGTACATCTTGGTCATTTTTTTGGCAGTCATGTATCAGCCCTCCTTGCGACCGTTGCCATTGCTGGTAAAGACGCGGCCGAGTCCGTGCAGACAGACGCCGAAAAAGGCGCCCAGAATTGCGAGCCAGCCCACCGTATCAAGCAGTTGAAATTTGTCTCGCCCGGGCATGTAGACCCCGGCAATCTCAGCCAGTCGGCTGCCCTTTTGAATGTGGCATTCCGTACAGGTCACCACGTTATCCTTGGGGGCCACCATGTGAGTCGACGGGTAGACATAGGTCGTTTTGACAAAACCGAACTCCCCGGAAAACGGCACGCCCACCGCCTTATTACCCAGTCTCAGGGCCCGGTCCCAGTTCATGTCATTCCAATAACCTTTGGGCCCGGAGAGCAGCGGTACGAGCAAGGTCTTATTGATCTTGTCATAGGGCTGGTTGCCCCGGTGGACCTTGAAGGGATAGATGCGCGAATTGGGGTCATCAGGACTGCCGACGGCATGGCTGAGTTTAACCACACCGGAGGGATCGATGGTATCCTTGGCGGTCAGGCTGTCGATAGAGCCATTGAACCAGGCATATTCCGGTTTGACATCCTTGGCCCATTTCATCTGGCCCTTGATGGACAGATAATCGTGCTTGCCGAACTCATCCTTGGTCTTGTAAGGTTTGCCGTCCTTCAACTTCCCGGACTGGGCCCAATCCCAGGACATTTTAGTGGGATTGACCCGGGCAAACGTGGGAATGTGGCAACTCTGGCAGGCCACCTTATCCGTATGGTCATTGGCCTTGGAACCCACTTTGTGCGGCTTGGCACTGTGACACGATTCACAGGTAATCTTGGATGCGAGATCGTCTTCGATCAGGCTCTTGCGGTCCGTATACGCCGGCTGGGTGTAAACGCGACCGGCAATGTTGTGCATGGTTGTCGTGTGGCAGCGGGTGCACTCGAAATTCTGGCCGTCGGCGCCCATGTGCACATCGAGCTTCTTGTTGGGTTTGGCCAGGGAAGAATCCAGGTCCCCGTGTTTGACGCCGTCGCCGCCGCCGCCGTAGAAGTGGCAGGAACCGCAGTTCTTGCGGGTCGGTCGGCTGACCGCCACCACGGCAGCCTGAATTTCACCGCTGATCTCGTCTGCGATTTCCTTTTCTTCAGGGTCGTCCGATTCTGAAAAGGCCGTGAAATCGGTAAAGGCCTCTTCCCAGTTGATGTCCTTTTGACCGTGGCAGACCAGGCAGTTGACGCTCTCGGTCTTGTTGCCCCAACCCGGATGGCAGGAGAGACAGCCCTTGTCCTGCCAGCTGTTGGCTGAGATGCAATAGTTGTTCAAGGAGTGACCGGCCTTGCCGCGCACGGCGCCGTTTTCGGTTGCGCCGGCTTTCCAGGTCCAGTGAATGGTCTTGTGGAACTGTTTCTCCGCTTCCGAATGGCAGGACAGGCAGGCCTGGGTCACTTCCGGCCCGGACTTGAATTTCTTTTGCAGGGCGCTCACATTGGCGTGGTCCACGGTTACCCACACCTTCTTTTCTTTGGTCGCCTGTTGGGCCATGGTTCGCCCGGGAGCCTGCTCGCCGTTTGCGGCGTCGTCGGCCGAAAATGCCGGTCCGGCCATAAGCATCACAACCAACCCCGTGATCAACAGGCGTATCCAATTATATGGTTTCATGAAATTATCCTTGTCGCTATTGAGAACTTAACAGGTGTTGCTGATACTTTTCCCTAAACACCGGGACGTATGCATCCCGGCCGATTGTGGGCCGGGATGCAAATCGCAAAACAAAAGCGGCCCTGAATCAGGAAGCCGGCTTTTTGATCTTGAACGAACCGTCCTTGTTGAGGACCAGTTCGCCCTCAATGTAGTAGACCTTCTTCAGCTCCGGCCGAACATCCTGAACCATGTAGTAAGACTCACCACTGCGGGCCCCTGCACCGCAGACAAACACGATGGGTTTGTCTGTTGGCAGGCTCGGAATCTTCGCCTCAAGTTCGTCTACCGGGATATTCACGGCGCCCTTGATAGTCCCTTTGTCGTGCTCATCTTTGTCGCGTACATCGATCAGCATGATACTGCGCGGGTTTTCCTGCATGATCTTCTCGAAGGTCGCGATATCGATCGTCCCCTCTTCGCTACCGGCCTTGACAGCCACCGGGGCAGATTTGGCAGCTTTCTTCCACGCGGGGTAGCCGGCTGCAAATACGGACACATTCTTATAACCAAGTTTTACCGCCTTCCTGGCGGATTTATGGCTGAGCTTTCATGTGTACCCGCCGCAGTAGAAAATCAGCGGCGTACTTTTATCGGTGGGCAGGTCGCCGGTCATCTTGGCGAACTTGCTGTCCGGGATGCTGACGGCGCCCGGGGTGTGACCTTTGACATACTTGGGACGGGTAGGACGGGAGTCCACGATGACGACATTGGCCCCGGCATCTACTTTTTTCTTTACGTAGGCAACTTCAACCGCATAGTAATTGCCAGCTGTCTTTTTCCAGTTAGGGAATCCGTTTTCGTAAACTTTTACATTCTTGTAACCGAGTTTTTCCGCCTTCCAGGCAGATTTGTGACTCAGCTTTCAAGTAGGGCCGCCGCAGTAATAAATGAGCACCGCGTCTTTGTCCTTGGGCAGCTTGTCGACCATCTTGTCGAACTTGCTGTGCGGAATGCTCACTGCAGTGGGAATGTAGCCCTTGTCATACTTGGGGCGCTTGGGCCGGGAGTCGATGATCATGACATTCTCAGGCACGGGCAACTTGGCGTACTGCTGGACAAATTTCACATCGACAATGTCGTGAAATCTCCAGTCGGCCGCCGCCTCAGCTTTCTTGGGGGTCTCCTTGGTGGCCGACTTGGTCGCCGTACACCCGAAACCGACCGCCACAAGCAGCATCAGAGCGACTGCCAGGGTTGTCAATCTGCTGAATTTCATGCTTACCTCCAGTTTAGGGTTAACAAATACTTCCAATACAGATCCTTCTAATCGTTGTTCTTTATTTGATCAGGGGTCATTCACAAGGTGTAAATTTTGGTTCAGGGCAAGGCTTGAACACTTTTGAGACCGCAGGCATAGCGCCTCTATTCCGAGGATCTCAAAAGAGTGAAAACGCCGCCCTGGGCCAAAAGATGCCCCTTGTGGGTGACTCCTATTTGCATTTTGCCGGCGTCGGTGAATCCGCGGCAAAGGACCACAGGTACGTGTAGATGTCGAGCAGTTGTTTATCGTTGAGCGCCTCCCATTCCGGGGCGCACTTGAATTCGTCAAAACTCTTCTGCTCGAAAATCTGGGTCCACTCGGCCTGAGTGTGGGCATCCGGATTCACGATAGGTTTGGGTGCACTTACTTCTCCGCGGGCCATGCAGGCCTTGTAAACTTTTCGGTATGTGTATTTGCCCTTGCGCTTGTTGCCGTCCGGTCCAGCGAACACGGGTGCCAGGCCGGTGAAGATAAATGCGACTACGGTCAGCAATAAAACGATCTTTTTCATTTTTCTCTCCTTTACTGGGTATCTAAATTCTAATGCTATTTTTTTATCTCTAGAAAACCACATATCGTTCCATGGTCTCGATCAGTTCCGCATTCTTGGCCTGGGTGGCAAAATCTTTGAATCCGACCCCCGGCACCTCATCCTCACGTCCGTGTAGCCCGAAAGCCCGGAAACTCACATCACAAATGGAAAGAGCCGCCCGTCCCACCAGGTCCCTGAATTCCGGCAGCAGGGTCAGGAAAACTGCAGATCCGGTGAAAAATATATGGACCTGTTTGCTCCGGGCATATGCCGCCCGGGTCAGATTGACCACGTGGCTCATATACTTGTCGGAACATACCAGGATGCCGAGCGTTCCGGGTATTTTGTCAGCCTTGGCTACCACCAGCAAATCACCTTGTCGTGTTCGAAAATATCATCAACCAGCGCTTGCCAATCCGGTGTCTTTTCATAAAGCACCACAACCGAAGTTTCATGATGTGTGCCCAGGGCATTTGTGAATTTTTCCACTGACTCATCCGGCTCTGATTTTAAAATGTGCAGTACCTTCATGTTAATATTCACTACCCGGTTAAAAAGGGATCACCACTTCAGCCTTGTCGAGCAAAGCAGCCATATCGGTCAACGTCATGTGTTTAAACCCATAGTGCTCCACATTACTGGAGTTGTTGGAATAGCGTTCCCCTTCCATTTCATCGATGAATTCCATGTTGTCACGGTAGGCCTCGTCCATCGTTTCGATTTCATGGTCCAGGACGAACATCTGGACCGGCACGCCGTACAGCAGCAATCCCAGGCTGGTACGTAACCCTTCGTATTGCTGAGATTTATCTTTTATAATGACGGCTGTGTGCATCAAAACGGCCCCGGTCTGTTAACAATATGGTTAAACCTTTTCTGGATAGAACTTGAGCAAGTCCTGTGCCAACCAAAATATCTCAACCAAAACAGCAATAACAATTTGATTTTTATTATAATTATAACATAAACCGAAAACGGTTGCTTTTGGCTGTTAAGGTGTTTATGTTAACAGGTGTTAACGATCCCCATTAACACCTTAACATCCTGGAGAAACACATATGGATGTGTCCCAACACTGGAAAACCATCGTCGATACCCTGCAGGATGGCTTGCTGGTAGTGGATCCGCAGGGCATCATCCTGGCCGCCAACCAGGCCGCCGAACGGGTTACCGGCTACGGCACCGATGAACTTATCGGCAAATCCTGCCGACTCTTGAATTGCACCGGGTGCAAACTACTGGGGACAACCGTCCCCGACAAGTTTTGCCAGCTGTTCGTGACCGAGAATGTGAAAGAGAAAAAGTGTCTGATAACCAACAAGGAGCGCCGGTCTGTCTATGTCCTGAAGAATGCCAAAGTGCTGAAAGACGACAGTGGCAATGTAATTGGGGCCGTGGAGACTTTGACCGATATCACGGATACAGTCCGCCAGCAGCAGGAGATAAAAACCCTTAAACAGACGTTCCAGCTGACCGAGGGTTACCACGGCATCCTGGGCAAGTCGCTCCAGGTGCAACGCCTGTTCGACATGATTGACAATGTGGCCCCGTCCGACACGCCGGTGATGATACTGGGGCCCAGCGGCAGTGGTAAGGAACTGGTGGCCCGGGCTATTCACCGGGAGAGCTCCCGGCGCGACAAACCCTTCGTTAAGGTCAATTGCGCCTCGCTGAATGAGAATCTTCTGGAGAGTGAATTATTCGGGCATGTAAAGGGTGCTTTCGCCGGTGCGGACAAGACCCGGGTCGGCCGCTTCGAAGCCGCCCATGGCGGTACCCTGCTGCTCGACGAGATCGGTGATATCCCCCCGGCGCTGCAGGTTAAACTCTTGCGGGTCCTGGAAGACAAGAAAATCGAGCGGGTCGGGGACAACCGCCCCATTCCGGTGGACGTCCGGATCATCTCGGCTACCAACCGCAACCTTGAAAAACTGATTGCCGCAGACAATTTTCGCGAGGACCTCTTTTTTCGAATCAATGTCTTTCCGCTGCACTGCCCGGCCCTCGCCGACCGCCGGGAGGACATCCCGTTGATTGCCCGGAATTTCATCCGGCGCAATGCCACCGCCAGCGGCAAAAAGATCCTGGGGCTCACGCCGGAGGCCCTGGAAAAAATGACCCTCTACTCGTGGCCCGGTAATGTCAGGGAACTTAGAAATACCATTGAGTATGCCTTCGTGTTGTGCCCGAGCGGCGCCATCGGGGTTGACCACCTGCCTCCAAAAATCGTGCATGCCGATGATTCGATCGGCCCCGAATGCCGCCTCGATCCAGGCTGTTTGGATGAGCGGACCCATTTAATCCAGGTGCTGCGGGAGGCCGGCGGCAATCAGTCCGCGGCTGCCCGGCAGCTGGGGGTTAGCCGGGTAACCGTGTGGAAGCGGGTAAAGAAGTATGGGATTGATCCCAAAAAAGACCTTTAGAAACGGTTTCAAAACCACCCCTCGGATTCAAAATTTTAAAACCGTTTCCATCTCTATGTTTCATTTCGCCAGGCGCCCGGCCATTGAATCGGCGAAATCACTATCAGCCGCGAATACACCCTTGGCATGCCCCGTGGTAACGAAGTTGTAATCCGCCGCGGTGATGATACCGACTGGTTGGGGAGCTGCAGCGACACGGTGAGTGCCCGTTGTCTGCGTATAGGGCTGAGCGGCAAATGCGTGGTCAGTGGATGTGACCAGGCCAGCCGGTCCCGCCGGCTGGGACTTTTCACTGCTGGTGGTAGTGCCGGTCGGTTCGGCCTGGATGAACGCCAGGTCGGCGTTGGTAATTACGTTTCCCGGCCGCGTATCCTGGGCGAAAGCCGCATTTCCGGACACCCATGCAATTGTCGTCAGGGTGATAATTCCAGCAATTGATTTTTTGATGGTGGTTTTCATGATTTCCTCCTTTGGGGATTGTTGTTGTTTTTTAAAATTTTACAACTATCGAATTATTAGTCCAAAAAAATTCGGCGGACTTTTGCTGATACAGTTTGATTGTTCTATAGTTTTATAACCATCGAACTGTTCGCCTAAAAAAATTTAGTCCAGGATGTCCAAGACCTTGCGGACCTCGTCCAGGGTTTCTTTTTTAGCCCTGGCCACCAGGAACTTGCCCCGCCGTTCCGTCGTAATCAGGTCGGCATTGGACAGCTCCTTGAGGTGGTGTGAAACGGTCGGCGCCCCGATATTGAGTGACTCCATGATATCGCAGATGAAGCACTCGCAACCTTCCGCCTCGAAATCGCTCTCGTTGTGACGGGCAATCTCAAGGTAGAGTTCAAGTCGTTTCTGGTGCGAAAGCGCCTTGAGTATTTTGGCCAGTTTTGCCGTTTCCATGATTGCTCCAGTTAACGTTTTTTACAATTCGATAACTTTCGAAATGAAAGTACTGCATGACGGGCTCCCTGTCAAGCGGTTTTTTCTCTTTTCCCCTCCCCGGTTGGGAGCCCCCCACTTAACATATCGTTATTATGTCAAATTTATCGATTGGCCGGTTTTGTACGTTGGGGCCGGCAAAAAGATCACATAGATAACCATGACAAACAGAAGGATGCTGAGCATCGGGAAAAGGATGATGCGCGCTGCCAGGGGTGCACGGGCGACCTGTGGCGTATGATTGTCCATGTTGACCTTACGGACAGGTGTACCGGTTCTCATTAAGGATCAGCCCGGGATAGTTCGCGGGTGAGGTGGGAAATGATAATCGCTGCAGTTGGGAGCTTAACCGAATATAAGCCATTAGGGCTGAAATAATAGGTACTACCGTTGCTCGGGTTGTGTCTGGCCTGGACCGGCCGCCACGTGGACGTCCATGCGCGGGCCTTCACCTGGCCTTGCCGGACGTTCACGTCACAAGCTCGAGCAGCTGTCTTCGCTCTTGGGGTGTGAGGTGCCGCCAGCTGCCTTTTTTCAACTTGCCCAGTTGGATGTGGGCCACGCGAATCCGTTTCAGGTGTTGTACGGTATGGCCCACCTTGCCCACCATGCGGCGGATCTGGCGGTTGCGGCCTTCCTGGAGGATGATGAGAAAACGGTTGGCGGAAAGTTTTTTCACTTGCGCCGGCCTGGTCTGCTTGCCCTGTATCGCCACCCCCCTGGCCAGCTTCTTTAAAACACCTGGTGTCAGGGGTTTAGCAACCGTCACGTCATATTCTTTTTCATGGTCGAAAGAGGGATGCGACAACCGGTGGTGAATACGGCCGTCATCAGTGAGCAGGAGCAAGCCGGTGGATTCCTTGTCCAGGCGTCCGACCGGAAAAAGTCGGCGGTCGCTTTTCACCAGATCCAGTACAATTTTCTCACCGGGATGGTCGCAGGAGGTGACGTACCCTTCCGGCTTGTGCAGGGCCAGGTAAACGCGATCGGATTTCAAGATCGCCGGTTTGCCATCTACAGATACCTGGTCCGTGTCCGGGTCAACCTGGGTCCCCAGGGTCGTAACCCGCTCTCCGTTAACTGTAACGCGGCCGACCTGGATGAGGGTTTCCCCTTTCCGGCGGGAACACACCCCGGCAGCAGAAAGGAATTTTTGCAAACGCATGGGTTTCATAACCGGTCACACCGCACATTGGCAAACTGTCGTTCGAACTCGTCATCCAGCTCTTCGGAAAATTGCTCCAGGGAAAAATCACGCCCGCATACCCGGCAGGCCAGAGTCACCCTGGTTCAAGTCCGTTTCATCACGAGGGGCCGTCTACAGACGGGGCAGGTCGCTCTAATTTCATCCATCATCTCACACGCTCTCCTGATTCGTGTCAATCTTTGTGAACTAATTTACAACAGCGCTGTAATTTGACAAGTTCCGGATTGTATGTCAAATCAAAACTCTCCGCCCACTGTAGGGATATTAACTGCTGTAAAAGGTCGCTATGGTCCTGAATTCACTTTTCCCGGTATTCGCCCTCGTTGTGTTGGGGGTCGCTCTGAAATATTACCGGATTACCGACGAGGCGTTTTTGAAGACGGCGGATCGCCTCGTATACTTTATCTTCTTCCCGGCCATGTTGTTCTGGAAAATCGGGGGTGCCCAGACCGCGGCGGGCATTCCCTGGAGCTTCTGCGGCGCCGCCCTGGCCGCGGTGGCCGCCATTTACCTGATCAGTGCGATTGCCCTGAAAATCTTCCGGATTACCGCTTTTCAGGCCGGGTCATACTCCCAGAGCTGTTACCGTTTCAATACGTACATCGGCATGGCCATCATTCTCAGTGCCCAGGGTGAACCCGGGGTTCGTAACTTCGGTATTTTGATTGGATTCCTGATTCCGTTTATCAATGTCCTGGCTGTCGCTACCCTCTCCTGGTATGGCGAAGACGCCGGCTCCGGAAATTCACGTGTCAGCCTTACGCTGAAGGCCCTGGTCTCCAACCCGCTGGTCCTGGCCTGCCTGGCCGGGCTGATCTACGCCCGATTCATCAACACGTTTCCGGTATTCATCAACAATGCCCTGAGTCTGATCTCCATGGTGACCCTGCCGCTGGCCTTGCTGAGCATCGGTGGTTCCCTGACCCTTAAATCTTTGGCCGGCTATATGCGGCCATCTTTAATCGCAGCCGTCATCAAGCTGATTCTCCTTCCCCTGGTCGGTTACGGATGCTTAAAGCTGTTCGGCGTCAACCAGTTTGAAATCCAGACCGGCATGATCTTCTTTGCGCTGCCCACCTCCACGGCCCTGTATGTGCTCTCTTCTCAGCTCGGCAGTGATACCCGGTTAGCCGCGGCATCCATCGTACTGTCTACGATCCTGTCCTTTGCGTCTTTGACTGCGGTGCTGTTGATATTTTTCTAAATTTTTAATTGGTATAGGTATGGAAGCAAAGTTCAAACTGGTGATCGAGTACGACGGCACCGCCTACCATGGCTGGCAGCGCCAGGCGGCCGACCGCAGCATCCAGGCGGAAATCGAAAAAGCGCTGGCGGTCATGACCCGCCAGGAAGTCTCCCTGGCCGCCTCCGGACGAACGGATGCCGGCGTCCACGCCCTCGGTCAGGTGGCCCATTTCACCTGTGAAACCGCCATCACTTCCGAAGAGTTTCTCAAAGGCCTCAACAGCCTGCTACCCGACGATATCGTCATCAAATCCTGCGAAAAGATGCCGGCCGACTTCCATGCGCGCTATGATGCCCGGCGCAAGACCTACCGCTACCGCATTTTGAATCGCCCGGTCCCCACGGCTGTGGATAAACGCTTTGTATGGCACGTACGCAAAAAGCTCGATCTCGACGCCATGCAGACGGCCGCAGCATATGTAGTGGGCGAGCACGACTTTAAAGCCTTCGAGGGCACCGGCAGCCCGCGCTCATCCACCTTGCGTACTATATACAAGGCCCAGCTCTCTGCAGCGTCCGCAGGACACCTGGTTTTCGAAATCGAGGGCGACGGTTTTCTGCGCTACATGGTGCGCAATATCGTAGGAACACTGGTGGAAGTGGGCCGGGGCAAACTCACATCCGGTGATTTTAAAACCATCCTGGAATCGCGAGATCGGGAGCAGGCCGGTGCAACTGCACCACCCCAGGGGCTCTTTCTAGTGAAGGTAGATTATTAAATGTAGATATTGGCCAGGAATCATAATTTTCCGATAGCCGCTTGCCTATTTACTTAACCAAAGTAAGAAGTAGAGTCCCAAATATAATTCCAACAATCCCTACCATTCTATAGGCCTGATACGATACATTCTCAAATAGCCAATCAAGCATTCTACTATAGATTTTCCGTGGATTGATAAAAGCAACTATGGCTTCAATAGCGGCCAGGATTCCAACTATCCAGAAAGGCCAGGGGCATTTAACCACCGGTGTGGACATAAGAAACAAAACGGCGACAATCGCTGGAATGATAGACAAATATTTAAGCTGATAATTTTGGAATAGGCTTTTTAATGCGTTGACTGCTTGGCGGGTATAGAGATTCAAATAGCTGCAATAAGCAATCATTCCGCAACCAAGTAAGTAAACGACAACTTCCATTTCTCGGACTCCTTTGTTGGGATGGTGACTTTAATTTATTGAGCATTGAAAACGAGGCAGATTGTTATCCCCGCCCACGCTACCCTTTGCCCGTCCGGCTCTTCATCTCCTGAACCCGCTCATTGTAATAAGCGATTACTTCCCGACGGCGCAGCATGCCGATCAAGATACCGTGGTCATCCTCCCGGACCACCGGCAGGCTCTCGATATTCCGGGTGGTAAACTTCTGCATGACCGAATTGAGGTCGTCCGCCATTGTGGTGACGATGATATCGGTTGTGGCGATGTCGTTGACCACGACCAGGTGTTCGATTTCCGGGGTGAAGAGCACTTCGCGGATATCGGTACTGGAGAAGATGCCCACCAGCCGTTCATGAGTGTCCATTACCGGAAAATAGTGCTGCTTGGTTTTGGAAAAATACTGTTTGAATTCCATAAAGGGCATGTTCTGTGGAATCAGGTCCACTTTACGAACCTTGGCCATAAGGTCTTTGACATGGATGGACTGCAGGATGTCCACGAAAAACTCGCCGGCATGGGCCGGGGAATCGATGCGCCCCTTAACCTGATTGTGAAAAATGGTCCATTTACGGGCCACCAGATACGCCACCGAGCAGACCATCAAACTGGGCAGCAGCAGGTGGTAGGAATTGGTCATTTCGCTAACGAAGATGATGGTGGAGATCGGCGTGTTGGACACCGCGGTAAAAAACCCGGCCATGCCCACCACCACAAAGGCGCCCGGTTCGGTGACCACACCCGGCATGATGTTATGGAAAAACTTGCCCACCGCGCCGCCCATGGCGCCGCCGATCACGATCGAGGGACCGAAGACCCCGCCGCTGCCGCCTGACCCGATGGAGAAACTGGTCGTAAAAATCTTGCCGATGGCCAGGGCCAGCAGAAATGAAATCGTCAGTTGGTTGTTGAGGGCCATCTGGGCAAACCCGTACCCGAAGGCCAGGGCCTGGGGCAGGAAGAATCCGATAATGCCCGTGCACAGTCCACCGATGGCCGGCTTGAAGTGGTTGGGAATCGACAATTTGTGGAACAGGGCGGTCAGTCCGTAAAAGGACTTGATGTAAAGCACACCGGTTGCCACCAGGACCAGGGCCAGGACAAGATAAGGACCGAGTTCCAAAGGATTGCGGAATACGAAATCGGGCGATTCGAAAAGGGAACCCCAACCGAACACCAGGCAAAAGAGACAATAGGCCACTACCGAAGAAATCCCCGCCGGGATGATGACATCCGATTCAAATTCAGGATCGCGGTAAAGAACCTCGGCCGCGAACAGGGCCCCGGCCAGGGGGGCCCGGAAAATACTGCCGACCCCGGCCCCGATGCCGGCCGCCATCATAATGCGCCGGTCGCGGTCGGTAAGGTTGAGCTTGGTTGCGAGAAAAGACCCGAAGCCGGCGCCAATCTGGGCGATGGGTCCTTCCCGGCCGCCGCTGCCGCCGGTCGTCAGCGTAACCGCCGATGCCAGGGTTTTGACAAACGGTACCCGCCCGCGGATAAACCCGCCCCGGTTGTGAAAGGCATCAATCGCCGCATCCGTACCGTGGCCCTCTGCTTCCGGGGCATAGGTATAGACCAGCCAGCCGCTGAAGATACCACCCAGGGCCGGCAGGAATAAGAGCATCCAGCGGCTGAAAGGCGTTGTCGTGGGCGTCAGGATATGGTGCTCGCCGGCCGGGGCCGGCGGCCGGTAGCCCGCCACCATGTCCATAAAGTAGTGGCTCCCCAGCAGGCACAGGTAGTGAAACAGGATCGACCCGAGACCGGCGATCAGGCCGATCAGCACGAAATAGAACGCCCATTTGCCGGCATGGGTGATGTTCTCCGACATATCTTCCCCGGCCACGGGAAGCAGGCGCTTTAAAATTCGCTTCAGCATGATAGCAGCATAGAGATCAGGTAACCGTTAGTTCAGGTCTTCTATTCCTTTTAAAATCGTATCGAACAGCTCTTCCACCTGCGCTTCGTCAATGCAGGAGAAGGCCACCCGCAGGTTGCGCGCGCCCAGGGCGATCAGGCCCACACCATACTTGTCCAGCAGATGCACCCGTAATGTTTCCGCATCCACAGTTTTGAGCTGCAGACACATGAAGTAGCCCGAGTTGAACGGATAGACGTCCCAGGCATCCGCATACTTGGGGTCGGCCAGCACCTCTTTTACCCGCTCGGCCCGGGCCTTGAGGATGTTGAATTTCTCCTGTTGCTCCGCCTGGTAGGTCTCGGCCTGCATGGATCGATAAATGATCGCCTGCCCCAGGTGGGAGGCGTTGGAAATGTTGCCGCGAACCGCGCCGGCGGTTTTGCGTTCCAGGGCATCGTAGACGGCCGTCGAGTCGTTTTCGATAGGGCATCCGTAGGTAATAAAACCGGCGCGCAGCCCCCAGACAAAGTTTTCTTTGGTGGCCCCATCAAGCTTGACGGCTAAAAGCCGTGGATCGCTTTGGCACAGGCGGGCAAACAGGGATTCTTTCAGGGTGTCCTCCTCGTAAAACAGCCCGAAATAGGCATCGTCGAATACGGCCAGTACATAGGTCCCGCCGACAGCCACTTCCGTCAGGATTTCGACTATCCGCCGTCCCTCTGCTTCGGTAGCGGTATACCCGGAAGGATTCTGGGGAAAATTCAGCAGGACCGTAATCTTGTCGTTTTCCGCCGCCTCTTTCTTTACCGCGGCTTCGAAGGCATCCAGATTGAAGCCGCCGCCGGTATTGAACAGGCCGTAATGACTGATCCGAACCCCTTTGCGCACGGACATAATCAGGTTGTAGTTGCCCCACATCATCTCCGGCAAAATGACCACATCGCCCGGGTCCAGCCAGACATCCGCAAATATGGCAATGGCGTGGGTGATGCCGTTGGTAACCACGGGCAGGCTGATCTCCTTGCCGGCCAGGGAGGCGTTCTTGTCATAGAGTGAAGCCTTCCAGGCCTGCCTTAAACTCGGGATTCCGAACGAAGGTGCATAGGTCAGATAATTGCTAGCCTGGATATCATTGACAAAGGCCGCCACCGAATCCAGTTTCATGGTGCGGCCCGACTCTTTGGCGATCCCGATGGTAGCATTGATGTTATGTGCCTTTTCCTTGGCTTCCGCACTTTGGCTTAAAATGCCCTTGGGGAAAAACAGGTTCTTGCCAATCTGGGACAACATGGCGAACAAATGGGGGTTGCCGGCCTCAACAATACCGTTTAGTTCTTTGGCAATTGGGTTCATTTATTACTCCCATGGAAAGGGAATTGCAGGAAATACCATTAAAATATGAACCTTACCACTTACAGGGGCCAAAGGAAATATGTCAAGCCAAAAAAAAGCCCCAACCTTTGAAGGTCGGGGCTTTTCTAAAGTAGAACTATTCCTGCTGTGTTCGTTCACAGGCGGTAGATTTTGGTTCGGAGCAAGGCTTGAACGCTTTTGAGACCGGAGGCGTAGCAGGCGCTACGTCGAGGATCGGAAAAGCGTGAAAACGCCGTTCCGGGCCAAAATATGCCGCCTGTGGGCGGACACTACTTGGCAGCTCGCTTGGATGCCTTAAGCGGATTAATCTTCTGGGCTTTGGAAGCGGACATCGTTTTCACGTGGGTGGCCAGATTGCAGTTACCGTTTTTCCATTTGGCGTCCGGCTCCGGGCAGGCGGTGCAGTACCATTTGGATGCGTATTCGGACTTGCGGTTACAGCCGTCACACTGCTCAACGATTTCATGACACAGACCACCGTTGTAGGAACAGCCGGCAGCAGTCATAAAATGGCAGTCATGGCCTTCTCTAATAGTTGTACAAAGCATGGGAATCACCTCCTCATAAGATGTTTTCAAACCAAAAAAAGGCTGGGAGCATTCCCCGGCCTTTAAAGTCAGGTCCTGTAAATTGGCCGGGACTATAAACACCGTTTTCCGGCTTGTCAAGCAAAATTAATGCGACTATTCAAAAAGATACGGATCAAAAGAACGCTTGATTTTTATACAGAAAATTGCGACTTTGCCTTTAAAGGCAGACACAAAGGCATTACTTTCACGTTATTTATCGGCGTGGTGGATCGAAACTTGAGCTCCCGAACCAATGAGCGGCGAGCATTTCCTTGGCCCTACCCGTTGCAACACCGGATTTCGGAATATAAGCATCAGATATGATTAAAGATCAAGCCATAGAGGTTCTCGAAATCGAAGCGGCCGGCATTCTGGAGATCGCCGGCAAACTGGACGACAATTTTACCCGGGTCATCGACCTCATCCTGGCCGCGCGCGGCCGGGTTATCGTGAGTGGGATCGGGAAGTCCGGGTTGATCGGCAAAAAAATCGTGGCCACTTTGAACAGCACCGGGACGCTGGCCATGTTCCTGCACCCGGTGGAGGCAATGCACGGAGATCTCGGCGTGGTCAGTGCGGATGACATCCTGTTGGCACTTTCCAACAGCGGGGAAACCGTGGAACTCAACGCCCTGATCCCAAGTATCAAGATGCTCGGCTGCAAAGTCGTGGCCCTGACAGGCAACCCGGCTTCGGCCCTGGCAAAAAACAGCGATCTGATTCTGGATGTTGGGGTAGCCAAGGAGGCCTGCCCATTGGGCCTAGCCCCCACGACCAGCACCACGGCCCTTTTGGCCATGGGGGATGCCCTGGCAGTTGTCCTGACGAACAAGAAAGAATTCAATAGCAGTGATTTTAAAAAGTTTCATCCCGGGGGAGCCCTTGGTCAACGGTTGTCCAACCGGGTTGCGGAATTAATGTTGGCCGGTAACGCGATTCCCTCCGTTCACGCCGGCGAATCGATTCAAACTGCTATCGAGGCCATTGACAGTTGTGAACTGGGGGCTGTCTTCGTAGTGGATGCTGACAACATTCTGGTGGGGATTCTTACCGATGGCGATATCCGCCGTTTTGTAGCCCGCCAGAAGGCATCCTTTGACCAGCCTGTTGATACCATCATGACCCGTGACCCACGAACCCTCTCCCCGGAGGCCCCGGCCTATGACGCCCTGAACCTGATGGAACGTTACCAGATCACCGTCCTGCCCATCACCGGGCCGACCGGCGAGGTAAAAGGACTCCTGCACCTGCACGACATTCTCGGGAAAGGCGAATTTACTTTTAACGGAAAATGAAGCCCACCTCTCAGGAGAAAACACATGGACCTCGGCAACCTGAATCCAACCATTGAATCTCTTGGCGAAGCTAAAATTCCGTCCCCGATACTCAAGGAGAAAATCGCGGGCCAGGCCCAGTATTTCGTGTCGGACGAGGATCTTATCTGTGTTTCGGTCAGACCCGGGGAAATTGAGGCCAAGATAGCTCAGGGAGAACCCCTGCCGGCATTTGAACTGGCCGGTCCGCGGCGCGACATCTACTTCGATCCCAGTAAACTGCGCTGCGCGATCGCTACCTGCGGCGGGTTGTGCCCTGGTTTAAATGATATCATCCGCGCCATCGTCCTCGAACTTTACTACCACTATGGGGTCAAGAATATCTATGGCATCCGCTACGGGCTGCAGGGCTTCATTTCAGACTACGGTCATGATTTCATGGATCTCACGCCTTCCGTGGTTTCCCTGATCCTCAATATGGGCGGGTCGATATTAGGCTCTTCGCGGGGACCGCAAGATATCGAACTGATTGTCGACAGCCTGGAAAGATCCAACATCGGCCTGCTTTTTATGGTAGGCGGTGACGGTACCCTGATGGCCACCAGCAAAATTGCCGACGCCATTACCCGGCGGGGGTTGAAGATCGGCGTTATCGGGATTCCGAAGACAATCGACAATGACATCCACCTGGTTTCCCGGTCCTTTGGATTCGATACCGCGGTCCAGGTGGCCACCGGGGCCATCAAGGGTGCCCACAATGAAGCCAAAGGCTACCCCAACGGCATCGGTCTCATAAAACTGATGGGCCGGCACTCCGGGTTCATCGCAACCACCGCCGCCCTGGCTCAGCAGGACGTCAATTTCGTCTTGATCCCGGAAATAGATTTTGACCTCCATGGACCGGGCGGGGTCCTCGAAGCACTGGAAAGACGTCTGGCTGCCAGCGACCATGCCGTTATCGTGGTTGCGGAAGGCGCGGGGCAAAAGTACTTCTCGGAAGAAGAGGATGAACGTGACGAATCTGGCAATATCCGCCTCAAGGATATCGGCCAGTTGCTGAAGAGAGAGATTTCAGCCTATTTTGAAAGCAAGTCGATCGACATTTCCCTCAAATACATCGACCCGAGCTATATGATCCGAAGCCTGCCGGCCAACGCCAATGATAGCGTATTCTGTGGATTTTTAGGTCGGGATGCGGTGCACGCTGGGCTGGCGGGGAAGACAAAGCTGCTCATCGGCCACTGGAACAATCACTTTGTACACATTCCCCTGAGTGCCTCGGTGGGCAAACGCAAGCAGGTCCTGTCGCATGGCAAACTCTGGCGGACGGTGCTGGAGGCGACGGGGCAGGGTTCGCTGGTCTCTGGCCAGGCTAAAGGTTGAAGACTGAAGGCTAAAGTTTTGGTTAAGCCAAGTCCTGGCAACACTTCTCAAAGAATAACCTGACCCTATTTTAACAGGCGTAAAATAGCATCGGCGTGTTTGCGGGCCGCACCGGTATTGGCCCGGACCATATTCCGGCCGACCTTGCCGGCCCGGGCGGCTTCTTCCGGGTGGGTAAGATAGTAGTGGATTTTATCGACCAGGGCTTCCTGGTCGCGGACCTCACGCCCACCGCCGGAGGCCAGCAACAGTTCCTTCTCCCCCTGGAAATCCTCCATGGAAGGGCCGAACAGGACCGGTTTGCCCCAGGCGGCTGCTTCCAAGACATTCTGGCCGCCCAGCGGCACGAGGCTGCCACCGCAAAAAACCACCGTGGCCACGCTGTAGGCGGCATGCAGCTCACCAAGGGTATCCAGGATCACCAACGCGGCGTGCCGCTCCCTGCCGGGCGGCTGCAATCCGGAGCGCAGCTGAAAATCGATTCCCAGTGCTGTTGCCCGGTCGGCGATTTTTTCTACCCGGTGCAGGTGTCGAGGGGCCGCAATCCAAACGACGGCCGGGACCATTTGGCGGATTTGCAAAAAGGTATCGAGCAGCGGGCCTTCCTCTCCGCGGCGCAGGCTGCCGGCCACCACGACCGGGTCACCAGCGTTCAGGTTGAACAGGGCGGCCATCGCCGCTGCCGCCGCAGGAGTGGCGGCCCCGGCAAGACGATCGTACTTGGCGTTGCCGTTGACGGCAATATTTTTCGCCGTCACCCCCAGGCTCTTGAGACGCTTCGCGTCAGAGGGCCCGATCATACTGAAAGTGGCCACGGTTTTTAAGACCGGCCCCACCAGGGCCCGTATACGGCCGTACCCTTTGATAGAGCGCCCTGAGATGCGCCCGTTGACTACGGCTGTGGGAATACCGAACCGCCGTGAAAGGTACAGCCAGTTGGGCCAGGTCTCAGTCTCAACAAAAACCATGACATCCGGCTGTACGGTTTGCAGGGCCAGGGCGATCGCGGCCAGAAAATCAACCGGTGCGTATACACAGGTAGTCCGTGAGCCCAGGCTTTCGCGGGCCGCCGCCTGCCCGGCGGACGTCGTCGTTGAGACCACAAAATCAGCTGTGGGCAAATCACCGGAAAGCTCAGCAATAATCGGAGCCGCGGCGGCAACCTCGCCCACGGAGGCGGCATGCACCCATATGCGCGTGCGGCCGGCAGCCTTGCTCCCCAAGGCGCGGCGGTAGTTTCCCAGGCGATTGGACAGACTTTCAAGATGCTTGCCTGTGGCCAGCGCATAGATCAGGAAAAATGGCAGGCTCAAAAGGAGGACAAGGGCCCCTGCGATTGCATAGATGATCAAAGGTAGGTTCATGCTCACCGTATAGCAGCTAATCTGCGACCGGTATCTCCGGTTCGGTCATCTCCGGCAGCGCTTTCGATTGTTCAACCTCCGATTCGATTTCAATGAATCGGCTGCCCTTGACCTTGATCAGAAAAAGCGGTTTGTGCACATCTCCGTTGTAATCAAAGGCGGTCGCGCCGGTCGCGCCCTGAAAATCAGCCACGCGTAACAATTCATCCCGGAGCTCGGTGCGCGAGCGCACATCCGGCCGGCCGATCAAGTCAAGCAGCAGTCGGGCCGTATCATAGCCGACGGCCTCAATGTATTCCGGTGGATCCGTAAACGCTGCCTGGTAAGCAGCCACGAATTGACGGGTGGGCGGCTTTGTGCTGCCGGCATAGAAACCGTTCGGCAAGATCGCGCCATTGGCATGGTCACGGCTCATTTCAATCAACGTCTTGGAACTCCACAGGTTGGTTCCCATCAAGGTCACCTCGCTGACATCATAGAAAGCGAGCTGCGGCAGAATGAGGCCGGCTTTGTTGGGCGCGTCCGGGATAAAGACCGCGTCAAAATCTACGATGGATTTAGGTTCAGCGGCCTCTTTTGATTCCGGAGCGGCCTCGGGGATGCAGTCTGGCGTCTCTTCGGCCGCAGAGTTCTTCCAGCAGGCCAGCTCGGCCGGCAGGGGATACATGAGGCCCGGCATTTTCTCCAACCCCTGGCACCCACCCTCCCGGGTCTTGTTGAAAGGTGGCCAGATGCGCTCGGCCCGCGCCTGAATATCCGCCGGGATGCGATAATGTCGCCCCACCAGTTTTTTGATGGGTTCTGCAAAATCAACTGTCTTCACGTCGTAGGACTCGACCGCCACAACCTGACCATTCTGGCGAATCACTTCATCCCAAAATAGGTTCATGAAGGTGCGGCCGTATTTTTCATCGGGATATAGAATTGCAAACCGGCGGGCCTTGAGATTGGTCACCGCATGATCGACGATCGCCCTTACCTGCATACCGGGCGTGAAGAAGTTCCGAAATACAAAGTCCCCAATATCGGTGATATGTTCCTTCTGGGTGAAGGTGACAATGGGCAGATGCCGCTCCTGGGCGACACGGGCAGCCGATTCGGCGGTTACGATGGGCCCGATGATCGCAGCCACCCCGCTGTCGTATAGTTCACCCACGGCCCGGACCGCCGCCACCGGGCCTGAGCGGGTATCCTTGATAATGATCTCAAGGTGGGGGTTGGTGCGGGCCGCACTCGACTTGTTGAGCGCCAGTTGAATCCCGTTGAGGGCTCGCTGCCCGTATACGGCATAGCGTCCGCTGAGCGGCAGCAGACAGCCCACGGTAAAGCGTTTGTAGATCAACGCATCAGCCAGTTCGACCACCATCTGCTGCAGTTCGGGATTCTCCAGGCGGTCCGCCAAGGTATCTACCTGGGGTCGCTCCATCAGCCGCAGAGCGGATTTTATCCTTTCGTACAGTTCGTCTCCGGTTTCATCCTGGGCGATTTCGTAAGCCCGGGCGTAGGCATAGGCCGCATCTACCGGGGCATCGAGGGCCATGTAGGCATCCCCCAGAATCGCATAGAGTTTCAACTGTTGGGGCAGGGGCACATCGGCGTTGAGAATCGCGCCCGCCTGCAGCAGCAATTCTTCAAATTGGCCTTCATAATAATAGGTCAACACGGTCTCAACCCGGGCGGCAATGGCTGCCGCGGTGTCGGGATAATCCGTTTCGATCTGTCGAAAAGTCCGGCGAGCCCCCTCGTAATCACCCAGCGTAAAGTAGGCACTGCCCGCTTTCATCAAAGCCTCAACCGCCCGGGCATGCCCCGGGTAGGTGCTGGCAAAGTCAAGATAGCCGGCCGCGGCCGCTGAGTAGGCTTTGTCCGCATAGAGCTGTTCGGCGCGGGCAAACGCTTTTTCCGGTACGGTCACAGCCACAGCCGGTCTTTCCGGGGCGGTGCCCACATCAATCTTTTTGGGTGCACAGGCCGGCCCCAGGGCGAGCAGCAGCAGCACGGGAACGATGGTACGCAGTTTCATGATTCAATGCTATCCGATCAGGTTAAATGTGTGAGTTAGGGTTCTATACAATACCTTACCGATATTCAACAATATTCTTCAACCCCATGACCCGAAGCGACTGGCGGACCTGCAAAGGTGTCGGCCTGTCACCGACGCCAGGCCGGGCTTGTCCCGGAAGGCTCGCGTATCTAGTGATGGCCGCACCTGAAACCTCTGCCGATCTTCACGATAACTTTCGGCGACAAGCGGACGGACTAAAGGAGATATACAAACCATTGCACAAAAATTCGTGCACAATGCGCAGTGGCCTGTGCATCCACAGCACTACCCTTTCATAATAACCTGAAATTATTTAACTAAATAACGGCATGGCGCTTACGATCAAAATATAGGGTTACCCGGTACCGGAAAGCGTTGCCCAAGGTGGTGGTAGAATTTTAGTCCGACTTCGATTAGTATGGACCGCACGACGTAAAAACACTCAGTATCAGCCAGGCATAAAAGGGTGAGTGCAACCAAGGCCGCTAACCTATATTGACATCCGGCCAATCCATAAATATGCCTAATGATATGATAATATTAAAAATTTGAGGCCATTATGCATCACAAACGTATCTCCAGCGGATCTGAATTCGAATCGAAAATTAGCTACTCCCGAGCAGTCGTTGAAGGTGGTTGGATATTTGTTTCCGGCACAACCGGCTACGATTACGGGTCAATGACCATATCCGAGAATGTCGTTGAACAGGCCGACCAGTGCTTCAAAAACATAGCCCAAGCACTGGCGGAAGCCGGCAGCAGCCTGGACCGAATCGTGCGTGTGCGGTATATATTTCCGGATAGATCTGATTTTGAGCCCTGCTGGCCCGTCTTCAAGAAGTATCTGGGCCGGGTCCTTCCGGCGGCAACCATCATGATCGCGGGTCTGCTCGATGACCAGATGAAACTCGAGATAGAAGTTACCGCCCAAATCGGCCACACGGATTAGGCCGCAAGTTGTGTACTGGAGGATATCCATGGCAATCCGCATTGTCCGGCTTGGTACGAAACGCAGCAAAGACGAAGGCCTGCGCATAGGGACCGTCCGGCGTCCGCCCCGAGGTGTGCCGAAAAGCGAATTTGCATCGCAAAACTGGTATGATGTCTGGCTGCCCGATGTCGCCCCGACGCCGGAACTGATGAAATTGGGACAGGCAGTCAAAACCGATAAAGCGTGGACCGTCTTTGATCGCAAGTACAGGGCCGAAATGAAAAAGCCTGAAAAAAGCCGCCTGCTCGACCTGCTGGCGGCCTTATCCCACGGCGCAAACATATCGGTGGGTTGCTATTGTGAAAACGAGGCCCGCTGCCACCGATCCATCCTGCGGGAGTTGCTGGCGGTGCGCAGCGCCCGGTTCAAGTAGGTTCTGAGGATTTATGGAAGACGCCTCCCCTTTGGCTATAGAATTCGTCCGGGGCAATGAAGACTACCTGGATGTTGATGAACGTCCACTGCGGGTAACGCCCCTGGCGGGCGGTGGTACCCTGGTGGTCGCCTATGTCAGCCACCCCGGCGGCGAATGGATTAAAAAAGGGGCGGCTTTTAAAACCCCGGACGGCTTCGAGTTGGTCTACCACACCCACTGTAATGGTGAACTCGCCTTCGAACGTTATGGCTGCGAATTGCAATTTATGCTGAAAGCCATACCTTACGATCTGGATTCCAATTTCAAGCTAAGGCACGTTTCTCACTTTTCCGATCCCGAGCTTTGACAGGGGGCGTCACGATTTACGATAGAGCATCCTAAGTGAGCAAAAAAGCATGTATCGTTCAGGCAGGTAAATATGAAAGAACATGAAAAAATCAATTATATCGAACTGCCGGCTAGGGACATTCCGACTACCAAACGATTCTTTACCCAGGTCTTTGACTGGACATTCGAAGATTTCGGCCCCGATTACACCGCCTTTGCGAACCAGGGCCTCGACGGCGGCTTCTTCAAATCCAAACAGCATTCAACGACTGCCCAGGGCGCGGCCCTGATTATCTTCTACAGCCATGACCTGGAAGGTACTCTGGAGAAAATCGAAAAAGCCGGCGGCCAGATCGTCAAACCCATTTTCGCATTTCCCGGTGGGCGTCGCTTTCATTTCACCGAGCCAAGTGGGAATGAATTTGCAGTCTGGTCCGATCAGCCCGCATAAAAACCGATGGTACCAAATCCAAAGTTAAACTTAAATATCCTCGACGGCTCTTTCACGGTGCACCGTTTTGCCGCCGACAGCGAGATACCGCCCGCGGTCTTGGCCGGCGCGTTTTACAACATCAGCCGGTCGGACGCAGAGTTATCCATCGTCTGTGATGACAGCATAAAGCTGGATTCCGGAAAGGCGGAGACCGGTTGGTCCTGCATCAAGGTTGTCGGCCCCCTGGAGTTTGACTTAACCGGCGTTCTGGCTGCGATGGCGACACCTCTGGCCGAGGCAAAGGTCAGTATCTTTGCGGTATCAACTTTCGATACGGATTATATACTCGTAAAAACGGAAAAACTACTGCTGGCCCGCCAGGTCTTGCAGGCAGCCGGACATACATTTGGAGAACAGTGAAGGGGGCCGATCTGAATAAAAGTGTCTGGCACTTACTGGAATTTATAAGCGCCCGGGGCTTTTCGTTTGTCGTGCAGGCGTTGCCCGATTCCACCCGGCCGGCCCAGGAGGCCGCCGACAACATTGACTGCACGGTGTCGCAAATCGGCCAGCCAAGTCACTGCCTAATGATGATCCCCAACTACGAGACCAAGGAATACCCGGGTAGTAAGATCATTGACATCGAAAAGTCTTCAACCTCACCCGCAAGTCGCAGAAAATCCACAGGCTACTAGGTTTACATATACCGGAAGGCTGTATATATTCAGTATTTATACGCATAGCTGGACCGGACACACTAAACGGCATGCTTGGTTTCCCCGGACCTCAAGCATAGGCCCCGGGCAAACCAACCCGGAACCATACCCGGGCCGGCGATTTCGAATACACACTTCCGAGTATCATCAAAATTATAAGGAGGAAAATATGTCAACTATTTCAAATGGTTCCAATGGCTTTGACAAAGCATTGTCCATCGGCCGCCCCCCCAATATAGTGAAGCTGTTCCCGAATTCCCGAGCACTCATCGTCAGCGGTAAATATATCGATCGTGCCATGCTGGCCAAAGGCGGCGCAATATCCATCGCAGCCAACGGCCGCAGCTATTTCGTCATCCGGGGAGCCCTGGCCGCCGCCCAACGGGCCAACAGCTGCCTGATCATCGAAATCGCACGCTCCGAAGGCGGCGCCAATGCCTATTGTGCCGTCAACTATTGGAACATTGCCCGGCAGGTGGACGCCCTGTGCAACGAGATGGGGATCACTGTCCCGGTCGCGATCCACGCCGATCACTACGGTATCAAATCCAAAGATGACGTTGCCCCGGCCAAAGTTGAAATCCCCACCCTGTTCGACGCCGGAATCACCTCCATTGCCATTGATGCCTCGCATATGCCCGACGACCAGAACCTGCTGGCCAATCTTGAACTGAATCCGTTGATTCCCTCCTGGGCCGGCCTTGAAACCGAAATTGGTGAAATCAAGGGTAAACTGGGATTGTCCACCGTTGAAGAGGCCCTGTTTCTCATCCAGGGATTGAACGCGCACGACATCTTCCCCGACTGGATTGCCCTGAACAACGGCACCACCCACGGTATCGAGGCCAGCGGACAGGGCATCCAGGTCCCCCTGACCGCCCAAATACATGCTGCGCTGTCGCCCTATGGCATCTCCGGGGCCCAGCACGGCACCTCCGGCAACAACTCCGACCGGTTACGTGACATTGCCGCCAAAACCCGGACAACCAAGGCCAATGTAGCCACCGCCCTGCAGATGCTGTCTTGGGGTTTTGAAGTCAACGACTACGGCAACGCCGTTCTTGACGCCAATGGTGATTTTATCAAAGTCCCGCAGGCCGGTGTAACCGAAGAGATGTGGGACCGCATGCGCGCCTATGCCGATGAGGCCGGCATCAAGGGCGGAAACTACAAAAAACTCAACCTGCCTTTCGAAAACCACCTTTTGGGCCAGCCGGCCGAGGTGAAAGCCCGGATGGCCAAGCGGGTGGAAGACTTTGTCTACACCCTGCTCACGAAGGTGTTCAACGCCGAAGATACTGCCCAAATCGCCATAGAGAAAATCCTGGAAACCGGCTCACACGATCCGGGTGCCAAGGTCGGGCGAATCGAGGATCCGGCTGATTGGACCCCGGAGCAGATCTCCGCAAAGGCTGCCGCCATAGAGTCGGACAAAGGCCCCGAGGGCGATTTCGATGACTGATCAATCATGGTAAAACCGGCCATATACCCACCGAAGACTTTCTGCGCCTATTGCGGAGGACAACTGGTTTCTAAAGCGTGGGAAGGCCAAAAGCGGCCCTTTTGCGAAACCTGCAACCGCGCCATTTACGAAAACCCGGTCCCGGCTTCCTGCCTGGTTGTGGTAGACAGCCGGAACCGGATCGCCCTGGTGAAACGCAACGTTGCGCCTCGCAAGGGTCACTGGTGCCTGCCCGGCGGGTTCATGGAACTTGGGGAAGGACCGGAAGACGCCGCTCTCAGAGAACTATTGGAAGAAACCGGCCTGACCGGCCGTATCGACCGCTTGCTGGGTGTGATGTCAACCCCCAATGCCCAGTACCACACGGTCCTGATGATCGCCTACCTGGTAAGGGAGTTTTCGGGCACCCTGCTTCCCGGTGATGATGCGTCGGAGGCGGCCTGGTTTTCACAGCCGGATCTACCCGAAATCGCCTTCACCAGCCACAGCCATTTCATTGCGACCTACTACGGGCTGCCGCCCATGGCGCCTGCCGGTGGCCGCCGGTAATAGAAGCTATCTTAAAAAGTCTTTGGACTTAATCTCGGCGTTGGGCGAAAAATTTAAATCCTCGAAATACTATAGTATTCCTCCGGTTCTAATATAACGTCCGCCTTGATATTGAACCAAAATCCGTTTCTTAGATAGCTTCAAGGTTCCGCCGGATACAGTCGGCGCATCCGCATCAAACCGCTCGTTTGCTGGACAGATGCGCCGGTTTTTTTGCATGGCTAGTTTTTTTGCCCCCGACCGGCTTTTGGGCGGAAATTGCCGTTCCGGCCGCCGGCCGAACTTTTTTTAGTGGCATTTCCTCTCCCGGCTTAAGCCTTTTAAGGTATCTCGGGTACCGTTCAAAAACATTTACTAAATTATTATCAACCTTTAATTACAAGATGTTATAGACAACGCCCCCCTTATTTCCCCGGTTTTTTACTTTTTTTTCTAAAGTATCTTTTCCGTGCGACGATAAACCAGTCAGGAGAAGAGCGAATATGTATATATCCAGCTCCCAAATGCATAATGTCCTGGCCGACTACACCAAACGCCTGGAAAAAAACCGGGTGTCCAATGCGCAGCGGCCGGCCGGGTCCAAATCACCGGTCGACCGGATTGATATATCTGTCGGCGGTAAGCGCCAGGCGGTTGTCGATAAGGTAGCAGCGAATATTGTAGACCGCATCACCCGTTTTGGTCCTCAGGATGAGATGGACCGGGAAATCGTCAAGCAACTGAAAGACGAAATGGGTACTGAAGAAAAATATAAAGACCAGGATCCCGTGGAATTCGTGTTCAATGTCATTGACGATGGTTCCGACAAGACCACCAATAAACTAACGGCAGAGGACTCCAGCGTATTGATGAAGCGCCTGGAGGCGCTAACCCGGGAGGCGGTGGACAAAAATATGGTGTGATCCGGTCCGTCTCCGGGCAGAACACCCGGCGGACATGATGATACAAGGTTAGAAATCACCTTGTCATCGGGCAGAATGGCCCGGCAGATCGAAGTAACGGTTTGCCACACAGGGAAGGGAGGGATTTAAATGATAGAACTAGCCAGCGAGGCCACGGTACAACAGGTTACCCGCGCCGACCAAAATCAGGCTTTCAGCCACAAGGAAACCGTGCAGCAGGAAACGCAGAAAGTTATAGCTGATCGGCCGGTGGAGAAATCAGAGGAGACCGTCAAAGCCAAAACAGCCGAAAAACAGGATGAGACCGAAACCAAATACAACCTGGAAGACAAGCGCATCATTATTGAAAAGTACGATGAAAATGGTGATCTGATCCTCCAAATGCCGCCCGTGCATTACGACGAGGTCTGATCAACCACCCCTTCCATCCAAATCACGCTTTAAAGGGACTTTCGCCTGAAAGTCCTTTTTTATTTGGTAGGGTGCCGGCGCTCCTGGCAGGCGTTGGCTGCAGAGGTTATTTGGTCCGTTTTTTCACATCTTCCCAATACGCATCCAGTTCAGCGGGTGTGAGCGCGCCGACCTCCAATCCTTCGGAAAGCAACTGGGATTCCATCGCCTTAAAACGCTGCACGAATTTATTCACGGCCCCTGTCAGGGCTGTCTCCGGGTGGAAACCGGCAAAACGGGCCACATTGGCGAGCGTGAATACCATGTCACCGAATTCCATGGCCAGATTTGCCTCGGAACCGTCTCCGGTTTTGCGCCGGTTCAGTTCGCGATTGAATTCAGCCCACTCTTCACTGAATTTTTCCATAACCCCGGATAGGGTTTCCCAGTCAAAGCCGGCCTGGGCGGCCCGCTCGGAAACCCGGTAAGCCCTGAGCAGGGCCGGCAAACCGGAAGGGACTGAGTCCATGATGGATTCTCGCCGGCCGGGATCTTTTTCGGCCCGCTTGATTTCCTGCCACTGACGCTTGACCTGTCCGGGCGTATCGGCCTGATTGTCGCTGAACACATGGGGATGACGCCTGACCATTTTGGTAATCACCTGCCGGGATACCTGTGCCAAGTCGAAATGCGCCTGGTCGCTGTACATCCGCAGGATAAACAGCAGCAGGAAAAGGACATCGCCCAGCTCTTCACGTACGGCAGCGGTATCCCCGTGTTCGATTGCTTCAATGAGTTCAAAGGTTTCTTCAGCCAGGTAGATGGCCATGGAGGCGGGGGTCTGCTTGCGGTCCCAGGGGCAGCCGTTTTCGCCCCTGAGCGTATCGATCAACTGGAAAAGATCGGCAACGCTATTTAGCTTCTTTTTTCCCAAATGTTTTTCAGTTCTCCCATTTTCTCATCAAAGGCCTGCTGCATATCTTCGGAAATGATCTTGGCCATATTCTCGGAAAGCATATTGATATGCGGTGCCAGGAGTGAATCACGTACCAGGGGGGATCCCTTGGGCAGAAATGCCGTTAGGGTTACCAGCAGTACCGAGGTTATCAAAACCCCTTTCAATACCCCGAATCCGGCTCCGCTCACCCGGTCCACCCAGCCCAGATGGGCAATACTCATGAGATATTTGAGGACAACCCCCAAGATGCTGATAATAATCAAAATAAGGCAAAAAATGACCATGAAGCTCGTAATATTCAAGTAAATTGGGTTGTCTATCCAGCGGGAAAGCAGCCCGGCCATCTCCGGGTAATAGGTATAGGCCGCATAAAAGCCGGCCAGCACACCGATAATCGAGGCCATTTCCTTTACCAACCCCCTGAATATACCGCGAATCAGGCAAAACCCCAGGATAACGGCAACCACGATATCAAAGCTGTTCATAGTCCTCCTTAGTAGCCATCGGCCGTCGGATTATCTGCTCCACAGCATCTCGATGCGGCGACCGAGACCAATTAACAAGGCCTACCGACAAAGGTCAAGGTGTTTTTCCGGATGGTCCGCTCAGCGCCCGGACAGCCCGGTTTTGTTTGCATTCACCGGATTTTTTATGATAGATAGTGCCCGTTGAGCCATTAGGATTTAGGACACAATATGAGCAGTACACCTGATGCACATAAAAACCAGTTGACCTTCGGTGATATCGATCTGGCCCGCCAGTTGTTCGGTGAGCACAATGCCAATCTTCACCGGGTCGCCGACTCGGTCGGTGTCCGGATTCATGCCCGGGGCAATGTGGTCTCCGTTCAGGGCGATGAGATTGCCGCGAGCCTGGCCCGTAAAATACTCGAACAACTGTATGGTCTGCTGGAAAACGGCTACCCGGTCTACCTGAACGACATTGATCACGCCGTCCGGGCCTTGAGCCAGGATGACCGGATCAAGTTAAAAGACATCTTCATGGATACGGCCTTCGTGACGGCCAAAAAGAAAGCGGTCACGCCCAAGAGCGTCGCCCAGAAAGAATACATCGATGCCATCCGCTCCAACGACATGGTTTTCGGCATCGGCCCTGCCGGCACCGGAAAAACATACCTGGCCATGGCCATGGCGGTAGCCGCACTTTCCAAAGGCAGCATCGACCGTATCATTCTCACCCGCCCGGCCGTCGAGGCGGGCGAGGCCCTCGGCTTCTTGCCGGGTGACCTGGCTGAAAAAGTGGATCCGTATCTCCGGCCACTATATGACGCCTTGCACGACATGATGCGCTTTGAAAAAGCAGCCCGTCTGATGAACCAGGGGATAATCGAAGTAGCACCCCTGGCGTTCATGCGCGGCCGTACCCTGAATGATGCTTTCGTCATCCTGGACGAAGCCCAGAACACCACCACCGAACAGATGAAAATGTTTCTTACCCGTATCGGATTCAATTCCAGAGCGGTCATCACCGGAGATATCACCCAAACCGACCTTCCTGAAAATAAAACTTCCGGCCTAATTGAAGCCAAACGCATTCTCAAGAACATTGATGGAATTAAATTCGTCTTCTTTACCAAAACCGATGTGGTCCGGCACCAGCTCGTTCAAAAGGTGATTGACGCCTACGAAAAGAATGACGCCCTGACGGGTAAAGCGTAGCCGTCCCAGGCGGAAAGCCGCTGCTGACAACGTATAATGGAAAAAAGAAAAGACAATTCAAGCAACTCCATGAGACTGGACAATCCGGTGCCGGCCTTACTCCTGGTGGCCGTGCTGCTGCTTTTTATTGTCGTGCTGTATCCCAACCTGGTGATTACCCGGCACGTGTATAAAGTCGGGGATGTGGTCAAGAGCGATATAAAGGCCGCCAAGGATTTTTTCATTGAAGATAAAGTCGCCACCGCTGCCCGCCAAAAACAGGCCGTCGATGCTGTACTCACGGTGTATGACCATGATCCGGACACCCTACCGAAAACAACCAGCCGCGTGAAAAGCGCCTTTGCCCTGCTGCGCAATATGTACCAGTCGAACCAGGACGTCCCCGCCACGGCGCCGCTGCCCGGCCAGGTGGTTTCCGATGAGCCGGCTGCGGCGGTTTTATCTTTGCAAGATCGAATCAACGCAGAAAAGGAGAATTTCCAAGAAACCCTTGGCATCCCGGTCAGCAAGGGGGCGTATAAAATCCTGACAAAGGACATGATCTCCCTGGATATGGAAGTTCTGATCGTCAAAATTGTTACGGAAATCCTCGATAACGGGGTGGTCGGCAACAAAGAACTCTTGCTGCGCGAACAGGAAACGGGAATCACCCTGCGAAATATTAAAACCAAGTCTGAGAAGGCCGTCCTGAAGTTAAAGCGTTTCTACGGTCTGGACCAAGCACAAACCATGGTCCGCATTATCGGACAACCGCTGCTGAAAGGCTATAGCTACTCGCTGCGTAACCTGGTGGTTGATTTCTCTCAGCAGCTGATTCATCCCAACATTACTCTCAATCGCAGTGAAACGGAGGAACGCAAGCAACAGGCGGCCAACATCAAGCCGATTCTCTACCAGATCAAAGCGGGTGAAATGCTCTTGCGGGAAGGGGAACGGGTAACAGCGGTACACCTGCTCAAACTCAACAAATCTCGTCCGCCTGAAAAAACAGAAACACCCGTCTTGAGTGCCCTGGGGGCCGGACTGATCATGCTGTGCCTGATAATCGCCATGTTCATGACCCAGTTCCAGGCCACTGCCGCGGACTCCTCAAAAGAGCTCAATAAAAACCTGTTGTTTATTTCACTGGCCCTGATCACGGCGTTCGTTTTCCTGCGGGTTAATATTTTCCTGATATCTGCCCTGGCCAAGACCCCGCCTTTGGGGTTGACCGTTTCATCCATCGTATACGGCCTGCCCATGGCGGCCGGTGCAATGACGGTCTGCCTGTTTATGGGTCTGCGGGTAGCCATTGCCTTTGCAGTCGTACTGGCCACCGGAACTGCGGCCATCTTGCAAAACGAGTTTGGTCTCTTTGTCTATTTTTTAATCAGCGGCATCATGGGCAGCTACTGGCTGCAGGATTGTCGTGAACGAAAGGTCTTTATCAAGGCCGGCCTGAAACTGGGTCTGCTCAATGCCCTGCTGGTCGTGGGTATCGACACCTACAGTGCCGACCTGGCGGGAATGAAACTGATGTGGGACGCCATTTTGGCTTTCATCGGCGGCATCGGGGCGGGCGTCGTGGTGGCCGGTCTGGCCCCGCTGGTTGAGATCGCGTTCGACTATACGACCGACATTAAGCTGCTGGAACTGGCCAATCTCGATCGACCGATCCTGCGCCGCCTCATGATCGAAGCACCCGGCACTTATCACCACTGCATCGTGGTTGGCAGCCTGGTGGAAGCCGCGGCGGATGAAATCGATGCCAACCCTCTGCTGGCCAAAGTCTGCGGCTACTATCACGACATCGGAAAAATCAACAAGCCGCTCTATTTTATCGAAAACCAGCGCGACGGTAAAAACCGGCACGACAAACTGGCCCCGTCCATGTCGAAGACCATTTTGATTGCGCATGTCAAAGACGGCGTCGCGATTGCCCGCGAAAACAAACTCGGCAAGGTGATCATTGACGTCATCCGCCAGTCTCACGGCACCAGTTTGATCAAATACTTCTATATCAAAGCCTGCAAACAAAATCCGGATGACACCGTCAACATGGATGACTACCGCTACCCCGGACCCCGGCCGCAAACCCGGGAAGCCGGGCTTGTAATGCTGGCCGACGTGGTGGAAGCGGCTTCGCGAACCCTCGAAAACCCGACCCCGTCACGGATACAGGGGCTGGTACAAACCTTGATCAACAATATTTTCTCGGACGGGCAGCTCGATCAATGCGAACTGACGCTCAAGGACCTGCATGCCATTGCCAAAAACTTCATCAGCATCCTGACCGGCATTCACCACCACCGCATCGAATATCCCGAAAATGCGGGCAAACCCAATGGGAACAGCAACAATGGGCATACTGATAGACAATCAGCAGAACAGCCACCCGATCAATCTGGAGCAGATTCGGAAAACGGCACAGGTCATCTTAAACGACTTGGACTGCCCTGAAGGCGAATTATCCATCCTGTTTGTAGACGACCAGCGCATCCAACAGCTCAATCGGGAGTACCGCCGCAAGGACAGCCCTACCAATGTGTTATCCTTTTCCATGCGCGAAGGCGAATTTGCCCAGGTCTCGCCCGAGCTTCTGGGAGATGTGGTCATTTCGGTCGATACGGCCGCAGCCGAAGCGGAGAAAGCCGGCATCAGCGTGGGCGCACACATGACCTGGCTGCTCATCCACGGCATTCTGCACCTTTTCGGTTTCGATCACGAACAGTCTTCGCGGGCCGCGGATGAAATGAAAAACCGCACCAAAGAACTGGCCCAGAGAGTGAAGGGGCTGTTGTCCGGGGACCTCCAATAAGACAATGTCGGCATACCCATTTCCTCAGGCAACCGGCACCCTGATCGAATTGAACGCTCCGGCAGCGAGCTACAGGGAATGCGCCTGCTAAAACAATTCAATTGCGTGCCGATTTTATCTTGTGCTTGACCTTAATTTCACACTTAATTTATGCTCATTAGACGGCTGCAATGGAACCTATCTTAAAAACAGATATTGGTTCAAAATCAAGGCGGACGCGAATATCACCCGGCGTAATACTCCCGTATTTCGAGGGCGTGATATGAGCACCCAACGCTGAGTTTGGGCGCAAAGACTTTTTAGAGATGCGTTCTAACAGATTCAACGCGGGCGAGCCGTGACAATGCCCGCACATAGCCCAAAGGAGACTCCATGTACCTGGTCACAGCCGCTGAAATGCAGCAAATGGATGGCGCGACAATTCACTCTTTCGGAATTCCTGGCCGGGTTCTGATGGAAAGCGCCGGCCGGGGGGCCGCGCGATTCTTGCTGGAATCATTTGAGGGCATCGAAAATGGTTGCCTGGCTGTAATGGCCGGCCGCGGAAACAATGGCGGGGATGGCTTCGTGGTAGCCCGTTACGCTGCCCAGCGGGGTATCGATGTGGTGGTCTACTTGCTGGCCGACGCCGAGCGCGTCATCGGCGATGCGCGCGCCAACCTCGATTTATTGCCCCCGTTGTCCGTACCGGTGGTGGAAATTCCGGACGCCCGCAGTTTGGCCGATTACGCGGCGGACATGGCCCATCATGATGTCTGGGTGGATGCCGTCTTCGGTACCGGCCTGAGCGCCGATGTCCGTGGGCATTATCGGGAGGCCATTGACCTTTTGAACAGTTTTCAACACCCCGTACTGGCCATAGATATTCCGTCGGGCGTAAATGCAGACAATGGACTAATCTGCGGGACCTGCGTCCGGGCGGCCGCCACGGCCACTTTTGCTTACCCCAAAATCGGACATGTCGTCTACCCGGGCGCTCTGTACACCGGCCACCTGGAAGTGGTCGACATCGGGATCCCACCCCACATCGCGGAGGCCGTGGCCCCGCGCCAACACCTGACATCTGCTCATGAGGTTGCCGCTGATCTCGCTGATCGGGCGCCGGATGCCCACAAAGGATCGACCGGACATCTCTTGGTGATTGCCGGCAGTACCGGGAAAACCGGGGCGGCCGTCATGGCCTGCGAAGGGGCCATGCGCACCGGGGCCGGCCTGGTGACCCTGGGCGCGCCCCAAAGCCTCAATGCGAGCCTAGAAACCATGCTGTTGGAAGTCATGACGGCCCCCTTGCCCGATACCGGCGGCGCCCTAACCCCCAACGCCGGTGATGCGATCAACCAGCTGATGCCAGGCAAACAATGCCTGGCAATCGGTCCCGGGCTGGGCGGCGCTGATGAAACCGGCCAGCTTGTCCGCCGACTGTTGCGCCGCAGTGAAATCCCCATGGTGATCGATGCCGATGGTCTCAATCACCTGGCCGGCCGGCGCGAAGTTTTTAAAGAGCTGCAGGCACCGGCCGTACTTACCCCGCATCCGGGTGAAATGGCCCGCCTGGCCGGCCTTTCCACCTCCCAGGTGCAGGCCGATCGGGTAAAGTGCGCCCGCGAATTTGCGGCCGTTACCGGTACCATCGTCGTGCTGAAGGGAGCGGCCACCGTGATTGCCGCCCCGGATGGGCACGTTCAGATCAATCCTACCGGAAACCCCGGCATGGCCTCCGGCGGGATGGGTGATGTGCTGACCGGCATCATTGCCGGACTCATCACCCAGGGCGTCGGCCCGCAAAGAGCCGCCGTCATGGGTGTCTACCTGCACGGCGCCGCAGCCGATGCTCTGGCCGTTGACGAAGGGCCGGTCGGCTACCTGGCTTCGGACCTGCTGGACCAGATCCCCGCCCAGTTAGGCCTTCTGCGCAAAGGATCACAGCAACAGAGCAGCTCTCATGATGACAGCTAAAACCAACGGGGCCCTGGTCTCCAACCACCCGGATCAAACCCGCAGCCTGGGCGCGGCTATCGGCGCCGACCTGGCGATCCCCCTGATCATCACCCTCAGCGGAGATCTGGCCAGCGGCAAAACCGTCTTCGTCCAGGGGCTGGCCGCAGGCCTGGAAGTCCCCCGTGAGTACTATATCACGAGCCCATCCTACACCCTGATCAACGAATATCCGGGGCGTCTCCCCCTTTGCCATGCCGACCTCTATCGGCTGGCCGATCATAGCGATATTACCGAAATCGGCCTCGAGGAAATACTGGAACAGCAGTGCGTTGTGGCCATAGAGTGGCCGGAGCGCCTTGACAGTCACCGGTTCGACAACCAACTCTCCATCGACATCCAAATTCTCGCCCCGCAAACCCGCCGCCTGGAATTGATCGCATATGGACTTCCCGCCGTGAATCTGTTAAGGGGGGTCAAAAAAAACAAGGAGATTCAATGGGGCTCATAGTACAAAAATACGGCGGCACATCTGTCGGTGATCTGGATAAGATCGGCAACGTCGCCAACCGCATTATTAAAACCTACAAAGCCGGCAACGATGTGGTCGTGGTTCTCTCGGCCATGTCGGGGGTCACCGACAAGCTGATCGCCATGGCTCAAAAAGCCGCTGAAAAACCGGATCGACGTGAACTGGACGTTCTCATGGCGACCGGCGAACAGACCACGGCGTCTTTGATGGCCATGATGCTGATCGGCATGGGCTATCCGGCCGTTTCACTGCTGGGTCACCAGGCTGAGGTCCGGACGGACAATGCCTATGGAAACGCCCGTATCGTCAACATCGGCACTGATCGGATCCACCAATTCATCAATGGCCGCCATATTGTTGTCATTGCCGGCTTTCAGGGCGCTGAGCCCAATGGAAACATTACCACGCTGGGCCGGGGAGGATCGGATACATCCGCCGCGGCAATCGCAGCCGCCCTTCAAGCCGATGTCTGCGAGATTTACACGGATGTCGACGGCATCTACACCGCCGATCCCAACATCTGCAGCCAGGCCCGTAAAATCGAAAAAATCTCCTACGAAGAAACCCTTGAAATGGCCAGCCTGGGCGCCAAAGTGCTGCAGATCCGGTCGGTGGAATTCGCCAAGAAGTTCAACGTACCGGTACACGTGCGGTCATCTTTCAACGAAGAGGAAGGAACCATGGTAATGAATGCAGACGCGGAAATGGAGCGCCTGGTGGTTTCAGGTGTCACCAGCGATAAGAATGAAGCCAGACTGACATTTAAAAAGGTCCCCGACCAGCCGGGGGTAGCCGCCAAGATCTTTACCCCCCTGGCCGAAGCAAGCATCGTAGTCGATATGATCATTCAGACCTCACCGACCGACGGGCACAATGACATTACTTTCACGGTGCCGCGGGGTGATTACGAACGGGCAATGGCGATCGGCGAAAAGATCGTCGCTGATCTTGGGGCCGATAGTATTCGCGGCAAAACCGACATCGCCAAGGTATCGGTCATCGGGGTGGGAATGAAAAATCACTCGGGCGTGGCAGCGAAGATGTTTGCGACCCTGGCGGCCGAGAATATCAATATCCGCCTGATCAGCACTTCGGAAATCAGAATATCCTGCGTCATCGATGAAAAGTATGCGGAACTGGCCGTCCGCGTCCTGCATTCCGCCTTCGGCCTCGATGCCGAGTAGCCCCGGTGCGCTATCTTAACCGGGACCACATCTTGTGCGGGATCATCCTGGCTCTGGTCATTGTGGTGCTTACCATCGGCCGGTACCTGGATCTGCTATAGAAACTATCTATAATAACGGATTGGGGTTCAAGGTGCGGCGGGAGCGACGCTCGAACCGGAGGTCCCGGCGAAGCCAATGCCTTGTGTGTTCAATACTCCAGTATCTTGATGCTTTGATCCGCACTACTGGTAGCATTTCTTACTGGGGCGATTTACGTGCCAATTTGGCGCCCAACGCCGCGATTGGGCCAAAAGGTTTTTTTGAGATAGTTTATAGTATCCCGCCGGGCCAATGAACACCGGAACAAGCGCTTCAAGCCGGTAGGCCGCCGCCAATCTCCGCCAGAATTTTCTCGGCTGCGACCGCTGGATCGGCCGCATCCCGGATGGGCCGTCCGATCACCAGGTAATCGGCGCCGTCCTGAATAGCTCGGGCCGGTGTAACCACCCGCTTCTGATCATCTGCTCCGGTTTCCTCCCAGGACGGACGGATTCCCGGTGTAACCGCCACCAGCCGGCTTCCCAACCGCTGTTTCAGACCGCCGACCTCTAATCCCGAGCAGACGATCCCCGTACAACCGGTTTCCAGAGCCAGCGCCGCGCGCTTTAGGACCAGACGGTTGATATCCTCTGCAAATTCATCACGGTAACCGGCGGCCAGCAGGTCATCGTTGGAAATGCTGGTCAACACCGTGACGCCCAGGACGCCCACCCGGCCGCCGGCTCCGGCAACAGCCGCTTCCAGCATGGCCCGGCTGTCCCCGCAGTGCACAGTCACCAGATCAACACCCATATCCGCAATCACGTTCATGGCGCGTTGCACGGTTACCGGGATATCGTGCAGTTTCAGGTCTAAAAAGATCCTGGCATCGGTTGCCGCCTTGATAAAGGCGATGATCTCCGGGCCCGCCTTGGTGAACATTTCCAACCCCACTTTGAACATCCCCACCACGTCTGCCAAACGTTCAATATAGTTCTGCACCGCTTCAGGCGTAGGCACATCCAGGGGAAAGACCAGGTAATCTTTGGGCTGCTTCATTTATAATCATCTCTCGCACGGGTTTGTTTAGTAATAGGTTCGTAGCTTCTTACCGGTTTGTCCAACTGTGGTTTGGGTTATTATCCCTCGCGGGTCAGCGTGGAAAGGCCCGGACGTTTATCGCCCTGCGCGCCCGGACCAGGGCCCTTGCCCGCTACCCGTAGTGGGAATCGACCCAGCGTTGATATTCACCACTCCGGACGCGCGCTACCCAGTCGTGGTTGTCGAGGTACCAGCGGACCGTCTTCTCCAAACCACTGACAAAGGTCTCCCGGGGCGCCCAGGCGAGTTCGTCCCGAATTTTCGAAAAGTCGATCGCGTAGCGCTGGTCGTGCCCCGGGCGGTCTGCCACGAACGTGATCAGTTCCCGCCGCGGTCGCTCGACAGGCGACATTCGATCCAGCACCGCACATATTTCCGTGACGACCTCGATGTTCCGTTTTTCACAGTCGCCGCCAATATTGTAGGTTCGGCCGCGTTTGCCTTTCTGCATAATGGCCCAGACCGCCCGGCAATGGTCTTCAACATGCAGCCAGTCCCGCACATTGGTGCCATCCCCGTAAACCGGCAGAGGTTTGGCCTCGAGAGCATTGAGGATAACCAGCGGTATGAGTTTTTCCGGGAATTGGTAGGGTCCGTAATTATTGGAACAGTTGGATACCGTCACGGGCAGTCCGTAAGTATGGTGATAAGCCCGCACGAGATGATCCGAGCCGGCTTTCGAGGCTGAATAAGGGCTGTTGGGTCGGTAGGGTGTCGTCTCCCGAAAGCGCCCTTCCGGGCCCAGGCTGCCGTAGACTTCATCCGTACTCACATGGTGAAACAGTACGAGCCGGTCACCGCGGGCACGGGCCTGTTCCAGCAGGTTGAAAGTGCCATTTATATTGGTTTGTATGAACGCATCCGGGCCGACGATCGAGCGGTCCACATGCGACTCAGCCGCAAAATGACAGACCGCATCTACGTCGTTTACCCTGAAAATTTCCCCCATGGCGGTCGGGTCGCAAATATCCGCTTGTTCGAAAATGTAACGGTTCGGATAGCGGGCCGCTATGCCGTCGAGATTTTCGGCATTGCCGGCATAAGTGAGTTTATCCACATTGACAATCCGACCGGAAAAATCATCGCGTGCCAGGAGGAAGCGGATAAAATTGGATCCGATGAAACCGCACCCTCCGGTAACCAAAATGTTTTCCATAGTTTTCTCCGGCTACAATTGCAAAGACACTAGAACCTATATCAAAAAACGGATTTTGGTTCAAAATCAAGGCGGCCGTGAGGTTCCCCGAGTTGCGGGACTTCCCGCTAGATCTACCCCTTGAAGGTGGGTCGCAATCCACAGGAATACTCGTGTATTTTGTGGACTTGAACCGAGCGCCCAACGCCGAGTTTGGGCCAAAAGACTTTTTTGAAATTGGTTCTAAACAACATAGCCCCTGCCGTCGTAAAAGTCGAGTGTTTCCCGAATCTTCAGACGCATTTTCGACCTCGGCCCGCTTGAAAGGCCGGGCGGAACTTAAACTTGACACAACAAGCACCAACTGGTATGACCTCTTACCAGTAGGAGGTCGTTCTAACATGCAGACAAAACGGGTCGTTCCTATGCGGCCGTCCGCCTTTGTGGAACATAAGCTGGTAACGGCGCTGCTGGACGGGACCTACCCCCCGGACAGCACCCTGCCCAATGAACGCACATTGGCCGCCCAACTGGGTGTCACCCGTCCAACCCTGCGGGAAGTGCTCCAAAGGCTGTCCCGGGAGGGCTGGATCAAGATACAACACGGCAAACCGTCCCGCGTCCGGGATTACTGGGCCAAGGGTGGGCTGAGCCTGCTGGGCACTCTGGCCGAGCATGCCCGGTTCATCCCGGATAACGCGATCCGGCACCTGCTTGAAATCCGGGTTTTGTTCATGCCGGCGGCGGCGGCCCAGGCTGCAACCGCCGCTCCCGAGGCTATGGCGGCCTGTCTGGAGCCGGGCGGACGCCTTGCGGATGACACCCGGTCATATGCCAGTTTTGACTGGCAGTGGCAGGTGCAGGCCGCGCGCAGCAGCGGCAACCCCTTCTTTCCGCTTATCCTGAATGATTTCGCCGCGGTTTTTAAGCAAGCCGGCCGGCGTTACTTCAAAGAACCAAGCGCCCGAGCTGCTTCCAGGAAGTTCTACCTGCAATTGCGGGACGCTATCTCCACCGGCGATACCGGTATTGAAAAGCTGGTAGCCGCGGCCATGCACGAAAGCATTGCAATCTGGAAAACCATCGAGGGGTGAGTCAACCGATTGAGTACGGATATCAACACCATAGATAAAACATGGGACCTGATCGTTGTCGGCGGCGGTATCACCGGTGCCGGAATCCTCAGAGAGGCCGTACGCTGTGGGCTGCGAACCCTCCTGCTGGAAAAAAACGACTTTGCGTGGGGCACCTCGAGCCGATCCTCCAAGTTGGTCCACGGCGGCCTGCGCTATCTAAAACAGGGGCGGTTTTTACTTACCCGCACTGCGGTGAAAGAACGGGAGGCCCTGTTGCGGGAAGCGCCGGGCCTGGTTGAACGGGTGAAATTTTTGGTCCCGGTTTTCAGTGGCCAACGCCCCGGCAAATGGGCCCTGGAAACCGGACTCACCATGTATGACCTTATTGCCGGCAAGAAACAGCACCGCTTCGATGAGAAGGCAACCTTTGCCGATGCTATTACAGGTATCCGGCGTGACGGGTTAACCGGTGGTTTCAGTTTCTATGATGCCCAATCCGACGACACCCGCCTGGTGCTGCGCCTGATAAACGACGCGGTGGCTCATGGCGGTTGGGCCCTGAATTGCACCCAGGTCGCCGATATACAGCACGACGGTCAAGACCGGGTGACCGGAGTCCGCGCCCGGGACGCGGAATCCGGCCTTGAACGCGTCATTACGGCAAAGGCCGTCATCAATGCCACCGGTGCCTGGGTCGAAACCCTGCACGCATCTTTAAAGAAAGGGTATCACCTGCGCCCTTTAAGAGGCAGCCACCTGGTGTTCCCGGCCCGCAAACTGCCCGTTCCAGGCGGCATCAGCTTTATGCATCCGCAAGACAACCGCGCGGTTTTTATCGTTCCCTGGGAAGGCGCCGTCCTGGTCGGGACCACCGACCTGGATCACACCCAGGCCCTGGATAACGAACCGGCGATCAGCCTCGCTGAGGCCCGCTACCTGATGGCGGGCGTCCACATGCTGTTTCCGGCTCTGGGGATTTCCCTGCGGGACTGCCGGGCATCATTCGCCGGGATCCGCCCGATCCTGAGTCGCGGCAATCGCGCCCCTTCGGCTGAATCGCGGGAACACTTCATTTGGGCTGAAAACGGCCTGGTGAGCGTTACGGGCGGCAAATTGACCACCTTTCGAAAATTGGCCTGGGACGCCCTGATGGCGGCCCGGCCCTACCTCCCGGCGTTTGAGACCGGGCGCCGCCCTCCCGTTTTTGAAAAAATCCCGGTTCCCCGCCTGGTGGACGGTCCGCTGACCGCCAGGGCCTTGGGCCGGCTTTACGGCCGCTACGGCATGGCTGCCCGGCGGTTGACAGAAACAGCTACGCCGGATGACCTTGAACGCATACCGGGCACCTGCAGTGTCTGGGCGGAACTGCCGCATGTCGCAGCCCATGAAAATGTCCGTCACCTCGAGGACATCCTCCTGCGCCGGGTCAGATTAGGACTTTTGCTGGACAAGGGCGGCCTGGCCGATATCGACCGCATTCAGCGACTGCTGACATCGGTCCTGGACTGGGATGCTTCCCGCTGGCGTTTTGAGATCGAGAGCTATCGCGACCTCTGGCAGCGTTGCTACGCCCCGCCCGGCGGTTAACCCGACCCTTGGAGTCGAGCGGGACACAGAACCATAAAAAAGAGTGGCCGGATTCAGGGAATCAGGTCGAAGAGTGAAGGCTGAAGAAAAGCCTTACAACCAATCTGGCCAATCGAAATGGATTACACACATGGTCGAACTGATCCCATGTGACAATGGCTTTTCCAGTGCTTTCACCTTCAGTCTTCAGACTTTAACCTTTAAATCTGAGCTGCTTCACAATCTTTAACGTCAGAGCCCGTTATCTCTGACCTGGTCTTAAGGGCCAGGTTAGTGATGACCAAATAAACGCTTCATACCGCGAGGTGTGTAGACATGACAGCGCGACCAGTATTCAAACCGGAATGGACCGACCGGCCGCCCCCCCGAGGTTCTTTTCGCTCGATATTCAAATGGGGTGCCCCGGATGGATTCAAACATCCCAACGAACGTCTGTACGCCCTTTTGAAACGGGAGCTCAACCTGACCGACGCCGATTTCGCGTCTAAAACGCATGCGGGCCGTGAAACGGTCACCGGTACCGCTGCACCGGCCCTCACGCCCGACCGGATCGCGGCTCTGGAAGCAATCGTAGGCGCCGACAATGTTGATCGTGATGATTTTGCCCGGGTTAAATATTCGACCGGCAAGACATCTGAAGAGGCCATGCAGCTGCGCCGGGGGATTGTCCGTGATGTCGCCGATCTGGCCCTGCACCCCCGGAGCAAGGCGGACATAATCCAGGTCGTGGCCTATTGTCACCGCGCCAAGATTCCCGTTACCGTTTATGGCGGCGGCGGCTCGGTGACCCTGGGTCTGGCCAGTGGCAAAGGCGGCGTTGTCCTGGTGATGGGCACCCACATGCATCGGCATCTGGAATTTAATGAAACCGATCGGACGATCACCGTTGAACCCGGCATGCTGGGGCCGGCTCTGGAGGATTTGCTCAACCGGGCTCCGGAACGGCTGGACGCCCGGCATGCCTATACTTGCGGACACTTCCCCCAATCGTTCGAATATGCTTCCGTGGGCGGCTGGATTGCCGCGCTGGGCTCCGGGCAGCAATCTTCGTACTACGGGGATGCCTATGATCTGGTTTTGGGACAGGAGATCGTGACGCCCGCCGGACATCTGAAAACGCTCGTGTACCCGGGCACAGCCACGGGACCAAAGGTAAACGATATCCTGAAAGGTTCCGAAGGCGCTTTCGGCGTACTGGTAGCCGTCACCCTTAAAGTATTTCGCTACCGGCCGGAAAATCGCCGTAAATTTGCATTTATCTTCCCGGACTGGGCGGCCGCGGTTAACGCCTCCCGGGAAATTGCCCAGGGCGAGTTCGGGATGCCGGCCATGTACCGGATATCCGATCCGGAAGAGACCGCTGTAGCGCTTAAGCTTTACGGCGTGGAAGACACCTGGATCGACCGACTGATCCGCCTGCGGGGTTTTAAACCGGGGGTTCGCTGCCTCTGCATCGGACATACCGAAGGTGAACGAGGCTTTGCCAGTAACGTGAAAGGATGTGTAAAGGCCATCTGCCGGCAGCACGGCGCCATGTATATCACCGGTTACCCGGTCACCCAGTGGGAGCACGGCCGTTTTGCGGATCCATATATGCGGGAAGACCTGAACGATTACGGCATAACCATCGAAACCCTGGAGACGGCCGTAAGCTGGACCGATCTGCAACGGGTACACCGGGCCGTGCGGACTTTTATAAAGGACCGGCCGCAAACAGTCTGTATGACCCACTGCTCCCACTTCTACCCGCAGGGTACCAATCTATATTTTATCTTCATCTCTAAATTTGATGACATGGCTGATTTCAAACGGTTTCACCGGGGCATCATCGATCAGATTGTCCTCCATGGCGGTTCGCCGAGCCATCACCACGGGGTTGGCAAAATGATCGGCCCCTGGATGAAAAAGCATCTGGGCAAAGAACAGATGGACGTGCTGCGGGCCTTGAAAACGCACTTCGACCCGCACAACATTATGAACCCCGGAGGTACGCTGGGGCTGGATTGAGGTCCATAGGGGTCTGAAGTCAAGGGCAAATGCCCTTGGTGCTTAGTTTTACCAAGTGCTTTTGCAGAGTTTCGGATTAAATTCTTTGGTACGGAGTCCACTATGACTACCAAGGATCTACTGCTCGCCATCGATAACGGGACGCAGAGTCTCAAAGCAATGATCTTTGACGGGGCCGGCCGGATGCTGGCCATCTCCAAGAAGGAGTTTTCACCCTACTACGCCGCCCAACCGGGATGGGCGGAGCAGGATCCGGCTGTTTTCTGGCAGGCTCTGTGCACGGCCTGCCATGGTTTATGGCAAAACGAGCAGGTGGACCGCCAGGCCATAGCCGGGGTGGCCCTGACCACCCAGCGGGGTACGGTGATCAACCTCGATGCATCCGGCACCCCCCTGCGTCCCGCCATTTTGTGGCTCGATCAACGCAAGACCTACGGCTTGCCGCCCGTGGGCGGCCTGTGGGGCCTGCTATTCAAAATACTGGGATTGGAACAGACCATCGGATATTTCCTGGCCGAGGCGGAAGCGAATTGGATCCGGACCCACCAACCGGACATCTGGGCCAAGACGCACAAGTACCTTTTGGTATCGGGCTACCTGACGCACCGGCTGACCGGTAAGTTTGTCGACTCGCTCGGCTGTATCGTGGGTTACCTGCCTTTCGATTACAAGCATTTGCGCTGGGCCCCCCAATGGGATTGGAAGCATTGCCTGCAGATCACCCGGGACAAACTGCCCGATCTGGTGGCCCCCGGTGAGCCTCTGGGCACCATCAATACAACCGCCGCCAGAGATACCGGGATCCCGGCGGGCTTACCGCTGATCGCGGCCGCGGCCGACAAAGCCTGTGAAGTCATCGGTTCCGGCAGCCTCCAGCCGCATATCGGGTGTCTCAGTTACGGCACCACGGCCACCATCAATGTCACCCACCAAAAATATGTCGAGGCGGTGCCCCTGCTGCCGCCCTACCCAGCCGCCGTCCCCGGGTACCACACTCTGGAGGTACAGATCTATCGGGGTTACTGGATGGTCAGCTGGTTCAAAGAGGAATTCGGACACCCCGAGTTGGAAAAAGCTGCCCTCGACGGCGTTGCCGCCGAAGCCCTCTTCGATGACCTGGTCAAGGATATCCCGCCCGGGGCCATGGGCCTGATGCTGCAGCCCTTCTGGTCCCCGGGCTTAAAGCTGCCCGGCCCGGAAGCCAAAGGTGCCATCATCGGATTTGGAGATGTCCACACCCGGGCCCATATTTATCGGGCGATCCTGGAAGGTCTGGCTTACGCCTTGCGGGAGGGCAAAGAACGCATCGAGAAGAAAACCCGGGTTCCGATTACCAGCCTGCGGGTATCCGGCGGCGGTAGTCAGAGCAATCAGGCCATGCAAGTCACGGCGGACATTTTCGGGCTGCCGACCGCCCGGCCGCACCTCTACGAAACCTCGGGCCTGGGAGCGGCCATAGACCTGGCGGTGGGGGTCGGCCTGCACACCGATTTCGAAAGTGCCGTCGGGGCCATGACCCACAGCGGGGAGGTGTTCGACCCGGACCCGGCCAACCAGCGTCTCTACGACGCACTGTACCGCGATGTGTACCGCAAGATGTACCGCAAACTGAAGCCTTTTTACGAAAAAATCAGGACGATCACGGGCTATCCCAGGTGAAATAAATCTATTGAAACTGGTAAGTTAATAATGATATAGAATTTATTTGTACCTTTGTCGTTATCCCTCCGGCAGGTGCCGGCAGGGATCTTAGCCGGGTGGTGTTCCAAGTCCCGCCCGGGCGGTAATTGAATGTCCCTACCGGACGGAAACGTTCGGTTTGCACACAAAGGCTGCTGGTTTATGCAAAGACATCACGCGGCATCCGGAACCTATTACCATGGAAAAAAGCAAGCGACCGTGCTCAACGCCTGTCTGGGTACCTGTATCGGGGTGGCCGTCTTTGATGCCGAAGCCGACGTCGGCGGCCTAATCCACCTGCTGCTGCCGGAGCCCATCACCCTGGAGAGCACCTTCCAACCCGAAAAATACGCCTCCAACGGCCTGCCGCTCTTTCTAGATGCCTTATACGCGGCCGGGGCATCCAGGCACAACCTGCGCGCCTGGATCGCGGGTGGTGCCCTGGTCGGTCCGGTCATGCGGCGCGATCTGGACTTGGATATCGGTGGCCGCACCACCGAAGTTGTCCGCAAAATCCTGGACAGCGAGGGCATTGCTATCGAGCATGTCGAAACCGGGGGGTTTTTTGCCTGCACCTTGAGCCTGGACATGCAGACGTGGGCCTGCACCATTACACCGATCGGGGTCGAACGCTCCCTGCAAACCCGCAAGCTCGTCACCATGACGGAAAAGGAAACGCTCAAGGCCATCGACGGCGTACAACCGATCCCCCAGGTGGCCCTGAAAATTCTGCGCCTGATGAGCGACGACGATTTTGATGTAACCGAGGTGGCCGAAGAGGTTCGCCAGGACCAGGTGATCAGCGCCCTGACGTTAAAAATCTGCAATTCGGCCATTTTCGCCCGCAAACGCCGCATCGAATCCCTGGACCACGCCCTGGTGTACCTGGGCCGCGATCTCTTTCTCAAGCTGGTGATCACCGCCACTATCAGCGACCTGTATGACAGCCGCCAGGCGGGCTATTCACTGTGCAAGGGCGGCCTGTTTCATCACGCGGTTGGAACCGCCACCATCGCTGAAAAGGTGGCCGCGGTGACCGACCTGGTGGAACCGACTCTGGCTTACACCGGCGGCCTGCTGCACGATATCGGCAAAGTGGTACTCGACCAGCATGTGGCGACGGCCTTTCCGCTCTTCTATCGCCAGACCCAGGACCAGGGGACGTCCTTCATGACCACCGAAAAGGAGATATTCGGCCTGACGCACTGCGAGACCGGCTTGCGCCTGGCCCAGAATTGGTCGTTTCCCGACTCCTTCAGTACCGTTATCTCCCACCATCACTACCCGGAAGCGGCCACGGCGTTTAGCCAGCTAACCCATATCGTGTACCTGGCCGACCTGCTGATGTCGCGCTTTCATACCGGCCTGGAGATTGAACGTATCAACACGGAGGCTCTCTCCAGCCGCCTGGAAGCCATCAATCTGCCTGCTGAGCGTTTTCAGGAAATTGTTGACCTTATTCCCAGCAGTGTTTTTGAGACGAATAATGGATCGAAACTGAGAGAATAGAATCGTAGAAATTATGGGAATCAACACCCACCAGCAAAACCTGTTGCGTCAATTGCCCGGGGTCGACCGCGTTTTGGAAGCCGCCGCCCAGGATCAAGATTTCAACGACCAACCCAAATCCGTTCTGGTCGACAGTTGCCGGGAAGTGATTGAAGGCCTGCGCAAGGTCATTTTGTATGACCACGCTAAAATTACGGCCCCGGACCTGGAGATGGCTGCGGTTATACGGTCCGTAAAGGCGGCCGTGATCCGCAGAATGACGCCCAACCTGCGCCGAACGATCAATGCCACCGGTATTGTGGTGCATACCAACCTGGGCCGCTCCCTGCTCGGGGATGCCGTTGTCGACAATATCCGCTCGGTCGCGGCCCGGTATTCCAACCTGGAGTTTGACCTGGCCAAAGGCGTGCGCGGTTCGCGTTACAGCGCGGTCGAAGGTTTGCTCTGCGAACTGACCGGCGCCGAGGCTGCCCTGGCGGTCAATAACAATGCCGGGGCAGTGTTGTTGTGCCTGGATACGGTTGCCCGCGGTCGGGAAGTCATCGTTTCCCGTGGGGAATTGATCGAAATCGGCGGTTCCTTTCGCATCCCCGATGTCATGACCAAAAGTGGCGCCTGCCTGCATGAGGTCGGCACCACGAATCGGACCCACCTGAAGGATTATGAAGGGGCTATCGGCGATCATACCGGCCTGCTGCTGAAAGTGCACACGAGCAATTATGCGATAGTGGGCTTCACTGCCGGTCCGACGCTGCCTGAACTGGTGGAACTGGGCCGCCGCTGCAACCTGCCGGTGATGGAGGATCTGGGCAGTGGTACGCTGATCGATTTTGCCCGCTATGGGCTGGTCGCGGAACCGACCGTTCAGGATTCGGTCAAAGCCGGGGTGGACCTGATTACCTTCAGCGGCGACAAGCTGCTGGGAGGCCCTCAGGCCGGCCTGATCGTCGGGCGCCGTGAATTGATTGAAAAGATCAAGGTGAACCCGCTGACCCGGGCGCTGCGGCTTGACAAGCTTACCCTGGCCGCCCTCGAAAGCACCCTGCGACTCTACCGCGATGAAAAGGCGGCGGTGGCGACCATCCCCACCTTACGGCTGTTAACGACCCCCCGGGAAGTTATTGCCGGAAGAGCTGACCGCCTGGCGGCGCGCTTGAAAGATGGCGCCCCGGCCGAGGCAGAAGTCGTCAGCCTGCAGCGCTCATCCAAAGCCGGTGGCGGTAGCCTGCCTTTGCTGGAACTGCCCAGTGTCTGCATCGGGATCCGGGTGGCCGGATTATCCGCCAATGCGATCGAAAAACGCATGCGCGCCAATTCTCCGCCGGTTATCGGCCGGATTGAGGATGACTTGTTCTTGATGGACCTGCGCACTATTCAAGATGATGAGATCGATTTGATCAAGTCGGCATTCGAAAATCTGCTCACGAGGGCTCCCCAATGAACAACCCCCTGAAGAACCTGTTCGACAACCGTAGCGCTTCAAATGACTTTCTGCTGGGCAAGCCGGCGACCGTGGCCGACCATGCGGCCGAATCCGAGACGCAGCCGCAATTGGCGGAAACCTTGACCCGGGTTTTTCCGGATCTTTTTACGGGCCCGGAATTTGTCGCCCGGGCCCTGGAGAACCTGCAGGCGGCCGCGGCCTTCCAGGTCTGTGTTATCCGGATCGACCGGACGGGCGCAGGTGCTCCCCGGGAAACCCCGCCCGAAACAATGCTGCCGGCACTGGCCCGGACCCTGGACAATTTTTGCGAAAACCGGATCTGGCAGTGGAGCATCCTCGACCAGGACAATTTCGGTTGCTTTCTACCGCTCCCCGACCAAACCACATCCGCAAGCCGCGGCCCGGAGTTGCAGGCCGCCCTGGAAGCACTGCAACCGGCCACGTTTTCCATCGGGTGTGCCCGCTATCCGCTGATCGATTACCAGCGCGAAGATATGCTCGACAATGCCTTCAAGGCCCTGGACCATGCCGCCTTCTTTGGACCGGGGTCCGTGGTTGATTTCGACGCAGTGAGTCTGAATATCAGCGGCGACCGTTTCTACCAGAAAGGGGACCTCAACCGGGCCATGGACGAATTTAACCGGGCCCTGGTGCTGGATCCTGAAAATGTAAACGTCCACAACAGTCTTGGGGTTTGTTACGGTGTTCTGGGGGCCTATGAAAAAGCCGTGAAAGTTTTCCAGACGGCCGCTGACCTGGCACCGCAGGATTTGATGCCGGTCTACAACATCGGGCTGGCCCATCTTTTAATCGGTGACAAGGCGGCCGCGCTGGAGTCCTTCCTGACGGCAGCCGAAAAAGATCCACAGGCATTTGAGCCGGCATTCCAGACCGGACGGGTCTACTTTGAAAACGGCAAGACGAAGAAAGCGCGAGCCTATCTGGAAAAAGCGACGGCGCTCAATGCCGAAAGCGCTTCCGCCCAGCGCTATATGGGCCTGTGTTATCTAGAGCTCAAAAAGGATGCCGCCGCCGTGGTGGCCCTTAAAAAAGCGGTGCAACTCAATCCCAATGATGCGCAGGCCCTTTCCGCCTTGGGGTATCTGCTCGATCGTCAGGGCGAGAACCTTGATGTTACCACCATTTTTTGCCAACAGAGCGTTGAAATAGCGCCGGAAAACGGCCTCTTCCGTTACCGCCTGGGGCATTTGCTGGCCAAAAGAGGCGCTTTAGAAGAGGCCTTGCGGGAATTCGAAACCGCACAGCAGCTGGGCCACGACGTGGGCCAGATGATTGCAACCGTAAAAGAACGCATCGCCATTGAAATCAACTAGGGGCGGTTTCTAAATTGTCTCTTGGCTCAATCTCGGTGTTGGACGTTCGGTTTCAACCCTCGAAATACTTGCGTATTCCTCCGGTTGCAACCCACAATCGGGGAATAAAACAGAGGGAAGTCCAGTAAGGCGGGGAAACCTTACGGCCGCCGCACCTTGAACCAAAATCCTAATTTGGAAACAGCCCCTAAGCGGAGCTGAGGATATGAAAACTGTTATTGAGAAAATTCTAGCGGAGAGTATCGCTGTAAAGGATCGGTTTATTCGCAGCCATCTGGATGCCCTGGTCAAGACAGCGACCCTGATGGCGGATTGCGTAGCGGCAGGCAAAAAAATCATGCTGTTCGGCAACGGCGGCAGTGCGGCGGATGCGCAGCATATTGCTGCGGAATTCGTAAACCGTTTTGAAATTGAAAGGCGGCCTCTGCCTGCCATTGCCCTGACAACCGACACGTCGGTCATTACCAGCATCGGCAATGATTACCATTTCGATGAGATCTTCTCCAAGCAGGTTCGTGCCCTTGGCCTTGAGGGCGATGTCGCCCTGGGCATCAGCACCAGCGGTAATTCTAAAAACGTCCTCAAGGCTATCAAGGTCTCTAACGAGATGGGCCTGCACACAGTCGGGCTCTCCGGGCCGGGAGGACGGCTGAAAGAAATCGCCGCCCTGGCCCTCTGCGTCGAGTCGGAGACGACCGCCCGCATCCAGGAATCCCATGCCCTGGCCGGCCACATCCTGTGCCTGCTCACCGACCGCATTCTTTTCCCCGGACATGAAGGCAGGTAACCTTGTTATGAAAAAAATAGCCCCCATCGACCTCTCAAAATTAAAAACCTATCCACTTGGCAGCCGCAAGAGCAAAGTGGCGGTGACGGATTTTGCCACGCCCTGGAAACAGGGGGATAGATTCACCACTTTTTTAGATAGCCTGCCCTCGATTCTGGCCGCCGATGACCTCCAGGCCGTCATAGCGGCGATCGTTACAGCGGCTCGCGAGCAGAAATCAATCGCCCTGGGGATGGGGGCCCACGTCATCAAGGTCGGGCTCAATCCAATTCTAATCGACCTGATACAGCGTGGTATCATCACGGCCGTGGCCATGAACGGGGCCGGCATCATTCATGACCTGGAACTGGCCATGCAGGGCCAGACTTCGGAAGACGTGGCCGCCAGTCTCGGGGACGGCTCTTTCGGCATGGCCCGCGAAACCGGTGAATTCTTGAGCCAGGCGATCAGGACCGCCGGGGATAAAGAGATCGGGCTGGGGCTGGCGGTGGGAAAAGCCATCCTGGCGGCTGATTTACCCTACCAGGATAAAAGTCTGCTGGCCGCCTGCGCCCGCCTGAACATACCCGCTACCGTGCATGTGGCCCTGGGAACGGATATTATCCATATGCACCCCGGTTTCGATGCCGCCGCGGCTGGAGAGGCCTCCCACCGGGATTTCAGAATTTTCGCTTCAGTGGTGGCCACCCTTGAACAGGGGGTTTACCTGAATGTCGGCTCGGCCGTTATCATGCCGGAGGTGTTTCTCAAAGCCACCACCCTGGTGCGCAACCTCGGAAGTAAACTGGAGAATTTTACGACCGTCAACATGGACTTCATCAGGCACTACCGGCCCATGACCAACGTAGTCCATCGGCCCACCTCTGGTGGCGGCCATGGCTATAACCTGGTGGGACACCATGAAATTATGCTGCCCCTTTTGGCGGCCGGTATCATCGAGCTGCTCGACGGTTGATTTCAGGCCATTCATGGTTATGTTTCGAGCCTGATCGGCAGTACAAGCGTAAACAGTTTAGAAGAGGTAATCAAAAGCAAATGCCCATTTATGAATTTCACTGTGAAGACTGTGACACGGACTTCGAGTATCTGGTCATGGGATCCGGCAAACCGGAAGGCTGCCCGGACTGCAAGAGCAACAATTTCAGACGTCTGATGTCAGCCTGCGGATTTGTCAGCAAAGGGGCCGGCGGCCAGACGACCAGCGCCTCGGCCGGCACATCCTGCGGCGGCTGCGCGGCTTCGAGCTGCGCGGGGTGCGGGCACTGATGGCCGCTGACCTGAAAATCGGTACCCGCGGGAGTAAACTGGCCCTCTGGCAGGCCAACTGGGTCAAAGCGGGCCTGGAAAAAGGCCACCCCGGTCTCGCAGTGGAACTGGTCACCATCAAGACCAAGGGAGACAAGATCCTGGACGTCCCCCTGGCCAAGGTAGGCGGCAAGGGCCTGTTCGTCAAAGAGATCGAGAAAGCCCTCCTGGATGGCCGGATCGACCTGGCGGTACACAGCATGAAGGACATGCCCGGGGATATCCCCCCGGGACTGTGCATCGGCCCGGTGCCAAAGCGGGAACTGCCGCTGGATGTCCTGATCTCCGCCGGGGGGGACAACCTGGCGGACCTGAAACAGGGCGCCTCGATCGGAACTTCCAGCCTGCGCCGATCCGCCCAGCTAAAGCATTTACGGCCGGATCTTCAGATCGCGGGCCTGCGGGGCAACCTCGATACCCGCTTGCGCAAGTTGGACGAAGGCCAAATGGATGCCATCGTACTGGCTGCCGCCGGTATCCACCGCCTGGGCCTTGAAGACCGGGTCACGGAATATCTGGACCCTGACGATATGCTCCCGGCAGTGGCCCAGGGGGCCCTCTGTATCGAAATCCGCGAATCAGACCCGGAAACCGACCGCCTGGTCAGCATCCTGAATCACCCGGACACGCGAACCGTGGTCCTGGGGGAACGGGCATTCCTGCGGCGTTTGGAGGGCAGTTGCCAGATTCCGGTGGCCGGGCACGGCACGCTCGAAAATGGGAATTTCAGCATCAGAGGTCTGGTGGCCAACCTCGAAGGAACCCAGGTGATCCAAGCCACCGCATCCGGTGCGGGCCAGCGGGCCCGGGAAGTCGGAATAGAGCTGGCTGAAGAGCTATTGGCCAACGGCGCGGATCGTATTCTTAAAGAACTTACAACCGGGTAAAAGATAAGTATGAACGGAAAAGTATATCTGGTAGGAGCCGGACCGGGCGATCCCGGTCTGTTGACCATCAAAGGACGGGAATGTATCGCCAAAGCCGATGTGCTGGTTTACGACTACCTGGCTTCACCGGCCCTCTTAAAATATGCCGCGGCGGATGCCGAGAAAATTTATGTCGGCAAAAAAGGCGGCGATCATACCCTCTCCCAGGACGGCATCAATGATTTGATCGCCCAAAAAGCCCTTGACGGGCACATTGTCACCCGCCTGAAGGGCGGCGATCCCTTCATCTTTGGTCGCGGAGGCGAAGAGGCGGAAGTTCTCATCTCCAAAGGCATCCCTTTTGAAGTCGTCCCGGGGGTAACCTCCGCCATCGCCGCCCCGGCGTATGCCGGTATTCCCCTGACCCATCGAAAATTCACCTCGAATGTGGCCTTTGTAACCGGGCACGAAGATCCGAACAAGGACCAATCCAGCATCGATTGGGAAGCATTGGCCCGCGGTATCGGAACCCTGGTTTTTCTCATGGGAGTGAAAAATCTACCCCACATCGTGGAGCGCCTGCTGGCCAGCGGAAAGCCAGCCGACACACCCGTGGCCCTGGTGCGGTGGGGCACAACTCTGCGCCAGGCCACGGTAACCGGGAATCTTGGCAATATCGTGGAAGCGGTTGCGAAAGCCGGTCTCAAGGCCCCGGCGGTAATCGTGGTCGGCGGGGTGGTCTCTTTGCGGCAGACCATGCAGTGGTTCGAAAACAAGCCCCTCATGGGCCAGAAGATCGTGGTTACCCGTGCCCGCGAACAGGCCAGCGGTCTGGTAGACCGACTCTCTGAATTGGGGGCCCAGTGTTTGGAGTACCCCACCATCGAAGTGGTTGCCCCTGATGACTGGCAGCCGCTCGATGCGGCCATCGATAGTCTGGCTGACTATGACTGGCTGGTCTTCACCAGTGTCAACGGCGTGAAGTATTTTTTTGAACGGCTCTTCGCTAAGGGACCGGACGTGCGCGCACTCGGGCATCTCAAGACCGCCGTCATCGGACCGGTCACCAAGGCCCGTCTGGCTGATTTTGGGATTACCGCGGACATTCTCCCCAAAAGCTACCGGGCCGAATCGGTGGTGGCAGCCTTTGCCGGCCAGGCCCTGCAGGGTAAAAAGGTACTGCTGCCGCGCGCCCGCGAAGCCCGGGCGGTCCTGCCGGTCGAACTGGAGAAGATGGGCGCCAGCGTAGACGAAATCACCACCTACGTCACCCACCCCGTTAATGACGGGGCCACAGATCTGGCAGCCGACCTGCGGGCGGGCAAGGTGGACCTGATCACCTTTACCAGTTCTTCTACGGTGACCAACTTCAAAGCGCTCCTGCCTGCCAAAGGCTGGCGCGATCTGCTTGCAGGCACACGGATCGCCAGCATAGGTCCCATCACGACGGAAACAGCCGAAAAGCTCGGGTTTGAGGTTGATATTACGGCTGACACCTATACCATTCCCGGGCTGTGCACAGCGATTATAGCCGCCAGTCGATAGTGCCGCAAAGACTTACCCACCCAGCGGGCAGTCAATGAAACATTGACCTATAAGGGGTCTGCGTGTACCCTTTTTAGGTGTGGCCGCCACCGATGACGTCAACACCTCCGACAATTTGACCTTGCGGGGATAATCTCCTGGCAGAAAGTAGGGGCGTGCCCAGTGACCGATGCATCAGGCAGGAATAGGGAGTTGCCATGGAACCCCATCTGAAATTAATCCCGGAATTTATCGACATTGTCAAATCGCTCCAGGATACCATCATCACCAATGTCGTTCTGATCGGACAGACCCCGGCGCCCACATTCCGGGAAGAAAAACGGACCGCGGTCTTCCTGGAGAGGTTGACGGACTACCAGGTCGATGAGTGCACAACAGATGGGTATGGCAACCCGATCGGTATTATCCGAGGGTCGTCGGCCCGCAAACCACCCATTTTCGTGGTCGCCCATCTGGATACCCACCATAACTCCGAAAATGAATTAAACTACGAGGTCGGATCAAATTTTATCAAGGGCCCCGGCCTTACCGACAATTCCCTGGGGGTGGCGGTTCTGGCCTCCTTGCCTATAATCTTCAGAAAGCTGGACCTGAAATTCAAATCGGATATTGTTCTGGCCGGCGTTATCCAATCCATCGGCAATGGAAACCTGAAAGGCATCCGGCACCTGTTGAAAACCTGGTCTACTCCCATTCGGGGCGTGGTTTGTGTGGAAGGTGTCGAAATCGGGCGCCTGAACTATTATTCCGCCGGTATGATCCGGATTGAAATCGAATGCCGGATCGGCACCGCGGACGGCTGGGAACGGGCCTTTAGGCCCAATGCCATCCTGGTTCTCAACGAAGTGATCAACCAGGTCCTGGAGCTTAAGTTGCCTCAGCGGCCACGTTCCCGGGTGATCTTCGGCAAGATTACCGGCGGCTTCAAACACGGCATCATCGCATACGATGCCAAGCTCGGACTTGAGATTCAAAGCGATTCGGATCAAATGGTAAAATCTATTTATCGCGATATCAGCGACATCGTGGAGGGCACCGGCCACGAATACGGCGTGGAGATGAATTTGAAAACCATCAGTAATGTCAACGCCGTGAAACTCAACTACAACCATCCCCTGGTGAAAACCGCCGGCAAGATCATTCACGCGCTGGATATCAAACCGGTCAGCGACCACAGTGAATCCGAACTGTCCATTTTTCTCTCCAAACAGATACCGGCGGTCACCCTGGGTATCACCAGTGGTGAAAACTACCACCTCGACACCGCCGCGGTGGAAATCGAGCCTATATTTAAGGGGATCGCCCAGGTGGTCGCCACCATCATGGCCATAGACACCGGAGTATGCGATGAGCAGCAACTGGCTTGAAACCAATACCTTTCATTACGCCCAGTTCCAGGATATCGGGCACCTGGTTGACCGGAAAGAACAAAAGGGCCTCAAAATCTCTTTGTGCCTGCCGACCCTCAATGAAGAGAAGACGATCGCCAAGGAGATCGTCATCATGAAATCTGAATTGATGACCCGTTATCCGTTGCTCGATGAAATAATTGTCATCGACTCCGGGTCCGCGGACCGGACGGTTGAAATCGCCGCCGAATTCGGGGCCGATGTCTATGCGGCCGACAAAATTCTGCCGGATCTGGAAAAATACCGCGGTAAGGGCGAAAACCTGTGGAAAGCGCTTTATGTGACCCAGGGCGATATTATCGTATACCTGGACGCCGATATAAAAAACATTCACCACCGGTTTGCCTACGGACTGCTCGGCCCCCTGCTGACCAACGACACCGTTAAATATTCAAAAGCGTTTTACGACCGCCCCATTGCCACCAGTAAAGACGAGATTCGGCCCACAGGCGGTGGTCGGGTTACCGAACTGGTGATTCGCCCCCTTTTTTCGCTCTTTTTCCCGGAGCTTACCCAGATTCTCCAGCCCCTGTCGGGCGAGTATGCCGGTTTCCGGGAACTCTTCGAGAAGGTCCCCTTCCCCATCGGCTATGGTATCGAAACAAGCCTGATCCTTGATATTTACGAGCAGTGGGGGCTCGATGTCATCGCCCAGGTGGATCTGGACAAACGGGTTCATCGCAACCAGGACACCCGGGCCCTCGGTAAAATGGCCTTTGTGATTATGGAAACCTTTTTAAAGCGCCTGGAGCGACTTGGCCACATCAAGCTGAAAAAGGAGTTGCTCCTAAAAATGATCCAGTATAACCTGGTCGGCAATGACTATGAAGCGGATATCCTGGATTGGAAGGCCCTGGAACGCCCCCCGATGATCGATATTCCGGAGTACCTGGAAAAATTCAAACCCCGTTGAAAAGGACCCCCCACGTTGGACAAAACCTCCCTGACCGACACCCGTGCCCGCCATCTGAAATACCTGCGTATCTCGGTTACGGATCGCTGCAATCTCAGGTGCAGCTACTGCATGCCGCGCGACCTGATACCCAAACTTACCCATGCCGATATTCTCACCTATGAGGAAATCCTGCGGGTCGTGCGTATCGGCATCCGGCTGGGTATCACCAAAGTACGGGTAACCGGCGGAGAACCACTTATCCGCAAGGGTATCTTTGATTTTTTAAAAGCACTGGGCGCCCTGGAAGGGCTACAGGATGTATCCCTTACGACCAACGGCGTGACGCTTGAAAAACATCTTGACCAAATCCAGGCCGCCGGTATCCGGCGTCTGAATATCAGCCTGGATACGCTGGACCGGGCCAGGTTTAAACGCATCACCGGCCGGGATAGTTTCGACCAGGTCTGGCGGGGACTGCAGCGCGCCTATGCCATGGACTTTAAACCGCTTAAAATCAATGTCGTGGCGCTGCCCGGGCTGAACGAGGATGAACTCGAGAAAATGGCCGCCCTGACATTCGAATACCCATTTCATGTCCGCTTCATCGAACACATGCCGATCGGGAAAAATAACGTCGCGACCACCGGGCGCCTGCTCACCCCGGAGATAAAGCGTCGGATCGAGACGTTGGGCGTCCTGGTTCCGGTGCAGCCGGGCCTGACCGACGGGCCGGCCGAAAGGTTCCAGATAGAAGGCGCCCGTGGTGAGGTGGGTTTTATCAGCGCCCTCAGTCGGCATTTTTGTGAAAACTGCAACCGGCTGCGACTGACTGCCGGTGGTCAGCTGCGGCCCTGTTTACTGTCGGACCGCCAAGTTGATTTGAAAACCGATTTACGCAATCAGGTTTCTGATGACCAGGTGGCCGAGCGAATCATGGCTGCCGTCAGAATCAAGCAGGCCCGGCACGGTCTCACGGATGAAATACCGAAAAAAGTGTGCGGGCAAATGTCGTCCATCGGCGGCTAAAAGCTAAATAGTGTCTGTCTACAAGTGGTAAATTTTGTTTCAGGGCAAGGCTTGAGCGATTTTGAAACTGCAGGAATAGCGGGCTATTTTGAGGAATTCGAAAGAGCGAAAACGCCGCCCTGGGCCGAAAGATGCCGTTTGTGGATGGACACTGACTAGGAGTGTTCCATGGAGATGGAGATCAGCTTTCCGGGCGGTAAGCGGGTAAATGCGGACTATAAGGGCTTTACAATCGAAACCGATCAATCCCGGAAGGAAGGCGGTGATACCAGCGCGCCCGACCCCTTCAGCCTGTTTCTGTCGTCGCTGGGCACTTGCGCCGGGATTTTTGTACTCTCCTTTTGTGAAAAACGGGAAATTGACACAACCGGATTGAAACTAACGCTCTCCTTTGAAAAGGATCTCAAGACCTTTCTGGTCAACCAAGTCAACCTGCGAATAAGCTTGCCGCCTGGGTTTCCGCCAAAATATAAAAATGCGGTCATCAAGGCGGCCGACTTATGCGCCGTCAAACGGAACATAATGGCCCCTCCCGAGTTCGGGATCACGGCCACCATTCAAACTTGAAACCGGTTGGTATCATCAATTGCCGCCAGGCCACGCTGCCGCGCCAGACATCACTCATAAACATGCTCGATGGTCCTGTTGCTGGAGGCGACCTTTTTGCCGCCCCAGAAAAGTTCGGCGGTCAGCTCAATCGTTTCCCCGGCGGTGTAGAGGTACTGCTTGGCGTGCAGCGGAAAATTGACCTTGAGAGGCACTTCCAGGGGTGGCCGCCCCTCGGGCACACTGGCCGGGTTCTCCTTGAAGCCCTGCATGAAGCCCAGCGAAATGACATCATGGGCGGCAATGTACTCCCAATCGAACACCTCGGGCTGTTCCAGAGCCATGGAACTGAATTTCACCTGGACATCCCGGGGATCGATTCCGCTGGGATACTTTTTGAAGGTGATCGTCAGCCAGCACTCGAGTTTGTCCATCTGCTTGCTCATGCCTGGAATCATCTCGGACAATTCGGCCGGGCTGAAAAACGAGCACCCGACCCATAACAACAGCAGTCCGATCCCAAATCCAACCCTTTTTTTCATCTTTCCCCCTTGTCTTTGATGGCTGGCCGCAACACTCCCTTCAGCGACTGAGATCAAGCGTGCAGATTGCACTTAAATGTGTCTGGAGTGCTTCTATAAGCGTATTCGGTTATCTGCCGGGAACCTTTAGATCTTTGTCAAGCCCCGGCCGGCCGGGCTTCAACTATCCGGCAAGGTGTCAGGGTTCCGCTTCGGAAGCTTGATCGATATCGATAATCCGGTCTTCCAGGTGTTCTTTGGTCCGGTAGCGTGTAATGCCCATGAGCTTGCCGGTTATCCGCCCCATTTCCCCTACCTGCCTCCGGATGGTCTTGAGACGATCGGCAAACGGTCCGTTGTCACCCGCATCCATCAGGATGAGTTCGCAAAGGCCGGAGACAATCTGGAGGGGCTGATTCATTTCGTGCCAGACCGCCCCGGCCATCTCGATAACGCCCTGCATCTTTTTTCGCTCCAGCAATTCGCGCTGGGCCTGTTTGTGCTCGCTGATATCCACAAAACTTTCGATCATACAGGCCCGGCCCTCGATATCCGTCCGCATCACCGTCTTGTGGATGGGGATGTGGATGCCATCTGTTTTAAGCAGGATCTGTTCGGAATTTACACGGGTGCTGTCGGCGTTCTCAGGCGGACACGCCTGCGGCTTGTCCGGGTAGATAAATCCGCTGCTCTGCCTCCCGATCATGTCAACCGCCGGCAGCCCGACCATATTCGCAGCCATCGGATTCACCTCCATGATGGTCTGATCAGTGGCATCCACAACCACAATGCCGCAAGGAACGGTATCGACAATGGTCTGGATCCGCTCACGAAACAGCCGATTTTCAACCTTCAGGTCTGCTTTTTCAAAAGCGCGCAGTACCGTGTTTTCCAAAAAGACCTGGTCCTGAACCGGCTTGGTAATAAAATCCCAGGCGCCCAGTCTCAAGGTCTGGATCACATCACCGATTCGGTCTGTGGCGGAAATAACGACCACGGGGGTTTCCGGGGATTGATCCCGTATGGTGGTGAGCACTTTGAAACCATCGATATCCGGCATGAATAGATCAACCATGACGAGGTCCGGGACAAGTTGGCGGTATAATTCCAGGCCGGTAACCCCGTCCGGGGCGATCGTAACGTGGAAACCCAAATTTTCGAGCATGCGGCCGATGATCGTTCTGAATATGGACTCGTCATCAATGACCAGGATGGTCTTAGCACTGGGGTCCATGTTTTACTCCTCGGGTTGTGGTACAACCGTATTAAACCACGTTCCCATGGGCATTTCAACCAGTGGATGACGTCCGGCCGGCCAAGAGGGTACCAAAGCTTGCATCCCCGCAAACAAAAGGTGTTTCATAGGCAAGATTGTTTTTGGATTGGGCTGCTAACGAGCTGAGCGGGAATTTGGAAACAAAAAACCCGGGTCGTATCATGGGAGGCTAGGTAATCTCGCACTATTAGGAATCGACCCGGGTAATTTTGATGATCAGAATCGGAAACAAACTAGTTCAGATCCATAACGGGGCGTGCCCGTCCCCACGCTGTGCACACAAGACCAATTCTGATATTGAAAAAGCGGTCTATCATCTTTCCCACCTAAACGCAATAAGGAGGGGTAGCTTTTGGTTCGGGGCAAGGCCGCAGCCCTGTTTGGGACCGCAGGCGTAGTATCGCTACGTTGAGGATCACAAACAGGCGAGAACGCAGCCCCGGGCCAAAAGATGCCCCACTCAAAACCAAGAGTGTCCGGCCAGAAGGGGTAGCTTTTGGT
>CAJINA010000093.1 GCA_905176665.1 Olavius algarvensis Delta 4 endosymbiont | reverse complement strand
GAGGACGACCGCGCGCCATACCCTGGTCTTCTTTTGGGGCCAGGGATGGCGCTTATCGTCTATCTCAAACTGTTTGGGAAGATCTTAACTTTTTCAGTTTG
>CAJINA010000092.1 GCA_905176665.1 Olavius algarvensis Delta 4 endosymbiont | reverse complement strand
GTGATTATATTCTTGAAGCCAGGCATCCAGGTCCTGCTGGAGCGCATCTAAAGATTCGTAGAAGCGCTTTCTAAAAGCGGTCCTGAAAAACTCATCCAGGACCGTTCGGTTGAAGCGCTCCACAAAACCATTGGTTCTGGGGTTCCCGATTTTCGTGGTCCTGTGTTCAATATCATTCAGCTCTAAAAAAATCTCGTAC
>CAJINA010000091.1 GCA_905176665.1 Olavius algarvensis Delta 4 endosymbiont | reverse complement strand
GTACGAGATTTTTTTAGAGCTGAATGATATTGAACACAGGACCACGAAAATCGGGAACCCCAGAACCAATGGTTTTGTGGAGCGCTTCAACCGAACGGTTCTGG
>CAJINA010000090.1 GCA_905176665.1 Olavius algarvensis Delta 4 endosymbiont | reverse complement strand
CTGTTTGGGACCGCAGGCGTAGTATTGCTACGTTGAGGATCACAAACAGGCGAGAACGCAGCCCCGGGCCAAAAGATGCCCCTTCTGGCCGGACACTATGAGCGAAGCGTGGCCGCAAGCCGCAACGGCTGCAGCAAAAGTTCAAGTGCATCGACAATGATGCGGCACACCACATCTGCCGCCAAAAGGGTTTCCGCGGCGGCCCCCTCTTCCAGTATGACCGCCACCCCTAAAGCGGCCGCCTTGAGCATCAGACGGTCGTTGCGGCCGTTGCCCATGCAGACGGTCTGAGTTGATCCCAACCGGTTGATGTAATCCAGTTTGGCCTGGTCCTGGTCGCCGGCGGGCAGTATGGATACGGTGCAAGGAACGTCGGTCAGCCCCTCGCGGACCTTTCCGAATGTATCCGCAGTAACCACGTGGATGTCCAGATCGGCAGACAGCCGCGTCAGCAGTTGACCGATCGCGGCTACCGGCCGGCCGTCGACGGCCAGGGTGCCATTGTAATCGAGCACCAGGTGGCATAGCTTCAGGGGGGGATAGCCTGGAATGTCAAGGTTCAGCATGGTCTCCTTTCCGGCCGGCATCCAACACCCGGCGAATGATACTGGCCAATTCCCGGACAACCAGCGGTTTCATTAAAAAATCGGTAATCCCGGCGCGTTTCGCCTTTTCTTCGGTCATCAACTCACTGAAGCCGGTGGCCATGATGATGGGCAGGCCGGGTTTGACCTTCAATATTTCGCGGGCCAGAATATCACCGGTCATGTGCGGCATCGTCATATCGGTAATCACCAGGTCAAAATCGTCCGGGGAAGCCTGGAAAATACGCAGGGCTTCCACTGAATCGGAAACACATTCGGCCGCATACCCCAGGTGCTGCAGCATCTGTCCTCCGATTTCAACCAGAACCGGCTCGTCATCCACAAACAAAATGCGTTCCCGGCCGGTGGGCAGGGAATCAGCGGGTTGGGGAACTTTGTCTTCCTTGTCTTCCGTCATCGGAAAAAAGGCTGTGAAAGTAGATCCCTGGCCGACCTCGCTTTGCGCGATAACCGCACCGTCGTGCGCTTTCATAATCCCATGGATGACCGAAAGCCCCAGGCCGGTGCCTTCCCCCTTTTTCTTGGTTGTGAAATAGGGATCAAAAATTCTCTCTTTCGTCGTGACGGACATGCCGTGCCCGGTATCCACCACGGCCAACGCAAGGTAATGCCCCTCGGCCAGGTCGTACTGCAGCGCCTGGTCCGCGGAGACTTCTTCCGTATAAAGCTTAACCGTCAGTACACCTCCGGTCTCCCGCATGGCATGGTGGGCATTGGTGCAAAGGTTCATCAGAACCTGATGTATCTGGGTGGGATTGGCCAGGACAGTGCTGCGCTTAGCGCTGATCTCTTGGCGGATCTCGATGGTGCTGGGCAGCGACGCCTTGAGCAGCTTGAGCGCTTCTTTGATGATAAGATACATCTGAACCGGTTTTCTTTCCTGATCATGCTGCCGGCTGAATGACAGGATCTGGTGGACGAGTTCTTTGGCCCGATCGCTGGCTTTCAATATCTGCTGAACTTTCTTTTGGAGGTCAACCGAATCGGGTATATCCCAGGCCAGCATTTCGGTATACCCCATAATAGCCCCGAGAATATTGTTGAAATCATGCGCAATCCCGCCAGCCAGGGTCCCGATGGCTTCCATTTTCTGGGCCTGCTGCAACTGTTCCTCAAGCTTCTTGCGCGAAGTAGAATCGCGGGTATTCTCAACGATGCCGGCCACACTGCCGTCATCCTGGAAATAGGGATAGTAGGATATGTGCAAAAAGCAGCGGCCGGTGCCGGGAAAATGGAGCCACGCATAGGTATCCACTTTTTCACCAGCCAGGCAACGTGCCATGTAGGGTTTCAGGGCCGTGTTGAAAAACTCCCGCCCATAGACTTCAGCCACCGTCTTGCCGACCATATCATCGGCCTGGGCGGTGTGCACCGCGCAATAAGCCGGATTCACGGCCTGAAAGGTAAAATCAGTCCCGATCAGGGCCATGAGGTCATTCGTGGTCGAAATAATCTGCTCGTATTTACGCAGCATCTCGGCAGTTTTCTGGCGCTCATCGAACTGAATTTCAAGTTGTTGCAGCGTCGTCTTCAACTGTGCATTGGCCTCCTCCAGTGCTACCGTGCGCTGCCGGACCTTCTCTTCCAGATTCCGCTTGTGTTCTACGTTCTCACTTATCAGGCGGGATTTTTCGAGGGCCTGTTCCAGGGCGTGCTCCAGGACCACCATGTCCTCTACCGGCTTGGTCAGATAATTCCAGGCGCCAAGGCGGAGGGCCTCGATCACATCGCCAATCACCCCGGTGCCGGAAACAACGATAACCGGCGTGTCCGGAGATTCCGCCCGCACGGCCGAGAGGACCTCCAACCCATCGATCTCCGGCATTCTAAGATCCACCAGGATCGCATCCGGATGATGCGCCCGAAAGGCCGCGAGTCCCTCACGCCCGTCGGATGCCAGGATCATGTCATAGCCCGAGTCTTCGAGAAAATCACCGATGCTGGTCCGGATCATCTTCTCATCATCAATGCACAGAATTTTCGCAGCAGGTTTTTCCATATTTCGCTCCGCTCTCAACCGCAGGTGGTGCCTGTGACTGTCCAACCGACAGCTGCTACACCCCAATCGGCAGTCTCACCAAAAAGTGACTGCCCTTATCCGGGCTTGACTCGACGCTCATCGCACCCTTGTGATTATTGGTGATAATAAAGTATGAAACCGACAGCCCCAACCCGGTGCCTTCACCCAGTTTTTTAGTGGTAAAGAAAGGCTCAAAAACCCTTTTGCGCGTCCCTTCATCCATTCCGCTGCCGTTGTCTCGCAACTCAATACGCACGAACCCTGGATCCAAGCGGGTTTTGACGGTAATTCGCTGTGCTTTTACATCTTTGCCCGCCATGGCCTGGGCCGCATTTTTAAGCAGGTTTAAAACCACCTGTTCGATCTCCGTGACCGCGACCGGTATGCGCGGCAGGTTGGGCGCGTAATCGCGTTCGATGTTGATATGACGAAAATCATATTTTTTCTTCAAATCGTAATCATTGGAAGCCAGGTCAATAGTGGCATCGATCAAGTTGTTGAGGTCGGCGTAGGACAGGGTTGATTCACTGCGGCGGCTGAAATTCAGCATGTTGGCCACTATTTTTGAAGCCCGGGTGCCGGCCTCGTGAATCCCATCAATGTATTTCAGAATCTTCCGTTCCTCACAGTACCGGATAATCGCGTCTAATCCGGCGCCGCACTGCTGTGCTACCCGCTGGTTGGCGGCGAGATCGGGAGCCAGGCGGCGATGAATGTTCTGGCCGCTCTGCAAAATGACTCCGAGAGGATTGTTGATTTCATGGGCCATGCCGGCGGCCAGCCCGCCGACCGACATCATTTTTTCACTCTGGATCATCATCTCTTCGATGCGCACGCGTTCGGTTACGTCATCCATCCGAATGACAGCCCCTTCAATACCGTCGGCCACGAGGGGATACACCGTGATGTCGGCATAACGGGTCTTTTCGTTTATCTCCATGGCAACTTTTTCAGTGATCTGGGGCCGGCGCTCCGCGATGGCTCTCTTTACATTTTCCATCTCTCCGGCCAGGACCGCAAAAACATCCTTGAGATTCTGCCCCAGGGCCTCAGGGGTGGTCACCCCGGTGACTTCTTCCGCCTGTTGATTCCACTGGGTAACATGCCCGGCGGCATCGATCCCGACCAGAACCGAAGGCATCGAATTGACTATATTACCCAGCAGATTGCGCAGTCGACGCATCTCGTCCTCGGCGTACTTACGCTCGGTTACATCCCGGGCCAGACTGAGGATGACCTGTTTCTGGCCAAGTTCCAGAAAACCGGCCCTTACCTCTACCGGAAATAGAGAATTGTCTTTGCGGCGGTGATTGCTCACCATGGTCACATGATCAGAAAATGACCTATCCCGGTCGGCGATGGTTTCATATGCACCCGGATCATCGGTCGCCTCTATATCCGTCATGCGCATATTCAGCAGTTCCGCCCGTGAGTACCCCAGGCTCTCACAGGCCTGCCGGTTTACATCGATGATCCGGCCATTCACCGTGGACAAGAAAAATGCATCCGCCGCCTGGTCAACCAGGCTCCGGAAGCGGGACTCGCTCTCCAGCAGGGATTTTTCCCGCTGCTTAATTCTGTCCGCCATGGAAACAAATTTATGGATAATACTCTGTATCTCCCCGTGCCTGACCTGGCTGAACCGGTAATCATATTTCCCCTCAGAAATCTCTTCGATACCTTGAATAAGATTGTCGAAAGGCCGTTTGAGAAACAGCCGGAAAAACAACAGGGTTAATCCGGTGAGCGCAATGCTGATCAAAATGGTAGTCATTACGCTGGTAACCAGCAACTGCTGGATTGTCCGGCGGTAGAATCGGGGCGTCAGGCCCAGCGTCACCTCACCGATGATCTGCCCCTCGTGGCGTATAAAGCCGTTCCTGACGACCAGGTCCCCCGCCTCTCCTTTGGCTAAATCAAAAATAGTTGCATTGTTGAAGGTCACGCTGATCTTGAGTTTGGCAACCTGTTCATTTTTGCCATAAGATTCGGCAATGCTCAGCACAGCTGCATGATCGATGGCTCAGATTGGCAGTTCGAGACTGCTGACCAGATAGGCCAGATATTCATCCGCGGTGGTTTCCAACTCTACCCGGGCTTTTTCAGACATGATCCGGTAGTTCAACATCACCACGATGGCGGAGATCAGCACCACCACACCGATGATACTGACGACCAAATCTCTGGTTATCGTGCGCTTTGACCCCATATCCTATTCCTACAAACGGCTCTCCCTAAAAAACGTTCAATCCAGAACCTCTCTGATCTTGGTGGAAAGTGACTCCAGGCCGAACGGCTTTTGGATAAAACCGTTGCAACCGCGGTCTAATATAGCCTTGGCCCGGCCATCGATACTATACCCGCTGGAGAGAATGACCTTCACTTCCGGCTTGATTTGGGCAAGCCGGTCATAAACTTCACCGCCGCCCATGCCGGGCATGATCATGTCCAGCAGGACCAAATCGATGCTGGCATGCATCTGCTCAAACAGGGCCACAGCCCGCTGCCCGTTGTCGGCAGCGATGACGTCGTACCCCAATGCGGAAAGCAGACTGTCGCCAACATCGATAATCATGGTCTCATCATCTACTAGCAATATGGTTTCCTTGCCTTGGATGAGCTGTGTCTCGGTCACCTGGATGTTTTGGACCGTCCTTTTGGACACCGGCATAAACAGCTTAAACGTCGTTCCCCGGCCTTTGCTGCTGCTCACGGTGACAAAACCCCTGTGATTCTGCATAATCCCATATACAGAGGCCAACCCAAGCCCTGTTCCCCGGCCGGTACCTTTGGTGGTAAAAAACGGATCAAAAATTTTACTCAAGGTGAGGTCATCCATGCCGATGCCGGTGTCGCGGAGGATAACCTGCACATAAGCGCCCGGGCGGACTTTAAAAGGTTCGGTGGCAGCCGCGTCGAGGGATATCTGCCGGGTGGTCACATGGAGTTCACCACCACCGAGCATGGCATGCCAGGCATTCAGGTAGAGATTCAACAACACCTGCTCCATCTGCCCCCGATCCACGTCCACCGCCGGAAGGGCTGGGTCGAAATCAGCCGTGATGATGATTTCTTTGCGGGTGCGTCCGAACATCTGGTTCTGGCTATCGATCAACTGATTCAGGTCCGTGCTTTTTACTTCGTATTTCCCCCCCCGGGCGTACCCCAGTAGCTGGCGGGTAAGGTCTGAAGCGCTCTGGACGTATTCTTCTATGCTTTTCAGGCTCTGATAGTGCTGGTGGTCGGAGCTTAGATCCATGAGCATGAGGGACGTGCGGCCCTGGATACCCATGAGCAGGTTATTGAAATCGTGCGCCACCCCGCCGGCCAGCGTACCGATGGCCTCCATGCGCTGGGCCTGCTGGAACTGCTCCTCGAGGCGCTTTTTTTCGGTAATATCTTCGTAAGTTATAAACTGGTCGCCGGATGTCAAAGTGACCGGCCGGAAATTGATGGTTTTTTCGGTACGGTTCCCACAGGTTACCCTGAAGGTTCGCGGACGCACTTCACCGACCTGCGCAGCAGATAAATCCGCCTTCCAGGCCACAATAGCTGCTTCGCGCTGATTCCGATCTGGATAAGCCAGTTTGAACCACTGCTCCCCGCTGGGAAGATCGGCAAGGTCATATCCAAATATGTCCCTGAACTTGGGATTGACGTATAAAAACCGGCCTGCGGCATCGATCAGGGAGACCCCCAACGGGGATTCCTCCACCAGGGTCCGGAATTTCTGTTCCTCCTCGCTGAGCGCCTGTTGGGCACCACGGACATCGGTCAGATCTACCACCGTGCCGCGAATGCCGACCGGCTCGGTTCCATTGAAGATGGCACCGACATAGACCATCCCGGGAAACACCCGGCCACCACGGGTCAGCAGCTGATATTCGGCGCCGCCGACGGTCTCGCCTTTAAAGAGGGTGTCCATCAGGGCCCGCGCCCGCTCACGGTCATCAGGGGCCACGGCCAGAAGAACATTCAAATTTTTCTTGAAATTCTTAGGCGAAAGCTCAAATTTTTCAAACGCACTCCGGTTCGCAAAGGTCACGACCCCGATGGCATCGGTCTCGAAGACCACCAGTGGCAGCAGATCCGCTAACAGGCGATATTTTTCTTCGCTGGCCCGCAGGGCCTGGTCCGCAACGCGCCGGTGCTTTTCTTCTCGGAGGATGGCCCAGGCCCTGAACCCGTAATAGATGTACGTCAGGCCCACGCCGATCAAAAGCAGCACTATCATCACCAGGCGGTTTCTAAAACCCTGTAAGGTGGCCAGGACCTCATGCTCCGGAGTTACCACGGACAGGCTCCAGTAAGTACTCCCCAGGTTGACCGGGGTATAAGCGGCCAGTTTGGAAACCTTACGGCTAACCGGCATCCCCCGAATGGTGTCAGAAGTAAAAATGGCGGAGCCTTCGCCACCTTGCATCATTTTGGCGCTTAAAGATTTCAAGGATGGAAATTCTCGGGAGGTGGCCTTGATAGGGCTGCCTTTGTGGTCGGGAACCGGGCAATACAGCTCTATCCCCTGGCGGCTGAGAAGCAGGGCTTCACCGAAATCACCAAGGTTCAGGTTGCCAACGTAATGTTCCGCCAGTTCGTTGAACGGGACCAGGACAGCCAGGTTCCGTGGAAAACGCCGTCCCGCAGCGCCGGAACATGCAGGGCCACGGCCGGATAGCCTTGCACCGCCTGAAAAACTTCGCTGACTACCGGTCGGCGGCTTTTGAGAATCGCCTGTACATGCTCCTGGTCGGAAATGTCCTTGCCAAGCGCCTGGGGCGCCACGGGCACGGTGTATAGAATGCGGCCCTGGGCACTGACCCGGGTGATGGCCCTGATATCGTCCAACCGGCTGGCAAAGTAGGCATGCATCACGTCTTTGCCATGGCGGTTGAGGCTCAGGATAGCCGGCCGGCTTACTAAAAAGTTCAGTTCCTTCTGATATTGGGCGAAAAATCGTTCTAAACCCTGGGCAGCCTGCCGCGCGAGGGACAGCTGCTGCCGGTTGAAATCCCGAATCGTGTTTGCCTTTACTTCGGCATACGTTTGGAAGATGAGCCAAATAAACAGGGCCGCCAGAATAGGCAACAGAAAATATCGCTTTTTAAAAGGCATATGCAGCTACTTTTCACAAGCAGGCGGATCACCTGGTCTCAGGGTAGTCAGTCCAGGGCGGTGCCCCAGTCGTATCGGCGTTTGATAAATTTCATAATCAGGTTGGTTTCGGTGTCCAGCACACCATCGATGGGATTGATGTTTTGCATGATCAGTTCATTGAGCTCTTCCATGGAGCGGACCACAAATTCGGTATAGATACCGGTCCCGCTGGTCATCTGGACAATGAACCACAGGGCTTCGATCTGTTTCAGTTCGCGGATAACGGCATCCATTTTCTTGATATCAACCCGGATTTTGATGCTCCCGGTAACCTTGAATCCGAGTTTGATGGGGTTACTTACCGCTACTATCTGAATGATCTCCTCATCGATCAGCCGTTTCATGCGCGCCCGGACGGTAGCCTCGGAAACGCCAAGTTTCCGGGCGATTTCAATATTGGTAACCCGACCGTCTTTTTGCAGCAGCTGGATAATATCACAGTCGGTATCATCGATGGTCCGGTTGGTGCTTCTCCTGGCTTTCATGAAAACGTTGCGCGCTCCTTGTCATCTGTTAAATCGGCTTAAAATGCAATTACTTGAAATGTTATTCAATTGATGGTGATTTTGCAAGCGGTTCCCGAGAATATAGGGAATTGCTTCAAACGGGCCTAAAGTTATTATATTCGTACTATTTTTGCATTGATTTCTCGATATTCGTAGTTAAATACCTAATATTGTCTAAATACAAACACAAAAGGCAACGCCAATGCATTGGTTCAAACAGGGGCACCTTTTCATACTGGGAGCCGCAATATTGTTCGGGACAGCCGGCACCGCCCGGGCTTTTGCGCCGGAGGGCATGGGGCCGGCTTTTATCGGGGCCTTACGTCTGGCAATCGGAGGGCCGACCCTGCTGGCATTTGCCGCTGTGACCCATCGCCAGCATTCGCTAATTGCCGGTCTCCCCCTGGGGGTGACGCTGCTGGCGGTTGCCGGGGTCTGCCTGTTTCAGGTCTGTTTTTTCGCAGCTATCATCCGCACAGGGGTTGCGGTTGGCACGCTGGTGGCAATTGGCAGTGCACCCGTGGCAGCCGGACTACTCGAAGCCATTATATACAAAGAGCCCATTACACCACGCTGGGTAGTGGCGGCTTGTCTGTCAATCGGTGGCTGCAGCCTGCTGGTGACCGCAGGCAATGAAATCACCCTGGACAGGGGCGGCATATTGCTGGCTGCCGGGGCCGGTTTTGGATACGCTGTGTATCAGGTAGCCAGCAAACGATTGGTTAAAGAGCGCTCCCCGGTAAAAGTCATGGCGGTGGTTCTCTGTGCTGGCGCAATCTTGCTGGCCCCCTGCCTGGCTACCGCTGAAGTTTATCTGCTGGCATCCCTGCGTGGCCTTGCCATCGCCCTGTTCCTGGGCGTTGCGGCAACGGCGGTCGCTTACGCCCTTTTTACCAGAGGGCTGATAACGGTCCCGGTGTCGCGGGCAGCCGTGCTGGGCCTGATGGAACCATTGACAGCCAGTGTGTTGGGAGTTTTTATCCTGGGCGAATATCTAACGGCGCCGGCCTGGATTGGGGCAGCTCTTATTGTCTGCGGACTATGTGTGGTGGTACAGCCGCAGGATACTGCAGTAGCGGCCTGAAACAGCCGGACAGTATCTTTCCCGATACTTCTTTCACGCACGGAAAAGTTGGCCTACAAAGGCTTTAAATCCTTTACGTTCATGCTGCAGGGCCTCACGATGCCCGGCCCGGTCCCGAAAGTCGATCAGGCCCCGAACGGTATGCAGCATATCCTGATTGGCCTGCGCAATCTGGTCGGCGATTTCAGCCGTCCGAACCAGCAACTCGGCGTGGGGGACGACTTCGTTAACCAGGCCCCAGGCATGGGCTGTGCGGGCAGAGATCGATTCTGCGCTAAAAGACAGTTGTCGGGCCCGCCGCCGGCCGATGGCTTGCTGCAGGTGCTGGGTCATCCCCCACCCGGGATGTATGCCAACCCGGACATGGGTATCGGCAAACCGGGCTGCATCTGAAGCAATCATGAAATCGCAGTTCAAAGCCAACTCAAAACCACCGGTGATGGCTACCCCGTTGACAGCGGCGATTAGCGGCTTGCGACATGCCCCGAAAACGTGCGGCAGGTCACGCCCATCCCCCCTCGGGTCCAACAGGTTCTCCCGGGTAACCGCCTGCAGATCAAGGCCGGCGCAAAAGGCCGGGTCCCGACCGGTTATCACGATTGCCCGTATGTCCGGGTTCTGATCACTTGCTTCGACGGCATCGTAAAGGGCCGCCAGCAGGGCCTGGTTCAGAGCGTTGCGCTTCTCAGGCCGGTTCAGGGTGATCAGCGCCATGTGCTTGTCGACGAGGTGTAAGACCGGTTCCGCCATTTTCCATCCTTTTTCAGTGCGTGTCTTTTAAGCGGGATAAAATGTTTATTTCGGAGCCAAGGGTCCGGTGAACCGGGCAGCGGTCGGCTATTTCCAGCAGCCGTTTTTGCTGATCTGCCGTCAGTACACCGAACAGGCCCACTTCCCGTTCTATCCGGTCCACATAGCCTTTGGCTGTTTCACATTCAAGGCAATCCTTGGCGTGGATCTTATGGTGCTTAAGATCAACTGTCACACCCTCAAGCGGCCATTTTTTACGATCGGCATACATGCGCAAGGTCATTACCGTGCAGGCACCCAGGGCGGCCAACAGGTAATCATAGGGCGTGGGGCCTTTGTTGGCCCCACCGACAGCAATGGGCTCATCGGCCGTCAGCTGGTGGTCCCCGGTGGAAATTTCCGTTGTATACCCCTGCGGTCCGATCCGGGTCTGCACCTGCCAGGCGGAATCGGCGGCCGGATCCGCGACGGTCGGCGACTTTTCTATGTATTTGTCGGCCCAGGCCGCGATCAACGCCCCGGCATAGCGGGCGTCTTGCGCGCGTGAAAGCAGGTGATCGGCATTATCGAGGGATACAAAACTCTTCGGGTGCAACGCCTCCTTGAATATCGCCGCCGCATTGTCAATACCCACGGTATTATCCCGCGGCGCATGCATCACAAGCAGGGCCCGTTTCAGATCTCTGACTGCACCGCTCATGCGATGCTGGGCAAGGTCATCCAGGAACTCCTTTTTTATCCGGAAAGGACGCCCGGCGATATCGATTTGGGCCACACCCCGACTCTCGATTTCATTGCGATGATCCTGGATGTGACGCATCACATGTCCGGGATCGGACGGAGCGCCGATGGTCACGATGGCCCGGGCTGACGGAATCTGTGCGGCCGCCCGGATCACTGCGGCACCTCCCAGGGAGTGGCCGATGAGGAGCTGTGGCCCGGCATAGGCTGCTTGCAGATAATCAGCCGCTGCTACCAGGTCCGCCACATTCGAAGAAAAAGTCGTTTCGGCAAAATCGCCGCTGCTTTCACCCAGGCCGGTAAAATCAAACCGGAACACCGCAATATTCAGTTCCGTCAGGGCGCGGCTGATGTAGGCCGCCGCCTTCGAATCCTTGGTGCAGGTAAAGCAGTGGGCAAAAAGAGCGTAAGCCGCGGGGTGCTTGCCCGCCGGCTGGTCCAGACGTCCATCCAGCTGTTGACCGGTTGCATTGGTAAAGGATATTTTTTCAAATTGCATAGCCACCTCCCATATGGCTTTCATCCGCCGGCGCTGTCAGCCCGGCAGGCCAGGTTTTCGACTTGACCGTAACTAAACAACCACACTATAGTTATAAAAATCGTTTCCGCAACACAACTGGAATCTACCCGGCTCCAGCGGGATACCGCCTTGGCGGCTTCCCGTTATCATGTTTCTCTGGCTGCTGCCGGCGGGCAACAGCGCAACACCCCAGGCCAAAATTTTAAGAACGCGTGCAAGGAGGCCCGATGAAAACAATCTGTACCCTGCAAAACATGCTGCGTCGCAACCTGGAACTCAATCCCCGGAAAACAGCGCTGATCGAAGGTGACCGGGAACTGACGTTTGCTGAATTCGGCACCCGGACCCGTGCCATCGGCAGCGCGCTTTTGTCTTTCGGCCTTCAAAAAGGCGACCGTGTGGCCATCCTGGGGCACAACAGTATTGCCAACGCAGAAGCCTATTTCAGCATCCCCAATGCGGGCCTGGTCCTGGTCATGTTGAACTTTCGCCTGGCGGCCCCGGAAATCCTGACCATCCTGAAAGATGCTACCCCGGCCGCTCTTCTGGTAAACGAAAACTACATGGACCAGATCAGGCAAATCGAGGGGGAGCTGGGATTCGTCAAGCAGTTCATCTTCATCGGGCCCCGGGCAGACACACCGGATGGTTGGCATCATTACGAAACCCTTGCCGCGGAATTCACCGGGAAGGTGCCGGCGGTGGAGGTAACCGAAGACGACCTGGCCGCCCTGATGTATACCAGCGGCACAACCGGCGCTCCCAAGGGCTGTATGGCTACGCACCGGAACTTCTATCATGCCGGCCGCAGCATGTCGCTGGAATTGAAAATGAACCGGGCGGACATGGGCATTATCGCTTCCCCGCTGTTTCACGCCACCGGGGAAGTCACCCTGATGAATCACATGTACAGCGGAACCACCTCGGTTATCATGCCCGCCTGGACCGTGGAGAATTTTCTGAGTTTGGTTCAAAAATATAAAGTGACCACCGGAATGCTCGCGACCCCCATGCTGCTCTTCCTGGCGGAGTATTCCGATACCGCGGCCTACGACTTTGCAAGCCTGCAAAAGATCTATTTTGCCGGTGCACCGGTTACGCCGGTGGTGTACGAGAAAGCCATCCAGAAGTTCGGCAATGTCTTCATCCACCTGTTCGGGACCAGCGAAACGGTAGGCCAGACCACCATTTTGAAGACCGCCGACATAGCCGCCGCTCTGGCTGCCGGGAACATCGATGTGCTGGCGTCCTGTGGTAAATCGTTCGCCGATATGGAAAGCGTGGTCGTCGATGAAAACGACAACCCCGTGGCCCCGGGCGAGGTGGGCGAAATCAAAGTGCGCGGCCTCGGCACTACTTTGGGATACTGGAACAAACCGGAAGAAACCAAAGCGGTTTACCGGGATGGCTGGTACTATCCCCTGGACCTGTGCCGAGTGGATGAAGCGGGCTTTATCTATATCGTCGACCGCAAAAAGGACATGATCATTACCGGGGGCGAAAATGTCTACCCGGCTGAAGTCGAGAACGTATTATACAAACATCCGGCTGTCCTGCAGGCGGCCGTCATCGGCACGCCCGATGCCAAGTGGGGTGAGGCCGTAACCGCCCTGATTGTCCGGCGTGAGGGTGTGGACACCAGTGAAGAGGACATCAAGTCTTTCTGCGCAGAGTCCGTGGCGCGTTATAAAGCCCCCAAAAAGGTCATTTTCGTGGATACTCTGCCCCTGAGCGCCAGCGGCAAGATCCTTAAATACCGGTTAAGGGAAACGTATGCAGGTTAGTCCGGTCCGACCGCTTTAATACAGGACCGTTGTATGCTGAACCGGGTGCCTTTCCCGGGAGTGGACGCGGCTTCCTTGCGGCCGCCGTGTTTTTCCGCCACGACAAACTAGGATACCGCAAGACCCCGCCCGGTTCCCACGCCGGCATTTTGGGTGGTGCAGAAAAGTTCGCAAACCCGCTTGCGTATGGCTACGTCCATACCGGGCCGGGGGCGTCTGTTCCGGGCACACGTGCCAGCCGGCGGCGATCTTCCTATCTATCGCCATGGGTGGCGTCTAGGGTTGGGGCTGCCGGTCTGCTTTGATTCCGGTAAGGTAGGCGTCCACCATCCCGATTACCCAGCAGATCGCGATCAGCAGAAAGGATAACGTGTAGAGCAGTTGGTCACCGGACGAGGCGGCCTGATTGACGGCCTGCGTGATCGTTTCCTCATCAACCGGCCCGCCTTCCGACTCGATTTTTTCCAGAATCGCCAGTGCCTGGCCGGCGGCACGGATGACAATCGCCCCAATCGCGCCGAGTACCACCAGAATCAAGGTGGCGCCCCGCTTGTAGCTCTTTAGTACGATCTGACCCAGTCCCGGCAATACCAGCCCCGACAGGAGCACTCCCTTAACGGCATTTTTCACCGGACACCTCCCGGAAACCATCTGGACGGTACGCAGGGCGCACCCAGCGGCTTAACTTTCGCGTTCCCGTTTAAACTGAATGCCCGTGTCGAATTGATCACCGGTCAGTAAGAAACGGATACCACAGACCGTTTTGTCAGTTGAAACGGAAATGTGTGAAACAACTCCCCTAAGTGTAACCGGGCCGTCGGTTAATTCAAGGGGTATTTTGTCCAGCCTCTCTCCGGTGACAAATTCCGGCCCGTCCTTTTCGAGAATGACCCCGATCCCACCGCTGCTGACATCATTCAACACCAAAAAAGTGCCTTTCAGCGCGATCCTGGTTGGTTTGATATGGTAGGCCCTTTTATTTTGCCTCTGGTTGGCAGTCACCGTCATGGGTCCTCCTGTCAATAAATTCTTAAGCCATAGTGGATTAGAGATAAAACGGCTTATCATGTCGTGGCAACAAAGCACTAAGCCGGTGGTTCGACAGCATTGCCAGCCGGGTATTTCCCGGCAATATCCTTATAGGCCAGCTGTGTCCCGCCGAAAATATCCAGGGCACTGCCCACGGTGAAATCCAGTTGCCCCCGGCCAATGCCATCAATCAACTGTATATCTTCCAGACTGTGAATTCCGCCGGCGTATGTCACCGGAATCTTGCCCCAGGCACCCAGCAACTCCACCAGCGGCTTTTCGATGCCCCGGCATTTGCCTTCCACATCGACGGCATGAATGAGAAACTCGTGGGCATGGTCCGCCAGGCTGTCGAGCAATTGCCGTGTGACCCGTTCTTGCGTGAAGGTCTGCCAGCGGTCGGTCACGATGTAGTAGTCATTGCCTTTACGGCGGCAGCTCAAGTCCAGCACCAGGTGCTCGCGTCCCACTCCGGATACCAGCCGGTCAAGGCGCCGTCGATCGACCCGCCCATCGTGAAACACCCAGGAAGTCACGATCACCGCTGACGCACCGGCATCTATCCAGGCGGCGGCATTGTCGCCGGTGACACCGCCCCCAATCTGGAGCCCTCCGGGCCAGGCGGCCAGGGCCGCTTCAGCCGCCCGGGCATTGCCGGGCCCCAGTTGGATAATGTGCCCACCGGGCAGATTGTCCCGTCGGTAGAGGTCTGCGAACCAGGTTGCCGGTTTTTCAGCCTGGAAATTGGTTTCCGGCTGCTGGCCGTCAACCAGGCTCGCGCCTACGATCTGTTTTACCTGGCCGTCGTGCAAATCTATACAGGGTCGAAACCGCATGCATCAACCTCGCTTAAGAAAGGCCGTCATACAGTGGATGCCGCCCGTGCCCTTCAATATCTCCGGGATATCCACCGGAAGCACTTCAATGCCGGCCGCTTCCAGAACTGCCCGGGTCCGCGGGTTCCCCCCGGGCTGTATGACCAGACCTGGTTTCAAGGCTACGAAATTGATGGCCAGATTCTGCTTGGCTTCGGTCTGGGAAGGGGCTTCTAATATATTGAATCCCTTTTGCCGCAACACAGCAACCACATCATAGGGTACCTGGGACGCATGAATCATGGCCACATCGCGGGCGGCGAAATTCAGCAGACCGTCGATATGGGCGTGACCGTAAGGAATGGGCATGGGGACAATCCGGGTCACCCCCATGCGGGTCAATTCACCGGCTACCTGGTCGTACCCGCTGCGGTTGGTGCGGACACCCGTCGCCAGGATCACTGTCTCCCGGTCGACCCACATGCCCATGGCTCCTTCGAAAAGACCACTGCCATTTACGGTTTTGATGATGGGTACGCCCAACGCCGCCAGCGCAAGGGCCGCATAACGCTCCTCTCCGCGGCGGGCCCGCATGGCCGGCCGGGCCAGGATAGCGCCTTCCGGGGTCATGAACACGAGATCCCGGCAAAACAGGGCGTTAGGGCGGTCATCCCGCTGGGCCTCGATGTAGTGGACGGTAACGCCATATTGCCGGTAAAGGGCGGTCAGGCGATCGTGTTCAGCACGCATCTTCCCGGCGTCCACGGGGGCCAAAAACCGGGCCCGGCGATAATCGAAGTCATCGACTTCCCGGCCGGGCCGGCGCATGAGAACCGCCTTGAGGTCATCAACCTCGGAGGCTACGCCCCAGTCCCCCCAATGACGCGGCAAGTCTTCCTCGAAACTGGCCGGATCGGGAAACCATCGTTCTCCCGGCAGGGCATCTATATCTTGCATAGCGGACATCCTAAAAGCAGGTGATGGACACCGTGCGGCGCCTTCGCGTTGTTCAACGCGATCCTTCTAAAAGCGGGTCCAGGCGGGCAACCGTCTCGGCAAACGCATCCTTGAACTCATCATTTTCCCGGGGCGTAAATGTACTAAAATCGACTGCGTTGCTGTCACGCAGGTGGTTGAGCAGGTTCAGCAGCCGGCCCTCCAGATAGCGGCGGCGATTTTCGGCCACTCCAGTATCCGGTGCGACGACCGAGGCGCTCTGCCCGGCCGGACCCGGCTCCGTCTCGTGCAGCTGCCGGGCCGCCAGGGCGTACACTAGCTTGAATATCGCCGCCACCCGTTCGAGGTTCAATAGCACCGGGGTGTGCACGTAGGAATGATCCGGCTGGACCGGGGCGTCCACGCGGCCGGTGTCGGCCAACCGGGTAAACCAGTTGAGCGTGTATTCCAGGTAGTGGCTGGACGACCACTTCTCCTTACGCCACAGGTGCGTCCGGATCAGTTTTGCCAGATCGCGGACGCAGTCCGGGCTGCTGTCATACTCATAGCTGCCCACCAGGGCACCTTCTTCAAACAGGTCGACCCCGGGTTTCCAGGCCTCCTTAGAAATCTCGGCGCACAGTATACGGGGCTGGCTGCCCGGTCGCCGGCACAGCAGCATGGTTGACGTGTTGTCCGGGTGCACCCGGCGCAAGTTATCCACAGCGGCCGGGGGGTTGAGCACCCCTCCCATGGCCGTCGGCAAGAAGGCGGCCTGGACATCGGGACTCAGGTTGAGCAGCGCGTAGATTTCAGCAAAAACCGCATAGGACCTTTGGTCCAACGCCTGTGCAGGAATCAGGTGACCGGGCTCCAGGTGAGATTCCAAACTGGCCATGGTGGCCTCCAGGGCGCCGTGCCAATGGGCGACGCCGGGATTGCGGCCGGCCGCAATCCACGCTTCGATCTTGGCGGTCATGTCCTTCTGATCTGCATTCATTTTAATTCTCACATTCTTTTTGAAACGTATCGGAAAGCGCCCGCAAACGCTCATGAATCTTCCGGCCCTGGTCGACCAGAGGATCCAGCGCCTGCTCACGCGTGTTTAGATAGTCAAAAAACGGTTGCACGCTGCCGGTGATATCCTGGTGCACCCGGTCGAATTTCTCTCCCAGGCGCCGTTCCAGTTCTTCTTCAAAGGTCTGGCGCCCTTCAGCCAGGCCCCGGGAGAATTCCTTCAGTAGTTTGCCCTTTTTAACCACCAACACACCCCCGGCCATCAAGAGGCCGGCCCCGGTGAGAATGCCACCGGTTAGGTCCAGGAAACTGGCATGCGAAGCAGACAGCAAGATGGCGCCGATGACTGTCAGGGCACTGCCCCCCATAAGGGTGGACGGCATGTTCTGTGGTTTAGAGGCCATCAAACGGGAGAAAAAATCGGTCCCGGCGAGGTCACCGACGTTTTGTTTGATGTCCAGGATGACGTCTTCCCGCTGGCCTCCCAGGTCCTCCACCCTGGTAGTTTCCAGGCTGCGGGAATCTTCAATGTCCGCCAATGCTCGGCTGATGTCTTCCAACAGCGCATTCAAGGAAACCAGGAACTGCCGGGCACTCTCGGTGGACAGCTCTTCGAAGGAGCGGGTGAGGCGGGCGCTGAACTTCTCTTGCAATTGCGCCATCCAGGCCTTGATCGATGGTTTGCTGCTGAACGCCGAACCGAAAGCACGCCGCAGCAGCACCGGCATGGACAGGCCCGCTTCGAATTCTTCCTTTAGATCAGCGGTGAGCTGATCATACTGCTGCAGCAGGCGGTCCACCGCACTGCGGATATCTTCGGTTGTGGCTGCTCGACCGGCAAACAGCAGATGCTCAAGTTCCGCGGCGACACGTTTGTCGGCATCGAGTTGCTTACGCAGCTGCTGCAGGGCCTCATAAACCCTTTTTAACACCTGCTCACCGGTATCCATCACCGATCTGAGCTTGAGGTAAAAGTGCTGGCCGCCGGTGACGGTTTCCCGGATAAAGTTGCGAATGGCGTCAAAACCGCTGTCGGCCTCACCGGCCAGCTCCAGGCGGGCCGATGCCGGAAAAATAATAGGCTGGTCGATCCCGCGGGCGGTCGCGTACTCCTTTACCTTGGCGGTGTTCACCGCCAGCTCGGTCTCATCGGCAAGATCCGCCTGCTGAAGGATGAAGACCACCCGTTTGTGCCACTGCCGGTGAACAAAATCGAGAAACTCCCAGGCCGAACGGGTGTGGGGATTTTTAGCCGGGAACATGAAAAAGACCAGATCACAGCTGGGGATGAATCCCTCGGTTATGTCCTGGTGGTGTTCCACGATGGTATTGGTTCCCGGCGTATCGACGATAGCGATCTGCTTTAGGATATCCGCGGGCAGCGTTACCCGGCGGATATGGGCGGAAACTTCGGAGATCTTTTCTTCCGGGCCGTAAACAATTTGCTGGATCACATCGGTGCAGGGTGCCGGATCTACGGCGCAGACAGCGGCCTGCAGCAGGGCATTGACAAAACTGCTCTTGCCGGCCTTGATCTCGCCGATCGTCACGAACAGGAAGGGTTCCCCGGCCATGGTTACGAGGTCACCGGCCAGTACCAGCAGTTCCGGGTTGTTGATATCTTCGATAAGCCCCCGCAGGTCGTTGAGGATCTCTTTTAGATCCGCTCGAAACTGCCGGAAGGTTGCGTTGATCATGGGGTTGTCCACAGCACCCCCTCACTGTAGGTTACCGGATAGCAGCCACCACACCGGCTGCTGCACATCGCCCTATAAAAGCAAAAAACAGCTTACAAATCAAGAATATACATTTTGTAAAAACCTTTTGGACCATTCGTTTTCCATAAACCAGGCAGCCTCCGGCAGCCGCCTTAGGGCGTGTCGGCAGTTCGATTGGTGCGCAGAAATAGGTTGGAAGGTGCCGGATGGGGGGTGCCCGGGAGCAGAATGAGAGTGTCACTCTGAGCGCAGCGAAGCATCCCCTACAACCAATGGTATCTCTTGCGGGGTAGGGATTCTTCGTCGCTACGCTTCTCAGAATGACAGAAGCTAATGCGGCTGCAAATAGTTATTCAACACCGGGAAATAGCAGGTGTCAAGCGATCAATCCTCCTGCAGTTCCGGAAGGTTTGCAAAGAAGTCCAGAGACTCCGGATTGCGCAGGGCGTCCTTATTCAAGACCGCCTGGCCTTCAACGATCTTTTTAACCGCCAATTCCACTTTCTTCATGTTGAGCGTATAGGGTACATCCGGGACTGCTATAATTTTGGCCGGCACGTGGCGCGGCGAGGCGTTGGTCCGGATGGCCGCTCGAATCCTGGCTTCCATGTCGGCATCGAGGGTATGGCCCGGCACCATTTTGACAAAGAGGATCACGCGGATATCGTTGGCCCAGCTCTGGCCGATAACGACCGAATCCTCGATCTCCTCGAACTGTTCCACCTGGCGATACAATTCGGCCGTCCCGATGCGCACCCCTCCGGGATTCAGCGTGGCGTCCGAACGGCCGAGCATGGTCACCCCGCCGCGTTCGCTCACCCGGACGTAGTCGCCGTGGGTCCAGACACCCGGATACTGGTCGAAATAAGCATTGTGGTATTTCTGCCCATCCGGATCTTCCCAAAAATAGATCGGCATGGAGGGAAACGGTGCGGCGCAGACCAGTTCACCCTGTTCACCAACCACCGGCTGGCCGTGGTCGTCAAAGGCAAAGACCTTCATCGCCAGGCCGCGGCACTGGAGTTCACCGGTGTAGACGGGCCCCATGGGGTTGCCCAGGGCAAAGCAGCCGTTGAGGTCCGATCCGCCTGAGATGGAGGCCAGTTGCAGGTCGGGCTTGATCTGCTCATACACAAATTCAAAACCTTCGTCGGGCAGGGGCGACCCAGTGGACAGCACGGCGCGCAGGCTGGAGAGATCATAGGTTTCACGAGGTTTTACCCCGGCGTTTTGCAAAGCCGCCAGGTAGCCGGCACTGGTCCCGAACACGGTAATTTTTTCATCCTGGGCCATTTGCCACAGCGCCCCGGGATCGGGATGAAACGGGTTGCCGTCAAACAGCACCAGGGTCGCACCCACTCCCAGCGAGGTGGTCAGCCAGTTCCACATCATCCAACCGCAGGTCGTGAAGTAGAAGATTGCGTCCTCCCGGGAAAGATCCGTGTGCAGGATAAGCTCCTTTAGCTGATGCACGAGGACACCGCCGGCACTCTGCACCATACACTTGGGCAATCCGGTCGTACCGGACGAATACATAATGTAAAGGGGGTGGCTGAAGGAAAGCTGCTCAAACTCGATTTCGAGATTGTCTGCCGAGGAAGTAAAATCCGCATAGGTTACGGCATGGGAAACGGCACTGATGTCCGGATCTGTTTGGGTATATGGCACAACCACCACTTTTTCGATAGACGGTAGCTGCTTGAGAATATCGGCAATCCGTTCCAGAGAGTCCAGGGGCTTGCCTTTGAAATAGTAACCATCGGCGGTGAACAGCACCTTGGGTTTTATCTGGCCGAACCGGTCGAGAACCCCCTTTATACCGAAATCCGGGGAACAGGAGGACCAGGTGGCGCCGGCGCTGACGGCCGCCAACATGGCAACGATCGATTCGGGCATATTGGGCATAAAACCCACCACGCGATCCCCGGGACCTACCCCCGCGTCCCGCAGGGACCGTGCCAGGCGGGCCACAGCATCATACAATTCGGCGTAGGTCATTTCGCGACGCACGCTGTCTTCCCCCCGAAAAATCAAAGCGGTACGGTCATCCCGGTAACGCAGCAGGTTTTCAGCAAAATTTAAGCGGGCGCCTTGAAACCATTTAGCCCCCGGCATTTTGGTCACATCGTCGATGACCTGCTGGTAGGGCACCGACGCTTTTATATCGGCGAATTCCCACAGGGCGGCCCAGAAATCAGCAATATTTTCGACAGACCAATCGTGCAGCGGTGTGTATTCCGTAAACGCCTGTCCGTATTTAGCGTTAATAAAATTCATAAACCGGTACATGTTGGAATTTTGAATTCGTTCTGTGGTGGGTTGCCATAACATTTTGGCCATTGCGAATCCTCCCCTGTTGACTTTTCAGGCGCACCTGGCTTTTGAAAATTGATGCGGCGGGCGCCGTAGGCTGTTTTCGACTAGACTTACCGACCGATCGGTAGGTTAATAATTTACCTTGCCCCAGACAACCGGTTTTGTCAAGAGACCATTGTAGGTCCGCCGGTTTGAAAGCTCACCGTTTACGGGGCGACAGCCTCGGGCGAATCCGGACGGGTCAGGACCATTTGCAGGTCACCGAGGGCCTTTTCCGCGAACCCGGCTTCACACAGGGCCAGATAGTAGTTCCATTTGCGGGCAAACTCCCGATCAAATCCCAGGGCGGATACCTGGTCAGCATGTCGCCGGAATCTCTGCCGCCAGGCCCGCAGGGTCTTAACGTAGTGTTGCCCGATACTCTCGATGTTTTCCACGACGAGACCGGAATGGGCCGTCATGGCATTGCACAGGGCTGTCAGACTCGGAATACAGGCTCCCGGAAAGATGTGCTTCTGGATCCAGTCCGCCTCGCGCCGGTAGCGGGCATAGTGCTGGTCCGGAATGGTGATTGTCTGAATCACCACCTTTCCACCCGGCCGGAGAAGGCGGTCGCAGCAATTGAAAAAAGCCCCCAGATAGCCATGCCCCACAGCTTCCAGCATTTCGATGCTGACAATACGGTCAAACCGCCCCTGCATCCGCCGGTAGTCACAAAATTTGATATCAATCCGGTCCGCGAGGCCAACGGCGGCCACCTTTCGGCGGGCATATGCAAGCTGGCGCCTGGATACGGTAATGCCCGTTACCCGGCAGCCGGTTGTGCGCGCCGCCTCAAGGGCGAACCCGCCCCAGCCGCAGCCAATCTCAAGCAGGTGATCTTTCGGCCCCACGTCGGCTTTGGTGAGGATGGCTCTCAATTTGTTGCGCTGGGCTTCTTCCAGAGACGCGTCCGGCTCCGCAAATAGGCCACAGGAATAGGTCATGGAGTCGTCCAGAAACGTCTCGAAAAAGCGATTGCTCAGGTCGTAATGCCGCCGCATATTCTTGCGGCTGCCCGGGATGGAATTACGGTTCAACAGGTGCCGCACCTTATTGACGCACCTGGCCGCCAGGGCGGAAAGCGGATTCCCGTCGGAAAAAACGTCGCGATTGGCAATCAACAGGCTGATGAATCCGGACAAATCATCACATTGCCACTCGCCCGCCATGTAAGCTTCGCCGAGACCAATGTCGCCGCAGGTGACAATCCTGGAAAAAAAGCGATAGGTTTGGATCTTTACGCGGGGAACCGGCCTCCGGGGCGTCCGGCCGAAGGTGACGGCTTTCCCGTCCGGAAGCACGAATACGAACGCCCCGGAATGAATGCCGTCGCAGAGGCGGAACACAATCGCCATGCATTTTTTTTGAAAGCGGGTCGGTGCCATGGCTTCTATGAGATTATGTCTTCGGTGCTGAAATCGGGTCGCCTGTCGGATGGTGTATGTTCCAGCGCGTCTATCCAGCCCGCGACCCGTTCCTTGCCGTAGGTCTGCTTCCACTCACGTAAAATGAGCTCTACCGGGACATCACTGTAGGTCCCGGTGTAGGCGAGGTATTCCATAAATGGCATCTGATCCGAATTGTAGGCCTGCATAACCGCGTCAGCCGTTCCATCGAACTCCAGGGGCGGTACGCCGAAGCGCTGACAGAGTTCGCGGTTGAAGGCCGGGGTGGCCTTGACCCACTGTCCATCCAGATACAGGTCTGTGTAGCCGTGGCAGACGAACAGGTCGGATCCCAGATGCTCGATCAACTGGCGCGTGGCCAGGTGGTTCTTGACGGTGGCAAAACCCAGCCGGGCCGGGATGCCAGCAGCCCGGGCCAGGGAGCAGAGCAAAGTGGCTTTGCTCACGCAATACCCCCTTTGGGCTCGTAAAACGTTGCTGGAACGGTAATGCTCCGGCAGGTAAAAGGGAACATACGGATCATAGCGGATTTTATCGCGCACATAGTAGTACAGGCTGACAGCCCTGCCGACCGGGTCTGCGCCGCATTCTGCCGTTAGTTCGCTTACAAGTTCTACGACCGTATGGTGATCACTGTCGATGATCGCGGTCGGGGTCAGGTATTCAGCCTGCGGGTCCTTAGAGTTCATACGGCGTCATGCTTTCCATTCCATCGTCGTTAATCCAAACAGTCTGCTCGAACTGGGCACTCAGCCGGCCGTCATCGGTTACCGCCGTCCAGTCGTTGTCGAGGATGTGTAAAAAGCGTTTACCAAGATTGATCATCGGTTCGATGGTAAAGACCATGCCCGGCAGCAACTTTATGCCCTGGCCCCGTTTGCCGTAATGGAGTATCTGCGGTGGTTCGTGAAACCCGAGGCCAACGCCGTGCCCGACAAACTCGCGCACCACCGAACAGCCGTTTTCCTCGGCATAGCTCTGAATGGCCCACCCGATGTCGCCGGTCGTATTCCCGGGACGGGCCATGTCCATGCCTCTCTTTAGACATTCGCTTGCGACGCTGACGATCTTGACGGCATCTTTCCCGGGCGTCCCCACGAAGAAGGTCTTGTTGGCATCGGCATAATAGCCGTTCAAAATAGGGGTCACATCGACATTGACGATATCCCCGTCCCTGAGGATACGGTCATCGGGGATGCCGTGGTTAATTTCTTCGTTGACCGAAGTGCAGACACTTTTGGGAAAGCCCCGGTAATTCAAAGGGGCCGGGATGGCCTGGTGGTTGATGGTAAATTCATGCACCAGGGTGTTGATATAATCGGTTGTGATCCCCGGCCGGATTTCCTTGGCCACCATGTCGAGGGTTGCCACGGTGAGCTGGCCGGCCTCACGAATGCCGGCAATCTGCTCCGGAGTTTTGAACCGGATGCGGTGTCGCTGCTCGTACTCCTGCCGAAGATCTACTTTTGGTGAAGTAGATTTTCCCTGGCAGCATTTTTTATATTTGCGGCCGCTGCCGCACGGGCAGGGATCATTGCGGCCGACTTTGCTTTTACGCTTCATGTGGGTATCCGCCTGAGACAGCACTGTTCATCGGGCTGCGGGGTGTTTTTTGCACGCGCCCAAGAATGTAACACAATCGCTATCCAAGTCAAGCTGAAGCCCCGTGCGGGTGATGTTAGCCTGGTTAAAATCCAGGTCCGGCCGGCCAGTCTTTTGGCCCGCTTAGCCGCTCGGGCGATTTGTGAGATAAACGCCCGTAATCACCAGCCCGGCGCCGATCATGAGTGAAATGGTCACCGGTTCGGACAGTATGAAAAAGGCCAGCGTGATCGCACTGACAGGAACGAAATTGATAAACAAGCCGGCGCGCAGGGGCCCGATCTGGCGGATGCCTTGATAGTACCAGACAAATCCGATGACGGTTCCGAACAGGCCGAGATACGCAATACTGGCCCAATCCAGGGCAGTGTAAGACGACAGCTGACCCGGCATTCCTTCCACCCAGGCAGGTACAGCCAAAAAGAGCATCCCGGTCAAGGCGGCATACGCCGTTGCGACCAGCGGCGAGATTACCTGCATAACCGACTTGCCCAGCAGGCTGTAGGCCACCCAGCTCAGAACACAGCCGAATATCATCAATTCCCCGATCCCGAGTCCATGTGTCAGCAGGTCCGCCAGATTGCCCCGGGTGATGACAACGACGGCACCGGTTACCGAAAGCAGAATGCCGGCCATCTTTAGAGGGCTGAGTTTCTCGCCGTACAGCCAGGCGGAAAGAAGTGCTATCAGTACTGGGCTGGTGGCAATGATCAACGCGGCGCGACCGGCACTGATCAACTGCAGGCCTTTAAAAAAGAAGGCATTGTATGCAAAAACACCGGTCAGGCCCAAAATACCGATGGAGAGCCACTGCGTGCGGGTCAGCTGCGGAAAATGGCCTTCGCTTTTTCTGACAATGGCCAGCAGCAATACGGCCGCTATGGTAAACCGTAGAAAGGCCGCCGAGAAAGAGCCGACATGCTCCTTTAGGATTCGCCCGGCCACAAAGGTTCCGCCCCAGAAAAATGCAGTCAGCAGCAGTTTAAAGTACACCATCCGCAACGCTCCTATTGTGTTCAACCGGCGTGCCCAAGGAGGTGGTTCATAACATGTTGGTGCCCGGCTGTCTATTCCGGCGCCACAATTGGGTTTACTTTTCAGCGGCGACATTGCATGATTCAAAGGCATAACAGCCTGATGGTGTACCAGCTAAAAGAGAGTCATGTCATGCATTTGAGAAACCAAATTATAGCGACGGTCCTGCTTCTTTTATTGGTAGCCTGCACCCCGGGTGAAGTCGTGCGGGTGGCCCAGGTGGCATCCACGGGGGACATGGCCTCGGTCGGTCGTCTGGCAACCGATAAAGCCATGGGCTATGCAGCCAATCCCGCCAGGCTCAACCGGGACGTCAAGAAGTTCAACCACTATTTCTCGGCTCTGGTCGAAGCCCTCAAGAAAGCCGCCACTGGCCAGTGGGGAGCAGAGGACGTCAAGGTCCCCAGTCGGAAAAAGTACGTGAAGTACACCCAGAATTATAAATCACGGGCCCTGGTGGATTTCGACGGCGGCCTGGTGACAGTCGAAACCGTTGATACCGAACAACCGCTGGCCAGCCTGAAAAATGCCATCGTCACGACCCTGCTAACGCCGCATGATCCCCGGGCGGTCGACCTTTACTCCGCTAAAACCGTGAAACTCGGGGCAACGCCGTTCATGCTTGGTGAGGTAAAAGACCATCAGGGCAAGGATATTCGCTGGGCCTGGCGGGCGGAAAGATTCGCGGATCACCTTATCAAGGCCCGGTTGCACACCCGCACTTCCCAAAGCGGCCCGAAAACAATCACAGTTCATTATGTCGACATCGCCATGGTGAAAGATCACCTGCATGTCCGGGCCCGCAAATATCGGCCCCATGTCGAAACGTATGCCGACCGTTACAAGGTGAGCAAAAACCTGATTTTTGCGGTCATTAAAACCGAAAGCGATTTCAATCCCTGGGCCGTCAGCAAGGCTCCGGCGTTCGGGCTGATGCAGATTGTACCCGGTAGCGCCGGGCATGACGTGAATCGCTTCTTGAACAGACCGGGGCTGCCCTCTGAGAAAATGCTGTTGAACCCGGCCGAAAACATACTCTATGGCAGCGTGTTCCTGCACATCCTGGACGCCCAGTACCTGTCCGGCATTCGCAATCGGGTCTCCCGGGAATATTGCGTTATCGCGGCGTATAATACCGGCGCCGGTAATGTGCTGCGAACCTTCGATAAAAATCGCAACCGCGCACCGGATAAGATCAATCAAATGGCACCCCTGGAGGTCTACCAGGCGCTGAAGGCCAACCTGCCCTATCATGAAACGCGACGATATCTAACCAAGGTAATGAGCGCCAAAAAGGATTTTGTGAATTTTTAGAGTCGGCGGTTAAACCCTCTACCCGACCGGTATGATTTTCTTCTCAACTTCGTCGGAAGCCATCGCCCGCGCCATGGCACTGTAAGCCATCCGGAACGAAAGTGTATCGCCGATGGCTGGTCGGGGGTTGCAGCGGGTGGTGTCACAGATGGTGTAGTTGGAGGTGGCGCCCACAATCCGGAGGCCCGCAGTCAGGGGAGACAGATCATATGCATCCACATCCAGCAGGCCGAAATTGAGAATACACAACTGACGCGGCCCACTATCCTCGAAAACAACCTGCTTGCCAAAGGCATCCGGACCGGTCCGACCGGCCGGCAGGGAAGGCTTCAGCGAAGTTTCCAGCACTTCCCCCTCGAAAATGAAAGCATCTTGATAGAGCTCGGGTATGGGCGTCCGGGTCGGCGGCATCTCGCCCACGAACAGGGCGGCCCCAATGCGCAGCTGGTTGATTCCGGCCGGCATCTCACCGCGCGCCGCCAGTTCCAGCAGCATGGTACCGCTGCCGGCAGACAACACCTCAAAGCGGCGGCCAAGCTGTGCTTCCGTCTCCCGGGCAATGTTCACCAGTTGCTCCATATCAGTGCGGCCGGTCAGGTATCCGCCATAGCAGCCGACCGCTGTTCCCAAGCCGGTCAAAACCACACCTTCAACGGCTTCAATAGCAACAGCCCGGGCAGTTGTCTGTTCCGGCAGTACCCCTTCCCGCCGATTGCCGACGTCCACCATGAGAATCAATTCGCGCGGCGTTGATTGGGGGCCGGCCGCAGCCGCAATTATGCGGGCATGGGCCGGATCCGATACCAGCCACACTTTCGCACAGGCGCCAATAGCAGCCACCCGATCCCGATCGGGCAGCTGCACCATCATCACTCTGTCCGCGAACACCTGACAGGCGCGGTCCAGATTGGCGGGACTGACATCTCCGACCATGGTGTGCGCCTCCTGGGCCAGTAGCTCCAGGATGGCCGGATGCGCCTGGCGCCCCTTGGTTATCCAAACTGGCTGGAGGCCTGCTGACCGGCAGATGTCACGGGTATAGGCGAAGTTATGACGGAGTTTGTCTAGGTGGATGAGAACCTGCATAGTATGTCAGCGGGTTGCCCCTTTGCGGGCCACGACAAAGAACAGAATCGTTCCCAGAAGGTAAATGATGCCCAAATTGCTGATGGCGGCGGTCAGACCGAAGGTGGCGATCATCCCGCCCACGGCAATGGGTCCCACCGTGTTTCCGATCCTTTCAAAGGAGTTAAAAACCCCCAGCGCTTTCCCGGACCCCAGACTTTTTACGGCCGGTGACTCGCTGATGGTCGAGATGCGGGCCCCGTAACTCATCCCACCGGACAGTGCGAAAAGGACCAGCACGATCACAAACAGAGCAACCGAATTGAGGAACAGAAATGACAGCAGCGCCAGGCCGCCCAAAAAACCGCCCATGACCACCGGGATACGCTTGTTTTGAATCCCGTCGACCCAGCGACTTATCATCGGCGCCACATAAACCATGCACAGTCCGTAGGGCATCATCAGGCGGGCGATGTTGGACTGTTTCACACCGAGATCCGCCAGCAGCAGCGGACTGGCAAAATAGAGAAATCCCACCAGGCAGAGGGACGCTGGAATGGCACTCAACCAGAGACTGCCCATGAAAACCCGATCGCTAAAAAGCCGCCCGACACTGGCCTGGGCGGTCTCTTTGACCGCAGCTCTGACCGGCTGTTTACCGGCTTTACGGGTCTGCAGGAGGAAGGTCACCACGAAGACGATCGAGATCAGAACGAGCAGGCTCCCTACAAAAAAGACACCGCGGTAACCAATCTTCTCTGCAAGCATGCCACCGACAGCGGTACTGGAAATGAAGCCCGAAAAATAACCGGCTTCCAGGCCGGCCACGGCACTGGAACGATTCTGGACCCGGGTCAGGTTGACGATAACCGATTGGGTGGCCATCAGGGCCAGCCCGTACCCAAAGCCGACACAACCCCGGTAGACGATCAGATCCAGGGTTGTCGCGGCAATTCCGCACAGGGCCATCCCGATGCCGGTAATGAGCACGCCGGCGATAAAAGGGAAAAACCAGCCCTGGCGATCCAGCCAGTAACCGCTGAGTACCAGGCTGATCGCGACACAGAACATCTCGGCCGAAATGGGCAGACCGATCACGATCTCCCGGGAAAGTCCGGCAAGAGGCGTATACAGTACATTGGCGTAAATTGGTAAAAACGACATGGACAGCGCCATGGCAAACGCATACAGGAAGGCCGATGTCCGGATGGAGGCCCGCACCGGGATACGCGAGGTCTGCCCCGGATTAAAATCGATGAGGGTCTGATCTGCGCGGGGGGCGCTCGGATCGCCAACTATCAGGATCGCCACGAGAAAGAAGACGAATTCAAACCCAACCAGCAAGGAGACAACCACGACCGTCGCAGAGTCGAGAGCCAGGTCATGAATGGTGCGACCAATGACGGTATTGGAAATATTGAGGTGCACATACCCGGCCGGTTCCCCTGTCCGCGAGACCGGCAGGACGATCCGGTCGGGACGATTTGCACTGTTGGCTATGTCGATAACGACCGGCTCGATCTCATTGCGGATTTTCTCGTCCTCGGCCAGCACTCGGTACAGGGGCTCGCCGATATCATCGATGATAGCAATGTCAGACAATTCCGGGATGTTCTGCAATACCTCGTCGAGCAGTTTGTCGATTTTAATGAGCTTGTCGATCGGAATTCCCAGCTTGAGCAGGTAATCCACATCCGTTTTTACGAGGCTGCCCAGCGTCTTACATTTGCCTTGAATCTCGCTGAAGTAGCGGCCCCGAAAATCGCTGAGGTTGAAATAGGAGAAAGCCACCTGAGATAGGATCAGGACCAGGGAAGTGATAATCAGCGCCCGCGCCTTCAATGAAATGCCGTAAAGGCGGCCCTTTTTCTTTTTTGTGGGGATTACCAACAGTACGATCAGGAAGAATACCAGGGTGGAAATGGAGCCCACGATTGCCAGCAGGATCCCGTTGCTGGCGATCATGGCAGAGATCTTTTCCTTGATGAGGGCTTCCGGCAGCACGATTTCAGCATATCCCTGGAACGTCCGCTTGAACTTGCTGCCGCCAAAAATCGGAAAAACCAGGTGATAGTGCTGATTTTTCAGGGTAACGGTCTCTTTTTCGCCAACCTCGTCGCCGAAGATGACACTGTTGGCCATTTTGGCCTCTTCGTTCAGGTAAAAAAGCGGCTCCTTTTTGGCCGAGTGGATAAAAATTTCTTTTATTTCAGGATTTTTCTTATGAAAAGCGTTGATCAGTTTAGGCATGCCGGTGAATTTGGGCAGGGTTTTACCGAAGCCAAGCGACCTTTCGATCTTGCGGATGTGATACCGGCCGATAACGCTGTATTCCGAGAGCAGGGATTTGGTGTATATCTTCTCGAGGGTCAGGATCGACAGCGCCATGTTTAAAAACAGGGCGCCCAGCAATGTCCCGGTCACAAAGAGGGTGATTCTGACCGGAACACTTCTAAAGTATGTCTTGACCTGGGGGTTCAAATTTTTCGGTGTGCTGGTAGTGCCCATAAACACGAAAATCCTGTTGATACGCCTCTCCGGCAGACCAGACCGGCGGTTGTGTGGAGCGTCGGCTCCCCCCCGGCTGCCGGAACCGTCTTATTTACGGCATACATAAAAATCAAAGGGCAATCGGTTGCCGTCCACCTCCCGGATAATGTCTACATCCTGGAAACCACTCCGGGCAAGCAGGCCGACCAGTTGTTCCGGGTAGAGGGCCCGATATACCATTTTACGGGTGGCCACGCTCCAGCCCTGGGCCCCTTCCGGCAAATAGAACACATTGAAGACCACAATGTCTTCCCGGGGATACTCCCACAGGTCGAACACGACCAATCGACCGGTCGGCGTCGTGTGCACCTGTCGGGGATGAAACTGCTTTCTCTCTTCAAAAATGGAACGATAATCACGGATACTGATGATACACAACCCGGACGCCTCCAGCCGTTGATACATCTGAGCCAGTCCGGCACGAACATCTGCCTCGGTCAAAAGCGCCGGCAAGGAATTATCGCAGCTGATCACGCAATCGAAACGACCCGCAACCGTCTTTGCCAGGACCCTGATGTCGGCCACTTCAAACCGTACATCGACATTGAAACGCCTGGCTTCCAGCCGGGCCCGTTCAACTGATTTCCGGCTGATATCTGTTCCCGTAACCTGGTACCCCTGCCGGGCCAGTCCGATGCACTGGGTGCCGATACCACAGGTACAGTCCAGAATCGATCGGACCGACTGGCCGGCATAGCGCTGGATGAAGCCATCCAGTTGGCGGCCTTGTTCAAGCAGGTCATTTTCCCAGTCCGCCAGCAGCAGATCGTATTCATCGGCAATCCCGTCAAAGAGCTGCTCCTGGTCAACAATATCAATGTCGATCATATATAGCCTACGCTGCTCCCGATGATGATGCCGGCAAAATGAGACCTTTGAAAAACAGCCTGACCTGCCGTACCCGGTCAGCGGGCCGATTTACCGTCGCCCGCGCGCGCCTGGGCAGTCGGTGGTCAATCGGTCGAATCCTGCCCGGATTCCAAAGGCTCTTTATTCAAAGGTCCCAATACGTCTTTTAAGACTGGTCGTATAGATCCCCAGCGCTCAAGGCGAACGGCAATCCACCCTGCGGCCTGCCCTCTGGACGGGGTAATGGGCCGGCAACATACGGGGTCAATCGCCCGATCGGGCTATTCGGTAAATATTTCGTCTGCTGCTCCGAGAATGTCTACCGGCGGATCAAATCCGATTGCCTAGCATGTTTTCAGGTTGATGGCAATCTTCGCCGGATCTTCAAAAAGAATAGGCAGACTGCGCGGTTGCGCACCGTTTAGAATCCTGGCGATCTTCTTAGCATGATACCCGGCAACGTATTTGAAACCGGAGGTGGCAATGCTGAGCAGCACCCCATTGCGAACCTCTACCGAACCAGTCTGTGAAAAGGTCGGTATCCCTTTCCTGTTGAGCACCTCGAGGTATTTCGGCAAAGAGGTCTGATCGATGGCCAGCTGCTGGGTGATGTAAAAGGCATCAATCTTGGGGCCGAGCCGCTTGATGGCCCTGAGCAGCCAATCCTCGGCCTTTTCCTTGGATTTTACATATCCCAGGTGCAGTTCTTTTTCGATTTCAAATCCGCGCTCGGCGGCCATGGCCTCAACATCGGTTATGGCCGCATAGCTCCGGCCCTCGACCGTATCCTCGAAAGCCATACCGAGCTTGGTAAACCCGATAATATCATGAAACATGGCGATTTGCCGCTGATAGCGCAGGGGGTCCACCCGGGCCGTCAGGTTGTCCCGCCCCGAGTCCTCGTTCGAATCAACGATTTCCGCTTTCAAGGCATCGGAAACATCCATCACGACGGCCGGTATATCAAATTCCGGCGGCATGTTTTTCATGTCCTGTCCAGCCCAGGTCCCCAGCGCGAATATGATGTCGATATCCCGCTTCTGGAGCCTTTCGATCAGTTTCCGTTTGTTGGCCAGGCGCAGGTTATCTTGCCAGTTGCTGTCATAAAACGCATTCGGTACGAAGGTGAGATATTTACTGACTTTGTCATTGGTGGATAGAAACTCATAGATGCCCTGGGCGTCTTTGGTGTACCGCGAGGGGATGTTGACGCTCTCCAACCAACCGAGTTTGCGCAACTGTAGTATGACAGCCAGAAACACCTGGTCATACTCAAAATAGGGCCCACCCTGTATGTAGGCCACGCGGAACTTGCCGCCATCACTTTTGTGCTTGGGGGTTACCGGAACGTTCTGGGCCAATCCGACGCCGGTCAGGCTCAACGCCAGAACCACTACCATAAGGATCCTCAACAACCGCTTTGTCTGCATGCCAACTCCTTATTCGCGAAAACCTCCGCCCATCACACCGATAATTTTGGGCCCGTCCGCAAGCCGGCGGGCCATGGGCACGATCATGCCATGGTTTTAGGTTTACGACTTCCCGGCCAGGCCGGGGATAGTTGAATCGCAATGATCCTTACCAACCGGAATTAACCTCCAGCCAGCCATCCCGGAAGGTTCCGGTGAAAGCGCAATTGCCAAAAAATACAGGGAAATAGCTCATGTGTCAAGCCCAAATAGCCGTGTGCCTAGCCGGCTGCCCGACCTCACGACCGGTCCGACAGCCGGAATTTCATCTGGCAACAAGGGGCGCCGTCTTAATCCAAAAGCGCATTCAGGGTGGTGTTGCTTTCCAGCAGTCTTTCCGCCAGCAACCTGACCATAAAATGGTGGAAGGCTGTCGCCAGAACGGGCGCCTCACCCTCCATGCGGCGCAGGGCGGCCGCCGTCAGGCAGTAGACGACCCCGGGCTGATCTGCCACAACAGTAGCCGTCCGGGGCATTTCAAGGTATAGGCCCATTTCGCCGACCACTGTTCCACTGCCCATGGACCGCAACCTTACCGTACGGCCATTGGATAGCTCGAGCTGGGCGGTTACCCGCCCAGACTCAATGAAATACATCACATCGGGCGGATCCCCCTGGCGGATCAGGACATCCCCGGGCTCCATGGACTGTTTATCCAGGTACTCCAAGAGGTGCCCGGTATCAGTTCCAGACGGAATGAGATCACGGAAATAATCGATAACCGTACGGTCAAACTTGCTGCTGGTGGGGCGGGCGTTGGATATGATTTCATTTTCACACCATCCCAGCCCATGGTCCAGGTCCGGGTGAATCCGAAATACAGTGTCGTCCGGTTGCCCCAAACCGCCCTTTTCCAACCGGTGGCGAATACCGGGCGAGGTATTGGTGAATATCAGGTGGACATCGCTGGCAGCAGCAAGTTGACGCATCCGCACGAAGCCGAATACAGCCGAACTGTCCAGTTCGCTAACCCCCCTGAAATCCAAGATAGCGTATTTCAAAGGCATTTGGGATCGATTTCCAATCCGCCGTTTGAAACGCTCCAGGAGCAGGTTGGCGGTCCCGAAAAAAATGAACCCCTGGAGTTTCATGATATTTATCTGCTGGCCCAGTTTGGCCAGCACTTTGCGATGCTCGGCCCGGCGGTCGACATTGCTGTGCTGCACGGCACCCGACAGATCATGCTTCACGACATCGATCCGGCTGTATTTCACCACGAACAGAACCACAGCCACCACTACCCCCACCCCCACCCCGGCCAGAAAACCCTTGATGCCGATAATGATCAAGATGAGGATCACGATGAAGTAATCTGTCCGAGCCAGGCGTTCGCGGGCGTCCCACAACCATTCGACCATGAAGGAAAGCCCCAGGAACATCAACAACCCGCCTAGAATCGGTTTGGGAAAAAGATGGACGAAGGCCGTCCCCCATACAAGGGTGGCCGCACAGAGCCCAATGGCCACAAACCCGGCTATCCGTCGTCCACCCGGACTGATGCGGCGGCTGAGAATCGTAAAGGTCATGGACTGGTACCCGATGATGCCGCAGCCGGCGCCCGATAGAAGGTTCGCCAGGCCGGCCCCCCGCAGCTCCATGTTCAGGTCGACATCTTCTGCGGTGGCCAGTTCCAGGGCGCTGGCGGAGAACAGCAGATCCACCACACTGATAAACAAGATTGCCCCCAGGCTGCCAACCTGGTTCAACAACGGTGTCCAGTCAACATGCGCAAGCACTGCCAGGGAATAGTAATCGATCTCGGCCGGTTTGACAGCGGCCAGCAGCCACCCCTTTGCAACGGCTTCACTAAAAGAGATGTCGCCCCAAAAGAGACACGCATAGAAAACCACCAGGCTGCCCAGGATGGTACCGGGCATCACGAGAAAATGGTTGAAGCGTCTTAGGGCCAGCAGCAATAAAACGGCAAATACGGTTCCTGGCAGCCACCGTTGGACAACCGCGCCCTCGGCCAGAATCGATATGCCCGCTACTTCCGGACTCACGTCCGCCATGACCTGGACAGCGCCCCGTACAAGCAGCCAGCCGGTCCCCGCCAAAAACCCCCCGAAAACCGGGTAGGGTACGAAACGTATCAACGCCCCTAACCGCAGGAGGCCCAGGAAGAGAAAGAAGATCCCGGTCAGCAGGGTCGTGATGCCGATTGCGGCCAGGACGGTCCAAAACGCCTGTTGCGGGGATGCGCCTGGGCCGAGGTTGAGGGTAATAGAGGCGGCAATCAGGGCCAGGATGGCGGCCGGTGCGGATTGGGGCACAACGATAGTTCCAGGCAGAGAGCCGGTCAGGGTGCCCACAATCCCGACCGCCACGGCGCTAAACAAGGCAATCTGCAGACCGGCCGGCAGATAGGCCGCCAAGTGGCCCGAAAAGATGAGCGACCCCAAAGAGAGGGTCAGGGTAATCGTCAGCCCGGCGACCACAAACCCCGCCAGAAGCCCGGAAAAAATATCACCGGAATGCAGGGGTAGACTCTCGTTGGCTCGCAGTGGTTTCAAATTATACTATTGGGTTAGGGTTCAGGCGGGCCTGTAGTTTCAAGCGCACATGCCCTGTTGATAGAGTGGAAGCTTTTAAAGATGCTCCTGAAGCGCTTCCAGAGGCTGCACCAGCCTGGATCAAGTTCGCAAACGGGATATTGAATATTTGAGCTTGTTGTTGATATCCCTTCTGGCATTGTCAATATTGCTTTTGATGCTCTTCAATTCTGTGTAGGTAGTATCTTTGAAGCGGGCCAGCTCCTTGGCGGTCTCATCCGTCTGACGGGCAATGGTAACGACCTTCTCGAAGATGGAAGTGATGTCGGTACGCATTTCATCGAGTTCATTCTGTCCCAAGATTTCGTTGATGATCTTGGCCGGCGTGCGCTCTTCCTTGCGATCTGCTTCGCGGCCGCGTTTACTGTCTTCGGAGCGCTCATCTTCCTCTTCCGGCGATTCCTGCAGCAGGACTATCAATTCCTTGAAATCTTTTTTGATGCTGCCCAGGTCCGACTCAATCTTCTGTTTAAAGCCTTCCAACTCGTCTTTGACCGTGTTCAGGTCGTTCTGGTAAGCTTCCAAGGTTTCGAGATTTTGTTTTGATTTTTTGAAAAACATACCGCCGGCCTCCCGTTCGGGTGGGGTTAACTATAGATTTCAAACGTCCTGTTTTAATAACATATACCCTTACACGGATAAAGAATTTTTTAGTTGCTTATGTCAAAGATCTCTAATAGGATTGGGCAACTGCAAACTACAATTCCTTTATCAGGTCCTGAAAAATGAATAAAAAAATCGTTCCAGTTATTTGCCTGACCTTGTTTCTCTTGACCGGTCAATCGGTTTTTGCCGACAATTGTCCCAATGCGTTCGTAAGCGCGATGCAGCAAGAAGACCTGGAAGAAGAACGTATCATCAGTATCTGCAAACGCCTGGCCCGGCTCAGCGAGTCTTCAAAACCGGAAATCACCGTAGACCAAATCGAAAAAGATATCACCGGCAAAATGGTACAAGGCTGGATTTTCCGAGACTATGAATGGCGCGATATTGATATACTCAGCAGCACGTACTCCGAAGAAAAAGCCAAAATAGAAATTAATGTGGATACCATCCGCAACAAATCCGGCACCTTACGATTGCGCTACCGTTGGACCGACAGTGGGTGGCGGATGGTAAGGATCTTCAATGTAGATTTTGAATAGGAGCGAACCCATGAAAACATCCGCTGCGCTGCTATTGATCGTCACCTTTGCAACCCTGGGCCTGGTCGTGCCGGTGACCGAGGGTAGGGCCAGTGAAGCCAAAGAAAAACTGGAAAGTGCCCTTATCGGCCAATGGAAAGTACCCAAAAACAGATACAAGGAAACCATTACATTCGAATTTACCACGGCCCGTAAATTTGAATGTGTACATACCGTACCCAAAGAGGAACCCGTGACCTGGTCCGGGGACTGGAAGGTCCGCACCACCCATGGTGGCACGGTGAAAGCTTATCTCCTCGGGCGCAGTCAGGCCGACCCGGAAAAGTATCTGAGAGCCTTTGTCACCAGTGGCACGGCCCTGGAAAGTTTTATTATCTTAATCAACTTCGATTTTAAGAGCACGGACAAGGAAAACTGGAAATCCAAGCTAATACGTGCTTCCGCGGCTGACGAAGATGATGAGGCGCTGGAAGATGAGGACGACGAAGATTTCGAAGATGAAGACTTCGAGGATGAAGATTTCGAAGATGAAGACGACGAAGATTTCGAGGATGAGGAGGACGAAGATCTCGAAGAAGATCAAGAATAGCGCTTTGATATGACACGGAACAGATACGATCTGGTACCTTATTTCAGCCACCCTTTCCAAAAGACCCACCCGGAACACCTGTTTACGCTTGCCCGTCTTTTCGGCGTGGCGGCACCCGACTTCAACCAGGCGCGCGTACTCGAACTGGGCTGTGCCGGCGGGGGCAACATCATCCCCATGGCCGTCAACCTGCCGCGCGGCCGCTTCGTGGGGGTGGACCTTTCCAAAAAGCAACTGCAGTGGGGCTGGGACCTGGTCACACAACTGGAACTGGACAATATCCGCCTCGAGCATATGTCTATTGGTGATATCGAACCCGATTTCGGCCAATTCGATTATATCATCTGCCATGGTGTCTACTCCTGGGTACCACCGGATATCCAGGACAAGATCCTGTCGGTCTGCCGCCGGCACCTGTCCACGTCCGGCATCGCCTACATCAGTTACAACTGCCTGCCCGGTTGGAACTTTATCAAGAGCATCCGCGATATGATGCTGTACCATGTGGCCGCCTTCGAGGACCCGGCTGAAAAAGCCGAGCAGGCGCGCAGCATGCTCCAGTTCATCATCAACAGCCAGGACCGGTCCGACAAGGCCTACACCGCCTACTTGAAATCAGAGATGGCAGTCCTCTCCCGGCAGCGGGATTCCTACCTGCTGCATGACCACCTCGAAGACATCAATGACCCCATTTATTTCCATGAATTCATGGCGCGCGCGGCACAGCATGAACTGGACTACCTGGGCGACACGGACCTGTTCACTATGTACCCGGATAACCTGGAGGAAGAGGTGGCTGCCACCATCCAAAAAATACCGGAACGGATCAAGGCGGAACAGTATATGGACTTTGTTCGCAACCGCCGCTTCCGCAGCACCCTGCTTTGCCACAGGGACACTCAAATCAATCGCAAACTGGAAGTCAGCACGATTGAACAGTTCTTCATATTGACCCGCGCCTTTCCCGCCAGGGACGTCGTGCCGGCTGACATGGAAGATGGCGCCCCGTTGAACTTTACGACCGGTGAAGCCACCTTGACCCTGCGCGGCCGGATACCTAAAACCGCCATGCTGATTCTCGCGCAAAACTGTTATCAGCCCATGGCCTATGACGAATTGTGCGACCGGATCCGCACTGAAACCGGGGTGCGGCATGGCGCTTATATACGGGAACAGTTAAACGACGATCTGAATTTGATCCGGCTGCTGTTTGCCGGCCTGATCCGCATCAGCTCCACGGCCGGCCCTTATACCACGGCCGTGGCCAAAAAACCTGAGGTTACCCGTCTGGTGCGTTGCCAGGCCTTACAGGGCGAGGTGGTGGCCAATCAGCGCCATGAACCCACTGTGCTGAATGCCGCCGAAAGAATCCTCGTGCGCTACCTGGACGGCCGCCATGATCTTGACCGGTTGACCACCCGGCTTGAAAAACATATCAGCAGCGGGGACTTGAAACTTGAGCTTGACGGCCGGGAGCTGCCGGCTTCCAGTGACACTTCCAGCCATGTTTCGCAATTGTGCAAAAGCATGCTGAAGACCCTGGCCGAACATGCCCTGCTTATCTGAAACCGGCTGTGATGAAACTTTCTATTTTTATCATTCTATGCTTTTTTGCCTGCCCCCCCCATATCTCCGGCCGAGTTCTATAAATATCGGGATGCAGACGGCGTCCTGCGCTTTAGCGATACACCGCCCGAAGGACACCCGGGCCCGGTCGAAGTATACCCGGGCAGTGTGGCGCCCCCCCCAACGGACCCGGCTACCCCCCAATCCCGAAAACCAGCTGCCGCCCCCGCCAAAAAGCCGGCCGCCGGAACCGTCCCCCGGCATATTGAAACACCCTTTACACTCCAAAAGAATAGAATCCTCCTGCCGGTCGAGGTCGTCGGTACCCGCGGTCAGGCAAAAGTACACCTGGTCATGGATACCGGTGCCCAACAGACTTTTCTTTGGAGATCTGCAGTGCCGGCTATCGGGCTGCGTAAAATCGGTCGGGTGCGCGCCGCCGGTATCGCCGGGAGCAAATATGCCAGCTCGGTGCGGGCGAAAGCCATCATTGTGGGCCCTTACAGTTTAAAGAATGTCCAAATCGCTCTCATGAGCCCGGGCCGCTACCATCGGGACTATGATGGTCTGCTGGGCATGGATTTTTTAATGAAGGTTCGCTATGAAATCGATTACGAGCGGCGGGTCATCATTTGGAAGGGGGCACACTGACCCCGATTCACGGCCACCGGGCCGGCCGCAACAGCGGCCGAACCGGGGGGATTACTTGCTGTTGCTGATGGAATGCCAGAGGGCTTCCAACTCAGCCTGCTGTATGTTCTCGATATCGAACAACCTGCTGTTGACGGCCTTTTCATACTTGGCCAGGACCTGGTCCATCCGATCGATGAAGCCGGTGATTTCCATATCACTCAGGGTCTGGACCATTTTCAGATCATCCTGGGCCTGCTGAAAAAGAAAATCAACCTGTTCGCGGCCCTCCTGGAAAAAGGTGATCCGTTCTGAAACGGCGGCCAGGTACGCAGTTATCTGCTGCATAAGTTTCAGGTTATAGCGCACCCGATACACCTTGATAGCCTGCTGGTAATTCTTTAGATCGCGGTCTGCCTGCTCCTTTTGAATCTCCTTTGAATAGGCGTCAGCCTTGCCTTGCAGCGCGCCCTGGAGGGCAACGGCCTGGCTGCGAATATCATCCATTCGGGTTTGCAGCGCTTGAATCTCGTTAATCCGCTGCTGCAAGAGATCCAGCTTGGCGACATTGACCGCACCGAGTGCGGAGGTACCCAGGAATACAGAAACAATCGTCACGGCGGCATAACCAAATAGGCTTTTTTTCATATTGTATCACTTCCTGCGATAAAATTTATTCGGGATATACAGCTGCCCACCGGCATTTTTCCACTCCATAAAGTAGACGGCGGTTTTGTGCGAAAGCAGCTCCAGCCCCATCAGTTCGAGTTGCTTGCCCTTCCACTTCGCCAGGTACCTGGCAATGCCGGGCGGAAATTCGGTAAATCCGTTCAGGGACAGACGCTTCCCCCGCCATTTAAACAGGGCCCGGGCGGTGGCCCGGTCCATCTCGCTCAACCCGTTTAGGCCGATCCATTCCCCTTTCCATTCAGCAAGCGCCCGGGCCTGTCGGGAAGTCAGCGTGGTCAGGCGATTTAGAAACAATTCTTTGCCCTTCCATTTGGCCAGGCAGGCGGCGGCTTCCGTGGTAAGTTCCGTGAGCCGGTATTTGTTGTCCGGCTGTCCGTTGCAAATTTGCCCCCAGATTTTGCTGTTGCTCAATTTTACTTCTTCAACCGGCGGGGTGCTCTCAGCCGGGTTACTGCCGGTTGCCCCTCTGCCGGCCTTGTTTGGCAGGTTTTTCCGCAGGGCAGCCTGCCACAGGGATTCCAGGCCGGGCACACCGGCGTCACCGGCGGTCACCTGCAGTTTGTCGCTGGTCAACTGGTGGCGGTCAATTTCAGCATCGATGCGCTTAAGGAGCCGTCCGGCTCCCAGCCCCCCGACAAAGGGCGCCACCGCCAGGTCAATTTCGGTCAACCGTTTAATATATAGAAGGGCTTCACTCCCGGACAGGAGACGGTTATCGGGACCTTCCAGCTTAAGAATATAGGCCTTGCGCCGCTGCGCGGTCTGTAGTTCAAACGCGATGCGCCGGACAGCCAGAGCGTCCTTGAGTTCTTTGATCCGGTTTTCGGCCGCCAGTCCCGCGATCACCTCCAGGGACTGTTCAATCCCGGATTCATAATCCTGCTTCAACTTGACGATTTCAGACTGTTTTATCTGCAGGGATTGACGCAGGGCATCGATCGTCGCAAACCTGTCCTTGATTATGGCATCCGCCGAATCCTCGGCCGGGATCGGCCGGGTATCCATTCCAGCCTGCTCGCCGTGCGCTTTCGGCTGCGCCTGCAAATCCGGCGCAGCGGCCGCCTGCGACTGGGATTCTTCCGAAAAGGCCACCGGTTTGTCGGCGGTCACGCCCCCCCGATTCTTATATACTGTAAATCCGGCAAACAAGGCCGCTAGTAGTATGGTAATGCCTGCCGAGACCTGGAGGATCCGTGGCCAGGGTCCCCGCCGGGAGCTCTCGGGCAGAGCGGAGACGCGCTCTTCCGCGAGGTTGAACAGTGACTTGCGCTCCCGGGCAACCGGTTTCCGCTTCAACTCAGGTTCCGGGTCGGCGGCGTCATCAGCGACCTCTTCGGCGGTCATGCCATCATCGGCGGCTGAGCCCTCATCTTCATGGTCGTAACCGGCCAGGTCTTCTTCATCGTCATCCAGGGCGTCAAAGGTATCGGTTTCTTCACCGTATCCATCCCGTTCCGTATCTCCGCCGTATCCATCCAGTTCCGTCTCTTCTTCATCCAGGGACTGGAAATCGTCATCGCTGGTATCGCTCAGGCTGGTTTCATCATCTTGGTTCCCTTCCGCGCTGTCATCCGGCGAATTCTGCCCACCGGCCTCACCTTGCAATTCCGCCATCAGGCGGTCCATTTTTTCCTGGTCGCTAAGATCTTCTTCCGGGTTCTCATGTTCGGCAGAATCCGTTGCCTCGGACGGCTCCGGCTTTCCACCGTTGCCGCCACCTTGCAACTCCGTCATCAGCCGGTCCATTTGTTCCTGTTCACCGGGTTCTTCTCCCGGCTGGTCAGCTTCCGCCTCGTCGGTCTCCGCAGACGTGGTCTGCTCGCCGGTCTCGCCGCTCTGCAATTCAGCCATCAGGCGATCCATCTTTTCCTGTTCACTAAGATCCTCGTCCGCTTCTGCTTCGGACGGGTCTGCTGTTGCTTGGGATTCACCATCCGTACCCGGGCCGGCCTCACCCTGCAGCTCAGCCATCAGCTGATCCATTTTATCCTGCTCGCTTAGATCTTCACCCGCATCGCCGGAATTCCCTGGGTCGGGCTCGGGTTCGGCCGATTCGGCTGTCCCCGCAGCCGCCTCACCCTGGAGTTCGGCCATCAAATGATCCATCTTTTCCTGTTCGCTTTGTGTTTCCACGACTGGTTGTCTCCGTTGCAGCGCTTATTGTGATTATTTTTCAACAGGCGTTTGCGGACCCGATCCTATCCGCCCGGGGGCCCTGATAGGCACCGAATCAATTATTTCATCGGTCATTTTCAGAAAAACTTTATATAAATATTGTACCATTGCCGCTCGGCTCCGGGCAGCGCCAACCCCAGCCGCCTCTGAGGGCCGCCTATCTTGCAAATACCACCTGCCGCTAAGGAGAATAAGATCTTCAAGCTCTGGTTATTCTTGAAAAATCCGGTGTTTTGCACTACGTTGCTTGCAAACCGGCAGGAACTGGAATGAATTTAAGCGCTAACAACTAAGGAGTCCGCTGTCATGCGTATCGTTACCCGGCCCGATTTCGACGGCATCGTCTGTGCGGTGCTTCTCAAAGATGTCCTGGACATCAGTGCTCCGATCCGATGGATAGAACCAGGCGACATACAGAAAGGGCTGGTAAACATAGCACCGGATGAAATCCTGGCAAACCTGCCGTATCACCCGGCTTGCGGATTATGGTTTGACCACCACTATTCCAACCTGCCCGGTGTGCCTTTTGAGGGTGCTTTCGAAATTGCCCCCTCGGCCGCCGGGGTGATCCATAACTATTACCATAGCCGGTTGACCGGCAATTATACCGAACTGGTGGCGGCCACGGACAAAATCGATTCTGCCGATCTAAGCCTGGATGAAGTTCTCAGACCTGAGAAGCACCCCTAGATCCTGCTCTCAATGACCATAAACGGCCAAGATCCCAACGGGCCGGCCTACTGGAGCACCCTGGTCGATCTGCTGGGCAAAAAGCCGATTGAAGCAGTGATGGAAGCAGCCGTGGTGCAAGCCCGCTGCCGTGAAGCCACGGACCAGAACAGCCGGTTCAGAGCGGTCCTGCTGGAACATACAGCGGTGGATGGGGAGGTCGCCGTGACCGATCTGCGATCCTTCAACCCGGCACCGTCCGGCAACCGCTTTATGGTTTACTCGCTCTTTCCCCAGGCGGTAGTCAGCGTCAAGATACGCTACGACGACCACGACCGGGAAAAAGTCATCATCAGTGCCGGGCACAGTATCTTCAACCGTCAGTGCCGGGTCAACCTGGGCCAGATGTTTGCCCGGTTTGAAGGCGGCGGTCATGCCGGGGCCGGGGCCTGCAGTTTTCACATACATAAGTTGGAGAACTATCGGACCGAGATCCTCGCAATCCTGCGCAGCAATCGACCCCTGCCGGATGATTGGGCCTGAACAAGCCGCCCCCCAACCGGGAACGACCGGATGGCATCACCTCCGAGACCAGGTGCGGCGCCCCTGGACTCACTGTCGATAGGCCCTTTACCGGAACCCCTACAAGGGAAGTGCACCGCCTGTGGCTTGCATTGCAGGCAGCAATGCGCTATACAGCCCCCATGAAAAACCAAAACAAAATCGTCACCTTTCTGGGTAAGAATACCGTGTTTGACGGCGTACTGAGATTTCAAGGCGCCATCAGAATCGATGGGCTCTTCAAGGGCCGCATCGAAGCCCCCAAGGGGACCCTCGTGATAGGTGAAACGGCCCGCCTGGAATCAAATATACATGTCGATAGCATTATCATCAGCGGTGAAGTCCGTGGAGACATTACGGCTGATCGTAAAATCGACATCAATGTTCCCGGCCGGGTGTTCGGCAATATCCAGGCACCAACCGTGGTAGTACAGGAAGGGGTTGTATTTGCCGGCAACTGCCAGACCCTTTCGCCAGCGAGTAAAAAATCTGCACCGCCGGAGCCCGACCAAGAGACGCCGGTCGAACCCCGTAAAACAGGCATATATACCCCCTGACGCACATTGGTGCTTCCTTTTACCTGCCCCGCAACAGCGGGACGGACAGAGGCTGGTTATGGTTATCTGCGTAAAACCCACCGGCCGGGCACAGCCCCCCCGCCGGGATCTGATCAGCCACCAGGGACCGCCGTCGAACGATCGAAACCTCGGACTGCCGTCACGGGCCGGATCGCTTTCGGGGTCCGTCGCCCCATCCGCAACCCCTGTCAGTCGAGATGTTATGACCGGCATGTCCATTTTTTCCTTATCATATGGTATTTAGCGTTGACTTTATAATTTGTTTTTTGTAACGATCTAACATACAGGTTAATCTTGCTGGATATTCATCACAACCATCAGGAGGAGGGCAAATGACTAAAGCAGAATTGATTGAGAAAATGGCTAAGGATGCCGGTACCACGAAGGTTACCGCTGGCAAAGCGCTTGAATCTTTTCTGACCAATGTTTCCAAAGGTCTCAAAAAGCGTAACAGTAAGGTAACCCTGGTTGGGTTTGGTACCTTCAAGACCGTTTATCGTAAAACCCGTATGGGCAGAAACCCCCAGACTGGTGAGAAGATGAAGATCAAGGGCCGGAATGTGGTTACTTTCAAACCGGGGAAAAACCTTCAGTAAAGGCAAGCTGTATACAGTTTAAAAATTCAAAAAGCAGGCTGGGTCCAGTTTCTGGAGCAGCCTGCTTTTTTTTAGAGGCGATTTAAAAAATAGGCTTTTGGTTCAAGGTCAGGGCGGCCGTGAGGAGCCACCCGGAGGTGCCAGCGAAGCCAATGCCCATCGTGGTGAATACTCAAGTATATCCAGGACTGGAACCGAGCGCCCAACGCAGAGATTGAGCCAAAAGACATTTTTGAGATAGCCTCTATCATCCCGCCGGATGAATACTACCCCATAAAGACAGACAGCATATCTCTCCGGGCATTGGCATGCTGAATGGTGACGCTGATCAGATCTTCCGGTTCACATTCGATGCCGCTGGAAAGGGCCAGCTCACATTCGAGCAGGTATTCTTTTAACAGGATCTGATAGCTGCGACGGCGCTTGCCCAGTACGATAGCTTCTTCCTTGCAACCAATGCGACCTTCCAGAAATTTCAGCAGCCAGTACCTGTTCCGGTTGCGCTGGATAAGGGACACCTCTTGCATGGGAACTTCTAGCTGCTGAATGAGGGTATCCATCTCTGTAATAGTATAGGGCGACTCCAGATCCAGGGCCGCTCTGATTTGCCGCTGGGTGATGAGATCGAAATACTTGCGAATGGGCGAAGTCGCCGTGGTATAGCGATCCAGCCCCAATCCGGAATGTTTCCCGGGCTTATGGTCGAGAACAAAGCGACTGAGGTGCCGGCGCTGCATCCAGTTTTGAAAAAGGGTACCCCCTTCACCCTTGAAAAGCCGCTCCCGGGGATCGGCCTGGGTCCTGAAAATGGCGGGCAGCTGCCAAGCAGCGAGAAATCCCGCCATCACCCAGTTGGCCATGATCATGATCTCCGAAACCAGCATACGTCCGGGGCTCTCCCGGTTAATCCGGTTGACGGCAATGTCGTCCGGACCATTCAGCCACACGTTCACGTCCGGGAGCGATATCTGCACGGCGCCCCCGTTCAGGCGATCCCGGCGGAACTGCTCGGCAATGTTTCGCAGGGTGACGATGTCACGGTTATCTGCAGCCATGAGGTTCACGTCATAGTAAGACAGCTGGTGCATCACCCGGATCCAGCTCGGCAGGATTTCGTAGCCCTTGATTTCGTAGGTCCTGCTCAATTTAATCAAAATACTGATCGCCGGCCGGTACTCCCCGGCCTTCAGGCTGCATAGGTCTTCTGCCAGAACGGAGGGCAGCATGGAAATCTTGCGGTCGGGCATGTAGATCGAACTGCCCCGTTCCAGGGCGGCCCGGTCCACCGGGTCATCTTTCTTTACATAGTAGCCCACATCGGCAATATGGACCCCCAAACGGAGGTGATCCTCCCGGATTTCGAGACTGATGGCATCATCGAAGTCCTGGGTTGCCTGGCCATCGATCGTCATGATCGAGAGCATGGTCAGGTCCTTGCGCTCCGGCTCGGCCACCAGTCTACCAGGGTGTTCGACCAGCTCACGACAACGATCCAGAACCGGTGGCGAAAAATCAACCGGCACGCCCAGGCGCAGGAGATCAATATTTTCGTTGGGTTCAAAGATGCCGGTTTTTACGAGGATGGGAAAAAGTGCTTCGACTCTGGTGATACCGGCTTTGTGCATTAATGGTTTGGCAAGCGCATGGGCAGAACCGTGTTTACCGTACAGATACTCATCTTTGAGTACTGCCAGGATTTCAGCACGGCCGGCCGGTGATATATCCGGCGGAGTCCGGCTGCCGTCGGTTGCCAGAGCACGCAACCACCTGCCCCCGCTGGCAATGATTCGCTCCCGACGCTGCTCCTCCTTTAGGCGGGCAATTTTCAGTTCAACCTGGGCCAGGGTGTGCGGGAAGAAACGGTCCTGGTTGAACTTGAAATAGAGCCGGTTGCTGAAAAAGGCCCGGACGACGGCTGACTCCTCGTCACTGGCCGGATTGTCAGGGAAACAAAAGGAGGTCATCGTGCTCAGGTCGATCCACTCCTGTTCCTCGTTGAGCACATCCCAAAGTTCCTCGATATCGATATTCTTGATCAGATTGCTGCGACGGCGGGCGATTTCTCTGAGATTATCCACCACCTCCGTCCGTCCGGACGCGAGATCCAGACGGGTATCGGAGGTATGGGAGATCCTGCCGGCCGACAGGTTGATCTCCCGGTTGGCCTCGTTCAGTAGTCTCAGCCGCTCATTTTTGATATCCAGTACAACCGCACACAATATTTTTTGCTGATCAATATATTCAACAACATTACCTAGTTCCATAGCCCCTAAACGTAACAACCAGGGCATGGAAAGTCAATGCCCGGAGTGGTTTTCCCGACCGGTCGCGGATAGGCCTGAAGATCGATTTGGCAACCCAGAAAAACAGCCCGGGACATGAACGGTTTTCATCAGGTAAATGGCACATATGGCTTGCCAAATTACGGCTTCCATGGTAGGAGATCGTTCTGTTGTGTTTGCTTCCCCGGCTCATCGTCGGGCATCGGCAGGACAAGCGGCAAATGGCAGAATCCGCCGTCTATCCTGGCCGCCGGTCGCAATGCCAAGCAGCGCAACACTCCACTTCAAACGCGTCACCAAACTCGAAACTGGGTCGTCGCTATTCGACCGATGAGCCGAAATGATCGGACCTAATTCGTTTAAACCCGGCCGGTTTCAGCCGGCACCGAATTAAGGGCGGCTTACCGCCGTCTCAAATAGACAGGTAACATAGGTTTAAACTTCAATCCAAAGGAGGACCGCAGATGCCTTACAATGCAGTCGAAATGGCGGACTGGCAGATTTCCGAAGCTGCCGAAAAGAACATGCCGACCCCGGAAGAATGGGGCGAAAAACTGGGCCTGGCCGCAGGGGAAGTGCTCCCTGTGGGCCGGTTGGCCAAACTGGATTTTCTCAAGATCATCGATCGCCTTAAAGACAAACCCGACGGCAAGTACATTGAAGTCACCGCCATCACCCCTACCCCACTGGGTGAAGGCAAAAGCACCACCTCCTGTGGTCTGATGGAAGGTCTTGGCAAACGCGGCAAGAACGTCGGCGGTGCCCTGCGGCAACCCTCCGGCGGCCCCACCATGAATGTTAAGGGTACGGCGGCCGGCGGCGGCAATTCCCTGCTGATTCCCATGACCGAGTTTTCCCTGGGACTCACCGGCGACATCAACGACATCATGAATGCTCATAACCTGGCCATGGTGGCAATGACCTCGCGCATGCAGCACGAGCGCAACTACAATGACGAGCAGCTGGCACGCCTCACCGGCATGCCGCGCCTCGACATCGATCCCACCCGCGTTGAGCTGGGATGGATCATCGACTTCTGCGCCCAGTCCCTGCGCAACATCATCATCGGTATCGGCGGCCGTTTCGACGGCTTCACCATGCAGTCCAAGTTCGGCATCGCGGTGGGGTCCGAGTGTATGGCCATCCTGTCGGTAATCCGCGACCTGGCCGACCTGAAAGAGCGCCTCAACAACATCACCGTGGCTTTCGACAAATCCGGCAACCCGGTCACCACCGGCGACCTGGAAGTCGGTAACGCCATGACGGCCTTCATGCGCAACACCATCAACCCGACCATGATGTGCACCGCCGAGTACAACCCCTGCCTGGTGCACGCCGGACCGTTCGCCAACATCGCCGTGGGTCAAAGTTCCATCATCGCCGACCGCGTCGGCCTGAAGCTCTTCGACTACCATGTCACCGAGTCCGGGTTCGGCGCCGACATCGGCTTCGAGAAGTTCTGGAACGTGAAGAGCCGCTTCTCCGGCCTCAAGCCACACGTCTCGGTTCTGACCACCACAATCCGCGCCCTGAAAATGCACGGCGGCGGCCCCACGGTTGTAACCGGCAAAGCCCTGCCGGATGAGTACACCAAGGAGAACCTGGAGTGGGTGGAAAAAGGCTGTGCGAACATGGTGCATCATATCAACACCATCCGTAAAGCCGGCATCAACCCGGTGGTCTGCATCAACCGCTTCTACACCGACACCGACGCCGAGTGCGCCGTCATACGCAAGATTGCCGAGGCCGCCGGCGCACGCTGCGCCGAGTCCAAGCACTGGGAGCTGGGCGGAGAAGGCGCCCTTGAATTTGCCGATGCCGTCATCGACGCCTGTGAAGAGGAAAACGATTTCAAATTCCTCTACCCGCTGGAGATGAAGCTGCGCGACCGCGTGGACCTCATCGCCAAGGAAGTTTACGGTGCCGACGGCGTGGATTGGGCTCCCGAAGCCAACGCCAAAGCCCAAATGCTGGAAAACGATCCCAAGTACGCCGACTTCGCCACCATGATGGTCAAGACGCATGAGAGCCTCAGCGCCGATAAGACCGTCAAAGGGGCGCCCAAGGGCTGGACGCTGCCCATCCGTGACGTGCTGATCTATTCCGGTGCCAAGTTCCTCTGCCCCTGCGCAGGTGTCATCAGCCTGATGCCGGGTACCGGCTCCAACCCGGCCTACCGCCGCGTTGACGTGGATCCGGTTGACGGTAAGGTAACCGGCCTGTTCTAATGGCCTGATTATGTAAGGACGATAGGGGCCCGGAGTAACATCCGGGCCCCTTTTTTATTATGCGTGTACTACTGGTAAACCCTTTCTATCCCATCGATGAGACCCCTTCTCCCCCACTGGGCCTGGCATTTATTGCCGCGGTGCTTGAAGCGGCAGGTGTCACCGTCAAAATCCTTGACTATGTCGTGTTCCCTTACGGTCGCGACATCCTGGCCAGTGAAATCCAATCCTTCAAACCGACTGTTGTGGGCCTTACATCGGTGACCATGACGTTTGAAACGGCTATGGAAGTAGTACGCGACGCCAAGACCATCGATCCGGCGATCATAACTGTCATGGGCGGCCCCCACGTTACTTTTCGGGCCAAGGATACTCTTGCGGAAAATTCCGAACTGGATGCAATTATTCTGGGCGAGGGTGAAGAAACCGTGGTGGACCTGGTGCAAGCCATCGAACAATTGCAGGCCTGGGACGCCATCCCGGGTCTTGTCTATCGCGACGGTCAAAAGATTGTTCACACCGGCCACAAACCACCCGGGATCGATGTTGACCGGCTACCCTTGCCGGCCCGTCACTTGCTGCCGATAGGCCGTTACCGTGCCTTGAACCTTTCCATCAGCATGACCACCAGCCGCGGCTGCCCGTTTAAATGCATCTTCTGTGTCGGCCGGAAAATGGTTGGCGCCAAGGTCCGCTATCGCGACCCGGTAAAAGTGGTGGATGAAATGAAAATCCTGGCCGCGTATGGTTTCGAGCAGATCAACCTGGCCGACGACCTCTTTACCGCCAACGCCGGCCATCGCCGGGCCGTATGCGCTGAGATCGTCAACCGGGGCTTAAATATCAAGTGGACTTCATTTGCCAGGGTCGACACGGTGTCCTTGGACGTTCTAGAAAAAATGAAGGCCGCCGGGTGCACCGCCGTCAGCTTCGGCATTGAATCCGGCAGCCCGACAATCCTGAAAACCGTCCGCAAGGGGATAACCCGGGATCAGGTAGTTGAAGCCGTCAAGCTCTGCACCCGGGCCGGCTTGCAGCCGCACGCCTCTTTTATCCTTGGCCTGCCCGGCGAAACCGAAGAAACACTTGCCCAGACCCTGGCCTTCGGTGAGCAGTTGGAGAAATTGGGGGTTGCCTATGGATTCCACCTGCTGGCCCCCTTCCCCGGCACTGAAGTCCGCGATCGCAGTGAAGACTATGAGATTCGAATTACCACCGACGACTGGCGCCACTATCACGCCAACCGTGCCATCGTGGAGAACCGCGGCATTCGGCCTGACGTTTTGGACGATATCGCGGCCGGGTGGATGCGGCGTTTTGACCTGTGCTTGGGAGATGTCGCCGAACGGATGGAACGGGGCGCGGCCGAGCCGGATGAAATCGACCAGGTGGTGAACCTGAAGCGAACCGTCCTGGTTTACGATTTAATGATGGGCGACCTCATAGAACAGTACGGCAGCTTGTTGTCGGAAGCGGCAACGCGCCCGGAGGCGGAACGTCTCGCGCAACTGGCCGCCACATTGGCCGACCATGTGAAAAACCCGCCTGAGGAAATCGTAGATACGCTGACACATGCCTTGAAAAAAGGCGATATGATCTGGGATAGGGCGGGTGGAAATAGTGTTTGTCTGAAGTGGATTGACTATCTATAGTTGTTGGTGAATCCACGCTTCCATAGTAGGCGGTGTCGCCAGACAGGTTGGCGGTGTTTCCAGGGCACACTGCGCGCTCAGCTCAACCCCTTCCATAATAACCGATATCGGTCGGTCGGCCGATACCACCACGACCACCAGTCCGGGATTACCGGCCGTAAAACGCAGGGCTGAATTGAACCGGGCACCCCGGGCGCGATCCTCGCCGACAATCGAGCGGCCATCCAGCAGACAGGCGAATCCATGCAGTCTGAAATCTGCGCCCAGGTGCAGCGCGCCATCCACGTGCGCCAGTGATTTGGCCAGGGACAGCGATTCCGGATCGCGCAGGTCCAGGGGGACCTGCAGTCCCTGCCCGGAAATTTCGACCGGTTCTGCATTCAGGTCGATGACCAGGGTGGTGCCGTGCTTGTGGGTCTCGGCCGAATGCACGAGATCGGAAATAATCCGGAATAGCTCGCCGCTTGCATCCGGATCGAGTTCGGACTCCAGTAGAAGCTCCTCCACCTGGACCAGCTTGGCCCGGCGAATGGTCGATTTGAAATTTCCGTCAAAGAAGCTGCAGACCGCCTCGCCATTGAGTTTTAAAAACCCGTGCCCGCCTCGAAAATCAGCCACGATACTGAAATCGGGAAGCTCTCCGTTGGCAATCCCGACAATCGCGCGGCCCTCCGATACCAGTCTGCGCGGCGAGTTTTCTACAGCCTGCAGGAGCTTGCGCACGTGCTTGAAATTAACCAAAGCCGGCCTTTCATCCTCGGGGAACTCGGCCACCAGGTCCAGATGACCAATAGCCGCCGCTTCTACGAACATCAACTGGCCGCGGGCCCAGGAGCCCTCTTCGCGCGTGCGCGAGATGCCCAGGATCGCGTCCAGGATCGGGTAGACCCGCACATGGGTATCCCAACCCAACACGCGGTTCATTTCATCGACGATACAATCGCGGACGGCGTGGGTGGCATATTCGCGCAGGAAACTGCCTGAAATGGCCGTGTACCACTCGGAGGCACTGCCCAGGTCATGGCTCAATCGATAGGCGGCGTGCTCCAGCCACCGCTCGACGGGGACCACACTGCACATGTCCGGGTGATGTTCCGTGAACCACATCTGGTAAAATAGCGATCGGGAGCGGCCCCCAAAACTGATGAGCCCCGCCAGACCGATATTCTTTTCCGGGTTGATGTGGCCGTGTTCCTGCAGCTGCTTGACATCGGGCGCGTCGGTTCGCCACGTCTGAGAGTCCAGATATAGTTCCTGGAAACGAAGTTCATGCCCCACCAGCAGGTTCTGGGGGTCATAGACCCGGATCGGGTCTTTGGGCCGGATGGTATAGATAACCGCCGCGCGGCTGGGATGGGAAAAATGCGATAGGCCGTCGCAAAGGCCCTCCAGGGTGTCCGACAGGCATTGGCAGGTAAAGGCTTCCGTCACGTCTAAAATCCTCCTGCCGCGATGGTATACGTTTTCCAGCCGACTGTCGAGATTCGTTTGCGCAATAGCAGGTTAAACGCGATCGGATGAATTACTGCTGGCCAGATCCTTATACCGTTCGTAGTACTGAAAAACCCTGGCAATGTAAGAACGGGTCGCTTTAAAGGGGGGAATGCCGTTATACTGTCTTACCTTGCGGGCCCCGGCATTGTAGGCGGCCAAGGCCAGGCGGGTATCACCGTCGAAACGTACCAGCATGCGTTTAAAATACCGGACACCGCCGTCGATGTTATGGACCGGATCAAACCGGTCCTTGACACCCATGGAATCGGCTGTCGCCGGCATCAGCTGCATGAGCCCAGCGGCGCCCCGTTTAGACACCGCCCGTGGGTTATAACTGGACTCGGCCATAATAATCGCCTGGATTAAAGCGGTTTCCACGCCATGCTGCCGGCCGGCCTGCTTGATGATCGCATGGTAGCCGGTTTTCACCCGCAGATTGGAACTCTTCGCCTTCCTGCCGGCCGGGATGGATGCGGCTTCTGTCACCGCCTGGGCACTTTGTTTTTCAACGGGTCCAACCCGGTGTGAAACTGCGAGATTCAAATCGGACAGTCGGCCGTGCATGGCCCTGTCGTAAACACCGGTGCTTTGACCCGGTGCCAGCAATACAACTGCCAGGGTAATCAGCAATATATATAGACCCAGCCGGCGTGCTATCTCCTTCCGACTGGAAAAATGAACGTTTCCGCTCATTGGGAAACCTCCGTATCGTTGTCTGTATGTCTAATGGATGGGTAGCACCCAATTGGGCCGCCGCTACCTATCTCATATAAATAAAACATTACATCTGGTATGTCAACACCAATAGAACCACAACATGTGGTATGCGTATCTATTATAATAGAGTCCTGAATTCAGGGAATTACACGCCTGAATCTTCATAGAACTGGGGAAAATAATAAGGCCGGGATTGGATGTGTCAACTCACCCTAGGCAGGATAATGGGCGGTTTGCTGTTGGAGCTTATGCCAGAGCGCTTTCACCTGGAGCCGGGTTTCAGCCTCGGTACCACTGTTATCGATGACATAGTCCGCACGACTCACTTTTTCGTCGATGGGCAGCTGTGATGCGAGAATTTTCAAAGCAGTGGTGTTGCTGATCCCATCGCGGGCCTTCAGGCGGGCCACCTGCTGGGCCGGACCGGCATATACGAGTAACACTTTCGTAAACAGGGTCTGCAGGTTCATCTCCATGAGCAGGGGGACGCCCGCCTGGATGATGGCCCCTGGGTGTTCGATGGCCAGACGCTTTACCTGGCGGCCGTATTCCGCATAAATAGGGGCATGGGTAAACGCTTCCAGTTTGCGCCGCTGGTCGGGGTTGTTGAACACCAGATCCGACATTTTTTCGCGGTCCAGGGTTCCGTTCCCGTGCAGGACCTCTTTTCCGAAATGTGCAACAATGGCTTTCAGGGCCGGACGGCCCGGTTCGACAACCAGGCGGGCCAATACGTCAAAATCGATGAGCGGGGCCCCCCGTTCAACCAGCATGGCGGATACGGTTGATTTGCCGCTGGCAATGCCCCCGGTAACGCCGAGAACAAACGGTTTGGTGGTTGTCTTTCGGCTGGCCATCTGCACTTTCTCCCTGCAGCCCATACTCACTGAGGCTGACTTGATGTAGTACACTACCCACCGAGAGTCAACCAGCTGCGGCCCTAAGTTCACCAGTTGACCCCTGGCCACCTTTCCAGTATGTAAAGCTCTGTTTCCTGCCGAACCTTTTAACTTGAAAGTCATTGTAAACCGTTCTCAACGGTGAGAGGAGCCTGGTATGCAACTTGATTTAAGCGGAGCCGAACAGATGGAACAACAGCAGCTCCCGCAATTTACCCTCGATGCCTTCCGGCGCACCGTGGTCCACTATGGACAGTGGTTGGCCCAGGCTGAGCACCAGTTCGGCATGGAAAAAGCAATGGAAATAGAAGCGGAAGTCTGGGAAGCCAGTTTCGGCAACCAGATCACACGACTCGGTAAAACCCTGGGTTTTGAGGTTGACGCTGGGCGACCTGCCTTCCTATAATCCTTGGATCGCGAAACCGCTATCCGTCTCGTCAAAAGCCTGGCCATCAACTGGCTGGCCAATGACGGTATCTGGTTCCAAGCTATCGAAAAAAAACGCGGCATGAACGACGCCAAACGATGTAACGATACCTGCTGGTCACGTTACTCACCATTTGAAGCTGCCCGGATCAAGGAACTATTGGACCTGCCTGAGGCGGGCGGCCTGGATGCACTCAAAAAAGCCCTGGCTTTGCGGATGTATGCCCAGATCAACGAGCAATCCATCGAGCAAACCGACACCCACACCTTTGTTTTCTATATGAACAATTGCCGTGTACAGGCCGCCCGCCAGCGCAAGGGGTTGCGGGACTACCCCTGCAAGTCGGCCGGACTGGTTGAATACCCCACTTTTGCCACGGCCATCGATGCCCGCATCAGGACCGAGTGCGTAGGATGCCCCCCGGATGAGCATCCCGATGAGTGGTTTTGTGCGTGGAAGTTTACGCTGGTGGAAGATTAGATATCTGCCGAGAGGACCATCGTGCAAAAGGCGACGCAGTGAAGAATCCGGCCCCGGAAGCTAAGCTTACAAACATTGGGTGGGCTTCGCTGTGCTCGGATGTGCATGTATAAAAGCAGGCCTGGCAACTACCCTAAGGCACGCTATCTGTCATAAACGACTGCCACGATGGTCGCTTTGCCGCCCTTGGCCGACAGGACATGCGGCGTCGTGGAAAGGTAATACGCACTGTCCCCGGGGTCGAGTTCGAAGGACTCCTCGCCGATCTTCAGCAGGACCACGCCATCCAGCACGAAAATAAACTCCTCACCTTCGTGAACCGATGCCTCCTGGTCAGGAGATTCCTCCAATTGGACAACGAGGGCCTCCATGTGACGGCCTTTCACTTCGGGCGCCAGGCTTTTATAGGTGTAGAGCTTCTGCCCGCCGGATTTGGATGAAGTGGAACGTACGGTGGCCTTGCGCTCATTTTTACGAGTGATCGAGTACAAACGATCCCCTTGCCCGGACACCAGACGCCCCAGGGCACTGTCCAGGGCCTTGGACAATTTGATAACGATTCCCAGCTGCGGCTGGATCTCATTTTTCTCGATCTGCGCCAGCATTTCGACCTCAAACCCGGTCATTTTCGACATGGCATCCAGGGTCATGCCTTTATCTTTGCGCAGCGCCCTAATTTTCTGGCCCAGGGCCTCGACGCCCTCATCATCCGGGGCATCGATATCCCCGGTGAGATCTTCGAAAAAGTCAACGTTGATATGTGGTTTCTCGCTGTTTTTCTCCATTTGAGACTCCTGCGTCATCGTCCTGTTAATATTCCAGTTGGCCCGGCGCCTGAACTAAGCCCGATACTGCGCAGGCAGATTTGCCTCCGGGGCCCAGCCGGACGGCCATTGCTGGTCCGGGGTTTCGCCCAGTTTTTCCTTTCTTTTCTGGAGCCCCGGTCGGGCGTACTTCATGTGCCCTTCTTTCAAAGTCCGGCCGTTAATGGTCGCCTCCGACCGCAGCCTCTGCCCGGTCGTTTTCTCCAGGGCGCGCCCCAACCAGAGCATGCGGTCCACATCGTAGCCGTGTTCAATGCCCATTTCGTCGACTTGGACCAACAGATCTTCTATACAGGTCAAACCCACATACCGGGGATCGTCATAATAGTAATCACCGGTACCCTTGACGGGGCAGTCGTCCAGGAAGTTGGCCGGCTGGCCGCCCAGACCGCCCAGAGTGGCTTCGAAATTGGTGATACCGGCCTGCAGAGTTGCGAGAATCGAAGCTGAGGCCACTCTTTTTGTTTCATGGAAATGGGCGATGTGCAAGTCCGTATTGGGCATTTCATCGAGAATCATGGAGAAATAACGATACACATCAGGGGACGAGGCACTGCCGTCATGGTCGGCATGTTCGATGTCGTGCGCGCCGATTTCCAACCAGCGTTTGGAAAATTCAACCGCGTCCTTCATGTCGGTGGCACCGCCGATGGGGCTGCCCCAGATGGTGCTCACGGTACCGCACATCATGATGCCGGCATCGTTGCACTTTTTGATGCTCCGCTCCGCTTCGGCCCAGTAATCCGGCAGGGTTGTGCCGGAGTTGGCGAAGTGGTGCTCTTCTTCCGTACTCACCATCATGAGGATCCGGTCCGGGCCGATACCCCGCTGTTTCAGATCGATGGCCCGATCCACCGCGGACTCCCGGATCGTAATGGCGGTTAACACAATGTCATCGTAATTGATGCCCCGGCGCTGGCACTTGGATTTGAAACGATCACTGCGCAGATGGGTCAATAGCTCTTCGGCGTCACGGAACTGGGGCATGAGATAGGGATTGCCGAGGTTGGTAACCTCGATATTGCGGCAACCGGCAAAAATCAGTTCCTCCAGGTAGAATTTTTTGGCTTCCGTGGAAATGAATTTTTCCAGGTGTTGAAAACCATCTCTTACGGTAATGTCACCGATCGTTACCTTGCGGGGCATGCGTGGGAAAATTTTCCAATAATCATATTCGGTCATGGTATCCTCCTCTTTTACGTCAATTCTTTTATGGATCTATTTATTCACCTTTAAATACGGGTTTACGTTTTTCTTTGAACGCCGCCAGACCCTCCAGACGGTCCTGGGTCGGGATGCAGACCCAGTAGGCATTGGATTCTATGGCCATGCCGGTATTGAGGTCTGTCTCCAGACCGTAGTTGATCGCATACTTGGCCTGTTCGATGGCCACGGGGCCGGTCTCGCAGATCATGGCGGCCATCTTATGACATTCATCGAGCAGAGCCTCCGGCTCACAGATGCTGTTGACCAGGCCGATATCCAGTGCTTCGACCGCAGCTACCCGTCGGCCGGTAAAAATAAGCTCTTTGGCTTTGCCTTTACCTACCAGCCGGGGCAACCGCTGGGTACCGCCGGCACCCGGAATGATCGCCAGGCGGGTTTCGGTGAGCCCCAGTGAAGCGCTCGTCGAGGCAATGCGGATATCGCTGGCCAGGGCCAGTTCGGTACCACCACCGAGAGCGATTCCATTTACGGCCGCAATAACAGGCTTGTTGAGGTTTTCGATCGTGGCGAACAGGTCCCGGATAGTAAAGATGTACTCTTTTACCTGGATCGGCGTCAGGGTCGCCCGCTCTTTCAGGTCCGCCCCGGCGCAAAACGCTTTTTCGCCGGCAGCCGTGATGATAATAACCCGTACGGCCGGCTTAAAACGGAGTTGATCTATCTGCTTTTTAAGGGCGTGCAGCAATTCGAAGTTCAGGCAGTTCATCACCTTGGGCCGGTTCAGCGTCAGGGTCACGATCCCATCTTGTTCCTCGGTTAGTAAAACTTGCTCTTCCATGGACTACCTCCACCAACTGGTTTGGCGCCGGCGGCAACAATCGCCTTCCGGCAGGAACGGCTAACAGCCGATGAATCTGGAAATGACGATCCGCTGCACCTCCGATGTGCCTTCGCCAATATCCAGTAATTTCTGGTCGCGGTAAAACCGTTCTACCGCATACTCTTTCATGAGACCGTAGCCGCCGTGAATCTGGACGGCATGATTGGCGACCCGGCCCATCAGCTCGCTGCAATAAAGCTTGGCCATAGCGGCTTCTTTTTCGAACGGCCGTTTCTGGTCCCGCAGCCAGCAGGCTTTGTACATCAGGTTCCGGGCACATTCGATCTCCATGGCACAGTCGGCCAGCTTAAAAGCCACTGCCTGGAATTTGCTGATGGGCTGGTTGAACTGCTCACGCTGCTTGGCATATTGCAAGGCCGCCTCATAGGCGCCCTGGGCACCGCCCAATCCCATGGCCCCGATGGACAGACGGCCGCCGTCTAAAGTCTTCAGCATTTGGTGAAAACCGTCACCCTTTTTACCAAGGATGTTGTTGACCGGAACCCGGACATTGTCGAAGTAGAGTTCGGCGGTGTTGGACGAACGCCACATCATCTTTTTCTTCATGGGCGCCGCCTTGAAACCGGGGGTGCCGGCCTCAACCAGGATACACGAATACTCCGGTTTGCCGTTCTCGCGCTCCCCGGTAATGGCCTGTACGGTAACGCCCAGGGTCATGTCGCAGGCGGCATTGGTGATAAATATTTTGGAACCGTTGATCACCCATTCGTCACCGTCTCTAACGGCAGTGGTCTTACTGCCGCCGGCATCAGACCCGGCCGTGGGTTCGGTTAAACCAAATCCCCACAGCCCTTCCCCAGCGCAGAGTTTCGGTAGATATTTTTTCTTCTGCTCTTCGGTGCCGAAATAATAAAGCGGGCCGATACCCAGCGAATTGCCGGCCGCAATGGTAGCCGCCTGGGAGCCGTCTGCCCGTGCGATTTCTTCCACGGCGATGATGTAGGAAAGATAGTCCATCTCCTGGCCTTCGTATTTTTCGGATACGAACATACCGAAAAGACCGATCTCCCCCATCTTCCGGGTGAGTTCCGCAGAGAATTCCTCCTTTTCGTCCAGTTCAGTAGCTACAGGCACAATCTCGCTCTGGGCGAATTTACGGACTTCTTTTCTGATCATCTCCTGTTCTCTGGTGAGGTCAAAATCCAAGGTACCCTCCTTTCCCGCATCTCAAAACCGGAACCGGTTAGGTCTATTCCGGTTAAACTGGTTTCTTCATTCCTTTTAAAACAAAGTTCTCGTAGATTTCGGCTATATGATCCACGGCCAGCCGCCCCTCCGCCTTGAACCAGAAGGCACCCGCCGTACACAGGGTTAAAACGGCATAGGAGAGGATTTTAACATCGCCCGTATCGAAGATGCCCTGTTTGCGACCTGCTTTGATAAGGTCTTGAAAAATCCCTTCGTATTCATCGCGTTTGCCGACGACCACTTCATAATGCTCAGCCGACAGCCCCCGTAGTTCACTGCTGGCGATAAAGGTCTCTTTCTGCTGTTCCAGATGGAATTGCACATGGCCGTGCACGGCTGCGCGCATCTTGGCTTCAACCCCGTCTGAAACGGCCAGCCCCGCCTTCAGGTGGTCCAACAGGCCATCCATGGTCGATTCCATGATGAAAAAAAGCAGGTCCTCTTTACTGGGATAGTGGTAGTAGATGCTGGCCTTCTGGATGCCACAACCTTTGGCGATATCACTGATGCTGGTAGCGAAATATCCTTGCCGATAGAAAAGATCCACCGCTACGGTTTTAATGGTTTCTTTCATGCCGGCCATGGGGGACCTCTCGGGGTTATGCAAAAGAGACGAATTCAGCTTACCGACCGACCGGTAGGCTGATACAATCTTATTTCCCACGAGCTGATATTGTTTGTCAAGTCAAAAACAGACCCTATATACAGAAAACCTTACCTTCAGAATTGTTCCTTCTAGCATCCTGTGGCAGGATATTATGAAACAACGGCAGTTAAAACAGATTAAAATTCCTCGAAATTTCGAAACCTTCAAAAATTTGTTCACTCTAAACGAACAAAATCCTTGACACGCCCGCACCTGTCGGGCTATCCATGACCGAGCGCTCGCTCAGAGAATAGACCCGTCCTGGTTTAAAATGACGCAAACGGGATCTCAATAATGCAAAACAGGCATACCAGTAACGTTGTCAACATCCCGACCCAGGTAAAGAACCGCAACCTGGTGGAACTGCGGCGTCGACAGATCATCGACGCGGCGGTGACGTTGTTCATCGAAAAAGGGTTTCATAAAACCACGACCCGCCAAATTGCGCGCGCTTCCGGCCTTTCCATCGGATCTTTGTATGAATACATCGAGTCAAAAGAGGATGTACTTTACCTGGTGTGTGATGCCATCCACGCCGAAATAGAACATGGCGTCAACGAGGCTCTGCAGCGCACAGGCAAGGGACGTAATTCCCTGGCGGAAGTCATCCGGGAATATTTCCTGGTATGTCACCGCATGAACGACCATATTTTACTGATATACCAGGAAACCCAGTCCCTGCCGCCCCAGTGGCGCAACAAAGTACTCGAAAACGAAGTGCGTATCACCGGCATCTTCATGCAGGTATTGGCTAAGCTGAGCGACAACGGGGAACTCCCTGCCCTGCAGGAAAAGTTCATCGAGCTCGTTGCCCACAACATTACCGTTCTCGGACACATGTGGACGTTCCGCCGTTGGTATCTGGCCCGGCATTACCGCATCGAAGATTATATCCAGATGCAATCGGATTTCATTTTGGGCATCTGCAACGCCGGTACCTTATAGGTTCACTATTGGTTTATAGGTATAGTTCAGAAGATGAAAAAAAAGTATGTGCTCACTTACAAGCGCTAGGTTTTGGTTCAGAGCAAGGCAGGCGTACTTTTGAATCCGGAAAGATAGCACCCTGAGGAATTCAAAAGAATTAAAATGAAACTCTGGACCAAACAATGCCGCGTGTAGACGACCACAAGAAGGAGGAGTTAATGTCCGCCGACATCGATGTCTACCAGCCTGAAAACAATGTCAGAATTGTGACCGCCACATCCCTGTTTGATGGACACGATGCGTCCATCAATATCTTCCGTAGAATTCTACAGGCCAGCGGCGCAGAAGTGATCCATCTCGGACACAACCGTTCGGTCAAGGAAGTGGTCGATGCGGCCATTGAAGAAGATGCCCAGGGGATCGCCGTCTCCTGTTACCAGGGCGGTCATGTGGAATTTTTCAAATACACAGTTGACCTGTTGAAGGAAGCCGGGGCACCGCACGTCATGGTATTCGGCGGCGGCGGCGGCGTTATCGTACCGGAAGAAATCCGTGAACTGGAAGCCTACGGTGTCACCAAAATATATTCCCCGGAAGATGGTACCCGCATGGGCCTGCAGGGGATCATAAACGATATGGTCCGCAAAATGGATGCCGCCCCGCGGGGCACCGATGGCGCTTTTAATGTGGCCACCCTGTCCACAGACAATAAGCGCCTGGTGGCCAGCGCCATCACGGCGGTTGAACAGGCCAAGGCCAGCGCAAACGGCCATCTCGACAAGCTGCGGGCTGAACTTAAAACCCTGATCAAAGATCGCCGCGTACCGGTTCTCGGCATCACCGGCACGGGTGGTGCGGGCAAGTCTTCTTTAACAGACGAATTGATCCTACGGATGCTGCATGACCTGAAGGATATCCATATCGCCATTATCAGTGCCGATCCCTCCCGCCGGAAAACCGGAGGCGCGTTGCTGGGCGACCGCATCCGCATGAATGCCATCGGCAATCCGCGCATTTACATGCGGTCACTGGCCACCCGGCGCTCCCACACCGAAATTCCCGATGCTCTGGCCGAATCGATCGAAGTCGCCAAAGCCGCCGGCTATGATCTCGTCATCGCCGAAACCGCCGGTATCGGCCAGGGTGACTCGCACATTATCGATCTTGTGGATCTCTCCCTGTATGTCATGACCAGTGAGTTCGGAGCCGCCTCCCAACTCGAAAAAATCGACATGCTCGATTTCGCCGACCTGGTAGTCGTGAATAAGTATGAGAAACGTGGCGGCGAAGATGCTGTCCGGGATGTCCGCAAACAGGTCCAGCGCAACCGCAATGCCTTTGACAAAGCACCTGATGACATGCCGGTCTTCGGAACGATCGCCTCCAAGTTTAATGATGACGGCGTGACCGCCCTGTACCATGCGATCCTGGATACTATCGCCGCCAAAACCGGGGTAGCGTTTGAATCAAATTTGCCCAAACCGGATACCAAGGAATCTTCATCCAAAACCATTATCATACCCCCGGAGCGCACCCGCTACCTGGCCGAAATTGCCGATACCGTCCGTACGTACCACCAGCGTACCGAAGACCAGGCCGATGCCTTGCGGCGGGTATGGCACCTGCAGGAGACCGCCAAGGGACTGTCGGACGGTGCCCTGGAAGGAGACACCGAACAACTGCTGGCGCGCCTGAACACGGAAATCGTTGCGGCGGAAAAAGCCCTTGACAAGGAAACATCCGATCTGCTCGCCGACTGGAAGGCAACCCGCGAGGCCTACCTGCAGGATGAACTGGTATACGAGGTGCGCGGCCGGGAAATCCGGGTGCCCCTGAAGAATGAATCGCTCTCGCACCAGAAAATCCCTAAAATCGCACTGCCCAAGTTCAAGGATCCCGGCGAAATCTACCGCTGGCTGCGTCGGGAAAACCTGCCGGGCTATTTTCCTTACACTGCCGGGGTGTTCCCCATGAAACGCGTGGGAGAAGACCCGACCCGGATGTTTGCTGGGGAAGGCGATCCGGCGCGCACCAACCGCCGGTTCAAGCTCCTGTCCGCTTCCAGTGATGCCAAACGGCTTTCCACGGCTTTCGATTCGGTCACCCTGTATGGCTACGACCCGGACCGGCGACCTGATATTATGGGTAAGGTGGGCAATTCCGGCGTGAGCGTCTGTACTTTGGACGATGTCAAGGTCCTGTATGGCGGATTCGAACTGTGCGCACCGACCACGTCGGTATCCATGACCATCAACGGCCCGGCGCCGATCATGCTGGCCATGTTTCTCAATACCGCCATCGATCAGCAGGCAGACAAATTCCAGGAAGCCAACGGGCGGGTGCCGGATACGGCTGAATACGAGTCCATTAAGGACCAGACCTTGGAAAATGTGCGGGGCACTGTCCAGGCGGACATTCTCAAAGAAGACCAGGGACAGAACACCTGTATCTTCTCCATCGATTTCGCCCTCAAGATGATGGGCGACATCCAGGAATACTTCATCGCCAAAAATGTCCGCAATTTCTATTCTGTCTCTATCTCGGGCTACCATATTGCCGAGGCGGGGGCCAACCCCATTTCGCAGCTGGCGTTTACCCTGGCCAACGGCTTCACCTACCTGGAATACTACCTCTCCCGAGGTATGCCCCTGGACAGCTTCGGCCCCAACCTCTCTTTCTTCTTCAGCAATGGCATGGATCCGGAATATACTGTCATCGGCCGCGTCGCGCGACGCATCTGGTCCATTGCCTTAAAAGAAAAATACGGCGCCTCGGTCAGATCCCAGATGTTGAAATACCACATCCAGACCTCCGGACGCAGCCTGCACAGCCAGGATATCCAGTTCAATGATATTCGCACCACCCTCCAGGCCCTGTGCGCTGTCTATGACAACTGCAACAGCCTGCATACCAATGCGTTTGATGAGGCCATCACCACGCCCACGGAAGAATCGGTTCGCCGGGCCCTGGCCATCCAGTTGATCATAAACCGAGAGTGGGGCCTGGCCAAGAATGAAAATCCCCAGCAGGGCAGTTTCATAGTAGAGGAATTGACCGATCTAGTTGAAGAAGCCGTCCTGATGGAATACGATCGGATAACCGAGCGTGGCGGTGTCCTGGGCGCCATGGAAACCGGCTACCAGCGCAGCAAGATCCAGGATGAATCCATCCATTATGAAATCCTGAAACACAGCGGCGAACTGCCCATTGTGGGCGTGAACACCTTCCGCGACCCACACGCCGACAATGACGACTTCAACGAGGGCATCTCCTGCATCGACCTGGCCCGGGCCACTGATGAAGAAAAGGAATCCCAGCTCAAGCGGCTGGCCGCTTTTCAGGAAAAACACAAAGACGCGTCCCCGGATGCACTGAATAGACTCCAACATGCCGCCCTGACCGGCGAAAATATTTTCGATGAATTAATGGAGACCGTAAAATCCTGCAGTCTCGGACAGATAACCGAGGCGCTGTATGCAGTCGGCGGCAAGTACCGCCGGAATATGTAAATTCAAGTTTGGATGCTATCTCAAAGGCTTAAACCGGTGCCTGCCCTTACAGTTTTTAACCGTGGCAGGAGACAAAACTAATGTTCATGGGCAGGCACCGGTTTATAAACAAACATCAATTTTCACGGAGACCAACATGAATGAGGCAGTCATTGTAAGCGCAGTCCGCACGCCGTTGGGCAGTTTCAACGGATCTCTTTCCGGCTTACCGGCCACCAAACTGGGTGCCCTGGCCATAGAAGCGGCCGTTTCGCGGGCGGGTATCGATAAACAGGAGGTCAATGAAGTCATTATGGGTCAGGTTCTGCCCTGCGGCAGCGGTCAGAACCCGGCCAAGCAGGCGGCCGTGGCCGCCGGCATGCCCTGGGAGGTGGAGGCAATTACCGTCAACAAGGTCTGCGGCAGCGCTCTGAAGGCGATAATGCTGGCCGCCCAGGCCGTCCAGACCGGAGATGCAGAGGTAGTTGTCGCCGGCGGCATGGAGAATATGTCGGCCGCCCCCTACTATCTGGAAAAAGCCCGTTTCGGGTATCGCATGGGACCGGGACAAATCCAGGATCACATGATCCACGACGGCCTGTGGGACATCGTCAATGACTTCCACATGGGCATGTCCAATGAACTCTGCTCGGAAAAGTACAATGTGACCCGCGAAGATCAGGACCGCTATGCCGTGCAGTCTTACGCGCGAGCCCTCGAATCCATCGCCTCCGGCCGGTTCAAAGACGAAATCGTCCCGGTCGAAATTCCGCAACGCAAGGGTGATCCGCTGCGATTCGATCAGGATGAATGCCCGGCGGAAACCACCTATGCCGCTGCCGCCAAAATGCGGCCGGCCTTTAAAAAAGACGGTGTCGGCACAGCAGCCAATGCGTCGATTATCAGCGACGGCGCCGCCGCGGTCGTGGTCATGTCCCGCCAAAAAGCCGAAGCGCTTGGCTGCGAGATCATCGCCAGCATCGGCGCCCAAGCCTCGTATGGAATCGATATGAAGTACGTGTTGGTAGCACCGATCTGGGCCGTGCCCAAATGCCTGGCCAAGGAAGGTATCGCCATAGAGGACGTAGACCTGTATGAAATCAACGAAGCCTTCTCGGGCTCGACCGTGGCCGTCATGCAAGAATTGGGGCTCGCTGCGGACAAAGTGAACGTGAACGGCGGCTCAGTCGCTCTCGGGCACCCCATCGGGGCCAGCGGCTGCCGGGTCCTGGTCACCCTGCTGCACGAAATGATCCGGCGGGACAGTAAAACCGGTCTCGCTTCTCTCTGTCTCGGCGGCGGAGAAGCCGTGGCGCTGATTGTGAAAAGATGATTTAATAAAAGGGTCCAAGGGGCCATGGGTCGGGGGGCCAATTCAAAGGCTTTAGACCAAAAAATCACTCGGACCCTTGAACCCTGAATTTCAATTAAAGGAGCTAAAAATGGGTGACATAAAAACGTTTGGTGTAATTGGTGCAGGACAGATGGGAAACGGGATTGCCCAGGTTGCGGCTGCTGCAGGCTTGGACGTCATCATGAATGATATCAAGGCCGAGTTCGTTGAAAACGGAATGGCCGTCGTCACCAAAAACCTCAACCGCAGCGTAGACAAGGGGAAGCTGTCCGCAGGCGATAAAGACGCTGTTTTGGCCCGCATCAAACCCAGTACGGACATCAAGGACATGGCCGCTGCCGACATGGTCGTAGAAGCTGCCACCGAAAATGAAAACCTCAAATTCCAGATCTTTAAAGATCTGGATGCCGTCTGCGCCGAGCATGTCATTTTGGCCACCAACACCTCGTCCATTCCCATCGGCCGGATCGCGGCGCAGACATCCCGCCCGGATAAGGTAATCGGGATGCATTTCATGAATCCTGTGCCGGTTATGCGCCTGGTGGAAATCATCCGGGGGATCGCCACTTCGGACGAAACCTTCCAGACAACCTGGGATCTTTCTGAAAAATTCGGCAAGACCCCGGCCCAGGCCAATGATTTTCCGGGATTTATCGCCAACCGGATCCTGCTGCCCATGATCAACGAGGCTGTCTACTGCCTCTACCACAATGTCGGTAAGCCCGCAGACATCGATACCGTCATGAAACTGGGGATGAACCACCCCATGGGGCCCCTGGCCCTGGCGGACCTGATCGGTCTGGACACCTGTCTGGCTATCATGGAAACGCTATACAACGGATTCAAGGATTCCAAATACCGCCCCTGCCCGCTGCTGTACAAATATGTTGAAGCCGGTTGGTTGGGCCGCAAAACCGGGCGCGGGTTTTATGAATATTAATCCGGGCCTAACCAGAAGGATCCCCAAGGAGGCAACCTAAATGCCACGCAAGAAGAAACCCGCCATGACGCCGGTGGGCAAGAAGATCAAGCAGTCTCGAACCCAGAAGAAAATGTCCCTGGAAAACGTTGCGAATGAAACTGGTCTATCTGTCGAGCGCCTAAAAAAGATTGAGGCCGGCAAGGAAATCCCGCCCGTCGGTGCCCTGTTGCAAATCGCCCGCTCGCTGCAGATCGATTCCGCCCTGTTTCTAAAGGAGCAGAGCGATGACAAGCTTACCGACCGCGTCGCCGCCTATGCCAAGCGAACCTCGAACTATGCCTACACGACGCTGACACCGGGCGCTGAAAACAAGCACCTGAAGGCCTTCCGCGTCACCATCGACCCTCTGACCGACCACGAGGGCGTTGGCTACCAGCATGAAGGCGAGGAGTTTGTATACGTCTTGGACGGCGACGTGGAAATCACAGTTGGGGACCATGTCAATAAACTCGGCCCGGATGATTCGCTGCATTTCAATTCCGGCATCAGCCATAACCTGAAGAATGTGGGTAAAACGGCTGCTAGATTGATCGTCGTCATCTATGGACCATAGGGAGCTTGCCATGTCTTTTAAACTTACCGATGAACAGTTGATGGTCCAGAGTATGGTGCGGGAGTTTTCCCGCAAAGTCGTGGCGGCGACCGCGGCTGAGCGCGACAAAACAAAAGAATTCCCCGCGGACAACCTGCGCCAAATGGGGGAACTTGGGCTCATGGGCATGATGATTCCGTTCGATTACGAAGGTTCCGACGCGGATACCATCAGCTATGTCCTCGCGCTGTCGGAAATCGCCTATTCGTGTGCCTCCACAGCAGTGGTCATGTCGGTCCAAAATTCAATTGTCTGTGAAAGCATCTATCGGTTCGGGACTGAGGGGCATAAGGAAAAGTTCTTGAAACCCCTGGCTGCCGGTGAGGTGATCGGTGCGTTTGCCCTAACCGAACCAACGGCCGGGTCGGACCCGGTCAGCCAGGAAACCACGGCCGAGCGCGACGGCGACCACTACGTCATCAACGGTACCAAGCGTTTTATTACTTCCGGCCAGAACTCCAAAATCGTTATCGTGACGGCCAAGACCGATGAATCACAGAAGCACAAAGGGATCAGCGCCTTCATCGTAGAGAAAGAAACGCCAGGGCTTATTGTGGGCCATGTTGAAGACAAGATGGGTCTACGCGCCTCGGATACAACCGATTTGATTTTTGAAAACTGCCGGGTCCCAGCCCAAAACCTGCTTGGAAACGAAGGCGACGGCTTCATGATCTCTATGTCCGGCCTGGACGGGGGCCGGATCGGCATTGCCGCCCAGTCCATCGGCGTAGCCCAGGCAGCCCTGGATGCCGCCATCAAATACGCCAAGGAACGGCAGCAATTCGGCCAATCCATCTCGAAGTTTCAGGGCATTCGGTGGACCATTGCCGACATGGCCACCGAGATCGAGGCTGCCCGGCAGCTGGTTCTATCGGCTGCCGCCATGAAGGACCGGGGCGAGCGGTACACCGCCCAGGCCTCGATGGCCAAGCTGTTCGCTTCAGAAATGGTCAACCGGATTACCGGCAAAGCCCTGCAGATACACGGTGGGTATGGCTTTACCAAGGACTATCCCGTGGAGCGATTTTACCGGGATGCGCGCGTTTTCACTATTTATGAGGGCACCTCGGAAATCCAAAGAGTGGTTATTTCCAACCAGATACTCAAGGACCGGCGGAAACCATCCGGGGCGGCAAAATAAGTGTGCCGTGCAACCGCTCGTTTTATGTAAACCATCGGCAGGCTCTAACTTAGGGCATGTCTGACTTGGATTGCGTGCAGCTCTGGAGACACTTGATATTGACATTCAGAAACCGATAACACTATATCCGTAGACAGGTTGTGAACCGCACAATCTTTTTAGAACCTATTTCAAAAAACGGATTTTGGTTCAAGGTCAAGGCGGCCGTGAGGTTCAACCCGGAGGAATACTCGAGTATTTTGAGGACTTGAACCGAGCGCCCAACGCCGAGATTGGGCCAAAAGACTTTTTTGAGATAGGTTCTACGTACCCTAACAGTCGGAGGCCTATACATGGTTCGCACAGAAATCTCACTATTTTTAAAGAATGTCCCCGGCGAGTTGGGACGTTTAACGTCTCTCCTTTCGGATGCCGGTATTAACATTGATGCCCTCACCATCCAGGATGCGTCCGACTATGTAAAAGGCCTTTTCAAGGCCCGGGGCAAATCCCTGAAGCGGATTGCCTCCGCCGCCAGCTATAACTCGATGCGCAAGGACTCCGCGGAATATGCGCTCATCCGCTTTCTCGTCGACAAGACCGACGAGACAATTGACCTGCTCTCCCGCAATGAATTCATCTTTGATATCATGCCGGTCATCGCGGTGCAGCTGGAAAACAAACCGGGTATCCTGGCCGCCATGGCCTCTAAATTCGGCGAGGAAGGCATCAACATCAACTACGTCTATGGATCGGTTTCGTCTCCCGATGAAAAGTGCCTGTTTGTGTTCTGTCCGGAAGATATCGATCTGGCGGCGAAGATATTCGCAGACTCCGTTTAGAAACGGTTTTAAAACCTCCCCTCGAACTCAATCTCAGCGTTGGGCGCTCGCTTCAACCCCTCGTATTCCTGCGGATTGCGCCCCACCGTTAAGAATTGAATAGCGGGAAGTCCCGGATCGTGGGTAAGCTCACGTCCGCCTTGAATTTGAGCCCGAATGAACCTTCTAAAACCGTTTCTTAAATTCTGAGTTACTCATCTGCTTCAAAAGGGGGTGTGGATTCTCCAAGTGGTTGGGGGAATTCCTTTTCGATTTCGTCAGGATTCTGGGCGTTATAGAGCAGCAGGTTTTTCAGGTGCCAATAGCTGTCCAGATCGATTCCGCCAAAAGACACCCCGAGGCCGTCCGCCTCCTGGCGGGTGATCCTTCCCTTAATAGCCAGATTCAAGCTAGTTGAAACGCCGCTTAGAATCAATTCCAGGTCGCAGGGTGTGCCCGCTGGGAGCACTTTGTCGGTCTTGATAAACATTCCCTTGAGGCTGATATCCCTCGAGTCCGCGTCGGATGATATTGTCTCACCCGCGCATTTGAGTAACACCCGCGTGTTGAAATCGATCCGGATATTCTTTCTTTTTTCAGTATCCATATTGGCCCTGCGACCTCCTGCATGGGTGTCTGTTATCCAGCTGCATTCAGATGTAACTTACAAATATCGCACCCGCTCGACAAAGTCAATTGGCCGCACGGGTCAGCGGTTTGACAGAACGACCATTAAATAGTATTTTTATTCAGGCTGTTAGGAGACAACGGCGTTTTATCCAACCCTTCGCCAGAGGAACTCGCGGCAATGCGACAACCAGTACCCGGGCACCGTATATGAAAACAGAACCTGTCATTATTCCCATCGCTGCAGGCAAAGGCGGGGTCGGCAAATCATTTTTGAGCGCAAACCTGGCCATCGCCCTGGCCCAGGCCGGTCATAGAACCCTGGCTCTGGACCTTGATCTGGGCGGCTCCAATCTGCATCACTTTCTGGGGATTCCCAATCAATTTCCAGGGGGGGGCGATTTTCTGAAAGCCCGCCGCAGCGAACTGGCGGACCTGATCGTACCCACGGCGCTGCCGAAACTCGGCTTTATCCCTGGAGACGGTAAAACCCCCTTTATGGCCAACATTGCCTATACCCAAAAATTGAAGCTCGTCCGCAGAATCAAGAAACTCTCGGCTGAGTACGTCATTTTGGATCTCGGTGCCGGCTCCTCTTTCAATACCCTGGACTTTTTTGGACTGGGCCAGCACGGCATTACCATTACCACCCCTGATTACCCGGCCATCATCAGTATGCTCGGCTTTTTAAAGAACTACCTGATCAGAGCCATTGGCCGGAATATTGCCAAGAACCGCAGTGCCAGCCTGCTGCTGAAAGACCTGGTCAACAAGCCCATGGAGAACCAGGTCCCTTCCATAGAAAAGCTGAAACAGGAACTGGTTCGGGAAGAACCCGAAGCGGGTGCTCTGATTTCAAAGGCCTACCGTGAGTGCCGCCCCCGCGTCATCTTTAACCGGGGCAACGGCCCGGACGATTCCACAATGGCGGCGCAGATCAGTAACAGCCTTAAAAACAACCTGAATATAGAAGCCGACTATTTTGGTTTTATCTTTGAAGACCCACAGGTAAACGAATCGGTCCGCAAACGGGTGCCGCTACTCACCAATTTTCCGGAGAGTATCGCGGCCAGGAGTATTGTCCGCATTGCCGAGCGGGTTGAGAAGTACTGGACCGCCTGCATCCCCAACAGCGACCAGTTGATATTTCAACATGTCTCCCAGACCTACGAAAAGATAAAAAAATAAATCCCCGGATTCCTGCTGGAAACCGGGGATGTCAATAGCCAGGCCCCGCACACTCGTTCTCACGATCTGTAATTAAAACGTAAAGAATCCTGGCCCTGAGGGCCAGGCTTTGGATTGCCCCTTGAAGGGGCGAGCACCCTGACAAACATAGTTCTAAAATGACCGGATTCAGGGGATCAGGTCAAAGACTGAAGGCTGAAGAAAAACCTTAAAACCAATCTGCCCGTGTGACG
>CAJINA010000089.1 GCA_905176665.1 Olavius algarvensis Delta 4 endosymbiont | reverse complement strand
GTACATATGGACCGTGGGCCGGCCTTTGTACTCGGTCCCATTGTCAGTCAATACTGCCTGAACGGGCAATCCATGAGACTGGTAAAACGGCAGTACGCGATCATAAAGTATGTCGGCTGCGGTCTCCTGGCGTTTACTGGTGTAAAGCTTTCCAAAAGCAAAGCTGCCGTATGTGTCCACCACGGCCTGCAAGTAAATCCGGCCAACACCTTTCAGCCGGCCGACATAGAAAGTGTCCTGGCAAATCAACTGGCCGGGATAATCGCTGTGAACATGGCGCTCTGCAAACTCCGGGTTGGCCTTCTCCAGCAGACGGATCTGCTGTTCGGTCAGTTTAAAACCCTTGGCCATGACCTTTTCTTCAAGACGCAGCAGGCGCTTGTATTTGGTCTCTATGTTTTCTTTGATCCACACATTGCGGACACTGGTGGCGCAGACCGAAAGGCCTTCAAGTGCCAATTGATCCGCGATGCGCAGCTGCCCAAAAGCGGGATGTTCAAGCGAAAGCTCGATAATCCGGCCCCTGATCTTTTTAGGCAGTTGGTTCGGATGAGAAGC
>CAJINA010000088.1 GCA_905176665.1 Olavius algarvensis Delta 4 endosymbiont | reverse complement strand
CGCGTCTCAGCTCGGACGTTATAAGCATGAATATTAAAGCCAATTTAATAAGAGTGCCGATAATTGCAGCCATTATTCTGGCCTTTGGAACTGATGGAATCTGCGGGAATGATAATATAAACCTGAAAGTGTATCACTCGATGCGAATTCCACACCATTTAATTGAGGTAACTCTTAAACTTGATGGAATTTACTGTAAGATTGAGACACATACAAAAACACATCGAAGGTATTCTCACGAAAATAAATGGCAAGAATTTGATTATCAGAATACTATAAGTTCAAAGTTCTGTGAGGATATCTTTAGTATGATCGAAAATTTAGAAACTAAAAAGGTTTCTGAGGAATTTCGCGCAATCGCTGATGGGACCTCGTGGATACTTTCGGGAAATCATAAGAAGGTATATTTTGAGCATAGAGCCGACACCCCAGAATCATATGCATTCGATGAATATACAGAATATTTTTATGAAATCGGCTCCAAGATTCTAGAAGCAGGAAAGATAGACAGCTATAAATTATTACCCAAATAGGCTTATAACATATCACTGGATAAGACGCGCAAAAATCACGCGCGCTCATCAGTTCAGCCGTTAT
>CAJINA010000087.1 GCA_905176665.1 Olavius algarvensis Delta 4 endosymbiont | reverse complement strand
GCGTCTCTGCGCGATGCACGGTTTTGCCTTTGTGTTTTGATAGTAAAGCCCCTTTTAGGGGCGTCCCAAAGCCTGGCCCTCCGGGCCAGGATGCTTTACCCATCATCCGAACGTCACTCCCCGCCGGTTGTTTCCTTTGTGCGGGGCGGTGCTTTGAGGCTGCACGGCACCAGGACCTGACATTTTGCACAGACGTGGGTCTCACTATCCATTCCGGCCAGGGCTTCCAGCTTGGCCAGGTTCGATTTCAAACGCTCCCAGCAGAGTCGCCGGTCAATGCCGGTGGTGGACACGGCATCCACCGGACAGCGCTTGAGGCACACCAGGCACTTCCGTCCGTTTTTATGCAGGCACAGCTCCGGTGCCCTGACCAGGGGCGCATCGCCCAGGTCCGCTTCCGTCACCAGGCTGCCCATCCGACCGGCGCACCCGGAGGGTGTGATCAACTGGGCGTTCACTCCGAAACGGCCCAGTCCGGCCAGGTACCCCAGGTGCTTATGGGACCAGCGGGCGACGAGTTCCGCTTCGTTGAAGTTGTGGGTGGCCGGGGTTAGTGCAGCCCGGTAGCCCCGCGCCTTAAAATACCCCTGCAGGTATTCACTGGCCCGGTTGATAAGCCGATTGGTCGCCTCATAAGCCAGCCCCCAGTTTCGGCAGGGGGTGTCCCCCTTATGGTTTTCGACGGCCAGTTCTTTTTTAAACGGCAGGAAGAAAACCACGACCGACCGGGTTTCAGCCAGCAACCCGGACGGCAATAGGTGATCACGGGCGGCGATGTCGGGCAGCCGGTCGAAGCGGTCGTCGGCCCGGGCGTTAACCAGCAGCGGTTCCCGCCAGATAGGACGTTCATGGTATGTGACTGGATAGGCCTGCACATAATCGGTAAGCAGATTTCGCAGATCCTGCGGTGTAATGGTAGGGCTCAAGGAAACCTCCCGAATGTAGTATTCAACTAGAAGCTATCTCAAAACAGAATTTCGGATCAAGGTCAAGGCGGCCGCGAATATCAACCCGGAGGTGCCAGCGAAGCCAATGCCCATCGTGGTAAATACATCAGGTATTTCGATGAGTTGATATGAGCGCCCAACGCCGAGATTGGGCCAAAAGGCTTTTTTGAGATAGTTTCTGACCTATTCAATGTGCGACTTTTGCGCTAGGTCGCCACCGCGCCAGAGGTACAGCGCCAGCAGGGGCGTGGATTCGGTCCGCATGCCATGGGCCAATCCCGACCGGTGGTAGATCGGTTCGCCGCGCGGTCGTGCTACCCAGTCGTCTTGGCTCTGTGTCCAGAACGTCGGCGCGCTCAGAGGTACGTAGATTTCCTCCGCGGCGTGGCTGTGCAGGGGATAGAGCGTATCCGGGCCCAGCAGCAGGAAACCGCAGGCAATGACGCTGTTGGCAATGGGACCGCGCAACCCGATCAACTCGGTCCAGCCGTAATTTTGTAAAAAGTCACGCCCGAAATCTGCCTGCGTGTAGGTCTGACCCCAGAAAAGATGTTTAGCCGCAGCGACCAGTGTCTTGATGACCGCGGCGGTTTGTTTATCTGTTGCCGCGGCCACCTTCGGCAGGCAGGCAACAACGGGTAGACTACGCGGGGTGACCGCTCGGGTTCTAAAAGGCTTAGAGGGCCAGTGCGTCAGAAAGGGGGTGTGAGCCACATTTTCCAGGCCAGAAAGATAGGCAAGGACAGTATCTGCAAGTTCAATTGCTTTTTTCATAGAGATCGACATATTGCACCGAAACAGCGAGCGAATCAAAAGGTCTGTCAATATGCCTAAACAGGTAATCTTCAAAAGTGCTCATTATGTACCTGCGTTTTTCTCTTTCACCTTGTTAAGGTCGCGGCGTATTTTACCCGGCGATGATTCTACGGTGTCGCGTGACCGATATCAAGGGCGACATCAAATTGCGCCCTGATGCGAACTTCTATATCTTGATTTATTCGGGGGACAGTGTCCGCATAGACAACGGCTCTGGCCCTTTCATTGGCACGTTGCCAGGCATCCCGGCAGCCATCCTTTTCCCAGGAACTTCTGCTTCCGGTATGGCTGATGCCATTGCCTGCAAAATACTCACTCCGCATATGTTTTAACGTGTGGGGACTCATCAGGTAGTGTCCCCCCGGCCCCACGTCTTTGATGGCCTCAAAAGCGAGATGCTCCGTATCGACCTGAATCCCTTTTAATAAACTGCAGCTGGCCCCGATGATTTCGTCATCTATGATATATTGTTCCAATGCAACGGCATTCATTGATTCCAGCATTCCGGCGGCATGGTGAATATAATTGTTCCCCCCCATAACTGCCAACAAGGTCGTAAAGGCCTTTTCCCAACCTGCCTGGGCATCCGGTATTTTTGAATCACTCAAGCCTGATGAGGCATAGTTGGGGATGCCGATGTGCTGGCTGAGTTGGTGCTGGGCAGCCTGCATCGTGCCGCATTCAATGGCACCACCCCTGTAAACCAGGGTTTTCATATCTGCTCTGGCCGGCAGGGCACCGTACAAAACCGGCGCCCCTGGTACGGTCAACTGGTGGACGGTCAGGCCGGCAAGCTCTTCGGCATGGGCTTGCAGCAGGGTGCCGGCCATCGTCATGGGCGCCGTTGAACCGCTCATGGGCGCCGTGGTAATGGTGGTGGGTATGCCAAGTGTGGCTGCCTGTCGTACATTGGCCACGCTTTGTGAGCAGAATTTCAAAGGGCTTATAATGGCACAGGCGGAAATCGAGAAGACCGGTTTTTTCCTTAAAATCTCGTCGTTCCCGACGACCAATGCGGCCATGTTAAAGGCTTCCACAAGGCCCTGGCGAAAGTTGCATCCAAACATGATGTGTTTGCGGGTACCCATCATAGCAGCAAAAAGAATGTTGGGGTCATACCGTGCGGTAGGGATATCAAGCGGGGCGACGGCGCTTTGATAAAAATGGATATTGTCGAGCGTATCAACCAGTTTGGCGATGTGGTACTGATCTGCGAGACAGGTTCCTCGGATTTTACCGGTATCCAAATCAAGAATCTGGACCGTGGTGCCGCCTGTCCCGGCATAGACACGATCTTGGCCTAACTGCAGGTCATTTTTTCCATCCCGGCTGTAAAGCGTGAATTCCCGCGGTGCTTTGGCAACCGTTTCGGCCACGATGTCGCGGGGCATATAAATCCTGCCGGTGTGTCGATCAATTTCGCAACCGGCCCTGGCGAGCACGTCAAGTGCTTCCAGGTCGTCTTCATATCCGATCCCCACCTGTTCGAGGACATCAAGCGCTTTTTGATGAATAGTCTCAATTTCCTGATCGGTCAGGGGTTTGTAGAGTCCGCCAGTAAGTCCGCCGGTCAGCATTTATCTCTCCTTTAAAAGATGGCACCTACGCTTGTTCACGGCCGGTGTCCGGATCCCCCCGGGGGTCCAGGGTACTGATTACCGGAGATGTTTTCGGGATGGGAATATAGGGTACCTGTTCATCGGTTTTAACCCGGAGTTTCTTGCGGCAGATCCAGGCCGCGCCCCCTAAAAGTCCGCCACACATCGCTGTAAAGTGATAAAAGCCCCAGGGGCCGACCCAGGCAATCAGAGTAGAGGACAGGATCGGCCCCAGGCAGGCTCCCAGACCGAAGAACAGGATCAACGCGCCACTTACCGGTACGATGTCCTTTTTGTCAATGTTGTCCTGGGCGCGGGCCATGGCCACCGGGTAGATGGTGAAAACCACGCCGAAACAGGCGGTCAGCAGCAACAGGATAGGGAGGCCGAGCATACCCAGGTTGGCAATGGCGACGCTGACCAGCAGGACCGCAAATCCCAAAAGGGATAGTACCGTCAGGCGATTGAATCGGTCCGACAGCTGTCCAATGGGCCACTGAAACAGCAGGCCCGACCATACGGTCAGGCTCATAAACCACGAGACTTGGGCGATCGGGAGGCCAATTTTCAAGGCAAACATGGGGCCGATCGAGTAAAAGGAGCTGTTGATCATACCGGCGGTAAAACTGCCCACCATGCTGAAAGGCGCCAGGCGAAAAAGTTTGAGCAGGTTGTAGCGGGGCACTTCCAACGGCTGCGGATGGACGGCCCGGGTAATGGAGATGGGCACCAGGCACATGGCAAACAGGATGCCTGCCAACATGAAAATGCCCTTACTCTGCACATCGCTGACATTGAGCAGGAACTGGCCGCTGCCGTTGCCGAAGTAAACCAGGATCATGTAGATGGACAGCAGCCGGCCGCGCATCTGGGGCTCGACTTTTTCATTCAGCCAGCTTTCGATCACCATGAACAGGCCCGTGATGCAAAGCCCGCTGCAGATCCGGAGCAAAGCCCAGAGCCAGGCGTCCGGGAAGATACCGTGCAGCAGGGCCACGGCCGTCAACAGGGCAGCGAACGCCGCGAAGGCCCGGATGTGTCCCACCCGTTGAACAATCGGCTGGCAGAAAAAGATCCCCAGGGTGATGCCCACGTAATTGCACGACATGACCAGCCCGATGATTTGCTCGGAATAGCCGGAAAGGCTCATATTGACACTGAGCAGACTGTTCAAAAGGCCGGCGCCCATGGTGAGAATGGTTATGGCCAGCAACGGGGCAAAAAACGATTGGACGGTGGATCGCATGGTCTGCATGGGTCAGGCCCTTGTGCGTATCTCCGGAAACCGGGTTGCTGCGGCAAACCGGGTTGTGAAATCAGGTTCGGCTGCCAGGTCAAGAAAATTGATGGCCGGGGCGCGGGTTTCAATTTCCGTTCGCCGATCTTTATTGAGCAGGGCCATAATCGCACCGGTTCCGGCCAGGTTCGGGACACTCGATATCTCGCCGTGCAGGTCGCCGGGACACAGCAGGCCGATATCAAGCGCGCTGTGCCAGTTGAACGCGGCCCCAAACGCCCCCGTCAGAATGGTTCGGTCCAGGCGCGTGACGCCGGCATGCTTTAAGAGCGTCTGAATGCCCACCTGCAGGGCGGCTTTGGCAAGCTGGACCTGCCGGACATCTTTGAGCGTCATATGCAAAGCGCTCCCCGGCAGCCTGAAGCTGCGGCCCACACCCTGGTGGTCGCAGTGAACCTCGGAACTGTCCGGGTTGAACGTACCGTTTTTTCGGGTGATGCCGGTTTGGCGCATGACCGCCAGGGCATCGATGATCCCGGATCCGCAGATGCCGATGGGATCCGTGTTGCCCATGGTTTCAAAGCGGATCCGGTCGGTCTGGGCCGGATCCAGGTAGACACGCTTGACCGCGCCCGCAGCCGCCCGCATGCCGCAGGATATCTGGGCGCCTTCAAGCGCCGGACCCGTGGCGCAGCTCGTGGCCCACAGCTCCGATCCATTGCACAACAGGAGTTCACCGTTGGTCCCGATGTCGATGAGCAGAGTGGTGCCGCCGCGTTCATAGGGCCGGTCGGCGAGCAAGGCGGCCAGGATATCGCCACCCAGAAAGCCGGAAATCACCGGAAAGATGTACGCTGGGGTTGCGGGTAGCAGGGCGAGGCCCAAGTCCCCAACGGAAGTGCAGACCGGCTCACAGGTCACCGGGCGATAGGGGGCCAGGCCGATATTGCCCGGGTTCAACCCGGCCAGGATGTGCTCCATGGTCGTATTCCCTACGACCGTCAAGTCATCGACCGTTGTAAATCCCTGGCCGGCCGCCGCCAGGCAGGACTTGATCAGATCGTTCAGGGCGGTGGCCACCAGGGCTTGCTGCTTGGCCAGGCTGTCTTCATCGGCCCGGATCGCCGCAATGCGTGCAATGACATCTTCGCCAAACCGGCGCTGCGGGTTGGCTGCCGCCGCGGCGGAGAGTACCCGGCCGGTTGATAGGTCGCACAGGTAGACTGCCAGGGTGGTTGTACCGACATCCACGGCAAGGCCGAGACTTGTGGCCTGGTTGCCTTTATGGATCGTGGTCACGCCGCGGCCGGCGTGCTGGACCAGGGTAACGCCGGCGTGCCGGAGATCTTCTGATGACAGGCCCTCCAGGGAGGGCCGGGTGTTGAAACGGAGTTCTCCCGGCCAGGCTCGGTGGGCCGCCTGGACCAGGGTCTGCGTCAGGTCATGCCCCCCATCACCTGTTGGCGGCTTGAAGCTGTCCGGCGGCAGGTGAAACCTGCGGGCCGCCGGGCGCACCTCAAAGGTACCGGCGACAGTTGTTTTAGTGAATACTTCGAGGCCACTGAGCAGGGTTTTGGGGATAGTGACGGTTACCGGACCGGTCAGCCGGGCCTGGCAAGCCAGGCGGTGCGCGTCGGCCAGCCGGGATGGGGATAGCATTTCGCGTTCAAGTTTCTTTGCCGGGCTCAGGTTTGCGGGGTTGTCCACCACCACACGGCATTTGCCGCAGGTGCCCTTCTGTCCGCAATCGGAGCGCAGCGCCACGCCGAGTTGCGCGGCGGCCTCAAATACCGTGGCACCCTTAACCACCCGGCCACTGGTGTTAAAAGGGTTGATTGTTATGTCAACATGCTCTGCCATGAAACCCGCAAGTAGCGCTAATAGTTAAAAAGAATATCATTTTCCAGGTAGGCCTTTTCCAGCTTTTCCTGGTGAGGTTTCAGTTTTGCGCCCATGTCGGCCGCCAGGGAATGCACCAGGTAATTTATCAGGCAGATCAGTGACGTCGGATTGCCCAGAAAGGGAATGGTTTTTAACGGTGCAATCAGCACATGGTCGCTGAACTGAATCAGCGGACAGGCTGAACTGTCGGTCAGCAGGATCAGCTTGAGTTTCTGGCGTTTGACCAGTTTACCCATGCGAATTAATTCATTGGGATAGCGCGAAGTGGCGATGACCACCACCGCGGATTTTGGAGGGGTAAATATCAGCCGATCAATGGTCGTGCGGTCACTGCCGCTCAGTATGTTGACATTTTTTCTGATCTTGGCCATGGTCCAGCCCATATAAAACGCCGGGGCATACGAAAGCCGGGCGCCGATAATGTTTACGGCCGCCGCTTCCCGCAGTATTTTGCGGATTTTCTTGGTTTCCGTTAAATCTATTGACTTAAGCATGGCGCGGATGTTTTCGATGTCCTGATTGGCGATTCTTTCAAGCTCCGCGTCGTCACTGCGTACAACCGAGTCGGCCAGCCGGCTCCGGTCTATCAAGGTGAGTTCGGTATCGATAAGCTTTTTGAGGGCCTCGATAAAGAGACCATAGCTGGTGTATTCCAGCTGCCGGACGAAACGGACCACCGTGGCTTCGCTGACCTTGACGGCCGCGGCCAGCTGCCGGGTGGTCATAAAAACGGCTTTTTCGGGATTTGACAGGGTGAATTCAGCCAGTTGTTTACCCTTGGCGGTCAGGTTGGGATAGTGCCTTTTGATGGCCTGGTTCAACGAGGTGATGGCGTTGTCCATGGGGTCTCCCGCGGCGAAAGAGTTTAACCTTTCAGCTTTGTTACATTAATGGGGTGCAGTGTCAAGCATCTGCTAAAAAATGACAGGTCAAGCTATCAAAGTGCGGTAAGGCGACCATCTGGGCCCATTATATATCGTGAATGACAAAAATGTAATGAAAAGTATCAATTAAAATCTTTAGTATTGACAGTTTTGGTTTCTTATGACAGATTTCAGCAACCTGATGGAGGCTCTGAGCTGCCTCGCGTGGAAAAATCAATGCCCGTGCTATTCAGTTTCCATCAAGGCAAGGCCTTTGATTCCTCTGGTTGTTTCACGTTGGCTATATTTGATTTCCGGCCCTTTTCGTAGATGGCTGTCCTGCCTGCACCCGCATGTGGTTTTTTCCAAAGCAGAGCGCTATTTGGGCCGCGAGGCGGCGGGCGGTGAAAAAGGACCTCAACTCATCGATATAAAATAGATAATCGATAAATCCCACTCAGATAGGTTGTGGTTTTCAACCATTGACATTGTCGCGGGTAGAGGTTATCTCAATAGCCCTTTTGAGATAGCTTCTGAGCAACCCGATGATAAGGAGACAGAAAGATAGATACGGTTAAACATCTCGGCCAGCTGCTGACGGTCGATCTTAGCTCAAATCAGTGCCAATTCTCAGCAATGCCCGAACCCGGGTTGGCTTACATCGGAGGGCGCGGGTTCAATGTCTGGTATCTTTACCAGCACCTCGCCCAGGGCACCGACCCGTTGGGACCTGAAAATCTGCTGCTGTTTTCCTGCGGCTTTCTTACAGGTTCGTCCGCACCGGGGTCGGCCCGTCTGCATGTGAATGCCCTCTCCCCGTTGACCGGTATCTTGGGCAGCTCCAACATTGGCGGGTATGCCGGCCGCTGGCTGCGTTCCTGCGACGTCGCCTCCATTGCCATCACCGGCCGGGCATCAAAACCGGTTTATCTGTATATCGATGCCGACGGCGCCCGTCTTGAAGATGCTGCCCACCTATGGGGACGCGATGCTTTTGAAACCCAGGATAAATTGAAACAGACCCATGGAGATAACAAACTCAGGGTTCTGACCATTGGCCCCGCCGGGGAAAATACCGTTCGATTTGCTGCCATTATGACCGAAAGGGACCATGCCGCCGGCCGCACCGGTCTTGGGGCGGTCATGGGGTCCAAAAACCTGAAAGCCATCGTGATTGCCAAGGGTGAGCGTCTGCATTTTGCGGCCGTCACACCTGCCCAGAAAGCGGCTGTCAGAACCTATGCCACGGCCATCAAAAAGTCGGCCGAATTCAAATTTTTCTCCAGGTTCGGCGGGGCGGGATATGTCAAGTGGGCCAACGATTTCGGCATTATGGGTAGTCAGAATTACAGCCGGATCGGAACTGAACAGATTGAAAAAATAGATGGCCGCCAGTTGGGTGCCAACAAAGTCCGGTCCAGCGGCTGCTTTCGCTGCCCGGTGCAGTGCAAGGCCGAAATCAAGCTGGATAAAAAAGCAGCGTCAGAAATATTCACCCGGCCGGAATTCGAACCGGTCATCAACCTGGGACCCAAGTGCGGCCTCTTTGACCTGGACCAAATCACCCGGCTTGACAATCTCTGCGGGCGGCTGGGACTGGACACCACCTCGGCCGCCACCGTGATTGCCTTTGCCATGGATCTGTTCGAAAAAGAACTGCTGCCTGGTCACCTGGCCGGGGACCTTGATCTTTCCTGGGGCAACGCCGGCGTGATGGAAGAGCTGCTGAACCAGATAGCGGCCGGTGAAGGGCTTGGTAAGATCCTGGGGCAGGGCATCCGCAAAACAGCTGAAACTATCGGCAACGGTACCTTTAAGCACGCGGCGCATGTCAAGGGTCTGGAACTGACCGCCTACCACCCGTCGGCCATCATGGGCAGTGCGCTGGGCTACGCAGTATCCAGCCGCGGCGGCGATTATAATAATGTGTATGCGTCCCTGGAATACAGCTGGACGCCAGACGAGGCCGAAAAGGAATTTGGAACCCGCGAAGCGGTGAACATAAAATCCATTGAGGCCAAGGGACAGCTGGTCAAAAAGGCCATCACCACCAACATTTTGGTGGATAGCCTGGGCTTGTGTAAAGTTCCGGTGTTGACCCTTTTAAAATCCTTTAACCTCGAGCATGAGATCAGTCTTCTCCAGGGACTGACCGGGTTGCCTTATACCCGGGTGGATCTTTTTCAAACCGGAGAAAGAATTGCGGCCCTCGAGAAACTGTTTAACATCCGGCATGCCCGGGGAGATATCGAGGACAGCCTCCCGGACATGTTCTTCAGCCCGGAAGGTGAACCGGGGTTAACCCGGACTAAATTTGAAACCATGCTGCAGGACTATTACAGCGCCATGGGGTGGAGCAACAGGGGCATTCCGCCACAACCGAATGCCTATCCATAAACGGCATCTTTGGGCCCCGAGCGGCGTTATTGCTCTTTTGAACTCCTCGAAATAACCCATTATTCCTGCGAGTTCAAAATCGCGCTGGCCTTGCTCAGGACCAAAATCTACCATTTCCGGACGGCCATTGGTCAGAGACCCAATACAAATTGGAGGAGGGCAACCTTGATACAGTCTTCTAATACACAAACCCGGTCCGTCAGCATGCAGATTTTATCAGACGACCAGATCTGGGAAATCAGACAGGCGGCCTTCGATATAATTGAGAAGGTGGGGTTCAAATGCCGGCATAATGAAGTTCATAAGCTGATGCGCCAGGCCGGCGCCTGGGTAAAGGGAGATAATATTAAGATCCCCCGGTATATTGTCGAGGCCTGTCTGGTTACGACCCCCGGGGGCTGGACCATTTATGATCGCAACGGTCGCCGGGCGCTGGAGGTAGAAGGCGAAAAGAGTTATTTCGGTACCTCCACAGCCAGTCCGAACACCCGGGATGCGTCTACCGGTGAAATCCGGCCGACGACGATCAAGGATATTGAACTAGGGGCCAAAGTTGCCGACGCCTGCGAGCATATCGATTGGGTGATGCCTATGGGCACCGCCCAGGATGTACCCGGAGATGCAGCCGAACTTTACGAAATTCCTGCTCTTTTCGCAAATACCACCAAACCCGCCGTATTTATCGGGTACTCGGGTCTGGGGTGTGAGTATGTTTACGAAATGGCGGCTGTGATTGCCGGGGGGGCGGAGCAGTTGCGTGAAAAGCCGTTTCTCATTGTCTACCCGGAACCCATTGCCCCGCTTTTTTTCCCGGATGCGGTTATTGAGCGGATCTTTGCGGCCGCTGACCGGCATCTGCCGCAGCTGCCGGGTTCTACGGTTTCCGCCGGTGCCACCGGACCGGTGACGCTGGCTGGCGTCCTCGCTCAGATCACGGCGGAGTCCCTGATTCATATAACCATTGCCCAACTGCGCAAGCAAGGCTGCCCGGTGGCCATGAGCGGGAACGTCGGTATTCTGGACATGCGTACCGCTATCATGACCATGGGGGCCCCGGAAAACAGCCTGTGCATAGCCGCCCAGGCCGAGGTGGCCCGGTCCTTCAATCTGCCCACCTGGGGCTTGGCCGGGGTAACGGATTCTAAACTCCTGGATGTCCAGGCCGGCATAGAAGGCACTTTTTCAATCCTGAGCCAGGGCCTGTCCGGATTGAACCTGATCCACGATGTCGGCTACATGGCCTCGGGCATGGTGTGTTCATGCGAACAACTGGTGATGGGCAACGAGGTTGTCGGCATGACCAAACGCTTTGTTGAAGGCATTACCGTGAACAAGGAAACCCTTGCCCGACAGGTCATCGAAGCAGTGGGTCCGGCTGGGCATTTCATCACCCAGAAACACACCGTCGATAACCATAGAAAGGAACTGAGTGTTTCCCGGCTATTGAACCGCCAGAGTATCGACACCTGGAACACGGCCGGCCAACCGTCAATGGCCGAACAGGTGAAAGAAGAGGTCCGCCATATTGCGGAAACCCACCAACCGGAACCGCTAAGTGACAAGGTGGTAGCCGAACTGGAGCGGCTGCAAAGAGAAGGCGAGAAGGAAATCCTCACCAAATTAAAAAAAGCGTAAATGTGAAGACCGGATTCAGTTTCAATCGGAACAATACGCTTATGTCGAAGGGACCTGAAAAGTATTACAGACAAAAAAGCACGGAATTCGAATTTCGGAATTCGAATTTGTGCCAGCCCCTTTTTACAACCTTTTCAAGTGGCCAATAGTTAGCTCACGATTCATCTGGAGATAAAATGACAACCGCAAAATACGATGCCATCATTATCGGGGCCGGTATTATCGGCAACTGTATTACCTATGAACTGGCCCGCAAGGGCTACAGAACCCTGAGTGTGGACAAACTCGGGGGCTCCGGGTTCGGGTCCACCTCCGGCAGCTGTGCCATCATTCGGTTTTACTATTCGTCCCCCGAAGGGGTCGCCCTCGCTCGCGAAGGCTATTATTATTGGCTCAACTGGCCCCGGTATTTAAAAGTCGCCGACCCCCACGGTATGGCTTACTACAAAAACACCGGAGCTATGGTGTTCAAAACCGAAGTCAATCACCACCTGGAAAAGGTGATGACCTCTTTGGACGCCCTGGGTGTTGGCTATATCGAGCTTTCCCCCGAGGAGGTAAAAGACTATATTCCCAACCCGGACCTGCGCACCTATTACCCCCAAAAGCGCATGGACGACCCGGCATTCGGGCAATCTACCGGCGCGCAGGTCACCGGGGCGGTTTTTGCACCCGAGTCCGGCTACATCAGCGACCCCAAACTTTCCACCCACAATGTAGAAATCGCGGCCCGCAATCTGGGCGCCGATTTTATGTTTAACACTGAAGTCGTCGATATTCTCAGAAGTGCCGGACGTGTGTCCGGCGTCGCCCTGAGTGACGGCCAGACCTTGCAGGCTCCCGTGGTGATCAACGTGGCCGGGCCCCATTCCAGCCGCATCAATGCCATGGCCGGTATCATCGATCAGATGAATATCAAGACCCGCGCTCTGCGGGTAGAAGTGGCCCATGTACCCAGCCCGGAAGGGGTGGATTGGGAACACGGCGGGGTCATCACCTCCGACAGCGACACCGGGGTCTATACCCGGCCGGAAACCGGCAATCACGTATTGATCGGCAGTGAAGAGCCCGCCTGCGACCCCCTGGAGTATGTAGATCCTGACGATTACAATCTCGAATTTACCGACCAGGCCCGTACCCAGGCCATGCGGGAGGCCATGCGCATTCCGGACCTGCCCATCCCCAACCGGATGCAGGGAGTGGTGGACCTGTACGATGTGTCGGATGACTGGTACCCCGTTTATGACAAGTCCAGCCTACCCGGCTACTACCTGGCGATCGGTACGAGCGGCAATCAGTATAAAAATGCACCGGTGGTTGGTGCGTTCATGTCGGATCTGGTGCAATACTGCGAGAGCGGCCACGACCATGACACTGAACCACTGCAGTACCGGATGAAGTATATCGATTATACCCTGAATATCGGGTTTTTCAGTCGGAACCGCGAGATCAATGCTGAATCCAGTTTCTCGGTAATCGGCTAAAGCCACAGCCCGCAAGAGGTGGCGCTATTTGGTTCCAAAAACTGGCTATTGAATGGAAAAACCCGCAAATTCCGTACCTTGACAAGCAGTACGTAAGTTGACATACTCGAGACACAATTTTCCCGCTTTTCAGTAAGCGGCCTGCGGTAAGGGTACCACACGCGTTATCTGCCCGGCTTTAAAACACAAAACAGTGTCTCTGAGGTTCCGGACAGGAAGTATGCAAGCCTCCCTGCGAGGTATATTTTTACTTTAGGGTGAGTTTCCGGCCGGACAAAGGACCAGAGTTCACCTTATCGATGTCAGCGACAATCCCTTTAGGTATAAACCCTTTGGTATACGAATAGAAGGCGAGCCCGGAGGCACCTGTAAAACATGTGATTCATCATCTTAGGATCATTGACGGATTGAATGCGTAAACTTTCCAACAACTTAAAAAGTGGGAGGAGGTAGCATCATGACGACTGAAAAGAAGGACCCGACCAACCAGAAAGTACATCCCGGCGTGGAGCACATGAAAACTGCGCTGTCCGAGGGCCGCTGTTCGCGGCGTGAATTCCTGCGGACGACCACCCTGCTCGGTGTGTCCGCCACGGCGGCCTACAGCCTGGCCTCCAAGATTCTGGGCAAGGAGATCTTGCCTGACATAGTATCGTCCGCCGAGGCCTCCGGTCACATGAAAGGCGGCGTCATCAAGTTCGGTATGCAGGTACAGGAGATGGCTGATCCGGCGACCTACTCATGGACCCAGAAATCCATCGTGGCCCGGCATATCGTTGAATACCTCGTTGAAACCGGGCCGGACAACATTACCCGGCCGGGACTGGCGACCCGCTGGGAGGCTTCCGATGATCTGAAGACCTGGACGTTCCACCTGCGCAAGGGCGTCAAGTGGTCCAATGGCGATGACTTCATTGCCGATGATGTTGTGTTCAACTTCACCCGCTGGCTCGATCCCAAAACCGGTTCCTCCAACCTGGGTCTGTTCGATGCCATGCTCGAAGAGACTGGGAAGAAGGACAAGAAAGGCAAACCGATCAAGCGCATGATCAAAAACGCGGTCCAGAAGGTGGACAAGCATACGGTCCGGCTCAACCTGAAATCGCCGGTTCTGTCGATTCCCGAAAACCTCTACAACTATCCCACTGCCATCGTCCATCGCGACTTTGAAAAAGAGGGCGGAGACCTGTCCAAGAACCCGGTGGGCACCGGCCCGTATACCCTGACCGAATTCAGGGTGGGTGAGTTGGCCGTCCTCAAGAAGCGCAATGCACCTTACTGGGGCGGGGATGTCTCTCTGGACGAAATCCGCTTTATCGACCTGGGCGAAGATGCCGGCGCGTATCTGGCTGCCATTGCCTCCCAACAGGTGGACGGCATCTATAACCTCGACCTGACGACCCTGGAAGCGGCCAAGGCCATTCCGGGCATCAAAGTAGTCGAGATCCCGTCGACCCAGACCGGTGTGATTCGCATGAAAGTCAATAAAAAACCCTTTACCGACAGACGCGTCCGCAGAGCTGTCCAATTGACCTGTGACGCCCAGCGGCAGCTCGATGTTGCCCATCGCGGCCTGGGGGTCGTAGCGGAACACCACCACGTTGCCACGATTCATCCCGAATATTTCAAATTGAAGCCGTTCAAGCGAAATATCGCCAAGGCCAAAAAACTGCTGGCCGAGGCCGGCTACCCCAACGGCATAGATCTGACCTGTAACATAGGGAATGCCGAGGGCGTCTGGGAGCAGGATTCCGTGGCCGTCCTGAAAGAGGATGCCGCCAAGGCCGGCATCAACATCAAGATGAACGTTATGCCGCAGGCCCAGTACTGGGATGTATGGACCAAGGCGCCGCTGAGCCTGACCTCCTGGACCCATCGGCCCCTGGCCGTCATGGTGTTGGGGCTGGCCTACCGCACCGGGGTACCTTGGAACGAGTCCAGCTATGCCAATCCCGAGTTCGACGCTGCCCTGACAGCCGCCGAGTCTACGTTTAATGTTGAGGACCGGCGGGTTAAGATGGAGAAGGTTGAGCAGATTCTGCAGGATGATGCCGTCCTGGTGCAGCCTTTCTTCCGGGCGGTATTCACGGCGGTTCGGGACAATGTGAAAGGCTTTGAGATGCATCCGACGCGGTATTACCGGTTTCACAAGGTCACCGTTGGTTAGCCGAGATTTGTAAACTGAAAAAGGGAGGGCCCCTCAGGCCCTTCCTTATCTAACGGCTTTTAAAACCTGGAATAAAACTAGGAGGCACCAAATGGTTGCCCTGGTAGTAAAGCGTTTCGGATTCATGGTGTTTACCATGATTGTCGTATCGCTCATTCTTTTTCTGCTCCTGGAAACGGAGCTTACCGGTGATCCCGCCATCCGTGTGCTGGGGCAGTTTTCCAATGAAGAGCAGCGGGAAATGTGGCGGGAGCAGCATGGCTACAATCAGCCGGTCGCACTCCGTTACGTGAAGTGGCTGGGCAATTTTGCCACCGGTGAACTGGGTGAGTCCATTCGTTTCAAGGGCCCGGTAGCCGATGTCATGCTGCCCCGGCTGTGGAACACCGCGATCCTGGGTTTCTGGACATTCGCCATCATGATTCCGCTTTCTTTGACGTTGGGCGTCTTGTCGGGCATGAAGGAGGGGTCCAAGCTCGATCGGACCATATCGGTGTTCGGCATTATCACCACCTCCATACCGGAGTTCGCCAGTGCCGTGTTTTTCTCGGCCCTTTTCGTGTTCGGCCTGAAATGGCTGCCCGGCACCAGCAGCATGTCGTCCGGATTTGATTTCAAGCAGCTGATTCTACCGGCGATGGTGCTGATCGTCTACGATTTCGGTTATGTGGCCCGCATGACCCGGGCCTCCATGGCGGAGGTAATGACCTCCCAGTATATCCGGACAGCGGTATTAAAAGGCCTGCCCTACCGCTCCGTCATTCTAAAGCACGCCCTGCGCAATGCGCTGATCGCTCCTTTCACGGTCATTATGCTGCAGATCAACTGGCTGCTGTCCGGGGTGATCGTGGTCGAATTCTTTTTCGCCTACAAGGGGTTCGGGGCCCTGATCCTTGAGGCGTCCTTGAACAATGACATTGCCCTGCTGGAGGCTTGTGCCATGGTAGCGGTTTGCGTGGCCGTTACGACCCAGACCATTGCCGATATCGGTTACACCTTTTTAAACCCGCGCATTCGATTCAGCTAAGGAGACCTTTTAACCATGACCACATCTACAACCCAAATGCCCACGGCGGGATATCTCGCGGCTTTCTGGCGCGGGTTGAAATCATTTACCCTTCTGCGGGAAAGCTGGGTCGGCATGGTGGGCACCGCCCTTATCCTGTTCTGGGTGCTTGTGGCTGTTTTTGCCCCCCTTCTGGCGCCCTTTGATCCCAACTCATCGATCCAGCCGTTTGCCAAGCCGGGCGCGGCGGCCCTCAAGGGTGGCGGCACCTTTTGGCTCGGCACCGATCATATCGGACGTGATATCCTCTCGCGCATTATCTGGGGCTCGCGCACGGTGTTGATCTACGCGCCCCTGGCGACTCTGTCAGCCTACACCGTCGGAATTCTCATGGGACTGGCGGCCGGCTACCGCGGCGGTTGGGTGGACGATATCCTGTCGAGAATTGCCGACATCATTCTCTCGTTCCCGGTGCTGGTGCTGTATATTATTATCATCGCGACCATCGGCGCCTCCGGCATCAACATCGTCATTGCCATCACCTTTGCGTCATCCCCCGGCATCATGCGGATTGTCCGGGGGGTGGTCCTGGACCTGCGCAATCGCGATTATGTGGCCGCGGCCCAAACCCGCGGCGAATCCGATTGGCGGGTGATGCTGGCCGAAATCCTGCCCAACGCGCGCGGCCCGCTGATCGTGGATGCCTGCCTGCGCCTGGGATATGTCATTATCACCATCGGGGTCCTGGGTTTTCTCGGTCTGGGGCTGCCACCCCCGGATCCGGACTGGGGGGGCATGGTCAATGAAACTCGGCAGATGGCCATGGCATTTCCGCACATGACCCTCTTTCCCTGTATCGCGATATCGTCGCTGATCCTGGGATTCAACTTGCTGGCGGACGGTCTGCGTGAAATTTCACTGCGCGACTAGGAGGTAAACTGAGGATGAATGCAGAGCAAGAACCGGTGCTGGTTTGCAAGGACCTTTGCATCTCTTATTATACACGGGCAGGTGAGATTCCGGCCGTGGTAGATTTCTCGCTGACGGTAAATCCCGGCGAGACCATCGGGATTGTGGGTGAATCGGGCTGCGGTAAATCCACGGTTGCCATGGCGATCATGCAGTACATGGGCGCCAACGGCGGCATCAAGAGCGGCAGCATCACCTTCCAGGGCCGGGATTTGACCCAGCTGTCGGACGGTGAGCTGCGCTCTATTCGCGGGTCGGAAGTGGCCATGATCTACCAGGAACCCTTTGCCTCACTGAACCCGAGCCTTAAAATCCAGACCCAGTTGATGGAAGTGCCGCTGGCCCATGAAAACATTACCAAGGAGGAAGCGCGGCAAAGAGCCGTGCAGATGCTCACGGATGTCCGGCTGCCCGACCCCGAACGGCTGATGGAATCCTATCCGCACCAACTGTCGGGTGGACAGCAGCAGCGCGTGGTGATTGCCATGGGGCTGCTCTCGAACCCGTCCCTGCTGCTCTTAGACGAGCCCACGACCGCATTGGACGTCACCGTGGAAGCCGGTATCGTCAAACTGGTCGCCGACATCAGCAAGAAGTTCGGCACTTCCCAGATCTACATTTCCCACAATCTCGGTCTGATTTTGGAGACCTGTGACCGGGTGTTCGTGATGTACTCCGGCGAGGTGGTGGAAGAGGGGACAATCGATTCGCTCTTCACCTGGCCCAAGCACCCTTACACCCACGGCCTGTTTGCCTGTATCCCGCTGCCGACGGCCGATAAAAACGCGGCCCCGTTAAAGCCGATCCGGGGCCAGCTGCCGCTGCCTTTCGAACGACCGCAGGGCTGCTACTACCATCCGCGCTGTGATCACTTCAAGCCGGGGCTGTGCGACCAGGACCATTTCAAGATGGAGTATGTGGAGGGCAGTGCGCCCGACCACCGCGTCCGCTGTCTACGCTATAAGGACATCGACCACCGCGCGACCGCTGACACAGACGAAGAAAAAGAACCCATCGAACTGGGTGATCGGGTTCTCAATGTAGACAGTATGAAGAAGTACTACGAAGTGCGCGACAACTCACTGCAAGCGATTTTTTCCGGTAAAAGAGTTCGGTATGTCAAAGCCAACGAGGAGCTGAATTTTACTGCGCACGAGGGTGAAACAGTGGCGATTGTCGGTGAATCGGGCTGCGGTAAATCAACCTTTGCCAAAGTACTCATGGGCCTGGAGACCGGAACAGAGGGTGAAGTGCGGCACAAAGGCAAGGATATTTCCGATATTGAAGTCCGCGACCGCAGCAGCAGGCAGATCGCATCGCTGCAGATGGTCTTCCAGAACCCGTTCGATACCCTGAATCCGAGCCACACCATCGGCAGCCAGATATCGCGCGTCATCAGGAAATTCGGGGTGGAGACCGACAAACAGAAGATATACGACCAGGTGATGCGCCTGCTGGATACCGTGAAACTGCCGCGCGATTTCTATTACCGCAAACCCCGGCAGCTGTCGGGCGGGCAGAAGCAGCGCATTGGTATCGCCCGGGCTTTTGCCGGCAACCCCAGCATGGTCATTGCGGATGAACCGGTGTCTGCCCTGGACGTATCCGTTGCGGCGGCTGTGACGGAACTGCTGATGGATATTCAGCGCGAGTTTAAAACCACCCTGCTCTTCATCAGCCACGATCTGAGTGTCGTGCGTTACCTGTCCGATCGCATTGTGGTGATGTACCTCGGGCACATTCTGGAGCGGGGCTCAACGGAAGAGATCTTCGATCCGCCCTATCATCCCTATACGGAGGCGCTGCTGTCTGCCGTGCCGATTGCCGACCCGGAGGTCACCAAGCGGGAAATCGTGCTGGAAGGCAACCTGCCCAGCGCCATGAAACCGCCCAAGGGGTGCCCGTTTTGTACCCGTTGCCACCGGCGCATCGGCAAAATTTGTGATGAGGAAATGCCGCCGGAGCAGGAGGTTTCCGACCGGCACGTCATCAAGTGCCATATTCCCCTTGAAGAACTTAGCAAAATTCCACCGGTCATCAGTGTGCCGGACGAATCGGAACGTTTGCATGCCCGCGAATCAAAATAACCCGCGTGCACCCGGTCGATCCGACCGGGTGCATAGCAAGACGGCCGTTGCCAGGTTGCAGGTACAGGCCGACTGCTGCTCACCGGATACCGTTCTCCACGCAAGCTGAAAACTCTTCCCCAATGATATTCAAGACAAAGGGCAGGTGCATGTCCGGAATGGATCCGCCGCCGGTGGCGGGCAAGGCAATGGTGCTGCTGACCGGGAATTTGTAGAGCTGCTCGCAATTTTTGGGTTCCAGGAAAGCGGCCTGGGTGATCAGGACCATGCGGGGGTAGCGGCAACCCAGGGTGGCGATTTCGTCCAGAGCCTGGAGAAAGTAACGGTTCGACGTGGCGTCCAGAACAATCAGGTTGTCATCGGCGACAGCATAGTCTGGGTTGAGCTCCGGGAGACACCAGGCTTCGCCGGCGTAAAATGCGGTTGCCGCACTCCTGGCCAGTTCGGTCGGTGGGGATTTTAAAAAGCTGTCAACATCGCGATTGGCCAGATAACGGTGTTCCCAGGCTGCGATCAGGTCAGCCCCAAAACGGGCGGTCAGTTTTTCGCGGGCATCCATTTTAACAAACTTTTCCGCAACCCGGGGATCAATGGTGACCAGGGGGCCGTGTGCGCTTTCACCGAATTGATGCTGCTCGGCCAGCAGGTGGCCGATGCGGTCCAGCTTGTTTACCCAGGTTCGCCCCGCCCCGGTGGGCGGCCCGATATAAAACAGGGATTGGTAGCGTTTATTCAGAGCCACACTCGCAGCGATACCCTGTTTCAGGTCCGGATTGTTCAAGATGGCGCCCAGGGTTCCCATGGCTGTTAAAAAGTGCTCCTGGACAACGGCGGCCTTTGCCGGTGCGGCCAATTGCAGGGCCTGGATAAAAATAAGGTTAAGGGCGGCATACAGGGCGTCGGACCGGGCCCGCGTAAACGTGTGGGGCACCAGGAAAACACCACCCCTGGTGGTGGCCGGCGCACGCTTATAATCGGCCGCGGGCGCCAGCAGGCAAATCGGGCAGGTCGCGGTGGCGAGGTGTTGCAACAGCCGATCCCGGCTGGATGGGCTGGTCGCGGCCGCCAACAACAGAGTACTGTTTCCAAAGGCCGCCACAGATTCTACCGGGGACACCATGCGGACAGGATAGCCCAATAGCCGCCCCCAGGTGTTGGCGGCGCTTTGCATGGCGGCGGCGGCCCAGCTATCAGCGGGCATGAAAATGATCTCGTCCGTATCAGAGTTGTCATCAAATAGATTGCGCGCCAATTGTGCCAGGTTGCGTTCAACATCCAGAAACAATTCCGGGGCCGCTTTTTCCTTAAAAATCAAGCCCATTAATTGGCGCATTCCCCGGTAATAAAGCTGTGCCGTTGCCGTGGCGACGTTTTGTTCCCACAGGCTGGGCTTGGCCGGATCTACTGCCGGGGACAACGCCGCTGACAAATGGGCATTGATGTCTTTATACCCTGCAATTTCCCGAGCCGGTGACGTTTTGCGGTAAAACAGGTTACGCCCCACCGTCATGGACTTGGCCCGGTTTCGCGGTGCGATTCCCGTGGCAATGCCGCGGGCCTTGCTGAAATAATAGGCCAACTGGTAATAGAAAACCAGGTTGACGATCGGCTGCAGAACGTTTGGGTGCATATCTGGAAGAAATGTGCAGCACCCGCTGCTCAAGTTCTCGATGGCGGCTTGTTCTTGCGACGCGATGCCGATCGACACAAACTCGATTTTTTCTCGTTTCAAGTAATCCATTACGGCCAGGGCGTCCGGCAGCCTGCCCAGGCAGGTAGCATCCACCAGTACAAAGGCCCGCGCGGCGACAGCCGGCAGGCCGGCATCCAGAACGTCCTGGTAGTCCAGGGTTTTACCCACAGCGGCCCAGGTGTTTTCTTCCAGCTTGAGCGCCACCTCGCCGCCCGCCTGGTCCGTGTGCATGGCGCTGATCACAATATTGGCCGCACTATCGGCATAGCGGCCGGTCATGTCATCGATAAACTGCCCGAGGGTTTCATCTTCAAGGGTCAACGCCAGGATGTGGGGGATGCGCTGCATTCTCTGCAGGTAGTCCAGCGCAGCGGCATCGCGCCCCATCCGGGCGGCCAGCCAGAGGCAGAACAGCTTGAGGCAGAAGAGGACACACACTGTACTTTTGACGCCGGAAACCGTGACCTCTTCCTGGCTCAAGGTGGGGATGAGCCCCCCGCTTTTGGCGGCAATCAGAGCCATGTCCGCATACGTTTTTTCGGTCACCCCGATCATGATGACTTTCAGGCTGGTTAACTTTTTGGCCAGCATGACCATGTCGGCCGTGGTGGACGACCAGCTTAGCAGGATGACCAGATCTTTTTCCGGTGCCAGAAGGACTTCCGGGTTGTCTAGGTCACCAGGCCGGACTGTCAGCACATCCATTTCAGGTAGAACAGCCTGGCAGAAACTTTTGGCGATGGTCCCCATGTAGTATGAGCTTCCCGTTCCGGCAATCACGATGCGCTTGAGTCCGTCCAGGTGAGCGCCGAAACGACGGCGTAATTGACTCTTGCGGATAGCGAAATCCGGCAGTTGGTCCTCTTCCGGGGCATATTGTTTCAAAATATCCAGCAGGCGTTCGGGTATCTCTTCAAGATGGGTTTCATAGAAGGAACGGTTATGATCTTTTTTAACCTGCTCCGGACTGAGAAACGTTTGAAAAGGTTCAATCTCCGGCAGGGGCTCGCCCGCAAAGTCCGTAATTTCCATGCGTCGGGTGACGCTGCCGTCGGCAATACCGGTTTCGATGCAGACAAATATTTCTTCACCGTCCAGCGCATGCACTTCCACGGAGAAACTTTTTAAAATAATTTCGCGCTCTGTCTTGAACCTCGTTTTCAGGGCTTTCATTTTTTGTCTATCTGCGGCGCTGTTGCCGAGGCGTGCAATTACCTTTTTATAATCAGTTTGGGCTGCATCAAGTTCCGCCAGCTTGTCCAGGATCAATTGCTGTGGGAAAAGGCCCATCGCGGCATTGATATCCGAGACGACCATGAAATCGTCGTTTTCCAGCCGACGAACGACAAAGGCCGGTCGGTTGTGCACAGCCACATAGAGCCGGCGCGGTGACAGCACGCTCATACCGCAGGCCGCGACCTGCCCGCCGTTTTTTGCAATCTGCCGGGCGGCCCGGATAAACGCCGTCCGATCCAGTTCGGCGCCGGTTTTATCCTTGACCGCCTGATAAAAGGCGTAATCGATGCTGTGGCTGCCGATGGCCAGGGCCTGCATTTCGTTTTCTACCTGGGCCAAAACGGCTGTATAACGGTTGCGGGCCTCCTCGAGCTGCTGGTAGTAATAGCCCCACAACAGGCAATGGTATTCAGCTGAATTTTCACTCCGGAAAGAAAGCCCGCCGACTTTAGCCAGAAATCGCTTAATGTTGTCCTCCGTCTGGCCGTCGAATTGACCGTTGATCACAATGCTCCTCTGGCGTTTGGCGTCCACAAAGGGGTGGGCGTTTTTTACTGTTACCGCCGATTGCAGTGCCCACCGGCCATGGGCGATAATGGGCTGCGTAAAATAGCGCAGCCCGACCGGGTCGGTCTGGCCCGGGATTATCGCGGCGGCGTCCATAATGTCGCTGCCGGAAAGACCGTTGCTTAACATCTCCGTTAGAAAATTGTCCCGCTGCAGGCAGGTAAAGGCGGCCGCGGCCGCCCTCCCGTAGAGGTTCACCCCCTTTTCAGCCAGATAAAGGGCTTTCCAGTTTACGGGTCCCGGACGGCGGTGGAGCGGCCAGTCAATCATCAAGATTTGCTCGAGCGTTTCCAGCAGTTCCGGCCGGTGCGTAAGCTTGGTCAGCAGGGCGGCATCCAGCAGGCGAAACAGGCAGCCGACGCCGTCCCGGTTATAACCCGCGGGGATTTCCACCAGGGTCTCCTGCAGGCAGAGCCACAGGGCCTTAGTAGTCTGGGGGCTGGCCGGGACCTGTTTGCGATGATCGGGTTGTGGTTTGGCCGCCTTTTTCCCCGAAAGAATGGATTCAAAGACCCGGTCGAAGCAGTTGAGGATTGCGGTTTTGTCCGACTGGATTGCACCCTGGGCAAGTTTGCCGTCAATAACGTCAATCAGGGGTTTGCGAATGATTTCCCGGACAACTACTGGGGCGAGGTCGTAGTCCTTGATCAGCAGCAGGATCAAACGGCTTAAACTCCGGCGGGAACGGACGGCCTGGACATTCTTGGAAAATGGTCGACCTGGTTGGCCCGGCAAGAGCCGGGCCGGGGTGTCCGTGTTCAGATCTACCAGATCGTCGATGGTGGGATAGGATGAGTCGCCGGCCACGGCTGTTTCGACACTCTCAATGGAGAAGCCTTCGAAAACGATCAGCCGCTGCTGCAGGGCCAGCAGCTTATCCGATGTGAGACCGTCGGTCCATACGGACATGAGCTGATTGTTATCGTTGCGGTAAATGCCGTTATCGAGGAGATCTTCGACCAGTTGTTCTACCGATCCGACCGCTCTTCTTGTCCGCACGGGTTCGCTATCGTCACCGAAAATAGCCACGCCGGTGCTGTCCGGTGCACGGTAAATGATCGCCGACATGCCGGTCATGACACGGGTGAGATTGTTTCCGGCCCCTCCAAAATAGGCTACGATACCGCACATCGCTGGCTCCCCTCAGGACTGATAAAGACCCCGTTGGTGTGGTTGGCAGACGTTCCCGGATTCGGTAACGATTCCGGTGCTACGGTATGCACAATTCGATCAGCGTGTTCAGGCTTTCTACCTGTTCAAAGGTCTGGATCAGATTTACCAGCGCGTCCGCCTTGGTTTTCCCCAGGACGGGGGTTACCAACCATAAAAACTTTTGTTCCAGTTCCGAATCGGTGGGCGAGCTGTCGTGAGCGTCCCACCGGGCCGCCATCACCCCGGAGTTGAATACTGCGCCGGCCTTGGTCTTGATTTCAACTTCCGATTCTGCCTTGGCCGGGAATTCCGATTGAAACCTTTCTGCGGCCACGATCCGGATCTTGTCCATCAGCGCATGGATATCTTTTCCAAAAAGCCTGGGCGCCAGCACCTGCGTCGGGCCGACCCCACCGTCCAGCAGGGCGGCTGCAATCGGAAAGGCAATATTGTACTGTGCCTCTTCCGTATCACGAGGATAGGCCGTACTTAGCGCGGCTGATTCGGCGAAGGTGAACACCGTAATTTTTTCAATCTCTTCGGGCTCAATTTTGTGGGTGGTCATGATCTGCAGCGCACCGTCTATGCCCGGCTGCGCCCACCGGCAGGCCGCGTAGGGTTTAAAATAGAGGTTCAGCATTTCATAGGTGCGCCCCAGGGAGTCAATCCATTCATGCTCGGGGGTATCATCGAAAATCGGATTAGAACCGGTAAATCCTCCGATAGCCAGCTTGGCGGACATCATGGCCACCAGACAGCCCCAGCCAATGCTGTCTTTGCCCATGGCCGGGTGCTCAATGCATTTCATCATCGGGGCAAGCGGAGCGTGATATTCCGCAGCGCCGAGGGCGTGGCCCATTGCTTTACGATTCAGTCCCAGGAGCTTGCCCGCGGCGGCCGCTCCGCCGATGGCGCCCCAGCTGCCGGAAGAGTGGTAGGTTGTCGAAGTTGCGTGCCGGATCAGGCCGGCCCGGATGGCGATTTCATATCCGACGACCAGGGCCGCCAAAAAATCCCGGCCGGAGGTCCCGGGGGTGATTTCGCCGGCCGCAAGAACTACCGATAGAATGCAGGCTCCTGGGTGCCCTTTAACCGGCCGGTAGCCGTCATCGATATCGAGCGCATTATTGGCGAAACCGTTGACCAGCGCAGCCCCGGCTGTCGAGGTCCGGCCACCCTGGACCAGGACGGACGCCTCGTCCCCCTTGAACTGATCCAGGGCAAACGTGTGCATCAGCCTGGCAACCGGTGTCTGGTGTCCAGCCAGCAGGGCGCCCAGGGTGTCCAACAGGCAACGCTTGGCCTGTTGCTGGACGTCACCAGGCAAGTGCGTCCAATCTGTCTCCAGGATAAAATCAAGGGCTGCGTCATTGGGTTGCATGCCCACCATCCTTGCGTTGGGCTGAAATCAAACTATGCCTCCATCAGGATTTGATCAGGCCGGCCCGGACCGCTTTCAGATACCGCATGCAGAAATCGTCGTTTCCCAGGAGCATGTCTGCTGTTCGGATGGTGGCCATGATCCTGGGATCCAGCGGATCGATGATCGCCGCGTCCATGCCGGCCGCCATCATCAGGGTAACGAAGGTCCGGTTGATGATCTTTCTTTCCGGCAAGCCATAAGAGATGTTGGAAAGGCCGCCGGTGATATGGACGTCCGGAAGGCGCGCTTTGATCTGCCGCACCGCGTCCAGGACCATGTTGCCCTTGGTGATATCCGTACTGATGGGCTGCACGAGGGGATCGATGTAAATGTCCGCCTGCTTGAATCCGACGTCGTCAAGCGCAGACACCAGCTTTTCGGCCCTGGTCACTATGGCATCGGATGAGGCCGGCATCCCGGCATCATCCATGCAGAGGGCAATGATTTTACACGTCTTGCCTTTTAGAAAGGGCAACATGGTGTCAAAGCGTTCTTTCTCGAGGCTGATCGAGTTGATCATGGGCGGCTTGTCTACCATGGCGTAAGCCATCTCCAGGATAGCTGGATCGGGGCTGTCCAGGCAGATCGGCACAGTGGCAATCGGAACGATGACGTCCAGCAACCACTGCATGTCCGCCTTTTCGTGCCCGATGCGGGCCCCGGCATTGACGTCGATGAAATCCGCGCCCGCGTCGATCTGCCGGGCAACGTCCGCCTGGATATAGTTGGCATCCTGCTCGGCGACGGCCGCCTGGACTTTTTTCCGGGATGTGTTGATCCTTTCACCGATGACCTGGAACATCTGTGAACCTCCTTTGCGACCGCTTAGCTGCCCAACGCTTTTGCTTTTTTGGCTGCCGATCCGGCATCCGGGGCAAAAGCATCGGCCCCGATGTCATCGGCAAAAGCCTGGGTGACCTGGGCGCCGCCCACCATAATTTTGACCTGGTCGCGCAACCCGCTTTCAACTACAGCATCTATGGTTTGTTTCATCATCGGCATGGTGGTGGTCAACAGCGCTGAAAGACAGAGCAGGTTCGCCTGTTTTTCCTTGACCTGTTTGACAAATTCCTCGGGGGTGATATCGACCCCCAGGTTGTGAACCGCCAGGCCGGCGCTCTCCATCATCATGGCCACCAGGTTTTTGCCGATGTCGTGCAGATCGCCTTTCACCGTACCGATGACCGCACAGCCCCGGGCCGAGGTTGCATCCTCACCCAGCAGGGGTTTGAGAATCTCAACCCCCTTGCCCATGGCCTGGGCGGCCATGAGAACTTCCGGAATGAACATATCCTCGTTCTCCATTTTTTCACCCACGATATCCATACCGGCTATCAAGCCTTTGTTGAGGATGCCACCGGCGGGGGTGCCCTGGTCCAGGGCGTCTTTGACCAGCTGGAGCAGTCGGGCTTCATCGAGGTTCACCAGGGTCTCTTGGATTGCGTTGAAATCTGTCATGGGCGTCTTCCTTTGCTTGGGGTTGGCACTTAAAAACTGACGGACCGTTGCGCGACTCGATCCTACAGTAGGATGTTGAATTTGGCTCTTATGGCCTGGTCTATGTCTTCCGGGATATACACTGGATTCGGGTTGGCCACCAGCTGCCGGGCCTTTTCAAGTGCCCGTTGCCGCATGTCGAGGCTACCTTCCGCCTCCCATTTTTCCCGACTTTTCCGATCGGTGATGCCACTGCCGTTGAAATATTCCGTTCGCAGGTGGGTCATGGTGTGCGGTGCCATCATAAAATTTCCACCGGGGCCCACCGTGTCAATGACTTCCAGGGCCAGATGCTCTGCATCAACATCGATACCTTTCAGGACCTTGCAGCAGTTGCCGTTTATTTCATCGTCGATGACGAATTGTTCGAAAGCGATCGTCAGCATGGATTCCAGCATGCCGGCGCTGTGGTGGACGTAGTTGGAGCCGCCCATGGCTGCCAAAAGGGAGGTAAAGGCTTTTTCATAGCCGGCCTGAGCATCCGGCAGTTTGGAATCGGAAAGCCCCGATGAGTTGTAATTGGGCACTTTGACGTGATTGGATAACTGGTGAATAGCCGCGTTCATCATGCCGCACTCCACCGCGCCGCCCGAGTATCCCATGGTTTTAAGATTTGCCAGGCCGGGAATGCCGCCGTAGAGCAAGGGCGCGCCGGGGCTGGTCAACTGGCAGATGGTGATGCCGGCCAGTTCTTCGGCGTGTAGTTGGGCCAGGGTGCCGGCCATGGTCAGCGGCGAGGTAGATCCCGCCATGGGCGCACTGGAAAGAGCCACCGGGATACGATTTCGGTTGGCGGCCTGCATGATCAGGGTGGAGTCCGTGCAGAGCTTCAAGGGGCTGATGGCGAAGCAGGTAATGACCGAGATGAACGGTCTCTCCTGGAGCTTTTCCAATCCGCCGGCAATCATGGCTGCCATATCAACCACGTCTTGAAACCCCTTCTCATCGTTGACCCCGGACATGACATGTTTTGAGGTTGCTTTCAGGCAGGCGTAAAACCAATTGACGTTGTAATCTTCCACCCCGATGTCGGAGGTGACACAGGGTTTGACCAGGAAGTGAATGTTGTCCAACTGATCCACCAGGCGGGATACGTCGAACAGATCTTTGAGCGTGGGGGGCCGCGCCACACCTGTTTCCGGATCCAGAATTGTAAGGGCGGTACCGCCGGTTCCCAGATACACCCTGTCTTCGGTCAGGTGCAGGTCGTGTTTGGGATCCTGTCCGTATAAAACGACTTCTTCAGGTGCCTTGGCGACCTGTGCTTGAACAAGGTCCGGCGGGAAGGCGATCTTTTTTTGCGTTCGGTCTACTACGGCGCCGTGGTCTGCCAGCATTTGGACCGTGTCGTCAAGCCCATCTTCATAGGTCATGCCGGTGGTTTCCAGAATCTGCAAAGCTGCTGTATGCAAGGTCTCGATCTGTTCCGGGGACAGGGGCCGATACTGGCCGCCCGGAAGGCCCATTAAAGTCATGGTATGCTCCTGGGTGAAGGGAATTTAGGGAAGATTTCTCCTAATGGCATTCTCCGGCATACCTGTCAAGCACAATGTAACAGGACCTGTCAGAAAAGAATGCTCTATCGCGAACTTGGCGAGGCTTGTTGGCTTTTGTTACCTGTTCGTTCCGGATTCAGGTGCCAGGTATCGGCCTCGGTCTGTATGATATGGTCCAGGATCGCATCTCTTGATGTTGCCAGCTCTTTGAGTAGGGCCTCACGCGCACCGCGCACGTCATGGCTTTTTAGTCTGGCGATCAGTCGCTGGTGAATGGTGGACATCTTACTGCCGGAATGCACCATGATCATAAATCGAGCCAGGCGGTCATGCAAGTGGCCGACCTGCCGGGCGAGTTCCTGGTTGCGTGAGGCCCAGGCGACCAGGAAATGGAAATTACGATTTTCCTCCGTATATCGCCAGTAAGCCTCGTCCGTGTCCGTTGTATAACCCGCGTGCACTTTCTCCAGGCGCGCAATTTCGCTGGGAGATATGTTGGCGGCGGCCAGTTCCACGGCGGCCAACTCCAGTATGGCCCGCAGATCCAACATGTCGGTGAGTTCTTTCAGGGTCACTCGGGTCACATAATAGCCGGAGCGTGGTTTAATGGTGAGCAACCCTTCCTGGCTGAGCATCAGCAGGGCGTCCCGGATTGGTGTGACGCTGGTGCCGAAATCAGTCTTCAATTGTTCGATGAATAGGCGTTCTCCGGGCTTCATCCGGCTAGTAATAATAGCGGTCCGGATCTGTTTGTAGATGGCGTGCTTGACAGCGCTTTTTCTGGGTTGAGGCATTCAACGCTCCCGGTTGTGTGGCGATTACCTTACGGTTTTGGCGCCAGTGATGCTCCTCCCGCATAGCGGGAGGCATCAGTAAGCCCCATCAAGGGGGGTGGAAATGCATTGCGCTTTTGATTTTCCCCTTTAAGACGCGCCGAGCATCGCAGGAAAGGGCGAGGAAGCGAAGTGCGTGTTTGAGCGCAGCGAGTTGTGCTGAGCGCGCCCTTTCCGAGAAGCGCAGGGCAGCCCGCAGGGTCGCGTCTTATGGGCGTTTTCTT
>CAJINA010000086.1 GCA_905176665.1 Olavius algarvensis Delta 4 endosymbiont | reverse complement strand
GGACGACCGCGCGCCATACCCTGGTCTTCTTTTGGGGCCAGGGATGGCGCTTATCGTCTATCTCAAACTGTTTGGGAAGATCTTAACTTTTTCACGTTACGTCTAGTTGGCAAGATTGCTCAGTCTATATTTTCTTATGATATCGCGATTTAAGCAAAATTGTGATGAAAGGCACAATTTCTTGACAAGGTTCATGGCAATCTATAAGCATGAATAGATAAATCCCTCTTACAATTAAGTTCCCTTCCGAATTCGAGTGAACCGATGCCTTTTATTTGATTTTGGCTGCGATTCCTGTGCTCACCCTATTCTCCGTCAAATAGCATTTATCCAGATTGGCCCATATCATAATGTTTTGCGGGGGTGTTCATGAAGCGGGTTATTATAGCATTCATAGTTTTAGCCATTTTAGGTGCCGGTTGCAGCACTAAGAGGCGTCTTGAGTCAAGATACTTAGGTAAATGGACACCTAAGACACCACAAGCTTTTGATTCTAAAATAGGGCGGCATAAGTGGGTCTACGATAAACATATTATCACCTATACTTATAGGCTAATTCCTGAAGACGCTACTATCATACTAAATGGTTATATTGAGTATTATAAAAGCATTGAAGAGAGCAAATATAAACACGAAACTGTGTTATTAAAGTACGAAAACTTATCTTTATCTGTAAAAGTCAAAGACCTCCCGGACAGTCAGCCCTCTCGGGTCAGTGATTATTAGGCGGCCTCCTTTGACAATTCTTCTCGACGTTTTTTACCAAG
>CAJINA010000085.1 GCA_905176665.1 Olavius algarvensis Delta 4 endosymbiont | reverse complement strand
TTCGGCAAAACATTTATACCCGAGAGGACGACCGCGCGCCATACCCTGGTCTTCTTTTGGGGCCAGGGATGGCGCTTATCGTCTATCTCAAACTGTTTGGGAAGATCTTAACTTTTTCA
>CAJINA010000084.1 GCA_905176665.1 Olavius algarvensis Delta 4 endosymbiont | reverse complement strand
TATACCATCAGATATAAAAAGCCTAAATTCTCAATTGCAGCATAGTTGCTTGCCAATATGGTTCGGTTAAGGCTGGTTGGTTTCAACTGAGGAATGATTCTGGTATTTTGGGGTCATCTTGCCGGCTTTTAATAGGCTGAGTGCGCAACCTGCGTAAATTGGGTGCGGATAGGGTGCAAAGCCATAGCAAAACGGCCCCCATTTGGAGGCCGTTACAGCATGTAAGCTATTGATATTACATTAAACCAGAAATCTGTCCCTCGGCACCATGTTAGGGCAAAAAAGGGGCCGCTACACATTATGTGTGGCGGCCCTTTTTTGTTTTCAGGGTTTAGAGCCTATTTTGTCAAAGTGTAGGTCTGACCCTTTTGTTTTCGGTCATCAAAAATTCATTTCGAACGAAAATACCCGCGCACTGGGAAATTCTTGAAAAGGAAACCATTGATGAAATCATTTTAGGAGAACGAGAACCAGAAACAGACTGATGTTTGAGATAAAATGATCGTCTTGCTGAGGGAATCATAATTACGAACAATAGAGCTTTTATACGCAACTTTCAAATTCAACCTATGCGTGCTTATCATCCGATATCTCCTTGACGTGTATGCAAAAATGCCACACAATCAATCTTCACATTTATTTGTGATGCCAAATTTTCCTGTCTCAATAAAATGCCAAAATCGAAACCGAAAAGCCACCATCACAACTATGGCAGCAGCCGCTTGGGACTGCTCAGCACGGCTTTGCCGCTGTTGCTCTTTTTAGGCCTATGCTATCTATGGCCTGAGGTGATCGGTGGGCGCGTGTATCAGCTCCAATGGCCCTGGATACCGAGCCTGGACCTGTACCTACGGTTTCGCCTCGATGGCCTGAGCCTGCTCTTTTGCCTGATAGTGACCGGGGCCGGCTTTTTAGTCAGCCTTTACTCTTCTTCCTACATGGCCGGTCATTCGCATGTGGGCCGCTATTTCGTTTTTCTGAACGCCTTTATGCTCTCTATGCTGGGGATCGTTACAGCGGACAACTTGCTGCTGCTCTTCGTCTTTTGGGAAGGCACCACGGTCTTTTCTTATCTCCTCATTGGGTTCGATCACGAAGCGGACACCGCTCGTGACAATGCCCGTCAGGCCATTTTAATCACTGGTGCCGGCGGTTTGGCACTGCTCCTCGGTATCCTACTTTTGAAAATCGCAGGCGCCTCCTTCACCATCAGCCATTGGGTAGGGGCCGGCGATCAGATCCGTCAGCACGCCCTATATCCCGCCATCTTCACAGCGGTATTCCTGGGGGCCATGACCAAATCAGCCCAGTTTCCTTTTCATTTCTGGCTGCCCAACGCCATGAGCGCCCCCACGCCCGTCAGTGCCTTTTTACATGCAGCTACAATGGTCAAAGCTGGTATCTATCTGTTGATGCGCTTCCACCCGCTGCTGGGGGGTACGGAACTGTGGATGACGACCCTGGTCTTGGTCGGCGGCATCACGGCCTTGTGGGGCGCTGTGCAAGCCCTGGCCCCATCTGACCTGAAACGGGTCCTGGCCTACACCACCATGATGGCATTGGGAATCCTGACCATGTTCCTCGGCGGCCAAACAACACCAACCCTCACGGCAGCCACCACCTTTTTGCTTGTCCACGCCCTTTACAAGGCCTCCCTTTTTCTGGCTGCCGGCAGCATCGACCACCAAACCGGCACCCGCCTGCTGGATCGCCTTGGCGGACTCTGGCGCGCCATGCCCCTGACCGCTCTGGCCGTGGCCGCTGCAACCATGTCCATGGCCGGTTTTCCATTGTTTTTCGGATTTATCGGCAAGGAGATCATGTACAAGGGGGCGCTGACCGAAACGGTCTATCCCGGTTTTGCCACCACGATTGCCCTGCTTTCCAACGCGCTGATGACCGGTGTAGCCGGGACCATCATGCTGGGAGTGTTTTTCGGCAGGCGCCCGACCGCCCTGGCGGCGGTCCGCGAAGTGCCCTGGACGATGAGACTGGGGCCCAGCATCATGGGAGGCCTGACCATTTTGTTCGGCATCATCCCCTGGTGGGTTTCCGCCAATCTGGTTCAGCCCGCCGTGCTGGCCTTTCACCCGGCCAGAGAAGAGATCCGCCTGAAACTCTTTTACGGATTCAATACACCGCTCTTGCTCAGTTTCATCACCTTGATGCTGGGCGGACTGATCTTTATGAAACGGCAACACCTGCGTGTCTGGGTGGGTATGCTGAGGCAGCGGTTGCCGGTCACTTCCCAGCGCACCTATCAATTCGGTCTCGACATGTTCATGCGAGCAGCGGATTCGGTGACCGGCGCTCTGCAAAACGGTTCATTGACCAATTACCTGGCCGTCATCGTGCTTTGTATGGCAGTCGCAGTGGGATGGCCCTGGTTCGGCAGCGCTAAACCCGCTCTTGGCGTACCGGCCTTGGACGGCCCCATTGTAGCCGTGGGTCTGGTTCTGCTGATTTTAGCTGCTACCATCATTGTGCTGACCGCCAAAAAGCGACTGGCCGCCATTTGCGGTTTAGGTGGTGTGGGAGCGGGCGTGGCCCTGCTCTTTCTGGTATTCGGAGCGCCTGACCTGGCCCTGACGCAACTCATGGTGGAGACGCTTACCGTGATTATCGTCTCATTGGTTTTGCCGCGGCTGCCCCCCCTGAACCGCGAGAAAAAAAAGCCGCTGCCGCTTCGTATCACGCGGGCCGGCCTCTGCCTTGCCGTGGGTTTCCTGGTCACCGCGATGCTGATGGGTGTCGGACAGTCCCCTTTAGATCGTAGCCTGACCGCTTACTTTGAAACCAAAAGCTATCTGGCGGCCCACGGTCGCAACATCGTCAACGTCATTCTGGTCGACTTCAGGGCCCTGGACACCCTGGGTGAAATTACTGTCGTCGTACTTGCTGCCTGGGCGGGTATCGCCCTGCTTCGAAAACCCAAGGAGCGTCCTCCGTGCAATCCCTTATCCTAAAAACCGCTACGCGCTTGATGGTGGGACTGATTTTGGTATTTGCGGTCTATCTGTTGCTCCGCGGGCACCACGAACCCGGTGGCGGCTTTATCGCAGCGTTGGTAGCTGGTACAGGCTTTGCCCTGTTTGCCATTGCCGAAGGGCCTGGCAAGGTTCACCGTGCGGTTCGTGTTCGTCCCGCAACCATAGCCTTCACAGGGCTGAGCCTTGCCATCATCGCCGGCCTGCCTGGGGTGTTTGCGTCCCGGCCCTTTCTCACCGGCATGTGGTGGAACCTGGGGCCAAAACTCTCTGTCGGTACACCGCTGATTTTCGATATCGGCGTCTTTCTGGCTGTGTTAGGCGCCATTCTGGCCATTCTGCTGACCCTGGAGGAGAGCTGACATGGAAGCCCTGATCGCCTGCCTGATCGGCCTGATGTTCGCCGCAGCCCTGTATCTGATGCTCTCCGGCTCTTTGGTCAAGTTCGTCTTCGGATTCACACTTATCGGTAATGCCATCAACCTGCTGATCTTTACAGCCGGCCGGTTGCGACACGTACAGCCGCCGCTGATTCAACCAGATCGCACCGGCTTGACCCATGCGGTGTCCAACGCCCTGCCTCAAGCCCTGATTCTGACCGCCATCGTCATCGGGTTTGCCATGGTCACCTTCGTGTTGGTCCTGCTGCTGCGGACATATGCGCAGACCGGGACTTTGGACGTGGACGCGGCGTCGTTCTTAAATGAGGCTGCTGAAAAGGAGCCGGTATCCACTGATCAGGATCAAACCGTCTGCGGGGGACCGTCATGAGGTTCCTGCCGGCCCTTCCCATATTGCTGCCGATGGCTGCAGCCCTGGCGCTGTCCCTGATGCGGGACAACCAGCGCCGTTCTCATGGGGTTGCCCTGGCAGGGGCCATGCTGCATCTGGCCGTGGCCCTCTTGCTTCTGGCCACTGTGTTGAAACATGAAATAGCGGTTTTGTGGGTAGGGGGCTGGCCGGCACCCTTCGGCATCTGTCTGGTCGCCGATTACCTGAGCGCGGTCATGGTGTTGATCACAGCCGTAATCAATACGGCCGTGATGGCGTATGCCTGCCATGACATCGATCCCGGTCAGGTGCGCACCGGCTTCTACCCATTCATGCAGATGCTGACTGCGGCTGTCTGCGGGGCCTTTCTGACCGGCGACCTGTTCAACCTTTATGTCTGGTTCGAAGTCATGCTGATGGCTTCTTTTGGGCTGCTGGTCATGGGACGTAACCCCGGTCGGCTCACTGGAGGCGTGAAATATGTTACCGTCAACTTGATCTCCACGCTTTTTTTCATTACCGCCATCGGGCTGATCTACGGAATGACCGGCACCTTAAACATGGCCGATCTGCATGCCAAAGCCGCCGGCGTGGAGAACACGGCGTTGCTTACCGCTGTCGCCATGTTGCTGATGATCGCTTTCGGCATCAAGGCGGCCCTTTTTCCCCTTTTTTTCTGGCTGCCGGCCGCGTATCACACGCTGCCGGTGTCGGTATCGGCATTTTTTGCCGGCATGCTGAGCAAGGTGGGCGTCTATGCCCTGATTCGAATGTTTACCCTGGTCTTTACGTCTAACACCGGGGTCACCCATGCTACCCTGCTGGTTGTCGCGGCCCTGACGATGCTCTTCGGTGTAGTGGGGGCCGCCTCCCAAATGGACTTACGTCGCATCCTCTCCTTTCATATCATCAGTCAGGTGGGGTATATGGTGCTGGGCTTGGCCCTGTTTACGCCTCTGGCTCTGGCCGGCGCCATTGTCTACCTGGTCCACCATATCATCGTCAAAGCGAACCTTTTCCTGGTCAGCGGATTGGTACGGCACACCGGCGGGTCCTTCAGCCTTAAAATGATTGGCGGACTATACAAAACCAACGGGCTGCTGGCAGTTGGTTTTATCATTCCGGCCTTTGCACTGGCCGGCTTCCCCCCGTTGTCCGGATTCTGGGCCAAGTTGCTAATCATCAAAGCCAGCCTGGAGAGCCAGCAGTACGCACTGGCGCTCCTGGCGGCAGCTGTTGGCCTGCTGACCGTCTTTTCCATGATCAAGATCTGGAACGAGGCCTTCTGGAAGCCGGCGCCGGCCGAGGTAAAAGCTTCGCCCAGCAAGCGTCCTCTGTCCCCCTGGATGCTCGTCCCGGTCTTGTCTCTGGCTTTGGTGACGGTGCTGTTGGGGCTTTGCATGGAGCCCGTGATTAGATTTTCCATGGTAGCAGCCGGCCAGTTGATGGATCCCCAGCTTTACATCAGTGCAGTATTGGGAGGGCAACCATGAGCCTGCTGATCCTCAACCTCCTGTTTGCCGGCCTGTTCACAATCCTTCTGGGCAGCGACAGCATTGGTGTTTTTCTGTCCGGCTTTGGGCTGGGGTACGCCGCCCTTTGGCTGTCTAAACCCTTGTACCAAAACACGCACTATTTCGTGACATTGCCCAAAACCATCAATCTTGTGGCCTACTTTCTCAAGGAGTTGGTGATCTCCAATTTTCGCGTACTCTGGGATGTCATTACACCCGGACATATAAACCGGCCAGGGATCATCGGCGTTTCGCTCACAGCTGAAACAGACCTGGAAATTTTTGTCGTGGCTAACCTGATTTCGCTCACCCCGGGTACTTTAAGCGTTGATCTGTCCGAAGACCGTAAAACGTTATTCGTCCACGTGATGTTTCTCGATGATGTGGAAAAGGCCAAAGAGGGGATCAAGAATGGATTGGAAAGACGCATTCTGGAGGTTATGCGAAGATGATATCTGCAGACAACTTTATCAATCTTGCCGGCCTGGTCTCATTGACTATGCTCCTGGTCGGCATGCTCCTGGTGCTCTGGCGGCTGGCAAGGGGGCCCACGGCTGCCGACCGCGTGATCGCGCTAGACCTACTCTCCATGCTGGTGGTGGCCTTTCTGGTGACTGTATCCATTCATACCCTGGAAACCAGCTATCTCGATGTGGCCATTGCCTATGCCTGTATCGCGTTTTTGGGAACCGTAGCACTGGCCCGTTACATCTCGCGGACCTCACGGAGACAGTCCGAGCAGAAACAGGGAGACCCAAGGAATGGTTGAATATCTCACAGGACTACTCATGGTACTGGGAAGTATCTTTTGCCTGGTTGCGTCCGTGGGGGTCGTCCGTCTGCCCGACGCCCTGACACGCATGCACGCAGCCACCAAAGCGGGCACCCTCGGTACCGGACTGCTGCTCATCGCCGAAGCACTTTATTACCGGCAACTGGGAATCTCCCTGCGGGCCGCCACCGTTATCGTGCTGGTGCTGCTGACTGCCCCGGTGGCCGCTCACCTCATCGGCCGAGCCTCTTATCGCAGTGGCGAGTCCCTGTCAGACCGTACCTGGATCGATGAACTAAGAAGCCAAAAAGAAAAATAAAGGGTCAGACCGACACATTGATAAAATGCCATGATTCGAAGAACACCTGAAAGGTGCCCACCGTGAAATCACCATGATAACCAGCTTAATTTACCTTGGTCTTTAGTTTGTCAGCGTGTAAGTCTTACGCGAACTCTGCGTACCAAGTTAGTGTAAAGAAGGCCGGCCACCCAATCATGTGACCGGCCTTTTTTGTTTTCAAAAATAGTTCCTGCCCGAACGCCTTATTCCGACATGGTTTCCATTTCGAGTTCGTGATTCACCTCGATACACCCGATCACGCTCTGAGCGGCCGGGCATCTGTGTACATAGTTGTTGAAGCATGCCGTGGCCGCCTCCCGCTGGGCATCCGGGAGCCTTAGCAGGTAGTGGACATTGATGCGCACGATCTTCAGCACATTGTCCACAGCTTCAATATCCCCCGATACTGTTGCTCTGAACCGATCCTGAAAGGTCCGGATCTTCTTGCCGGCCAACACCGTGGCCAGTGTTCCCATCATTCAGCCGCCCACCGCACCGACCATGTGGTCAAGCGTGGCGGCATGCTCTTCTTCGGGGGTGACATTGTAGAATTTACTGATCCCGCCGTGTACGCCGTAGTACACGGGTTCCGCAAAGCCTTCGATTTCCGCTTTGCGGGTGGGGCCTTTTTCCCTGGTAATGGTAATCCGTGATTGGTGAACGATCTTTCCCATGGTGAACCTCCTTATTTTCTATCCTGTATTTGAGAACCCAGTCCTCAGGTTCGGATCTAGGGTAATTGGTTATACCGGAGTGGCCATTCGCTTTTAGACGAAATGCAATGACGGATCGCTAATCGCTAAGAGCCAACTGCTAAGAGCTATATTCCGAATTTGGCCTACGGCCTAAATGCCTATCGCCTATCAGCCTGAATCCGGCCAATCAGGCTTTTCTAAGTTTCTTTTTATAAGTCCGTAGCATCTTCCACTGGCAGTAGTGGGAAGGGTTGGCCCTGGTCTTTTTGAGGGCTTTGGCCGCACCTTTCATATCCAGTCCGGTTTTCATGAGGTAGGCGGTCACAAAAGTGCCGGTCCGGCCAACGCCGAAGCGGCAGTGAACCAGAACCTTGCGCTTGCTGGCGATCATGTCATCAACCCAGACAAAGGCTTTTTCCATGGCCTCCATGTCCGGGGCGCATTCATCCGGGATGGGGAAGTAATAGACTTCAAAACCGGCCTCGGTTTGAATATCGTGCAGATCGCAGAATTTCCCACAGAGGTTGACGATGGCATCGATCCCGGCGTCTTTCACCGCATCCAGATCGACCTGGAACATGGGGGCGTAGCCCACTGCCAGGTCGTCCGTTATCCATCTAAGATCGTACTTACTCAAGGCTTCGCCTTTCGTTGCGAGGTGATTAGGCTGAAGACTGAAGGCTGAAGGTCGGGGCTAAGGTTTTAGATTTTTCTTCAGTCTTCGGCCTTCAGCCTAAATAGCTATCGCCTCAGTCCACTGAGGCAAAATGATACCGTCCCTGCATGAAATCGTCAACAAAGCTGTCTATCTGCCCGGCCTCTTTCAAATACATATCCATCAGTCGGGTGGCGCCCAGCAGGCGTCCCAGCATATCAAGTGTATGGAGGACAGCCTTTCCATCCGTCCCCTTGAGCTGTCCGTCAATCAGATCACTTTTGACGCGGACATCGAAACCGAGGCGCGCCAGAATTTTGCGGAGAAATTCGGCCCGCAGCATGCGCTGCTCCAGGTCCGCCCCGCCGCCTGAAAATCGGAAAAGGATGGTGTTTTCCGATGCATCGCCGCCGCAGAGCGCGTCCACGATCACAAAGTGGTATCCGAACTTGAGGTTCAGGTTCATATAGTCGCTGGAGATCACGGCGTGACTGGCGAACATGGTGGCCTCCGGGCTGGCGATGCCCCCGCTCATGACGATCCGGTCGTGTGCTTCCCAGTCGAAATGGCTGAAGGCGCCCCATTGGATGTCCGGGTGGCTCAATCCCCGCCACAGGGCCTGCACGGCACGGTTGGCCACAGCCTCGATGGCGACCTCTTTTGCAGACCCGGCATCAGCATTCAGCCCACCGCCCACATCGAGGATGTAGAAATTCAAGGGGATGTCGGTACGCAGCTTTTTGGCAAAGCTGAGCTTGCGCAGACGATTGTCCGAGACGTGGAACATCGCCTGGACAGCTTTTTCATGGGCAAACCGAATGATATCGTGCAGGGACCGGCAGTGCTGGGGGGCAAACGATGCAGCCTCCGGATCTACCAGCTCCAACGGCGAAACGAATTTGAGGATGTATTGCAGTTTGCGCATAAACGGGCTGTCTACAAGCAAATCCGGCTGTGCGCAGGGGCTCTCAAGCATCTGCTCAACCCGGCCGGCGAAAACCGTCTGCAAGTCCGGGTTGACGGTCACCATTCCTCCGTGTGTGAGGTTCGTCGTTGCGTCTGCGGCCCCCACCAAAGTCGGCACACCGAATTCCCAGGCCACCGAGGCAAAATGGCCGGCCGCGCTGCCCAGGTCGGCGACAACGGCGCTGAGCCGGTTGATGATCTTGACATATTCGGGCGCGGCATTGCGGGCCACCAGTACAGCCCCTTCCGGCACGGACTCCAGCTCTCCCTGTTCTGCAAGATTATAAACCGGTCCGGCGGCGATACCGGAGGCGGCGCGTTCACCGCCCTGCAGCAATATGTCGTTGTGTATCTCGTCAAACGCGCACTCCAGGGCTTGGGCCGGAGCGGTTCCGTGGTGCAGCGGGCGAGACTGGAGCAAAAAGGGTGCCTGCTGCCGATTTACGGTCCACTCGATATCCTGCGGTTGTTCAAAATAGTCCTCGAGGTGAAGGCCCCACCGGGCCAACTGCAGGGCCAGGTCGTCGCCCAGGGGTACCTCGCTTGTGCGCCCGCCGGCCGGCCGCTTTCCTGTGATGCGCAGGGCGGGCTTTTTCGTTACCTTCAGGATGGCGGCCGACGTTTCACCGCTTACCAGGGCTTCTCCAAGGCCCCGGACGGCATGGATGGTCAAGTCCCCTGATTCTGGATCGGCGGGGTCAGTCGTGTAGAGGACACCACCGGCGGCGGCGTCGATCATTTTCAGCACAAGAACGGCCATGGGGGTTTCCATGTCCGTCAAGCCGTAACGAATGCGGTAGTATATGGCTTCCGGCGCATATTTTCCGGCGATGACTTCCCGGTACGCGTCGGTCAGGTCGTCCGGGGCGACATTCAGGATTGTTTTGTACTGCCCGGCAAAAGAGGCCGTCGAATCTTCACCCACCGCGCTGCTGCGGACAGCCAGCCTGGTGGTCGCCCCGGATGCGCCGACGGCCGCGGGCCAATGCATCTCCAGCGTTTCTTTGATCTCGACGGGAACCTTTCCCGACCGGATGGTCCCCTGGATGTCGGCTGCAAGGGCATCCAGGGCAGCGGTATCGTGGATGTCCAGCGCCGCAAGCCGGGCCTCGATGTCCGCGCACAGATGATTGGCCTCCATGAACCGCTGGAAGGCATTGGTTGTGATGACGAAGCCACTGGGAACCGGTAGCTGCAGCTGGTTCTGCAGGATGCCCAGATTCAGGGCTTTACCGCCGACTAAATGGAGGTCTTCCGGAGTGATGTCTTCCAGCCCGATTGCATAAGGGGGCGCCGGGCTAACCCTTTCCGGTGTAATCATGAAGCGGATATAGGCATCAATCTTTTTATAGAAGAAGGCCAGATCCGGGTATTTGGCCGGGCATATCCGTTCCAGATCCGCTACGATCCCGCGCACCTGTCGCGAGAGGTCATTGCTAAGATTGATCACCGTGCTGAAATCCCTTTGATGGCGGTGGTAATAGATTTCTTCGAGCTCGGCAATGAGTTCGTGCGCCCGTTTGTCGTGGGCCAGGAGAGATTTGAAAGCTTTATACTTCTCTTTGAGGAGTGCCCCCGGTGCGAAGACCTGATAGGTCCAGTATTTGAACAGATTTCCAAGCAGCATGAACAAAGCACCTCCGGCGGTAAGGGGATTCCTTCATACCATAACAATCAATCAAGCTAATTAAACCCCGGATAAGGTTTTTTGGCTGACGGTTGCAGGCTGAAGGTAGGCGGTGGAAGGTATAAGGCGGAAGGTGGCGGGCGGTTTATCAAGATGGGCCTTGAATAAGAAACCAATTTTGAGATACCCTCAATGCACTTTCAACTCACCAGGGGGGCGCCTCGTATGGCCAAACAACACATTGAGATCCGGCAGACGTTCAATGCGCCGGTTGAAAAGGTGTTTCCGGTGCTGACGGACCATGAAACTTTCGGAGACCTGATCGGGACGAACTTCAAGCGCGTGGTCGACAGCCCGGATGAGGACAAGAACGGGGTAGGTTCGGTCCGCCGGATTCGATCTTTCCCGGTGCCGGCTTTCGAGGAGACGGTGGTGACCTATGTGCCGAACGAGCTGATGGAATACGTGGTCAGCAAGGGCAGTCCGATCAAGAATCATTTTGGCCGGATGAGATTCACGGGCAGCCAGGCCGCAACGGATCTTTTTTACACCATCGATTTTGAACCAAAGCTGCCGTTTTTCTTTTTGGGCCCACTGTTGAAAAGGGCGATCGAAAGGCCCGTACGCAGGGCCATCGAACAATTCGCGGCCCGCTTTGACGCCCCTGCCTCCCTGTAGATGCAGATCATCGGTATCCGGAGACGGGGCCGGTGCAGCGGACCGAGCTTCAGTTCTTGTGGATACCCAGCCGGGCCATCCGTGACGCAAATGTAGACCGGTTGATCTGGGCTTCCTGTGCTGCCCGGGTGATACTCCACTTGTTTTTATTCAACAGGTAAGCCACGTAATCTTTTTCCAGGGCCTTCCACGAGTACCCGTCGAAAAGCGTATCGTTACCAGCCTGGCGATCACGCTCAACGAGCCGGGCCCGGGTTTTCTGAGGTTCCGGCGACACCGCGGCAACTACGGGATCTTTTGAAACCTTGAAATGTTCCGGAATGTCATGGACCCGCACCAGGTTCTTATCCGTGGTGCTGATGATGTATTTGACGAAGTTTTCGACCTCGCGGATGTTGCCTTCCCACGGGTAATTGATCAGATAGCGGAGAACCTTTTTGGAAATCCTTTTCGGGGGTACGCCCAGCGTCCGGGCTTCTCTATTAAAGAAGTAATTCAGCAGAAGGGGCAGGTCCTTTTTTCGTTCCCGCAGGGGCGGGAGATGCAGCGGCAGGACGTTAATCCGGTAAAACAGGTCTTCCCTGAATTCCTTGCGCCGGACCGCGACGCTCAAGTCTTTGTTGGTGGCGCATATGATCCGGATATCGATAGTGCTGGTTTGGGTATCGCCGAGTGGTTTGATCTCGCAGTTCTGGATGACCCGCAGGATGCGCGCCTGCAGGTGCAGGGACATATCACCAATTTCATCCAGAAAGACCGTCCCGCCATCGGCCGCCTGCAGAAGACCGATTTTGTCATCGGTCGCCCCTGTAAAGGCCCCCTTGCGATATCCGAACAACTCACTTTCCAACAGTGTTTCCGGGATGGCACAGCAGTTTTGTACGATAAAGGGCTGGTTCTGGCGTGAACTCAAGTCGTGCAGGGCTGTTGCGATGAGATCCTTGCCGGTGCCGCTTTCACCGGTGATCAGCACGGGAAATTCGGTTTGCGCGAAATCCCGGACTTTTTTCATTGCCTCGATAAAAGGCCGGCTCTGGCCGATGATCTGGACCGTGGTGCGAATTTTGGCCAGGACCTGCTCCAACGCCTGGTTCTTTTCCAACTGGGCGGTATAATTCAGGGCATTGCCCAGGGCAATCGCGCCCATGTCTACGATGCGCTGCAGCAGTTGGAGAAATTCGGGATCGACGTTGACCCTTCTCTTTTGCAGGTCGGTTTCAATGAGCTGAACCACCCCGTATACCTCTCCGTTTTTCAGGATCAGGGGGAAGGCGATGATCCACGCGCTCTTCAATTTCATGTCGGTTTCAAAATCGCGGTAGTGCCGGGGATCCTTGCCCGCTTCGGCCACTGTCATCTCACCGTTTTCCATCACCCAGCCGACAATACTGGATTCAGCAACGCTGATGGTGGCCCCGGTGATGATGTCGGTATCACCTGCACTGCCCAGGGATTGAATGCATTCATAACGGTTCTCACGCCTTATCCAGATAGATCCGCGATAAACATTTTGAATGTTCAGGAGCAGCTGCAGGAATCGCTTCTGCATGCTTGCGGGGTCGAGGTCTGCAAAGAGGACATTGTAGAACTCCAGGTCGATCTGCCCCATGAAGGTTTCCTTTTTGTCTGCGTGATTGGTGAGTTGAAGGGTCGTCACCGATACCATCTCTAAGGCACTTAATTATAACTAAAATGATTAAATGTCAACAAAATAATTAAATAGGGTGAATAAATTTGAGCTAAAAGTGCGCCTCTCGGATACCAGTATAAATAATAAACCTGATATAACAATTTGTTATGAATTATATTTATTAAAATGCAATTTCGGCACACCAATTGCTAAAATATCAAATTAAGGCCGCCCGCACCGGCCGCATTTATCCCCGCAACGAAAGGAGGAAAACAGATCGAAGATCACAGGTTACGGGCAGCCTGCAATCGAGATTCAGATGGCGCAAACGATGGGCAAATAAAATGGCTAAATCATCTATAAAGAGTATGTTCAGACAAAGGGTAGCTAAGGGTAACTTAGCAGTTCATCCAATGTGCCGGATGGCTTGAAGGTCAGGCTTCTCAACGAAGGGACGCAGTAGAAACACCGGCCGGGCGGCCTTTCACCGCAACTTTAACCAGAAGGGAGAAAAGATGAAAACCACTCTGATGGTCATACTGCTTGGCATATGCATCAGTACCCCTGCTTTAGCTGGAGAAGTGGTGGAGCATGACACCGCCTGGGGGCGCAACTGCTATCCCAGCCAGGACAGCTACGCGATTAAACTGAAAAATAGAACCGGCCACCCGGTAGACTTCAAGGTATGCCTGGAGAGGAAAAGCGGCAAGTGGGCCTGCTACGTATCCTCAAATGTCTACCCGGGCGAAGTTGAGCCAAGTTCTTGGGGATATTACGTTTGTCACGGTACGGGTAAGGCAAAATGGTGGTGGCGCGATGCAGGGGCCTACAGCACCCGGTTTCCCAGACCGTGATGCTTCCGAACCGTGGTGTGCTGCCCGGTGCCCGTTCTTTTCACGGGCCCCGGGTAGGGTGCATTCAGGATAACCGCAGGCTACGCACCGGCCCGAAATTCTGCGACCCATTCAGAGTCTCAACCAATCAATACGCATTATTCATGCCCGAAATTCAAACTAAACTGAGCAGACTAAGCACGCAGGCCCCAGCGACTCACCATCCAGAGCTGCAGGGCTGTTTTGAACTGATCGGCTGCAAACAAGCGCAAGTGACGATCCAGTCCGTTCAGTCGCGCCCCGAGCAGAATGAAGAACGCCAGTCCCAAGACCACGGCACCAGCCAGGCAGATGTAAACTGCATCCAATGTACCGGCTTGCTGCTCCACATAGATCGTGTGGGCCTGTTCGATCCAGGCGGGATTGTAGGCATCTTCGGCAGTGCGCAGGTCAATGGTTGCGCCGGGGTCACCGGGTATTTGCGGTAATTGATAGGCACCCGCCGGATCCAGCGGTCCAATCAGAACAGTCACCAAGAGGACACCTAAAAAAAGGATAGCGTATTTGTAAGTCATGGAGACCTCCTTTGTCAGGGGAACGAAGGCGGATATTTAAGGGTGTCTACTGAAAACAGCGTCGGGACGTCTTGAATCTAAAGGTGGAAAGAGGGCCCAGAAATAGCTATTCTTAGATCTCGTTCGGGATGCGGCGACAAGTCAGGACCGGTTGTCAGACACCGAATTTATGATCCCAGTTTACCATATCTCTATTTACAATGCGTAATTTTTTGATTTTTCAAGCTCGAATTAACCACCGAAATACAGTTAAGGCTTAAAACTCGATCTCCATTTGCACCAGGGGCTTGATGTTGGAGGGATCATTATGCCGGGCGGAATTGACTTGAGGGTTTACCGGCGTGGCCACCATGTCTATCTCAATCCAATTTGCAAGCATGTCCTTCAATTCCGTCGGATCACCACACTCGGGATCAAGCCAGCGGTCATATTTTGCTGGTTTTATAATGGCCGGCATTCGATGGTGGACCGGTTGTACCGATTTGCTGGCTGCGGTCGTGATGATAGCACAGGACTGGTAGACCGGTGATTCCGGCTGGGAGGCGTACCACTCCTCCCAGAGCCCTGCAAAAGCAAAGGGGCGCTGGTCGGGTAAGGTCAGATAGTAAGGCTGCTTGCGGCCTTTGGCCCCTTTCCATTCAAAGAAGCCGTCGGCGGGGATCAGGCAGCGGCGTTTTTTAAACGCATTTCTGAAACTGGGTTTCTGGTCCACGGTCTCCGCCCGGGCATTGATCATGCGATTCCCGACGGTGACATCCTGTGCCCAGAACGGGACCAGGCCCCAGTGGTATTTATCCAGCCAGTTTTGTCCATCCCGTCTGACGATTGCCAGAATCTCCTGGGACGGGGCAATATTATAGCTGGCAGCCGCCTCGCAGGTCCTTTTATCAATCGGGAACGCTTTCAACAACGCTTCAAGGTTCCGAAAGCCGACGAATCTTCCGCACATAGTTCCCCGTAACAGTTGAGGTTTAGATTGATCTTTCCGCTTACACCGAGCTAGACAGTCGGCCGGTAGATGGTCCGTGGTGCAATTGCCGCAACTTAGGCACCAAAAGGCCGATACTTAAAAAATAGTGTCAAAATCGATCTTTTAAAGCATTTTTCCACGTAAAGGTCGGGAATTTGGCATACGCCCCTATTTCGGATAGGAAGGTTTGGTCGATATAATTAAGGATATAGTATTAAATAACAATACGTTATAGTAGGTATAGCTTGACAACTTTAATGGACTTTACTATTTAATAAAAGGTTAGCGGCCAGTCGGGCGCCCGCTCGGGTAATATCAGGGATGAATGTTGCCCGGTTTTCGATCCAGTTGTCCTGTTGCCTCGCAAGTTGAATCCAGCTTCGATTATTATAGAAAAGAGAAGACCTTATGGCATTACCGGTAATTGAAAGGGCCAATGCTTTTCTTGACCTGTTCTGTGACCCCGCTACCAGTGTGGAAGACCGCCGGCGCATTGCTCTACTCGTGGGGCTTTCCTTTGTCGGCATTGCCTTTCTGACCCTTTTTGCAATTATAGCCTACGTGCAGGGCAACATGCCCCTGGCCCTGGTGGATATCACCACAGCAATCATACTTGCAATAAATGTATTGGATGCCAAAAGGCGTCATCGGTTCGAGGTCAACATCCGGGTCGGATCGGTGTTTGTGGCCTGCCTCTTTATTTACCTGTACGTCTCAGGCGGAATCAGTCGCACAGCATTTGTCTGGTACTATACGTATCCGCTGATTACCTGCTACCTGCTGGGCTCATATATGGGCGGCATTACATCTACCCTGATGTTGCTGCCGGTTTTGGCCCTTACGGTATTCCAGCCCGTGCATCCTTTTTTTGCCCAATACAGCCCTAATTTCGTGACGCGTTTTATTGCGGCGTACCTTGTTGTGGTCTTGTTCTCCTATATGTTCGAACGGTCCCGCGAAAGCAACCGGGAGGAACTCAGGGCCATCAATAAAACCCTGGAAAAGCTCGTGGCCGAGCGTACGTCTGATCTGGTGGTCACCAACGAGAAACTGGGTATGGAAGTTGAGCGGCGCAAACAGGCTCACGAAGCCTTGCAACTATCCCAGGAGGTTTTACTTACGATTTTAGACAGTATCGATGCCACCATTTACGTCTCCGACATGCAAACCTATGAGATCCTGTTCATGAACAAGTTTATGCAGGAAGCGTTTGGCGGCGATTGGACCGGGGAAAAGTGTTGGCAGGTGTTTCGAAACGAAACCGGTCCCTGCAGCAACTGCTCGAATCCGCAGTTGGTGGGCACTCGGAACAGGCCCACTGGCGTCTACTCCTGGGAAGGGGAAAATCCCATCACCGGTCGTTGGTATATGAACTACGACCGGGCCATTAAATGGACCGACGGGCGGATGGTCAGAATTGAGATTGCCTTTGATGTCACGGAATATCGCCACACTGAGGAGCGGTTGCGCCAAGCCCAGAAGATGGAATCCATTGGAACGTTGGCTGGAGGTATTGCACATGATTTTAATAATTTATTAAGTATTATCATAGGTAATATGGAACTCGCACTGGGTGATATCCCCAAAGAAGACAAGATCCACAAGAACCTGGAGGAAATAAAGACCGCCGGTTTTCGGGCCAAGGAAATTGTGGCCCAGTTGTTGAGTTTCAGCCGCAAATCAAATGTCGAATACAAGCCCCATGCCCTGGTGCCCATCATACAGGATGCCGTCAAATTCCTGAGGGCAGCCATCCCCACCTCTATCAGCCTGCATCTGAATTGCCGGATTAAAGCGGTTACCGTGCTGGCCGAACCGACCCAGCTACACCAGGTCATGATGAACCTGTGTACCAACGCATCTCAAGCCATGGAATACACCGGCGGGAAGATAACAATTGAACTGGATCAGGTCACGCTGGATGAGCAAGTTACCATGGGCGGCACCCCTCTGCCGGCCGGTGAATATGTCCAGTTGCGGATCTCCGACAACGGTCCGGGGATTGAAGACGACATCATCCCCCATATATTCGATCCCTATTTTACGACCAAGACCATCGGAAAGGGATCCGGCATGGGCCTGGCCGTTGTGCATGGGATTGTGAAGAACCACAATGGCACTATTGTGGTTGACAGCAACCGGGGGGAGGGCACTGTTTTCACAATTCATTTTCCAGTGGCCGCGGACGAACCGGTCTTCGCACGGGAGCCGGTCCGGGAATTGCTGACGGGCGACGAGAAAATTCTATACGTGGATGACGAGGCGCTTCTGGTACGGATGGGTCGCCAGCAGTTGCAGAAGCTGGGGTACGAGGTGGCCGCGTTTCAACGTCCCGAGGAAGCCCTGGAGGCGTTTGCCGCCCAGCCGGATGGTTTTGACCTGGTCATTACGGATATGACCATGCCCCAGATGAACGGTGTTGCTCTGGGGGATAAGATACGCAGAATTAAGGCGGACACCCCGATAGTCATCTGTTCCGGCCACAGTGACATCATCGGGCCCGACAATGCAGTTGGTATGGGCTTTGCGGCATTTCTCATGAAGCCGGTCGTGCTGCATGATCTCGCCCAGGCCGTCCGTAAGGTGCTCGATGAATCAGCGCGGGAACCATCCGCGGGTTCAAGACCGGATAAAGACCGCGCCGCAGGGCCATCACCTGGATCACAAATTCAATCCTATTGGCCGGTTTAACTTCCATTTCTGGCAGGGCCGTCTGCCCGCAGAACAGTCGTGCTATATTTTGACATTCAGTTAAGAGCCGGCTAATATGAAACAGACGTGAGTTGTCCTTTCATTGAACCGGTTCAACCCGGGGGTGACGATGTTTTTTTCGAGTCGCCACATCCAGGAGATGCGTGACAGCCTGCTGGCCATTGCAGCCACCGAGTGGTTATTTCTGGCTTGCGGCCTGGTTTTGGGAGCCGGCCTGTGGCTGGTGGTCAATCGCCAAATCGTTTGCGGGGCAGTTTCCTTCCTCAAAGCTAAAGGTACCAAGCCCAACCCCACCGCATTTTGTGAGAGTGCCATGGGTGCCGCCATTTTGGTTTTAAACGGCGGGCTCCTCTACCTGGCCACCCTCCTTCCCAGCTATTTTCTTTTTTCTTTTGCTGTTGCGGGGTTTTGATTGGTGGGTGGATTACGATGCCTGCTGATAGCAACTAGTGTTCACCGACTAACTTCATATTTTGGCCCAGAGCGGCGTTTTCAATTTTTCGAGCGCGTAGTGAAGCTTTAGCGCTATCCGCAACATAGCGTCTGTTAAACCTGCGGTTTCAAAATCGTTCAAGCCTTGCTCTGCACCAACATCTACCATCTGGAGACGAACACAATCTGAAAATGGTGCCTCTTCCCGCACGTCATAGCTTGAGCGACGCCGGGCCTGTCCGGCGAAGCTTAATGACGACGGATTGGTCCGGGGAGGAGTTTTAACATATAGATGGATGTATCCACCAGGCAAACGATTGCAGGCTGGGATCTTGCAGGGTTTTATGCTGCGTTGGGGGTGTCGAGGACCTGCCGCAGGGTGAAGGCCAGTACCTCCATGCTGATCGGCTTTTTCAGAACACGGCGGATACTTTTTGGATCATAGTTTTCTTTGGTAATGCCGTCGTCAAAAGCGGAGAACAGAATGACTTTGGTGTCCGCTTTCACGGCCAGCATTTTTTCGGCCAGGCGGTCGCCGGTAATGGCCGGCATGGCCCAGTCGGTGAGGACCAGGTCCACATCTTCCGGATTAGACTCGAAAATCTCGAGCGCCTCCGTGGAACTGTTGGATATGGTTACCCGGTACCCCAGTGATTGCAGCATCTTCTGCAGGGTGTTGGCCATGATGCGCTCATCATCCACGACCAGGATGTGTTCGATTCCGCCGGGAAGGGTATCCAGTGAAAGCACCCGGGCAGCCGGCTGAACCTCCTGCCGGGGCAGCAATATCTCCACAGTGGTGCCCTTATCCGGTTCGCTGGTGATGCTGATGTCGCCGCCATGGTCTTTGACAATACCATGGACGGCTGAGAGCCCCATACCAGTGCCTACTAACCGCTTCTTGGTAGTAAAATACGGATCGAACGCCTGACCAAGGGTTTCCTGGTCCATGCCGCAGCCGTCATCGGTAATCGCAAGTTTGATATAGGAATCCGGTTTTAAACCGGTGTGCAGGGAGGCTTCAAGCTTGTCCAGTTGGACCACGGTTGATTCCACGCTGATAACCCCCTGATCCTGATCGATGGCATCCCGGGCGTTCTTGAAAATATGGGTGATGGCATGGTGCAGCTGGGTTGAATTGGCGTGCAGTGGACCATCGTCAAACGACAGGTTTTCGTGAATCTGGATATTCTGGGGCAGAAAGATACGGAACAGCTTGATGGCCTGTTTGAAGCATTTCTTACTTTTCACCGTGGTTTTTCTATGGGGGCTTTGCTGGGTAAAGGCCAGAATCTGCTCCACCAGGTCCATGGCACTGCCGGTAGCCTTGAGCACCTCGCCGATATCTTCCCGGGTTTTGTCATCACTGGTTTCCAGATGCACGATTTCGGCAAATCCGGAAATGGCATTGAGGATGTTTTTAAAATCATGGGCGATCCCGGCCGAAAGCTTTTCCAGGGCCAGACTTTTTTCAGCCTGGGTAAGGCAGTCCTGCAGGCGGAGGGTCTCTTTATATTGATGCTCCAGGGCTTCGTGCAGGCGGGCGTTTTCTATGGCCATCACCGTCTGTTCCGCAAACGTCGAAAGCATCAGGGCGTCTTTCTCGGTGAATTGGGAACCGTCCGCTTTATTGATAGCCTCGATGGCTCCGATAGGCTTGCCTTGCAGCAGCAGCGGTACGCACAGAACAGATTTGGTCTGGAATCCGGTGGAATCATCGATACCACCAAAAAAACGGGGGTCCTCCTTTACATCCCCGACAATGGCCGGTTTACCCTGGTCGACCACCCAGCCGGCGATGCCTTCCCCTTTTTTGATCCGCTGGTCGGTCAATTTGTCGGCAATCGGACCGGTGGGGGTGCAGAAAACCAGCTCCTCGGTATCTTCATCGAGCAAGAAAAGCGTACTGGCCACGGATCCGGCGACTTTGTTGGTATTTTCCATAATCATGGAGAATACTTCCTGCGAATCAAGCGAGGAGTGGATGAGGCTGCCAGACTCCATCAAAGCCATCAGGTCATCGTCATTGAGCTTCGCCATATGGCGGCGGCTATCAAGTTCATTTTTCGTAGAGTTCATGGCAGGTCTCGTATCCTATCTGAATATATCTACAGATTATTAAGCTGATGGCGGTGGCAAGTAAAGGAAAAAGTGAATGCCAGACCACCCGGCTTTAGATTGGAAATGCCAAATTTGTACAATTCTATTAATATCAAGTATTTAAGAGGTTGGGGAATCGAGACCCAAAATCATCACATCTGGATAGTACTGGGTAACTTGTTGTAATGAAAGTCTATTTTAACGGATAGGCGGCATGGGTCCGCCTTGGCTATCCATATCTCCTGCGGTGATGTTAAACAGGTTTTCGAGGGGTAGAAAAAGAGGTCGGGGCAGGGCGTCCGTGGAGAACCAAGCCCAGGTGTCACATTTGTCAGGCTCACACACGCGCGGTTCCCCCTGGAGAGAATCCGCCAGCATAAACAGGGTGACGTAGTGCTTACCCTCATCCGCAAACAGGTCATTGGTAAAGGTGCCGGTGCGGATATTTTCAATCTCCAGCCCCGTCTCTTCTCTGACCTCGCGGCGGGCGCAGGCTTCAAAACTCTCACCAAATTCCAGATGACCGCCGGGACAGCACCAGCTTCCGGCACCGTGGGTATTGCGCCGTTTGCCGAGCAGAATCTGGCCGTTTCGAATGATAATGACCCCGATACCGATCAGGGGACGCTGGACCATTGTGGGGACCCCTTTTTTACATGTAATTTCGAAATTGCTAACCGGGAGTTAACAAGTTTTTAAGGTGTTGTAAATCAGCGGCCGCACAAATACTGTCGATCTGCTTAAAAACAACCCCTTCTGTTTTGACATTAGGCGGGGGCAGGCTTAATTTAAAGGTGGACTGCGTCCCGGGGCGCCAATTCGTCCATAGCTGACCTTGAAGTGGTTGCTGCGCCCGCCTGACGCCGATCTATAATGCGAATAACCTTTCCTCTACCGGAGGTGACCATATGGCAGAAGATAAAAATGTTCAATCCACCGAAACCAAGGAAGAGAGCAGTGAAGAATCGTCCAGCTCCAGCTGTTGCTGTTACTACGTAGACCCCTGCGGGTGTTATTACGTGGATCCTTGCGGCTGCCGCGTCGACCCTTGCTGCTGCTGATTTGACATAACCATTTACAATGGGTTGGGCTCCGGCCCAACCCTTTTTTAAGCCATCAATTTACTCCCCAACAGATCACGCTTTTTCGTATAGGAAAGGCCAACCGAACCTGTCGTTCATTTGGTTTGGATAGTTCCGATCCGGATCAGTTTGCCGGCCCGGATGGTCAGCACGCCATACCAGCCGTTTTTCATCGGATAAAACCATTCGGATGTAATTTGCCCGCCTTTGCCATAGCCTGTATTGATGACCTCCTTGTGCAGGGGTTTGCCGCATTTCAAAGCCACGAGAAAGGCCGAATCGCCCACGTGAACCAACTTGGAATTCTGGCACCGAAACGTGCTGCCTTCGCCCCGTTGGGCATTGGCCGGCGTTGCCAGGGCCAGGAACACAAGTATTGTAATGATTAGTTTCATGCGTTTTACCTTTCGGCGGCTAATGCGCAATCGCGCCTTTTGGCGTTTGGATGATATCAAAAGATAAGGCACGGGCGGCCCCTGGGCAACTTTCCGGGCCCAAACTTCTAACCGCCATAGAAAAGGTTGCCCCATAATACGGCCGCCAGAATTCCCGCCAGGTCCGCCAGCAGGGCGGCCGTGACAGCGTAGCGTACCCGGGTGATCCGGACCGCGCTGAAATACACTGCCAGAACGTAGAAGGTCGTTTCAGTAGAGCCCTGCATGATGCTGGCAATGAAAGCGGATTTCGAATTTGGATCAGCGCTGACGATATCGCTCATGACTCCGAAGGCACCCGAGCCCGACAGGGGTCGGACCAGCGCCATGGGCAGGGTATCGGCCGGCATGCCGATCAGGGCGGTCAAAGGTTCCACAGCCCGGATGCAAAGTTCCAGGGCTCCGGATGAACGAAACACGGCAATGGCCACCAGGATGGCCACTAAGAAAGGAATGATTCGCAGGGCCACCTCGAACCCTTCGCGGGCGCCATCGCAAACCGACTCGTAGACGGGCACCTTGCGACTGTACCCATACACGATGAAAAGGCCCATCAAAAATGGGATCAGCCAGGTGGTCAGATCCTTCAGAAAAAAATCTCCCAGGCCGGCGCCGGCGGCCAGATGCCGGTAGAGATAAATGCCCAGGGCGGCCAGGAAAACCATAAAATAGGCTGGCAGGCAGTAGCGTCGCAGACCTTCGACTGCCGGTGGCTGGGCGGGGGTGTCTTCCGGGAGTACCTCGGGTTCCAAGGTGGCGTCCACTTGCTCGGAACCGGGTGCTTCGGGAGGCGCCAGATGCGGTCCCGATCGCCGGGCCAGGAGCTTGGCGGCCGTAATGGCAACCAGGGTCGAACAGGCCGTGGCCAGGATGGACGGCAGCAGGATGCCGGCGGGATCCAAGGCATTGGCACCGGCCCTGACCGCAATCACGCCTAGGGGAAGCAGGGTCACGCTGCTGGTATTAATCGCCAGGAAAAGGCACATGGCATGCGTGGCCGTGCCTTTGTCGGGATTGAGCCGGTCGAGTTCTTCCATGGCCTTGATGCCGAACGGGGTGGCTGCATTGCCCAGTCCCATGATATTGGCCGCCATGTTCATGATCATGGCGCTCATGGCTGGATGCTCACCCGGCACTTCCGGAAAGAGCCATTTCATCAGCGGCTTCAAGCGGCGGGCAATAACCAGCAGCAATCCGGCCCGTGATACCACTTTCATCAGACCAAGCCAGAGGGCCATCGCCCCGACCAGACCGATGGCGAGTTCTACCGCTGTCCGGGCGGCATCAAAAGAGGCCTTGGTGACGCTTTCCATGGTACCCATGGCCAGTGCGGACAGAATCCCGGAGAGCACCAGGAAAATGAAAATTCCGTTGATTGCAGATCCTTTGACCGGTTTATCCATAATCCCCCGGAGGCTTTTATCTGTGACAGATAGAACGGTACTGCCGGGCAGAGTATCCAACAGCGGCTGAGCTTGTCAACCGCCGGGCGAAACCTTGCCGGCCTACCGGGAAAACACATCCTCCCCGACAGCGCCTGGCGGATGGTTCACGCTGCATCATTAGCGGAATGGAGATGCATATGCAGACTTGCTGGAAGCCGGGCTGCGTGGAGCATTTCCAATTTGGAAGGCCCTGTGGTACAAATAGCGACAGTTTTTTCGCATTATCCATAAATCCTTCTAGAAGCTATCTCAAAATACGGATTTTGGTTCAATGTCAAGGTGGCCGCAAGGATTAAACCGGAGGAATACATCGGGTATTTCGCGGACTTGATCCGAGCACCCAACCCCGAGGTTGGGACAAAAGACTTTTTCAAGATAGCTTCTACATACTGGAAAGGCGGTCGCATATGCTGAAGAAAATCATATCCGGCGGGCAGACAGGCACCGACCGGGCGGCCCTGGATGCCGCCATTCGGCTCGGTATTGCCCATGGCGGATGGGTGCCCCAAGGCCGGCTGGCCGAAGATGGTTGTGTACCGGAACACTACCAGGTCGAGGAGATGCCGACCGACAGCTACCGGGAGCGAACCCGGAAAAATGTCCTTGATTCGGACGGCACGTTGATCATCTCCCGCGGAGCGCCCACGGGCGGAACAGACTTCACGCGGGTTCAGGTCTTGCGCTACGGCAAACAACTATTGGGGATCGATTTAAACAACCAGAGCAACCTCAAAGATGCCGCTTCCCTGATCGCGTCCTGGATAGAACTGCAGCGCATCGAAGTGCTGAATGTGGCCGGGCCGCGGGCCAGCAAAGACCCCTGTATCTACCAGGATACCCTGAACTTGCTGGTATTTGCATTCGGCTAAGGCGCCCCCGCATTGATCTGCGCTTAAATACTTCCTTGAGAAGGACACTTCAGGAGAAAGGAACAGACCGGGTAATGACCTATGACTATGCGGTGATTGGCAGCGGATTCGGTGGTGGTGTCTGTGCCCTGCGCCTGAGTGAGAAAGGCTACAAGGTCGCCGTCATTGAGCAGGGCGGTCGGGTGACGCCTGCTGACATCGAGGAGGCCGATCGCAGTGTGCGACGCCTGAATTGGCTGCCGGCCCTGGGACTGTCGGGGTATTTTAGCCAGCACTATTTTCGCCATGTGACCATTGTGGGCGGGGCCGCGGTGGGTGGTGGAAGCATCGTCTACGCCGCGGTGCTGTTAAAGCCCAAGGATCAATTCTACACCGACCCGGCCTGGCGCAACCTGGGCGTGGACTGGAAAACGGCCCTGGCACCCCATTACGACATGGCTGCCCGCATGCTGGGGGTGACGGTTAATCCGACCATTGATATTCAAGACCGCTACCTGCGAAAGACCGCCCGCTCGATGGGCGCTGCCGATACCTTCGGTCCCACGCCCAACGGCATTTATTTTGGCACGCCGGAAACCTGTCGACCGGATCCATTTTTCGGAGGAGACGGCCCTTCGCGAACCGGCTGCCACCTGTGCGGCCGCTGCCTGACCGGTTGTCCCTACGGGTCCAAAAACAGCCTCGACTACAATTACTTGTATCTGGCCCAGCGTCAGGGCGCCCATATCCTGCCCCACCGCAAGGTTACCGGCATCGTTCCTCAGCCGGGAGCCGGTTATACACTGAATCTGCGTCATCCGGTCAAAAAACTGCGCAAATATCCCGATCTGAAGGCCCGTAAGGTGATTGTCGCGGCGGGTGTCCTGGGTTCCCTGGAGTTGCTTTTCCGGTGCCGGGACATAACGCGCACCCTGCCGGACATTTCACCATGCCTCGGGCAACAGGTACGGACCAACAGTGAGGCTGTCGTAGGGGTCCTGGCGCGGGATAAAACGCTTGACCTCACCCGGGGGACGGCTATTTCCTCCCATTTCTATCCGGATGAGGCGACCCACATTACCCAGAATCGTTTTCCGGCCGGGTATACCTTCATGAAATGGCTGACCGGTCCGCTGGTGGATGATCACCGCCCGGGGCGGCGCGCCCTGATAACCCTGGCGAAGATGATTTTCAGTCCCCTGCGCACGCGCCGACTGTGGCTGGGAAAAAACTGGCACAAGCGCGTCACCATCCTCACCGTGATGCAGCACCTGGATAACTGCCTGGCCTTTACATACGGCCGTCGACCGCTGCAAGGGTTTACGCGGGGCCTGAAATCCGTCCCGGTGCCCGGCAATTCGGCGCCTACCAATTTACCGGTGGCCAACCGGGCGGCCGCGGCCCTGGCCGACGTTTCCGGCGGCGAACCACTGAATATTCTAACCGAGAGTATCGGCAATATCGCTACCACGGCGCATATCCTCGGCGGTTGTCACATGGGTGCGTCGGCCCGGGAAGGCGTCATCGATACCGCACACCGGGTATTCGGCTACCCCGGATTGTACGTTGTAAACGGGGCCTCCGTTTCCGCCAACATAGGGGCCAACCCGAGTCTTACCATTGCGGCCATGGCTGAAAGGGCCATGAGCCTGATTCCACCCGCCCGGGACCGGACCGTATCCCCGGCCGCTTAGCCCGCCAAAGGTCAGGGGATTGCTAAATACTAGTGAACATAGTACATACTGTAGACATGCCTTGGTAAGTCTTGGCGACGATAGCCACAGCCCAGGAGGGTAAAATGAAGACCATCTTCACAGGTTTGATCTGTCTGTCATTGTCGGTGGCACTGATTGCCTGCGGCCACGGTTGGAAGCACGCCCAGGTGCCCGAGTCCAAATGGGATAAAGATTATGCCGATTGCGTATACCAGGCCGAGAGCGCGGCCCGGAATCCCCAGGTGACGAGAGATCCCGCCCAGGACTGGGGAACCTATGGTGAGGTCCGCTATCTGACCGATAAATGTATGGAGGACAAGGGTTACGTGCAAAAGTAGCCGCCAGGACCGGTACCGCCCTTTTAGAAAAAGCTTGCGAAGGCAGAATCAAAACCGTCCCGCCATTATAGAGCCCACCACCGCCTGAACCTGCTCAGGCTGCTTTCGAGATCAGTCGGATTGCCCGTGAAGACTTCAAATGTCACCGTTGCGTCAAAACCAATAGATTTCAGGCTTTTCACCAACCACTGGAAATCAATGCTGCCCATGCCCGGCGGCAGATGCTCATCGGCACGGCCGGAATTGTCACTGATGTGCACGTGGTCCACCCGGTGACCAAAGTGCTGCATGAAACGCCTCAGGCGACTGCCGTCCGCAGCACCGATATGGGCATGTCCGGAATCCAGAGTCATTCGCAGGTCTGGATAGCGCTCAAACAGGACGGCATATTCATCGGCCTCATAATAAGCGCCATATCCGGGAAACATGTTTTCGATGCATAGCGGCAGGGCCAGTTCGGCCGCCAGACGGATAATTACGTCCAGGCTCTGCAGGCCATAGGATCTGGCCTCGTCCTCGACAAAGTGGCCCATCCCCCGGATAGCGCCGGGATGCAAGACCACCTTCGAAGCACCCAGGGCCGCGGCTGCCTGCAGGGAGTGCTCCATCTCTTCCACGGAAGCCCGGCGGATACTCTCGGTAAGGTCGGCAATCGATACGAAGGTGGGCAGGTGGCAGATCAGGTCAAGGCCGCTATCATTTAACGCCTGACGGATATCGGTTCTCGCGGCGTACAGGCTGGCATGGTGCGCCATGGGAGGATCCATGGCCAGTTCGAGATAGTCAAAATCAAGATTCGCAATTCGATCTATCTCGGTTAGAACGGGCTTTACTGGAAAATTCATTGCGCCGTATTGCATGTGTATCTCCATGGGCTGGGCACTAGAACTACTTGCAATGTTATTGTATCAGTGCAATAATTTATTTGCGAATTTCAATAAATCCACGATCCTCAGATGTAAACCCGTGATTGTAAGTTAGATGAATATCGAGCTATTTTATTGATCTGGCTGAAAATATGTCCCCCGGCGACACTGACCATGCCTTCCGGCATTATTGGCAAGCAAATTGCGTTATCCAATAAGACCGGAACATTGAAGCTGCCCTGAATCGCACTGCCTGCTCCTCCACGCCGTCGAGAACTGAGTCTGAAAAACATCCGCTGAAGAGATAAAAGGCCCGAGGCATGTTCACTTCCAATCGTACTTCTGACCGTCAAGACTCGTTTGAACCCACCCCACCCGGATCTAAACAGGGCAAGGTGCGGTTAAACGCCGGTTTTTGCCTGACCTTCCTCGTTATGTTTGCCATGTGGCTGGTGTTTTCAGGAAGATTCGACGCCTTCCATCTCATCCTGGGGGTTCTTTCCTCCTTGATTGTCGCCTTTCTATCCGGGGATTTGCTCTTTCCGGCCGCCCTGGATCGGGCCCTGCCCCTCGTGTGGCTGCGGTTTATGGGATACATCCCGTGGCTGCTTCTGCAGATTTTAAAGGCCAACTTGCATGTCATGTACCTGGTGTTTCATCCCCGCATGCGGGAGTTGATCGATCCCCAGATTATGGAATTCGACAGCCAGCTGTCAAGCGATGTCGCCCGCACGACCTTTGCCAACTCAATTACGCTGACACCGGGAACCATTACGGTCAATGTGACCGCCATTGGGAAGTTTTCGGTGCACTGCATCGATGCCGAATCCGGAAAACCGCTCCCCGGTGAAATGGAATCTAAAATAGCGCAGGTATTCATGGAATAATGGATCTCTTCTTCTTTTATGCCAGTCTTTACTTGGGATTGATCATGCTGCTCTCCCTTTACCGGGCGGTGGCCGGCCCGACGGTACTCGATCGGCTGATCGGCGTCAATGCCATTGGGAGTAAAACCACTGTTCTGCTGGTGGTGATCGGCCTGCTGTACCAGCGAGTCGATATGTTTGTTGACATTGCCCTGGCATACGCGATGTTGAATTTTATAGCCGTGCTGGCCGCTTCGCGGTTTTTCCAGAAGCGCAAAGGGCTTTATGACGAAACCCGGACGGGTGAAAGGTGAGGGCATGGACGCTGTGATTATCCTACTTATGGTGAGCGGGTTGCTGTTTTTCACCGGTGGAACCATTGGCATTATCCGGTTGCCGGATTTTTATACCCGCCTGCACCCCGCCGGTAAACTGGATACCGCCGGCCACGTGCTGGCCATGGCGGCCATGGCGCTCTATACCGTGCAGGTGTTCTCCGGACACAACCTTTTGACGGCGGTAAAGATAATGCTGATTGTTGTTTTTGTGTTCTTCACCAGTCCCACGGCTACCCATGCCATCATCGACGCGGGCGTCCGGGCCGGTTTGCAGCCCTGGACCCGTAAAAAGGAACGCCCATGATCTGGACGCTCGAAATAATTGTATTGACCATGGTGGTGATTACTGCGGTGGCTGCGATTTCGGTGAAAGACCTGCTCGGCGCGGCGGTATTGTTCGGCGCCTACAGTTTTATGATGTGTCTGCTGTGGGCCATCATGGGGGCTGTGGATGTGGCTTTCACCGAAGCATCCGTGGGAGCCGGCATCAGCACCGTGCTCTTCGTGTCGGCCGTATTTCGCACTTCAAGGAGATCAAAAGATTGAAAACGGTTGAGAAAATCATTGTGCTGCTTTTTGGCTGTTTTTTGATTTACTGCACCTTTGATTTTCCGGACTGGAGTGATCCTGGGACACCGGCCAGTACGCATGTGTCGCCCTACTATATCGAAAAGACGCTTACGGATACCGCCGTGCCCAACATGGTAACCGCCATTCTGGCCGATTATCGCGGATTTGATACGCTGTTCGAGACCATTGTTATTTTCACGGCCGTTATTGCCTGCTTTCTGCTGCTGAGGCAATATAAGATTGATGAACCGGTCGCCCGTATGTATCGGCATATCCCTACCGGCACGACCTTCCGGATTAAAAGCGGCGGCAAATACCCCCGCGAATCAGCTGATTTTGAAAGGATCGACCTGCAATATGTGCCCTATGGCGTTGTTGTCAAAACGACCTGCCGCAAGATCATTCCGTTTGTGCAACTTTTTGCCCTGTATGTGATTGCCCATGGACATCACAGTCCCGGCGGCGGCTTCCAAGGAGGGGTTATTCTGGGAGCTTCGGTTATCGTTTTTGCCATATCCCATAACTTGAGATCTGCCACACACCGGCTCGGTGATAAGATTGCAGCCGTGCTTTGTACCCTGGGAGTCTTTATCTATACCGCCACCGGCGTTCTTTGCATGCTGTTGGGAGATAATTTCCTGGATTACAGTGCCCTGGCACCGATTTTCGGTACAGACCCGGTGATGGCCCGGTCCCATGGTATTCTCGTGGTTGAGATCGGCGTGGGTTTGGCCGTCATGGCTGCCATGATCAGTCTCTACTACAACGTGTCCTCGGCGGGAAAGCTAGACGAGGGGTTATAGGCATGCCTGAACCAATGATGATCATTACCGCGAAACTCAACTACTGGATTTACATCGTCCTCATGATGGTCGGTTTGTATGCCATGATTGCCAAAAACAATCTGGTGAAGAAGATCATCGGGATGAATATCCTCCAGACAGCCATTATTCTTTTTTTTATTTCCACCGGTGCCAAGCATGGGGCCACTATACCGATCCTGGAACACACCCATGGTCCCGGTCCCCAGGTTGTCCAGGCGGTCCGTTATGCCAATCCGCTGCCGCATGTTCTAATGCTGACGGCTATTGTGGTCGCCGTGGCAACTTTTGGTGTCGCCCTGGCGTTGATTATCAGACTCCACCGGGAATACCATACGTTGGAAGAAGATGAGATCCTAAACCAGTTGGAAGAAGAGTAGAAACCGCAAAGGGACCAAGGGTTCCCTTGCGGATGTTTCAAAGAGGGGAGCATTATGGTCACTATTGCAGATTTAAGAGAGATCATCATCATGACCCATCTCGAAGACGAAATGCTGGAACGAGTATGCAGTTCCGTCGACGTGCTGACGTTCAATGAGCAGGAGGTTGTTTTCAAACAAGGCGACACGGCTGATCGGTTCTACATGGTCAAACGGGGCAAGGTGCTGCTCGAACAGCAGATGACAGATATGGTAACCGTCTCCGTGGGCGCCATCAATCCCGGCCATTCATTCGGTTGGTCAACCATGATAGACGAAGGATACTACACCACCGACGCGGTTTGTGCGGAGCCCTGCGAGATATATTCCATACGCAGCAGCCGGCTGCGTAACATGTGCACCGAGGACCCGCTCATGGGCTTTCTCCTCTGCCAGCGTTTGCTGGTGATTTTGAAAAAACGTTATGAGTACCGTACTGAGCAATTTCTGAAAGTCATCCAACATCATCCGGACATGGAAGATCTTTTTTAATTAATATGAGCCTGCAATTCCCAGCCATTGTCATCATCTGCCCGCTGGCGATATCCTTTTTGATATTTATATCCGGGTGGTGGTTCAAACGGGCGGCTTTTGCCCTTGCCATAGGAGCCCTGGCGATATGCACGGCGGTATCCGGGGCCATATTGAAGACGGTTGCCCGGCAGGGCCCTATCACTTACCGGCTGGGCGGCTGGCAACCCCCCTGGGGTATCGAATACCGGATTGACCATTTGAATGCGATCATGCTGGTGCTGGTGACCTTGCTCGCCCTGCTGGCGGCCATCCATGCCCGCCGGAGTATCTCACGGGAACTGCCGGAAAAGAGCGCACTTTTCTGGGGGCTTTATATTCTGATGATAACCGGTTTGCTGGGCATTTGCATCACCGGCGATCTGTTTAACCTTTTCGTCATGCTGGAAGTTGCTTCGCTGTCAAGCTATGCCTTGATTGCCATCGGTCCCCGCGGCGCCCTGTTTGCCAGTTTTCGTTACCTTATCATGGGCACCCTGGGGGCCTGTTTTTATCTTCTGGGGGTGGGCCATCTTTACATTGCCACCGGTTCTTTGAACATGGCGGATCTGGCCGGGATCCTGCCCCAGGTTTACCACTCCCGTGCGGTCTTGGCCGGTTTCACCTTCATCCTGATCGGGTTGGGTATCAAAATGGCCCTGTTTCCCCTGCATGCCTGGCTTCCGGATGCCTACAGCCAGGCACCGGCCGCGGTCAGCGCGGCGGTAGCCCCCCTGATGACCAAGGTAATGGCTTACGTGACCATCCGGGTGATGTTCACCGTGTTTCAACCGGACTTTGCCATTTCACTACTCAAGATAACCGATGTGCTGGTCTGGGTGGGCAGCGCGGCGATTATCTTCGGAGCTGTCATGGCCCTGTCGCAAAACGATTTCAGGCGCATGCTGTCCTATGTGATCATTGCTGAAATGGGCTATATCGTCGGCGGGATCGGCGTGGCCAACACCGTGGCCCTGCAGGGGGTGATCTTCCATATTATTAATGATGCGCTGATGATGGCCTGCCTGTTTCTGGTGGCCGGGCAGGTGCGCTATCAAACCGGCGGCAACCGGCTGGAGGATTTCCAGGGTTTTTTCAAAACGATGCCTATGACGGCTTTTACGTTTACGGTCGGCGCATTGGCGGTTATCGGCGTACCACCGGCCTGCGGTTTTTTCAGCAAGTGGTACCTGCTGCTAGGTGGTATCCAGGCAAACCAGTGGGGTTTCGTGGCGGCCCTGCTGGCGTGTACCCTGATAAACGTGGCGCTTTTTTTCAAAGTTATCGACAAAGGCCTCTATGTGCACGCCGGGGCGGAGGGCCCCGGACACCGGGTTCGCGGGGGCCAGCCCCTGCCCGGTGAAGCGCCGCTCAGCATGCTGGTCCCCGCATCCGTCCTGGCCCTGATGATTCTTCTGGTGGGTATCTTCAATCAGGTGATCATCAGTGAAGTTATACGCTTTGCGGTTCCACCCGGTTTGTAGAACCGGCTTAACGAACACATATACCCACAGCCCCTATGACGACTCTTTTTAACATTACCCAGCGCCCGGCATGGGCGGTCCTGTGCCCTTTGCTGGCGGCGGTACTGATCCTGCTATACCGCAAACGGCCCAATGCCAGAGAAGGTTGGGTGCTGCTCGGCGGGGTGGGACTTTGTGCGTTGGTCCTGTCCATGGTTCCAACGGTCTTGCGCCAGGGTCCCATTCTATTCAACGGGGTGACGCTGTTTCCGGGCGTGGATTTTGCTTTTAGAGTCGATGCCCTGGGGCTGATTTTCGCCATCACGTCCTCTTGCCTTTGGATTCTGGTATCCCTGTATTCGATCGGATACATGCGTTCTTTAAACGAGCATGCCCAGACACGGTTTTACTTCTGTTTTGCCGTGGCCCTGTCGAGCGCCATCGGCATTGCCTTTTCCGCCAATCTGGTCACGTTGTTTATCTTCTATGAAATCTTGACGCTGTCGACCTATCCGCTGGTCGCCCATGAAGAATCGCCCAAAGCCCTGTCCGCCGGGCACAAATACCTGGCCTACCTGCTCACGGGTGGTGCTTTTTTCCTGGTCGCCATTGTGATGACCTATCAATTGGTCGGCCATACCGATTTCGACTACCAGGGGATCCTAAAACCGGCCCTGGCGACAACCACGCCCTTGATTCTGCAGGTGATGTTCTTTTGTTTTCTGCTTGGTTTTGCCAAGGCGGCCTGGATGCCTGTCCATGCCTGGCTGCCGACCGCCATGGTGGCGCCTACGCCGGTGAGCGCCCTGTTACACGCCGTTGCCGTGGTAAAAGCAGGGGTTTTTGGGATTCTCCGCGTGGTCTTCCATCTTTACGGAACCGAGGTCATGGACGCCCTGGGTCTCGGGTTGATGCTCGCCGGCCTGGCCGCATTCACGGTCATCGTCGCCAATCTGTATGCCATCGGCCAGGACAACCTCAAACGGCTGCTGGCCTACTCCACGATCAACCAACTGTCTTTTATTATCCTGGGCGCCGCTGTTCTTAGTCCCCGGGCGGCCATCGGGGCCATGGTGCATATTACCTACCATGGCTTTATGAAGATTACGCTCTTTTTGTGTGCCGGTGCCATCATGGTTGTAACCGGCAAAAAACTGGTGAGCCAGATGGCCGGCATCGGCCGCCGCATGCCCATCACGATGACCGCCTTTACCATCGCCGCCTTTGGTATGTGCAGCATCCCGCCGGCGGCGGGGCTCATCAGCAAATGGTATTTCTGCCTGGGGGCAATTCAAGCGGACCGGATAGCCTTCCTATTGATCGCCATAACGGCGTCTATACTGGATCTGGTGTACTTCTTTCCGGTGGTCAGAACGGCTTTTTTCGACCGGGCGGATACGGCCGGCGGCAACGAAACCGGGCGCCCGCTTTACCTGTTCATGCTGATACCGTTATCCATCACCGGGACCTTTGCGATCATTTTTTGCCTGTTTCCCAATACATTGTACGTTTTCGACCTGGCCAAACTGGCTGCAGAAAATATTTTCGGGGGGTTATAAACATGAAGATTACCCAAAAACTTCTATTCAGGCTCTTCTATGTTTTTGGTGTCGGCGGCAGCCTGGTGGTTGGTTGGGGGCTGCTCTACTTCGATAAACTCCATTATCACTTTGCGTTTCAATACATACCGGGTTTCTTTGCCATCTGCGGGTTCGTATTTTGCGCCATTCTGATTTTGGGCGCCAAATTTCTGGGGATCTGGCTGGTGCGGCCCGTGGATTACTATGCGAAACGCCGAAAGGGTTAGGTAAGATGGAGGCATGGATACATCCCGGGGTCGTGATCATGCTTGGCGCTTTTCTACTGCCGTTTCTCGGCCCTAGAAAAGCCAAACAGACCTATCTGGTGCTGCTGCCCGTAACAGGGCTCCTGCTCCTGCTGTTGACTTCCAGCGGATTTTTTGGCGCGATCCCGGCGTATCCCGGGGCTTTGCATAAATGGCGCCTGCCCTTTTTGCACTATACCCTCGAGCTCGGTCGGATAGACAAACTGAGCATGATTTTCGCTTACGTGTACGTGGTGATCGGGATTGCCATGCTCATCTTCGCCATCCGGGAGAAAAATGACTGGGAGCATGTTGCCGCCCTGATCCACATCGGCAGTTCGGTGTCGGCTATTTTTGCGCGTGGCCTTTTCAGCTATATCTTTTTTGTCGAGATCGCCACCTGGTCAGCCGTCTTTTTGATCTGGTTTCGCGGTACGCAGACATCCAAAGCGTCCGGGTTCCGGTATTTTTTCTGGCACGTGGTGGCCGGTGGATTCCTGCTGGCCGGCAGTGTCATGCATGTACAAACCACGGGATCGATCGATCTGGACCTGATGCCCTGGGGCTGGGGGTGGGCCTATGCGGCCTACTACTTCATGATGATCGGTTTTCTCATCGATGCGGGATCATTCCCGGTCCATGCCTGGCTGCCGGATGCGTATTCCACCGGCGGCGTCACCAGCGTGCTGTATGTGACCGCCTTCAGCACCAAAACCGGCATCTACGGACTGGTCCGCTGCTTTCCGGGGGTTGAACTGCTCATGTGGATCGGGGTGATAACGGCCGTGTTTGCCCTGTTCCTGGCCGTACTCGAAAATGATGCCCGGCGGCTTTGCGGGTATCACATCATTTCCCAGGATGGCTACATGATCTGCGGCGTGGGTATCGGGACCTATCTGGGCATCCTCGGGAGTGTGTCGCATATCATCTGCCATATCATTTACAGCTGCCTGCTGCTCATGGGCGCCAGCACGGTGCTGTCCGTGACCGGAACATGCAAGTTCACCAATACCGGTGGCCTGTATAAATACATGCGCATCTCCTTCTGGCTTTATCTAATCGGGGGCTTTTCGATTTCCGGCGTACCGCTTTTCAACGGCTTCGTGAGCAAAAGCATGACCATCGAGGCGGCTGAGCTGATTCATCAACCGCTGGTATACCTGCTGCTGGAGGGGGCCACCGTGGGGACGTTTCTACACACGGCGATTAAACTGCCCTGGAACCTGTGGTTTCAGGGCAGAGATGAACCCCCTGCGGATATAAAAGTGAAATTGAAAGCGAGAGGCGACAACACGCCGGTAAATATGCTGATAGCCATGTGCATCCCGGCCTTCCTGTGTGTATTTATGGGGGTGTATCCCTACTATCCCTTTTATGCGATGCTGCCCTATCCAGTTGAATTTGTACCGTACACCACCACCCGCGTTTTCTCTATTACCCAGATGTTTGTATTCACCTTTCTGGCGGCCTGGTATTTGCGAACCCTCATTCGCGGCACACCGACCTACACCCTGGATTCAGATTGGCTGGGACGTATTCCCGGTCAGGCCCTTGTCTGGTTTTGTCGGGAACCGTTCATGGCGTTCGGCGCCAGGCTCGACAAATACATGTCGGAAGCCGCCGGCTTGGTCATTGCCGCTATCAGAAACCCTGCGGTGGCTCTGAAGATGACCCCACCGGCGATTGGCGCCGGGGTAACCATTGTGCTGATCCTGTTTTCACTTTTGACCGCTTTTTGGATCAGAGGCCCCTGATGCTGGTAAACTGTCCAGTTGTCAGGCATATGTAATCAATTGATGGAGCTGACAAAGGTTGGTATTTGACGATAAGAAAATTTCGGGTGTGGATTGGGCTTTGATCGCCGGCATTATGTTCTGGGTCTTCACAGCGGCAGCGCTGATGACGATCGTGAATGCCGGCCGGGTCAAGGTCCCGCGGCCTGTTCTGGAAATTACGGCTGTTGCGTCGGCAGGGATGCCCATGATCCTGACCCATCACGGGGGTGACCCGGTATGGTTTGCCAACACCCGCTGTCTATGGACACCGGATATAAAGGTTCCGACCTATACCGAAAAAGCCGGGGCGTTGATCTTGTCCAGTCGGGAAAACCGGCAGGGACGCATTTCTAAATTTGAACCCGGCGAAAAGGCCACTTTGACAAATGCCATTACCCTGCTGGCGGGTCAGGTCGGCCGCTTGGATATCCGGGATCTAAAAAGCGGCCGGCTGATTTTCACTCGGCTTGTGTACATAAACAATTAGCCCGAGGCGCACGAATGGGACTGTTGCGTGAAGTCGTGGAGATATTCAGGTTTGTAGACCTGTATAGGGTCTTTCGCCTGGCCGCTGGAGCGGATGTAAACGGGCTGATGCAAGTGCTGCAGTCGAGTCGGTCCAAGTACGCCCGCTGGGAAGCTGTCGAGGCCCTCGGCAAGGCCGGGGACCACCGGGCGTGCGACCTGTTGCTGGACGCCTTGCAGGATAAAAAGCCGCTGATTCGCTGGAAGGCCGCCGAGGCTCTGGGTGAACTGCAGGACGAGCGCGCGGTTGAGCCGCTCATTCGGGTATTAAACGACCGGGAAGAGGATTGGAGCGTGCGCAAGGAGGCCGCCCTGGGCCTGGGAAAGATAGGTGCCGATCGGGCCGTGGAGCCTTTGATTGCCGCTTTGAGCTACTCCGAACTGAGCCTGCTGTCCGACCTCGAACATGATTATGTCCGCTGGGCAGTCGAACTGGCGCTGGGATGGATAGGCGATCGGCGTGCCGTGGCCCCCCTGATTATCGCGCTGCAGGATGAAGACCTGATCGTTCGGTGGGGCGCGGCCATTGCTCTGGGCATGCTGGGGGATAAAAGCGCGGTGCCACCTCTGGTAGAGGCCTTGCGGGATGAAAATTGGAATGTCCAGAAATGCGCCGCCGAAGCGCTTGGTAAAATAGGCGACCGGCGCGCACTGGAACCCCTGACGGTGGCCCTTCAGGATGAAGATCGTTATGTCAGGCGGGCTGTTGGGGAGGCCTTGGCCCAGATGGAAGGCGGGTAGGCCGCACAGGGCGCTATCGGTTTTCAACTTGATCAATCCGCCCATGGCAGGCAGGTACAACGGATCCCCGGACCCCCTTGCGCGGGCCGGGGAACCGAACGATGACAGTGTTATGCGTCTCCCAACATGTTATAACTGGCGGACTTGTATCCTTTGACTTTGTGGATGTGGAAGGTCAGGATCCGGCTACGATAATTGTTGACGAGGCGCTTCAATTTGCGCCGGGCAACCCGAAACTCTTTGCTTTTAAGTGTATTGAGCAGCATGCAGCTGTCGCGGACCCGCCCCTCGCAGATGATATGCGGGCCATCCCCGATCAGGACCTCCCACTCGCCGGCCACTGAGATTTCCGATTTTTCCATCAATGGATAGTATTCATTGACGACGTAGTCTTCATACTTTTCTTTGGACTCGCTGATGATGTCCCAGACCTGGTTGAATTTGAAAACATCTTCCTCGATGTCGATCGAATAGGAATCCTTTTTGCCAGTTGAGATGAGAATTTTAGTTTTATACGCCTTCACATAATTGAGCAACTGGTGTTTGAGTTTGTCGAATTTCGGATTGCGCATGGCCTTCTCGATGATCTCAAGGTCGCTGGCCATGCCCTCTACGAAGATCTCGCTGTAAGAACCCACCAGAACCACCCAACCGGCCACCACATGGATCCCCAGAGAATTCATGCCCGGGATAAACGTTTTGATCATGAACTTTCCGTACTCGTCCCGCATTGCAGTTTTGATTGTCCAGTATTGATTGAATTTTACCGGCATTGGCACCCCCTTGGCAATCGTCTCGTGTTACCGTATCCCGCGTAGATTTTAACCGTTTGTTGTAACTGTCCCAGATGTTCTTGGACCTAACCGGAAAGCTGCTTTCGTTCGGTGATTGGTGAAGTGTCGGCGTGAAATAGATTGGGAGTTTTTCGTCCGTTGGTTGTCGGATTCCGTCTCCGTAAAAATATGGGAACACCAAATAAACCGAACGATAACTAAAAATTAGCGCAGGTCGGCTGGATTGTCAAAGGTAAATTGCCCGACCGCAACAAAATCCCTGGATACGCAAATAGGCAGCAATGCAAGGCGGAGCAGGGTTTCCCATGGCGGTATCGCCGATGGCATTGATACCGTTGGGAAACCCGGATCGCTCCGATTTGTCAGGCCAAGGGGTAGTGCCTTGAAGGACTTAACGCAATTGTTCTATCCAGGAACCGTCCTGGAACCAACGGGCATGGATTTTCTTTAACAGCCCGGTGCCCTTGAGCATTTCGATAAAATTCTCGAGCCAGTTGATCATCAGAGTGTCCTCGGCAACCACGATGCCCAATGGTTCATAAGAAATGGGCGATTCACCGGCTACCAGGCCTTTGTCCTTGTAGCGATAGGCCGTGAACGCGCAATACGGAAAGTCGGCCACGATGGCGTCCACTTTATCCACCAGCAGCATACCGATGGCGGCATCGTAGGATTTCGTCTTCACGAGCTTTGCCTGGGGGGCAGCCTGCTCGGCAAATTTCTGACTGGTTGAGCCCTGGAGCACGGCTACGGTCATGCGGCTGTCATTGAGGGCCGCGGATTTTTGCAGCTGGGGGAGGGTCTTCGTTTTGGTGATAAGCCCTTTCCCGGACATGTAATAGGGACCGACAAACGCAAGCTTGCGGTTGCGCTGCGGGGTAATGGTCATGCTCGAGATGACCATATCGACTTCACCGGCGGCTACGGCCGGTAAAAGGTCGTTAAAGGGCATGACTTTGAATTCCAGGCGGACTTCGAGCGTTTTAGCGATGATCCGGGCGATATCCGCATCCATCCCGATGATATCACCGTTTTTGGCCACCGCGTTCAAGGGCGGCTGTTCTCCGGTGGTGCCGACCACCAGTTCCCCTTTTTTGAGGATGCGGTCCATTACCGGTCCGGCCAAAGCCGGCTGCATAAAAGTGAGAAACAAAGCGATTGCCAGAACCACACCACCAGATACTTTACGCATGCAGAACCTCCATCGGGGATTACAGGTGAACAGCGAGAATAACTTTTTCAGATAGCAACCAATAGCACTGGGATTCGAACCGGTATGGTGACCCCGGTCGGAACCACGACCGCTTGGCAATGCGGTCAGCAAACATCGTCAACAGCAGCCCCCGCCCGGTCCGCAGGCCGCATTTTCCTTACCCTTGATCCAGGACTGGATGATGTAGGCGGCACAGCCGACTCCCGGGGTTACCGTGATGGCCGCGGAGGGACAATTGAGGGCGCACGCCCCGCATTCCATACAGCCGTTGCGATCGAGCAACCGGGCCTGTTTGCCGTTCATTTCAAATACACCATGGGGACACACGACGGTGCACAGGCGGCACCCCACGCATTTTTCACTGTCGAATGTCAAGGTGGTCACATCCGTCAGATGTCTGAATTCTTTCATAAGGATACCTTTTTCGTTCATGGTCGGGACAAGGCGTCGGCGCCTGTCCGGTTGATCGGTGTTCTATCTTTAAACATAACTTACGGGCCTTAATCTGAATCGAAATCGCTATCTGGATCGGGATCGAAATCATTGCGGATACAGTATACGAACCCAACTTTTCGATAGCGATTTCGATCCCGATCCCGATTTGGAGTTAAACGTACTCGAAATCCAACAAATATCTTAAAATGCGGACCCGATCCACAATACCAGCCCACAGACAGCCATGCCGGCCTGAATGGGGATGTAGCGGCGCATCTCCTTTTCTACCCCCGATGGGGAGGTGAACGGGCTGGTACCGGTAAAGTTCATGGCCATATAGGAACTTAATGCCGCAGCCATGAACATCAAGGCCAGAAACCCCGCCATGCCCTCGGTGAGCCCGGCGGCAATAGCCGCAGGCAGCACCAGGACCAGGCCGGTCAGGATGCCTTTGGATGCGAATGTCGTACCTGGAATCCAGGGCAGCAGCAAAGGGGCCAGCCCCGCGCCTGACAGGATTCCCAATAGGAGCGCGCTGGCAGCCCACAAGCCCCGTTCCCAGGCGCCCGAGAGGGAGAAGATACCCGGCCCGATGCCGGACAGGATAAATAGGGCCAGCAAAACCCAGAGGGCAGGTTTCAGCACCAGGGATATTTCAACCGGGACCAGGACGAGTCTTTCCACTATGGTGAAGGTGACCGTGCGCATTTTCCGGTCGGCCTTAAGATCATTTTCCAGGAAGTCGATGATATCTGCGGCTCTAATGGGGCCCCAGACCACTTTGAACCCGCTGAGCTTTCTGACTTTTTTTGATGCGACCCCGGTGGCCCCCAATTGCGGTACAATAACCCGGCGGTGGGACACCACCTTTTCAAGGCCGGTCTCGATGATCCTTTTAACCAGTTCGCCGGTGGCGAAAGTCCCCTTGCCGGCCGCGCACCAGACATTGATCCCACGGGTGTCCAGGACCAGAAGCCAGACGTTTTGCCCGCCTAGTTCCCGGCGGACATGATCAAACGTCAGCTTGTAATTGGCAGTCACCAGGACCGGTGCCGCCTGGTCCGGTTTGCCGACGGCGTAGATACCCGGTGCTATCTTGTAGTCGTTGCGGCCGATGCCGACCCGAGTCAAGACCGTACCGAGGATATCTGTGGGACCCAGACGGGTTTTGACGCGCGGTACTTTGCCGGCCGGGGTCGTCAAAAAATTCTCCACGAAACCTTGGATGGCATACCCGGGGCGCTCATCCGGGCCGGATTGCGGACCGGCGGGCGGTCCGCAGCAGGGTTCATCATCTGCAACCGCCTCGGCGGCGGGCATTTGGCCCAGCAACGTTACCGGGGCGGGGGTTTTGGGGGGCTGCGGCGTGCAGTCGCAGCCCGGGGATTTTTCGGTTTCCATGTTTTCTTCGTTCCTATGTTTCAATTTACAGGCTTTCCACGGCTGCTTTAAAGCGGTTGAGGGCATCCTGGTCGACACAGTAACAGGTCCGGGGGCCCTCAATTTCACCTTTGATCAGCCCCGCTTCCTTCAAGCGCTTCAGATGCTGACTGACTGTTGACTGCGACAGGGGCAGAATTTCGACGATTTCGCCGCAAATACAGCAGTTTACTTTCTTCAGGTGCTCAATGATTTTTAAGCGCACCGGATGGGCCAGGGCTTTGCACAGGCCGGCGAGTTCTTCCCTTTCCGGGCCGCTGCTGAATGTGTCCAACAAGGGGCCTCCTTTTCAACGTTACCATACTTAATCGTTCATCTACGATAAGCGATCATGCATAGGTTGTCAAACAGGGGAACGGTAAAACGTGGTGGGCTGCGAAAGGGGGCTATTCGGAGACATACTTGGCCGCTTCTGCCTTGATTTTATTCACGATCTCACTGTAAGGGTTGTCTTCCGGGATCACCCCTTCCAAGAATTCAACGTAGTCATTTATTTTTTTAAGTGACTCCGCCTGCATGCGGATGATGGCTTCATATTCTTTCTGCATGCCGAAAACGCTGTCGATGCGTCCCCCGATAATTTTCAACAGGTGCTGTACCTGGTCTTCAGGCAGATCGGCATTGTTTTTTAGCTGATCGAGGAGCTGGTTGTGAAGGGTCCGGTAAACTTGCAGGTTGTTTTCCGAATTGATGAAGTCCTTGTATTCAAGTATCCTTTCAATTTTGCGCCGCAGCTCGTCCATAGGCACCGGTTTCATAATGTAATCGAAAGCGCCCATTTTCATCGCTTCAATCGCTGTTTCGATGGTGGCAAACCCGGTAATCATAATGACCTCAGTCGTCGGGGCGTGCTCCTTTACATGCTGGAGGACTATCATCCCGGCCTCAACATCTACAGAACCATCAGGCATATTCTTGTCGGTAAGGACAATATCAAAATCACTGCTTTCCATGGCCGCTATGGCGCTGCGGGCGGAGTCGGCGGTTTCGATCTCGTATCCGTCACGTTCCAGAAAAGTAGTGAGCAGATCGCGAATCTGGGGATCATCATCAACGACAAGAATTCTTGCTTTCATTTTTCCTCTCGCAATCAGTCTTCTACAGGCCTATGCGGACCGGTAGATGTTTTGGGTATCACCCGTTTGAGCGGACATCCGACGGCGTAATGTCGTATCGTTTGATCTTTTCAACCAGGGTTGTGCGATTCAGATGGAGAAGCTTGGCGGCCCGGTTCTTTACCCAGTGGGCCTTTTCCAGAGACTGCAATATGAGGGCCTTTTCATATTCGGTGACAGCCGTGGCCAGGGGGGTGCCTTCCTCAGCGATCTCTTCTGCCGGGGGTGTAATGACAATCTTCTGCGACCCCCTGATTTTGGTCGGCAGGTCGGCCGGTGTCAGCCCGCCCGCCTGTTTGAGGACCACCAGTCGTTCCACCAGGTTTTTAAGTTCGCGGATATTTCCCGGCCAAGCGTAGGCATAGAGCAGGTCCAGGGCATCCGCCGTAAATCCTTTTATACCCAGATTGTTCCTGGTGTTGAACTGGGCATGGAAATGTTTGGCCAGCACGCGGATATCCGCTTTTCTTTCCCTCAAGGGAGGCAGGTGCATCGGGATGACAAAGAGCCGGTAAAACAGATCTTCCCGAAACAGTCCCTGTTCCACCCGCTCTTCCAGGTCCCGGTGCGTAGCCGCAATCACCCGTATATTGACGGAAATGGTCCGGTTGCCACCGACTTTCTCGAATTCATTCTCTTCAAGGACCCGGAGGATTTTCACCTGCAGGTCCGGGCTCATATCCCCGATTTCATCCAGAAAAATCGTACCGGAATTGGCCTGTTCAAACTTGCCGTTTTTAGCGGTGAACGCTCCGGTGAAGGCCCCTTTGGTGTGACCGAACAGTTCACTCTCCAGGAGGTTTTCAGGCAGGGCTCCGCAATTGATGGCCACAAACGGCCGGTCTGAGCGGGTGGAGTTCTGATGAATGGCCCGGGCGATGAGGCCTTTACCGGTACCGGTTTCCCCGGTAATCAAGATGGTGCTGTCGGTGCCGGCGACCTTTGCGATGGTACTGAAAATATGTTTAATTTCGTCGCTCTGCCCGATTATCCCATTTAGCTGGAGAGGGGACATGCCCGCTTCCTTTCACACCAATTGGAGTTGTACAGGAGCGCTCTGCCGCTGATACAGTTTTAAACTATTGTATCTTATCGCAAATCAGGACCGGAGAACGGTTTGGAAAAAACTATATATATCTCACTCTGGCTGTATGTCAACATGCAAAGAAAGGGATGACGCTTTCGCGGGAATAAGCAGGGGCGGAATGCCGGAGGGGCTGCGGCTGAATGATCCGGACGGTTGGCGCCTATCCGACCATCCCGGCCAGTTCGTTGGAGGGCGGCTGAATCAGGCTCCCGGCGGTCTCTTTCAACCGGTTGCTGATCGCGTCCGCCAGGGCCAGGGCGTCTTCATCCGTGAAATCGATGTCCGTAAAGTCACTGGACGTAATGTAGCCGCTGCCGGTAACGATTTTTTGGGCTTTTGAAATAGATTCCGGCGAGAGTTCAACGCTGTGAGCCTTGTCTGCGGCGACTTCTCTGGAACCGGATCGCTCGGAACGCCTCTGTTGCCCTGAATTGGTGTTTTTGGCTTTACCGTCGCGGGCCAGGGCCGGGGTAGGGGAGACCCCCTGAATATGTGTTGCCATGATTTCCTCCCGGCCGGTGCCAAAGGGCGCAATGCACATGGCCGCCCCGTAACGCCGGCCTGATTGATTTACGCAAATTATACTGGCAATTTAAAAAAAATAAAGACCAAAAACCGCGCCGTGGCTATGGGGTTTGGATGGTGTCCGGAAAAACATATAACTACATGAAATAAAATAAAATAATTTTTAGTTGGGTAGGTTTGCGGTTTTCGGCTTTTTGTTGTAACATTTGATTTCAAAGTGCATTTTTAGACAAAATCTACCTGCTATTCCGAGAAAGCAGAAGAAAGATTGTGCAGCCGCTCTGCCCCATGGGCCGGTTGCCATCATGGAGGGGTTGATGAAAAGACTATGTTTATGCCTGCTCTGTGCAGTCCTGGTCACCGGCTGTGCAGCCCCCAGTATCAAGCTCATATCCGATGCTACTGATCCGCTGCGTGAATTTACCCTGGCGGGAACTGCCTCCCAGAAAATCCTGATTGTTCCCATCCGGGGCGTGATCAGCGATAACCCGCGCAAAGGATTCATCCGGGTGTTGCCGAGTACGGTGCAGAAAGTGGTTGCCCACCTTAGAAAAGCCGAACAGGACCAGAACATCAAAGCGGTCATCTTGAAAATAAACAGCCCGGGCGGTTCAGCAACGGCCAGTGACATTCTCTACCGCGAGATCAAGGTTTACAAAGAGAGAAGCGGCGTGAAGATCGTTGCGGCCATGATGGGTCTGGCTACTTCCGGAGGATATTACGTGGCGCTGCCCGCGGATAAGATTGTGGCGCACCCCACGACCGTCACGGGCAGTGTCGGGGCGGTTTTTCTCCGGCCGGAAATATCCGGCCTGATGGAAAAGATTGGTGTCGATGTCACAGTGCACAAGTCGGGTCGCAACAAGGATATGGGGTCTCCGTTTCGAAACCCGTCACCTGAAGAGGAACGTCTTTTACAGTCCCTTATCGATCAACTGGGCCAGCGGTTCACCCGTTTGCTGACCGAGCATCGCCAGCTGGCACCCGCGGCCCTGGAGGAAATCGCGACTGCCAGGATCTATATTGCCGACGATGCCCGGCAGGCGGGCCTGGTCGACCAGGTCGGCTATATTGACGATGCCCTGCAACAGGCCCGCCAACTGGCCGGCCTGCCCGATGACGCCAAAATCGTGATTTATCGGCGGACCAGTTTCCCCGACGACAATATTTACAATCCCCTCAGCACGGGCAGTGAAGGTAAATCCCCGGTACTGGTGGATCTGGGCCTGTTGGAATGGGTGCCGCCGCAGACGGCCGGGTTTTATTATCTGTGGCCGGCCTATGCCGGCGGCGATTGAGCTCGGCGGGCACCGGGCAGGAAAAGCGCTTGAAAGTGTAAACTCAACATAGTAGAAGCTATCTCGATACGTTTTAGACGTCAAAACAGGAATCCGGGCGAATGAATACGATTACAATGGTGGTAGCGGTTTTGACCCTGTGGCTCGTCATGGGCCTGGGATTCCTGTCTAAATATGTGGACTGCAAAAAGAACGGTAAAACCACTTACGAAGCCTGGATGACCCCTGAGGGACTCCTGTTCATCGCTAGTGTTGTCCTTCCCGCACTGATTGCCGGCTACCGGGTTGCCGCCGGTTAGATCCCGCCTGACCCCAATTTTTATTCAGTTGAAAGTCGTGTGAAGCTACAGCAAGGTGATAATTTTTTTTACGGCGTATTCCCCCACATCCGCCAGTGCGTCAGTGGTGAGAAACCGGTCTGCATTTTGCGAGTACAGGCAGGTAACAGAAGCCGGGAAATCATCATCTGGCAGGTAGCAGATGAATTCGAGCCAGATCTTCGGCAGCGGCTGCAGTCGAAAACTGTAATCCCCGCCAGTGGAGGGAACGGCCGATTCAGAGTTGAATGCGGCGGTTATCTGATCCACTCTATTTTCAAGCTGCTCCACATAGGGGACGAGAACTTGCTGTGTGTGGGTCATAAATGCACCGGCATAAGGCATGCTGTCGGGCAGTTCCTTAAAGGCCCGGAAAGGTTCGAACAGGCACGGCTGGGATTGCGACTGCAAGGCGTACAGCGACACCAGCAGCCCGAGGATGCTCTCGGGCGTTCTACCGCCAAGGGTGATGCCGCTCGGGCTGACCCTGCATTCCTCCCCGAACGCCTGGAAAACAAATGCATCTCCGTGCTTCTCAGCCGGGAGGTTGGCGGCCAGTTCATCCGGTTTCCCGGAGAAGACTTTTTCCAGGTTTTCCATCACCAGCTTGGCGTAGTTGTCCTGCATATTTCCTCCCATTTTAAAATACTTATCGCATATACTTCTATCGTATGACTCATACCCAGTGTCCGTTCTCAATGGGCATCTTTTGGCCCAGGGCGGCGTTTTCATATTTTTATAAATCCTCGACATAGTGTCTACTATGCCTCCGGTTTTAAAAGTATGCAGGCCTTCCCCTGAACCAAATTCTACCCATTGAGAACGGACCCTAATCGAGGGGATACTCGTAAAGCCGCCCCTCGAAGTTTTTTACGATCAGCCGGTTCGCAGTTTCCTCCTGAATATACTGCGGCAACAGCGGGATCTTACCGCCGCCGCCCGGCAGGTCCAGCATATACTGCGGAACGCCCAGGCCGGAGACGCGGCCGCGTACATACGCCAATATGTCCAGCCCGCGGCGCAGCGGCACCCGGAAGTGTGCGGTACCGGCCACCGGGTCCGGGTGATGTAAATAGTAAGGCCTTACCCGGATAGACAATAATCCCCGCAGCAGCTGCAGCATGGTGTCGGGATCGTCGTTGACGCCTTTGAGCAGAACACTCTGGCAGCCCAGCGGTATGCCGGCGTCGGCCAGCCGGGCACAGGCGGCCGCCGCGTCCGGAGTGATTTCAGCCGGGTGATTGAACTGGATATTGATAAAAAGCGGACCGTAGCCTTTGAGCCGGGCGGCCAATTGGGGACTGATGCGTTGCGGCCAGGTGCACGGTACCCGCGTGTGAATGCGCAGCATTTCGATGTGGGCGATCTTTTTCAGGGCTGTCAGCAGATCTAAGAGTACCCTGTCCGGAAGCATAAACGGATCTCCGCCCGAAAGGATCACCTCGCGCAGAGTGCGGGTCTGTCCGATATAGTCTATAATCTTCTCATAGAAAACGCTGCGGTTCTGTATATCCACACCGACATCCCGTTGCCGCATGCAGTGGCGGCAGTGCAGGGCGCACCGGTTGGATGCCAGGAAGACTGCCCGGTCAGGATAGCGGTGTATCAGGCCGGGGACGGGAGACTGCTCTGTTTCACACAGTGGATCAGCGGCCATCTGGGCGGTTTCACCTTCCGCCGCGTCCGGGACGGCCTGGCGCCAGAGCGGATCACCGGGAGATTTGATCAGCCCCAGGTAATAGCGCGGTATCTGCACGGGGTAGCCCACCTGGGCCGGATCGCCATCAAAGACGTGTTGCGGAAAATAGTCGGCCAGCTGCGCCACCTTGGTGACCGGCGCCATTCCCTCGGATGGCATGGCGTTGGTGTGGAAGGGAACCGTCGTTTTTTTCCGGTTGCGGCTGATTAAGACCTGGGGCACCGATGCTCCTTGCTTGAATCGTAATTTCGGTCTATTTATCTGATATGGCAAGCAATATTTCATTTCCTGCTTGACTTAAACACGATTGTATTGTTTCTTTATATTGTTACTGTCGATTTGTCCACCATCGTCAAATCGTGCCAACGGACCGCTAGGGCCCGATCCATGAGGAGTTGCCATGCGCACCCGCTGCCCCTGGGGCACGACCGACCCGCTGTATATCGATTACCATGACCGCGAATGGGGCGTGCCGCTGCACGATGATCAACGGTTATTTGAATTTCTGATCCTGGAAGGTGCGCAGGCCGGATTGAGCTGGATTACAATCCTGAAAAAACGCCCCCATTACCGGCGGGCCTTCGAAGGCTTCGACCCTGGAAAAGTGGCCCGCTACGGGCCGGCTGAAATAGATGACCTGCTGCGTGATGAAGGGCTTGTCCGCAACCGGTTGAAGATAACCGCTGCCGTTGAAAATGCCCGGGCTTATCTAGACGTGCAGCAGGCGTTCGGCAGCTTCGACACGTTCATCTGGAGCTTTGTGGAGGGCCGGCCCATCCGTAATGCCTGGAGAAACATGCAGCAGGTGCCGGCCCAGACCGAGACCTCGCAGAAAATGAGCAAGGAATTGAAAGCCAGGGGGTTTAAATTTGTGGGGCCGGTTATTTGTTATGCTTTCATGCAGGCGGTTGGTATGGTGAACGATCACCTGATCGACTGTTTCAGGCACAGTGAAATCTGATTGCTTAGAGAAATATTTAGGACCTATCTCAACAACGGATTTTGGTTCAACATGACGCGAAGCTAATGCCTAACGTGGTGCAAGGCGGCTGCGAATATCAACCCGGCGTAATACTGCAGTATTTTGAGGACTTGATATGAGCGCCCAACGCCGAGTTTGGGCCAAAAGACTTTTTTGAGATGGGTTCTTAAGAATACAGCTGTAATTGCGCGGACAACCGGGAGGGCATCATGAATGCGTGCAAGTACTGCGACAGAATACATCGTCTGGGCTTTATTTCAACGCGCATCGCCGGGACAGATGGGGTTTCACTGGAAACGGAAAAGTGGGCGGAAGTCTTCCAGCGCGAAGGCTTTGAATGTTTCTATTTTGCGGGGGAATTGGATCGCCCTCCGGAAATATCCATGTTGTACGAAAAAGCCCATTTCAAGCACCCGGTGATCAAAAAGCTGAACAACCAGTGCTACGGCGTTACCGTTCGCAACCGATCCACCACCAAAGAGATCTATGCCCTGAAGGTCGAAATGAAGGATGCCCTGTATGACTTCATGGAAAAGTTTGATCTCGACCTGCTGGTGCCGGAAAACATACTCACCATTCCGCTTAACATTCCCCTGGGGCTGGCCCTGACCGAAGTGATCTCCGAAACCGGGATCCCCACCATTGCCCATCATCACGATTTTTTCTGGGAACGGCAGAATTTCAAAACGAACGCCGTCTGGGAGTATCTCAACATGGCCTTCCCGCCCCACATTCCCCACATTCACCACGCGGTCATCAATACATCGGCGGACAATCAGCTCAGCTTGCGCACGGGGATATCGGCCACCGTGATACCCAATGTCATGGATTTTGACAATCCACCGCCAACCGTGGCTACAGATGACGCGGGCCGGGTCACCGGCGTGCAGGCCCCGGTCGCGGCGGACCGGTATGCCTGTGACGTGCGGCGTGATCTGGGCGTGGCGGAAGATGAATTGCTGATCCTGCAGCCGACCCGGGTAGTCAAACGCAAGGGGATCGAACACGCCATCGAACTGGTCAGTCGTTTGAATCTCAAAGCCAAGCTGGTTATCTCGCATGCCTCGGGCGATGAAGGTTACGACTATGAAGGTCGGGTCCGCGAATATTCCCGGATGATGAACGTGGATACCATTTTCGTGTCCGACATCATCAACCACAAACGCGGAAAGACCGCCAAAGGCAAAAAGATCTACACCCTATATGACATATACCCCCACGCCGACCTGGTGACCTATCCTTCCAATTTCGAAGGGTTCGGAAATGCGTTTCTTGAAGCGGTCTATTTTTGCAAACCCATCCTCGTGAATACTTACTCCATTTACAGCATGGACATTAAACCCAAGGGGTTTGCCGTTGTCGAAATGGATGGGTACGTATCGGCCGAAACGGTGGCCAAAGCCAGGAAGGTGCTCAGCGATGCAACCTACCGGCGGAAAATGGTGGCGCACAATTACAAAATCGCCACGACCTATTACTCCTATACCGTGTTGCGGCGCAAGCTGCGCAACCTGTTGACCGATTGTATGGCCTGCCTTAAAAAGAATGATAATTGACCGGCCCCGGTCGCATGACCGGGTAGCCGCCACCGGCCGGCGGGGCTGACAACTCCCACCAACGCTCAAATTCAGAGCCTTTTCTGATTTTAAGATGCGCATTCGATTCAACTGTGTTATAGGCGACCAGTCGACGCCTGTCGTGATGAGGCAGGCTGGCGAAGATGGTTGAACCCTGCCGAGACCCTATCAGGCCGGATATAGGCCGGCAGGGCCCGGGCAAAGGTGCCGGTAATATGGAAAACCTGAAAACAACGCTTCTGAGCGGCCTTTCAAAAGGATGGCACGGCTATGTCTGGATTTTGAAAATCCTGATTCCGGTCTCCTTTTTAACCATGCTGCTGCAGTACAGCGGCTGGTTGAAATATCTTGATTTTCTGCTGCAGCCCGCCATGCAGCTGATGGGGCTGCCGCCGGTGGCCGCCTTGCCCTTGATCGTGGGGATGTTGACCGGTATCTATGGTGGTATTGCCGCCATGGTCGTCCTGCCGCTGACCCAGGACCAGATGACCCTGATCGCCGTTTTTCTGCTTATCTCCCACAGTCTGATTCAAGAGGGCATCATTCAGGCTAAATCGGGCATCAATCCGATAAAGGCCACTGTATTTCGGCTGCTGGCGTCAGTGGTTACGGTCAGCGTGGTCGCCTTGCTCCTATCGCCCGAAACCGGTCTGGATAAAACCGTCCTGCCTGGTCCCGCAGCGGCCATCGGGTTCGCCGCCCTCTTACAGCAATGGTGTCTGGCAACCGTCCGGCTGGCCCTGCAGATCCTGGTGATTATTGTTTTCATCATGGTCACCCTGGAGTTGATGAAGGCCTACAAGATCATCGATCAACTCGTGCGGGGACTGGATCCGTTGTTGAAAGTGCTCGGCCTTAGCCGCAACGTGGGCCTGCTCTGGTTGGCGGCCGCCGTCTTCGGCATAGCCTACGGCGGGGCCGTCATCGTTGAGGAGGCCAGCCAGGGCCGTTATTCCCGGGAGGAACTCGAGCGGCTTCATCTTTCCATCGGGATTAACCATGCCATGATCGAAGACCCCCTGCTGTTCGTGCCTTTGGGCGTCGGTGCCTTCTGGTTATGGATTCCGCGACTGGCCGCTGCCGTGGCAGCCGTCTACGGGTACAATCTTTTAATGCGATTCAAAACCATCCGCCGGACACCATTGGAAAAAACCGGGTAACATGTATATCTTCAAACAACTGGTCACCGCCTTTATTTTGCCACCGGGCATCTTTATCCTGGTGCTGTTGACGGCTGGGGCACTGCTGGTGGGACTCAAGCGCCGCTGGTCCGGCAGCGCGCTGGCGGTATTAGGACTGGTCATGTGGGGGTTGTCGATTACCCCGGTCACCGATCTGCTGCTGGCCGGATTGCTGCGGGATATCCCCGCCGGGAAAGCATTGCCCCGGGGAGATGTCATCATCCTGTTGGGCGGTGGGGTGGATGACCGTCTGCTGGATCTGTCGGGGGAGCCGGGAGTGCTTCCGGAGTCCATGGTGGATCGCCTGGTGACGGCTGCACGGCTGGCGTCCCGGATGGAGGTGCCGATTATCGTCTCCGGGGGGCGTGGACCGGGCGGGCAAGTCGCCGAGGCTGTGGTTGCCCGGCGATATTTAGTAGATCTGGGGGTGCCGGTTCAGGCCATCATCACTGAAACGCAGAGTACCGATACCTTCAAGAACGCCGAAAATGTGCGCGCCATCTGTCGGCAACACCGTTTTATCCGGCCGGTCATGGTCACCTCGGTCTATCATCTCAAACGGGCCTTATGGTCTTTCCAGCAAAAGGGGCTATCCTGTACACCCTTTGCCAACGGTCTGGCTTCCCTGCCGGTCCGGTCTTACACTTGGCGGCATTATCTGCCCGCATCGTTCGAGGCCGCCGCTGTCTATCTGCACGAGTATCTGGGGTTGGTCTACTACCGCCTGCGGTTCGGCGGCTGACCAGGTTGTCAAACCATTCGCCCCCCGGTCTAACCGTGCAACTACACATCTAGATCAGGCAGGATCTGCTTCCGGTAAATATTCAGTTGTTCATCCAGGATCTCATTGAGAATATCTGGGGTGGTCATGGGGTTCATGATGACGCAGCGTAGCACCACCGTGTCGGTATCCGATGCAGCGGGCAGCGTGAGAGTGGTGCGTGAAACAAAGCTTCGCCCAGCCTCGCGCTGCAAGCGCTGCAGCAGTTTATTGATGTCATTCAAACGTTCTGCATCAGTGGTTTTTTTCTCGGGAGTCCCCCGCAGCTCATGTGGGTTGAGCCGGTAAGTAAGGACATTGAGCTGGGGGGGCGTCATCAGTTCAAAATCGTCTCTGCGTTTTATTTCCGCCGCAAACTTCTCCGCGGTTTCAATGCCGTGCTCGATGAGGATGGCATACCCCTGGCTGCCCATAATTTTGAGGGCACTGTCCAGAATCAGGGAGCTGGCTTCGCGCGATCCGGACAGGGATCTGATGCCCAGGTCAACCGAGCCGGGGCGGTTGATATACTTGGCGTGGTAGACCACGGCCTCCATGGAGAGCGGGTTTTTGAACAAGGTCATGCCGCTGGTCATGGGCATGTAAAACTGTTTGTGCCCATCGATGACCACTGAATCGGCCCGGTCAATGCCCGCCAGCAGGTGCCGATACCGGTCCGACATCAGGGTGGGCCCTCCCCAGGCGGCATCCACATGAAAGTGAATGCCATGGGCTGCGCAGATCTCACCGAGTTCGGGCAGGGGGTCGACCGTGCCTGTTTCCGTGGTGCCGGCAATGCCGACGACAGCGATGATCCCGGTCCGGGCGGCCGGCCGATTCAAGTCCGCAATAACCGCCTTGAGGCGTTTGATATCGATACGATTTTCGGCATCCACTTCCAACCCGATGATATTGCGGTTGCCGATCCCCAGGACACCGCCGGCCTTGCGCAGGGAGTAATGCCCCAGCCGGGAGACCAGGACCACGCAGCGGTCCAGATCATGGGCGCGCAGTCCGGCGGCCATGCCCTCTTGTTCGACCCCCCCGAATCCCGGGCGGGGGTAAAGGCGCTTGTTACGGGCCACCCATAATCCGGTGATATTGGCCAGGGTGCCGTCTTCCACGAAGCTGCCCAAAGTGGTGCTGGTGTGCTGGACGTGCTCGGCGTAGAAATCATCATTCCGGCTGTACACCAGCCGGTGGATTTTAGCCAGAATCTGCTTTTCGATAATGGAAACGACCTTGGATGTTTCCAGCTTGACGACATTCTGATTCAAGGCGGCCACAATTGTCTTGAGATGGACCATGAAAAACGGGATGGCTGCGGTCATGTGGCCGATAAAGTAGGGCGAAGCGACATTGACGGCATGGGGGGCGATATCTTCGATCAGGTCCGTGATCACATCGGCCAGTTTCTTTTCCGGGGTGCGGTTGATACGGGTATCGGTGAACTGCCCGGCCAGTTCCTTCAGGCTGGCCTCCTCGGTAATGCCCACATGGTCTCCTAAAAAATCATGCAGCCCGAACAGGATCTGCTCCATGTATTTTACCAGCGTAGACCGGGTAGCTTCATTTTCGGGCCTGATAAAGGTCCGCATCAAGGTTTGCCAGTCCGCAACCAGCTGGGGATGTTGCTTGTGGGTTTTAGATTTCATAGGTCGGGGTCCAGCGCAAGGCAATGGTACTCTGAAAAAGGTCTCAATGCATACGGTTTATTATCACGCCTGGAAAGCTATGCCAAGGCGCATGGTCACTTTGCGATAGGTGGGTCGGACCGGAAAGCATTTGCCGCTCTTCGTCTAAAATGATATGCAACGGGCAGATGTCAACCTTTCACCACGCGCGAGTTTGATATGATGCAACCTGCAAAAGGGCCCCAGTTCCCCCTGCGGATATGCTGTATGCTGCTTTTGTTGCTGGCGGCCGGCCCGCTTGTTTCACCTGTCGGGGGTCAACTTGAACCCATTGAGCGGGCGGCGGCCGTGAATGGAGAAGATATTCCCCTGGCTGAATTCGAGGCCGCTCTGCAGCAGGCCCTGCATCAGGTTGACACCCCGCATGAAGATATCCCGGAATTGAAGCTCCAGGCCCTCAAAAGAGACGTCCTCGACAACCTGATCGGGCGCAAACTGGCTTACCAGGAATGCCTGCGGCTGGGTTTCAAGGTAGATGGCGAACAGATTGATAAAGAGTTGGAACGGGTTGCTGCCCGTTTTTCCAGCGCCGCTGAACAGGAAGATGCCTTCTTGCGGTCCGGGATCTCGCCAACCCGGTTGCGTAAGCTGTTGCACGAGGACCTGGCCATCCGGCAGCTTATCGAAGCGCAGGTGGCCGGATTGGTTGCCGTGGATGACTGGGAACTGAGGTCTTTTTATGACACCCATCCCAATCTGTTCAAGGTGCCGGCCCTGGTCAAAGCCAGCCACATTTTTATTGCCGCCGGCCCGGACAGCACCCGGGAAGAGCGCAAGGCGGCGGTTGCCCTGACAAGAGGAATTCTGAAACAGCTTGATCAGGGCGTGCCGTTTTCCGAGATGGCCATCGACTACTCCCAATGCCCCAGCAGTGAGAATGGGGGTGATCTCGGGTATTTTGAAAAAGAAAAGATGATCAAGGGGTTTGCGGATGCAGCCTTTGCGCTCAATCCGGGAGAGATCAGCAACATTGTGCGCACCAGCCGTGGGTACCACTTAATTTTGGTTGAGGATCGCCAGGCCAAGCGGAAACTGGCCTTTGAGGATGTCCGGGAACAACTATACCAGAACCTGAAGTTCGAAAAAGCGGCGCCGGAGATTAAAGCCTACCTGAAAACCCTACGGGACACCGCGGACGTAAAGATATTTGTCGCCTTGTAATCCCGGAAGCCCGGCTACAGCGGCTCGATTGTCCTCCAGAGTAGGGCCGAGACGCCCGCCCCTATCCGCCAATTGCGGACCAAACCGGCCTTATAATAAACATACAATATCTACAGTTTGTTGGATTGGTAATGTGCCCTGTCCTGGCAGGCTCAAAGTCGACCAAAACGGTCGAGAATACGGTCATGCTTTTCATCAAACAAGGGGGTTGACTAAATTATAGCCCTAGACTATACGGACCCCTGTGCATTGGTTCCATCCTATATAAATGGTGCCATTTTGGCACATTTTAGTAAACATCTGCTGCCATCGCCCTAAGAAATGTCTGTTCCGGGCGGTAGCAGTGAACTAGATTCTAAGCTTAGCCGACTTTTCCAGGCAGGCTGCAGGCAGTTAGCGTTCAACGTGAGGATCAGGCCAGAAAACGTTTTATGAGACCCTTTGCAAATGCCCCTGTCCATCCGGTTATCCGCCGGGTCCGAATTTTCTCCCTCGAATTACTAAACGTATTCAAATGGTTAAAATTTAGGTCACTTTAGGGGGGCGGCTCACCAGCCCCTTATTAAGGTCTGGTACGTATTTGACCGCACGGACGGTAGGCATGGGAGACAGCGGGCACCTGATAGCGTTTTGAAATGTTGATAAAAATAATAGGTAGTTAGCAGTGCTCGGTTTTTAAGATAAACCATACTTTTCTGACACACAGGAGTAAGGGCATGGGAAAAAAGAGTGATAGGCCGATTGGATCGGTTGTTGTTGCCGGTGGCGGGATTGCCGGTATGCAGGCGGCCCTGGATCTGGCAGATTCAGGGTACTATGTGTATCTGATTGAAAAAGGACCGTCCATTGGCGGGGTCATGTCCCAGCTGGACAAGACGTTTCCCACCAATGACTGTGCCATGTGAATTATTTCACCGAAACTGGTCGAGGTCGGCCGGCATTTGAACATCGAGCTGAAAACGCTCAGTGAAATAGGTAAAATTAAGGGGACGGCCGGAAATTTCCAGGTCGAAATTACCAGCCAGCCCAGGTATATTGACGAAGAGAAATGTATCGCCTGCGGCCTTTGCGCTGAAAAGTGCCCCAAGAAGGTAACCGACCCCTACAACACGGGGCTGGCCAAGCGCAAATCCGCCTACGTGGAATATGCCCAGGCCGTGCCATTGAAATACGCCATTGATGATCAGACCTGTATTTATTTTCAGAAGAACGGCAAATGCGGCGCCTGTAAAAAACTCTGTCCCACGGAAGCGGTTGATTTCGAACAGAAGCCCACCACCGCGGTCCTCGATGTCGGCGCGGTGATCCTCTCCCCCGGTTTTAAGCCGTTCGATCCCTCCCGTTTTGATAATTACAGCTATGCTTCCCTGCCCAATGTGATTACCTCCATCGAGATGGAGCGTATCCTGGCGGCTACGGGCCCCACGGGCGGCCACCTCACCCGACGTTCGGACGACAAGGAACCAAAAAAAATCGCCTGGTTCCAGTGTGTGGGCTCGCGGGACCTGAACAAGTGTGACAATGCCTATTGTTCTTCGGTCTGCTGCATGTACTCCATCAAAGAGGCCGTGATCGCCAAGGAGCATGCCGGTGACGCCCTGGACTGCGCCATCTTTTACATGGATACGCGCACCCACGGTAAGGAATTTGAAAAATTCTATAACAATGCCAAGGACAAAGGGGTGCGGTTCGTCAACAGCCGAGTGCACACGGTTGACCCCGTGGACGGCAGCGACGACCTGGAGGTTCGCTATGTGACGCCTGAAGGCGAGATTGCTACCGAAATATTCGACATGATTGTCCTTTCCGTGGGCGTTGAAATCTCACCGGAGATCATCAACCTGGCCCAGCGGCTGGATCTGGATCTTTCCGCCGGCAATTTCTGCGAGACAGCCGCGGTCGATCCGGTAGCGACCTCACGGGAGGGCATCTATGTCTGCGGTGCCTTCCAGGGGCCCAAGGACATCCCTGAGTCCATTATGGAAGCCAGTTCGGCTGCCTGCCGGGCCGGCATGACCCTGTCTGCGGTCAGAGACGAACTGGTCAAAGAGAAGACACTTCCCGAAGAGATCTCTGTTGAGGGCCAGGAAAACCGCATCGGTGTATTTGTCTGCAATTGCGGTACCAACATCGGCGGCATCGCGGATGTGCCGGCTATTGCCGAATACGCCCGGAGTTTGCCCGGGGTGGCTTACGTGGAAGAGAATCTTTTTTCCTGTTCCCAGGATACCCAGGAGAAGATGGTTGAGGTCATCAAAGAACAGAAGCTCAACCGCATTGTCGTGGCTGCCTGTACGCCGCGGACCCACGAACCGCTGTTCCAGGAAACCGTGCGCAATGCCGGGCTCAACTCGTATCTCTTTGAAATGGCCAATATCCGCAACCAGTGTACCTGGGTACATGCCAATGAAAAAGACAAGGCCACCGACAAGTCCAAGGATCTCGTGCGGATGGCGGTTGCCCGGGCGGCTTTGCTCGATCCCATCAGCGATGTCACCGTGGAGGTCAACAAGTCCGCCCTGGTCATCGGCGGCGGGGCGGCCGGTATGACCGCGGCCCTCAGCCTGGCAGAACAGGGGTTTCCGGCGACCATCGTCGAACGTTCCTCCGCCATTGGCGGCCAGGCCCGGGATCTGACCCAAACCTGGAAGGGACAGGCCGTCCAGCCGGTTCTCGATGACATGATTGCCAGGGTGGAAAAACATCCGGACGTTACGGTGCTGCTGGATTCCGAGGTGACGGACGCTACCGGGTTCGTGGGTAATTTCGAGACCCAGGTCTCTACCAACGGTTCTTCCCAGACGATAGCCCATGGCGGGATCATCATGGCCACCGGCGGTGAGGCCACCGACACGACCGAGTACCTTTATGGCCAAAATGATCGGGTTTCCCGCTGGCACGACCTTGAGCATCACCCTGAAAAACTCAAGGATGCCCGGACGGTCGTGTTCATCCAGTGTGTGGGCTCCCGGGAGGATCAGCGGCCCTACTGCTCCCGGATCTGCTGTACGGGATCCATTCTGCAGGCCATTGCCATCAAACAGGCCGACCCGGACAAGAATGTCTTTATATTGTACCGGGACATCCGGACTTACGGCGAACGCGAAGCGCTCTACAAGCAAGCCCGGGAACTGGGGATCATTTTCATTCGCTTCAATCTGGAGCGCAAACCGGAAGTCACGGAAACAGCGGATGGCCTGGATGTGAAGGTGTTCGATCCGGTCCTACAGCGGGATCTGTTGATCAAGGCCGATCTCGTGAATCTGGCCACCGCGATCAAGCCGGCCGACAACGGCAAGCTGGCGAGCCTCTACAAGCTGCCGTTGAATTCCGAGAACTTTTTCATGGAGGCCCACGCCAAGCTCAGGCCGGTGGAATGCGCCACGGACGGCATCTTCCTGTGCGGATTGGCACATTACCCGAAATCTCTGGATGAGAGCATTGCCCAGGCCCAGGCCGCGGCCAGCCGCGCCGCCACGGTCCTGTCCAAGGCTTCCATCAGTATTTCGCCGTTGGTATCCATGGTAGACACCGAAAAGTGCATTGGCTGCGGCCTGTGCACCGAGGTGTGCGCCTTCGGGGCCATCGTCCTCGATGAAGTCGAGGGCAAAGGCTACCGGGCCCGTAATATTTCCGCTTCCTGCAAGGGCTGCGGCCTGTGCGCCTCGTCCTGCCCGCAGCTGGCCATCGATATGCTCCATTTCAAGAACGAGCAAATTGAAGCCGCGGTAAATGCCGTTGTCTAAAATGAAAGTTAAACGATTTGTTACTGAACGTCAGGATATAACAATAAGATAGAGGATAAGAACATGGGTGATTTCGAGCCTAAGATCGCAGCGTTTCTATGTAACTGGTGTGCCTATGCCGGGGCCGACCTGGCGGGTGTCTCCCGGCTGCAGTATCCATCCAACCTGAGAACCGTAAGGGTCATGTGCTCCGGTCGGGTTGACCCGGGATTCATCATCAAAGCATTTAAACAGGGGTGTGACGGCGTTTTGGTGTCCGGGTGACATTTCGGTGATTGCCATTACCTGGAAGGTAATGTACAGGCCGAGAAAAAGATCGTTCTTACCAAAAAACTGCTTGATATGGCCGGGATCGGCGCCGACCGGCTGCAATTGGCCTGGGTATCCTCAGCCGAAGCCCAGCGCTTCGTAGAGATTGCCACGGATACCATTGCAGCGGTAAAAGAACAGGGCCCCCTGGACACAGTCGCCCTGGAAATGGCCCTGGAGGCCGCCGATATGACGGTCAACAATCCGGCCATCCGCTGGCTGGTGGGGAAAGAAGTAAAGATTACCGCTAACGGGGATGTCTACGGACGCAAGTGGGATGTGGACCAGTATGAAACCGCGCTTTTCAAGGAACTGGAGCGTGAATTTCAAAAGAGCATGATATTTCTGGCCATCAAAAAGGGCTGCAAGTCCGTACGGGACATCAGTCGGGAAATTGGCCTGGATCTACTGAGAATTTCCTACCTGCTGGCTGACCTGGAGAAGACCAACCAGGTTGAATTCACCGGCATGGAAGACAGCAAACCCGTATTCGTAGCACTATAGTCATTGGAAAATGACTGTGAATAGAGGGAGGAACAATGAGTAACACGAGTGGATCAGTTATGGTTGTGGGTACCGGCATAGCGGGTATGCAGGCCGCCCTGGATCTGGCAAATTCAGATTACAACGTCTACCTGGTAGAAAAGGGGCCGACCATCGGGGGACTGATGGCCCGGCTGGACAAGACCTTCCCGACCAACGACTGTACTATGTGAGTGATCTCACCGAAACTGGTCGAGGTCGGCCGGCACATGAACATCAACCTGATTACCAACAGTGAAGTCAAGGATATTGCAGGGGATCCCGGAAACTTTTCCGTCACCCTGACCAACAACCCCCGGTTCATCGATTCGGGCGTGTGTACCGGTTGCGGCGACTGTGCCCGCAACTGTCCTGCTTCGGCGGTTAACCAGATCAACAAGGGGATGAATGACCAGCGGGCTACCTACATCGAGTATGCCCAGGCCGTACCGCTGGCCTATGCCATCGACAAGGACGCCTGCGTGGGCTGCGGCCTGTGTGAAAACGTCTGCATGGCCAAAGCGATCCGGTACGACGACGTGGAGCGTGAAACCGAGGTCACGGTGGGCTCGGTGATCCTGTCGCCCGGCACCAAGGGGTTTGATCCGTCCGGCCTGGATTATCTCGGCTACGGAAAATATCCTAACGTAGTGACCAGTGAAGGGTTCGAACGGATTCTGTCTGCCGGAGGGCCCTATTTCGGTCATGTTATGCGGCCGCTCGACCGGGAAGAGCCCAAGAGCATCGCCTGGCTGCAGTGTGTCGGTTCCCGGGATACCAACCGCTGCGGCAACGGCTATTGCTCTTCAGTCTGTTGCATGTATGCCGCCAAGGAAGCCATGATCGCCAAGGAGCACATTCACGGGGATCTGGACTGCGCGGTCTTCAACATGGACATGCGGACCTTCGGCAAGGACTATGAGAAGTATTGTCTCCGGGCCCGTGACCGGGAGGGGATCCGCTTCGTGGAAGCGCGGGTCCACACAATCAATGAAATTCAGGATACCGGTGACCTCAGCGTGCGCTATGCCGATGAGAGCGGCGAGATGAAAGAAGAGACCTTCTCCATGGTGGTTCTGTCGGTCGGACTGACCATTCCCGACACTGCCGTGGATCTGGCCAAGAAACTGGACATTGACCTGAATAAATACAACTTTGCCAAAACCGATCCGTTTGCCCCGGTTGAGACGTCCAAACCAGGCATCTACACCTGCGGTGTGTTCCAGGGGCCCAAGGATATTCCCGGCTCGGTCACGGAAGCCAGTGCCGCTGCGTGCCTGGCGGGATCGGAACTGGCCGCCGCCCGGGGCCAAGATATACCGGAAGTGGTCGTGCCCGAGGAAATGGACGTGGCCGGTCAAGATGCGCGGATCGGTGTGTTTGTCTGCAACTGCGGGATCAACATCGGCGGGGTGGTAGATGTGCCGGCGGTCCAGCAGTATGCGGCTGAATTGCCCGGGGTGGTCTTCACGGACGCCAACCTGTTTACCTGCAGCCAGGATACCCAGGAAAAGATGAAGGAGATGATCACCGAACACAATTTGAATCGGGTGGTGGTCGCCTCCTGCAGCCCCAAGACCCACGAACCGATGTTTATGGAAACTTTAGAGGCCTGCGGCTTGAACAAGTATCTGTTTGAAATGGCCAACATCCGGAACCAGAATTCCTGGATCCACTCCAAGAGTCCGGATCTGGCTACCCGCAAAGCCAAGGACCTGGTCCGCATGGCGGTGGCCCGCGCCGGCACCTTGAAACCGCTGTCGGCCAAGGTCATTCCCGTCAACCAGAAAGCGCTGGTGATCGGCGGCGGAGTGGCCGGCATGAACGCCGCTCTGAACCTGGGCAAGCAGGATTTCGAGGCGGTGCTGATCGAAAAAGATACCCAACTGGGAGGTTTTTCCCGCAACCTGCATCACACCATCGAGGGCGGTGACGTTGGCGCCTACGTCGGGACACTGGCGGACGAAGTCAATGGCCATGCCCGGATTGAGGTGCTGACCGGAACCACCGTAACGGGCTTTGGTGGCTACAAGGGCAATTTTAAAACCGAAGTAGCCGTAGGCACAACCGGTGAAAAGCGGGATATCGATCACGGGGTGATCATCGTGGCCACGGGTGCGATTGAATACCAGCCCAAGGAGTACCTCTACGGTGAAGATGACCGTGTTGTCACTCAGGTCGGCTTGGCTGATCGACTGGAAGCGCAAGGAGCCGCCGATCTAGATACGGTCGTCATGATCCAGTGTGTCGGATCGCGGTGCGAAGAGATGCAGGAATGTTCGCGGATTTGCTGTCAAAACGCCGTGAAAAATGCCCTGCACATCAAAAAACTGCGCCCTGAAACCCAGGTGTTTGTCCTTTACCGCGATATACGGACCTATGGCTTACTGGAAGATTATTATACCGAAGCCCGGGATCAGGGTGTGATTTTTATGCGCTACGATGCCGACAACCCTCCGGTGGCAAAAGCAGCTTCCGAAGGCGTCCTGGTGACGACCCGGGACCATGTGCTGCAACAGGATGTTGAAATCTGTGCGGACCTGTTAACCCTGAGTGCCGGCATGCGGGCCGCGGACACCGCCGATCTCAGCAGTATCATGAAGCTGAATGCCAACCAGGAAGGGTACTTTATTGAAGCCCACGTGAAACTGCGGCCGGTCGACATGCCCGGGGAAGGGATTTTCCTTTGCGGTACGGCCCACGGACCCAAGCTAATATCCGAGACCATCTCCCAGGCCCAGGCCGCCGCTTCGCGGGCGGTAACCTTCCTGGCCCGGCCGGAAATTAAACTTTCGGCCATAACGGCCAATGTGGATACGGAATACTGCGTAAAATGCTTGACCTGTGTGCGGACGTGTCCTTATGATGTACCGGTTTTTAACACGGAAACCAAAGAGATTCAGATAGACGAGGCCCTATGCCACGGATGCGGCGCCTGCGCTGGTGTTTGCCCGCGGCAGACCATCCAGTTGGGATTCTATGAAGATGACCAGATCGCATGTAAAATTGACGCGTTGCTGGCAGGAGGAATGTAATGGCTGATTTCGAACCCACGATCATTTCATTTTGTTGTGAATACTGAGGGTATTCCGCCGCGGACCTGGCAGGTTCCATGAGGCTCGACTATCCTTCGAATGTTAAAATTATCCGGGTGCCCTGTTCCGGCAAGGTTGATCTGATGTATCTGTTGCGCGCCATCCAGAAAGGCGCCGATGGTGTCTATGTCGTCGGTTGCCTGGAGGGTGCTTGCCACTACAACGCGGGCAATTTCAGGGCCCGTGAAAGGGTGAACCACGCGAACCGGCTCCTCGCCGAGGTGGGTATTGAAGGCGAGCGGGTGCGGATGTATAATCTATCTTCCGGTGAAGGCCCCACCTTCGCAGCGTATGCCAAGGAAATGACCGAGCATATTCTGGAATTGGGGCCCAACCCGTTGAATAAATAAGTATAAATTTAAAGACGGAGTATATTATGGCTGACGAAGCAATCAAACTTGGAGGAAAAAAGAAGAGTGTATTCCTGGACAAGGTCAAGGAGATCCTGCCCGACGGCGGGAACCTGAATCTGTGCCTGACCTGCGGGGCCTGCTCTTCCGGCTGCCCGGCGTCCGGTCTTGCGGGCATGGATCCGCGTAAATTTCTGCGCATGGCGGCCCTGGGCATGGACGAGGAGATTCTTAAATCCGATTGGAAATGGTGGTGCAGCATGTGCATGCGCTGCATTTATGTCTGTCCCATGAAAATCAACATCCCCCAGCTGGTATTCAACGCCCGCGCTATGATTCCCAGAGAAGAGCGACCCAAGGGGATCGTGGGCTCCTGCGACATGGCCCTGAGAAACGACACCTGCAGCGCCATGGGCGCTTCGGAAGAGGATTTTCAGTTTGTGGTCGAGGACGTTCTGGAGGAGTACCAGGAGTCCCAGCCGGAATTTGCTGAGATGCAGGCGCCGATCAATAAAAAAGGTGCCGAGTTTTTCTTGAACCAGAACTCCCGCGAACCGGTGACGGAACCGGATGAGATGGTACCGCTGTGGAAGATCCTGCACGAGGTGGGTGCCGACTGGACCTATGGAACCAAGGGGTGGGCCGCCGAGAATTATTGCATGTTCATGGCCGACAATGAAAACTGGGAAAAGATTGTGCGGACCAAAGCCAAAGCGGTGGATGATCTGGGGTGTAAGGTCTGGCTCAACACCGAGTGAGGGCACGAACTTTTCGCAGTCCGGGTCGGACTGGAAAAATTCAAGATCGAACATAACTTCGAAATCAAGAGCATCATCCAGCTGTATGCCGAGTGGGTCAGAGATGGTAGACTCAAGGTCAATTCCGACTGGAACAAGGAACGCCAGATCAAGTTCACGGTCCAGGACCCCTGCCAACTGGTGCGCAAAACCTACGGCGATCCGGTGGCCGACGACCTGCGCTATGTAGTCAAGGCCGTAGTCGGTGAGGAAAACTTTGTTGAGATGTACCCGAACAAGTCCAATAACTATTGCTGCGGCGGCGGGGGCGGGTTCCTCCAGTCCGGTTTTCCGGAAGAGCGGCGCGCCTATGGCAAGTTGAAGGCCGACCAGATTTTAACGACAAAAGCGCCCTACTGTATAACGCCCTGTCACAACTGCCATGCCCAGGTACACGACCTGAGCGAGATTAATGATCACAAGTGGGAAACCGTCCACCTGTGGACCCTGATCGGCCTGTCCATGGGCATCCTGGGTCCCAACGAGCGCGAATACCTTGGAGAGGATCTCAAGGAAGTCGATGTATTCCATCCCGAATCGGCCATGTAAGGTGTGTCGGTACGTGAATCGGAAATGTAACCGATCTGTATAACAGGAGGGGAAATGATAGTAGCCAAGCGGAAACCCTTTGAAGAGTTGAAGACAATGCTCAAGGACTATAAAAAGGTCCTCAACGTGGGGTGCGGAACGTGTGTCGCTGTCTGTCTGGCCGGGGGCGAAAAAGAGGTGGCGGTTTTAAACGCCGAACTGGAGATGGCCCGCAAACTGGATGACAATCCCATCGAACTCGGTGCCAAGACGATTGAAAGACAGTGCGACATGGAATATCTCGAGGCACTGGATGACCTGGTCGGCGACTACGATGCCATTTTGTCGATGGCCTGTGGCGTTGGGATTCAGTTCCTGGCCGAGCGGTTTCCGGATACACCTGTGTTTCCGGGCGTCGATACATCCGGTATGTCCGCCAACCGGGCCGTGGGCTGGTACGAGGAGCGTTGCCGTTCCTGCGAGAGCTGCGTGCTGGCCTGGACCGGCGGGATTTGCCCGGTGACCATGTGTGCCAAGGGCCTCTATAACGGACCCTGCGGGGGGACCAACGACGGCAATTGTGAGATCAGCGATGACCAGCCCTGTGCCTGGTTCAGGATCTACGAACGTCTGGCGGCCCAGGGACGGGTCGACTGCATCATGGATTTTCATCCCATCAAAGACTGGAATGATACCGTGCCCCGGACGCTGATTCAACCCGGCTATGAAAAGCTGACAGAGCCTGACGAAGAGTAGTCTGTGCAGGCGAACTGAAGGTCAGTACCAAGACATCAATAACTGGATGCTGAATCGTTGAGGATAAGGTGATTGTTATGAGCACAGAGCAGAATGGTTATAAATCAGGAAGCAATCTTGAGAAGATTTTGAAGGCAGGACACTTTGCGTTTACCGGCGAGCTCGGGCCGCCGCGCGGCAGCAACGCTGCGGAGGTGCGGGAGAAAGCCGCGCATCTCAAAGGTATGGTCGATGCGGTCAACATTACGGACAACCAGACCGCCATGGTGCGAATGTCCAGCTGGGCGGCCAGCCTGATCATACTTGACGAAGGCCTGGAGCCCAACTATCAGATGGTCTGCCGGGACCGTAACCGTCTGGCTATGCAGGGTGATGTACTGGGGGCCTATGCCCACGGTATCAAAAATATGCTCTGCCTGTCCGGCGATCACTGCAAGTTCGGCGACCATCCCATGGCCAAGGGCGTTTTTGACGTCGATTCCATGCAGCTGATCAACATGGTCAAAACCATGCGCGATGAGGGCAAATTCCAGGGCGGGGCCGAGATCGAAGATCCGCCGAAAATGTTTATCGGCGCTGCGGCCAATCCCTTTGCCGACCCTTTTGAGTGGCGGGTGCACCGCCTGGCCAAGAAAATTAACGCTGGCGTGGATTTCATCCAGACCCAGTGCATCTACAATATGGACAAGTTCCGGGAATGGGTCAAACAGGCCAACGATATGGGCTTGACCGAAAAAGTTTATATCCTGGCCGGTGTCACGCCGATGAAGAGTGTCGGTATGGCCCGCTACATGGCCAACAAGGTGCCCGGCATGGACGTGCCCGAGGAAGTCATCAAAAGGCTTCAGGGGGCTGAGAAAGGCAAAGTTGCCGCCGAAGGCATCAAGATGGCCTGTGAGCAGATCGAGGAATTCAAGGAAATGAAAGGGGTCGCCGGCGTGCACCTCATGGCCATCGAGTGGGAGCATAAGGTTCCCGAGATTGCCGAGCAGGCCAAAGTGCTGCCGCGCCCGAGCGTGGAATAGGCAACTTTCGCCTGAAACTGATTGTCAGGGGGATCGGTCTTCGAACCGGTCCCCCTTTTTTATCCTGATTTCGGCCGGCAGCTTGTCAGCAAAACCGAATCCCCACCAAATCCCCTGGTACCCCGCAAAGATAGTTCGGCTCGCGATCCGGATGAGGTCTGGTCAACGCGATGGCCGTGCCGCAAATGAATAATTCCTCATAGACTTTAACAAGGCGCCGATTTTACAATCTACCCACCATCAGCATTGATTGAAGTTTTCTAACTAACTGTAATTATATATTAATATGTCATTTATAATTTCACACCAAAAAAATCCACGATTCCTCTTGACACCCCCGCAGGCCCTTTGATAAATGAATAAGTATTCATTCATAAACATTGTTCCAACTGGAGGCCCTTATCAATAAGAAATCCAAATCAAACGGCAAGTATCACCAGATCCTCGAAGCGGCTATCAAAGTGTTTGCCGAGCAGGGTTTTCACCAGGCGACGATCAGCCAGATAGCCAAAGAAGCCGGTGTGGCCGATGGAACCATCTATCTTTATTTCAAGAATAAAGAAGATATCATGGTGAACTTTTTCGGCTACAAGACCAAGGAGGTGTTTGGTCGGTTTCGCGAAGAAGTCGACAAGGCGGACAATGCCCGCGACAAACTGCGCTTGCTGATCAAAAGACATCTGGAAGAGTTTCAGCGCGATCGGAGCATGGCGATTTTGTACCAGACTGAGACCCGCCGTTTCAGCCGGATGTGTGAAGAGCAGATTCGGGAAATGTCCAAGATGTACCTGGATTTGGTGTCTGAGATCGTGGAGAGCGGGCAGGACGAAGGACTGATGCGCAAGGACCTGTACATGGGACTGGTGAAGCGCTTTATCATCGGCGCCATTGATGAAGTGATCAATACCTGGCTGCATTCCGGCGGCAGTTACGATCTGGTTTCTATGGCCGACCCGTTGGTCGACCTGTTTATAAGGGGTGTGGGGAACCCCGAAGTTACGTATAGTTAGAGTCCATCGAGAAATAGTAGATTTTGGTTCAGAGCAAGGCTTGAGCGATTTTGAAACCGCAGGTATAGCGGGCGATTCCGAAGAATTCAAAAGAGCGCAAACGCCGCTCCGGGCCATAAGATGCCGTTTCTGGATGGGCACTCGTTAAGGGGACAGCCCGGAAAGCCGTCAGCGGCCTGTACGGGTGGTACCATGATGGATGCTGGCACACCGCCGACCAATCTTAGGCGGCCGGTGGGCAGCGCAAAACGAAGGTGCGCGCAAAAGTGAACCTGGCGGTTCCGGTTGCGCCCGCCAGAGGGGATTGAGGATTATGGCACAGCAAATCGCAGACAGAAGAGATATTGACTTCGTACTACACGAACAGCTTGAGGTCGCCCAATTCAGCGAAAATGAAGATTACGCTGAATTTAACAAGAAGGTCATCGACATGATCGTCAAGGAGGCGCGCAACCTGGCCATCAAGGAGATCCTGCCGACTTCCAAAGAGGGTGATGAGCAGGGCTGCCGCCTGGAAAACGGCGTGGTGACGACCCCGGAATCCTTTAAGCGGGTGTTCGACCTTTTCATCGAAGGGGAGTGGCTGGCCATGTCGGAAGATCCCGAATGGGGCGGCCAGGGTATGCCCAAGAGTGTTGCCATGGCGGCCAGCGATTATTTCGTAGGTGCCAATTTCGCCTTCATGATGTACCCCGGGCTTACCCACGGGGCCGGCAAACTGGTGGAGGCATTTGGTTCCGATAAACAAAAAGAGCTTTTTTTAAAGAAGATGTTCACCGGTGAGTGGACCGGCACCATGCTGCTTACGGAACCGGAAGCAGGTTCCGATGTCGGGGCTCTGACAACGACAGCCGTAAAGAATGACGACGGCACCTACTCCCTTACCGGCAACAAGATCTTTATCTCCGGGGGCGATCACGATCTGTCGGAGAACATCATCCACCCGGTCCTGGCGCGTATCGAAGGCGCCCCGGAAGGAACCAAGGGGATCTCGCTGTTTCTGGTACCCAAAATCTGGGTCAACGACGACGGCAGCCTGGGCGAACCCAACGATGTGGTTTGTACCGGTATAGAAGAGAAGATGGGTATCCACGGCAATTCAACCTGCAGCCTCGCACTCGGTGGGAAAGGTAAGTGCCGCGGCACCCTGCTCGGTGAGGAGAACAAAGGGATGCGGGCCATGTTCCTCATGATGAACGAAGCCCGTCTGCTGGTGGGACTACAGGGCTTTTCCTGTGCCTCGAGCTCCTACCTCAACGCGGTCAATTACGCCCGCGAGAGGGTCCAGGGCAAGAACATTCTTGCGTTCATGGACAAGGATGCTCCGGCCGTACCCATTATCCAGCACCCGGATGTGCGGCGGCAGCTGCTGACGATGAAAGCCTACATCGAGGGTATGCGCAGCCTGCTGTACTATGTCGCCTATTGTGAAGACATGAGCCATACTTCAGACGACCAGGAGACGAAGGATAGGTGTCAGGGGCTGATCGAAGTTCTTACCCCGGTAGCCAAGGGTTACGTGACCGACAAGGCCTTTGAAGTCTGCAGCCACGGCATGCAGGTGTTCGGCGGCTATGGCTACATCAAGGAGTATCCTCAGGAACAGCTGCTGCGTGATTGCCGTATTACCATGATCTATGAGGGTACCAATGGCATTCAGGCTATGGACCTGCTGGGCCGTAAGCTCGGGATGAACAAGGGTAAGGCGGTTATGGACCTGATGGGTGAGGTCCAGAAAACCATCGCGGCCGCCCGGGAAATCGATGGTCTCAAGGCGGCGGCGGATACCCTGGACAATATGCTGAATAAACTCGGTGAGGTCGCCATGCACATGGGGGGCACGGCCATGAGCCCGGATGTCCTCAAGGCTTTCGCCCATGCCCATCCGTTCATGGAAGCAACCGGTGATGTCACCATGGCCTGGATGCTGCTGTGGCGTGCGGTCGTCGCCAGTCAAAAACTCGAAAAAGCCAAGAAAAAGGACAAGCCCTTTTATGAAGGCCAGCTCAAGTCTTGTGAATTCTTCATCGAAACCGTTCTCCCGGTCACCTTCGGTAAAATGAAGGCAATCCTGGGGACTTGCGGAGCGGCTGTGGATATTGATGAAAGTGCTTTTGGCGGCAAGTAGCCCCAATAGACGGTAGTCTAAAAAAAAGGCGGGGGATATTGCCCCCGCCTTTTCTATTTTCAGGTTTTCTGAAAATTAAGGGCCGGAATCGAAATCGAAACCGGCCTCGAAATCGATGTTCGCACGACACTCCCGGAACCGATTTCGATTCAAGCTGAATCGTCTAAGTCGACCTGACATTTAACACCAAAAACCTAAAACTGATGAGCTTTTCTCCCCTGACCCATCAACCCTCTTTCGCCAGTTCCTCGGCCCGCAGGTCTTTCTTCAAAACTTTCCCGACATTGGTTTTCGGCAGTTCGTCCCTGAATTCGATCATGGTGGGCAGCTTGTACGTAGCCAGTTTGCCCTTGCAGTATTCAACCAGCTCTTCCTGGGTCGCCGTTTCCCCTTCGTTCAGGACCACGAACACCTTGACCTGTTCGCCCCGTTTCGGGTGGGGGACACCGATGGCAGTGGCTTCCAGCACTTTTGGATGTTCAAAGAAGACTTCTTCGATATCCCGAGGATAGACATTGTACCCGCCGGAGATGATCATGTCTTTCATGCGGTCGACGATATAAAAATATCCGTCGTCGTCCATTTTGGCGATATCGCCGGTGTGCAGCCAGCCGTCGGTAATGGTTTCGGCGGTGGCTTCCGGTCGTCCCCAATAGCCTTTCATAACCTGCGGACCTTTGATCAGCAGTTCCCCGGTCTCGCCAACGGGCATATCCGTTTCACCGTCTTCGATATCCACAACCCGGCAAAGGGTGTCACTGATGGGGATGCCGATACTGCCCACTTTGCGCTTGCCGCCGGCAAAGGGATTGACATGGGTGACCGGGGTGGACTCGGTCATGCCGAAACCTTCCACGATAATGGCACCGGTCTTTTCTTCAAAATCCTTGATGACTTCGATGGGCAGAGGGGCGCTGCCTGAAAAACAGCCCTTGATGGAGGTCATGTCCACGTTGTGGATATCGGGATGGCTGAGCATACCGATATACATAGTCGGGACGAGCGGAGCAAAGGTTGGTTTGAATTTTCCAATAGTTTCCAGTAGCTGCTCCGGTTGCGGCTTGGGGACAAGGATATCTCCCCAGCCCATAAAAATCGAAAAGTTCATGGCTACGGAAAGACCGAACACATGGAAAAAGGGCAGGGCGCTAAGCATGATTTCCTCACCTCGGTTAAAAGTGGGAAACCAGCCCTGTAGCTGCTGCACCTGTTTGCTCAAGTTGGCATGGGTCAGCATGACCCCCTTTGAAACGCCGGTGGTGCCGCCGGTATATTGATACATGGCGGTGTCGTCAAAAGAGAGGTCCGCGGTAGGAATCCCGGTTCCGGCAGTGGCCAGGACCGCTTTCCATTTAAAGACCTTTTCAGCCGCTTTGACATCGGCGGCCAATTGTTTCTTTTTGGCGACGAGCGGAAAAAGGAGGTTTTTGGGGAAAGGCAGGTAGTCGCCGATGGACGTATAGATAATTTCCTTGATGTTGGTCTTGGGCCGCAGGTCGATCATCCGGTTGCCCAGCAGATCCAGGGTGATCAGAAGCTTGGCGCCCGAGTCGTTGAACTGGTGTTCCAATTCACGGTCCGAATAGAGCGGATTGTTCATGACCGCAATGCCGCCGATTTTCAAAATGGCATAATAGGCTACGACGCAGGGAATCACATTGGGCAGCAAAATGGCGACACTGTCTCCCTTTTGAATGCCGAACCCGTTCAGGACAGCCGCAAACCGATCCACCATCTCTTTCAACTCGCGGTAGGACATCCGGTAACCTTGAAACAAAAGCGCCATATTGTCCGGAAAGTCCCGGGCCGACCTTTCCAGAAAATCCGGCAGGCAGGTTTCTTCGTAGTCGATGTTTTGCGGAACACCTTCTTCATATTGGGCGGACCAGGGTATGTCGGCGTACGTTAAATCCGTTGTCACGAGCGGCCTCCTTTGCATGCGGTTTCTTGATTCGGGAAAATTGAATAATACCCTGATATACCGGGTAATTACTCATATGCCTATTCACGGGGATTGTCAAGAAATCCTCTCGGTCACATAACTCTTTTAAAAAGTTTTTTTTTATGGCATAGTGCATCTTTCTAAAGGTTCTGGAAGCCTTTAGACTCCTGCCACCCTGGGTAATGCCGCTGATACGCGGACGGTTTAGAAATCAAAATTGCCGTCTGTGGGCGGTCCCTGCCCAACAAAATATTTGGTCCGGCGAACACCACCGCACCACCCGGCGCGGGGTTGCAGCTGCGACCCAAGCATGTTCCCCCATATTGCGGATCTGCCGTCCGCCGGGTTTTGCAGAAAGGGAAACATCCTGAAGGTTTTTATATCACTTTCATCTGTTTTTCCTTGACACGATCGAGGTCAGTCGATAAATGAATGAATGCTCATTCATTTATTTCGAATGGCCGCCTGGGCGTTCATTTGATGTCCCTTACGGGCAAGATCTACTAGGGAAGCAAGCGCTATAGCAACGCCTTTAATATTGAAGGGAGAGGATTCGTAACCCATGGAAACAGCGTTGATTGGCCCGGCCAAAGCATTCTTTCTATTTATTCCCACATGGTTCATATCGTTGATCATTCCCATTGCCGGGATTGTAATTTTTACCTATATCATGGCCACCCGGTTGGCCCCGCTGGTAAAAGCTGCTCCTGATATGCGTATGAACCGTTATCCGGAACGTATTTTGAAGGTGCTCAAGATCTGGCTGGCACAGTGGCGGCAGCCCCGCTACCGGACAGCCGGTATCCTCCATATCCTGATATTCTTCGGATTTTTGGCCCTGAGTATCCGTTCGATCTCGTTGGTCATTATCGGACTCTACGATGGTTTTGTTTTCCCTGGACTTGATGGAACGGTCGGGCATATTTACAACGTGGTTAAAGACGTGATGGCCACGGTGGTATTTGTAACCGTTATCGTTGCCGCTTACCGTCGCGGGATACAAAGACCGGCCCGCTATGCAGTACCGGAAAAATACGGCCATGACCACACTGGTGAAGCGGTGTTCGTGCTGGCCGTGATTGCCACCCTGATGGTGTCCGAAAGTCTGTTCGAAGCAACGCTGGTGGCTGCCCAAGCCAGCCAGGGTATGCCGGCTGAATTTATTACCCCGCTCACCCTGCCCTGGTTGTTTAAGGTGTTTTTGTGGAATACCTCTATCGAGCACCTGCAGACCCTGCACCTGTTATCTTTTTACGTGCATGACGTGACTTTTTTCTTCTTTCTCTGTTTTCTGCCGATGGGCAAACATTTTCATGTCATTACGTCCCTTTTCAATGTGTTCTTCATGCGTCTGGACCAGGGAACGGTCAAACCAGTGCGGCACGGGGTTACGGACGAGCAGCTCGACGATCTCGAATCTTTCGGTGTTAAGAAGCTTGAAGATTTTACCTGGAAACACCTGCTGGACTTCTATTCCTGTGCTGACTGCGGTCGCTGCAGCGACCAGTGTCCGGCCAATGCCGTGGGCCGGCCGCTCTCGCCGCGTTTTATCTCCATTAAAGGCCGGGACTTGATTTTCAAAAACTATCCCTGGTACCCGGTGGGCAGCATGTTCAAGGAAAGCGAACCGCTGATTGGCAGTATTTACGAAGAAGACGAGATCTGGTCGTGTACGACCTGCGGTGCCTGCGAACAAGAGTGTCCCCTGGGTATCGAGTACATTGACAAAATGGTCGATCTGCGCCGGGGCATGGTCGATGAGGGTATGGTGCCGCAATCTTTGCAAAAGCCGCTCCGGGCGCTTGAAAAACGGGGAAACCCCTGGGGAAAAATGGAAAAAAAGCGCACCGACTGGGCGCTCAAAGACAAGGAGTTCAAGGCCGATTGCGAGGTCCAGATTCTGGAGAAAGGCGCCCTCGCGGACACCCTCTACTTCGTGGACAGCATTTCATCCTATGATGACCGCATGCAGGGAATCGCCCAGGCGACCGCCAAAGTGCTGACCGCCGCCGGTATAGATTTCGGAATTCTCGGAAAGGCGGAAAAAGACAGCGGCCATGAGGCCAAACGCTTTGGCGAAGAGATGTTGTTCCAGGACCTGCGTGACCAGAATATTGATGCCATAGCCAACTCAGGCGTTAAAAAAATCGTGACGGCCGATCCACATGCCTTGAATGCTCTCAAGAACGACTATACCGATGTGCCGCCGGTTGAGCACATCAGCCAGGTCGTGGCCCGGGCCGTCACGTCCGGCCGATTGACGTTGAAGCCGGTCGAAGGCAACGGTAAGACCTATACCTACCATGACCCGTGCTATCTCGGCCGACACAATCAACTATACGAGGATCCTCGGCAGGTGCTGGATGCCATTCCCGGCCTGGACCGGGTTGAAATGCTCAAGAGTCGGGACCGCTCCTTCTGCTGCGGGGGCGGCGGTCTGATGCTTTTTTATGAACCGGAAGAGGAAACCAGAATGGGGGTTCTGCGGGTTGAAATGGCGGCTGCGGCCGGTGCCAATGTCATCGTAACCGCCTGTCCCTTCTGCCTGGTTAATATGGAGGATGCAATCAAAGTGGCCGGGATGGAGGGCAAGATGGAAGCCATCGAACTGGCCGAACTGGTTGCTATGCATATTCAATAATGAAACGTCCCGCCCCCTCTCGGGAGCCTCAACCGGCTGGTGGACGGGACAAACTTTAATAAGCTGTCTTAAGAATGGGCCAAAAGACTTTTTAAGATGGTTATTAAAAATACCTGGGAGGAATGCAATGGAGATTTTGGTATGCGTTAAGAGAGTTCCGGATGCCTCTGAAAACGAAATTGAACTCAACAGCGCCGGAAATGATATTGATCGGGATGATCTTGTTTACTCGGTCAATGAATGGGACAACTATGCGGTCGAAGAAGCCATCCAGATCGTCGACAAGGAAGGCGGCAGTGTGACTGTTGTCACCGTGGGGGACGAGGAGGCCGAAGAGGTGCTGCGGCGGGAAATGGCCATGGGTGCCAACAATGGGCTCCTGCTCGATGATGAAGCGTTTGAAGACTCTGACGGCAAGGGCATTGCCGCCGCCTTGGCCGCGGCAGTCCAAAAAGGCAACTACGACCTGATTCTTACCGGCGCCCAAGCGGACGATGGGGCCGGCCAGGTAGGCGGCATGCTGGCCGCTATGCTGGATATGCCTTACGCTTCGCTGGTCAACAAGATCGATATCGGATCCGGCAAACTGACCGTGGGGCGTGAGATTGAAGGCGGCAACCAGGAGATGAACGAAATCGACACGCCCTGTGTGCTCTCCATCCAGACCGGGATCAACGAACCCCGCTATGTCGGGATTCGCGGTATTCGCAAGGTGGCCTCGGTCGATATCCCGACCATGGGCGCTTCTGATCTGGGGCTCGATGCCGGCACCGTTGGTGCCGCCGGTGCCAAAGCGAAACGGCTGGACTACTTCGTACCGGATCTGGGTGAAGGTGCCCAGATGCTGGAAGGCAGCACCGAGGAGATCATTGAAAAGTTGATTGAACTCTTAAAGGCTAACGGAGGGCTCAAATAATGGCGCAGATTTTTGCATATATCACGCATAAAGACGGTGTGGCCGATGATTCTGCTCTGGAACTGGTTGCGGCGGCTAAAAAAATTGATGCCGGCGCTGCCGCCACTGCAATTGTAACCGGTTCGGGCGCAACCCTGGATACGGTTTGTAATGACATGGCCGCTTCCTTTGGCGAGGTCTGGAAAGTTGATAATGACGCGCTGGCCTATCCCAACGCAGAAGTCATCCGGAAAATGCTGGTTGCTCTGCTGCCGGCCGACGCCCTGGTGCTGCTGCCTCATGATACCTTCGGAATGGATCTGGGGCCCGGCCTGGCCATCAAACTCGAATCCGCCTTTGGTGCCGATGTCGTTGATATCGAAGGGCTGGACGGCACCACCCTGAAACTTGTCCGCCAGGAATTCGGCGGCGTGGTAAGCACCCATGTGGACTGTGACTGTGGGGCCGGCGCTGTACTCAACATTCGTCCGGGTGCGGTTGCTGCTGATGAGAGTAAAGCGGCCGGCGGCCAGGTGGTCGACAAGTCCGGCGATGCCGGTGACCTTTCCGCAGGACGTAAATTCCTGGAAATCGTGGCTGCCGAAACCGGCGACGTGGACATCACTAAAGAGGATGTCCTGGTTTCTATCGGCCGTGGTATCGAGGACGAAGAGAACATCGAAATTGCCCAGGAACTGGCCGATGCCATGGGCGCAGTGGTCTCATGCTCGCGGCCGATCGTGGATGCCAAGTGGCTTGAGAAATCCCGTCAGGTCGGAACTTCCGGCCAGACCGTCAAGCCCAAGGTCTACATCGCGGCCGGTATCAGCGGCTCTTTTCAGCATATGGGCGGATTAAAAGGCAATCCGTTTATCGTCGCTATCAACAAAAACCCCAAGGCGCCTATTTTTCAATTGGCTGATGTGGGTATCGAAGTCGACATCCTGGATTTTCTGCCTGAATTGACCGAAGCTATCGAAGAGTTATAAAAGCAGAAAAAACCTGTCAATGTGACAGGATCTTTTCAAGGCCGGTATCCTCTTCGGGGTACCGGCCTTTTTCATTGCCCCCATTCAGGCGCAGCCCTTTTAATGAGCTTGCCTGGCTGCCTGGTTAAAGATGCTTGGTTGGGCCGGGACTTTTCCACCACTTACTTGCTCCTGCGCGCCAACCGATTCGCGTTCACCGCTATCGGTACTGGACAAGCCCCTGAATATCGATGTATATAGTTGAGACCATTCCAATTTCTAAACGGTGCGGACGGCGGTCGGTCTGATGGAGTGATTGGTATGCAACGCGGAATCCTCTTTAAATCGATGCGGGTTGTGCTTGTGCTGGCCCTGGCCTTGGTTGTGGCCGTTACGCTGGTAGCCCTGCGCCCCAAGGCCCAGCGGCAACCGTCGCCCAAAACCGGCCGACTTGTTGAGGTGATCTCCATCCAGCCCCAGACCGTCACCATGCCGGTCAACGTATTCGGTACCATTCGCCCCCGGGAAAAGTTACTCCTGGTTGCCGAGGTCACTGGCGAAATTACCAGTATGGTCAAGAGCTTTGCGGAAGGCTATTGTGTCGACCGGGAAACTGTACTGGCGGTTATCGACCCGGTTCCCTATTCCCTTGAGATGGACCGTACCCGCGCACAAGTGGAACGGGTTGCCGCCCAATTGCAAAAGCTGCAGCAGGATGTAAAAAATTTGAATGCCAACCTGGCCATTTCCAGTGAAGATATGCAGCTGGCCGAAGCCGAGTTCCACCGCCTGGACGACTTGTATAAAAACAAGGTCACCTCCCGAACGAATCGCGACCGGGCCGAGCAGGGATATCTGGCCAGTCGGGTAAAACGGCAGGCCATCGAAAATCAATTGGCCCTGATCGGACCGCTGCAGGCTGGTTTGGAATCGGACAGAAAAATTGCTCTGGCCGCCCAACAGCAGGCTGAGTACAACCTGGAGCGGACCAAGATTACGGCGCCTTTCGGCGGATGGGTCCTGGAAAAGAATATCGAGACCGGACAACACGTCAATACCGGTCAATACCTGGGCAGCATTTATAAAGCCTACGCCCTGGATATAGAAGTTTCCGTCCCGTTGCAGGATCTGAAATGGCTCCGGACCAGCGATCGGACCCTGTCCGATTTTAAGGCTGAGATCCGCTTGCCCGGCAGTGCCGGCGGGGCCCACTGGTCGGGTCAACTGGCCCGGGTGATGGCCGGCCTCGATGAAAAAACCCGGATGCAGCGTTTTGTGATCGAGATCGACCTCAACGGCCAGTCTGTCGGTCAATGTTCAGGACCGGCTGATCTGGACGAACTGCGACCGGGCATGTTTGTGGAGGTGGAAATTCAGGGTCGCCGAATGGAGAAGCTCTTTAAACTACCCCGTTATTTGGTCCAGGCCAATGACGCCGTATTTGTGGCCGCCGGGGGCGAGTTGCAGATCAAACCCGTTCGCGTGGTACGCCGCCTGGGTGAAACGGTGTTTGTTGACCAGGGCATCACCGCCGACGATTTGATCATCAGGACCCCTCTGGCGGGAGTTGCCGGCGGGGAGAAGATAAGGATTAAGAAATAAATTTATCGTTTAAAGGTTCAGCGTTCAGGGTTCCCGGTTAAAGTCAACCTCAGAAACCCGGAATTTCGGATCCAGGCGTTTAGAACCCTTCACCCTTCAACCTTCAGCCTTTAACCTGGTTTTCTATGAAATCCCTTGCCCGTTGGTCCGTCAATAACAGCGTTTCGGTGAACCTGATCATGATCTTCATTATCATGGCGGGTCTCTTTACCGTGCTGGGCATGCGCCGCGAGATGTTTCCCCAGTTTGCGCTCGACATGATCAACGTGTCGGTTACCTATCCGGGTGCCAGCCCCCAGGAGGTCGAAGAGGGCATCTGCATCAAGATCGAAGAGCAGATAAAGGGGGTGGAAGGTATCTCCAAGATTCGCTCCGGTTCCTACGAGGGGTTGGGCTCCGTAACGGTAGAACTCGATTCGAATGCCGATCTGCAAACCGTCCTGGATGACATGAAGACCCAGATCGACCTGATCGATACCTTTCCCGAGGAAGCCGAAGATCCGGTTACCGTGGAAATTATCAACAAGGATCCGACCATCACCGTGGGGGTTTACGGGGATGTATCCGAAAAGCTGCTGCGTAAAACAGCAGAAAAGATTCGGGATGATCTGATCAACACCGGACCGATCTCACTGGTTGAGCTCGTGGGCGTGCGGGACTATGAAATTTCGGTGGAAATATCGGAAGCAGATCTGCGGCGCTACAACCTTTCCTTCGACCAGGTTGTCACGGCCGTCCGGACCGGCAGCATCGACCTGCCCGGAGGCACCATTAAAACCAAACGGGGCGAGATCCTCGTCAAGTCCATGGGGCAGCGCTATACCGGACGTGAATTTGAAAAGCTGCCCCTGATCACGCTGGACGATGGGGCGGTGCTGTACCTTGGGGATGTTGCCCGGGTGACGGACGGGTTTGAAGATGCCGATATCATCACCAAGTTCAACGGCAAGCCGGCTGTTATGGTCCGGGTCAACCGCACCAAACATGAAGATGTCATCGAAATTTCAGATACGGTCCGGGCCTATGTGGCTGCCAACCGCGATCGCCTACCCGGCGGGGTCCAGATTTCCACCTGGTTCGATATTTCGATTATGGTCCGCGACAGGATCAATCTCCTGCTTCGCAACGGCGCCCAGGGTATTTTCCTGGTGTTCCTGGTGCTGTCCCTGTTTTTAAACCTGCGATTGGCTTTCTGGGTGGCGATCGGGATTCCCATCTCCTTCATGGGGGCCTTTTTAGTGCTTGACTATAACGGAGCGACGGTCAACATGATATCGTTGTTTGCGTTTATCATGACCCTGGGAATTTTGGTGGACGACGCCATTATTGTTGGGGAAAATATATATTCGCATTTTGAACGCGGCAAGAGCCACACCAACGCCGTCATCGATGGCCTGGGTGAGGTGGGAAAGCCAGTCGTCATGGCCATTGCAACGACGGTTGTGGGGTTTATCCCGCTGCTCTTCATTACCGGCATCATGGGCAAATTTATCGCGGTGATGCCTACCGCGGTCATCTGCATCCTGCTCTTTTCTTTATTCGAAGCCCTGATAATTTTACCCGCCCACTTGAACCAGGCCCTGGCCCACACCCACCGCCAGGTAGAAAAGATAAAAGGCTGGCACGCCGGGATCCGGGCCAGGATTGACAGGGCCATGGAGCGCTTCATCAACGAGTTCTACGCGCCGGCCCTAAAATACGTCGTCAACAACCGCTATTTTACGTTTTCAATCGGTATCGGTGTCCTGATTATCAGCCTGGGGATCATCCGCGGCGGATATGTACCCTTTGTGTTCATGCCCAAGGGGGAAAGCGATTGGATTATCGCCGAGGTCTATTACCCGCTGGGAACGCCCATCGAATTGACTTCGGAGGCGATTACGCATGTGGAAACCAGTGCCTTCAAGCTTGACGGCCTCTACGAAACGGACCAGATCGAGGGTGGGCGCCTGGTTACCAATGTGTATTCCATGGTCGGCCTTATCCCCCGGCGGGACTGGAAACCGCCGGTATGGGGCGGACACTGCGGCGAGATCTGGATCGAGTTGGCCCCGTCTGCCGGCCGACCGCAGATTTCCGTGAACGACGTTGTGCGGCAATGGCGTAAACTGGTGGGGGAGGTGCCCGGTGTTGAGCAGCTCTCCTTTTTTACGATTGAAGGTGGACCGGCCGGCAATCCCATCGAGATACAACTCATCGGCAACGACTTCAGGCAGTTGCGCCTGGCGGCCAATGAACTCAAAGCCGAATTGGCCGCCTATCCGGGGACCTACGATGTGACCGATAATTTCAAGCCCGGCAAAGAGGAGAAACAGTTTGAAATTCTACCAGGATCCCGGTCAGTTGGGGTGACCATGCTGGATTTGGCCCATCAGCTGCGCCAGGCATTCTATGGCGAGGAGGCGGTCCGGGTCCAGCGCGGCCGCGACGATTTGAAAGTGATGGTCCGATACGCGGAAAGAGAGCGCCGCAGCTTGTCCGGTATCGAAAACATGCGCATCCGGACGGCCGACGGCCGGCAGATTCCGATCGAGGAAGTTGCGGCCATCAAGACCGGCCGGGCGTACTCGGCTGTCCGGCGAGTCGACCGCAAGCGGGTGATTACCGTCAGTTCTGATCTCGACGAAAATGTCGGCAACGCCAGCCGCATCGTGGCCGGTCTGAGAGCGGATTTTTTACCGGATTTACTGGTCCGCTATCCCGGGGTGACCTACGACCTGGAGGGTCAGGAGAAGCGGACCCGTGAATCCCTGGAGAGCCTCAAGAAGGGCTTTGCCCTGGCCATGATGGGTGTTTTTCTGTTGCTGGCCAGCCAGTTTCGTTCTTATATCCAGCCGTTCATCATCATGATGGCCATTCCTTTCGGGCTGATCGGTGCCATCGGCGGGCACCTGATCATGGGACTGCATTTTACCATGATCAGCATTTTCGGGATTGTGGCCCTGTCGGGAATCGTGGTGAACGACAGCTTGATCCTGATTGATTTTATCAACCGGGCCGGGCGTAGCGGGATTGATATCGATAAAGCCGTGGTAGCCTCGGGGATTGCCCGTTTCCGGCCCGTCCTGCTCACTTCTTTGACGACTATCGCAGGGCTTTTTCCGCTGCTGCTTGAAAGAAGTTTTCAGGCCCAGTTTCTGATTCCCATGGCGGTGAGCATCAGCTTCGGTTTGCTGGTGGCAACCGTTTTGACACTGCTTTACGTGCCGGCGCTTTACTTGATTATTGGGGATATTGTTAATGTGGCGACGGGAAAGTTCAGGAAAGCGGAAGCGCCCGAAACCCAAAAACAGTAGTCTCTCGCAGAGGCGCAGAGACGCAGAGAAAAGCATGATGATTTCCGGCTTCGCCGGTTAAGGCCAAAGAACGGTCAGCCCAAAGGTTTGAACGATTTCGCCCACGATAGTGCGCTCACATCCTGTTTTTTGCATTTCTCAGCGCCTCTGCGCGATGCATTGCTTTTGGTTTTGATTTTTCCCTTATGCTTCTCTCAGAATTACCCTGGCATCCGCAATGCTCAGGCCCTTCGCATGCACCAGCACCGGATTGAGATCCAGCTCTTCGATATCAGGGCACGCTTCAGTTATTTCCGAAACGGTGAGCAGGAGTTTGACGACCGCTTTTCGATCACTGGGTCGCTCCCCCCGGAAGCCATCCAGCAGCTTGGTCGATCGAATTTCGTCCACCATATGGCGGGCCGACCGGCGTGAGATCGGCAGAACGCGGAAGACCACATCTTTCAGCACTTCTACCAGGACCCCCCCGATCCCGAACATGATAACCGGGCCGAACTGGTCGTCGATCTTCGTGCCGATAATGATCTCCATGCCATCCTTGAGCATAGGGGTGACCAGGACGCCCCGAATATCGGCTTTGGCGTCATAGCGTTTTGCGTTGCGCATGATGGCATTGAAGGCCTTTTCTACCTTGGCATCACCGACCAGGTTGAGTTTGACGCCGCCGGCATCACTTTTATGCAAAATGTCGGGGGAGACGATTTTTAACGCAACCGGCCCTTTGGTCGCCTTGGCGGCTGCCACTGCATCAGCGGCAGTTTCGGCGAGCAACTGGTCCGCGACGTCCGCGCCATGGGCTGTCAGGATCTGTTTGGCTTCGTGTTCAAGCAGGGCGCGGCGTTTTTCCTGGCGGGCATTGTCAATCAAGACCTGAACTTCCGGCTGGGATTTTTTGCCGGCTTCAATGTTAAAGCTGAATTTCGCATGATAACCACCGAGATACTGGCCATATTCAGAGAGTACCCCAATGCACTTAGTGGCCACATCCAGCGAGTCATAGACGGGGATCTTGTAATAGCGCAACAGGTCGAGGCTGTGGGGCTGGGCGGAACTGAACAGGCTGTGGACCACGATTGGTTTCTGACTCTTTTTAACCATTTTACCCATACGGTGGGCCGCATCTTCCTCCATCAGGGATAGACTTTCGGCAAAGCGGATACCATACCCTCCAAAGAGGCCGACGACCAGTAGGCCGCCGACATTGGGGTCCTTCAATATGGCCCGGGCGCAGTCGGCAAAAATCGAAGGATCCGAGTCCGTGCCTCCGGCCACGTCTACCGGGTTCGGCACAGAGGCTGCGGCCGGTAGCAGTTCCCGCAGGCGCTGTTGGGTTTTCTTGCCCAATTCAGGGATTTCTACCCCAAGGTCAGTCAATAGGTCCGCAGCGATGGTAGCATGGCCGCCACCATCTGCCAGTATGGCGACCTTGTTGTTTTTGATAGGCGGCAGGTTGGAGAGCGCCTCGGCCGCGGGAAATAGTTGGTCTGATTTTTCCACGGTAATGATGCCCGCGCGTTTGAAAGCACCGTCGGCAACCGCAGACATCCCGGCCAGGGCGCCGGTGTGGGAGCCGGCGGACCGTTTGCCGGTGGCCGAACGGCCGCTTTTGAGAAGTACCACCGGCTTTTCGATGGTGGTTTTATAGGCCTGTTCGAGAAACTTGCGGCCCTGGCGCATGCCTTCCACATACATGAGAATCACACGGGTCTGGGGATCCTGACGGAAGAACTCCAGGTATTCATGAAACTTGATGTCCGCCTCGTTGCCGACGCCGACATAGTAGGAAAAGCCCTTTTTACTTTTCAAGCGGGCCTCGGTGATCAACGTCAGCGCCATGTTGCCGCTTTGAGAGAGCAGGGCGATGTCGCCCTTGGGGACATCCCGCATTCCTACGAGGTTCAGGCCGGCCTTCAGATTCATCATCCCGGATGTGTTGGGGCCAATCAGGCGGATGCCATGTTTGTCTGCTATGGCCACCACTTCATTTTCCAGTTTACGTCCGTCCTGCCCGGTTTCACCAAATCCGCCGGCCAGAATCACAGCACCCTGTACCCCCTTCTTACCGCAGTCTTCGAGGACGACTGGCAGGGTACGCGCCGGCGTGGCAATGAGTGCCAGATCGACGAACCCCTCGATTTCAGAAACAGCCTTATGGCACTTAAAACCCAGGATGGATGTCTCCTTGGGATTGACCGGGTAGATATTGCCTTCATACTTTTCTTCCAGCAGGGTGCGAATGGTCTGATACCCCCGTTTGGTTTCGTTTTTCGAGGCGCCCACCACTGCGACCGATTCGGCATTGAGTACTTTTTCAAGCATGATTTTATTCCTTTTAGTGTTTTGAACTTTTTCCAATTAAAAGATTCATGCAAGCGAATATAACTTTTGGTGACGTAAATATGCTAGGGTTCAAGTAACGTCTTTTAAGCATTTCATTTGTCCCAGAACATCCTGGAAGCCAAGTTTAGGAGATGCTGTTTCAAAATTTTGGCTCAGGTTCAAGGTCAAGGCGAGCCGTTGAATTTAATCGGAGGAATATATGGAATATTTCGAGGATTAAATCCAACGGCTCGACACCGAGCTTGGGCCTTAGACGCAATTTTGAAGCAGCTTCTATTTTTTTCGATCTTCGAAGTCCTGCAACGACGCCTGACGTTCCTTGGTCGATACGCACGCCAGGCAGGCCTCCACTTCAAAACCCATGATGGCTTCCAGGCTCGCTTCCCCCTGGGCCATGTGCAGTCCCTTTTTAATCATTTTGATCGAGAAAGCCGAGTTGGCGGCAATCTTTTCAGCCATGGCGTTGGCTTCATCCAGCAACTGCTCGGCAGGCACAGCCTTGTTTACAAGCCCGATACGGGCGGCTTCCCGGCCATCAATGTTTTCGGCGGTGAAGAGCAGTTCCTTGGCTTTGCCCGGTCCCACCAGGTCCTGGACCAATCGCAGGGCCCCACCGGTCACCGATGAGGTGACCTTGGCTTCCGGAGAGCCGATCAGGGCATCTTCGGCTGCCAGGCGGATATCACAGGCCAGGGCCAATTCATATCCCGACCCCAGGGCATAGCCGTTGATGGCCGCAATCGTTGGTTTCTCGAATTTGAGAATTTTGCGCGAGGCTTCCTGTAGTTCCTCAAGGTAATCGCGGTAATCTTCAATACTGCGGGTTTTGGATTCCTTCAGATCGGCCCCGGTTGAGAAGGCCCGGCCTTCACCGGTTATGATTACCGCCTTGACTGCACCGTCGTGTTTTGCATCTTCCAGGGCAGCCTGGAAATCGAGCCAAAGCTGCTTGTTCATCGCATTCAAGACTTTAGGCCGGTTGAGTTTGATGGTGGCCATCCCTGCATTCTTTTCATAAATGATGCATTCAAATTCCATGGCGTATCCTTTTTGATCAATATGTTTTAAGGAGTAATAGAAGCGGTCGTAAAATATGCATTTTGGTCCAAGGTCAAGGCGGGTGTACGTATCAACCCGGAGGAATACTTAAAGTATTTCGAGGATTTGATACGTACGCTCAACACAGAGATTGGGCCAAAAGGCTTATTTTAGGATTGCTTCTTGGGCCCCTTTACGGGGGATCAATTCTCACGTCAAGTAAAAAACTGCAGGAACCGTAAAAAAGGCGTTGACGGGTTTTAAGTTGTACAGGATCAATAGCAGATAGTATAAGAGATCTCAAAGATAACAGCCGGTCCGATTTACCGGCGGTGCATTGGACGGAACCCAAGCGTGATTAGGAAAAATTGTTTGATGAGCATCCCCTCAGAAAATCAATGCTATCGGATAATGGCAAAAATGGCAATGCTGCCCAACATTTTGGCCCATTCGATCCGGGTATGCCAGGTGGCAACCCTCCTGGTGGAAAGCCTGAATTCCGGCGGGCGTCACTTGAATCCCGACCTTATCAAGGCCGCGGCGCTGCTGCACGATATCACCAAGACCCGGAGCCTGAATACAAAGGAACGCCATGATGGTACGGGCGCGGATTACCTGCAAGAGCAGGGCTATCCGGAAGTGGCGGATACCGTCAGGCAGCATGTGAGGTTGGCTGGTTTCGAAGCGCAAGGAGGGCCTACCGCAGCGGAAATCGTGAACTACGCCGACAAGCGCGTGATGCACGACACGGTGGTGTCGCTGGATGAGCGCATGGCGGATCTAATGAAACGATATAATGGCTCGAGCGAGTTGGGCAGTTGGCTGGATTGTATGCATCGGGAAGCTGAAGCCATCGAGGCCAAGCTGTTTGCCGATCTGCCCTTTTCAGCCACCGAGCTTAGCGATCACCTCGATCTACTTGATTTTGAAAAAAAGTTGGAAAGGTTCAGAACGGCCAACCAAGGTTCTCCGTAGGCTGCAATTCCCCGTCATCCCGGACTTGATCCGGGATCCAGTCCGGTAAAAGGAAACGCTCCTGGATGCCGGATACGTCATCCCGGACACGATCCGGGACCGGCAGGACCACAAAACTTCCCGACTGCTCATGTAGTCGTTTGCACCGGATCTTTCAAAAGGAGATCTATCGCCTCCCCGGCGCTTGCGGCCGCCTCAGGGAAAATGTCTTTCAATGCGCGAATATGCCTCAGGTTGTCTGCAGTCCGCAGAATCAACATCACCAGGTTGCCTTCCTCCAATCCAGAAATTTCGATGATGAACTCCCAGGGAAAACCGCGGGCCCAGGCGTGCAGGGCGGCCGCCGGCCGCAGGTACATCACCCGGGTTTCAAATCCCCAGCCGGCCATTTCATCGATGAAAGGCGATAGGGTAACCGCAAATTCCTGGTAGAGTTTGCGCAACGATTTTGCCACCAGTTTCTTTTCCAGCTTTTCGTCGGCTTCCCGCTCGAATACGAAGATGGCCATGATGGCTGCCAAAAGGGCCGGATCTGTATCCGGGAAAATTCCGTGCCGGAAACCCTCGGCGATCAAGAGGGGCTGATCCACTCTAAGCCGGGAGGCCCATTGGCCGTCTTCGGTCAGGGTCCCATCATTCGCAACATACTTGTGGTGCCTTAGAAACTCCAGGTGCCGGTTGAAGTCTTCGATAAGATGCCGTTGCCCGTAGCCCACGTACCTTCTGAGCCGCTTCCCCTTGACTTTGTCCGTTATCTGGTATGCGGCAAAGGATCGTTCGAGCAGATCGCGCACCTGGCTCGGGGCGTGCGACAACAGCAGGTTCAACACCATGGAAAAGTTGATCCGAATCTGGCTCATGACATTGGACGGCGGGGCGGACATCAGCTGGGCTGCCGCACGGATGTCCATGAATCTGCCGGGGACGGCCACCACGAATCCGATCTTGTCCATGCCGCGGCGTCCGGCCCGACCCGTCATCTGGTGAAATTCCGTGGGCGTCAGGGGCAGAAACTCGGTGCCGTTGAAGCGGTCCGAATTGAAAAAAACAACCGTGCGGGCCGGGAAGTTCACCCCCGCAGCAACCGTAGAGGTGGCAAAGACCGCATCCAGCAGGCCTTCCGTCATCAACGTCTCCAGCACGATCTTCCAGGCCGGGAGCTGACCGCTGTGGTGGGCTCCCACAGCCAGGTTTTCCAGGTGCCACTTGTGGCGGTGGTCAGCTGTATGAGAGCTGGCGGCCGTCAGTTCTTCAATGCGATCGGCCAACCGGGCCAGACGATCCTGAGGGTGGCCGGAATTCTGGCGGCACAATTCCAAGGCATTGTCACAATCAGCTCGCGATTTCAGAAAAAAAATAGCTGGCAGCAGCTGGTATTTGCGTAACACCTTGAGCATCTCACCGAATGGCGGGAGTTTTCTGGGCGGCGCCAGCTGAGGCGGATTCTTGGTGGCGACATAGGCATGCACCTTTTTGAAAAGCCGTTTGTTTTTTCCGGGTTTACCGGGCACGGTAAGGGGCATCAGGGTGCCGGAAGGGTGGAAAAAAAGCGGCGCCAGCGGCACCGGGCGCTGGCTTTCCGGAATCACGGTGCAGGGTTTGGCCCGCAGGTTTTCCAGCCAGGCGGCAATCTGGTCGGCATTGTTGATGGTCGCCGAGAGCATGAGCAGGGGGATCCGCGCCGGCAGGTAAATCATGATCTCTTCCCAGACCACGCCCCTGTCAGGATCACCCAGAAAGTGGGCCTCATCCAAAATGACAAAACTGGTATCCAGGGTCTCCCCGCGGTGCATGGCATCGTAAAGCTGATTGCGCAGGATCTCGGTTGTCCCGGTTATCACGGGGGCATCCGGATTCTCCTTGCGGTCACCTGTCAAAATACCGACATTATTCTTTCCGAACAGCTCGCCAAACTCGGCATATTTAGCGTTCGTCAGGGCTTTGAGCGGTGATGCGTACCAAGCCCGGCCACCGTCCTTGAGCACTGCCGCAATGGACTGCTCGGCGATCCAGGTCTTACCCGCACCCGTGGGAGCAGTTACCAGGCAATCGCTTGTTTTTACCGCGGCAACGGCATCAATTTGAAAATCGTCGGGGGTGAAAGGTTTTTGGGGCGGTTTGCCGATCCCGGCAAAGACCGTTTTCAGGCTGGCGTCGGCTCCCGGCTTGATCTTCAGGATGCGAGGTTTTTTCCGGACGTATTTTTTACGATGCCGGTGGTAGTGTCTTTTAGGTCCGCCCATTAAAATGATGCTCTAAAAAGGGATTGTGTAAGCTCTAAATATATAATGATAGAAGCCATCTCAAAACAGGATTTTGGTTCAAGGTCCCGTCCACGCCTTACAGGCTAGGCCGAACAGGCAAGGCGGACGTGAATTTTAAACCCGAGGTGCCAGCGTAGCCAATGCCTTGCATGGCAAATACTGTAGTATTTCGAGGATTTGAAATTCACGCCCAGCACAGAGATTGGGCCAAAATGCTATTTTGAGATGGCTTCTGTTAATTTACAAGCTGTCCGATCATATCCTTTACAACCACTTTGGATTGCGCATCCGTGTCATACGGCGAGATACCATCCAGATCGGCTTCGATCAAGTCACCATCGTAGGGGATAAAACCTAAAAAATCAAAATCCGGGAGGTGTTTTTTAAGAAACTCTTCATCTTTCTGGCCGCGGATCTTATTCCCAACCACGGCAATGCTGGTTACGCCGATCTCTGCCGCCAGCTGTCGGATATGCCCGGCGGTGTCGAGACTGCGGCGTCCCGGTTCCACAACCACGATCAATTTGTCCACTGCCCGCGCCGTGGCGCGACCCAGGTGCTCGATGCCGGCTTCCATATCCATTACGACCACTTCGTCGCGGGCCAGGACCACGTGGGTTACCAGGGCCCTCAGCAGGGTGCTTTCGGGGCAGATGCAGCCGGAACCGCCTTTCTGCACGCCGCCCAGTCGCATCATTTTGATATTGTCCAATTTGGCCGAAAGAGCGTCGGGCAGGTCATCCACTTTGGGATTGAGCTTGAAAAAGCCGCCAATGGTGCCTGGTTTGGCTTCGGTGCGTTCAAAGATTAGCTCTTTCATTTCGGCAATGGGAGTGATTTCGTCGGCCCCATCGATTCCCAGGGCGGCGGCCAGGTTTGCATCGGGATCGGCGTCTATAGCCAGAACGTGTTTGCCGTTTTCATTCAAGGTGCGAATTAGAAGGGATGAGAAGGTGGTCTTTCCAACCCCGCCTTTACCGCTGATGGCCAGTTTCATTTGCTATCCTTTCAGGAAGTCTCGTTGCGGGTAGAAATACATTTCAGATTGAGTTATGTAACTAATAATTTAGGATTTATTATACCCGCTGTGAAGCTTTTTTAAATTGGATTTTGGTTCAATATCAAGGCGGCCGTGAATATCAAACCGGAGGAATACAATTGGTATTTCGAGGATTTGATATTTGTGCCCAACGCTGAGATTGGGCCAATAGGCTCTTTTAAGAAAGCTTCACGGGTAATATAACACAGATAAACTAATCAGCAAGGGGCTGATAATGTGTAAATACTGTTCACGTTTATACCTCCAGGCCTAAATATCAGACTCAATCTGGGCATGGGTTAGCTGCAAACTGCCATGCGAGTTTCGATCAGGTATCCGAAAATTTGAAATTCCAGCATAAACGGTGAAATCGTCACCTAAAGGTAAACAGCGCGGACCGAACCCGAAATGCGAATATAAATCTAAAGAAAATAAAATGTTAGACGATATATAGGGGACAGAGGGACACCTGTTAACGGCCATACAGATCCATTCTTAAAAAACACACCTGACACTTGACATGAGTAGTCCAATAAGGTATGAACAAAACATCATACCATGCTGGGCGCATCCAATGACACGCCCACAGGGCATCAAAAACTGCGACAAATAGATAGAGTCGCTGGCATCGGCTATGTCGACTAAATCATAGTCGCGAAAATTTCTAAATTGCACCACCTGCAGGTTGGTTTTGTAACTGACCGGACGGAGCAATGCCCTGAAATCCAACTCCTTTTTGATATCATCCCTTCTAATCAGTTTGCGTACCACCAACGTCCCGCAAAATATTGAGAACAAATACGGAGTAATATAAAAAGGTAGTATAAAATGACAATACAAAAAAATAATAATAAAGTGAATACCAAAAAGGTCGCAATGACCATTCCAGAAGACCTGCTGCGTGAGATAGACGAGCTAAGCAACCAAAAAGGGATTTCGCGCAGCCGGTTGATCTCGGATCTGCTGAGGGAGGAGTTGATCGATGAGCAGAATCACAGTCTGCGCTGCGCCTATGACGAAGTTTTTTCAAATGACGCTGTTTGCCGGGAGCAGATCCTGGCTGCGCCTATCCCAAAAGATTGATCCCCGACGAACCCGATACCAACGATGATGACCCCATCAACAGAAATAACGAACACGGTGATAAAAAAAGGTTCCATCTATTGGGTAAATATCACTGGCGGCAGTTCCTCAGGAAAGTAGGAATACAGGCCCTACCTTGTAATCCAGAATGATGTGCTCAATGAAAGCCGGATAAATACTACCGTCGTAGTTGCGATTACCTCGATACCAGCATTTGGCAAGTTGCCGGGCAACGTAATTATCGAAGAGGGCGTGGCAAATATGCCCTGGGAGGGGGTGGTCAATGTCAGCCAGGTCGTGTCCATCGAAAAAAGCAAAATTGAGGAAGAAGTCGGGACACTCCCCGAGCCCCTAATGAATAGAGTTCGTGATGGACTTAAACTAATCATGGAGTTGGAGTGAAAACTATCCAGTTTTAAGCCACCTACCAACAAAGAGATGCCCATGAACGAAACAAGCCCAGCCCAGCCGATAACGATCATCGAGCCGAAAAAAGGGTGGGTCCCCATAGATTTCAAAGAAATCTGGAAATATCGGGAGCTATTTTATTTTCTAACAAAAAGAGACATAAAAGTCCGCTATAAGCAGACGGTGCTCGGTGGTTTGTGGGCGATCATTCAACCATTTTGTACCATGGTTGTCTTCTCGATCTTTTTTGGCCGCTTGGCAAAACTTCCCTCAGATGGGATTCCCTATCCCATTTTTGTTTATGCCGGTCTTTTGCCATGGACCTACTTTACCAATTCCATAACCAATTCAGGTAACAGTCTCGTGGGCAGTGCCAACCTGATCACCAAGGTTTACTTTCCACGAGTCATCATTCCTGCCTCAGCCTCACTCGCCGGCCTACTGGATTTTTTTATCGCCATGACCATTCTATTTGTCATGATGGTCTACTACGGACTGTATCCAGGTATCGAAATTGTGATACTGCCTTTTTTGATCGGCCTGACTTTCTTATGTGCCGTAGGCGTTGGGCTCTGGTTGTCTGCTATGAATGTGCAGTACCGGGATATTCGTTACGCCATTCCATTCATTATACAGATCTGGATGTTCGTTTCCCCAGTGATTTACCCAGCCAGTCTAGTTACGGAAAGATATAAGTGGGTCCTGGCTTTGAATCCGATGGGTGGTGTTATAAATGCCTTCAGAGCGTGTGTTTTGGGCCACAAATCTGTAGATTGGATGATCTTGTGTGTTTCAACTATGACAATTTTGGTACTATTCTTTAGTGGTCTATATTATTTCAGACGGATGGAAAAGACTTTTGCCGATGTTGTCTAAACATCTACCTTCTTTAACATATGAACATAGTTTTAAGTCTATTAAACCTGTAACTTGAGCAGACCTAAAATGCTTACAAAATATCATGAATAGGTTGAAAAGTAAGGCCGGGTCCTTTAAGCGGGCCGTGGCATCAATATTAAAAAATAATCCCAATCGTTACCTGCGCTATATTAAAGGCGTAATCCACGTCGGTGCCAACACCGGTCAAGGGAGAGACCTTTACGCAAAGCATAACCTGCAAGTAATGTGGGTAGAGCCAATTCCAGAAGTTTTTTTAGAGCTGCAGGATAATATAAATGGTTATGCCAGCCAGCATGCCCTCAATTACCTGGTGACCGATACAGATCATAAGTCATATGATTTTCATATTTCAAACAACGCAGGTGCGTCATCTTCAATTCTCCAGCTGGATATGCACAAAGATATCTGGCCACATGTAGATTTTATAGAAACCATCACGCTGGAAAGTTTCACCCTGGACACCGTGCTTGCTCGGGAAAAAATCGATATAGACATATATGATGGTCTGGTACTTGATACACAAGGATCTGAATTGATGGTTCTACAGGGGGCTGTCAGAAATCTTGAAAGGTTCAAGTTCATTCAGGTAGAGGTGCCGGACTTTGAGTCATACGTTGGTTGCTGCCAACGAAAAGATATAGATTCGTTTCTTGAGCCTGCTGGATTTCGTGAATTTTCCAGAGTTAAGTTTGCGGAGCATTCAGGCGGCGGAAGCTATTACGATATCGTTTATAAAAAAGTACTATAATTGCATGGCCTTACCTTACATTGTCATTTAACTCAAAGGAATAAAAAAAGCCCATCATATGCCCAAATCAAGCTCTATTAAAGTCGCCAAACTGTCAAAGCAATATCGTATAGGCCAGCGCCAGAAAGGATATAAAACCTTTCGGGAGGCCATTATCGATACGGTGAAGAGCCCACTGCGGTTGCTTCAAAAGTTAGGGACGACCGTAAATCTTCTTAAGGCAGATTCTGAAAAAAACACGATTTGGGCCCTTAAGGAAGTCTCTTTTGAAGTTGGGCAGGGAGATGTTGTCGGGGTCATCGGAAAAAATGGGGCTGGCAAAAGTACCCTGCTTAAAATATTGTCGAAGATCACCGAGCCTACCAGCGGGAGAATTGAATTGCAGGGACGAGTAGGATCGCTTCTGGAAGTAGGCACAGGTTTCCATCCCGAGTTGACGGGACATGAGAACATATACCTGTACGGCGCAATTTTGGGAATGGACCGTTGGGAGGTTACAAACAAGTTCGATAGTATTGTCGGTTTTGCGGAACTTGAAGAGTTTATTGATACGCCGGTTAAACGTTATTCCAGCGGTATGTATATGCGATTGGCCTTTGCGGTAGCAGCGCACTTAGAAACAGAAATATTGTTAGTTGATGAGGTCCTGGCGGTCGGTGATGCCGCATTCCAGAAAAAATGCTTAGGCAAAATGGAGGCTGTTACAAAGGAAGGGCGTACTGTCCTCTTTGTAAGCCATAACATGAGTGCCATTAAATCTCTATGCTCCCGGACGATACTGTTAGATAACGGTCGATTGATTGAATATGGAGATACCTCTCAGGTGATCAATAAGTACTTCAAGGCCTTCTCGCTGCAAGAGCAGGATTTGCCGGAGCCAAAAAACATAGAAAGCCTGAAAAGGACAAAAGGGAGTGGACGAGTCATAACTACTACTATTGCGCTACTTAACGAAAACAACGCCTATTGTAATTCATTTGCTATCTGGGAACCTGTAATCGCTGAAATGGCCATCCAGTCAAAATCATTGCCGGAGAAAGTTAGCCTCTGGCTGCTTATCTATGCGACCGACGGAACTATAAAATTGAGTACCTTTCAATATGACAGCATGCCCCCTATAAATTTGGTAAAGAAAGTTCATACGGTAAAGACTATCCTTGATCCAAATATTCTGACTCCGGGTTTGTACTCTGTATCTGTAGGAATTTTCGGCCCTGGGAACGAGTTCTATGATTGGGTGGATGGCGCTGCATCATTAGAAATAAGGCCGGAGTTCAGATCAGGTAAATCATTCGATGGGCGCTTGGGAGAAACAAGTCTCCAGTGCAAGTGGGAGTTTAAATAATTCTGATGAAAAATCAAACATCCACTGGGCTGCGGTTACTTAGGACAAGTATAGCTGCACTCATAACAAAGTTCAGTCTTTTTTTCCTTTCTGACCGCGGATTCGGCCTGCTTTGTGTTCTGGAAAATTCAGTGTCGCGAGCGAAGATGGTTTATTATCAAACTAACCTGCGAAGATGTGGCGCTAGGCTCAGCCTCCAATTTCCCCTTACCATTACTCACCCGGAGTCGGTTGAGCTAGGGGACAATGTATCCCTGGCCGCGTTTGTACATATTAGAGGTAAAGGCGGCGTTCAAATCGGTAACAAAGTGATGGTTGGGGCCCATACGTCCATATCATCTTTGACGCACGACTATATTGCCGAAGACATGTACAATTCGCTGGTGGCGAAACCTGTTGTTATCGAAGACAACGTCTGGGTTGGTTCAAATTGTGTCATAATGCCTGGGATCAGGATTGGTACGGGCGCAGTAGTCGGCGCCGGTTCTGTAGTGACAAAGAATGTGGACACTAATTCCATTGTGTATGGAGTGCCCGCACAGCATGTGAAATATCGAAATTGAGCCAATTAACATCACAGAAACCGGAGACGTGTCCTGCCTGTAAGAAAAAGTCTACAGAAAGAATGAATGAAATGACAGGGACTTTGGGTTACATTCCCCTGACACAGAAGTCATTCCTGTTCTTTTGCCGAAACTGCAATCTGTTTTTCAGGTGGCCATACCTATCACCGGAAGAATTGGAACAGCACTATAGCGAGATCGGTACCGAAGAATGGAAAAATGATTATCGGATTGATCAAAAAAAGATCTCGAAATTAATAAAAAGGAGACTGTCTTCAGGAAACGTCCTGGATGTAGGCTGTTTTCGAGGAGAATTTTTAAATGAACTTCCGGGAAATTTTATTAAATATGGAATCGAACCTTCTCTCGCGGCACGGGATATTGCTCACGGTCATGGAATAAAGCTGATCGGGTCAACCCTCGATTCAATAGATACAGAAAGCGTACCCACATTTGATGTGATTACGGCCATAGATCTGATAGAACACGTTCAGAACCCTTTAGATGCCTTACAGCAGCTTGCCAACCTATTGAAAGCCGGTGGCTATCTAATCGTATCGACGGGCAATACCGATGCTTTTACCTGGCGTCTCCTCAGGGAAAATTACTGGTACTATTTTACCGAACATGTCAGTTTTACAAATCCAAAATGGTTCCGCTGGGCCTGTGAAAAATTATGTTTGACCGTAGAAGCAACTCATAAATTTGCCTACTATAAAGGAAGTTTCTATTTGAAATTGAGACAATTGGCAATGGCGGTCGGTTACCGGGCTTGGCAATTTGCTTCACAGCATGGGTTGCTCACCAAAACGGTTTCACGAGTATGGCCCTTTAATAGAATCCAGACCTGGACAACTTCACCGGTTGCCAGGATGTGGCCCGACCATATGATCATAGTTTTAAGAAAGAAATTACGCCTCTAATATCCATGTATTGTCCGTCCATAGACCAATTACCATCGCCACGGGCCGCAAACAAGCACGGCTGGCCGTTCACGACTGAAACTATGCCCAGTAGATGCAGTCGACGGGACGGCGAGCAATGGCCTCGAATCAGCATTGTAACTCCCAGCTATAATCAAGCCGCCTATCTTGAAGAAACTATTCGTTCAGTGCTGCTGCAGGCTTACCCAAATTTGGAGTACATAGTTGTAGATGGCAAATCGGACGACGGGTCCGTAACCATCATCAGGAAATATGCACCCTGGATAACCTATTGGGTTAGTGAAGCGGATACGGGGCAAGCAAATGCTATTAACAAAGGCTTTAAAAAAAGCACTGGTCACATCATGGCCTGGTTGAATTCGGATGATTGCCTGAAACCGAATGCTTTATTCCGAGCGACCTCGCATTTTATGCAAAAACCGTCCGCTAATATTGTGTGCGGTTTTCGTGAACAAGTGGATTTGAGTACTAAAAAGAAATCAATCAAAGCACATATCAAACCAGATCGATTTACTCTGTCAAGAAGTTGCTATTTGAATCAAGAGACCGTATTTTGGACTCGCAGAGTCTGGGACCGTGTGGGGGAGCTGGATGAACAACTGGATTACGCCATAGATTATGATTTATGGCAGCGAATGCTAAGCGCGGGGTTTGACTTTGATTTGATCCCATGTATTCAAGGTGTGTTTAAGGTGCATCCGGATTGTAAAGGTTTGCGCCTGGATAAATTGCGGGAAAAAGAGTTACGCCACATATACCGCAAATATCTAGATAGCACTAAAACCGAAACAGAACTTAAGGCAGAAATCCCATCCGCCTGGTGGAAAACCAGGGATTTAATGCTGGGCCTTGGACACCGGGGCTATCTGCGCAATCCGACAGTCGGCCATCTAGTAGTATTGCTTTTAACCTGTTATGTGCAATTCCAGAAAGTTGGAAGAATGCGCCGGCGTCCGATACAATAAAATGGTTTGGGCCCCAGTGTTGATATCAAATCAATCCTCCTATAAAATTTGCGGCAAAACAGTTGAACATCATAATAGCTGATATCACAGTGATCCTTTTCGTGTGGGCTTTCTTGTTCATAGCCATCGTCTCAATAGGTTTTGGCCTGTTGCGGCGAATGGGGGCGGGCAGGGACGCTTTAATGCTTTTGACCGACTCTTTTTGGGTTGGATGGTCATTGGTGATATTGGGGTTACAGATATGGCACCTGTTTTGGCCCATCAACCAGTATGCTGCCTGGGTATTTGCTGCCATAACTATAATAGGCGTGATTCTAAATTTCAGGGAAGTTTGGGCAGCTGTGCAAACGACGAAACTGCCAGCTTTTATATGGGTGCTGCTGTTCGTTTTTACCGTTTGGATCGCGAAGCTATCGCTAAACACGGTAACCCCTTATGATGCCGGTTTGTATCACCTGCAGGCCATCCAGTGGCTCGCTGAACATTCCATCGTACCTGGGTTAGGAAATCTACATGGCCGCCTGGCTTTCAACAATTCAGGATTGCTCTACATGGCCTTGCTGGACGCAGTCGGCTTGAAAATGCGATCGTACCATCTGGCCTATGGACTCTTTTACGTAATTCTTTTTGTGTATCTGCTAAATAGCCTCCGGAATCTCCTATCAAAAGAGTTACAACCGAGACCATGTGACTTTTATATGGTTGCGGTTTTACCATTTATAGTTTTTCAATGTATAGCTTATTCATCGTCTACATCGACCGATGTCCCGGCGTCCGTGGTCATAACGCTTGCGGGGTACTATTTTTTAAGCGTCATATCCCTGAATAACTCAGCAAACGTCTCCCGGTACTACTTTTTTATACTGATGCTCCTTTGTGCCCTGGGCGTTACGTTAAAACTGAGCATATTGGTCTTTTGTGCAATCACTGCCGGAGTTGTAATTGTGAAAGCAATCACGGGGGGATTAAAGGAGGTCAACACGAAACAAGGCCTTGTTAAAATTTTACTTACCATCGCACTCCTGCCAATGATATTGGTAACCACATGGGCGGTAAGGGGTATTGTTCTAAGCGGGTATCCGGCATACCCGTCAACGGCAGCCGGTTTTGAAGTAGAGTGGAAGATTCCTCAAAAAACTGTTGAGCAGGAACTTATGGCCATAAAGAGTTGGGGACGCCGGCCTTACGCGAACCCGAATGATGTGCTCAACGATTGGTCCTGGGTGAAGCCCTGGTTCAAAAAGTTAATCTCCTATCGGTTTCTCATAATAATACCGGTAATTATCTCAGCTGCCTGTATTCTATGGATGATATACTGTTGGCGATTGGTTCATAGGAGCCCGACGCGATTTTTCATCTTTTCTTTGCCGGTTCTTTTCTCACTTATTTATTGGTTTACAATGGCGCCTGATATCCGGTTTCTTTTCCCCTTGCTATGGTACTTGATGGCCGGTGCTACGGCCCTGTTTCCCCGCGAGCGATTAGTAAGAAGACCAGGTATAAAGCAGGCCGGGGTTCTCTTTTTGGCGATAGGTCTAACTATTGCCGGTCCGGTATACCATTTGCGTGATAAGTTACTGGGAAACTATGACCTGAATGCAAGCGTCCGATTTACGCAAGGTCTGCCAGTCAAAACAGTCATGACTCGGTCCCGGTTAACCTTATGGACTCCACAACAAGGAGACCAATGTTGGGATTGTCCGGTCCCTTGTACGCCCTATCCCAACGACCGGCTAAAGTTAAGGGTCCCTGGTGAACTTGGATCCGGATTTATGATTGATACCCGTTAATACAACCCCTCTGAGAAAGACTTTCAGTCTAAGCTGCATGAAAATTTCCGTCATCACGGTATGCAAGAATAGTGAAAGAACCATCGAAAGATGCATTCGCAGTGTTGTAGATCAGTCCCATGCAGATATCGAATACATTGTCATAGATGGCAGTTCAACAGACCAGACACTCGCTATACTTAGAGACTACCAGGATCATATTGCCACGCTGCTATCCGAGCCCGATAGCGGGATTTACAATGCGATGAATAAAGGGATCGCAGTTTCAACCGGCGCTGTATTGTTTTTCCTAAATTCGGATGACTACTTTGTTGATGAAAATGTTCTTACCGATGTGGCCGCCGAGTTCAACTGCAACGATTCGATCTGGGTGCTTTATGGCAATGTCACCGTAGTGGCCCCAGATGGGGAAACATCAGTCAATTATAAGAACATATCGAAAAACTATTTTTATAAAAACACCATTTGCCATCAAGCTGTATTCACAAAGAAAACAGCCTATGAGTTGATTGGTGGTTTTGACGAAAAATATATCATCCATGCTGACGCCGATTGGCTGATGAAGGCATATTTTCATCCTAAGATTCGCAGCCGGTTCAGATATATAGATCGAGAAATTTGCTTTTTTGCGAATGACGGATTCTGTTCAGATCCTGCCAATGCCGAAAAATACAAGTATCAGCGGCAGGAAATATCGGCCAAATACTTTCCCACGGCCAGATTGAAACTGACAATAAAGAAGCTATTGTTACGGTTTGGCATTGAGATTTAAGGAATACGCCCCCCCCCCGTATTGTCAGATAGACCAATGATCAAACGGCCATAGGCCGAATACAGGCCAGCTTAAATTAGACAAATATTACCGGATAGCAATTGGGTACAATTCAATACGACGCCCTAATTAGAGGATTATAGAATTCCAATGCACATATGTGTATTTTCCAGGCAAGTATTTTCACAGGGGGTGAAAGGTGGGATGGAGATACATGGCAAGCTCTTGAGTGAAGGGCTGGTCCAAAAAGGGTGCCGCGTCTCCGTGATTAGTACGCGCCATCCTTCCGGAAAAACATATGATTGTATTCAGGGCGTAGATTTTTATTGTCTGAAAGACACGGTATTCGGCTCGCGCAGGAATGGCTGGCCCCAGGAAAGCGTAAAACTGTTCTTTCATCTTAACGCGAAACATACTGTCGATGCCGTCTGGAGCCAGAGCTTTGATGCCTACGGGCTTGTCGGCATTGGTAAGAGCCAGCTGCATGTTCCCGTAATTCCAATATTGCAGGGGTGTATCCATCAGGAGATAGTTACTTTCTTAGTCAATGTATCTAAGAATAGAAAACTGCCGTTGAAAATCTTACGATCTTTGGCCGGTTTGTTTTACTCATATTTCGTTGTGCAGAACAGACTGCTCGCCTTTGCAGATGCTGTCATTGCACCAAGCTATCAAGTCCCTAAAGACATACGTCGATGGTTTGGGAGCAGGGCCAGTGAAAAATGTGTGACTATTTTCAATGGTATTGACACCGATCATTTTCATCCTGAAGGCGACGGCCGCGAGGAGATTAGAAGTAAGTACGGACTAGACAAAAACATCTACTTAATGCTATCCGCGGGCAGGATCATTGTTGAGAAAGGTCACCAGGTCGCCATTGATGTACTGGCCCGGGTTAAGCGACGATTGCCCGGCGCTAAACTCATGATTGTGGGTGAGGGTGAAAACCTACAGAATTTGAAAGATATCGTATCGGAGAAAGGTCTGGCAAATCACGTTATCTTTACCGGCTTCGTCGAGAACGATAACATGGCTCGGTATTACCATAGTTGTGATTTATTCTTGATGCCTACCCTTAGGGAAGAAGGCCTGCCGTTTGCGCTGATTGAGTTGATGGCATGCCAGAAGCCTGCAATCGTATCTGGAATTGGTGGGAATCTTTCAGTAATTAAGGATATGCACAATGGTGTGCTGGTTCCGGCAGGCAATGCGGAGGCGATGGCCGCAAAAGTCCTGTATCTGCATGCGAATTCTAATTTGTCTAAAAATATGGCCTTAGTTGCAAGACAAACAGCCATCGAAAAATTTGGTGTGAATCAAATGGTCGCTAAGACCTATAAGGTTCTCCACCGGTGTTCGCAAAATATACGGTCCCCAATAGCATGAAAGTTTATATAGTTTCGACTATATGCAATGCCCATGTAATCAGATGGGCGCGGGCATTAAAAGAGAAGGGATTCGATATTACGGTGGTTTCCAGCGAGCCCAATACCTGGGGCGTTTCGGATATTCCTGTTGTCGAAAGCTTAATAAGCCCCTCCAGGTATAGGCTTTTAAACTTCGTTAAACATATTTTCAGGTCTTATGAGATATATACGACGGTTAAAAGGGCCAAGCCGGATATTATCCACTTTCACTCTTTAGATTATGTTCACCCCCTTATAGTGGGGCTATTATTGAAGTACTCGCGTCATTTCAGAAACTCAATTATATCGACATGGGGTACTGACATAATTGGTGCTCTTGATCAAAAGAGGAACTGGTGGGAGTTATCGACAAAAACGTATTTTCTCTCCAATGCAAAGGCGGTAACGGCAACAACCAAGTATTTAGCAGCTGCCACTGCTCAGTTCCTACCTAAAAATAGTACGATCCATATCATTCCTTTCGGTATTGATTGCAACAAGTTCAAGACTAGGGCAAAACCTGATCAAAACACTTTACACATCGGTTTCATCAAGCATTTACTCCCTAACTACGGTCCAGACTATTTAGTAAAAGCCATGGCGGAGGTTATTAGAAAACATCCTGACGCACGGTTGACGATGGTGGGACATGGGCCCATGGATTCTGAGTTGAAGAAAATGGCTATCGAATTGGATATTGAGAACCATGTGATTTTCAGGGGTTATGTGCAGAATGAACATATCCCCGATATATTAGCACAACTCGATATATTCGTAATGCCGACGACATGCAATGAAGCCTTCGGAGTAGCCGCCCTTGAAGCCCAGGCAATGGAAATCCCGGTGGTTGCCACCAAAGTAGGTGGCATTGCCGAGGCCGTCCTGGACAGTGTAACCGGTATCCTGGTTGCGCCTGAAGATCATAACCAGTTGGCTGCCGCCATAATTGATTTGGCTGGCGATATCAATAAAAGAGGGGCAATGGGGAAAGCCGGCCGTATACATGTTGAAAAAAATTTTAACCTTGCAGAGAACGTTGTGAGGTTTGAGCATCTATACGAGGAGAATTCAGACTAAGGCATTAACTATGAAAACATATGCACTTAAAGAAGGATATCAAACGAATCGCGTTTTAAACGAGCGAGCTACAGAATATAAAGATGATGAACACAATTCCGCCTCGTTTCAGGTTAATGTATACAAGTATGCCAGAAAGATAATCGTGCAAAATGGTATATCAAAAGCTCTTGATATTGGTTGTGGTTTCGGAATGAAGTTAAAGAAATTCATCTCCCCGGTGTGTAAGGATATCGTCGGAATCGATAGAGAGCATGCCATTGATTATTGTAAAAGCGAACATGGTTTTGGTCGCTGGCTTATTGATGACATCGAAAATCCTAACCGTAAATTATCCGAGCAGTTCGAGTTGATAATTGTTTCTGATGTAATCGAGCACTTGGACAAACCGGACAAACTGTTTGAGTATGTCATCCCGTACTGCAATGCGGACACGCAGATCATTTTTTCAACGCCTGAAAGAGATCGCATGCGTGGAAAAAACCATTTCGGTCCACCCCCAAATGCACAACACGTCAGAGAGTGGAACTATTCAGAATTCAAGGAGTATATGCAGTCCATGGACGCCAACATCATCAAGCATTTTCTAGTAGGCGAACAGCGAAGCTTTATCAACATCTTTAAAAAGTGGCTTCATCTGGAAAGTATTAAAAATGGTCAGGTTGTCCATTTCCGATTAAAGAAATCAGAGCTGACCTAACCTAATCCGCGAACCGGTCTTGGGTGGAGTCTATTCGTTATGAAACCAAATATGCTCAACTTCGCGTGAGAACTATCTCCAGGAAGAATGCCATATAATCAACAAGTTGATTTGATAATTTTGCAACCGGGCCGGTGAACATCAAAGTAGATCAAAAAACGATTCAGTTCTTTCTTTTTGCATACTGGCACGATCCACGGTGGAAAAAATTTGTAGGTGCCACTGTAAAAATATGGGATCTTGCCGAGAATCTCCAGGAAGAAGGACACGCGGTAACTCTAGTATTGCCGAATTATGGCTTCAAAAAACTATCTGCAAATTTCAATCTCGTTGAAGTACCCTTTATCGATTTACCTGTCGTCCGTTTAATTACCTATAATTTTCTTTTACTGTTCGTCCTATTCACGCGGTTTTTGTTTAGCAAGCGTGCTGGTGTGGTCTATGTACGTAGGATGACGAGCCTGACGCCGCTAATTTATGCAAAATTAACCCGCAAACTATTTTTTTATGAAATTAACGACGACCCCTATCATTTGGGTCACAGCACGGGGCCAAAGGGCCTGTTTTCGATTAAGGCATTCATTTCGCGAAAAATAGATGAGCTCAATCTATTCTTTTGCGATAGAAGTTTTGTAATTTCCCGAAATGTTTTAGATAAAATTAAAGCAGAAAATCCCACTCTAGATTCCGAGAAATGTCTGATTGCTCCGAGCGGTTCAAATACTAAACACTTCTATCCGCGGGATCAGGCTGTATGTCGCGATACTTTAAGACTTGATCCCCAAAGTAGATATGTCGGATTCGTCGGTTCCCTACTAAAACACCAGGGGATAGATACCCTGATAGCCGCTTCGCAACTAGTGGTTGATCGGGTCCCGGCCTGCAAGTTCCTTATTGTCGGTGAAGGCCCCATGCGCCGCTACTGGGAAAATAAGGTCGCCAGCCTGAGGCTCACTTCCTTTTTCAAGTTTACCGGGCAAGTCGAATACGCCCGGGTACCGATCTGGATAAACGCCATGGATCTTTGCGTCGCCCCCTTCTTGAAAACGGCTGGATTCAGATCTCCGGTAAAGATCTTTGATTACATGGCATGCGGTAAAGCGGTTGTAGCTTCCCAAATACGCGGTACTACAGATATTTTCTTAAATTCAGGTGCAATTCAAATAGTACCGTCCGAACATCCCGCGCAACTGGCTATCGCAATTTCGCTGATGCTGGGCGATACACAACTAACTACATCAATGGGGAAGGCCGGGAGGCAATTTATTCTTCGTAACCATGATCGGAAACAGCTTGCTCAGCAAGTTAGAACGAATAGTACCACACTTCTCACTCGCAAAGATCAACCCTGAATCTATTTCTTGGCGAATTGACTCTATGACTGTATTAAAGATCTGCTTTACAACCAACTCGTCACCGTGGACAAAGTTTCACGGCGGCGGCCAGATCTTTGTGCATAACCTTGCCCAGCACCTTGTTCAAAGAGGGCATGAAGTCAGTGTCATATATACAGGCCCTTTCAGTGTGAAAGAGAGAGCCACCCCCTCTTGTACATACAACTTAGAGTGGGCGCCATATATCGGCTATCCATATACCGGTAAAGTTAGGCAGTTCAATGCTTTTACTGTTTATCATAAACTTAGGTCCTTATTTCCAACGCATAAATTCCACATCATTAATTCTGTAGGCAGTGAAGCATTTCTACTCCCTAATCTATGCAAAACTCATAGGTGCCCTTTGTTTATTAGCATCGAGCATCCTAATCTTAGTTCAATCCGGCCAAAAGTTTCATATCGCCGCCCCCTCCAAACGCTTATTCAGATCGCCCGGTGGCGGGAGCTTTTCCTTATTAGACATGCCTGTCGGCGAGCGGCGGGTATATTTACCCCTTCAAACTTCACGAAATCTGAAACTCGCAAGTATTTCGGTATCGAGTTTAAAGATATTAAGGTGGTCAAACACGGTCTCGCCGATATTATGCTTGATTTCACTGATAGCCGTCGGCCCGATGCTGCTAAAGGGCCTCTTCTGTTTTTCGGTAGATTTGAACACCAAAAAGGAGTTGATTTGCTCATCAAGGCCTACGCTATTCTTTTGAGCGAGAAAGTCATTGGAAGCCGAAAGCTAGTATTGGTAGGAAGTGGGCCCGACGAGAAAAAATACCGGAAATTGATTGCGTTGCTCGGTATAAATACGCGCGTTGAAATTCTGGGATGGAAATCGCAGCGCGAGATTAAAAGCTTGTTGGATAAAGCCGGGCTCTGTGTGTTGCCGTCGCGTTCTGAATCCTTTGGCCTGACAATTGCTGAGGTTTTGTCGCAAGGCATACCCCTTGTCACAACAGATGCCGGTAGTCTCCCCGAGGTGGTGGATCGTGGGAAGGCCGGCTGGATGGCAAACGCCGACAATCTAAAATCCCTCGTTCTCACGATCAAGGAAGCTTTAGAGAATTATTCGGAAAGTATAAGCAAAGCGCACTACGGTCTAAAACATGCACGGGACGCCTTTTCCTGGGCCAACGCTGCCCGCGCCTATGAAAAAACTTATCTGGCGGTGCTTTCCAAAACTTTCCATGAAACACATTCCAAGACTTGACAGTGAACACACTCTTTTTATCAGACGTACAGCTTAACAACCCGTCCAGTGGTGCAGAACAGGTGCTGCACCAGCAAGTGCGTGGATTTGAAAAGCTCGGGCAGAAAATTGTTGCTATTACACGTGCGAATGGTAAAGGGGTTGACTTTGTTTATGAACAGCGTCGTATTAAAGTGGGTACCTACTTCGCTGATACAGGCAATCCAATCGGTTTTGTCTTAGCTGTTTTCAGAAAACCTATTAAACATTATGAGGTCCTGCGTCCTGATAGGCCAATTGACATCCTTATCGCCCATCAGCCTTATACTTTTCTTTCCTTCATCCTTAGAGGCCTCACAGGAAAAATCCCGGTTATCTATATTTACCACAGCCCCAGCCATGAGGAGTATGCTCTTACTCACCAAGGTACGTTTTCTATAGTTCGCAAGGTAAATGCGGCTATCCGGAAATACATTGAAGGATTCTGTATTAGAAGAGCTCAAAAAGTTATCACTTTAAGCCAGTATATGGCCCAAAAAGCCGCAACCATTCACCAAGTCCCGAATAGATATATTACCGTCAATCCCGGTGGCGCGAATCTTGAGAAATTCAAGCCCCTAAATAATCGCAAACAAATTAAATCCGATCTTAACTTGCCAGCCGACAAAATTCATTTGTTTACGCTTCGAAACCTGGACCCGCGTATGGGGATAGAAAATTTATTACAAGCAATCAAAATCCTTAAAAACGAAGGTATGCGCCTACACTTGTTGATAGGCGGTGAGGGTCCTGAAAGAACAAAACTGCAAAGATTGGCTATAAATTTAGAATTAAAACAGGAGGTAACCTTCACTGGCTTTATTCATGCCGACGATCTTTGTCGTTACTATTCCGCCGCGGACTTTTTTATTTTACCCACCCGTAACCTTGAAGGATTCGGTTTGGTAACCCCTGAGGCGTTAGCATGCGGAACGCCCGTACTTGCTACACCCGTGGGTGGGAGTATCGAGATTCTGTCAACCTTTAACCCGGCCCTGCTGTTTAACGATCCTTCAGCAGATGCAATGGCAAGCGGATTGAAACAGATAGTCGACAACTATTTTAATGACGAGAGCAAATACTTAGAGTTAAGGAAAAATTGTCGAGATCATGTTGAAAGCAAATATTCTTGGAAAAGACATGTTGACACTTTAGGCCTCATCGCCAAAGAAGTGGTATCTACAGTTACTCACTGAGAGATTACGAGAACCATCGGTGGCAATCGTATTACACATCATAACTAGATTGGATATGGGGGGTAGCGCTCAAAATACCCTTAGCACCTGCCGAGGGCCTTTAGAGCATAATTACCAGGTTATTTTAGCCACCGGCCTTTCACAAGAATCGCAGATGACCGCAATAGAGAAAGGGATTGTTGCCCGCAATGTAAAAGCTGCTGTGAAAAAAGGGCTCTCGCTGAAAATTTTACCTACCCTGGTAAGAAAGATAGATCCCATTCGAGATATGATCGCCTTATTGTCGATATGGAGATTGATTCGCAAAGTTAAGCCTCATATTGTTCATACCCACTCATCCAAGGCCGGCATTTTGGGACGTTTAGCTGCCTGGCTTGCGCGGGTTCCGCTAATCATTCACACGCCACATGGGCACGTTTTTTATGGCCATTTTCCCCCAGGCCAATCAAAGCTGTATTTAAGTCTTGAAGCAGCCTTTGATAATATTACCGATAGGACGATAGCACTTACAAGTGGTGAATGTGAAGACTATGTTCGGCTATCAGTCTCCTCCCGCAAGAAACTTGTAAAGATACACAGTGGTGTTTCCTTAGAAAAATTTAAAAACCCAGGTGGCAATCCAAAAGAGATCAAAGCTGCAATTGGGCTTGGAGCAGATGACCTGGTAGTTGGGACCATAGGATGGCTGCTACCGATAAAAGGCCCCGTATACTTATTGGAAGCTCTGCAATTACTGTGGCCCCAACACCCCAATACGAATCTTATCTATATCGGTAAAGGTGAATTGGAGTCACGCTTGAAGGAGCTGGCTGCGGAAACGGGAATCTATGAAAAGGTTCGTTTTTTAGGGTGGCGTGACGATGTTCATCGTATCCTGCCTATCATTGACATATTCGTACTGCCATCACTGAACGAGGGCATGGGAAGAGCAATCGTAGAGGCGATGGCTGCCGGCAAGCCCGTGGTTGCAAGCCGAACAGGCGGTATACCTGATCTGGTCGTGAATGGAACAACCGGATATTTAACCGAACCCGGCGACCCGGATGGCTTAGCGAATGCCATTGGCCGCCTGTTAGATAATCCTGTCCTTAGAAGGCAAATGGGACAGGAAGGCAGGAAAAGATGCACCCTATTCAGCGAAAAGTTGATGATCGCTAAAGTTGCTGAGCTGTATAAAGAGCTGCTAAAATAAAATCGAAGATGATAGTCGCCATTCACCAACCACAGTATTTACCCTGGCTTGGATATTTTGACAAAATGGATCGCGCCGATGCTTTTTGTTACCTGGATAACGTCCAGTTCAAGAAAAATGAATGGCAGAACCGGAACAGGGTGAAAAACGCGACCGGTTGGCAATGGATTACAGTTCCGGTTCAATATAAATTCCCCCAGAAAATCGTCGAAGTGTCGGTAAATAACGCCGTAAAGTGGCAGCATAAACACATTCAGGCCCTGATTACCAATTACAAGAAAGCCCCGTTCTTCGATGAATATTTTCCGATTTTTGAATCGGCGCTTCGGCACGAATTTGATACGATTAACGATGTCAATATTCACATGACAACGCAGATTAGAGAAATATTGGGTCTAAACAATAAACCGGCAATTAGATCCTCGGAACTATCCTTAGATGATGACCCTGCGGGAAGATTAGTTGAAATCTGTGAGCATTTAAATGGGGATGTTTACCTGGCAGGGCGAGACGGCAGCAACTATATGGATATGGACCAATTTGCTGAAGCCGGCATAAAAGTTGTTTCTCAAGCGTACTATCACCCGGAATACCCCCAGTGTTTTGGTGAATTTCAATCACACCTGTCGATCATTGATTTAATCTTCAACTGTGGACAGGAGAGCCTTTCAATCCTTAGAAAAGGTAGCAGTCATGGATAAGATGAATATATTGGCAATCGGCGCTCATCCAGATGACATCGAGATCGGATGCGGCGGGACGCTCATTAAATACGCCGACCGAGGCCATAAGGTGTACTTAATGGTGCTGACCGGTGGCGGGCAGGGTGGCAATCGCAATGTCCGCCGGGATGAACAAGAGACAGCTGGCAACATCATGGGGGTCGAGAAGATATTTTGGGGCGAATATGAGGATACGCACCTGGTCGTGAATCAGGAATTGATATCAAAGATCGAAGAGGTCATTTACAAGATTTGCCCAAGTTTTATCTTTTGTCACTTTCCGGATGATACGCACCAGGACCACCGCCGCCTGTCCCAGGCAACCCAATCGGCAGCCCGAAATTTGAGAAATGTTTTGTTTTATGAAGGACCCACGACCTGGGGATTTAATCCGCAGGTTTTTGTGGATATTGGCGAAACCCTGGATAGAAAAATCAAAGCCCTGGAAGCCCACTCTTCGTAGGTGTCCAAGACCAATATCGAAGATTTATCTATTGTTGAGATTGCGAGTTCGAGTGCAAATTTTCGCGGGATTCAGGGCAGGGTGAAATTCGGTGAAGCGTTTAGCCCCCTGCGTCTATTCATAAACATTTAGAAGTCATCTCAATATTGGCCTTTGGCCCAATCTCAGCGTTGGGCACGACTTTCAACTCCTCGAAATACAATAGTATGTCTCCGGGTCAAAAGTAGCGGCCGCCTTGACCTTGAACCAAAATCAAATATTGAGATAACTTCTAATGGGTTTAATAGTTCACGTACTTTTCGAACTGCTTTCTTTTCTAACTTTCGGTTTTACCTCATGCCCTATGCTCCATGCTCTCTGCACTGTGCTTGAATCAATAATCACGGAGATCCCCTATAACTGTTTCGCTTAATACAGAATACATAATTCAATGAAAAAACGCATCATACCACATTCGCGGCCGACGATCGGTCAGGCAGAAATAGACGCAGCAACAAAGGTGATTGCATCATCGCAGATCGCCCAAGGGAAGCAGGTTGCTGCCTTCGAAAATGAGTTTGCACGAAGGATCGGGGTTAAATATGCTGCGGCTGTTAGTTCCGGTACCACGGCTTTGCATCTTGCCCTGCTATCGTTAGGCGTAACAGAAGGGGATGAGGTTGTCCTACCCAGTTATGTCTGCACGGCACTTTTGAATGCAGTGAACTATGTGAGGGCCGTGCCTGTCATAGCCGATATTGATCCGGATAGCCAGAATATCGATCCGGCCGATGTTGCTGAGAGAGTGACAGCCTTTACAAAGGCCATCATCGTTCCGCATATGTTTGGGCGGATGGCCGATATGACGGAAATGTACAAGCTAGGGGTACCCTTGATTGAGGATTGCGCTCAGGCAGTCGGTGCGTCCCTTGATGGGGATATGGCCGGCTCTCTGGGCAGGTTAGGTGTTTATTCCTTTTATGCCACCAAGGTTATGACTTGCGGAGAGGGCGGTATGGTGGTATCTAATGAAAAAGCGTTAATTGAAAGGGTCAAGGACGCCAGAGAGTATGATAACCAGGGAGATTATGCCGTTCGCTACAATTTTAAAATGACCGATTTTCAGGCCGCCATGGGGCGACAGCAGCTTGATCAACTCGCCGATTTTATTTACCAACGTCGAAAAATCGCGGCAAAATACCATCAGGCCTTCGAAAAATTATCGACAGGTCTCCCTCCGGCCGATGCCGGTCACATATTTTACCGGTATAACCTGAACGTAGGGCGAAATGTTGGCAGGTGGATTGCCCAGATGCAAGCGGCTGGAATTGTTTGTGCCAAACCCGTTTTCAGACCGTTGCATCAATATGTTGAAGGCCACTCGTGTCCCCAGGCAGACAAAGCCTATAAGCAGATTGTTTCAATCCCGATTTACCCGACGCTTTCGGATGCAGACACTGATACAATTATAAACGCAGTAACTCAGATCCAAAATGGAATGCAGACATGACTGGAATATATAACAGACAGGGCATCTGGTGGCGCCATTTTGTCCCGATGCTGATCATGGCGTTGCTTTTAATCATCCCGTATGTTCGACATACATTCAGTTTTTATGGGCTGCGATGGGTTTATATGTGGGCACTCTCATTTTCCTTCTCTTTTTGCCTGACACCGGTTTTCAGGTGGATAGCCCCCAGAATAGGGGCCATGGACATACCGGACGATAGAAAAAGGCATGGGGAGGCAACACCCTTGCTCGGAGGGGGGGCTGTCTTTCTTGCTTTTTTGCTAGCCATCTTAGTGAACGGGATTTTTTCACCTGAGTTAATGGCAATGTTATTCGGGGCCTCTCTGGTATTCATAATAGGCGTGATTGACGATATAAAAGACATGAAGGCCGCAGTTAAACTAATTGTCCAACTTGCAGCCGTCGGCTGTGTCATGTTTCAGGGAATCGTACTGCGTGTATTACCGGAAACACTTGGCTTTGCTGCAGATATATCCAATGGCATCCTGACCATCTTGTGGATATTGGGCATCACCAACGCCTTCAATTTTTTTGACGGAATGGACGGGATGGCGTCCGGGTTGGGGTTGATTATTGCCTTTTTCTTAGGTGTTGTTGCCTTCCAGACGAACCAGCCTTTCCTCGGTTGGATCGCGGTGGCCGTAGTGGGGAGTTGTCTTGGATTCTTGCCATACAATTTATTGAAAAATGAGAGGGCCACAATATTTTTAGGCGATGCCGGCAGTACCGTCATCGGGTTTATATTGGCCTGTGTTGCTGTCTATGGCGAATGGGATTTAAATAATTCCGTGATTTCGGCAGTCTCCCCATTGCTCATATTCTGGGTGCTTTTTTTTGATATGGTGCATATTACGATTGACCGGATCGTAACCGGGAAAGTCACTACGTTCAAAGAGTGGATCGAATATGTTGGGCGGGATCATTTACATCACCGCATGGCTCAGATTCTGGGGAGCCCTAGACGTAGCGTGTTGTTCATCTACCTGCTTACAATCTGTTTCGGAGTAAGTGCTGTTGTCTTAAGAAATGCCACTGCTCGGGATGCGGTTTTGCTTTTATGCCAGGCGGTTTTAATGGTCATTATGGTTACGGTCTTGGAAAGAATTGGGCGTAGGCATGTGGAGACATCCAAAAAGAACGACTGCAAATAATATTGTGCACTTGAAGGTTGCCTGCAAAGGCTGTAGTACTAACTAACCGGAATATCAGAAACTTTGGTTTTCAACAATTTTATGGGCATATAGCTACATTAGTTGTAGGGTTTGGCCCCAAATCAGAAAAAGATTAAGTTTAAGCCGGTGCCTGATTCTCCTCTGACGATAATCGATGGCTGCTCAGTTTCACAGGTGGTTCAATGCACCAAGTCCGGCTAATCCGAGACCCTGAATCTGAAGACCAGATAACATTCTATATTTAGTAAGTATTTCTGTAGCTCTACTGGGAATAACATATACATCGACCGGCATGCTTCACCGTTGTAGAATCCAGAGGCACTGACAATGATCCATCTGTAAGGATTTTGGGGGCATGCCGACTGTTATGGAGATGATTCCAGCTATCTGCGATCAATGTTTCTGCCATTTGGCACCAAATATGCTATTTATTGGCCGATTGCATACAAAAATATTGGAATTATAGAACTTTTGACTGATTGGTGTTGACAGCAGATGTGAATGGATATAATGATAGAAATTACAGCTAAATTATATATAATTAGCAGGCTTGTTAATGGTTGAATTTAGCAAAATAATGAAGCGCGGCAAACGTGCCCGGTCCAGCGGAGGTAAGGAGGTCGCTGTAGGGGCAGGTAGTTTGAAATTGAGCAAACTGCCTGCGCGCCGCATAGGGCAGGGTGAATCGGGACGGGAGGAGGCAACCCAAGACTCACAAGCCACCATAGAAAAACGGAGCGTACTTTTTACACAGGCGAATGATTACCTCCGTATGGCTTTCGATTCCGTAAAGCAAGACAAGCTATTTTCGTTAGAGCCTGGGTTTAAGATACTTGAGAAAATCGTTGATACCCGCACACCGATTGACGCGCTGTTCCTTAGAGCCATTCACGATGAGGAAGCATATGATTTAATGATCAGCCCGTCCGTGAATGTCGCCATCTATGCAATTAAGATGGCCGGAAATCTCGGTTTTTCCAAAACACGACAGGTAGGGATTGGGATGGTCGGCCTGATGCACGATATCGGGATGGCGAAGATTCCAGCGGAACTGGTCTACAAACAAGACCTCACCGACGAGGAGTTCTCAATATTTAAAGAAAGACCGCGTTACGGATATGATATCCTGCAAGTGTTCAATGATGACTACCCATATCTACCAGAGTGTGCCCTGCAGATTCACGAGCGCATAGACGGCAGTGGTTATCCCCACGGACTTCAAGCAGATGAAATCAACGAATACGCTCAAATTATCGGCCTTGTCGATATATATGAGGCGTTAATCCATTCGCGGCCTCAAAGAGAGAAGATTCTTCATTTCTACGCTGTCAAAGAGATCATTAAGACCGGGAAGGATAAATTTCAACAGAGATTCCTAAAAGCACTGCTGAATACCTTTTCCATATTTCCTCTGAACAGCTATGTCCGTTTGAATTCCGATGCCATTGGGAGAGTTATCCAGACCTACCCGGATCAACCCATGCGTCCGAAAATACAAATTATTTATGATTCTCAGAACAAAAGAGTGCTGACGGAGAGATATATCAGTTTACCAGAGCATTCTTTGCTTTATATCGTGGATTCGGTCTCGGAACAGGAATTGATTGATCTATCGGAAGCCTCTTACCTTGTCACCAAGGCAGGGCAAAAAAACACCAGATACAACTAAACAGGAGTCCGATTCTGATACACCTCCACATTTCCAAGAAATGGCAACTGAGAAGCAGACCGGTGATAAAAAAGTTCCACGCCTTACTAAAGCGCGTGCCGCCAAGCCTAAAGGTCCTTTGATAAAGAAGTTACTATTGGCTATGGCGGTGCTCTTTTTGGTGGCAGGGGGGGCCTGGCAGTATTTGACGGACATGTCCGTAAATGGGCAGAACCGAGAAATTGAACGAACTGAACCACGACCCGGAGAAATGCCCCAGGTTGAGGTTGTTAGGAAAAAGAGTCCTCCACCAGAAGACCCAAGGCGGACCCTATTGGAGACCAACCAAAAACAGCCGGGTCCCGATGGTAAATCGGTGCCCCCGAAAACGGTAGCTGCAGTTTACGAAAAGCCAGCTCAAACTACGCCCATCCCCGAAACACAGAAAAACCTTGATCAGGAAAAAAGGCCGGAAACAGGTGCTTTAGAAAAAAAAGTAAAAACTGAAAGTAGCGCTGATCCGGAAAATACCGCCGGTGAAATAAGATCGTCTGTAGATGCTCCGCAAAGAGAGATTGGGCCACCGGATTCAGCTCGATATCCTTATTCAATTTTGTTAGCATCTTTTAAGCAGGCCACCGGCGTGGAGAGATTGACTAAAAGACTCAAGACTGAAGGGATAAACCCTTACTGGGTAAAGGTTGACTTGGGGAGCGACGGCATTTGGTACCGTGTGTTCGTTGGCTTTTACCAGGATCTTGAGAAGGCCAGGTTAATAATCGAACAAAATAATTGGCCAGGTGCTTTGCCGAAGTCAACCCGATTCGCCGCGTGGATTGGTGGTTTTACCAATCGTCAGGATATGGAAAAAGAAATCGACAAGCTATCAACCAAGGGCTTTTCGGCCTATTCTATAGCGGATGATGATCAAATTGCTCATCTTTTTGTGGGCGCCTTTTTTACACGTAAAGGCGCTGAAACTCAGTCCGCTATCCTAAAGGACGCCGGAATTGAAAGTATGGTTGTAGAGCGATAACAATTTGTTAGTTGGACCACCCATTCAATAGGTAACATTAAAAATGTACACTTCCTACTGGGGTCTTACCGAACCGCCGTTTGAAAACGTGCCGTCCCAAGACCTGTTTTACGAGTCCCCTCAGCACGAGGAGGCGCTTGTAAGAATGGTCTATGCGGTCGAGCATAAAAAGGGGTTGGCCGTTTTGGCTGGTGAGGTTGGATCGGGCAAGACGACAATCAGCCGCGCCCTCTACGACTACCTGGGTAATGACGGTTTTGAGGTCATTACCATTGTGAACCCAACTCTGACGCCGGTTGATTTTTATCGGGCTATTTTATCTCAACTCGGTGAAACGATTGTAGAGGATTCTAAAGCCATCCTTTTAAATCGGTTAACCGAAAGATTGAAGCAAAACGCCAGCAATGATATTAATACCATTCTTATCATCGATGAAGCCCATCTCGTCAAAGATCATGTTATCCTCGAAGAACTGCGTATGATGCTCAATTTGCAGTATAACGGCGAGTTTTTGATAACTTTGGTGATTATGGGTCAACCGGACCTGGCAACCAATCTGGCCTCCATGAAGCCGCTCAAAGAGAGAATCGCCATCCGATACGATTTAAAGCCCCTGAGTTTTAATGATACTGCCCGCTATGTTGTCTATCGTTTAAAACAATGCGGCGCCCAACGGGGTATTTTTACCAGAGCAGCGTTAGACCCTTTGTTTAAACATTCCAAAGGCATACCGCTGAAAATCAATAATATTTGCGAACGGAGTCTCTTGATTGGGATGATGAAAAACGCTCGGACTGTCACCGGATCGATAGTGCTGGAGGCGGTTAAGGATATTGAATATTGATAAAAACTTGGCATGCAGACTTCTTATGCTTGAAGAATTTATAACGGGAATAATGTGTTGAATATGATCAATGTGAAAAACCCAATCTTCCTCTGCTTATTCATTTCAATATCCATTTTGTATGGATGTCAAACTGCAGAAAGGAAAGTTCCGCAACCATCTAAACCCGCAACCCCAGATCCAACGGTTGGAGGAAGCATCGCTCTATCGGGGAAGTATAGAACGCTGGCCGTCGCGGATCTAAACAGTGATGGTTTGCTCGATATTGTTGGTGGTGTTGTGGGAAGGCCATCAATTGCCATCTGGTATGGGCAGGCCGGTGGCTTTGTTGATAAGCCTGTACATTTACCATTTAAAGCCGATGTCTATTCAGTGGCTGCTGCGGATGTGAATGAAGATGGCCTGAAAGATCTAATCCTGGCAGTTCACCAGGAGATTTCGGGCGTCATGGTCTGGATTAACAGCAAAGACGGAAACTGGATACGTGGTGAAACGCCGACCAGTATCAACGAATACCAGAGTGTGCGCACCGCCGATATTAACATGGATGGACACATTGATATCGTCGCGGCCAATAGTACGACAGACTTTCACGGCGGCATCCAATTGTGGTTGGGCAATGGTAAAGGCGACTGGAAGTTTGAAGCCGGCCCCACCATTACCGGAAAATATATGGATGCCATTGTGGCTGATTTTAATGGTGATGGCCGCCTGGACGTTGCCGGGGCCGGCTGGGGTACTTATGGTGCTCTACGTGTGTGGCTGGGTGAGGGGGCCGGCGGTTGGCGAGCAACCGAGGTTATTAGCAAAGGTAATTATTACCGGCTCACACCAGGGGATGTCAATGGCGATGGCAATCTTGACATCGTTGCCGGTACTTATAGAAATGGAGTACGGGTATTCACCGGTGATGGACTGGGTGGTTTTTCAGAAATTGCTGGGGCCGACCGGGCCGATGTCACCATGAAAGGCCCTGGCAGCAATGAGGGTATTTCGTTCGATAAGATGAGAAAACCCAATAGCTACTGGCAAGCAGTGCTGCTGGATGTGGACAAAGACGATCAAATGGAAATCTTAGCCGGATCCCCTGAAGACAAAGGAATGAGACTTTGGGAATTAACTCCCGGGGGGATCTGGCGTGATGTCGTTGCGCAACTGCCAAAGACCGGTGTTTACTATGATTTGGCTACCGCTGACTTTGACAAAGACGGCCGTGAAGACGTTTTCGCCGCAAGCTTTGGAGACGGTATCAAAATATGGAGTGTTCGGCAGGGCGTTCTGTCAACACGGGAAATACGCACCCGAGATAAAATAAGAGGCCCGGTTCAAATACCAAAGGAAGAGCTTGTTCAGGAGAACCAGGTTTTTATTACAATAGACGGCAAACCTGAATACAAGATCGGGCCCATGGACATCCTTGAAATTACCAACTGGCAGGGTGTGAAAGCAAAAAAGGAAGAAGTTAGAGTCACCTCAGACGGTAAGATATCCATTGGTTATATTGAGGATCTTGATGTAGCCGGGCTGACCGAACGGCAGTTGGATGATAAAATTACCAGTCTGATGGCGCGATACATAAAAAAACCAAGCATTGATGTGAGGGTTAAAAAATACGAAAGCCATTCTGTGATGGTATTAGGTGCTATTATTTCATCGGATCGAAGTGGGCCGGGAAGATACTTTTTAACCGGACGGACTACTGTCCTGGAAGCCATCACCATAGCCGGGGGGCCCAGGTTGGATGCCAATCTTGGTGATATAAAAGTTCGTAGCAAGGATGGCAAGAGTACTACCCTAAACCTCTATAAAACCATGTTGGAGGGGGATCAAAGCCAAAACATTCCGGTAGACAACGAAGACATGATCTACGTTCCTCAAATTACGAAAGAAGACAACCGGGTATATGTTTTTGGAGAGGTCAACAAACCAGGGATTGTCACCTTCAAGGGGGGCAAACTCAGTATGTTTGATGCCATTGCCCAGGCTGGCGGGGTCACCGTCTTTGCCTATGAAGAAGATACGCGGATAGTTAGAGGTGATATTTCCCAACCTGAGGTGATTCTGGCGGACTATGAAAAGTTGGTCGAAGAAGGCGATTATACCCAAAATGTTGATTTGATCAACGGCGATCTCGTTTATGTCCCGCGAAGCGCTATGGGCAGCGTTAATAGATTCATGAAAAGGATTAGCCCTTTGCTGGAGCTTATTTATGTTCCGGGGCGTATCGCTAGAGATGTTGAAGATATAGAACGGGCATTGGAGCGTTAGGCAACAGAGGTTTTAATTATGGCCCAGTATGATGTCGATTTAAGAGATTACTGGCGGATTATAAAGAAGAGGAAGGCTATCATAATCCTGATGGTCATTATGGTCGGGATTTTTAGTTATGGTTTTGCCAAGCTAAAGGAACCCACCCCGCTCTATTCCGCGTCTGCGGCTATCAAGATTGAGAGGGCGACAAATCTCTCTGCTATTTTGACAGGCAATTTTTGGGCTCAGGGTGAGAATCTTGTCACCCATGCTTACATTATAACCAGTTATCCGGTTTTGGTTCATGCCGCGAAGGTCCTCGGAATCTTAAAAGAAGAATCATCGCTTGATGAAATTCGAAATAATAAGAAAGACCTGGCGCTTATAAAAGGACTGCAATCAAAGGTCGAGGCAATCCGCGAAGAAGGTACCAATATTATAAATATTGCTGCAGTGTATAGAAAGCCTGTAGAGGCAGCCCGGATTGCGAATACAATTGCACGATCCTATAAAGCCTACAATATCAGAGAAAAAAATCGAAAAACAACCGAAACCAAGGCATTCATTGAAGGACAATTAGACAAAACCCACGAGGGTCTAAAAGCGGCGGAAAACAAACTCCAATCATTTAGGGAAGGGTATGCTTTAATTTCGATGGATGCCCAGACGCAAAATATCCTCACCCGCCTCAATAATGTCGAGGTAGATTATGATAAAGTCAGAAAACAGCAGGATGAGATAGAGACGCAGTTTCGTTTCTTTGAAAAGTCTACAGGCGAAGGTGAAATGTCTGCTGATCGTCTGCAATTTTCACCGGATCCAGATTCTCCTCTGTATTCCTTGAGGTCAAAGCTCGGAGAGTTACTGATCAAGCGCGAAACCCTTAGCATGAATTTTACAGAAAAGCATCCTGAGGTGGTGGCGGTCAATGACCAAATTCGTGCCATAATAAATGAACTGCGGAATGAGATGCAGGTTCTCCTTGGAAAACTAAATGCCCGGGAAAAAGACCTGGGCGAGCAGTTAAGCAACCTTCGCAACCAAAGTATGGGCCTTCCCGAAAAAGCCCTGCAATTGGTACGTTTGCAACGGGAAGTGACCATGCTCGAAGCCCTGTATTCGAATCTGAAGACAAAGTATCAGGAAACCCTGATCACGGAATCTGGTCGAATTGAAGAGGTGAGTATCGTCCGGCCGGCGCTTATCCCTTCCCGCCCTTTTAATATTCCATCCAAAGCAATGATCGTCATGACCGGGATCATCATGGGCTTTATCATCGGGATGATCTTCGCTTTTGGATTCGAAGTCTTCGATACCTCCATGGGTACTATCGAGGATGTGGAAGAATTGCTGCAGGTTCCTGTGCTGGGTGTTATCCCTTTCATGGGGAAAGACGAGAAAATTAAAAAAGGGATTAAAAAGAAAGTCTCCGATAAAGACAGGAAAATTGACCTGATTGCCCATTACGATCCAAAGTCACTCCCTGCTGAGACCTTTCGTACCCTGCGTTCCAATCTGGAGTTTATGCGCGTGGATAAAAAAAGCAAGTCCTTTTTAGTGACCAGTGCGTTTGTGCAGGAAGGTAAGACATTCAATGTCGTGAATCTGGCTCTGAGTATGGCCCAGGCCGGGAAAAAAGTATTGCTTGTTGAAGCAGACCTGAGAAAGCCGGTTATTCATAAAATGTTCGGCCTTAATCGCATTCCCGGCCTGACCGATCACATTTTAGGAAACTATTCCTGGCAAGAAATCAGGCACACCATCACCGATGTCATGCTAGGTGACTTTGAATTGGAAGAAATCTTACGGACGCCGGGATTGGACAACCTCAATATTATACCGGCCGGGACCAATCCACCTAATCCAACTGAGATATTGCGCTCTGAGTGTTTCAAGACTTTCATAAAAGAAGCCCATGTCAAATACGATATGGTATTCATCGATGCACCCCCGATATTACCGGTTGCAGATGCCACCGAAGTCTCCACTCTTGTTGATGGGGTTGTCTTGGTTTATACCGTAGGCAAGATCGGACGCGGTGTTCTCAAACGGGCTAAGACTTCTCTTGACAATGTTGGTGGTAAGGTCGTTGGCGTTATCTTGAATAATGTCAAACCTGAAGCCGGCCCGGATTACTTCAAATACCACACCCAGTACTATTACGGGCCTGACAAAGATGAACAACAGGCCACATAAGCCTATATAGTGAAGTCCCCTTTAACAGCACTGCTGCTGCTCCTACCGCTTGCACTCCTGATAGGATATATTTCTACCCAGTTCACATCTTCTATCCTTTTATGGAGTTTCATAGCGGTTGCAATTTTTATTGCCGCTTTTGTAAATGTGGATTTCGGGCTCTACATTCTGATCTTCTCGATGTTGCTATCTCCTGAAATCATTGCCGGCGATACTGAAGGTGCGTCCCTGCGGCGTGGCGTTACCCTGCGATTCGAAGATTTTTTACTGGTGGTTATTGGGGTCAGCTGGTTTGCCCGAAATGCTGTTTTAAAAGAATTAGGACTTTTTCGCAAGACACCCCTTAACCGGGCGATTCTTTACTATATGATAGCCTGTATTCTCTCCACAGGTTTCGGTATTATTACTGGCAATGTGCCCGCGAAGACAGGTTTTTTCTTCGTCTTGAAATATGTGGAATATTTTATCGTGTTTTTTATGCTGGTCAATCATCTCGAGACGGAACAACAGGTGCGGAGGCTGGTGTTTTTTCTATTTCTGACCTGTTTTATCACAACGATCATTGGTATTGCCCAGATACCTGCCGGTGGACGAGTGAGTGCACCCTTCGAGGGAGAGGTTGGGGAACCGAATACATTTGGCGGCTATCTCGTCTTCATCGGTGCCATCGCCGGTGGCCTGATTCTGAAAGAAAAGTGGTCTAAAAAAAAGCAGGCCTTGATTCTATTGGTTATATTTATCTTGCCGCCTTTGCTCTTCACACAATCCAGGACCTCATACCTGGCAGCAATTCCGGCAATATTTACGCTGGCAATGTTTTCAAATAAACGGTTCATTGCCATTTCCTTGGTAATATTCAGTATAATTCTCAGTCCCTTTTTATTGCCGACGGCGGCCAAAGAACGGGTCGCTTTCACGTTCAAGCAGACCAAAGAGGCGGGACAGATCGAGTTGGGAGATATTCGGCTCGACACATCCACCTCAGCCAGGCTTATTAGTTGGAAAGAGGCCTTTGAAGACTGGGTAAAAAAGCCGATATTTGGATATGGCATTACCGGACGCGGGTTTATCGATGCCCAATTGCCGAGGGTGCTGGCTGAAACAGGAATAGTTGGTCTATGCACTTTTGTGTATCTTTTGTTTTCAATAGGAATAGTAGCATTTGATAGTCTGCGTCAGGTACAAAGCCGATATTTTCAAGGACTAACTATCGGATTCATTGCAGGATTTGTCGGCTTATTGTTCCATAGTATCGGCGCCAATACTTTTATTATTGTCCGAATTATGGAGCCGTTTTGGTTCTTTGCAGGGATTATCACGGTACTACCGACGATAGAGCTTTCACCAACGCCTGAAAGGCAGGAAGTTTCAGCTGCAAACTCAATTGACCCTCCTACCATCTTGCCAAGAAGATAAGCTTGGGCAATTCTAATGTAACAACGATCTCTGGATCCCGGCCTTCGCCGGGATGACTACTTTTTTAAAATCAGCAAATTGGGTTTCTTTTATCGTCTCTCGTTTCATCGACAGACCTAAGGAAATAAACTAACTATCAGATTATGGACAGCAAAAATTCGAACCTAAATACACCTGAGATATTGGCTCCAGCTGGAAACCGGGCCTCATTCCTGGCTGCGATAGCAGCCGGTACGGATGCCATCTATTGTGGCTTGAAAAGTTTTTCAGCCCGCATGGAGGCTAAAAATTTCAACCCGGACGAACTGGCCCGGTTAATTCAACTGGCCCATTCTCGGGATATTCGTGTCTATGTCACCTTTAACAGTCTAGTAAAAAGCGCTGAATTGGAAGGGGCTGGTCAGACAGTAATGCAGCTGGCAGAATGGGTGCGCCCGGATGCCCTCATCGTCCAGGACCTGGCACTGGTGCAATTGGCCCGGCAGGCTGGGTTCCAGGGAGAGTTGCATCTTTCCACCCTGGCAAATGTCACGTTCAGCAGCGCGCTTAACATCTGCAAGAAACTAAAGGGCGCCGATCGAGTCGTGCTCCCCCGGGAACTGAATATTGATGAGATCAAGGCGATGGCTGCGGCCTGCCCGAATGGGTTGACCTTGGAGGCCTTTATCCATGGGGCGCTTTGCTACGGTGTATCCGGACGGTGTTATTGGAGTAGTTATATGGGCGGCAAGAGCGGTCTGCGTGGGCGCTGTGTCCAGCCCTGCCGCCGTTTATATGTGCATCAGAAATCCCGGGGACGGCATTTTTCCTGCCAGGATCTGAGCGTGGATGTTCTCGTGAAAGTCCTGAAAACCGTCCCGCAAGTTCAAACCTGGAAAATCGAGGGGCGCAAGAAAGGACCGCACTATGTTTACTATACGGTCAAGGCCTACCAGATGCTTCGCGACCAGTTTAGCGACCCGCAATCCAAACGGGCCGCCCTTAAGTTGCTGGAGATGGCCCTTGGCCGCCCCGCCACACACTATAACTTCCTGCCCCAAAGGCCCCAAAACCCCCTGAATGCAGCCCGGCAAACCGGTTCGGGGTTTCTCATGGGCAAGACCAAAGGGCCGCGCGATCGATCTTATTTAGTTCCCCGGGAAGAACTGCTGGCCGGGGATACCCTCAGAATCGGATATGAGGACCAGAAAGGGCACGCACTTGTTCGGGTCAAGAAATCGGTTCCCCGCAATGGGAAATTCTATCTCAACCTGCCGGCCCAAAAAGTTCCGGCACGGGGCACAGTGGTATTTCTTACAGATCGGCGCGAAAAGGCGCTCGACCAGATGATTACCGACCTCGAGACAGAACTCGACCAATTACCACCGGTGAAGATGGGCGCATCTAACTTTTCCCTGAAGTTGCCGCGTCCCAGCCGAAAGCACGGACCGGCGGTCCGGATGGACGTATATCGTTTCCTGAAAGGCGGGCGCAAATCAGGCTCATTGGGATTCTGGCTGTCCGATTCAAATCTAAAAACACTCAAGCAGGGACCGGCAAAATATACCTGGTGCTGGCTGCCGCCGGTCATCTGGCCGCAAAGCGATGATACAGTTAAAAGGCTGGTTGCAACCGCCGGGCAAAAGGGCTGTCGGCAATTCGTTTTGAATGCGCCCTGGCAAACAGCTTTTTTTAACAAGCCCAAGGACCTTGTTCTGTGGGCGGGGCCTTTTTGCAACGTCACCAATCCGCTGGCCATCAAAAGCCTGGCTGATTTGGGATTTGCCGGTGTGCTGTTGAGCCCTGAATTGGGGCGCAAAGATTATCTGGCCATGCCGGCCAGCAGCCCCTTGCCGCTGGGAATGGTGATATCCGCACACTGGCCCCTGTGCGTCTCCCGGATCGTTGCCGATGATGTGAAAACCGGTTCCGCCTTCACCAGCCCCCGGGGCGAGCAAGGCTGGGTAGCCCGATATGAAGACGATTATTGGATCTTTCCCAACTGGCAACTCGATCTGCAGAGCGAGATCGAGGGCTTGGAGCGGGCCGGATATAGAATGTTCTTCAATCTCGTAGAGCCGATCCCTCGAGGGGTGAACATGAAGAAGAGGCCGGGGAGATGGAATTGGAAGATTGATTTAAAGTAGGGGTGAATTCAGAAGACACTGAATTCATCCGTCTTAAGTATTAGGTTTTAAGTGTTAAGAAAAATGTTGCCCAAGTCACATTGATAGGAGAGAGATTAATACCATTCAGACCTGCGATTTCCTCGCTCCAATCGAAATAAGGGGATGACATTTACTGGTCCTATAAAACCTGGTCCCCAGGACCTGTTTATAGATATTGGATAGGCCGTAAAAGCATGATCCTCGCCCAGAGACGCAGAGGCGCAGTGAAATGCAAAACCAGGATTTCGTCGCACTATCGTGCGAAAAGCCACTTCAACTTTAAGGCCGTAAACCCCTTTTGGTTTTAACCGGCGAAGCCGGAACTATTCATGGGTCTCTCTGCGCCTTTGCGTCTCTGCGCGAGGCATGCCTTTGTAATAATAAGCTCTAAATATATGGAGGGGGAATGCAACCTGCAATTGTTCATATAGCTTCAATCAAAGTGAGATTGGACAGCGGGCCGGATATTATGGATGTGACCGGTGAATTGGCGCAATTGATCTTAAGGTCAAAGATCCAGGATGGCAACCTGGCAGCCACCATCGTCGGGTCGACCGGTTCGATTACGACTATCGAATACGAACCTGGTGTGGTGGAAGATTTAAAAGAGGCGATCAATCGGATCGCTCCGCAGGGAATTTATTATGCCCACGAAGAGGCCTGGGACGATGGGAACGGACACAGCCATGTCCAGGCTGCCCTGCTGGGCCCTTCCATCAGTTTGCCGATCCGTAGCGGCCGTTTGAAGCTTGGCACCTGGCAGCAGGTGGTGGTGATCAATCACGACAACAAATCGCGTGCAAGAAAGGTGGAGATCACGATCGTTGGGTCAGCAGAGGGGTAAGAATAAGCTGGAAATAGGGTTTCAACCCTGAACCAGAAAAGTAAGGCCGCTATGCCACGAGCATAGCGGCTTTATTTTTTGGCTTTTTCTTTAAAGGCTTTTTCGATATCTGCAAACAGGTCCTTCTTTTTTTTATCCTGTTCGGCTTTAATGTTCTCAACTTTTTTTTCTAGCCCTTTCTGCGAATCCTGGAATTTGCGCAGTTCGGCTTCCATGCTGCTGCTGCTCTCTCCCCTGGGAATTTCCTCAATCTTGGTATGATCCACCACGAATAGGCGAGTACCGAAGGCACCGCTGGTGATGTCGATGATGCCCATTTCCTTGAGACGGTTGCAGAGTCGGTGTCCCTGTTCGACTGAGAATGAGAGGATTTCACACACCTCCTCGACGGAGGGCGGGGTTGCATGTTGGTGCTCCAAGATGCGGATAGCGGCGGCTATAAGATGCGCTTGTGAATATAAATCGGCAGTTTGGGTTGCCATAAGACGAATACTCGTCTGGCCGGTAAAACAGGTTTTCCGTCCAGAGTGACAAGTAAGAAAGTTATCGTTTCAGCGGCCCGCAGACTGGGGCTGAATAGAACCCAGTTAATAATTCCAGGCCGGATAATAACCGGTATTTTTAAGGCGCTGTGTCTTGACAGATACTGGCAGGCAGAGTAACATCTGGGCCCAAATTGTCAAGCAGATGAGGCCTTAGAAAAATACCCCCTTTTATCCCATTTCGGTGTTGGACTCAGATTTTAAGCCTCAAAATACTCAATGTATTCTTCGGGTTAAAATCTTACTCCGCCTTGAACTGAAACAAAATTGAGCATTTTTCAAAGGCCTCCCAACATAGTTAATTTAAGTAGGATAGGGAGGCACACCATGACTGAAATTATTGATGTCCGGGCGCGGGAAATTATCGATTCACGGGGCAATCCGACCGTTGAAGCGGACGTGACCCTGGCCTGTGGGGCCATGGGCAGAGCGGCGGTACCTTCCGGAGCCTCCACCGGCAAAAGAGAGGCCCTTGAACTCAGGGACAGACGGCGCAAAAGATACGGTGGCAAGGGCGTCCTGGGGGCGGTTAAAAACGTAAATGAAATCATTGCCGGTGCTATCCTGGGAATGGATGCCGCCGATCAGATTACCCTCGACCAGGCCATGCTCAAGCTTGATGGCACGGCGAACAAAAGCAAACTCGGCGCCAATGCGATTCTGGCCGTTTCCATGGCGGCTGCGCGGGCGGCGGCGGAAGCCTTCGGTCTCCCATTGTTCAGATATCTTGGTGGTGTGAACGCACGCTGCCTGCCCTTGCCGATGATGAATATCGTCAACGGCGGGGCCCACGCGGCCAACAACCTGGATATCCAGGAGTTCATGATTATCCCGGTGGGCGCTAAATCTGTTCTCCAGGCCATCCAGATGGGGGCGGAGACGTTTCACAGCCTCAAAAAGATTCTCAAGGCCGAGGGGCTCAATACCGCTGTAGGCGATGAAGGCGGGTTTGCCCCGGACCTGGCATCGAACGAGGACGCCATCAAATACATCATCAGCGCTATCAAGGATGCCGGCTATAAACCGGGGCGTGATATCGGCCTGGCGATGGATGCCGCTGCCAGTGAGTTTTACAGCCGCGGTAAATATGTACTGAGTTCCGAAAACCGCAAGTTGTCCGCGGACGAGATGATCGACTATTGCGCCGATTTAATTGATAAATACCCGGTCCTATCCATCGAAGACGGCCTGGCCGAACAGGACTGGGACGGGTGGGAGCGCATGACTGACCGCCTGGAAAGCACCATCCAGATCGTGGGCGACGATATATTCGTTACCAACCCGAAAATTCTGGCCAAAGGCATCGAGCGGGGCATCGCGAATTCCATTTTAATCAAGCTCAACCAGATCGGGACGGTAACCGAAACCCTGGATGCGATCGAAATGGCCCGGCAGGCCGGATACACCACGGTCATATCCCACCGGTCGGGTGAGACTGAGGATGCCTTTATTTCCGATCTGGTGGTGGGCGTGAACGGCGGCCAGATTAAAACCGGTTCGATGTCGCGTAGCGACCGGGTTGCCAAATACAACCAGTTGATCCGCATTGAAGAAGAATTGGGTGCGGCCGCCGTATTTGCGGAGGAGCTGCTGTAGGCAGCCGGTATAGCGCGGCATTGCCTGAAACTTTCTGCCGGGAGCAATTAACCCTGAAAAAGGAATTTTCTAATCTTGGACTCAAATAAAATGGGGCTCTTTTAAAAAGCCTCTTTACCCGGCGGCAGTTTATGGGTAAGATAGGCTTCGATCAGTTCTAAAAATATGAAAGACGCCCTGAAATATGTAACCCTCCTTCTCATATACCTGACCCACCTCCTACCACCCACCCCCGCCGCGGCCTACGTTCCCCAAAGCGGCCATATCCTGCAACTCATGGCCGCTGCCCAGGGGGAAACCAAACATCTCAAAATAAATCAGCGCCTCAAAGTCTTTGATCCGCTTGCCGATAGCGGTGAAATCGCCTTGGCCGAGACCGTACACTACAGTTTCCCCAATAGATTTCGATCGGATATCAATGCCGAGTCGATTCAGCGGGTCCATGTTGCGGCCGGACAGGCGGCCCTGACGGTTATCGACCACCGGGTTGTTGCGGAAACCGGCAGCCTATTCGACCGGTATAAAGATCCGCTTTTGATCCGATCGCGGCCCTTGCTCGAAAAATGGCTCCTTGCCCAGGGCATCGATACCCGGATAACCAGTGTCGGTCGTTACAATGATACGCTCACTTTCATCATTGGCGCGCAGTACCCCGATGAATCCGTTTCCCAGGTCTGGGTGGACAAGGCAACCTTCCGGCCCTTGCGCTGGCTCATCAAGACCGACGAGCCGCTGGTCCGCGAGTTTGAGATCCGTTACCTGCAGTGGCAGGCGATTGGTAACGGCTGGTATCCATGGAAGGTTGAATTCTACGAAAATCAGATGCTGGTACGCCAAATTGAGGTCAGGCTGGTTTCGCCGGAAAATAAAATTGCGCCCGAGATATACGATATCACGGCCCTGAAACAGCAATATAGCGGGGCGGCAGGTCCTCAGATACCCGAGGACGAACCCCGTGTAAATGAAGTCCAGGACACGATTGACAGCTTTAAGAAGCGTTTTAAATAATCACCCGGAAACCTTGTGCAAAGGTTTCACCAGCAAATGAGGTAAATCCATGGGATCCAAGTCCAAATTCATCTTTGTTACTGGCGGCGTTCTTTCATCTTTGGGAAAAGGGCTCGCATCCGCCGCGATCGGAGCCCTGCTGGAGAGCAGTGGGTTGCGGGTTACCATCCAGAAGCTCGATCCATACATCAACGTGGACCCGGGCACCATGAACCCTTTTCAGCACGGCGAGGTGTTTGTCACCGATGACGGTTCCGAGACCGACCTCGATCTTGGTCACTACGAGCGCTTTACCCACGCCAAGCTCGGCCAGAACAACAATTTCACGACCGGGAAGATTTACCATTCCGTCATTACCAAGGAGCGGCGTGGGGATTATCTGGGCGGTACCGTCCAGGTCATTCCCCATATCACCGACGAAATCAAAAACAGCATCAAAATGGTTGACGGTGAAGTCGATGTGGCCATCATCGAAATCGGCGGAACAATCGGTGATATCGAAAGTTTGCCCTTCCTGGAGGCAATCCGACAGTTCAAGGCGGATGCCGGCAAGGAAAACGTACTCTATATCCATCTCACGCTCGTGCCATATATCGCCACGGCGGGCGAAGTCAAAACCAAGCCTACCCAGCACAGCGTCAAGGAACTGCGTAGCATCGGTATCCAGCCGGACATCCTGTTGTGCCGCACGGACCGTTACCTTTCCGATAGCCTGAAAGCTAAAATCTCGCTTTTCTGTAACGTGGGCACGGATGCCGTCATCACGGCCAAGGACGTGGATTGCATTTATGAAGTACCGCTGGTGTTTCACGAAGAGGGGCTGGATACTAAAATTAAAGAGCTGCTGCACCTCTGGACCGGCGAACCACAGCTTGATGAATGGGAGGATGTGGTCCGAAAATTCAAGGAGCCGGCCGGTGAGGTCACTATTGCCATCGTCGGTAAATACGTGGACCTGACCGAATCTTACAAGAGCCTCAACGAAGCCCTTTATCACGGCGGCATGGGCAATGACGTCCGGGTGAACTTGGAGTTCGTAGACAGCGAAAAGATCACCGCCGACAACGTGGCCGACATGCTGGGGCGCATCGACGGGATCCTGGTGCCGGGCGGATTCGGTTCGCGCGGCATCGAGGGTAAGGTCTGTGCGGCGCGGTATGCGCGGGAAAACAAGGTGCCGTACTTCGGTATCTGTCTGGGCATGCAGATTGCGGTCATTGAATTTGCGCGACACGTGGCCGGGATGGACAAGGCCAACAGTGGTGAATTCGATCCGACCACGCCGTATCCGGTCATCTACCTGATGACGGAATGGTACGATGAAAAAACAGATACGGTTCAAAAACGAGACGTCAGCTCCGAAAAGGGCGCGACCATGCGCCTGGGTGCCTATCCTTGCCGTATTGAAGACAATACCCTGGCCCAGGAAGCCTACCAGGAGGAAGATATCTCCGAGCGCCACCGGCACCGCTACGAATTCAACAATGAGTTCAAGGACCAACTCGAAGCCGCCGGCCTGATCATCAGCGGCGCTTCTCCGGATCGGGAGCTGGTAGAGATAGTTGAGATAGCCGACCACCCCTGGTTTCTGGGATGTCAGTTCCATCCCGAATTTAAATCGCGACCGATGAAACCCCATCCCCTGTTCCGGGAATTCATCAGAGCGTCAGTGGCAAATCGCAAGTAGAGGCTATCTCAAAAATGCCTTTTGGCCCGATCTCGACGCTGGGCGTTCGGTTCCACTCCTCGAAATACACAAGTATGTACCACGATAGGCATTGGCTGCGCTGGCACCACCGGTTGCGACCCACACTTGAAAATAGATCAAGCGGGAAGTCCCGCAACGCGGGGGAACCTCACGGCGGCCTTGACCTTGAACCAAAATCTCATTTATAGATAGCCTCTAGAAACATTGATTTCTTGAAATAAAACCAAAGCAGGGTCTATCCTGACCCTGCTTTTTTAGTTGTGCGGCGGCCAAGTCCCTAACGCATCAATTTTATGCGCCATGCTCACAACCTGACCTGGGGGCTTTTCGGATTTAGCCGGCGAAGCCGGAACAAAATATGGTTTTCTCTGCGCCTTCGCGCGAGGAAAGGTTTTGGGGTTTAATGTGATAAGAGCCCATGCATCGCGCAGAGCCGCGGAGGCGCAGTAAAAAACAAAACTGCTGCGGGTGTATTGGATTTCAAACTAGCCAAGCCGGGCGCGGGCAGCCAGTGCCACTTTGGATATGGCGATCTGGATAAGGGCGATCAGCCGCCCACCGATCTGCCAGCCGATTGTTTCGAGGTCCAGGATTTTCAGAGGTCGGTTTGAACGGCGTTTCTCTACTTTATAGATTTTGCCCAATATCTTGTCAGCCGGCACCCAGGGATCATATTCCACCTGAGCATCGCCCTTGGTATGAACGAAAACTCTACCGGCCTTTGTTTGTTTTCGTAAAATACGGTGGGCCATATAGCTTCCGTCCGTGTTGATGAAGAGCACAATGTCACCACGGCCAAGGGTTGCGAACGGGGTCTTGCGTACTGAGACGATATCCCCACTGCGAATTAGGGGGCCCATGCTGGTACCGGTCACCCGTACCCGTAAGACTGCGCCTGAATGCAGAAGCTCGGAAAAGAGTTCCGCAGTTTCATTACCAGCGTAAATGGTTTCAGGCATCGTTTTGCGCATAGCGAGTGAGTTTCCGTTTTACACGCTGCCCGATCTCCCGGAGCATGTCACCTGGGGTAACGATTCCAGTCCGTGAAAAAGCAGGGTAATGATAGGATCGTGATTTTCTATACAAGGCCTCGTAATCTGCCGGAGGAAGTTTTTTCAGATCCTCTATTTTTTCAGCTACCAGCCTGCGGAACAACGAGTGGCCCATCGCCGCGGCCTCTACAGAAATAGACCCGATGAAATCATGGCAGAGGTCGCGACGTTTTTTATTCAGGTAGATTAAAAACAATTCGAATTCCCGGGCGGCACGGGCAGCTAAACGTGTTTCTTTTTGTGTAGACTGGTTCTGAAAAGCAACCAGCGCTATCCGATAAAGGTTTTCACTGCTATCTTTCCTGAATTCGGTCAGCCACACGGGCTTTGAGCCCAGTAAGGCTGCCGTCAGTATGATCTCTTCATGAAATTGCGGGTGGTCTGGTTCGGTCCGGAATACCTCGGCTAAGGTGTAGTGCGCTGCCTCTATATCCTCAGGCAGCCGGTCTTCGTGCGCCCTTGACCACTGCCCGGCCCAGTAGTTCAATTTAGCCTGCTCGGCTGGTCCCAGGCTATCCGCATTTATCCGACCTTCATCCGAATATACTTTTTTATAGAGTTCGCTGATTGATTGGATTTCCATGAAAAGAAACGAGATTCGCTCAGGGCCGCTGCGTTTGCCCCCAATGTCTACTGTGCGTAAAAGATGCATGGGATCCGTCAAGAAATGATTCGGTAGGCCCTTTATCAGCAGATCCCAGAAGTTGTCCGAAACAACCGAATGATTCCGTTGGGCCATCCGGGATGCCTCCCGAATGTCGGCAAACCATGGTAGGCCACCCCGACGATCCAATGCTTTCGGTAGCGGGAGACCCTTTAACCGGTGAAACGCAGCCAGGGTCAGATACATGTCAAAATCCTGATAGCTTGAAAGGGCCGTCCCATAGTATTTTACGCCGCGCCTGAAGAGTATGTCATCGTAAAGACGATGGTATGTACGTCTGATCAGTTGCATCGAATTTTTCTTAGTCCTTGATTACCCTATCCGTACTCTGGTCGATTCATACGAATATTTCACGAGTTCGAGGTGTACCTTGGCAAGGCATTAGGGGCCCAGCCGTACAGGTGCTACCGCAAGCCTCTGATAACAAGGCCAATGGGCCCCTCCTGCGCGCCAACAGGGTGAAGATTTTTCTACGTTCTTGTGGAAATTTGTACAAGTTACAAAGCGTCATCGGACAACTAGGCTGCAAACAGCTCTTATAGTCTTAAATATTTTAATGAATCCTGTTGTGTAGAAAAAAATTCATGAAATATTCGGCCTAAGTGTCTGGCAGTAAATCAGCCAGGATGTCCACCAGGCCATGATCGAGAGTAAATTGCAGTTCAAAAGCGGGAACTTGTTGCAGCAATTCTCCGCAGAAATCGAGCATCTGCGGCACGACCTCTTTGGCATACCATGGTAGAGAGGCCACCGGCAGTAAACGGTCCAGGGCTTGATTCGGAGCCAGGCGCGCCAGCCTGTTTTCATCGCCCTGCGTTAGAAAACATATGGCCTCCAGGCGCGATCTGCGGTTTACGGCGATTTTGGCATCTCCTGCCCAGGGAGTACCGTAAATGTGGTGCTGGTTGTTTTCCTGTCTGATTACCATCCGATCATCACTGAGCAAAACCAAACCGTCGGCGTGCTGCAGCAATTGGGAAACCGAGCTCTTCCCGGCTCCGGACGGTCCGGGAAAAATGATGCCCCGTCCCTGGTAGTCAAGCCCGGCACAGTGGACGATCATGCCGTGGCGGTTGGCCATATGATGGAACAGAATAATCTGGTCCAGGGGATAGGTTATCGGGCAGGGGACGACCGGGGGGCCTTTCGAATGCCGGACGAGAGATGCGTTCGCTGTGGCGGATAGCTGCGTGAAACCCGGGTCGGCGGTAATGGCCCACAAGGGTGCGGCTCGTTTATCTGGATTGAGGGTAATCATGTAATCGTTATCGTTGCCATATAACTGCCAGGCACCGCTGCCGTCAAACAAGCGGGGAAGCTTTATTTCTTTTGAAAAGTCTTCAGGCGCCTGCGCGACCTGAACATGAATGTCGACATTATCGGGTTTTTGCGTCAGCAGAAAGGACTGGTACACTGGATCATTGGGGGGGGTAATAAGGGTATTTCTATCGGTGGCCCGGATCGAAAAGGTGACCCCGGCGATGCCAATGGTCAAAGAATCGGACATGCGTTTGGATCCTTGTTACGGGGAGTCCGGATACGAGCAACCGGCAGGCAAAGCTGTGGCTGTTTCCGGTGGATGGATTACGAGCCTTCGTTGTAGCAGGTTCGCGGCAAGGCACAACTTGCTTTGGGGTTGTCGAAGCCCGCGACTCCATTTTGAACCTTACAGCCCACGGCCAGGACCTCGTCGGCTACCAGTTCAATGGTCCGAAGTTGCGGTTTCCGATATGCTTTTTTATCGGATTTTTTATGCTCATCCTTGGACATCATGCCCTCCTGTTGGTTGTAACCCAAAAATGGTGCTAAAACGGTGATGACCCATGGCGCACAGGTAATCGGACTTGGTTTCCGCCGACCCGTTTTCCAGGTTGAAAAACGCCGGGCACAGACCGCACAGCAGACGCTTATCACACTGAGCGCATTCTACTTCTTTGTCAACCCGTATTTCGCGGATCCGCGGGATCACCTCCTGCCAGCCGGTTTGAAAGGAGCCGTCCGACAGATTGTATGTAACCGTATCGACCAGGACACAGGGCATAAGGTTGCCTGTTGCATCGATGTGAAACGAGGTCAAGCCGGTACCGCAATTATAAAGTTTATCAAAGGCCATCAGGTCGCCATGGCGCTCCAGGTAGTCACGCCAGCGATCAAGCATGGCAGGGTCTTCCAACTCTAAGTCGACGGCCTTTTCGGCGGCAACCCGGTGGGCCAGCGGGGCCTGGTTTCCGTCCAGGCAGGGAAAGATGGCCGCATCAAAACGAAAATCAGCGTTATATCGACGGGCTAAATCCTTGATTGCGTGAAATTCATGCTGGTTTTCGGCCATCAGGATGGTTTTTAAGCTGAATTTAATCCCCGCTGCATGCAATTGCTCAATGCCGCTTCGGCATTTTGCATAGCCACCTGAGCTGTCGGCAATCGTCTGGTAAGTTGATGCGGACATGCCGTATAGGCTTATTTCAAGTTCATGGGGGGGAAGATCCCTAAACAATTCAATCGTGGCCGGAGTGAAACGGGTCCCATTGGTAAATACAGAGGTCAGTATACCCGCTTGCTTCGCATGGGAATAGATCTGTTTGAAATCATTGCGCAGCAGAGGTTCGCCACCAGTAAAAAGCAAGTACAGACAGCCGGCTGCGGCAATCTCATCGATGATCGACATCCATTTTTTGGCACTCAATTCTTTGCCATGGCCGCCCCTGAAAGATGGTGCCTCCCCACCAAGATAACAATGCACACACCGCAAATTACAGCGATTGGTCAGAGCAATGCTGCCGGAAATCGGGATCCGGCGCGCCTCCAGTTTGCGGCTGAACGTTCGGGTGAAGTTCCCATTGGCGAGGGTCTTGGTTTCCGGACAGTCCACGTTTACGCTACCTCATGTATCAAGTCGGCTTCCAACAACGCCTGGATGAAATCGTTCAAATCCATGGCCGCCTGATCGGCGGCCACATCGAAATGATTCAAAATGGCGGAGTGAATCTCTCCGACTGTCCGGTTTCCATCCAAGCGCTGCCAGATGAAATCAGACGTTTCATCCAGTGCGAAAAGCCGCTGCATATCAGCCAGTTCACCACGAATTGGAACCAGGATAATCTCATCCGCTATGGCCCGCCTGACGATGTCCGCATTTTGTGTGAACTTTGTTTTCTGATGTTCCAGGTGCTTTGGCATCTTGACCTCATATCTAGCGAGTTTTGCCAATCTAATAAATTTTATACTCCACCTAAGGATCTATTTTCAATGCTAAACTATTATTGAAGCCGATCCGGTGGCCATACAATCCAATTGTTGTAGGTAAGGCAACTTGCTGGGGCTACCGCGCAGGGGTGTTAATGTTTTTAATAGTGCTATTAAATGGTTTAATGGTGCGAGTTCTGTGTTGGTGTTGCCCTAATGATATATAAGTATCAGATTTTATATACGATAATTCCATTGAACATCATTTGAGCGAGCTTGACGGCGTTTTCTGGATATCTCGCGGCATAGGACCATGAAATATAAATCCAGCGAATAAAGCATAGGGGCATTCTGGTAGATCAATTGCCCTCTAATTTTTAGTGTGTCACGCCGACCACTGGAACAATGTGAATGTACAGGAATTGGCAGTTTCTGCCCCAAAGCGTGCCTCTCAATGGGCTTGTAATTCAATTTATATTAAATACGATTAGTTACAGGGGAGATAAGATTGTGACGGGATATACTACTAAAAGTTGTAGGTTGAGAAAACGGGGACTACAAAATATAGTATTCAGTGATGCAATTACGATTTTAAACCAGATAAACTTGAATACCATCAAGCCGAAATAGCGGCATTGTTTAAAAATGTGGCTGTTCCTGCGAATACAGACGGACACCGTATGTTGCGGTATAGATATTGCGTACTTATAATGAGGTTTTGATGCAGAGAAACGCTACACTCTCTATCAGGATAATAAAAAGATGGACCGAGACCACGATTACATACTCAACGCCCTGGCAAATGAACTGACAACAGGCGGCCCGCGTGGACGGCCCCTTCACCGGCGATTGGCGTCCCTGGACAAAGCGGATGGACTCATTTACCGTGCTGTTCGGGAAGGTATGGCCGGTCTGCTCTATCTGTACATGCGTAAAACCAGGATACTCGGTTTACTGGATGAAGCCCTCAACCGACGGCTTGCACAAACCTATTATCACGCGGTTCAGAACCAACTGCGGCTCGAGGCGGAGTTGACCAAGGTTCTGAAAAAAATGGCCGCCCGGGATCTATCGGTGGTCCTTTTACAGGGAATCAGCCTGCAAAACGATGTCTACCAGACTCCGGGCCAGCGGCCGATGTACGATATAGATATGTGGGTGTTACCTGCACACTTCAAGTCGTTCAGTCGGCTGCTGCACAGTTTTGGCTACCTTCCTGACGAGCTCTATCCGCATACCTTCAGAAAGGGGGCGGTGGTTTTCGATATCCACACACATCTTTTGTGGGCGGATCGCATTAAAGCCCGGCAGCATCTATTAGCCGTTGCGCAGGAAAAACTATTCCGGGAAGCCGAATGCTTTCAGATTGCCGATCAACCGGCTCGCCGCCTGAACCCATACGACCAGGTGCTTTACCTTGGCCTGCATGCGCTTAAGCACAATCTGGAACGCCTTATTTGGCTGGTGGATATTCAATTGATAGTGTCTGACATGACGACTGCTGACTGGCGCAAACTGTTTGAGCGTGCGCAAGTCCTCGGTCAGTCGCGGACGCTGGCCCAGATTCTGTACCTTTTAGACGATCTTTTAGAAATGCCGTTGCCGGACATCGCGATTGATTTTCTGCAAAAGCAGGACCTCTCGACAATTGAAAAGTGGGTGCTGCGGCGCAGAAAGCAATCAGGTCGTTTGCCGGAGTGGGCCACCTTGGTGCTTTTTCCAGCCGGTATGCAGCGCGGCCGGTGGCATCTGGTCTGGGAGACCCTATTTCCCCGACCGGAAATCGTCAAACAGGGTTTCCCCGACGCGGCCGAATGTTCGCGCGGCAGGTTTTACATTCGGCGGTTTTTACTGTTGCTGAAATATGCTGTCGGTAAAGCGCCTTTGGCCCCGGTAACCGGACACTCGTGAACAAACCGGGCTGTTGGACGGGGCCGCTGAGCCCGGCGGAACCAAAGGCACCTATACATGCGCGGATGCTGTAAGAAGAATGCATAAATACGAAATTGCTGTCATTGGATTACTTACATGCTCAAAGAGTCGAACATAGATAGACTGCATATGAACACAGGCCGGCGCCGGTCCGCTGCCAGTACCTGGCAAAGCGTTGCGCGGCGGCACCATGGCCGCTACCGCCTCGGCCTGTTCCTGCTGGCCGCGTTGCTCCTGCTGCCACTCTATTCAGCTCAAGCGGCTATTTTCGGCGGTTACTCGGAATACTATATCCCCGGTCCGGAAGATGAGATCTGGAATATTCAGGTGGATATCGACAATCAGGCCGGCGCGCCCCTTTATCTCGACAATACCGCTGACCGTATGCACAGCATCATTTCAATCACCGCTTCCGGTAACAATACCACGGTGTATTACGATCATTGGGAAAACGGTTACGGTTTCGATCCCAATGATCCGGAGAATACCTACGACGAGAAATTTACCCTCCAGGCCGGGGAGTTCCTCAATCTGGAAAACCGCGTAGGCAATCCGGCTGAACTGGTGCCGGTGACTGCCCGGCCGGCGACCCGGACCGAGCTCTACTACGACGGGGCCGACCGGTTTTATGTGGCCGGCAACTCGGTGGCGGTTTCCCGGACCTTATGGCCGGGCGATCCGGTTGTCCTGACCACGTTTGCCCTCTCCTGGGAAGTCTATCCCATCAAACCGTTTCTAACCGAATACACGATTCCGGTGGGCGAGGACCTGGATGCTTCCAAAGGATACGAAGATTTTGAGCAGACCTACGTACTGGTCATGTCCACCGAAGACAACAACCAGGTCCAGATCGACGAGCCCGACGGAGGAGGCGGGTATGGGGCCGTCGACCAGATCGATACCCTCGATCGGGGGCAGACCACGACCCGGTACCATATCGATGCCGGTACGCGCATCATCTCCCAGAAACCAGTGCAGGTCCAATTTATCGTGGCCAATTCGCGTGGCCATTTCGAAATGCGCGGGTATGTGGCTGTGCCGGACAACCTGTGGGACAACGAATATTACAATCCGGTAAATGGAGATGGCTCCGGAGGGGGCTATGACACCGACCTGTACATCTACAATCCCAACCTGGCCCCCATCATTGTCACATACGAAGATAGCAGCGGCTCGGGTGTTTTCTCGGTACCCTCCCGAGAAACCCTGGCCTACTCGGACGCTGCCGCAGCCAACCGGTTCGTTCCGTCCGGATCCGCAGTGTACCTGAAATCGGACGATGTTTTCTGGGCCATCGGCTCCGGGGATACCGAATCGACCAGCATGGACTGGGGGGTTTACGCTTTTACCGGCCAACCTGTTGACCGATGAGTACTACCTCGGCTGGGCGCCCGGTTCCAACGACCTGTCCCTCAACGGTTCTCCGGCGGTTGTTACGGCCGTGAACGATGAAACGACGGTGAACGTCGATCTGGACGGCGACGGTATCAATGATGTCACTAACGTCATGAATCGGCTCGAATCAATGACGTTTCGGGACCTGAGCGATAATGACAACAGCGGTATGCGCATCAGCGCCAGCGGCCCTCTGGCCGTGGCCTGGGGGATCGATCCGGATGTGAGCGACCCCTTCAACCCTTACCTGGATCTGGGCGCGCCCATGCTGCCCTTCCCCAGGGACTGGATTGACGTGACCCTGAGCATCGACCACGCCATCACGCCTTCCGTGGTGGGACCGATTACCGGTGAAGTGTCTACCGTCACCCTGACCGTGGATACCGACGATTTTCCGGTGAACGGGGTGTCGGTCACCGACCTTTTGCCCGCCGACTGGAGTTTTATTCCCGGGACCGTCACCATAACATTACCCGATAGTTCTACCATTACCGGTGGTGCGGCCGACCCGGTGACCTATACCAGTGGCGGCCTGCAGGTCCTGGAGTGGACAAACAGCATCCTCAACGGTTTGAATATGTTGGCCGATGAGGAACTGACCATTACCTTCGATATCCAGACCAGTTCCGCCCCGGCGATCGGCACCTACGAAGCCCGGGCCCAGGCCGTGGGATGCCGCCTTGGGGGTAGCCAGGTCTTCACGCCCTTTGACAGCGCTTTTATTAATGTGACTGCCGTCACCATCGACAAAGATGTGGCCGCCGGATTCGATAAGGTCTCCCAGGGCGGCCAGACAACTTATACGGTTCGAGTTGAAAACATCACCAACAGCAATGTGACCCAAGTGCGCGTCCAAGATTTTCTGCCCACGGGCTTCACCTTTGTCGGCGGTTCCACAACCTTCGTGGACAGCGACGATTCCGGCGGTGCCACGGTCACGCGGACCCTGGTGATCGATCCGCCCAACGGGGACACCAGTCCGGAGTGGGGGGAGTGGACCCTGGCGGCCGATGCCTGGCTTGAGTTGACCTTTCAGGTGGACGTGGCCGGCACCGTCTCTCCGGGGACCTACGACAACCGGGCCGACGTGACCGGTTTTTTTGGCGCGCTGGCCATTGACGTCGATGATAAGGGCACCACCGCGCAGGACCTGGGGACCCCTGAAGGCGCGGATCCGGAAGATGACGAGGATGTCACGGTTTACCTCTATGCCCTGGAAATCGATAAAGAGCGCGCCAGTGGCCAGGTCGACACCATCTCGCCGGGCGATACGGTTCAATACCTCATAAAAGTGTTCAATACCGGCAACGCGCCGGTGTCCAATATCCGTGTCACGGATCCTTTGCCGCCGGGATTTACCTATACGAGCACGGACAGCGTGCTCGTCTATCCCGGAGGGACACCGCTGTCCTATACCCTGGATGCCTCGGATACTACTGCTCCTGTGTGGGAAAGCATGTCTCTGAACTCGAACGAACGGGTTGAAATTATCTTCACCGCTACCGTTGCCGAAACTGCCGGTGCCGCTACCTACGACAACACCGCCCTGGCCGAGGTGGTCGGCGCCAGTCCCCCCTATATCGTGGACGATTCAGGGGCGGTCGGGCAGGATTCAGATACCCCGGCCGGAGAAGACCCGGAAGATGACGAAGACATTACGGTTACCGCTGCCCAGTTGACCATCGACAAGGATGCGGTGACCGCCAGTGCCGTGGCCGGAAGCACCGCTGCCGTGTACACGATCCGAGTGGAGAACACCGGCGGCGGCACCGCCAGTGCGGTGCAGATTACCGATGACCTGACCGGCATCGGTGCCGGCTTCACCTTTGCGTCTGCTTCCGTGACCGTATCTGCCGGGGTGACCCCGACCGGTTACGTCAGCCTCACCACCACGCCGAATCCGGGTGATACCAACTTGACCTTCGGCGACTGGAGTGTACCCGCCGGTGGATGGGTGGAACTGGAACTAACCGTGGCTGTCGGAGCCGGGGTTACGGCCGGCACGTATGACAACACTGCCGGCGCCTCACACACGGCCGGCATTTCCACCATTGTGGTTGACGATGACGGACTTGCGGCCCAGGATGCGGATACCCCGGATTTTGCCGATCCAGAGGATGATGAAGATATCTACGTGTATGCCGCCGGCGACAACCGGGTCGATCTGACCATCGATTTGCTTGACATCAGCCTCTTTGCACATGACCTGACCAACACCTACATTGCCCAGGTGTCCAACCTGGGGCCCGGTACGGAAACCGGTACGATTACTGTAAATGCCACCCTGCCGGCCGGCCTCACCTATCTGTCGTGGCCCACCACCGGCGATCCCAGCGGCTGGGAGTGTACCGTGGTGGGGCAGGACATCACCTGCATCAATGACACGGATCTGGCAGCCGGCCAGACCCTGCCGGATCTCGTGGTGACTGTCGATGTCGATGACTATGAAGGCGACGATACACGCTCTTTCACCCAGGGGGTCACCGTCACGCCGACGACGACAGAAGTCATCGGTGGGGCGGCCAATAACACCGATTCAGAGACATTTTCGGCCAAATATCCCGACCTTTCCGAGTCCACCAAAACCGTCGAGGATCTCAACGGCGGCAGCGTCGAACCCGGGGATGAGCTTCAGTACACGATTGAAGTGCTCAATATCGGCGACCGGGCGGCGCCCCAGGTATCCGTGGACGACACCATCCAGGGCTTGCCCCTCGACCGCACCAGCTTCGAGTGGGTCAGTGTCCCGACCGGAGCCACCAATACCTATGACTCAGGGACCGGTTTAATGGTGGTAAGCGGATTTTCTGTTCCGCCTTTACAGAGCCGGTTTATCATTTACAATGTGACCGTGGATGCCAGCGCTTTGGCGGGTCAGATCATCGACAACACCGCCGATATCGACAACCCCAAGGGGCCGAATGCCACCGTGAATGCACCGACCCTGATCGTATCGGCTCCGCCCACACCCGCAGCCGGTAACAAGCCCCTGTACCTGTATGAAGACCAGTCGCTTTCCCGGACACCGCCGCCCCTTGAAAATTTTGTAGCGGTAAGCAATGGCGGTTCCCAGACCTGGACCCTGGCGCCGGCCACCCAGCAGGCGATAACCCTTGACGGTACGGCCGGTGTGATCAGCGTGGCCCTGAACCTGCGGGCCCAGGATCTTGGGGTGAGCGACTACGACGTGACAGTGACCCTGGCCAGCGCCGGTGATACGGTGTTGACCATGGGATCGGTGGCCCGCACGGTTGGTTTGGACAACCCCTCTGTCTCCACGGAAGTTTTCAATGTCCCGGTGAGCGGCGACATCAATCTCACCGCCGGCTCCCGGGTAACCGTAACGGTGGCTCAGACCAACGCGAACGCCGGTTCCCCGGACATGCATGTCTTTACCAATTACTCCGTGGCGGCTGAAAACTCACGGGTGGAGCTGACTTCCAAGAATGTGATTGATGTCGACAGCGTCAAGTTTTACGACGCGGCCTACCCCGGCGGGACCGAGTTGCTGTATACCTCTCCCGGGCAGACACTCTACACCCGTTCGGTGGTCAGCGACCCGTTCGGGAGCTACGATATTACCGGCGCAACCCTCAGCCTGGTGGATTCGGAAGGTTTGGTGGCCCTGACCAATGCCCCCATGACCCTGGCCAATGATTCCGGGGCAGCGACCAAAACCTATGAATTGGCCTATACCGTGCCGGGCGGCAGTAGTGCCAGTAACTGGACGGCCACAGTGAAGGCCACTGAAGGCACCGAGGGGGAAGTCACCGCCACCGGTACCGGTACCCTTGAGGAATCGCCCACCACCGGTGCGGATCTGGCGATCAACAAAAGTCATGAAGGCAATTTTGCCGTTGGGCAAAATCACGAATTCACGCTGAAAGTCACCAATTTCGGGCCTGATGATCAACTCAGTGCGGTCACGGTAACAGACACCCTGCCGACGGGTTTGACCTATGTGTCGAGCACCTATGGGGCGGCCTGGTCCACCACGGCCAGTCCGGGCGACAACCCGGTGGTCTGGACCCGCGCTGGAACCCTGTATGCGGGTGACAGTGAGGATATCGTCCTGACGGTTGCCGTAGACAGCAATGCCGTGCCGAGTGTGGAAAATGAAGCCACGGTGAGCCTTGGTGACGGTGAGAACCACCCGTCCAATAACATCTCCCGTGATACGGTCTACGTGTCCCAGCTTCAGGTGGTGAAAAGTTCGGATGCGCCCAGCCCCTATTACCCTGGTGAGCCGGATGCCACCGATCCGATTACCTTTACGGCGGTTGTCACCAACAACGGCTTGAGCCCGGTAGTCAATGTGAAAGTGGTTGACCCGCTGCCGCCTGAATATGCCTATATCCCCAACAGTACCTTCGTGACCGCCCCCAAACGGATCTTCCGGGTTACCGAGTATTTCATCGATGCCGGCCTGTTTACGGGAACCACGTATAACCTGCTTCTCGATCAGAATCTGGAGCCCGACTATTTTGTTGTTATCCAGGGCAGTGATGGCAATGGCAATGCCAACCTGGGACCGAACGTGAATTATGTGGCCCTCAGCGGGGATCCCTTTGGCACTGGCGAACTGACTGACCTGGTGCCGACGGATGAACTGCAGCTCACCCGGGGTAGTAATGTCGGCGGCACCAACTGGGTGGGTGTCGTGACGGTTGTGGAATGCCTGGAGCCGACCAGTCCCGATGGCTTCCAATTGCGGGATGTGCGGCTTGTGTCCCACCCCAACGCAGATTTATCGGGCACCGAAGGGCCGACAACCTGGACGAGTATCAACCAGGTCATGCTGCTGGGTGGTTTCAACGGTGCTGGATGCCAGACAGCCGACGGCGACAGTCGGGACACCAAAGTGTGCCACGCCCGCATCTGGCCTACGGCGCCCGGGGGCACCCCGACCATCAACTGGTCCCGGGATGCCGGCGGCGCAACCCTGAGCGCCGCCGAAAGCACGGTAATGGTTGTGGAATGGGGCGGCGACTGGACGGTGCAGCAGGTGCGGGTTGACGTGCCGGGGGTGGGCGGCGCCCAAGCGGATCAAACGTCTGATTATACCTCAGTAGCTCTGCCCCTGGCAGTCGATCCGGCCAATACCTGGGTGTGGGGTACCGGCCATACCGACGACCAGGGTATCGGCGATGCCTCTGAGGGCGTGTTGATCACCCTGGGTGACGGGGTGACCGTGGCTGGAAACGCCGTAGCCGTGGGCATGGACAACGCCGACGATGTCGATTTCACGGTCTATGCCCTGACCAATGCGGACATCGATGTGGATCACCGGTTCTACCCCTATGGTAATGTCAATGATTTGATTGTGGACTTGACGGTCGATTCGGCCTCCGGGCAGCGGATGGCCCTGTCGTATAATGGGTGTGACGGCACGGGAAATGCTTATCCCCGGCCCATGTGGTCCGCCCGGTATGTGGATAACACCACGGTTCGTTTAGAGCGCCGGCGTGGTGGGCAGGAGGTTGTTGCCTGGGTTCAGGGAATCAATTTTTCCGGGTTGTTTTTGGAGCAGACCAATCCCGGCAACCCGCCGGACGATCTGGTGCTGGACACCGATGGCTACTTACTCTTTCCCGGTGAACAAATGACTGTGACCTACCAGGTCACGCTCACCGACCCCTCGAATACAGGGCCGGTGACAAACACGGTTTACGCGAGCAGCGCGTTTTTCCCGGATCCCGCTGAGTCGTCCGTCACCATCGATGTCCGCAGCATCGGGCTGGCGGATTTTACGGACGTCAACGGCGTCAGCCGGACAACGTTCGATTATTCGGGGACCACCGGCAATGAGATATACCTGCGGGGCTATGATCCGGATAAAAATGTGGATCCCAACGTCCGGGAATCCGTTACCGTTACAGTTGAAAACACCGATACCGGCGATACCGTTACCGCCACGCTCTATGAGACCGGTCCCAATACCGGCGATTTTGCCTATACCAACCCACTGGCGAATAATCCGGCTTCGAACACGAATCCCGCTGTTGCGGAGACAATTGTGACCCAGCTGATCAACCCGGAGACGGGGCTTACCGAAGATGTGACCTTGACGGAAACCGGGCCCAATACCGGCATCTTCACCAATACCAACTTCTGGATTCGGTACGAACTGCTCCTGGAAAGCACCAACAGCGATCCGGATCGTCTCTATGTGGCATCGGGCAGTCCGGGCACGAACCTGCAATTGAGTTACGTGGACGCCGCCGGGGATGCCCGGGATCAATCAACGGAGGTCGCCGCTGTGGCGACCGTGGTCATCCTCACCCATTTCGAGGCGTATAGTGAAGATGGACAGGTGGTCGTGGCCTGGGAGACGGCTTCGGAGGTCGGTACCCATGGATTTCATTTATTTCGTTTAAATGCAGGCAGCGGTCTTTTCGAACCGGTCAACGACGACTTGCTCCTGGGGCTGTTGGTTGAACCACTGGGCGGGATCTATCGATACATAGACGCGTCCGCTGTCGCGGGCGAAACCTATACGTATCAACTGGTGGAAGTCGAAAGGGACGGGGATCGACGGACCTATGGGCCTTTCACCGTCACTGTGGGGGCCAATGACCGCTACAGTTACCTGGGCGCTATGGGGTCGAATTATGTCAACACACCCCATAATTCCACCTTAGCCCTGCCGGCCGCCAGCCCGATGTTGTTTGCATCATTTGCGGCCGTACCGGCGGCCATTACACCGGGTGATGTCATCAAAATTACGGTGGCCGCCGACAATCTCTATTTCCTCTCCACCAATTTAATGGCCTCCCACTTTGGGAAAACCACGGCGGAAATTATCAGCCTGATCCAGCAGGGCCAGCTGTCGCTTACCAATCGGGGATTGGCCGTGCCTAACATGCCGGCACCAGGCGATACCGGGCTTTATTTTTACGGCTGGGCCGCGAATTCAATCTTTACCCGTGACAACATCTACTGGTTGACCCAGGGAGACGGGGTGGTGATGCCCACCCATGCCAACACCGGAGACATTGACGGCAACGGCCTCAGCGATGGAGTCGATGCCGATCTGGCCTTGCAGATCCTTGCCGGCGTAAGGCCCACGGGCATACCGGCCGGCGATCTGGTCTGGCGGGCGGATATCGATGGGGACGGTGCGGTGGGCCTGAGCGAAGCCCTCTACCTGCAGCATGTAGAAGCGGGCTTGCGTGGGGTTCCATCTGCGGATCCCGGTCCATCGCCCAGTTCAAACGAAGGGGTATTTGCATCCACGGAGCATTTCGAACAGGATCTGTTTTCCATAGAAGACTACACCACGGATCCCCGGGGCGATTATTGGATCTGGGATTTCATTGCCAGCGGCGTTCCGCCTGGTTTCGGCGCGTTCGATCACACCTGGGCCACCAATTTTACGATACAGGATGTGGATACGACTGCCGGGGCCGGAAGCGCGCAGGTAACCGTGCTTCTCTATGGAGGGAGCAGTCTGGCCGCTGCGTTGGACCATCACGCTCAGGTTTATATGAACGGCACGGTGATCGGTGACGTCTATTGGGACGGCATCCAACCCAAAAGCGCTACGCTGGCGTTTGATGCGGCCTTGCTCAATGAAGGGGTAAACAACCTGACCGTGGTGGGCATCCCGGATACGGGCATCGGCGAGAGCATTATTATCGTGGATTCCTTTGATGTGACCTATCCGCGCTTTTACCGGTCGGTTGGCAACCGTCTGAAACTGGCCGGTGACGGCAACCCGGTAGTCTCCGTGCGGGGGTTTGCAGACCCGGCTGTTTATGTGTTCGACATTTCGGATCCGTATAAAACCCGGCGGGTCACCGCCACCACAGTGGATAATCCGGACGGCTCGAACCGGGTGAGTTTCTTACCGGAGACGACCGCCACCGTCTACCTGGCTGCGAACTTGAACAGCGCAACCACGTTGGTCCAGGCGGATCTGCAGGTGCATTCGCCGTCGACGCTTCGCGATACCGGCATCTATGGTGAGTATGTATTGATCGTGCCGCAGGCCTTTGCCGGAGAGACGGCCATTCAGCAGCTTGTGGACCACCGGATGTCCCAGGGCTTGACCGCTCAGGTGGTGGCGCTGGAAGACATCATGGATGAATTCAACGATGGGATTTTCGATCCGGAAGCGATTCGCGATTTCCTCGCGTATGCTTATGGCAACTGGTCGGCACCGCCTCGGTACGTGGTCCTGGTTGGAGACGGTACCAATGATTTCAGAAATGGTTACGGAACCGGGGATAACCGGATACCACCGCTTCTGGTCACTACACCCAACGGTCTCCGGGGTTCGGACAACCGGTTTGCAGATTTGGACGGTGACGATGGCATTCCGGAAATGGCCATTGGACGGCTGCCGGTAGCCGACACCACTGAACTGGCAACGGTTGTCGGCAAAATCATCGCCTACGAGACCCAGCCCCGCGCGGATTGGCAAAAACAGGTTTTGATGCTGTCAGACGATGCGGATGGTGGGTCCGGCAACGACTTCCCCACCGATAGCGATGCCGTGGCGGGCCTGGTTCCCGGCACCTACGCGGTTTCAAAAATATATATCGATGATCCGCCGGGTACGTCCATAGCGGATTCGCGCAATGCCCTTTTTCTGAAATTCGACAGCGGGGCGTTTTTAATCAACTATATCGGCCACGGCGGGTATGACCGTCTGGCCGACGAGGGCCTCTTGATACACAGTTTTCAGCCGGGCGGTACAAAGGATGTCGATACCCTGATTAACGGCACCCGCCTGCCCATTGCAGCACTTTTCAGCTGTATCCAGGGGCGCTTTGAGCTCCCGAATTTTGATTCTCTCAGTGAAAGTTTAGTGTTGCGTGCCGGCGGCGGGGCCGTAGCGGTCTGGTCTTCGGCCGGGCTATCCGTCAATCACAATGCCAAAACCCTGGCGGCCGAGCTGTTTAGGGCGGTGTTTGTCGACCAGCAGACCCGCGTCGGTGATGCTGTGACGCAGGCGCTGCAGCGATATCGCCAGCAAACCGGCGACAGCCTGCTGCCGAAAATTTATAACTTCTTTGGAGACCCGGCCATGCAGCTGCCGTTGACGAAGTCGGCCCTGGAATAGATCGAAGAGGGTTTTTTATACTTGATGGCGGTCTGAATATGTAAAGAGACAGACCGTAAATTGAACTTTTAAGAATATGCGAACCATGCAAACCAGAAATAGTCCCGGATTACACTGCGACTCAAAGGGTTTTTCCGTAAGCCGTAAAGCCAGGAAGACTACGGCGGTGGGACAAAACCGCACGCTGTTGATCTGGCTGGTAGCACTATGCCTATTGTTGCCAAGTGGGAATAATCCGCTCGCATCTACGTCGCAAGTCGATGGTTCGCTCGAAATAGGATTCCAGTCAGGACGGCTTACGATCCGGGCCTACAAGGTTCCTCTATATCGCCTGCTGGGAGAAATTACGAACCGCACCGGTGTGGTGATCAGGACCGCTGAATCCAGTAGCGGATATAATGAGATTGTTTCTCTAACTGCAGCTAATGTAACCATCGAGGAAGCGCTCAAACGGCTGTCTGCCCATCGGGCCTTCGTGTATACGTACCACCCCGAAGAAAAGGTCTATGTGCTTACCGAGGCAGGTGTCTACCCCGACGGGGTTCATCCAACCCAGGTGCCACCGGGTCAGGCAGTAAGGAGTGAACCGGTACTTAAGGAGAATGTAGCTGCGATACCATCTGTTCCGGTTCAAACGATTTCCAAAGGAGTAAAACGGCCAGCCTACTTTCCGGGTGAGCTTCTGGTGCAGTTGCGGACCGATGCCGATGCAAAGGACGTCGCGGCTCTGCATGCCGCTCTGGGCAGTAAAGTCCTCAGCCGGGTTCCAACGCTTCGCCTGGAAAGGATCCGCTTGCGATCGGGCTGGAACGAAGAAAAAGCCCTTGCCCGTTATCAGTCGTCCGGTCTGGTGGAGATGGCCGAACGCCACGCCCGGCGGTATATCAACGTAACACCGAATGATTCATTCTTTGGACTCCAGTGGGGTCACACTGCCAGTCGGTCCTCCGGGGGGTGGCAATTTACCACCGGCAACACCAATATTGTGGTGGCGGTGATCGATACCGGGGTTCGCTATCAACACCCGGATCTGGCTTCCAACATCTGGGTAAATTCCAACGAAATTCCCGGTAATGGTCTGGACGATGACGCCAATGGTTATGTGGATGACATCCGGGGTTGGGATTTTGCAGACTACGACGCTGATCCTGCTGATGGGGATCCAGGCAATCATGGTACTCACGTCGCAGGCATCATCGGCGCCCGCGGCAATAACGGCACTGGCGTGGCCGGGGTGGCCTGGAACGTCAAGATCATGCCCCTGAAAGTGCTTCCCGATGGTGGCGATTCAATCGCTTCCATCGATGTGATCAATGCAATTGTGTACGCCATAGAAAACGGTGCCCGGGTTGTCAATTGTAGTTTCGGGGGGGGAGGCTTCAGTTCATCCGAACACCTGGCATTTACCCTTTTGCGCAATGCCGGTGTGCTGGCGGTTTGTTCGGCAGGCAATGGCGTCGACAATGACGGCAATCCCGTGGATACCGACCTGACCCCCCATTATCCTTCCGGCTACGTTCTGGAGAACATTATTTCTGTGGCCGCCGGCAATCAGTCGGACGGATTGGCCGGCTTTTCGAATTTTGGTGCGGCCAGTGTGGACCTGATGGCACCCGGCGTCAGCATCTTGTCCACGGTGAACAACAGCGGGTATGGCTATAAAAGTGGTACCTCCATGTCTGCACCGTTCGTGGCCGGTGTCGCGGGCCTTATGCTTTCACGCCAGCCGGGCTGGTTCTATTCAGAACTGAAAGCAGCAATCTTGAACACTGCCACCCGGCTTCCGGCCCTGTCGGGCAAGGTGCTGTCCGGCGGTAAACTGAATACCCATTTTGCCCTTTGCAGCACCGGGACCGCTGCGGGGGATGTGACCTGCGACAATACCGTAGGTGACGCGGATTCGGTTGCCGCCTTGCAGATAGCCGCAGGTGCCGGGCCGGATTTTTGTGTGGCCTGCGTATCGGCTGGGATTGATATAAATGGTGATAACAAAATAGGCCTGCAAGAAGCCGCTTATGCCACACGCAAGGAAGCGGGGCTTTGAGTGCTAACCGACGACCGGCAATATGTTAACGCGTGGATTGCCCATGCTTAACCATTCGATCAAGACTCCAAATGCTATAGTTGGAGAGAAGATATGAAATTTTCTAAACATTCATTTGTGATCGTATCCATATGTCTGGCCATTATCGCAGCAATGCCAGGATTGGGTTTTGCTTATACCTTCTCGCTGGAAGTGGCGGATAAGGATAACAACCCTAAAAGTGTTTTCCTGCCCGAAGAAATCGTAAGGGTGAACATAATCCTGGATGATCGCAGCCAGGTGGCCGGGTGTGCTTTAACCCTGAACTACGATCCGGCCATTTTGACGCCCCCAACCACTTCGGCCGATGCGGTGGCCGTCCCTACCGGCGATGTCACCTTTGCGCTGGTGAATGCCGGCAATTTGAATTTCAAAGTCGCCCATCGCGAGAATGCGGCGGAACCCGGGAAGGTCTATCTCAGTGGCGTGGCTCTCAATACCAATGACGGCGGTGCGCACCCGGACCCGCAGCAGGTAGAACTTTTCTCCGTTTATTTTACAGTGCGCAACAACGTCTTCCTGGGTGCGACCTTCAATTTTTCGATTACCCAGTCGGAGCTGTTCAACCCGGATGCCGGGTACGGCACGGACATCAACGGCAACGGGATTTTTGATGCCGGCACCGACACCCGGGGCAAGTTACCGGTACTGATCGGTACCGTCAATAACGCTGATCCCAACTGGTCGGACCTGAACCTGGCCTTTCCGGTATTGCTCAGCGATGCCACCACGCCTGTATTTGCGACCGTCCAGTCGACGCAACTGGAGATTGTCGATCCCTTTCTGACCATTCCGGCACTCCCCCAGGGGTATACCGACGGTCAGCCGGATACTTACCCGTTGCTGACCCTGGGCCAGACCGCGACCCTGGCGGTATCGGATCCGACCCGGCAGTATGACTGGTCGGCCCGGGACTGGGAGGGGAATACCGTGGCCGGTGTTTCCGGAACGGGTGTTACCGCGGTTGTCCTGAATCCGGACCTGCTGTTTGATTCGCGCGGTGCCGGGGTTTACAAAATTACCGTCGTGGACAGTGGTATCCCCACGCGTTCTTTTGTTTTTTATGTGCGCGTTCCCATGAAGATAACGCCGCTGGAGGGTAATCACGAGAGCGGCGATGCACCGGCAACGTTTAGAGTGTTCGGTGGGCCCGGGGCAAATGTCTATGAGTACAGTGCTGTAGATGAACAGGGGCAGGTTGTGACTGCTGCCGAATGCGGCGTGTTTGCGGTGGCCGGTGCCACCGGTACCGCCAACAATTTTGATTTCACAGCCAATATACCGGCCCTGAAAACCTTCCAGGTGGTCGTTACCCTGGACGACACCCAGGGCGACCCGGATGTGACCCGTTTGAAAGCCGCGGCCCTGGACATCGTTAAGACGTTGTACCATCGTGTCGTGCCGGTGCTGGTGTACGGGGGCACCGTTGTATCCGACAGTGGTTTACCACTGGCGAATGGTAAAATAACCGCCAAGCACAAACAGTCCATTGCTACGGAAATTCAGGCGGCGGATGGCAGTTTCGATTTCTCCGATGCAACCGCCAACGATTCAGGCCAGGCCGAATCGTTCCGGAAGATTCCCGGGGTGATTTACCGTTTCTTCGTCTCGGCCGACAACCACGTGGATAAAGAGGTCACCGGCGATGATCTGAACTCAGTTGTGACCCTGGAAAAACTGCCCAACACGGATGCCACCAACGGTACGGCAACCCTGACCGGCGATGACGTGCCGTTCGAAGACACCACTGCGGTGGTGATATCCGCGACTGCGGATGGAACCCCCATCCTGGATAATGACGGTCAGCCGGTCCGGACCCTGGTCAACCCGACCGATGGCAGTTACTCTCTGCCGGTCCCCCTGGCTTACGTAGGAGCAGGGGTGGCTTACACTTTAACCGCACATAAAAAAGGGTATCATGACGAATCATCCGCTATCACCGGGCCTTTGCCCCAGACAGTGAATTTGACCCTCACACCCCGGACCATCATCACGGTGAGCGCGGTGCCGGGGGCGGATACAAGTGTCCCGGCCGATGGCGTACCCGACAGCGTGGATGTGTCTATCACGGCCAAGGCTGGTGTGGTGACACCGGTGTTATTCGCCGGAACTGCCGGGCAGATTAACGTCACGATGGGCGGCAGCCCCCTTACTTTGGCTTGGGACAACGTCAACAAGGCTTGGACGTTCAATCATGGGACCTATGAGACCTTCACCTTCACCGTGGACGTCGACATTACCGAGGACAACGATGTAACCACCGGTTCTCCGGAAACGCTGGTTCATACCTACGTGAAAGCCTCTACAGCACCACAGTCGCAGCCGCTAACAGATCCGGTTATCGACGGAGCGACGGTCACCATAGGCAATGCGTCGGTCAATCTGCCGCCCGGCGGGTTGATTGGTGAAATTGTTGACAAGGTCTTCGTGGCCGTGATCGAGGCCAACCCGGCGGCGGCCGGCATCGGGGCGGTGATCACCGGTTCTGAAATCGTCGAAATCATCATGACCGATGTGGACGGCGAGACCGTTTCCAACACCAATCTGCAGCGCTTCGAGATTACCCTGGCCTTCGATACGACCGGGGTTCCCGAAGGTGCCCTGGAAAACGGTCAGATGGTCATCTACCAGGCCGACTCCATGGCGGCTATGGTCAGCCGCAGCTACACACCCGTTCCGGCATCCCAGATCATCCTGGCCGATTATGTGAACGGCCAGGTGACCTTCTGGGTCGACCACCTGTCGGCCTTCGGGATCGGCGCGCCCGCCTCCGGCGGCAGTTCAGTTACGGCCGCGGCCGGCTCAGGCGGTGGGGGCGGTTGCTTCATTGCCACGGCCGCTTATGGCTCCCTGCTGGAACCGCATGTCCAGACCCTGCGGCAGTTCCGGGATGTCTACCTGCTGCCCAGCAAAGCAGGGCAGGTATTCGTCAAGGCCTACTACCAGTACTCGCCGCCGGTGGCGGCGTTTATCGCCGAACATGACACCCTACGGGCGGTTGTGCGCATTCTCCTGGCTCCCGCAGTGGCAGCCGGTTATATGGCGTTGCACACCACTGCAGCCCAGAAGGCAGTCCTCATGCTTCTGGTGGTAACCTTGATGCTGGTAGGCATTTTCTATACAGCCAGATGGCGTAGAAGAAGTGTTCTAAGAAATAGAAGACCAAATTAGTTAGGTTCGGAGAAATAGGTCGTCATGCCGGCGAAGGCCGGTATCCAGAGGTATGGTCATTCGATTGATCGGATGACGATACAGAACACTAAACATATCATTAAAAAGGGAGTTCGCAAATACAGCGGACTTCCTTTTTCACTTTTGTGGGAGTGGTGCCCTGACGCGACAACGATCCGTCATTAGATTTTCTCCTGCCCCTTGACAAGGGAGGCCGGGTGGGGGTGATTTACCGAAGTACTCCTATAATCTTTTTGTCCGGTAACCATTCTATTACCTCCCGACAATATCAGTTTTGCACAAAGTTCAGTGCATAACTGCACAATAAACTGGGCAATAAATAAATTAATATCAGCAACCTATATTCCTATCAACCACCCATTGACAAAAAAGTAATATTCTGATTTATTTCTTCACGACTTGGTTACTGGCAACCAAGTTCCCACCTGCATATCGCGGATCAACTCTCGGGCGAGTTTGATCACTAACTGTTAGTAAAACATTTGTTCCAACATTACCGTATACCATGACTGTTTTTAAGGTGACACTGGACCCAAGTAAAAACGCGAGTCTATTCCAACAAACAAACTAAATTTAGATTCTAAACTGCGTGAGGGGCATACCTAATTGCAATGTATGGTTAGAGGAAGCACCGCAGAGCACACTTAAACTTAAATGCGACTGTATCTATATAAACGGTTTCGGTGACCTGTGGCCCGCTTGTTTGTACGGCTCGCGCAATTTATATTGCCGCCATTTAACTTGGTAAATATTCGGCTATATATATAGACATATTTAGGGGGAGTATGTGAGGACACTTAATATATCAGGTAGTAATGCGGACAGTAGAATCCATTATATTTTAAAAGGGATGTTGTTAGCGATTGGACTCCTTTTAATGTCCACCACTGGTTATGCTGAACCCCAATGGGAATACTACGATAATCCCCAATATTGTACACTCCAGCCACCGCCGGACTGTTGGCAGTGCTCTAACGAAATAGTCATCATTGCACCATATAACCTTAATGAAATAGTAAGGTTAGCAGAAAATGCTGGTGCGGCGTCCTATAATGGCATGTATAATACGCCGATAATCAATGGATGGAAGGTAAACGCATGGAGAAAATACAATGGATCTTTCTATGAATACATAACAGTATTCAGTCCGGCTGGTGATAGTAGGTGTGTGATTGATGCTAATGGGTATTATGAACCTGTACCGACATTCCCAGGTGATCCAACATGGGCCTATAGTGGCGAATCACAAAATTGCACATTGCCGAAACCGCCGGACTGTTGGCAATGTGCCAACGAAGCAGTCATCGTATCATCCTATAATTTAGACGAAATAGTCAGGCTGGCAGAACCTTATTCAAGTACCTGGTCCGGGCAATATAATACACCTTCCATCAATGGATGGAAGGTAAATGCCTGGAAACATTACAATGGAAAAGTTGACCTTTGGGTAACAGTTTTCAGCCCAGCTGGTGATAGACGTTGCGTTATGCCCTGGGTGGATGCTGATAATGATAATGATGGCACACTTAACCCCGACGACAACTATCCCGACGGGCCAGATTCATTAAAGAGTATCGTTTCATTTTCTAGTGATCCCGCACCAGAAATTATAACCTCCCCTGACAAAGATAAACCATCCACATGTTCTCCAATTAACTATGCGACAGGGAACAAATACAAACGCCAGGTAGACTTTAAATTAAGTGGACCAGGCCTCCCATTTGGTTTTGCACGCCATTACAGCAGTCATAACGTGAAAAAGTTAAGATCTTCCCAAACAGTTTGAGATAGACGATAAGCGCCATCCCTGGCCCCAAAAGAAGACCAGGGTATGGCGCGCGGTCGTCC